>NZ_JBEZEA010000007.1:0-319508 GCF_040648635.1 Micromonospora sp. NPDC049114 | reverse complement strand
ACCCAGACCGGGCGAGGCCGACGCCAGACCGGGCGAGGCCGACGCCAGACCGGGCGAGGCCGACGCCAGACCGGGCGAGGCCGACGCCAGACCGGGCGAGGCCGACGCCAGACCGGGCGGGGCCGACGTCAGAGCGGCAGGCCGGCGTCAGACCGGGCGGCGGCCGGCGAAGCCGCACTCGGCGCGGTGGTACCAGCGCACGTCGGAGTCGCCCTCCAGCCAGCACCAGAGCACCGCACGGCCGGCCCGCTCGCCGGGGAAGTCGAGCAGCACCGGCGCGATGCCCTTGACCTGGATCTCGTGCTGGTGCAGCTCCTCGACGACGGCGTGCAGCCGGGCCTCCAGCCCCTTCACCTCGGCCAGTCCGCCGAGCGCGCTGACGCCGTGGTCGGCCAGGTCGACACGCAGCTCGGCGAGGTCGGCGCGGAGCCGGATCAGCTCGTCGACACGCGGCTGCAGGGTGGCCACCAGGTGCCGGGCCTGAGCGAGTGTGAACACGCCGCCAGTATGCGCCACGTGCCGTGCCGCGCATGCCCCGCGAGTGGCGCGGCGGAGGTCACGGGAAGGCCGGGCGACTCGGCGCTGCCGGCGGCGAGGACGTCCCGGGCGGTGTCGGTCGGCGGGTGCGGGCCGCTCGGTGGAGTCAGTCGGCCTGGGCGGCCAGTTCGCGGGCGCGGTCCCGGGCGGCCTCCAGCGCGGCGAGCAGCGCCGCGCGTACGCCGTGCTTCTCCAGCTCGCGGATCGCGGAGATCGTGGTGCCGGCCGGTGACGTGACCGCCTCGCGCAGCTTGACCGGGTGCTCGCCGGAGTCGCGCAGCATCACGGCGGAGCCGATAGCGGTCTGCACGATCAGCTCGTGCGCCACCTGCCGGGGCAGCCCGAGCAGGATCCCGGCGTCGATCATGGCTTCGACCAGGAGGTAGAAGTAGGCCGGGCCGGAGCCGGAGAGCGCCGTGACCGCGTCCTGCTGTGACTCGGGCACCCGGATCGTCTGACCGAGGGGCTTGAACATCTCCTCGGCCAGGGCGAGGTGCTCCCCGGTGGCGTACGCGCCCGCCGAGATGGCGGTCATCGCCTGGTCGACAAGCGCCGGGGTGTTGGTCATGACCCGGACGACCGGGGTGCCCTCGGGCAGCCGGCGGTTGAAGAAGCTGGTGGGCAGCCCGGCGCAGAGCGAGATGACGAGCTTGTCGGCGGGCACCTTGGGCCCGATCTCGTCGAGCAGCGCGGCGGCGTCCTGTGGCTTGACCGAGACCGCGAGCACGGCCGCCTCGTCGACGGCGGCCAGGTTGTCGACCACCCGTACGCCGTAGCGGGCGGTCAGCTCCTCGGCGCGGGCCGGGCGGCGGGCGGTAGCGAGCAGCCGTTCCACCGGCCATCCGGAGCGCAGCAGCCCGGAGAGCATCAGCTCGCCGATCTTGCCGGCGCCGATCACCGCGACCGTGTGCACCTCGGCTGACATCTCGGCCGTACCCCTCTCGCGTCGGAGCACGGCGCGGCGGACCAACCGGCCCGCCGCGCCGTGCCGTTGACCAACTGCGGACCGGTGGCCCGCCGCGCCGTCCTACCGTCGATCAGCTGCCGAAGAAGACCTCGGCCTCGGCGTACCGCTCCAGCGGCACGGTCTTGAGCTCGCGGGTGGCCTCGGCGAGGGGCACCCGGACGATGTCGGTGCTTTGCATCGCGACCATCTTGCCCCAGTCGCCGTCGTTGACCGCGTCGATGGCCTGCAGGCCCAGGCGGGTGGCGAGCACCCGGTCGAAGGCGGTCGGGGTGCCACCGCGCTGGATGTGGCCCAGCACCACGGTGCGGGCCTCCTTGCCGGTCTTGGCCTCCAGCTGCTCGGCGAGCCACTGGCCGATGCCGCCGAGGCGGACGTGGCCGAACGAGTCCAGCTCCTGGTTGGCGAGCACCATCTGGCCGTCCAGCGGCTGGGCGCCCTCGGCGACCACGACGATCGGGGCGTACTGGTGCTGGAAGCGCTTCTCGACGTAGCCGGCCACCTGGTCGACGTCGAACTGACGCTCGGGCAGCAGGATCACGTTGGCGCCGCCGGCCAGGCCGGCGTGCAGGGCGATCCAGCCGGCGTGCCGGCCCATCACCTCGACGACCAGGGTGCGGTGGTGGCTCTCCGCGGTGGTGTGCAGCCGGTCGATGGCCTCCATCGCGATGTTGACCGCGGTGTCGAAGCCGAAGGTGTAGTCGGTGGCGCCGAGGTCGTTGTCGATCGTCTTCGGCACGCCGACCACGTGCACGCCCAGCTCGTAGAGCTTGGTGGCCACGCCGAGGGTGTCCTCGCCGCCGATAGCGATCAGCGCGTCCACGCCCTGCTCGGCGAGGTTGTCCTTGATCCGCTCGACGCCGTTCTCGATCTTGAACGGGTTGGTCCGGGACGAACCGAGGATGGTGCCGCCACGGGGCAGGATGCCGCGGACGTCCGCGATGCCCAGGGGACGGGACAGACCCTCCAGCGGGCCCTTCCAACCGTCCCGGAAGCCCACGAACTCGTGACCGTAGGTGGCGACGCCCTTGCGGACCACCGCCCGGATGACCGCGTTGAGACCTGGGCAGTCGCCGCCGCCGGTGAGCACGCCGATACGCATGATCCGCTCATCCTCCTGGAGCATCAGGTAAAGCCCGATATGCCCCAGGTATGTGTCAGGTCAGACCATCGGCGCCATTGCCGGCCCGGGGCGGGCCGTCACTGCGAACTGTAGTCGGCCTACCTGCGCGACGACAGCGCGCCCCGGGGGCGGCGGGTCAGTACGTCACCTCGCGGTTCTCGCCGGCCTCCGGCGGCTGGCCGGTGACGGCGGCCTTCGCGAACCCGAGCAGATTGACCACGGTGCTGCTCGGCGAGTCCCAGTACTCGGCGGAGCTGGCGTGCACCTTGATCAGGGTCAGGCCGGGCGTGTCCAGCCCGTCCGGGAACCAGACCTTGAGCACCGGGTTCCACAGCCGCTGGGCGCGCTCGGCGTCGAAACCCTCGTTGGCGGTGCCCGAGACCGACACCCAGGCGTTGTGCTTCTGGTCCGAGAAGGCGACGTTGACCTCCGGGTTGACCCGGATCTGACGCACCTTGGCGGAGTCGGCGTAGGCGAAGAACCACAGGTCGCCGTCGAACTCGGCCTCCTGCAGCCCCATCGGCCTGCTCACCTGGCGCCCGTCCAGTGCGATCGTGGTGAGCATGCAGATCCGTGCGGCGCGGACCAGCTCGGTGACCCGCGTCCGGGCCTCGGCGATGCTGGTCGGATCGTTGCTCATGGCAGCCTCCCTCGGCTCGACTGGTCGAACCGTTGCCCGGGACAGAACCGGTCAAACCTACAAAGGTACGACGACCGCTCAGCGTGCCGTCATCGCCCGCCAGCGGGCCAGGTTGTGCCGGGCGTCGACCAGGGCGTCGTGCCGGGCCGCGTCCGCGTCCGGCAGGGTCGGCCGGCCCCGGTCGTCCCAGAGCTGGCGCAGGTCCTTGGTGAACCGGGGGATCTCCCGGGGCAGCGCCGGCATCGCCCCCCAGAGCTGGGCGAGGACCACATGGTCGTACGCCGCGTACCAGGCCCACAGCTCCAGCTGCTCCCCCGGCCGGTCCCGGACCGGCTCCATGAGGAAGTCGTACAGGTCGTCACGGATGCGCTCCCGGGAACGCCAGGCCCGGTCCGCCGGAGACGGCAGCCGGTCCAGCACGTTGCGTCGGACCCAGGGCACGGCACGGGAGTCGTCGAACTCGGTGGAGACCGCGTAGAACTCGCGGCCGTACTCGTCGACGACACCTATCGACACGAGGTCGACGATCCGGCCGTCCTCGATGAACTCGCAGTCGTAGAAGTAGCGGTAGACCATTCCGGCCATCCTCGCCCACCGCCGGCCGGCAGCGGCCGGCGGGGGCCGGTGCAGGGAGTACGCCGCAGCTCGCGACGGTCACGGAAGTGCTTCGAGGGGTGTACAGCAAGCGACTGGACCGTCATGATCTGATGTGTACCGCTACCGGATGCCGAATCGGTGTCAGTTCACCTTGTCAGGGCCATCAGGTTCACCCGGTGAGCGATTGTGTGGTCCATGACCGGGGAGGGGTTGGGCCGTGGAGATGCGCCTGCCGGAGCCGGGTGACGCGCTCACGGGTGTCGAGATGTTCGCCGGGCTGGAGCCCGAGGTGCGCCAGCGCGTCATCGCGGCCGCTGTTCCGCGCACCTACCGCAAGGGTCAGTTGCTCTTCGTGGAGAACGACCCGGGCGAGTCGCTGATCGTGCTGCGCCGCGGCGCGGTGGCCGTCTTCCGCACGGCGCCGACCGGCGAGCGGGCGGTGCTGTCGGTGATCCGTCCTCCGGACGTGCTCGGCGAGGTCTCCCTGCTCGACGCCTCCACCCGGTCCGCGTCGGCCGAGGCCATCGAGGACTGCGCGGCGCTCGCCCTGTCCCGGGGCGCGTTCATGGAACTCGTGCACTCCAACCCGCGCATCCTGGACGCGGTGATGCGCTCGCTGGGCGGCCTGATCCGTCGGCTCACCGAGCAGAACGCCGACCACGTCTTCCTCGACCTGCCCGGCCGGGTCGCCAAGACACTGGTCCGGCTGGCCGGCGAGAGCCAGGCCCCGATGATCACGATCGAGCTCAACCAGAGCCAGCTCGCCGAGATGGCCGGCGGTTCCCGCCAGAGCGTCAACCAGGCGATCGGCTCCTTCGCCAGCCGGGGCTGGCTGCGGACCGAGGGCCGCCGGATCGTCGTCACCGACGTGGCCGCGCTGCGCCGCCGCGCCGGCATGAACGACCGCTGAGCGCGCCGCGAACGACCGCTGAGCCGCACCGCAGCGTCGGCGTCAACGTGAACGACCGCTGAGCCGCACCGACGGGCAGCGCACCACGACACGACACGGCCGGGTCACCCGTGGGCGGCCCGGCCGTGTCGTCGCGTCACCGACGCGCGGTTCAGACGCCGGGGCTGCCCGGGCCGGCCCACTTGTTCGGGCCCTTGCTGTCGCCGCCCGGGCCGTTCGACTGCTCGCTGACGATGCCCTCGGCCTGGAGCGTGGCGAGCGTGGCGGCGTCGACGTCAACCGACTCGCCCGCGGAGTGGCTGACCCCGTTGCCGTCGGTCCAGTCGCTCTCGAGCTTGACGTACACCATTGACCTGTCCCCCTCTGGTCGCTGATCGAAGATGTGGCGGACTGAATGTAGTCCGCCGGACCCAAGGTGGACTGTCCACAAGCCAACAGGCCGGTTACCTGACAGCCACGTGGGCGGTGATACTGCCCTGTGACGGGACGACGGGGGGCGTCGGCCCGGATCGCCATGGAGGGTGTGTCATCGCCGCGCAGTGTGGGCGCTGTGGACGCACGGCCGCCGACGGCGACCGCTTCTGCGGTGGCTGCGGTGCCGAGCTCGGTGCCGTGTGCCCGCACTGCCTGCGCCCCCTCGCCTCGGACGTCACGTTCTGCACCTCGTGCGGTTCGCCCCGGCCGGGCGCGGACCGGCCGGCCGCCGTCGCCCCGCAGGAGGACCGCCGCCGGGTGAGCGTGCTCTTCGTCGACCTCATCGACTTCACCCCGTACGTCGAGCGGGCCGACCCGGAGCAGGTCCGCGGCATGCAGACCGGCTTCTTCTCCGCGGCCCGCCGGGTCGTCGGCCAGTACGGCGGGGTGGTGGAGAAGTACATCGGCGACGCGGTGATGGCGCTGTTCGGCGCCCCGATCGCCACCGAGACCGACGCGCTGCGCTGCGTCCGGGCCGGGCTGGAGCTGCAACGGGTGCTCACCCGGTTCGCGCCGACGGGTAGCACCGAGATGCGGTTCCGGGTGGGGGTGGCCACCGGGGAGGCCCTCGTCGACGTGGCCGCCGCCCGGGACGGCGGGCAGGCGATCGTGGCCGGCGACGTGGTGAACACCGCCTCCCGGATGCAGTCGGTCGCGCCACCGGGCGGGGTGCTGGTGTGCGGCACCACGCACGCGCTGACCAGGGACACGATCCGCTACGAGGAGCAGCCCCCGGTCACCCTGCGCGGCCGGTCGTCGCCGACCGAGGTGTGGCTCGCGCTGTCCCCGCTGCGCCGCCTGCCGACCGATCGAGAGCCGGACACCACGCCGCTGGTCGACCGCGAGCACGAGCTGGGCATGCTGGTCAACGCCCTGCACCGGTCGCTGCGCGACCGGTTGCCGCAGGTGGTGACGATCTTCGGCCGGGCCGGCATCGGTAAGAGCCGGCTGCTGCGCGAGCTGTACCGGCACACGGGCCGGCTGGTCGACGAGCCGCTGACGTGGCGGACGGGGCGCTGCCCGCCGTTCGGCGAGAACGTCACGTTCGCCGCGCTGGCCGACATCGTCAAGACCGAGGCCGGCATCCTGGACACCGACCCGGCCGCCAGCGCGGCGCAGCGGCTGGCCGCCGCCGTGGGCGAGCTGATCGGCCCGGGCGAGCGCGACCGGGTGGTGGACGCCCTGCGCCCGCTGGTCGGGCTGCCCGGCACGCCGCTGCCGGCGGAGGAAGCCGAGTCCGCGTGGCGGCGGTTCCTGCTGGCGTTGGCCGCCCGCCGCCCCACCGTGCTGGTCTTCGAGGACCTGCACTGGGCCGACGACGCGATGCTGCGCTTCGTGGAACTGCTCGGGGCGGCGGCCCGCGAGGCGCCGCTGCTGCTGCTCTGCACCGCCCGCCCGGAACTGGTCGACCGGGACCCGAGCTGGGCCGGGACCATCACCGGCTCGGTGACCATCACCCTGCCGCCGCTGCGCGACACCGGCATCGCCGCCCTGTACGCGCACCTGTTCGGCCAGGCGGCGTTCTCCGCCGACATGCTGACCCCGCTCATCGAGGTGGCCGGCGGCAACCCGCTCTACGCCCACGAGTACGTCCGGATGCTCATCGAACAGGGCGCGCTGCGGCAGTCCGGGCGGGGCTGGTCGCTGGACAAGCAGCTCGAACTGACCATGCCGGAGAGCGTGCACGCGGTGATCGCCAACCGGGTGGACCTGCTGGACGCCAAGGACCGCGCGGTGCTGCTGGCGGCCTCGGTGGTGGGGGTGCAGTTCTGGCCGGGCGCGGTGGCCGCCGCGCTGGGGCAGCCGGTCGAGTCGGTCGAGCGCGCGCTGCGCCGGCTGGAGCAGCGCGACTTCGTGCACGAGCAGGCCGCGTCGACGATGGCGGGGCAGGCGGAGTTCCGGTTCCGGCACGTGCTGGTGCGCGACGTCTGCTACCAGCGGCTGCCGCGCACCGAGCGGGTGGCGCGGCACGAGCGGGCCGCGGACTGGCTCGACGCGCTGTCGCACAGCCGCGACACCGACCTGGCGGAGGTGCTCGCCCACCACCGCTGGGCGGCCCACGAGATCGCCCGCTCGCTCGGCATGCAGGTCCGCCGGTACGCGGGGCCGGCGCGGCAGGCGCTGCACCGGGCGGCCCGGCGGGCGTACGCCCTGCACGGGCTGGACGCGGCGGCGAGCCACGCGGGCCGGGCGTTGGGCCTGGCCGACGACAGCGACCCGGTGGGCCGGCTCCAACTGGAGCTGCTCAGCACGGAGATCTCGTTCTACCGCGACGGCAACGCGTTCCTGTCCGGCGGCGGACCGGAGCAGGTGCACGCGCTGGCGGACCGGCTGTCGGCGCACGGCGACGACGCGTGTGCCGCACGGGCGTGGACGCTGCTCGGTCAGGCGGCCTGGTTGCGCGCCGACCGGGGTGACGCGCTGGCCTGCCTGGACCGCGCGGTCCAGCTGTTCGAGCCGTTGCCGGACAGCCCGCAGAAGGCCGACGCGTACGCCGAGCTGGGCCGCCTGCACATGCTCAACTACGAGCGCGACCCGGCCGTGTCGGCGGCGGACACCGCGGCGGAGATCGCGGAGCGGCTGGGCCTGACCGAGGCGCGCACCAACGCGCGGATCACCGCGGCCACCGCCCGCTACCAGGCCGGTGACCGGGTCGGCCTGGACGAGCTGCACGCGATCGTCGAGTTCGCCCGCGCCGGTCAGCTGCTCGCGCTGCCCCGGGCCACTCAGAACCTGGCCTGGGCGATCCGCGAGGAGGGTGACTGGCTGCGCTCGAACGCCCTGCTCTCGGCCGCGCCGGCGCGTACGGCCAGCGGCCAGACGCTGACCACGAGCTATTCGGCCGAGGCGATGCGGGCGTGGTTCGAGGGTGACTTCGGCCGGTTGCTCGCCGCCGCGGAGGCGTTCGTGGACACGCCGACGGGCAGCTGGGACATGCAGGTGCGGGGTTTGCGCTGCTGTCTGCTGGTGCTCCGCGACGACGAGGACCCGGCCGACCTGGCCGACGCGCTGTCCACCGCGCGGCGCAGCGGCTTTCACCGCCTGCGGTGGACGATGCTGAGCATGGCGGCGCTGTGCCGGGCGTTGCAGGGCCGCGACGCCGAGGCGGCGGAGCTGATCGACGAGCTGGACCGGTCCTGGTCGGCGGTGCCGGCGCTGGCCAGCGGGGAGTGGATCGCCGCCGCCGCGTACGCCGCCGCTCTGGCCGGCCGGGACACCTCCGTGCGGGTCCGGGCGATGCTGGACCGGGTCGGACATCGCACGCCGTGGTCGGAGGCGGCGCTGCGGACGGTGACGGCGGCGGTGGCGGCGGCCGACGGCGACCACCGGCGGGCGGCCGAGCTGCACCTGGCCGCCGCCGAGACGTACGGGCGGATTCCGGACGACAGCGACCGGGTGCTGGCGCTGGCGCTCGCGGCGGCGGAGCTGACCCGCGCCGGCGACCCGGCGGGCGCCCGGGTGCCGCGCGCCGAGGTCCGCACCTTCGCGCTGCGCAACGACGCCCCGGGCCTGCTGGCGCTGGCCGGCCGGCCGATCAGCCCGACGGGGCCGGCGGTGGCCTGCTGAGACGACTCAGGCGGGCACCGGCTTGAGCTTCTGCGCGTAGATGTCGACGTACTCGCGGCCGGAGAGCTCCATCAGCTCGTACATGATCTCGTCGGTGACCGCGCGCTCGACGAACCGGTCGCCGGCCAGCCCCGCGTAGCGGGAGAAGTCCAGCGGGGCACCGAAGCGGATCCGCACCCGGTCGATCCGGGGAATGAGCGTGCCGGGCGGCTGGATCTGGTCGGCGTTGAGCATCGCCACGGGCACCACCACCGCACCGCTCTCCAGCGCGAGCCGCGCGACCCCGGTCTTTCCCCGGTAGAGCCGCCCGTCCGGGGATCGGGTGCCCTCGGGGTAGATGCCGGCCACTCCCCCGGCGCGCAGCACCCGCAGCTGGGTGTCCAGGGCGGCGCGGGCGGCCTGGCCACCGGAGCGGTCCACCGGGATGGTGCCGGTGCCGACGAAGAACATCTTCATCAGCCAGCCCTTGATCCCCTTGCCGGTGAAGTACTCGGCCTTGGCCACGAAGGTGACCTTCCGCGAAATGATCAACGGGGTGAAGATCGAGTCGGAGAAGGAGAGGTGGTTGCTGGCCAGGATCACCGGCCCGGTCGCCGGCACGTGGTGCAGGCCCTCCACCTGCGGGTGGAAGATCAGCTTGAGCAGCGGACCGAGGAGAACGTACTTCAACAGCCAGTAGAGCACCGGCGTCCTTTCCCGTGGTGTGCCCGCGACAGCACCATGCCGGGAGCGCCGCCGTCGCCGACGAGCCTACGAAGCCCGCGCTCGCACCACAACGGACGTCGACGTCTCTCATTTTTTCGATCGTCGGCACGGTGTGGGCGGGTCGAAACACCCGGTCGCCGACGATCACCGAGATCGCACGTGTCGCGCAAGAACGGACAAAGAGCCACCGCCGCGACCTGCGGCAGTGCCCCTGACTTTCCAAGACGCGACACAACGCACTCCCGGAACCGGCCTCCGACGTGTCACGATTCAGAGCACGGCGTGCGGACGGACGCCGACGGGGCAGGGGCGGCCGCGCCGAGGGCGCGTTGAGGAGGATTGCCGGGTGTCAGCGGGTGGTGCCCGCCGGGGACGGCGGGACAACGGGCTCGACGCGAGCGAGTACGCCGTCGTCGGCGACGTCGATCCGCGCGTCGGCGAGCACCTGCTCGACGTCCTGGCGGCCGGTGGGATCGCCGCTTACCTGCAACCCTCCGCCGACCTCAACCCCGTCACCCGCACCACGACGGTTCCGGCCCGCCCGGTCGACCGGCTCTACGTCGACCGCTCGCACCTGACCACGGCCCGCGACTACCTCACCCAGCTCGCCGACGAGAGCACCCCGGAGCAGCCGCCGGCCCGCGACGAACCGGACATCGACGCCGAGTGGGCCCGGATCGTGGCCGGCTTCCACACCACCTCGACCGCCGACGAGCGCCCGTGGCCGGCAGCGGAGGACGTGGACGAGCGCGACGACCGGGAAACCCGGGACGAGTCGACGGCCGGTCCGCTCGCCCGCTCCGGCGTCGACGAGGCCGGGCCGACCGCCACCGACGTCCGCCGGCTGCCGTCGGCCACCGACTTGTCCGGGATCTCGGTCGGCCGGGGCACCCGCGGTGACGAGCCCTCGCTGCTGGACGGTCTGGACACCTTCGGCGCCGATCTGCCCGACGACGACGAGGACGAGGGTTACCACCCGCCGCCACCCCCGCCCCTGCCCCGGATCTCCAAGTACGCGGTGGTCGGCGCGCTCGCTGTGGTCGTCGGGTTCGTGCTCTTCCTCTTCCCGTCGCTGCTCCCGGTGGACCGCTCGGCGGTCACCCTGTTCGGGTTCACCGGCATCCTGGCCGGCTTCGTCACGCTGATCTGGCGGCTGCGCCCCGGCGACGAGGACGACGACGACCCGGACAACGGCGCCGTCGTCTGACCCGCGCGCCGTCTACCGCATGGCGGGACGACGACGCCCCCCGCCCGGGGCGTAACAATGGTGTAACTTACTGTCAGTAGGAATACCGCTGTACGTCACTTCCCCCGCTGACTGACCGGTTTTCCCTTCCTCGTGGCGGTCAGTCCTCTGCTGATCGGAATGCCCGAGATGCGACAGAGTTCCCTCGTGGTGGTGGCCAACCGCCTCCCCATCGACGACAGCCAGGCGCCCGACGGCGCCTGCGAGTGGCGCCGCAGTCCCGGTGGGCTGGTCAGCGCGCTGCACCCCCTGCTCCGGCACACCCCGGCGACCTGGGTCGGCTGGGCCGGGGGCACCGGGGCCGCGCCCGCCCTGCCGGACGTGGACGGCGTCCACATGCACACCGTCGCCCTCAGCCACGAAGATCTGCGCGACCACTACGAGGGCTTCTCCAACGCCACCCTCTGGCCGCTCTACCACGACGCCGTCGAGCAACCCGAGCACCACCGCCGCTGGTGGGAGGCGTACCAGCGGGTCAACCAGCGCTTCGCCGAGGCGACCGCCGAGGTGGCCGAGCCGGGCGGCGTGGTCTGGGTGCAGGATTACCACCTCCAGCTGGTTCCCGGGCAGCTGCGCGCGCTGCGCCCCGACCTGCGCATCGGCTTCTTCCTGCACGTGCCGTTCCCGCCGCCGGAGCTGTTCATGCAGTTGCCCCGTCGGGCCGAACTGCTGCGCGGCATGCTCGGCGCCGACCTGGTCGGCTTCCAGCGCGCCCAGGCGGCGCACAACTTCGCCCAACTGGTCACCCGGGTGCTGGAGCTGCCCGCCACCGACCGCCGGATCGGCATCGACGACCGGGTCGTGCGCATCGGCGCCTTCCCCGTCTCCATCGACACGGCCGAGATGGCCGCCCTCGCCGCCCGCCCCGACGTCGCCGCGCGGGCCCGCCGCCTCCGCCAGGACCTCGGCGATCCCCGCCAGGTCATCCTCAGCGTCGACCGGATGGACTACACCAAGGGCATCGAGCAGCGCCTCAAGGCGTACAGCGAGCTGCTCGCCAGCGGCGACGTCAAGGTCCGCGACACGGTGCTGGTGCAGGTCGCCATGCCGAGCCGGGAACGCGTCGGGCAGTACCAGATCCTGCGCGAACGCATCGAGCGCGAGGTGGGCCGGATCAACGGCGAGTTCGGCCGCGTCGGTGAGCCCGCCATCCACTACCTCACCCAGCCCTTCGACCGGGCCGAGCTGGCCGCGCTCTACCGGGTCGCCGACGTGATGGCGGTGACCCCGCTGCGCGACGGGATGAACCTGGTCGCCAAGGAGTACGTCGCCGCCCGGGTGGACGACACGGGCGCGCTGCTGCTCAGCGAGTTCGCCGGCACGGCCGCCGAACTGTCGCAGGCGTACCTGGTGAACCCGCACGACCTGGAAGGGCTCAAGCAGGCGCTGCGCACGGCGCTGCGGGCCAGTCCCGCCGACGTCACCGAACGGATGCGGGCCATGCGCGCCCACCTGCACCAGCACGACATCCGGGCCTGGGCGCGCTCCTACCTGAGCGCGCTGGACGAGCGCGGCGCCCTGGTCGGCCGCCTCACCAGCGGCGACGGCGCCCCCCTCGTGCCGCACCCGGCGACCCGGGCCACCTCCGCCGCGCAGCACACCGGCGGCTGACCGGCGCGACCACTCACCGGGCGGCGGGCTCCTTCTCCAGCCAGTCCAGGATCGCGTCGATCGGCTCGGCCCAGCGCGCGTCGAGCATCAGGTCGTGCCCCATGCCGGGAAAGAGCAACGGCGCCGAACCGTACCGGCGGGCGATCCGCGTCAACGTCGACGCCGGCACCACCCGGTCGTCCGGGCTGCCCAGCACCAGGACCGGCGGCGAACCCACCGCCGGCTCGGCCTCCGGCTCGCCCAGCAGCGCCCACTGCGCCCGCCGGCCCGCCCGACCCAGCCGCGCCACGTACCGCCGGGCCTCCTCGTCGGCCAACTCGCGGCTGAACAACTGCGTGCGGCTGAGCCGCAACGGCCCGCCGAACACCGCCGGCAACGTCCCGGCCGGGTTGCGGCGCACCGCCGCGGAGAGCACCCCCCAGCCGCCGAAGACCGGCGCCACCAGCACCGCACCGCGCGCCGGGTAACGCGCCAACGCGTGCGCCACCACGAGCGCCCCGGCGCCGTGCCCCACCAGCACCGCCTGGCGCGGCAGGCTCGCGGCCACCTGGACCACATCGTGGGCGTACGCGCGCAGCGTCGCCTCCGGCGCCGGCTCGCTGCCGCCGTGCCCCCGCAGGCTCAGCGCGTACGCCGGAAAGCCCCGCGACGCGGCGTGACCCAGCCAGTGCTCGGCGAACGCCCACGCGCCGTGCCCGAAGCCGGGAACGAAGAGCAGCGGAGGCCGCCCCTGCTCCACCTCGGGAACGGCGCTGAGCACCTCGCGTCGCGCCGGCCGGACCGGCCGGGACCACTCCCGACCCCGCATGATCCGCAGCTCGGTCATTTGGCCTCCAGGTCGTGCAGGGCGCGCTGGACGGCGCGCAGGTAGTCGGCGTGCCCGACCTCGAACCAGTGCCGGCTGCTGTCCTTGACCTGCCCCGAGTAACGCTCCCCGGCCCGGTCGCGCACCCGCTGCGCGAACGCCGCGGCCCGCTCGGGCCGGTCCCGGCGGGCCTGCAACAGCCGGGCGAAGAGCACCGTCTGCCAGTGCGCCAGGGTGAACATCCCGGAGTCCGGTTGCACGAGGCCGGCGACCGCCAGCGTCGGGTGCCCCGGCGTGAAGGCGTTGAGCCAGAGCGTGGGCCGGCCCGTGCCGGCGCTGTCGCCGAACACCGACGCGTCGAGGAACTCGAACCGGGGCAGGTAGCCGGTGGCGAAGATGACCAGGTCCGGGTCGATCTCGCGGCCGTCGGCCAGCTCCACGGCGTACGAGCGGAAACGGGCCAGGTCCGGCACCGGGGCGATCCCGCCGTGGCCCACGTAGTAGACGAGCTGGCTGTTGGCGATCGGGTGCGTCTCGTACACCCGGTGGTCGGGCTTGGGCAGGCCGAAGCGCGTCAGGTCGCCGACGGTCAGGCGCAGCGTCCAGTGGTAGAGCCACTGGCGGACCCGCAGCGGCACGCGCAGCGCCAGCAGGGCGTCGTTGACCTGGTCGGCGGGCCGCCCGAGGACGTACTTCGGGGCGTACCAGTAGCCGCGCCGGGTGGAGTGCCAGCACCGCGACGCCTGCTGGGCGGCCTCGACGGCGATGTCGCAGCCGGTGTTGCCGGCGCCGACCACCAGCACCCGCTTGCCGCGCAGCTGCGCCGGGTCCTTGTAGGACGACGCGTGCATGATCTCGCCGCGGAACTCCTCGAGGCCCTCGTAGCGGGGCAGTTTCGGCGACCAGTTGTGCCCGTTGGCGATGACCACGGCGGCGTACCGGGAGGTGCGCTCCGGGCCGTACCCGCCGGTGGAGCGGGTGGTCACGTCCCAGCGGTCGCCCTCGGCGGGCTCCACCCGGACCACCTCGGTGCCGAACCAGACGTGCGAGCGCAGGTCGAAGTGGTCGGCGTACCGCTCGAAGTACGCCAGGAGCTGGCTGTGGTGCGGGTAGTCCGGCCACGAGTCCGGCATCGGGAAGTCGGGGAACTGGGTGAACGGCTTCGACGACAGCAGGTGGGTGCTCGCGTACACCGGGCTGCGGTCGTGTCGCCAGTTCCAGGCGCCGCCGACGCCGGTCTCCCGTTCGTAGCAGTCCACCCCGAACCCGTGCTCGCGCAGGTTCTTGATGGCCGTCAGGCCGCTGGCCCCGGCCCCGATGACGCAGACCGTGTCGCCCCGGTCGGAGAGCGGACGGCCGTCGGGGCTCTGCGCGGACTGGGTCGCATCCGGGTCGGGCCGGCCGTGGTCGGTGGAGGTGGACACCGGGACATCTCCTTTTGTGCGGCACGGGTGCCGGTCGCCGCGAAATCCTCTCCACATCGGAGCCGGATGTCCAGCCCCGGAGCGGACCGATCGACGGATACCAGACGGGGGGGTCAGCCGGCGGTGGGTAGCAGCAGGTCGACGAGGACCGGGAAGTGGTCGCTGGCCCGGCGGGTCTGCGGGGTGTCCACCACGTCGTAGTCGACAACGCTGATCCGGGGATCGACGAAGAGCGCGTCGATGCGGCGGCGCGGGTCGGCGCACGAGTAGGTGAGCCGCTCCGCGCGGTCGGCGGCGATCGCCGCGTCGGTCAGGCCACGCGCCACGGTGGCCCACGCCGGCCCGTCCGGGCCCTCGTTCAGGTCGGCTCCGGCCACCACCGGGCTGCTCGCCGCGTCCAGCCCCCGCCGGAACTCGGCGGCCTGCGCGGGCCGCTCGGTCGGGTCGGTGGACAGGTGCGACCCGGCGAGGGTGAACCGGGCGTCGCCGACCCGGCACTCGGCGTACGCGGCGCCGCGCAGGTGTCGGCCCGGGGTCAGCGGGAAGCGCTGGCAACGGGTGTCACGCACCTGCACCCGCAGGCTGGTCAGCAGCAGGTTGCCCAGGGCGGGCAGGCCCCCGGCGGCCACCACCAGGCCGAACGACTCGGCCAGGGTGGCGGACTTCTGCCGCCACCGGAACCGACGCGGCCCCTCCTGGACGATCACGACGTCCGGCCTCGCGGCCCGGACCACCGCCGCGAGCGCGGCCGTGTCGTCGCGCTGGCTGTGGATGTTGTACGACACCACGCGCAGCGGTACGCCGGCAGCCTCACCCATCGCCGGCCCCCTCAGATCCGGCGGGCCAGGTCGGCCGCGCCGATCACCCCGGCGCTGTTGCCCAGCTGGGCGGGGAGCACCTCGGCCACCGGCAGGCGGCCCCGCTGGGCGAGCGCGTCGAGGTACGAGCGGCGCGTCGGGCCGAGCAGCAGGTCACCGGCGTCGATCACGCCGCCGCCGACGACAAGGGTCTGCGGGTCGAGGATCTGTGCCATGTCGGCGAGGCTGGTGCCCAGCCACCGGCCGATCTGCGCGAACGCCTCGGCGGAGACCGGGTCGCCGCCCTGCGCGGCGGCGGTCACCATGTGGCCGGTGATCGCCTCGGCCTCGCCGCCGGCCAGGTCCAGCAGGGCCGCGGCCCGCTGGGGTTCCTGTCGGGCGCCCGCGCGGGCGAAGCGGACCAGGGCGCTGCCGCTGGCGTACTGCTCGATGCAGCCCAGCCGCCCGCAGCCGCACTGGTGCCCGTCCGGCACGGCCAGCATGTGGCCCAGCTCCGCGGCGACGCCGTGCGCGCCGCGCATCAGCTCGCCGCCGAGCACGATGCCGCCGCCGACGCCGGTGCCGATCGTGAACATGATCATGGAGTCGTCGGCGTCCCGGGCCGCGCCGTAGCGGAACTCGGCCCAGGCGGCCACGTTGGCGTCGTTCTCCACGATCACCGGCAGGCCGACGGCGGTGCTGACGTACTCGCGCAGCGGCTCGTCCCGCCAGGCGAGGTTCGGGGCGAAGAGCACTGTCGAGCGGGTGGCGTCGATCCAGCCGGCCGCGCCGATACCGACGGCCTCGATCGTCCGCCCGGCAGCCAGCTCGCCGACCAGCTCGATGATGACGTCGCGGGTCTTGCCGACGTCATCGGCGGGAGTGTCCCGTCGGCTCTGCACGAGAACCGTGCCGGTGTCGTCCACGACACCGCCGGCCACCTTCGTGCCACCGACGTCGACTCCGATGGTCAGCGTCACCGCTGCCGCTCCCCTCTGCTGTGCTGTCCGGTCCGCGCGCCGATGACGCGCCGGTCCGGATCGCGATGTCCCGCGCTCAGGCGCCGCCGCCCGGCGCGTCCGCGCCGGTGTCGTCGGACGCCCGCGACGCGGGCACCGCGGGTCGGCTGGTCGGCGCCGGTGCGGCCACCGACCCGGCGTCGTCGACGGGTGCTGCGGTGGCCGGGGCGAGTGGGTCCGCCGTCCGGGTGGCGACCGACCAGACATCCCGCTCCGGCGCCGGCTGAGAATCATGCCCGCTGCGGGTGGCATCGCGCCACACGTGCTCGTCGTCGGTGTCGGCGGACCGGTCGGCCGGGGCGGCGGGCGGGGCCTCGTCGTCGCTGCTCGCGGCGGACGTCGGCCGCGCCGGGGCGGACGGCTGCGGTGCGGTCGTCGGGGACGGCTCCGGCGGTGCGAACGCCCGGAGCAGGCTGGCCACGCCGGCCGCGAGGTCTCCGGCGCCGGTGGCGAGCCGTTCGGCGAATTCCGGACTCGGATCACGTAACGCGGCGATGCCGCGACAGACCGGGCAGACGCAGCATTCGGCCGAACCGGTGGCGAAACCCCCACCGCCCTGGGTGCCGCCGCCCGGAGCGGCACTGTGACCGAGGACACCGGCCAGCATCCCGCCCAGCGGGCCGAACGCGCCGCCCGCCGACCCGGCGGAGGCCAGTCGCGCCCCCGCGAGCACCGTGGCGACCAGACGCTCCGCCTCTTCCCGGGCCGAACCCGGATCCGTTCCGCCCACCCTCGGCTCCTCTACCCTGCCGCCGGACGCGTCACTGCGCCGCACCGAGTGCTTCTACCCGGCGCTTGAGCTGCTTCAACGCGGTGTCCATGATCATTTTCTCGGCCTTGCGCCGAAACATGCCGAGCATCCCCACCGACAGCTCGACCTCGAGCGTGTACGTCACGGTGGTGCTCCCGTCCGGGTTCGCCACCAGGTCGTACGAGCCGCGCTGGCTCTTCTGCATCTTCGAGGGGGCCAGCAGGTGCCATTCGATGCGGGACAGGTCCTCGGCGTACTCGTAGGCGAGCACGTACTCGTCGGCCATCACGCCGGCGTCGATCGCGAAGCGCACCTGGCTGGCGTAGCCGTCCTCGTACTCCTCGATCACCTCGGCGTGGCGCACCGCCTCGGTCCACTCCGGGTAGCTCGGGAAGTCGCAGATGACCGCCGCCACCAGGTCCGGTGACGCGCCGATGATGATCGACTGGGTGGAGGAGTCCGCCATGGGGGGAGGCTACCCGGCGGGTACCGCCCGTACGCCGCGCCGCCCCCGCCGGGTAGGTTTCGACAGAGCCGAAGACCGTGGATGGGCAGCGGCCCGGCCAGTGCGAGCACGAAGGAGTGCAGGTGCGCGAGTTCTCCGTTCCGCCGATCGTCACCGTTGGCGACGCGGCCAACCTCACCGATCCGGTCTGGGACAACGCCGAGGCCGCGCCGGACACCGTCCAGTTCGCCCGCGCCACGCGCTCGGCCGACGGCAGCGGCACGACCTGGGCCGAGGTGACCTGCCTGGCGTTCCGCGACGAGGTGGCGGCGGTGGCCCGGGGCCTGATCGCCGCCGGTGTCGCCCCGGGCGCCCGGGTCGCGCTGATGAGCCGCACCCGTTACGAGTGGACGCTGCTCGATTACGCCATCTGGACGGTCGGCGCGGTCACCGTGCCGATCTACGAGACCTCCAGCGCCGAGCAGGCCGCCTGGATCCTGGCCGACTCCGGCGCGGTCGCCGCAGTGGTGGAGACCGACGCGCACGCCGACCTGGTCGCCAGCGTCCGCGACCGCCTGCCCGAGCTGGTCCACCTCTGGCAGATCGACCGCGGCGGGGTCGACGAGCTGGTCACCGCCGGTGCCGCAGTCGAGCTGGCCGAGGTCGAGCGGCGCCGCAAGGCCGTCCGCGCCAACGACCTGGCCACGATCATCTACACCAGCGGCACCACCGGCCGCCCCAAGGGTTGCGTGCTCACCCACCGCAACATGTACGCCGACATCGCCAACGCGGTGCCGGTGCTGCCGAACCTGTTCAACGCCGGCGCGGCCACCCTGCTCTTCCTGCCGCTGGCGCACGCGTTCGCCCGGCTCATCCAGATCGGCGTGGTGCAGGCCCGGGCCACCCTGGCGCACTGCGCCGACACCAAGAACCTGGTCGGCGAGTTGCAGGAGTTCCGCCCCACCTTCGTGCTGTCGGTGCCACGGGTGTTCGAGAAGGTCTACAACGCGGCCAAGCAGAAGGCCGAGGCCGACGGCAAGGGCGGCGTCTTCGCCCGCGCCGAGCAGGTCGCCATCGCGTACAGCGAGGCTCTGGAGACCCCGCGCGGACCGGGCCTGGCGCTGCGCGCCCAGCACGCGGTCTTCGACCGGCTCGTCTACCGCAAGCTGCGCGCCGCGCTCGGCGGGCGGTGCCGCGACGCCATCTCCGGCGGCGCACCGCTGGGAGCCCGGCTCGGTCACTTCTTCCGCGGCGTCGGCGTGACGATCCTGGAGGGGTACGGGCTGACCGAGACCTCGCCCGCCGCCGCAGCGAACCTGCCCACCGGCACCCGGATCGGCACCGTCGGCCGACCGCTGCCCGGCGTGACCATCCGGATCGAGGACGACGGCGAGATCCTGATCTCCGGCGACCTGATCTTCCAGGGCTACTGGCACAACGAGGCGGCGACCGCCGAAGCGCTCAGCGCCGACGGCTGGTTCCGCACCGGCGACCTGGGCCAACTCGACGCCGACGGCTACCTGAGCATCACCGGCCGCAAGAAGGAGCTGATCGTGACCGCGGGCGGCAAGAACGTCGCCCCCGCCGTGCTGGAGGACCAGGTCCGCGCCCACCCGTTGATCAGCCAGTGCGTCGTGGTCGGCGATGCGAAGCCGTTCATCGCCGCGCTGGTCACCCTCGACGAGGAGGCGTTGCCGACGTTCCTCGCGAGCGCCGGCCTGCCCCCGGACACTCCGGTCGAGAAGCTGCGCGAGCACGAGGGCCTGCGCGCCGAGGTCCAGTCCGCGATCGACACCGCGAACCAGTCCGTGTCGAAGGCCGAGGCGATCAAGGTCTTCCGGATCCTGCCCCGCGACTTCACCGAGGCGACGGGTGAGCTGACCCCGTCGCTCAAGGTCAAACGACAGGTCGTCCACAAGACGTACGCGGCGGAGATCGCCGACATCTACCGAGGCTGACTACCATCCGTCACGTGCCCGCATCCGCATCCGCCACACCGCATCCGCATCCCCTCGCCGCGGCCGCCCGCCTGGTGATGCTGGCGCTGGTCGCGATCCTGACCCTGTTCGCCACCCGCGACGTCACCCAGCTGTGGTGGATCGCGCTGCTGGCGGTCGCCGGGGCGCCCTCCCTGCTCGCCCCGCAGCACCGGTTGATCGGGCCGCTGAGCCGGGTGGCCGAGGTGGTGGTGCTGGGGCTGGCCGCGAGCCAGGTCGCCGCCGTCGCGTCGATCGGGGGGACCGTCGACGGGCTCGGCGCCTCCGCGGTGCTGCCCTACCTGGCGGTGCCGGTGACCGTCACCGCCCTGCGCCGCCGCTTCCGCGAGGGCGCGGCGCTGCTCGCGGTGACCGCCGGCACGCTGCTGGTCAGCGGCGCGTTGACCCAGGTCGACGGCGGGCGTCAGCTCGGCCAGGTGGGCTATCTCGCGGTCTGCGCGCAGTGGCTGATCCTCGCCGCGCTGGGGCTCTACGCCGCCGGCACCCTGCACCGGGTGATGGCCGTGCGCGCCGACGGCAAGCCCCAGCCGTACGCCGAGGCGACCCGCCTGCTGACCCAGCTGCGGACGGTGGCCCGGCAACTGCCGGGGGCGACCCTGGACCCGGGCGGCATCTCCGAGCACCTGCTGGAGGAGCTGCGCACGGTGGCCCGGGCGGACCGGGGCGCGGTGCTGTCGGCCAGCGGTGGGGGCCGGCTCGTGGTGCTCGCGCAGGCCGGGGTGGACCGGGTGGACTGGGAGACGACCCTGGACGCGGACTCGGCGATCGCCGACGCCTGGGCCAGTCAGCAGGCCACGACGGCCGCCCGCTCACAGTCGCGCTCCCACCGGGGCGGGGACGTGTCGGCGCTGATCGTCCCGCTGGTCGCCGGGGTGCGCACGGTGGGGCTGGTGGTGCTGGAGGCGGACGTCGCGCAGGCGTACCCGCCGCCGGTGGTGTCCCGGGTGACCGCACTGACCCGGCCGGCCGCGCTGCGGCTGGAGGCGGCGCTGCTGTTCGACGAGGTCCGCTCGCTGGCCACCAACGAGGAGCGCCAACGGCTGGCCCGCGAGATCCACGACGGGGTGGCGCAGGAGCTGGTGATGGTCGGCTACGGCATCGACAACGCCCTGGCCACCGTCTTCGACGACGCGGACGAGACCGCCGAGGCGCTGCGTACGCTGCGCGGCGAGGTGACCCGGGTGATCACCGAGCTGCGGCTGAGCCTCTTCGAGCTGCGCAGCGAGGTGGACCGCCAGGGCGGCCTGGCCGCGGCGATCGCCGAGTACGCCCGGACCGTTGGCGCCTCGGGTGGGCTGCGGGTGCACCTGTCGCTGGACGAGTCCACCGCGCGCCTGCCGGCGGCCACCGAGGCCGAGTTGCTGCGCATCGCCCAGGAGGCGGTGACCAACGCCCGCAAGCACGCCGGGGCCTCGAATCTCTGGGTCACGTGTGAGGTGGACCCCCCGTACGCTCAAATTGAAGTGTCGGATGACGGTCAGGGGATGGCTGACCAGCGCCCCGACGGACGGTACGGTCTTGCGATCATGGCCGAGAGGGCGGAACGTATCCGGGGCCGGTTGGAGATCAGGCCGCGGCAACCCAGCGGCACGACCGTGGCGGTGGTTCTCGGTTCCTCGTCCCGGCGCGACAACGTGCGCGACAGCGCAGCACCAGAAGGGGAGTAACCCGAGGATGACCACAAGTCCGACACCGGCCACCCGCACCAAGGTTCTCCTTGTCGACGATCACGACCTGATTCGCAAGGGCCTGCGGCACGCCTTCGAGCGCGACCGCCAGTTCGAGGTCGTCGGCGAGGCCGCGACCGCGGCTGAGGGGGTACGCCAGGCCGGCGCCCTGCAGCCGGACGTGGTGATCATGGATCTGCGGCTGCCCGACGGCAGCGGCCTGGAGGCCACCCGCGCGCTGCGCAAGTCCAGCTCGTCGATGGGCATCGTGGTGCTGACCATGTACGCGGGCGACGACCAGCTCTTCGGTGCCCTGGAGGCCGGCGCGAGCGCCTTCGTGCCGAAGACCGCCCCGGCCGACGAGGTGGTGGCCGCCGCGCGGCACGCCGCGTCCTCGCCCAGCGCGTTCACCGCCGCCGACCTGGCCGAGGCGATGAAGCGTCGGCTCGCCCCGTCCGGCCCGCAGCTGTCGCCCCGCGAGGGGCAGGTGCTGCGGCTGCTCGCCGACGGGATGAGCGTGGCGGGCATCGCGAAGCAGCTGTTCGTGAGCGAGTCCACCGCCAAGACGCACATCTCGAAGCTCTACGAGAAGCTCGGCGCCGCCAACCGGGCACAGGCGCTGATGACCGCGCTGCGGCTCGGCCTGCTGGAAGCACCGGACGCCCCGAAGTTCTGACCGGCGCCCGCTCGTCGAGCGGGACACCGCGATCGCAGGTCCGTGCCGGCTCTCCGCCGGCGCGGACCTTCGCGTATCGACCGACGTCGGCGGGAATCTGGCGGCACGCTATGGTCTGGCGGGTACGTCGGGGGCAGAATACCCGCGCGGGCGACGACGCCCGCGTCGCGGACTCAAGGGGTTGAGCGCATGCAGCGGCCGGACTGGGCACCCGACACCATCGACATCGAGCGCCCGAGCGTCGCGCGGATGTACGACTACTACCTCGGCGGATCGCACAACTTCGCCGCCGACCGGGCCGCCGCGCAGGCGATGGTGGCCGCCGTCCCGGAGGCGCCGCTGATGGCGCAGGCCAACCGGGCGTTCCTGCGCCGAGCGGTCCACCATCTCGCCGAGGCCGGCGTCCGGCAGTTCCTCGACATCGGCTCGGGCATTCCCACCGTCGGCAACGTGCACGAGATCGCCCAGCGCATCGACCCGGAGTCGCGGGTGGTCTACGTGGACGTCGATCCGGTCGCGGTGGCGCACAGCCGGGAGATCCTGGCCGGCAACGACCGCGCGGTGGTCGTCCAGGAGGACCTGCGACACCCGGACCGGATCCTGGCGCACCCCGACGTCCGCAAGCTGCTCGACCTGAGCCAGCCGGTGGCCGTGATGGTCGTGGCCGTCCTGCACTTCGTCTCCGACGACGACCGGCCGGCGGAGCTGCTGGCGACGCTGCGCGACGCGTTGGCGCCCGGCAGCTACCTGGTGCTGTCGCAGGCCAGCGACGACGGGCGCAGCGAGGACGAGCGCGCCGAGGCCGAGCGGGTCTACCGGCGTACCGACAGCCCGCTCTGGATCCGTAACCGGGCCGAGCTGACCGCGCTCTTCGACGGGTTCGAGCTGGTCGACCCGGGCGTCGTCTGGGTGCCGCAGTGGCGACCGGACACCCCGGAGAGCGCTGAGGACGCCGAGCGCGCGGTCTTCATGGGCGGCGTCGGACGACTCGGTGACTGAGTCGCCCGGGGAGACCACCCGTCCGGGCACCTTCGCCCGCGCGTGGGCCAAGGCGGTCTCCGGGACGAGCTACCTGCCGATGACCCAGGCCCAGCTCGAAGCCCTGCTGCACCGGCTCACCGGGCAGCTGGCCGGCGCGCTGCTCGCCGAGCCGTTCGACCTGCGCGCCGGGCACCGGGTCGGCGCCGAGTTGGTCGCCGCGCACATCGCGTCCGCGGAGGGGCTGGGGCGTACGGTCGAGGTCATCCAGCTCCGGCTCGTGCGGGACCTGGGACTGGTGGCCGAGGACGTCGAGGACCGGATGGCGCGGCTGCTGGCCGCCGTGGCGACCGGCTACGCCCGGGCGCTGCGCGACCGGACGCTCGACGAGCAGGAGTCGATCCGTCGGGCCGCCATGATGGCCCGGACGCAGGCCGAACGGGCGCTGCGGGCCAGCGAGGCCCGGTTCCGCCACCAGGCCACCCACGACCCGCTCACCGGCCTGCCCAACCGGACGCTGTTCACCGAACGACTCACCGCCGCGCTCAACGAGCCGGGCCGGGGCGCCCAGCGCATGGGGGTGTGCTTCCTCGACCTGGACCGCTTCAAGGTCGTCAACGACAGCCTGGGGCACCAGGTGGGCGACCGGCTGCTGACCACTGTGGCCGAGCGGCTACGCGAGGCCCTCGGTGAGCACCTGGTGGCCCGCCTCGGCGGCGACGAGTTCGTCATCCTGGTGGAGGGGGCCAGCGGCACCGACGCCGTGGTGGAGGTGGCCGAGAGCGCCCTGGCCGCGGTCCGCACACCGGCGGTTGTCGACGGGCACGAACTCCAGGTCACGGCGAGCATCGGCATCGTCGAGCGGCAGGTGGCCGGGGCCACGCCCAGCGACCTGATGCGGGCCGCCGACAGCACGCTGCACTGGGCGAAGTCGGCCGGCGGGGCGCGCTGGGAGCTCTACGACGCCGAGCGCAACCGCCACGAGCTGGCCCGCTACGCCCTCTCGGCGGCCATCCCGGCCGCGCTGGAGCGGGGCGAGTTCTACCTCGACTACCAACCCCTGACCTCGCTGCGCGACGGCCGGCTGCTCGGCGTGGAGGCGCTGGTCCGCTGGCGCCATCCGGAGCTGGGTGTCCTGCGGCCGGACAGCTTCATCGCGCTCGCCGAGGAGACCGGCCTGATCGTGCAGCTGGGCGGGTGGGTGCTGGCCGAGGCGTGCCGCGAGGCGGAGGCGTGGTCGTCCGACGGCGTCGAGGCGCCGTTCGTGAGCGTCAACCTGGCCGTACGGCAGGTGCACCGGCCCGGCCTGGTGCAGGAGGTCCGCACGCTGCTGCGCCAGACCGGTCTGCCGCCCGAGCGACTTCAGCTGGAGATCACCGAGAGCACGATGATGAGCAGCGCCAAGGAGCCGGTGCGCGCGTTGCGGGTGCTGGCCGATCTCGGCGTCCGCATCGCCATCGACGACTTCGGCACCGGCTACAGCAACCTGGCGTACCTGCGGGACCTGCCGGTCACCGAACTGAAGGTGGCCGGGGAGTTCGTGGCCGGTCTGCGCTCGCCGGCGGTGGGGCGTACCGACGAGCGGATCCTCGCCTCGCTGGTGTCGCTGGCGCACGCGCTGGACCTGACGGTGACCGCCGAGGGGGTGGAGACCGCCGGGCAGGCCGAGCGGCTGCGGGCGATCGGCTGCGACGCCGCCCAGGGCTGGCATTTCGGCCGGCCGGCCCCCGCCGACCGCATCCTGGCCCGCATCCGCTGAAACCCCCACACTGGCAGTAGACAGCGTCTACGCCCGCCTGGTAGACACTGTCTATGAACGAGGGGGAGGCGGGCCTGCGCGCCCGACTGGTGGCCACCGGGGTGGACCTCGTGCTGCGCGAGGGCCAGTCGGCGGTGTCACTGCGGGAAATCGCCCGTCGGGCGGGCGTCTCGCACGGCGCCCCGCGCCGCTACTTCCCCACCCACGTCGACCTGCTCTCCGCCATCGCCCGGGAGGGCTTCGCCGACCTCACCGCCCGCGTCGAGGAGACGCTGCGCGCGGCCGGCCCGGATCCGCGTACCCGCCTGGTCGCGCTGGCCCGGACGTACCTGGACTTCGCCGCGGCACACCACGGCATGTTCGAGCTGATGTTCCGCCACGACCTGCTGGCCAGCGGTCGTCTGCGGCTGCGCGAGACGAGCCTGCCGCTGTTCACCCTCCTGGTCGACCTGGTCGCCCAGGCACGCCAGCCGGCCGCCGCGCCCGCCCCGGTGCTGGCCGGCGCGCTCTGGGCCAACCTGCACGGCATCGCCCAGCTCTGGGCCTGGGGCAGCCTGCCGCTGGCCACCGGCGTCACCGACGACGACACCCTGCTGCGGGCCGCGCTCGACGCGCACCTCGGCCCCGCGCCGCACTGAACCGGGAGAAGACGTGCCCCTGCTGTACGACATCGGCAAACTGACCGTCGGCACCACCCTGCGGCTGGGCTGGCGGCCCCGCGTCCAAGGGCTGGAGCATGTGCCCCGCCAGGGAGGCGCCATCCTCGCCGGCAACCACCTGTCCGTCGCCGACGAGGTGTTCCTCGGCTGCCTGACGCCGCGCCATGTCACCTTCTGGGCCAAGGCCGAGTACTTCACCGGCCGAGGCCCGAGCGGTTGGCTCAGTCGGCAGATCGTCGCCGGCATGGGCGCCATCCGGGTCGAGCGCGCCGGCGGCCGGGCCGCCCTCACGGCCCTCGACGCGGCAGTGCCGGTGCTGCGCGCCGGTGGTCTCGTCGCCATCTACCCCGAGGGCACCAGGTCCCCGGACGGGCGGCTCTACCGGGGTCGGGTCGGCATGACCCGGCTCGCCCGCGACGCCGAGGTGCCGATCATCCCGGTCGGCGTGCTCGGCACCGCCGAGGTCCTGCCGGTCGACGCGCGGCTGCCCCGCCGACACCCGGTCACCCTGCGGTTCGGTCCGCCGATCCCGGTCGCCGGGCGCATCACCGGACCCCGCGACATCCGCACGATCACCGACGAGGTGATGGCCGCGATCCAACGGCTCACCGACCAGGAGTACGTGCCCCGCTACGCCCCGCCCCGGCCGACCCGCACCTGAACACCAGCGGCGGTCAGCCGGCGAGCAGAGCCGCCATCCGCTGTGCCTGCGCCTCCCAGCGCCACTCCCGCTCCACCCACGCCCGGCCGGCCGCGCCCAGTTGGCGGGCCAGATCCCGGTCTTCGAGCAGCCGGGCCACCCGGTCGGCGAGCTGGGCGACGTCGCGGCCGCGGACCACGTAGCCCGTCTCGGACTCACGGACCGCGTCCGGGGCGCCGCCGGAGTCCCCCGCCACCACCGGCAGACCCGTCGCGGACGCCTCCAGGTAGACGATGCCCAGCCCCTCGACGTCCAGGCCGCGGTTGCGGGTGCGGCAGGGCATCGCGTAGACGTCGCCGGCCGCGTAGTGCGCCGGCAGCTCGGCCGACGGCACCGAACCGGTGAACACCACGTCCCGCTCGACGCCCGTCTGCCGGGCCAGCTTCTCCAGGGTCGCCCGGTACGGACCGCCGCCGACGATCAGCAGCGCCGCGTCGGGCACCCGGCGGCGGATCTCCGGCAGCGCCCGGATCAGCATGTCCTGACCCTTGCGCGGCACCAGCCGGGACACGCACACCACCACCGGCCGGTCGGTCAGCCCCAACCGGGCCCGGACCGGCTCGCCGTCCACCGTCGGGTGGTAGGTGTCCACGTCCACCCCGGGCGCCAACCGGCGCAGGTCGGTCACCCCGTCCAGCACGCGGGCCAGCCGGACCCGGGTGTACTCGCCGAGGTAGGTGGTCACGTCGACACCCCGACCGATGCGCCGCAGCGCCGGCCGGGCAGCCGGGAGCGCCGCCCAACCGACCTCGTGGCCGTGGGTCTGCGCCACCACCCGGCGTACGCCCGCGCGGCGGCGCAGGCCGGCGGCGAGCAACCCCAGCGGGGCCGCCGCGCCGAACCACACCGTGTCGCAGTCGTACGTGCGGGCGAGGCGGGCCGCCCGGCGGGCGATCAGCGGGGTGGGCAGGAGCACCCGGGTGCGTTCGCGGATCACCTCGAACGGCTGGTCGGCGTCGAACTTCGCGGCGCCGCGCCAGCTCGACGCGTACACGACAACCGACCCGGCCGGCTGACGCACGGCGAGGTTGTGCACGAAGGACTGGATGCCACCCGGACGGGGCGGGAAGTCGTTGGTGATCAGCAGCGTGCGGCTCACAGGCCGGCCTCCCGGGCGTACGCGCGGGCGGCGGCCATCCGCTCCACGGTGGACGGATGCGAGGCCGAGTAGAGGTATTCCCAACGCGGCGGATCGGGGTCGCCGAGGTTGACCGAGCCGAGGCGGCGCTGCATCGACTCGAAGGCCACCGGGTCGCCGGTGAGCGCGAGCGCGTGCGCGTCGGCGCGCGCCTCCACCCGCCGGGACATCAGCGCCTGCACCGGTGTGGCGACCAGGCCGGCCACCGTGACCAGGGCGATCAGCAGCGGAAACGCGCGTGGATCGGCCACCGAGTCGACACCTGCCAACCGCAGCAGCAGCCCCCACGAGCCGAGCAGGTACAGCGCGACCACTGCGGCGGCCGCGCCCAGCGCCCCGGTCAGCGTGCCCACCGTCACGTCGGAGTCCTTCGCGTGCCCCAACTCGTGCGCCACCACGGCGGTCACCTCGGCCGGCGTGCCCTCGCTCAGCAGCGTGTCGTAGACGACCACCCGGCGGGTCGGCCCGAGGCCGGAGACGTACGCGTTGACCGCCCTGGTGCGCCGCGAGGCGTCGGCGACCAGCACGTCGCGCACCGGCACCCCGTCGCGGGCGGCCATGCTCATCAGCTCGGTGCGCAGCGGACCCTGCTCCATGGGGGTGAACTTGTTGAACACCGGCTCCACCAGCACGGGCAGCACGAACGAGAGCAGCACCACCAGCAGGGCCGCGCCCGCCGCGCCGAACGCCCACCACCAGCGCGGCGCGAACCTGATGACCGCGTAGAAGCCGAACAGCGCCACCGCGCCGATCACGGCGCTGACCGCGTACGACTTGAGCAGGTCGACGGTCCAGCCGCTCCACCCGTTGGTGCTCAGCCCGTAGCGGGTCAGCACGCTCTGCCGCCAGGCGGAGAACGGGAGGGTGAGCAGGTCGGCGACCAGCACCACGGCGAGACCGCCGAGCACCGCCTGCGCGATCCAGTGCCCGCCGAACGGCCGGCCCACCAGCTCGACCAGGCGGCTGCCCAGCGGGGTGAGACCGAGCGCGACGGCGATCAGCAGCCCGACGGCCAGCGCGGCGTAGCTGCCGGGGCGCAGCGCGGAATGGAATTCGCGCGCCTTGGCCACCTGCTCCGCCGGGAGGTCACGCAGCGCGGCGAGCTGGTCGGCGCGGGGCGCCGGTGGCCGGTGCCAGGGTATGAACAGCGCGGCGGTCACCAGCAGGGCCACCGTCAACCCGGCCAGCGTCAGCAGCGCCCAGCCGCGCGGGGTCACCGGGGCATCCCCTGCCGTGCGGCGCCGGCGCGCGTGGCACCGACGGGCCCGCCGCGCTCGCGTCGTACCCCGCTCATCCCGCCGCTCCTCCCGCCGTGACCGCCCATCCTATGGCCCGCGAAAAGCCCGCTTCGCCCGCGGTGTCGCGCTCCGTCGGGGGCCGGCGCGGGTGGTCGTGCGGGAACTCAGTCGTGCGGGAAGTCAGGCCACCCGGCGGACCCGGCGCCCGGGGGCACCCGGCCGTGGGGCGGCGTCGGGCCGCGCGGGCGCGGCCAGCACCTCGACGTCGAAGCCGGCCCGGGCGAGCACCTCGATCGCCTCGACCTCGGCGGCGACCAGCCCGGCCGCCGGGGACGTCTCGTCGAACAGGGCGGTCAGCGGGCAGCCGGAACAGCCGTCGGCCCGTTTCGCGCACCCGTCGCAGTCGATGAGCATCACGCCTCCTGATCGCTCGCGATGCGCGGTCGACGCCCTGTCGTCGTCGCCCGAGCACCGTCGGTCACATCGACGCTATCCACCGGGTACGACAGAACCGCCCGCACCGCCCCGTTGAGGGCTAGATCGACTCCAGATCAGCGAAATCGGGGTATCCCGACCGGCCGGACACCCCGACATCGCCGACCCCGTGTCGATCCGGCGCGCACGCTTGTCGATCGCGTCGGTTCCAATCGCCGGTCAACTGCCGGTCAAGCGCCTGTCCCCCGCCAGAGGCCGCTGCGATCGTTGCGGTACGGCCGATCCACCGCCCGACGAGGTCCACCGGCGCACCTGCCGGGCCGAGTGGAACCGGCCGTCCCCACGTTGACCCACCGGAGGACTTCATGCGTGGACCATCCTCGATCACACGATCCCGACTCTCGGCCGGCGCGCTCCTCGCGGCCATCGCGACGGCCGCGGGCGGGCTCGTCGCCACGCCCGCGCAGGCCACCTCGGCGCTCGGCTGCAACTATCCCCGCGTCTGCTTCTGGGTGACCGGGAACCCGTACGACGGCGCCCCGCCGACCGCGTCGTTCCAGGACAACTACTACCAGACCCTCGGGTCCCGCAGCCGGGGCGCGGACTGGGTCTACAACAGCCGCAACGACGACGGCGCGAAGATCTTCTACTCCAACGGCGACTGGGTCTGCGTCTCCCCGGGCGAGCTGGCCTACCTCGAGCCGTACGGCTACGCGGTAGCCCTCGACATCATGGACTCCCCGTACTGCTCCTACTGACCCGATCGCCGGAGGTTGACGACATGTTTCCACGACGTCTCCTGGCCGCCTGCGCCGTCACGGTGACCGCGGCGGTCGGCCTGGTCGCCACACCGGCGTTCGCCGGCGGCTACTTCCAGACGCAGACGGACCTGAACCTGCGCTACTGCCAGTGGCTCAACAACTCGCAGTGCTCGGTGATCCTCACGATCCCGAAAGGCCAGTCGGTCTACCTGAACTGCTGGGCGCCCGGCTCGTCGGTCAACGGCGACACCGTCTGGTACAACGCGTTCTACGGCAACGCGAGCGGCATGCTCGCCGGTGACTACGTGAACACGGGGCACGACCCGAACCCCGCCGTCTCCCGCTGCGTCTGACCCGCGATCCGGCCGCTGGCGCCGACGCACCAGCGGCCGGATCCGGACGTCACGGGTAGTACACCCGAGGGCTGGTGAAGATGCCGTGCAACGTTCCGCTGCAGGTGTAGACCTCGACCACCGCCACCGCGGAGCCCTTGAAGTTGTTCATCACGTTGACGTTGCGGCTGATCGGCCCGAACCGGCCGGTCCGGCTGAGGTCGTAGTAGATCCAGGAGCTGTTGCCGTTGTTCGTGGTCCGCAGCTGCAGGTACGCCGTGCACCGGGACTGGTCAGGTATGGCGTTCATGTAGAAGTCGCCCACCACGGTCTGGTTGGAGCCCTGGTACGAGATGCACGAGCTGATCGGGTAGGCGCCGGTGCAGCCGCCACCCGAGGCCGCCTGGGCCGGTCCCGGGGCGACGAGGAGCGCCGCCAGTGTGACGACCGTGCCGAGGATGGTGCCCAGCAGTCTTTTTCTCATGTCGTACGCCTGCCTTTGTCCGGTGCCCGGCGGTGCCGGGCGGATGCGGACACCGTCGCCGACCGAACCTGCAGGAACCTCGCCGTATTCTTGCCCGCCCCGACTCCTCGGCCCGCTCGCGCGGTCAGGACCGGGCGAGGCGCCGCAGCAGCGAGTCGGCGCCCAGCGGGTACGCGCCGTGCCGGCGTACGCCGTCGGCGACCTCGCGGTCGGACGAGATGACGACGACCGGGCGGCCCGCCGGCTCGGCGCGGACCAGGCGGCGGATCAGCTCGTCGGCGGTCTCGCCCTTGCGGGAGAAGAGCACCCGCACGCCGCGGGGCGCGGGCGGCAGCCCGTGCATCCGTTCGGCGCCGTCGAACACGACGGTGACCTCGTCGCCGGTCTGCGCGGCGATCCCGCCCAGACCGGTGATGAGGCGCTTGCGCTGCTGCTCCAGCGACATCTCGCCGAAGCCACGCTTGGTGACGTTGTAGCCGTCCACCACGAGGTGCGCCCGGGGCAGGGCGAGCAACTGGTCCAGCCGGGCCGGGTCGTCGGTGTCGCGGGCACGGGCGGCCGGGCCGGCCGGGGCGGCGCCCGGGTGCTCGGCGAACGCGTCGGCGACGAAGTCGGCGGGGAGCTTGTCCACCGGGTCGAGCGCCAGCTCCCGGCGCAGCCCGACGGCGGCCTGACCGATGGTCTCCAGCAGCAGCCAGAGGCGGGCGTCGTCGACCGAACGCGCCTCCTTGGCGCTGGCCCGGGCCACCCCGGCGGCGGCCTCCGCCTCGGCGAGCCGGGCGCGGGCGCGGCGCAGTTCGGCGTCCACGTCGGCGCTGGCGCGCGCGGCCCGGCCGCGTTCGGTGGCCAGGAGTTCGCTGGCCTTGCGCTCACGGGTCTGCGTCTCGCGCAGGGTACGGGCCAGCTGCCGGGACTCCTCGCGGAGCTGGCCCAGCTCCTCGCGGACCCGCGCCAGCTCGTCGCGGAGCTTGTCGGCCTCGACCCGGGCCACCGCCCGGTCGTGCTCCGCACGGGTGGCCCGCTGCTCGGCCTCGCGGACCAGCTCGGCGACGACGGCGCTGTCCGCCTCGGCGCGGACCGCCGCGCCGCTGGAGTCGATCAGCTCGCGCCAGCCACGGGGCCGGGCCAGGTACGCCAGCGCGGCCACCTCGACCGGATCGGCGGCGGCCGGCGCGGTGCCCTCGACCACTGCCGCGCCGAGGTCACCGGCGTCGGCCAGCACCCGCGCGGTGACCCGCTGCCGGAACAGGGGGTCGGCGGTGAGCTGGGCGGCGATGGCCGGGGCGCCGAGTCGGGCCCGGCGGTTGGGGGCGAACTTGGCCACCCGGCGCAGCGGCACCGGCACCTCGTCGGCGGGCAGGGTGGGCAGCACTGCGGCGGTCAGCGCCACGATCCGCTGCCGGACCGGCTCGGGCAGTGTCGGCTCGGGCTCGACGGCATGGTCGCCACCCGAATCGCCAGGTGTGTCACCGCTGTCCGGGTCGCCCACGGCACCGTCGCCCGCGACCGGATCCTCCTGCGGGAGGTGGTCGTCGTACGGCTCGGTGAGGGGCATGTGGCAAGTCTCCCACCGCGACCGGGCCCACCGCCCGTTGGTGAGCCGATCTCTCATCCTAGCCCCATGGTGACTGCTGGGACCGCTGCGACGGGAGTGTCGGACCGGGGCGCTAGCGTGCCGCCGATGGCACAGGCGGAGTACGTCCAGGAGTCACTTGCCGGTCTCGACCCGGCGGTGGGCGGGGTGGACCCGGCCCTGCCGCTGTACGCGACGACCTTCGTGGTGGTCGACCTGGAGACCACCGGCGGCGCACCCGACGGCGGCGGCATCACCGAGATCGGCGCGGTCAAGGTGCGCGGTGGCGAGCACCTGGGTGAGCTGGCCACCCTGGTCAACCCGGGGCAGCCGATCCCGCCGTTCATCACCGTGCTGACCGGGATCACCCAGGCCATGCTGGTGCCGGCGCCGCCGATCGAGCAGGTGCTGCCCAGCTTCCTGGAGTTCATCGCCGACGCGGTGCTGGTCGCCCACAACGCCCCGTACGACGTGGGGTTCCTCAAGGCCGCCTGCGCGAAGCACGGGCACCGCTGGCCCAATCCGCGTGTGCTGGACACGGCGGCGCTGGCCCGCCGGGTGCTGACCCGCGACGAGGTGCCCAACCGCAAGCTGGGCACCCTGGCCGCCTACTTCCGCACCGCCACCCAGCCCACCCACCGGGCGCTCGACGACGCGAAGGCCACCGTCGACGTGCTGCACGGGCTGATCGGCCGGCTCGGCGGTCACCGGGTGGACACCGTCGGCGACGCCATCGAGTTCGCCCGCGCGGTCACCCCGACGCAGCGTCGCAAGCGACACCTGGCCGAGGGGCTGCCCAGGGTGCCCGGCGTCTACATCTTCCGGGCCGCCGACGACCGGCCGCTCTACGTCGGCACCTCGGGCGACATCGCCACCCGGGTGCGCAGCTACTTCACCGCCGGCGAGAAGCGCGCCCGGATCTCCGAGATGCTGGCCGCTGCCGAGCGGGTCGAGGCGGTGGAGTGCGCCCACTCGCTGGAGGCGGAGGTCCGCGAGCTGCGGTTGATCGCCGCGCACGCTCCGCCGTACAACAGGCGGTCGAAGTACCCGGAGCGGATGGTGTGGCTCAAGCTGACCGACGGTCCGTACCCCCGGTTGTCGATCGTGCGCGACATCTCCCCCACGGACACCGCCTACCTCGGACCCTTCACCTCCCGGCGGGCCGCCGAGCTGGCCGCCGCCGGCTTCCACGACGCGGTGCCGCTGCGCCAGTGCACGCACCGGCTCTCGCTGCGCACCGTCACGCCGGCCTGCGCGCTGGCCGAGCTGGGTCGCTGCCCGGCACCCTGCGAGCACAAGATCACCCCCAAGGAGTACGACGACAGAGCAGCCGGTCCGTTCCGCACCGCGACAGCCAGCGACCCGCAGCCCGTGGTGGACGCGCTGCTGGCGCGGATCGACGTGCTCGCGGCCGACCAGCGTTACGAGGAGGCCGCCGTGGTGCGGTCCCGGCTGGCCGCGGTGCTGCGCGCCACCGTGCGGATGCAGCGGCTGGCGGCGCTGACCGGGATCGTGGAGCTGGCCGCCGCCCGACCGGCCGCCCGTGGCGGCTGGGAGCTGGCCCTGGTCCGGCACGGTCGCCTGGCCGGGGCCGGGGTGTCCCCGCCCGGCGTCCACCCGCGACCCACGCTGAACGTCATCCGGGCCACCGCCGAGACGGTGTCGGGCGGGCACGGCCCGGTGCCGTCGGCCACGGCCGAGGAGTCCGAGCGCATCCTGTCCTGGTTGGAGCGGCCGGAGACCCGGCTGGTCGAGATGTCGTCCGGTTGGTCCTCGCCGGCGGGCGGGGCGGGCCGCTTCCGTGACCTGCTGGCGAAGGCCGAGAGCGGCGCGTCGCACCAACTCTCGACCGAACGCTCATGACCAACTGACCGATCGGACTACGTCGACTCCCTTAGGCTGTTAGAGAAGTGCAGTCCTGCCCGTTTCGTGGGCCTGCTCCCGATCGCCCGGTCCGGCGGTCGCGGAGCCGGGGTGAGGAGGTGTCCCTCGTGGACGTCGACGCCGGACACGGCGCCGCCCTGGGGGGCGCCCTGCCGACCCGGTCGGGTGAGCTGCCCCTGACCCGCCGACTGCGGTCGTTGCTGACCTGGCCGACCACCGACTCCGACCCGGTCACCCACCTGGTCCGCACCCATCGGGGCATCCACGCGGGCACCGATCCCGCCGTGCTGCGCCGCGCGTACACGATCGCGGAGAACATGCACCGCGGCCAGTTCCGCAAGAGCGGGGAACCGTACATCACCCACCCGCTCGCGGTGGCGCAGATCTGCGCCGAGCTGGGCATGGACACCACGACCCTGGTGGCGGCGCTGCTGCACGACACGGTCGAGGACACCCGCTACACGCTCCAGGCGTTGTCGGAGGACTTCGGCGGCGAGGTGGCCCACCTGGTCGACGGGGTGACGAAGTTCGACAAGGCGTTCTACGGCAAGGCCGCCGAGGCCGAGACGATCCGCAAGATGATCGTCGCGGCCGCCAAGGACGTCCGGGTGCTGATCATCAAGCTGGCCGACCGGCTGCACAACATGCGCACGCTCGGTGTGCGCTCCGCGGCGTCCCGGGAGCGGATCGCCCGTAAGACCCAGGAGGTGCTGGTCCCGCTCTGCGACCGGCTGGGCATCCAGACCCTCAAGCGCGAGCTGGACGACGTGGTGCTGCTGCACCTGGAGCCCGAGGAGCACGCCCGGCTGGCCCGGCACGTGCACGACCGGCCCGGGTGGGACTCGTACCTCGACGCGGTGGTGACCCGGGCCCGGGTGGCGCTGCGCCGCAGCCGGGTCGACGCCGAGGTGAGCCCGCGCCCGCGGCACCTCTACTCGATCTGGAAGGACACCATCGCCGGCGGCCACACCGCCCCGTACGACCTGCCCCGCATCTCGGTGGTGGTCGACGGCCCGGCCACCGACTGTTACGCCGCACTGGGCGCGATCCACGGCACGTGGCGGCCGATCCCGGGCCGTTTCAAGGACTTCATCGCCTCACCCAAGAACAACCTCTACCGCTCGCTGCACACCAGCGTCTGCGGCCCACAGGACCGCACGGTGGAGGTGCTGATCCGCACCGAGGAGATGCACCGCTCGGCCGAGTACGGCATCGCCGCCGACTTCCGCTTCCCGCGCTCGGGCAGCGGCGGCGCAGCGGCGCGCGCCGAGCAGTTGGACTGGCTGCGCCGCGTGCTCGACTGGGAGCCGGACGCGGCCGACCCGGCCCAGTTCTACGAGTCGCTGCGCTGCGACCTCGCCGAGGGCCAGATCCAGGTCTTCGCCGACGGGCGTCAGGTGGTGCTGCCGGCCGGCGCCACACCTGTCGACCTGGCGTACGAGCTGGGCAGCCAGCGGGGCGACCACTGCCTCGCCGCCCGGATCAACGGCCGGCTCGCGCCGCTGAGCTCGGAGCTGGACGAGGGCGACGTGGTGGAGATCTTCACCGAGAGCGACGGCGACAACGGCTTCGAGGCAGGCGTGGCGCCACGCGGCCCGCGCAAGGAATGGCTGGGCTTCGTCAAGTCGCCGAACGCGCAGATGCAGATCAACAGGTGGTTCGCCGAGCACACCGAGCCGGGCATCACGATCAGCGACAAGGTCCGCCTCGGTCGGGCCACCATCGGGCTCGCCCTGCGCCAGCACAACCGCGGCCTCGCCAGCGACCTGCCGCTGCTGCGGCTCTCCGAGGAGCTGGGCTATCCCGACCTGGAGACCCTGCTGGTCGCGGTCTTCGACCGGGTGATCGAACCGGACACCGTGGTACGCCAGCTCATCGACCTGGTCGACCATCGACAGTGACCGGCCCGGCCCCAGCGCGTCCGAAGGACATTCGTGACCACTAGCCTGGGGTCATGATCCCCCGTTCCCGCGCCACCGGTCGGGCCATCTTCTACCAGGCCTTCTACCGGCTGCCTCTGCCGGTGCGCCGTCGCCTGGTCAAGCTGGCCGTGCCCAAGTACATCGTCGGGGCGGTCACCCTGGTCCGCGATTCCGAGGCGACGGGCGCCGGCCGGCTGCTGATGCTGCGTCAACCCCCGGGCAAGGGCTGGTCACTGCCCGCCGGCCTGCTCAACCGGGCCGAGCCTCCGGTCGTGGGGGCGGCCCGGGAGCTGTTCGAGGAGTCCGGCATCCGGCTTGCACCGTCCCGGCTGCGCCCGGCGGTGCCGAACGCGATCGTGCACGCCAAGGGCTGGGTGGACATGGTCTTCGAGACGGAGATGCCGGCGTCCAGCACCGAACTGACCGTCGACGGCGCGGAGGTCTTCGAGGCCGCCTGGCATCCGCTGGACGACCTGCCCAAGCTGACCTGGCCGACGGCCCGGCTGCTCGCCTACTACGACATCGGGCCCCTGGCCGGGCAGTTCCCGCCTCCGGTGCCCGACACCGCGCCGTGAGCGCAACGGGCGGGCCGGCGGACGTCTGCGCGGTCGTGCTCGCCGCGGGTGAGGGCACCCGGCTGCGCCCGCTCACCGCGCGGGTGCCCAAGGCGCTCTGCCCGGTCGGCAACATGCCACTGCTGGACCGGGCGCTGGCCCGCCTGGCCGGCCTCGGCCTGAGCGGTCCCGCACGCGTCGCGGTGAACGCCTGCTACCTCGCCGACCAGGTGGTCGCGCACGTCGGCGATCGCGCCCACCTGTCGGTGGAGCCCGGTGACCCGCTCGGCACCGCCGGTGGGGTGGCCAACCTGCGGGACTGGATCGCCGGTCGGCCGGTGCTGGTCGGCAACGCCGACGCGTACCTGGCCGCCCCCGCCACTCCCCCGGGCCCGGACGTGGCCGCGCTGCTGGACGGCTGGGACGGGGACTCCGTACGCCTGCTCGGGCAGCCCGCCCCCGACCCGACCGCACCGGGCACCTTCGCCGGGCACTGCTTCACCGGCTTCTCGCTGCTGCCGTGGCGACTGGTCCGCGACCTGCCGGTGGTCTTCTCCGACCTGGTACGCGCGGTGTGGCGTCCGGCGGAGGCGGCCGGCGCGCTGGAGGTCGTGCCCTACCCGGGCACGTTCTACGACACCGGCACCCCCGCCGACTACCTGGCGGCCAACCTGCACGCCGCGGGCGGCGACGTGCTGGTCGACCCGGCCGCCACGGTGACCGGCCGCTGCGTGGAGTCGGTGGTCGGCGCGGGCGCACGGGTCGAGGGCGACGTGCGCCGCACCGTGGTCTGGCCGGACGCCCTCGTGCGCAGCGGCGAGCGGCTGCACGACGTGATCCGGTTCGGCGACGGCGGCACGGTGCACGCCGCCGCTCACGGCTGACCCGCAGACCCGCGCCGGCGGGCGGACGGCTACCGCGCGGGAGGACGGGCGTCGGGTACACCCGACCCCGGTCCCGTCGGGAACATCTAGCATGGGCGACGACGCCGACGAACGGAGAATTGCCCCGTGATCACCGCGATCGTGCTGATCGACTGCGCCACCGACGCGATCCCCGAGGTGGCGGAGACCCTGGCCAATGTCACCGGCGTCAGCGAGGTCTACTCGGTGGCCGGGCACGTCGACCTCATCGCCATCGTCCGGGTCCGCGAGTTCGACCAGATCGCACAGGTCATCGCGGGCAGCATCTCCAAGGTGCCGGGTGTGCTGAACACGGAGTCGCACATCGCGTTCCGGGCGTACTCCCAGCTCGACCTCGAGGAGACGTTCGCGATCGGCCTCGCCGACGCCGACTGACCCGCCCGGCCGCGCGGACGGCCGGCCCCGGACGTGGCGCGGCCGGTCCACCCGCGTGGGTGGACCGGCCGTCTGCTGCCGCTACGTCAGCTCTCGCTGGGAGCGGGCCGCTCGGTGGTGCCGAGGCCCGGTTCCGGGGACTCGGTGATGCCACCCGGAGCGGGCGACTCGGTGGTGGTGCCACCCGGAGCCGGTGCCGAGGTACCCGGGCTGGGCGTACCGCTGGCGCTGGTCTGCGGGACCGGAATGCCCAACTGGTTGGCGAGCTGAACCAGCTCGTCGTAGTGCGCCTGCAGCGTCGGCAGGGCGGTCTGCGCCAACTGGACCACCGACTGCTCGGAGCCCTGCGAGATCTCCGTCTGGGTGGCCTGGATGGCCTGGACGTGACCGGCCAGCTCACTGGTCACCCAGAGCCTGTCGAACTCCGCGCCGCTGGCATTGTTCAGCTTGTCGATGACCGCCTGCTGGTCGGCCGTGGGCTCGTTCGGCAGTTGGACGTTGAGCTGGGACGCGGTCTGCTGCACCGTCTGGTCCAGCTGGGTGTGGTCGGTCTTGAACATCGCGCCCAGGTCCTTGACCCCCTGGTTCTGGCCCTTCTGCTGAGCCAGGTCACCGGCGGTGATCTCGAACAGGTTCACCTGGTGCACCGCCTGCAGATACTGGGTGTCCTGCGTCGACGGCTGTGCCGCGGCCTGCGCGGCCGCAGCCGGCGCGACACCTACCAGCACCAGCGCGGCCAACAGGCCGAGGCGTTTGAGACCCAACATGCTTCCCCCCCTTGAGACGTTGGACCGCACGGATACCCGGCTCACGGGGGTTATTCCTGCGATCGCCCGACGCGCGGGGTCGACCGGTCCCGCCGTGGCCGTCCGACTCCTGCTTGGATGGGCGCCGCGACACCGACAACGACGTGGCGCCCGCCGGAAGTCCGGCGGGCGCCACGAGGGGTTGCTGTCGGGAGGTCAGTGGCGGCTCTCGCCGCTGCCGATCTCCGCGCGTTCTCCCCGGGGCTCGACCGGCGGGTGACCCGGCGAGACCGGCGCCTCGACCGGCTTCTCGATCGGGTAGAAGAAGCCCCGGACCGCCGGGCCGAGGGCCCCGAGCCGGTTCATCTTCTTCGGCACCACCCAGCCGACGTAGTCCAGCTCGCCGTGGCCGTCCGCGTGCCCGTTCGCCGCGCTCAGCGGCTGGTGGACCTCGACGAACCGGCCGTCCGGCAGGCGCCGGATGATGCCGGTCTCCACGCCGTGCGCGAGCACCTCCCGGTCGTGCTGCTGCAGACCCAGGCAGAGCCGGTAGGTGATGTAGTACGCCAGCGGCGGGGCGATCAGCAGGCCGACCCGGCCCGCCCACGTCATCGCGTTCAGGCTGATCTGGAACTTGTCGGCGATCACGTCGTTGGCGCCCGAGAGCGTCAACACGATGTAGAAGGCGACGGCCATGGCGCCGACGGCCGTACGGGCCGGAACGTCACGGGGCCGCTGGAGCAGGTTGTGGCTCTTGCGGTCCTTGAGGTGCCGGGCCTCCAGGAACGGGTACATCGTCGACAGGCCGACCAGGATGCCGGGAAGCACGACCGTCGGCCAGAACAGCGGCGGGATGACGTACCCGTCGCCGATCGGGATGTTGATCTCCCAGGCCGGCATGAGTCGGGTCGAGCCGTCGAGGAACATGACGTACCAGTCGGGCTGGCTGGCGGCCGAGACCACCCACGCCTCGTACGGGCCGAACAGCCAGATCGGGTTGATCTGGAACAGACCGCCCAGCAGCGCGATGACGCCGAAGACGACCATGAAGAAGCCGCCCTGCTTCAGCGCGTAGCGGGGGAACATCCGCTCGCCGACCACGTTGCCGTTGGTCCGGCCGGGGCCGGGCCACTGGGTGTGCTTCTGCTTGAAGACCAGGCCCAGGTGGGCGCTGATCAGCGCGAGCAGCAGACCCGGGATCAGCAGGACGTGGGCGATGAAGAACCGGCTGATGATGATCGTGCCGGGGAACTCGCCACCGAAGATCGACGACGTGAGCCAGGAGCCGATCACCGGGATGGACAGCATGATCGCCGAGGCGATCCGCAGACCGGTGCCGGACAGGCCGTCGTCCGGCAGCGAGTAGCCGGTGAAGCCGGCCAGGAAGCCGACCCAGAACAGCAGCGAGCCGATGATCCAGTTGGTCTCACGCGGCTTGCGGAACGCGCCGGTGAAGAACACCCGCAGCATGTGCACGACGATCGCGGCCATGAACAGCAGCGCCGCCCAGTGGTGCATCTGCCGCATCACCAGGCCACCGCGGACGTCGAACGACAGGTCCAGGCTGGAGGCGTACGCGGCGGACATCGGGGTGCCCTGCAACGGCGCGTAGCTGCCGTCGTAGACCACCTCGGTCATCGCCGGCTCGTAGAAGAAGGTGAGGAACACACCGGTCAGGAGCAGCACGATGAACGAGAACAGCGCGATCTCGCCCAGCAGGAACGACCAGTGGTCCGGGAAGACCTTGTTCAGCAGCCGACGGAGCGGGGTGGCCACCTGGAAGCGGTCGTCCACCCCCACCGCGGCCTTGCCCGGCGTGGCTGCCAGGTCAAACTTTCGACGCTTCATGGCCGCTCCCAGAAATCAGGCCCGACGGTCTCGGTGTAGTCGGACTTCGCCACGAAGAAGCCCTCGGAGTCCACCTCGATCGGCAGCTGCGGCAGCCGCCGGCTGGCGGGGCCGAAGACGGGCCGGGCGTTGTCGGTGATCAGGAACTGGGACTGGTGGCACGGGCAGAGCAGCCGGTTGGTCTGCTGCTCGAAGAGGCTCGCGGGGCAGCCGGCGTGCGTGCAGATCTTGGAGAACGCCGCGTAGTTGCCCCACATGTAGTCGCCGTGGCCGACCCGCTCGTTGGCCCGGCGCGACTCCTGCGCGTCCGAGTCACGCAGGTGGATCAGCAGCGTCGGCGAGTCGGCGTGCCTGTTGCTCACGCCGTGCTCGATGCCCGGGAAGACCGTCAACTGGCCGCCGGTGCTGATGTCCGCCGGGCGCACCGGGCGGCCGTCCTCGCGGACGAGCCGGATCCGCTGGCCGCCCTCGGGGGTGGCGAAGCCGGTGGTGAACATCTGGTTGTTCTTGTGCGGCTGCGAGATCAGGCCGCCGACCAGCGGCGCCGCCGCGACCGCGGCGACCGGCGCGAGACCGGCCAGCAGCGAGATGCCGAGCAGGGGACGACGCTTCACACCCAGCTCGTCGGCCATGTAGAGCATCGTCTGGCCGGTGATGGTGCGACCGTCGGCGTCCACCGCGCCCTCGTGCCGGTCCTGGATCGAGACCTCCTTGGGCAGCAACTTCTTGCCCCAGGTCAGGATGCCGAAGCCGACGGCGAGCAGCGCGATGCCGAGGGTGGCGCCCAGCAGCGGCGTGTAGAACTTGTCGCCGCCGCGACCCGGCGCGTACTGCCAGGGCCACCAGATGTAGATGGCCAGGAACGCGGTCGCCGCCAGGCCGGTGATCAGGAAGAAGCCGGCCACCACCCGGGTCAGCCGACGCTCGGCCTTGGTGCCGGGCAGCACCTGCGGCTCGTAGTGCACGATCTCGATGTCGTCCCGACGCGCGCCCTCACGGACGATGTCGAACCGGGTCAGCCTGGGGTCGTTCACGTCGAGCGGCTCCCGGCCCTGCGGGGCCTGGTGCTCGGTGTGCGTGCTCATGCCGTCACCTCGCTACGGGTGGCGCCGAGCGGCACCACGGCACTGAATCTGACGATCCGCTCGGTCACGACTTGCCCGCAATCCACAGGCTAGCGAACACGAGCGCCACAATGCCAACCAGGAAGATCGCCAGGCCCTCGGTGGACGGCCCGTACCGACCGAGGTTGAACCCGCCCGGGTCCTGGTCGGTCTTCAGCGTCTCCTGGATGTAGGCGATGATGTCGGCCTTCTGCTCCGGCGTGATCTGGTTGTCGCCGAACACCGGCATGTTCTGCGGGCCGCTCAGCATCGCCGCGTAGATCTGCCGGTCGGTGGCCGGGTGCAGGCTCGGGGCGAACTTGCCCGACGAGAGCGCGCCACCGCCACCGCCGAAGGCGTGGCACTGCGAGCAGTTGATCCGGAACAGCTCACCGCCGGCCGCGACGTTGCCGCCGTCGCGGAGGTCGTCGCCCTCGGGGACGACCGGGCCGCCACCCAGCTCCTGGATGTACTGGCCGAGCTGACGGGTCTGCTCGTCGGTGAAGACCGGCGGCTTGCGGTGCGCCTGGGCCTCCTGGCGGGCCAGCGGCATCCGGCCCGAGCTGACCTGGAACTCGACCGAGGCCGCGCCGACGCCGATCAGGCTCGGCCCGCGGCCCTCGACGCCCTGGGCGTTGCGTCCGTGGCAGGTCACACAGCTCACGTCGAACAGCGCCTTGCCCTCGGCTGCGGCGCCGGTCAGCGGCGGATTGTCCTGCGCCTGCGCACCGGGGGCGAAGACGGTGTAGGCGCCGCCGGCGAGCATCAGCGCGGCGAACAGCCGGACCGCGGCGCCCAGCCGGCGGCGGCCCCTGCTGCGCGCGGCGGGCCGCCCGCGCAAGCGCGCGAGCAGACCGCGTCGGCGGTCGTTGTCAGAAGTCATGAGCTGTGTCCTTAACCGGTTGGACCTTGTCTCAGGGGACGGAGCAGCGGCGCGGTTCGTGACGCGCCAAGATCACTGAAGCCAGTAGATCATGGCGTACAGGCCGATCCACACGACGTCGACGAAGTGCCAGTAGTACGACACGACGATCGCCGAGGTCGCCTGCGCCGGGGTGAACCGGCCCATGGTCGTGCGGACCATGAAGATGATGAAGGCGATCAGACCGCCGGTCACGTGCAGGCCGTGGAAGCCGGTCGTCAGGTAGAACATCGAGCCGTAACCGTCGACGTTGAGCTTGACGCCGTCCTCCACCAGGTGGCGGTACTCGTTCACCTGGCCGAGCACGAAGATCAGGCCCATCACGAAGGTGACGGTGAACCAGCGACGCAGCGCGTGCACGTCACCCTTCTCCGCCGCGAAGACGCCGAGCTGGCAGGTCACCGAGGACAGCACGAGGATCACCGTGAAGGTGGTCGCGTACGGGATGTTCAGCGACTCGGTGTGCTTCTCCCACTGCTCCGGCGCTGCCGCACGGATCGAGAAGTACATCGCGAAGAGCGCCGCGAAGAACATGAGTTCGCTGGAGAGCCACACGATCGTCCCGACGCTGACCATGTTGGGTCGCGTCAGAGAGTGGATCCGGCTCTTGTCAATGGCTGGGGCCGCAGTCACGCCGTCATTATTGCCCCTGACCGGGGCCGGCGATCAGCGGGGTGGCAAACCTGCGCCTTCCGTGGCCCGGGCGTCAGGGTCCGGTTCGCCTGGCCTAGCCTGAAAAGCGTGCTGCACGTCGATCTGATCCTCGCCGCCACCTCGGCCGTCCCGGCCGATGTGCTCGCGGCCACTCCGGCCGGCCCGTCGGTGCTCGCCGCCGGGGCCGGGGCGACCCCGCCGCCGTTCACCGTCGGCGCGGTGCTCACCGAGACCCGGCTGGACAGCTGGCTGGCCCTGGGCCTGGTGCTCGCCGCCGGCCTCTACCTCTACGGGGTGCACCGGCTGCGCCTCCGCGGGGACCGCTGGCCGATCGCCCGTACGGCGTTCTTCCTCGGCCCCGGCCTCGGCGGCATCGCGCTGGTCACGGTCAGCGGGCTGCACGCCTACGACACCGCGCTGCTGTCGGTGCACATGGTCCAGCACATGGTGCTCTCCATGGTGTCGCCGATCTTCCTGGCGCTGGGCGCACCGATGACGCTCGCCCTGCGGACCCTGCCCGTCGGGCCGCGCAAGCGCCTCCTGGCGATCGTGCACAGCCGCGTCGCCCGGGTCTACAGCTTCCCGCTGGTGGCGTTCGCCATCTTCGTGGTCAACCCGTTCGCGCTGTACTTCAGCGACCTGTACCGCTTCACCCTGGAACACGCCTGGGCGCACGAGCTGGTGCACGCGCACTTCATCATGACCGGCTGCGTGTTCTTCTGGCCGCTGCTCGGCCTCGACCCGCTCCCGGGCCGCTGGCCGTACCCGGCACGGGCCCTGCTGATGCTGCTCTCCGTGCCCTTCCACACCGTGCTCGGGCTCACCATCATGCAGAGCACCACGCTCTTCGGCGGCGACTGGTATCCGTCGCTCAACCTGAGCTGGGCCGACCCCAAGGCCGACCAGGTGGTCGCCGGGGGCATCCTCTGGGCCGGCGGTGAGTTCGTCAGTGTGACCATGCTCGCGGTGCTGGTCGTGCAGTGGGTGAAGCAGTCCGAACGGGAGGCCCGCCGGGTGGACCGCGAGCTGGACCGCCAGGAGGCCCGCGAGCGCGCCGCCGACGCCGCGACGACCTGAGCTGCGCAGACGGTACGCCAGCGGCCGAGCGTCGGGCGGGATGTCGACTACGTCACGTCGACCGGTACGATCGGCGGGCAGCTACGAGGTGGGAGCCTGTCAGCCATGAGCGATCGTCTGTGCACCGTCCTGCTCTACAGCGACGACCCGCAGGTCCGTGACCGGATGCGGCTCGCTGTCGGCACCCGGCCCGCCCCCGGGCTGCAGATCGAGTTCGTCGACGCGTCGACGTACGCCGAGACCATCCGGCTGGTCGACGACTACGAGATCGACCTGCTGGTGCTCGACGGTGAGGCGAGCCCCGGCGGCGGCATCGGCATCGCCCGCCAGATCAAGGACGATCGGGACGACGCCCCTCCCACCTGCCTGGTGATCGCCCGCGCCGCGGACCGATGGCTCGCCGCGTACGCCGAGGTCGACGCGACGCTGGTGCACCCGCTCGACCCGGTGACCACCGGCAGCACGGTGGCCGAGCTGCTGCGGACGCACGCACCCGCCTGACGTCCCCCGCTCTCCGGCACCGACACGGCGCCGGACCAGCCGGCGCCGATTCCAGCCCACCCGCACTTCGTACGCTCGGGAGGCCCGCAATGGGCGATCGGACCTGGCCGCACCTGCTCAACTCGCTGCTGCGCGGCGAGGAGCTGTCCACCGCCGACACCGCCTGGGCCATGGGCGAGATCATGGCCGGCTCGGCGGGCGCCGCGCAGGTCGCCGGCTTCGCCGTGGCGCTGCGGGCCAAGGGCGAGACCTCGGCCGAGCTGGCCGGCCTGGTGGAGACCATGCTGAGCCGGGCCGTTCCGGTCGACCTGCCCGACGACCTGCGCTCGACGGCGCTCGACGTGGTGGGCACCGGCGGTGACCTCGCCCACACGGTCAACATCTCCACCATGGCCGCCCTGGTCGTGGCGGGCGCCGGTGTCCGGGTGGTCAAGCACGGCAACCGGGCGGCGTCCTCCTCCTGCGGCACCGCGGACCTGCTGGAGTTCCTCGGCGTCCCGCTCGACCTCGACCCGGACGCCATCGTGCGCTGCGTCACCGAGGCCGGGATCGGGTTCTGCTTCGCCGCCCGGTTCCACCCGGGAATGCGGCACACCGGGCCGGTCCGCCGGGAGCTGGGCGTCCCCACCGTGTTCAACTTCCTCGGCCCGCTCACCAACCCGGCCCGCCCCCGCGCCGGCGCCGTCGGCTGCTTCGACGCACGGATGGCGTCGGTGATGGCCGGCGTGTTCGCCGCCCGGGGTGACTCGGTGCTGGTGATGCGCGGCGAGGACGGGCTGGACGAGTTCACCACTGCCGCGCCGACCCGGGTGTGGGCGGCACAGGGCGGCACCGTACGCGAGGCTGTGCTGGACGCGACCGACCTGGGGGTACCTCGGTCCACCCTCGGTGACCTGCGCGGCGGTGACGCCGCGTACAACGCCGGCGTGGCCCGTCGCCTGCTGGCCGGTGAGACCGGCCCGGTCCGCGACGCGGTGCTGGTCAACGCGGCGGCGGCGCTCGCGACCCAGGGTCCGCTGGACGGCGACCTGACCGAGGCGCTGCGCGCCGGCCTGGACCGCGCCGCCGAGTCGATCGACTCGGGCGCGGCGGCGGCCACCCTGGACCGCTGGATCGAGACCGCCACCACCGCCGAGGCGGCCACCACCGCCTGATCCGCAGTCCGGGACGCGCGCGTCCCGGGCGATCCAACCGGGGTTCCTGGACAGGTGTCCGGCCGAACGCGGGGTGGCCCACGTCCGGGTGGCGTCGGTGCCCGGCGGACGGTGCGCGGACGGCCGGCGCGGAGATTTGTCGGACCCGCGTGGGAAACTACAGGCGAGTAGTTCTCCGCTTCCGATGTGCGTCGCTGTCGCATTTCGGCTGCGGCTCGCCTGGAGTGAGAGGAGACGCCCGTGTCGCACCGCGATCTCTACTGCGACGTCTGCGAGGGCGTGGCACCGTTCGAGGCGCCGCCCTGCGCTGACGGCCACGGCAGCGACTGTCCCGAGCTGATCTGCACCGGTTGCGGCGCGGCCGTGGTGATCGCCACGTTCGCCGCCCCCGTCACCCGGCTGGCCGACCGCCGCCGTCGCCAGCCCACCCGGCGCTACGCCGCCTGACCCGCGCCGCCCGACCCGCGCCGCCTGACCCGCGCCGCCCGACCCGCGCCGCCTGACCCGCGCCGCCCCGAGCGGCCCCGCGACGCCGGTGGGCCGCCGCCCCCACCGCGCCGACGCGGTCGCATCCGGATGCGCCACGACGAAGGCCCGCTCCCCCGAGGAGGGTGCGGGCCTTCGTGGCGGTACGGGATCGGTCGCGCCGGGCGACCGGGTGGATCAGTGCTCGGCCGTGCGCCGGGTGCCGGTGTAGTACTCGAACAGCAGGCCACAGGCGGCGAAGACGACCGCCACCAGGCCGGCGCCGATCAGCCAGAACTGCCAGAACACCATGCCCAGCGCGGCGATCGCGGCGGCCAGCGCCAGACCGAACGGCCAGTAGCTGCCCGGGCTGAAGAAGCCGACCTCACCGGCGCCATCGGCGATCTCGGCGTCCGGCCGGTCCTCCGGGCGCAGATCGATACGGCGGGAGACGAACCAGAAGAAGCCACCGCACATCGAGCAGAGCAGGAACGACAGCAGCAGGGCGACGGTGCCCACCCACTCGATGTTGCCGGACTCACCGTGGGTCCAGGCGCCGTAGAGGATGGTCGCGCCGAAGAGGAACCCGGCGATGATCAGGAAGATACGCCACTCGGTCTTCATGCGGCTGCCTCAGCTTCCCGTGCCGGCCGGAGCGTCGTCCGGGTTGAAGTTGCTCTGCGTCCGTCGGGTGTCGAACGGCTGCGTGGTCTCCGCGTACGGCTGCTCGCCGATCGCGGCCAGCGCGTCCTGAGTCGACTTGCCACTCTGCTTCGCCGCGAGGAACTGGTCGTACTTCTCCGGCGAGACCACCCGCAGTTCGAAGTTCATGAACGCGTGGTAGCTGCCGCACAGCTCGGCGCAGCGGCCGACGTACGCGCCCTCGGCGTCCAGGCTGGAGACCTCGAAGACGTTGCGGATCTTGCCCGGCATGACGTCCCGCTTGAACAGCAGCTCCGGCACCCAGAAGGAGTGGATGACGTCGCGGCTGGTCTCCTCGAACCGGATGGACCGGTTGGTCGGCAGCACGAGCACCGGGATGACCTCACTGGTGCCGAGCGTCGACGCGGTGGTCTTGGCTTCCGTGCCCTGACCGTCGCGGTAGTTGAACTGCCAGTTCCACTTGAAGGCGACGACCTCGACCGTGACGTCCGGGTTCTTCGACAACTTGTCGACGTCGGTCTGCACGATCGCCGTGTAGTAGAAGAGCACGGATACGATCAGGATCGGCGCGATGGTGTAGAGGAACTCCATCGGCAGGTTGTAGCGCGTCTGCACCGGCAGCGCGTTGCCGCGCTTGCGGTAGCGCACGACACACCAGAAGATCAGGCCCCACACGAAGACGCCGACCGCGAGCGCGGCGACGCAGGAGGCGATCCACAGGTCGTACATCCGGTGCGACTCGGCCGAGATGCCGCCCTGCGGCCAACCGAAGCCGTCGAACGTCTGGCCCACGTCACAGCCCGTGAGCAGAACCAGCAGTGCCACGCCCCCGAGACCGAGCCCGGCCAACCGACCAGCACCGCGTCCCCGGCGTCCACCGACCCCTGGGGCAGCACCGTGCCGTACGGCCGACGGCCGTACCTCCGAACTCCTTGCGACCACCTGGTCCTGCCTCCCTAGCGCGCCGCGGTGCGTCTTTCCTGCGCACCGGCGGCAAAGGCGTCACCGACGGTCGCAGATTACTCGACCATGACGGACTCGGCCGTGGTGGGGTCACTGTCCGCCCCCATCGGGGGGATCCTGGGCATAACGTCGCGATAGCGTACTGATCCGTGAGTGCCTCTTCGGTCTACCTGGACGCGGCGACCGCCGCGCCCCTGCATCCGGTCGCCCGGCAGGCGCTGCTGGCCGCCCTGGAGGACGGCTGGGCCGACCCGGGAAAGCTCTACAGCCAGGCACGCCGTGCGCGGCAACTGCTCGACGCCGCCCGCGAGGCGGCCGCGCAGACGCTCGGCGTCCGCGCCGACGAGCTGTCCTTCACCAGCAGCGGTACGACCGCAGCCCACGGCGCGGTGCTCGGTGGCCTGGCGGGACGGCACCGGGCCGGGGCGACCCTGGTGCACTCCGCGATCGAGCACTCCGCAGTCCTGCACGCCGCCGAGCGGCACGTCGCGGCCGGCGGCGTCGCCCACGCGGTGCCCGTCGACCGGGTGGGTCGGCTGGATCTGGCCGAGTGGTCGACGGCCGTCCGGGCGCCCGGCGTCGCGCTGGCCGCGCTGATCACCGCCAGTCACGAGGTGGGCACCGTGCAGCCGGTCGCCGAGGCGGCGGCCGTCTGCGCCGACGTCGGGGTGCCGCTCTACGTCGACGCGGCCCAGTCGGTCGGGCGGGTGCCCCTGCCGGCCGGCTGGTCCATGCTCAGCGCCAGCGCCCACAAGTGGGGCGGGCCACCCGGGGTGGGGCTGCTGGCGGTCCGCAAGGGCACCCGCTGGGAGTCGCCCTGGCCGGCCGACGAGCGCGAGGGTGGGCGTACCCCCGGGGTGGTGAACCTGCCCGCGGTGGTGGCGGCGGCGGCGAGCCTGCGCGCGGCGGCGGCCGACGCGGCGGCCGAGGAGGCCCGGCTGGCGCCGCTGGTGGACCGGATCCGGGCGCGGGTGGCGGCCGAGGTGCCCGACGTCGAGGTGGTCGGCGACCCGGTCCTGCGCCTGCCGCACCTGGTGACGTTCTCCTGCCTGTACGTCGACGGCGAGACGCTGCTGCACGCGCTGGACCGGCGGGGGTTCGCGGTGTCGTCCGGCTCGTCCTGCACGTCGTCCACCCTGCGGCCGTCGCACGTGCTGGAGGCGATGGGAGTGCTCTCGCACGGCAACGTCCGGGTCAGCCTGCACCGGGACACGACCGAATCCGACGTCGAGCGGTTCCTCGCCGAACTGCCCGGGATCGTCGCCGGGCTGCGCGCCGACGCCGGGGTGGTGGGGCTGTGACGATGCCGGACGAGGTGCTCGACTGCCGGGGCCAGCGCTGCCCGCTGCCGGTGATCGCGGCGGCCCGCCGGATGCCGCAGGTGCCGGTCGGCACGGTGGTCCGGGTGCTCGCCGACGACCCGGCCGCGGCGGTGGACATCCCCGCCTGGTGCCGGATGCGCGGCCAGGAGTTCCTCGGCGCGGTGACCGGCCCGGACGGCCCCGCCTACGACATCCGCCGCACCCACTAACCCCACCCGGCCCCGCGATCCCGCCCTCGCCCTCGCGATCTTGCACTTTCTGCCCTGACAAACCCGCGCATAAGCCGCGAAACAGCGACAGAAAGTGCAAGATCGCGGTGCCGGGCGGGGCAGGGCGGGGCGGGGCGGGTTACGGGAGGAGGTGGGGGCGGATCTCTTCGGCGGCGGCGTCGCCGTAGGACTCGGCGAGGCGCTTGACGAACAGGTCGCGGCGGACGTCGTACTCCTGGGTGCCCACCGTCTCCAGGACCAGCGTGGCCAGCAGGGAGCCGACCTGGGCGGCCCGCTCAAGGCCGAGGCCCCAGGAGAGCGCGGTGAAGAAGCCGGCCCGGAAGCCGTCGCCCACCCCGGTCGGGTCGACCGCCCGGATCTCCCGGGCGATGGGCACGTGGATCGGGTCGATGCCGCGGCCGGCGATCTCCACGCCGTCCTTGCCCAGCGTGGTGACCCGCACCTTGACCAGGTCCAGCAGCTGGTCGTCGGTCAGCTGCGCCTTGCTCTGCAGCAGCGACTTCTCGTAGTCGTTGGTCATCAGGTACTCGGCGCCCTCGATCAGCGCCACCACGTCCTCGCCGGGCATCCGGGCGAGCTGCTGGGAGGGGTCGGCGGCGAAGGCGTACCCACGGCTGCGGCACTCGGCCGAGTGCCGCAGCATCGCCTCCGGGTCGTTGGCGCTGACCAGCACCAGGTCCAGCCCGCCGAGCCGGTCGGCGACGGGGGCCAGCTCGATGTTGCGGGCCTCGCTCATCGCACCCGCGTAGAACGACGCGATCTGGCACATGTCGGTGTCGGTGGTGCAGACGAACCGCGCCGTGTGCGCCACCTCACTGATGTGCACGGAGTCACAGTCCACGCCGTGCCGCTCCAGCCAGGAGCGGTAGTCGGCGAAGTCCGCGCCCACCGCCCCGAGCAGCACCGGGCGCAGCCCGAGCTGCCCCATGCCGAAGGAGATGTTCGCCGCGACCCCGCCACGGCGGAGCACCAGGTCGTCCACCAGGAAGGAGAGGGAAACCTTGTGCAGCTGATCGGCGATGAGCTGGTCGGCGAACCGACCCGGGAAGCTCATCAGGTGATCGGTGGCGATCGAGCCGGTCACGGCGATCTTCATGTCAACCCTCAGGGTCGGGAGCAGGGCGCGGTCAGCCTACCGGCCCGGCAACCCGGACGTGTCCGGTCGGTCGGGCAACGGCAACCGCCCGTCCACCCGTGCACCCGGGTCACCCGGGACCGCTCCCACCATCGGCCCGACACGACGACGGGGCCGTCCCGCAGGACGGCCCCGTCGTCGGTGGTGCGTGGTGCGCGACTCAGTTGAACGAGTCGCCGCAGGCGCAGGAGTTGCCCGCGTTGGGGTTGTCGATGGTGAAGCCCTGGGCGTCGATCCGGTCGGCGAAGTCGATCGTCGCGCCGGACAGGTAGGGGGCGCTCATCCGGTCGACGACGACCTCGACGCCACCGAAGTCGCTGACGACGTCACCGTCGAGCGAACGCTCGTCGAAGAAGAGCTGGTACCGCAGGCCGGAGCAGCCACCCGGCTGCACCGCGACGCGGAGCCGCAGGTCGTCGCGGCCCTCCTGCTCGATCAGGGCCTTGACCTTCTGCGCCGCGACGTCGGTGAGGACGACGGAAGTAGGGGCCTGGGCCTCGGTCGACTCGGTCTGCGCTGGCGTGGTCACGTGGAAGTCTCCCTGCGCGGTTTTGGGTCCGGTCGCACTGGCCAACGCCGCGCGCCGTCCAGTGATTCCCGGTTGTGGTCCGGTTCCGATCGTACGCCGCCCCGGCCGGACGTACCCGCGTGGCGGGACCAGCGCCCCAGGTCGGCCCGGACGCGACGGCCTGGAGCGGGTCGGTGGAGCGCTCCGCGGCCCCAGCGCCGGGCGCTCAGCGGCTCCACTGCCGGGCCAGTCGGGCGCCCAGCTCGCGCAGCCCGTCGGCGGGACGGCTCAACGCGGCGTCGAGCCCGCCGGCCTGCTCCCCACCGAAGTGCTCGACCAGGCTGTACGCGTCGGTCACCCCCGCCGAGGCGGCCTCCCGTCGGCCGGTGCTGACCTGCCCGGCCACCACCACGCAGGGCACCCCACGATCCCGGGCGGCGCCGGCCACCCCGGCGACGACCTTGCCGCGCAGCGACTGGTGGTCGAAGGACCCCTCCCCGGTGATCACCAGGTCGGCGGTGTCGAGCGCGGCGTCCAGCCGGGTGGCCCGGGTGACCAGGCCGATGCCCGACTCGCAGGCGCCGCCGAGCGCGAGGATGGCCGCGCCGAGGCCGCCGGCGGCGCCACCGCCGGGCAGCGCGCCGAGCCCCGCCGGGCAGCCGGGAAGGTCACGCTCCAGCACCGCCGCGAAACGCTCCAGGGCCGCGTCGAGCAGCAGCACGTCGGCGCGGTCGGCGCCCTTCTGCGGGCCGAACACGTTGCTCGCGCCGTGCAGGCCGAGCAGCGGGTTGTCCACGTCGGTGGCGGCGACGAGCCGGGCGCCGCGCAGCCGGGGAGCGCCGTCGAGGGCGTCGACCAGGGCCAGGGCCGCCCCGCCGTACGGCAGCGCCGCGCCCGTGGCGTCGAGGGGCGTCGCGCCCAGCGCGGCGAGCATGCCGGCGCCGGCGTCGTTGGTCGAGGAGCCGCCCAGCCCGATCACCACCGTCCGGGCCCCGCTCTCCACGGCGGCGGTCACCAGCAGACCCAGCCCGTACGACGTGGTGGTCTTCGGGTCGCGCTCGGCCGCGGAGAGCAGGTGCAGGCCGCAGGCCTGCGCGCTCTCCAGGTAGGCCGTCGTGCCGTCGACGGTGAGCAGGATCTCACCGGCCGCGGGCCGGCCCAGCGGGTCGACTGTCGGCACCGTCACCCGCCGGCCGCCGAGCGCCTCGGCGAGCACCTCCACGAAGCCGGGCCCGCCGTCGGCGAGTGGCCGGATCAGCAGCTCGTCACCATCGGCGACGCTGCGCCAACCGTCCGCCACCGCGGCGGCGACCTCCGGTGCGGGCAGGGTGCCGGCGAACTTGTCCGGGCAGAGCAGCACGCGCATGTCGAGCAGTGTGGCAGCCCACACCGAGCGGAGCTGCGGCGCGCTCGCGCTGTGGGACCATGGGCTACGTGACTTCGACCTGGGTGGAACCCTCCAACACGGCGACGGCTCTGCTGCTGCTCGGCCGGGGCAGCGACCCCGACACCGAGCGCGGCGTCGAGTGTCCGGGCGACCTGCCGGCGCCGAGCGACCCGGATCTGGTGGCCCGTGCCACGGCGGCGAAGGCGAAGCTGGGCAGCAAGGTGTTCGTGCTGGGGCACCACTACCAGCGCGACGAGGTGATCCAGTTCGCGGACGTGACAGGCGACTCGTTCAAGCTGGCCCGGGAGGCCGCGGCCCGGCCGGACGCCGAGTACATCGTCTTCTGCGGCGTGCACTTCATGGCCGAGAGCGCCGACATCCTCACCACGGACGCGCAGCGGGTGATCCTTCCCGACCTGGCCGCTGGCTGTTCGATGGCGGACATGGCCGTGCTGGGTCAGGTCGAGGCCGCCTGGGACACGCTGACCGAGCTGGGCATCGCCGCCGAGACCGTCCCGGTGACGTACATGAACTCCTCGGCCGACATCAAGGGTTTCGTCGGCCGCAACGGCGGCGTGGTCTGCACCTCGTCCAACGCCAAGCGCGCCCTGGACTGGGCGTTCGAGCAGGGCTCGAAGGTGCTCTTCCTGCCAGACCAGCACCTGGGCCGCAACACGGCGGTGCTGGAGATGGGCCTGTCGCTGGACGACTGCGTGCTCTACGACCCGCACAAGCCCGGTGGCGGGCTCACGCCGGAGCAGCTGCGTGACGCCAAGATGATCCTGTGGCGGGGGCACTGCTCGGTGCACGGCCGGTTCACCCTGGAGAGCGTCAACGACGTGCGGGCGCGGGTGCCCGGGGTCAACGTGCTGGTCCACCCGGAGTGCCGGCACGAGGTGGTCACGGCCGCCGATCACGTCGGCTCGACCGAGTACATCATCAAGACCATCGAGGCGGCGCCGGCCGGCTCGGCGTGGGCGCTGGGCACCGAACTGAACCTGGTCCGCCGGTTGGCGCTGGCCCACCCGGACAAGCAGATCATGTTCCTGGACAAGGCTGTCTGCTACTGCTCGACCATGAACCGGATCGATCTGCCGCACCTGGTCTGGGCCCTGGAGGAGCTGGTCGCGGGTCGGGTCGTCAACCAGATCACTGTCGACGCCGACACCGCGCACCACGCCCGGGTGGCGCTGGACCAGATGCTCGCCCTGCCCGGTGCGTGATCACGATCTGTGACGTCCTTGGTACGCAAAAGTGCCGGATCACCGATTAATGCCACACACGCCGGTCTGACCGAGTCCTTTTTCGTCACCGAGGGCTATGCTGCCGAGGCGAGGACGCAAGCGGGCCGTTTCGATATGGCCGCATCCGGGGTAGCGACAGAGTTCAGGCTCCCCACCATCAACACAGCAGCACCGACGCGCTGGAGGTTGCGTTGACCGACGACGTCCTGATCGTGCATGGAGGCACTCCGCTCGAAGGGCGGATCCGCGTGCGCGGCGCGAAGAACCTGGTTTCGAAGGCGATGGTCGCCGCACTGCTGGGCGACAGCCCGAGCCGGCTGTTCGACGTGCCGAAGATCCGCGACGTCGAGGTGGTCCGGGGTCTGCTCGGTCTGCACGGCGTCAAGGTGACCGACGGCGCCGAGGACGGCGAGCTCGTCTTCGACCCGGCGAACGTTGAGAGCGCCAGCACCGACCAGATCAACGTGCACGCCGGTTCGAGCCGGATCCCGATCCTGTTCTGCGGGCCGCTGCTGCACCGGCTCGGGCACGCGTTCATCCCGGATCTGGGCGGCTGCCACATCGGCCCGCGCCCGATCGACTTCCACCTGCAGGCGCTGCGGGAGTTCGGCGCGACTGTCGACAAGCGGCCCGAGGGTCTGCACCTGTCCGCGCCGAACGGCCTGCACGGCACCAAGTTCGCCCTGCCGTACCCGAGCGTCGGCGCCACCGAGCAGGTGCTGCTGACCGCGGTGATGGCCGAGGGTGTCACCGAGCTGCGCAACGCCGCGGTGGAGCCGGAGATCATCGACCTGATCTGCATCCTGCAGAAGATGGGCGCGATCATCAAGGTCCACACCGACCGGGTGATCGAGATCCAGGGCGTGCCGAAGCTGCACGGGTACACCCACCGCCCGATCCCCGACCGGATCGAGGCCGCCAGCTGGGCCGCGGCCGCGCTGGCCACCCGTGGCCACGTCGAGGTGCTCGGCGCGCAGCAGGCCGACATGATGACCTTCCTGAACATCTTCCGGTCCGTCGGCGGCGAGTACGAGGTCACCGACACCCGGCCGCCGAAGCTGGGCGACCCGGGCCAGGAGGGCGGCATCCGCTTCTGGCACCCCGGCGGCGAGTTGAACGCGGTGGCGCTGGAGACCGACGTCCACCCCGGCTTCATGACCGACTGGCAGCAGCCGCTGGTCGTGGCGCTGACCCAGGCCCGCGGCCTGTCGATCGTGCACGAGACGGTCTACGAGCAGCGGCTGGGCTACACCGAGGCGCTGAACTCGATGGGCGCCAACATCCAGGTCTACCGGGACTGCCTCGGCGGCACCCCGTGCCGCTTCGGCCGGCGCAACTTCAAGCACTCGGCGGTGATCGCCGGGCCGAGCAAGCTGCACGCCGCCGACCTGGTCATCCCGGACCTGCGGGCCGGTTTCAGCCACCTGATCGCCGCGCTCGCCGCCGAGGGCACCTCCCGGGTGTACGGCGTCGACCTGATCAACCGCGGCTACGAGGACTTCGAGGCGAAGCTCGCCGACCTGGGCGCGCACGCCGAGCGTCCGTAACCTCTCGCACCAATCGTTCGGCCCCGACGGCTCCAGGTCGCGCTGCGACCTGGAGCCGTCCGCCGCCGTACCGCGATGTGCACCGGGCGCGGACCGTTGGCTACCCTTGCCGCGTGCCGTCGCTCTTTCGCCGCAAGTCCAACGACCTCGTCGACGAGGCCGTCTCCTCGGTGACCTCCGAGGAGACCGCCGAACGTCCCCGGGGTTACACCCCGGCCAAGGGTCGGGAGACGCCGAAGCGGCCGACCGTCGGCCGTCGCCCGGCCGGCCCCACCCGTCCCCTCACCAAGGAGGAGGAGCGGGAGCGGCGCCGCCAGCTGCGTACCGAGGCCGCGGCCGAGTTCCGCCGCGAGGGTGGCCCCCGCGACCGGGGCCCGGAGCGGCTGCTGGCACGCAACGTGGTCGACTCCCGGCGTACCGTCGGCACCTGGTTCTTCGGCGGCGCGCTGATCGTGCTGATCGGCTCGAACGCGGCGATGCCGCCGGTGGTGCGGCTGATCTCCAACGTGCTCTGGGGCGCGCTGGCCCTGGGTGTGGTCGTCGACTCGCTGCTGATCTGCCGCAAGATCGGCAAGCTGGTCCGGGAGCGCTTCCCGAAGAGCGACCAGCGGATGGGCTCGCTCTATCTCTACGCCGTGATGCGGTCGATCACCTTCCGGCGGATGCGCGCTCCGGCTCCTCAGGTCAACCTCGGCGACAAGGTCTGATCCCGGCTCCGGCGGGCCCGCGTCGCCCCGGCGGCGGCTCCGGCCGCGTTGGGGGCAAAGCACAGCGGGAAGCATCCGGGCCGCGGCTGTTCGTTGTACCGTGCGCGTAGTTCATCACGGTGAACAGGTCGCCCGTTGTTCGTCACCGCGAACGTTGATCCACTGGAGCGAACACGCATGCCTGGAGAACCGGCTGCCCCGTTGGCCACCATCGCTGCCGCGCTGCGCCGCGAACGGGAACGCGTCGGTGTCTCGCTGGCCGAGCTGGCTCGTCGGGCGGGGGTGGCGGAGTCGACGCTCGCCCACCTGGAGTCGGGGACCGGCAACCCGAGCGTCGAGACGCTCTGGGCGCTCGGCGCGGCGCTGGGCGTCCCGATCAGCCGGCTCGTGGAGCCGGCCCACGTCGACATCCGGGTGATCCGCGCCGGGGAGGGACCCCGGGTCGGTTCCGAACAGGCCGACTTCACCGGGACGCTGCTCAGCGCCGGCACGTCGCACCTGCGCCGGGACGTCTACCTGATCGAGTTGGAGCCGGGCGCGGTCCGGGAGGCGGACGGGCACACCCCGCGCAGCATCGAGCACGTGGTGGTGGCCGCCGGGCGGCTGCGCGTCGGCCCCGAGGCGGGCACCGTGGACCTCGGCCCGGGTGACTACGCGACATTCCCCGGCGACACACCGCACCGGTACGAGGCGCTGGTCCCCGGCACCTTCGCCGTCCTCGTCATGGAGCATCCCTGACCCGATGCTCCGGTCCACCTGGCTGGCGGGTGGGGTATCGTCGAAGGTCAGATTCGGTTATCGACCTAAATGTCCGGAACCATCGGATAACGTTTGCGCTCGTGGACGGTGCCACAGTGGCGGTGAACGAGCCCACGCCGTTACCCTCCATCCGCAGCCACGCCCTGCCGGAACGGGCGACCCGACCGGCACGCGAGGCCCCAGCGCGACAATGTGCAACGAGGTGACAACGCCGTGAGCGAGCGGACGCGAGCCGGCCACCGGGGCGTGGCAGGCGGCGACCGGACGCCCATGGGTCAGCGGGGCCCGACCTCGGCCACCTCACCGTCGACGGGGAGCGGCCACGCGGCCGGGTGTGGCGACGGGCTCGACGGATGAACGGCCGCTACACCGACCGGTGGCGGGACCCGAACGAGCCGTCCTGGGTGGTCGAGCCGACCACCGAATGGCACCCTCAGTTCCCCGGCCAGCGCTACCCCGGCGACATCGGCGTCACCCACCAGCCCGCACCGCCGCGCGGGCGGGCGACAGTGGTCGGTCGTACCGAGGTGCCGCCGCTCGCGCCCACCCGACCGGACGGCACCTACCTCGGCCGCTCCTGGGCCGACGAGCCTCCGGGCGAGCCGGCCCCCAACGGCCGGTGGGGGCCGGACGACGAGCCGGGTGAGACTTCGTCCTACGGCTGGACGCGCGGTGACGAGCGCCCCGCCGACACGGCGCACCACGGCCGATCCGAGACACCGCACTACGACCATGAGCCGTACCGTCGACCGCTCCCCGAGCCGCCCCGACGCGAGGAGCGCCGCTCCCCCGAGTCGGACCGGCGGACCGCCTGGTCCGACCGGCGTCCCGGCGACGACCGGGGACCGGCCCGGGAGGCCGCCTGGCACCGCGAGCAGCCCACTTCCGAGCGGTACGACGGCCGTGCGCCTCGACCCGAGCCGGTCGACCGGGACCGGGCGTACCCGACGGCGCCACCCGTCTCCCCCGGGCCCTACTCCCCCGCACCACGCGGTGACTCCGGCTGGGTGCCCGAGCCGAACGAGGCGCCACGCCGGCGCGGCACGTCGGAGCGGCCGGCCGCGAGTCACTACCGGCACCCCGGCGACGGGTACGGCACCCGACCGGCCAGGGGCCACGACGGCCGCCCGACCGACGGCTGGGCCGCCGAGGGGGCCGGCCAGTGGGCACCCGTGGACAGCCGGTCCCGCTACCGCGCCGACGGCCACCCCGACCGCCTCCCCGACGAGGCCCGCCGCTCGGAACGAAGCGTTGCCGACGACGCCCGCCGCTCGGAACGCCTACCCGACGACGCCCGGCGCTCGGAGCGGGGCGTTGCCGACGGCCGGTCCCGCGTGGACGCTGGCCCCGGTGCCCACACCGACCGGCAGCGCCGGCCCGACGAGGCGTTCGGTCCGCCACAGACGTCCGACGGCGGGAGGCGGCGTCGCCCCGAACCGGAGACGCCGGAGCAGCCCCGCCACGACGGCGAGCGTCGCCGTCCCGATGTCGAGCCGCACCGGCAGCAACCTCGCGAGGCGGCAGCCCGCGCCGAGGCGTACCCGGACCGGCGTCCGCGCGAGAACGCCCGGCCGGAGCGGTACGGCGAGGAGCTGTACCGCGAGGAGACCTACCGCGAGCCGCGGTCGCAGCCCGGCCCCCGCTCGGGTGGCGGCCTGCCCTGGCCTGCGCCTGGTCCGGTGCACCCGGACCGCACACGGGAGCCGGGCTACCGGCCCGAGCCGCACTACGGCGCCGAGCCGGAGGTGTCGCCACGACCGGCGACGCGACCCGCACGGCCAGCGGCGGAGCCGCCCCGGTACGACGATCGGCCCGCGCGTCCCGCCGCGACGGCGCCGCCCACCTCCGGCCGGGCCACCCCCGTCCCGCCCACACCCGTCTCCCCGGCCGCACCGGGCACCGGCCGGGCCACCCCGGTGCCACCCACACCCGTCTCCCCGGCCGCACCGGGCACCGGCCGGGCGACTCCGATCCCGCCCACACCCGTCTCCCCTGCCGCGCCCGGCACCGGCCGGTCGACTCCGGTTCGTCCGGTGTCGCCGGCAGCGCCCGCCGCGCCCGGCCGGGACCGGCCGGTATCCGCGGCCCCTGTCTCTCCCGCTGCGGCGGACAACGGGTGGCAACCGTCCACGTCGTCCACGCGCGCCGAGCGCGACCGGCCGGTGTCGGCCACTCCGGTCTCCCCGGCGGACGTCCCCGTCTCCGGTCCACCGGCCGCCCGACTGCGGCTGGAGTTCCTGCCCGCCCCGGTGGATCCGCCGGCGGCGGACGAGCGGCCGGAGCCGCCGCAGCGGCCCGAGCACCGCACACCCACCGAACCGGCGTCGACTGCCGACCCGCGCGCCACCGCTCCACCGCGCTATCCCGGCCCGGACAACCGCGCGCACCCGACACCGCCGGCCCGGCAGGACCAGCAGACGCATCCCAGCCCCGGGCAGCGGCCCTCGCCGCCTGCGGATGACCGCCCACCGGTCGCGCCCCCACCGGCCTGGCAGCGGCCGGAGCAACCCGCCAGCCCCGCGACGCCGACGTCCTCGGCACCCGCGCCGGACGCCGAGCCGGCGCTCCCGATCGCCCCTGGCGTACCGCGTCGCTACGTGCCCCCGGCACCTTCGGAAGCGCCCGTGCCGACTCCAGCGGAGCCAGCGGAGGCGTTGACCAGGGGACCGGAAGCCTGGTTCAGCCCCGGCACCCAGCCGGTCGAGCCCGACCAGGACGAGACACCAGCGGACCAGCGATCGGCCGCGGAACCCGAGACCACCACCGTCGCCGAGACGAGCGGGGACTGGAAGCCCGGCGACGGGTCGGCCGGCTCGCCGCCACACGCCGAGGACGAGCAGGACCCGTCGGCGGCGTCCGCCCAACCGCTGGTCGGCGACCCCGCAACCGATCGACGACCCGACTCGACCGTCGAAGCCGCTGCGACACCGATCGCCGAACCGCTCTCCCCACCTCCGAGCCGGCCGGTGTCCGCACCGCCAGCCGATCCGACCGCCGCACGCCCCGCCCCACCCGACTCGGCACAGCCCGACTCGGCACAGCCCGACTCGGCACCGCAGGACGTGGCACGGCCGGTGTCGGCACCGCCCGATCCGGCCTGGCCAGTCTCGGCGCCGCCGACACCCGCGTCGCCGGATTCGACACGGCCGGTCTCGGCACCGCCGGGCGCCGCGACGTCCGACTCGGCCTGGCCGGTCTCGGCACCGCCCGTCTCCGCAACGCCCGACTCCGCCTGGCCCGTCTCGGCACCGCCCGCTCCTGCGCCGGCCGACTCGACCCGGCCCATCTCGGCACCGCCCGCTCCTGCGCCGGCCGACTCGACCCGGCCCATCTCGGCACCGCCGACACCCGCGCCGCCGGGCTCCGCCTGGCCCGTCTCGGCGCCGCCGGCCTCCGCCACGTCGGTGGAGGTGGCCGAGGGTGAGCGTCGCTCCTGGGTCGACGACCTCGCCACCCACGGGGAGCCCACCACCGAGCCGACGCCGACCGACGGACGGGAGCCGGTCTCCGGACCGCCGGCACACCCGGTCTCCGGTGCTCCACACACCTGGTCGGACGAGCTGGTCGACGATGCGGACGACACGACGGCAACCGTCGAGCCGACATCGGGCGATAGCCACCGTCCGCACAGCGGTGAGTCGTACGCCGAGACGCCGGGACACCACAACGACCTCGCCGCCGACGACGGCCACGACGCCGCCGGCCCGACGAGCACGCCGACCGCCGACGCGTCCACCGATGCGTCGCGGGACGGCCTGGTCGACGCCGAACCGTCGGACCGGCCGGCATCGCCCGCGTCGAGCAGCGCGTACCCGTCGACCGCCAGCCCGGACACGGTTACCGACCCGGCAGGGTCGGGTTCGACGACCGATGGGACGCGCACGCCGCCCGAGCCGGCGGCCGAACCGCCCATCGCGACGGCGCCCGCCCCCGCACCGCTCGCCTCCGCACCGCCGGCCGCGCCCGTCTCCGCGCCACCTGCTGCGCAGGCACCCGTCTCCGCACCGCCCGCCTCGGCAGCACCGGCCGCGCAGGCACCCGTCTCCGCGCCACCAGCGACGCCTGTCTCCGCGCCACCCGTCTCCGCCCCGCCCGCCGCGCCCGTGTCTCCCGCTGCCGCCGTACCGCTCGCTGGCATTCCCGGGCCGCGCAGCGGGTCGTCCGACCAGGACGCGCAGGTGTCGGCGCCGCCCGCCACGGCGCCGGAGACGCCCCGCCGTTCGCTGGCCGATCAGGGCGATCCGGAGCAGGTCCTGGCCGCGTACCGCTGGCGGCTGGACCCGGTGAGCCTGCGCGAGGAGCTGACCGAGCCGGACGCCATGCGGGCCATCCGACGGCGGTTGACCGAGAAGCTGGGCTCGGCCGTGGACAACAAGGCCCGTGCGCGGCTGCTCAGCCTGCGCGCGGTCGCCTCGCGGATCCTCGGCGACCTCGACGACGCGTTGGCCGACGGCCGGCTCGCCCTCACCTACGCGGAGGCCACCGGCGAGCTGCGCCGGACCGCGCTGGCCCAGGCCCGGCTGGCGCACGTCCTGCGCTGGCGGGGCGACTACGCCGAGGCCGACCAGCTCTTCGCGGAGGCCAACTCGATCGAACTGCCCGACCGGCTGCGAGCCGCCCTGCACGAGCACGCCGGGCGGTGCTCCTATGACCAGGGTCGGCTGATGGAGGCCTGCCACCACTTCGAGCGGGCGCTGGACCTGCGCGGGGCCGGCGACGCCGAGCTGCTGGACCGGATCCGGGTGGCCCTGGACGCGGTCACCGCGCGGGCTTCGGCCGACGGCTTCGGGCCGTACCCCCGGAGTCGCGACGAGGTGCTCGACCGGGACCGGCCCCCGCAGCCGGACCGCGACGGACCGCTGTGGGGTTACACCGACCACGCCGGCGACGTCGTCATCCCCGCCCGGTACGCCGAGGCGCAGCCCTTCCACGACGGGCTGGCCTGGGTCCGGCGACCGGACACCGACCGGTGGTCCCTGATCAACCTTCTGGGTACGACGGTGATCCCGCCCTCGTACCGGGCGGTGCGCCCGTTCAGCGACGGCCTGGCCTGGGTGGTCACCGACGGCGGATGGACGGCGATCGACCCGACCGGCGCGGTGCAGGTTCCGCCGAACTTCGCCGACGTACGGCCGTTCCGCCGAGGGCTGGCCGCGGTGAAGCGCGAGGGGTGGGGCGCGGTCGACCGGACCGGCCGGATCGTGGTGCCGACCCGCTACCACGGCTTCGTCACCGAGCTGACCGACGCGGGTCCGGTCGACGGCTTCACCGACGAGGGTCTCGTCGTCGTCGACGTGGCAGGTCGGCGCGGTGTGGTGGACCGGACCGGCGCGGTGCTGGTGCAGCCGTCGTACCCGATGGTGGTCATCCACCCGGTGGCGTTCCTGGTGGTCAGCGGCAGCGGCCGGTGGGGCGCGCTGGACCGGCGGGGTGGGCCGCTGATCGACCTGGTGCACCCCGATCGCGCGGCCGTGCTGGAGGAGATCGACCGGCTGTTGACCGACGCGAACCCGGTGCTGTGAGTCGCCGCACGGCGATCGTGATCCACCGGAGCTAGGGTCGGAGTATGGAATTCCGACACCTGGGCCGTTCCGGCCTGATGGTCAGCGAGATCTCGTACGGCAACTGGATCACCCACGGTTCACAGGTCGAGGAGGACGCGGCGAACGCGTGCGTCCGGGCCGCCCTCGACGCGGGGATCACCACCTTCGACACCGCCGACGTGTACGCCGGCACCCGGGCCGAGGACGTGCTCGGCCGGGCGCTGCAGAACGAGCGTCGCGAGGGCCTGGAGATCTTCACCAAGGTCTACTGGCCCACCGGGCCGGGTCGCAACGACCGTGGCCTGTCCCGCAAGCACATCATGGAGTCGATCAACGGCTCCCTGCGCCGGCTGCGCACCGACTACGTGGACCTCTACCAGGCCCACCGGTACGACTACAGCACGCCGCTGGAGGAGACGATGGAGGCGTTCGCCGACGTCGTGCACTCCGGTAAGGCGCACTACATCGGCGTTTCCGAGTGGACCGCCGAGCAGCTGCGGGCGGCCCACTCCCTCGCCCGGGAGCTGCGCATCCCGCTGGTCTCCAACCAGCCGCAGTATTCGATGCTGTGGCGGGTCATCGAGGCCGAGGTCGTGCCGGCCAGCGAGGAGCTGGGCATCGGCCAGATCGTCTGGTCGCCGATGGCCCAGGGCGTGCTCTCCGGCAAGTACCTGCCGGGGCAGCCGCCGCCGGCCGGTTCCCGGGCCACCGACGAGAAGTCGGGCGCGAACTTCATCTCGCGGTTCATGAACGACGACGTCCTGACCCGGGTGCAGCAGCTCAAGCCGCTCGCCGAGCAGGCCGGGCTGAGCATGGCCCAGCTGGCCGTGGCGTGGGTCCTGCAGAACCCGAACGTGTCGTCGGCGATCATCGGCGCGTCCCGCCCCGAGCAGGTGCACGACAACGTGAAGGCGGCCGGGGTGAAGCTCGACGCCGGGCTGCTCAAGGCCATCGACGAGATCGTCGAGCCGGTCACCGAGCGGGACCCGGCGAAGACCGAGTCCCCCGCCGAGCGGCCCTGACGCGGGTCCGGTCCGGTCGGCGCACCCGCGCCGACCGGACCGGACAGCTCGGCTCAGCCCTGCCAGAACCGGATCAGGTCCAGGCCCGCGGCGTAGAGCCAGGAGGGCAGACCGAGCAGGTCACCGACGGCGAAGACCGCGTCGAAGAACCAGCCGCCGATGCGCGGGTTCCACAGCAGCGCGAACAGCAGAATGAAGCCGTACGGGGCGAACAGGTCGTACATCCTGCGCCACTGCGGATTGAGCCACGGCTGGATCATGTTGCCGCCGTCCAGGCCGGGCACCGGCAGCAGGTTGAGCACACTCGCGGTGAGCTGCAGGAACGCCAGCAGCGCCACCCCGGCCCAGAACTCCACCGGGCCACCCGAGGACGTGCCGAGTCGCACCGCCAGCACGAGCAGCAACGTGAACAGCACGTTGGTCGCCGGGCCGGCGAGGCTGACCAGGGTGTGCCGCAGCCGCCCCGGAATGGCGTGCCGGTCCACCCACACCGCACCGCCGGGCAGACCGATGCCGCCGAGCAGCACCACCACCACCGGCAGCACGATCGACAGCAGGGGGTGGGTGTACTTGAACGGGTTGAGCGTCAGGTAACCGCGGTGGGCGATGTCCCGGTCACCGGCGCGGTAGGCCACCACCGCGTGGGCGTACTCGTGCAGGCAGAGCGACACCAGCCAGCCGGACACCACGAACAGGAACACGTCGAGGCGGACGCTGCCGTACCCGTTCCAGGCCAGCACCCCGCTGACCGCGAAGAGCGCGACCAGGCCGAGGAACACCGGGCTGGGCCGGAACGCCGCCTTGGGCACGCCGAGCACCAGCCCGTCGGCCCCCGGCCGGTCGTAGGCCATCACTCGGCCGTGGGCAGCAGGCTCATCCGGTACTCCACCCGGTCGTCCTCGACGAGCGCGACCGAGGTGACGCCGGACGCCGCGAGCTCACGCCAGGTCTGACCGATCCAGGATTCGGCGTCGGCCTGGCTGCCGAACGATTCCGCCGGGCCCTCCACCGTCTGACCGTCCGTGCCCTCGTACCGCCAGCTCCACGCCATGCCGCGTCTCCCCTCGCCGCTGAAGTCCCCGTGGGACGAACCCCCGCAAGCGTAGTCGGCCCGGCGCGCAACGGCCGCTCGCTCGCCCCCGCGGCAGCCCACGGGGTGGATCAATCCGATCGACGCCGGCCGGTACGGTGGCTCGGTGCTGACTCGGGGAGTGCTGCTCGGCGACCGCTACCGGCTGGGCGAGCGGGTGGCGACGGGCGGGATGGGCGCGGTCTGGCGCGGCACCGACGTGCTGTTGGAGCGCGAGGTGGCGGTGAAGGTGCTGCTGCCGTCGCTGGTCGCCGACGCCGAGTTCACCGCCCGCTTCCGCGCCGAGGCGCGGATGCTCGCGGCGTTGCGGCACCCCGGCGTGGTCGCGGTGCACGACGTCGGGCAGGCCGCGCTCGCCGACGGCAGCCGGGTCGACTACCTGGTGATGGAGTACGTCGAGGGCGAACCGTTGTCGGCCCGGGTACGCACGGCGGGGCGACTGGACGCGGCCACCACCATGTCGGTGCTGGCGCAGGCGGCCGACGCCCTGCACACCGCCCACCTCGCCGGCATCGTGCACCGGGACGTGAAGCCCGGCAACCTGCTGGTCAAGGCGGACGGTCGGGTGGTGCTCGTCGACTTCGGTATCGCCCGGTCCCGCAGCATGGCCGGGTTGACCGCCGCGAACATGGTGCTCGGCACCGCCGCGTACATGTCTCCCGAGCAGGCCACCGGCCAGCCGGTCGCCGCCGCCACGGACGTCTACGCCCTCGGGGCGGTGGCGTACTTCTGCCTGGCCGGGCGGCCACCGTTCGACGGCGACAACCCGCTCGCGGTGGCGTTGCGGCACGCCCAGGACGAGCCGGCCCCGCTGCCGCCGGACACGCCGCCCGCGGTGGCGGCGGTGATCGCGCGGGCGATGGCCAAGCGGCCGGCGGAACGGTACGCCAGCGCCGCTGAGTTGGCCGCTGCCGCCGCTGACGCCCGCGACGCGACCCTGGCCAGCATCCCGCCGTCCGCCCGCCCTCCGTGGGCGGTGGCCGCCCCGGCGACGCCCGTGGTGGGCGCCACCACCCCACCGGCCCTCGCGCCGCCGGTTCCGGGCACCACCCCGGCCCTGGCGCCGCCGGCCTCGCCCGTTCCGATTTCGACGCCGCTCGTGCCGACCGGCGTGCCGACGCCGCAGCCGGTCCCGCCCACGGACCCGGCCGGGCCACCGGCCTTCCGGGCCGGGCTGGCCCCGATCCGGCAGGCCGAGACCGGGCCGACCCGCGAGGATCCGTTGCCGACGTCGTCGAGCCGGCGACGCGGGCCGCTGCTGGTCGGGGTGGGCGCGATCGTTCTGATCGCGCTGGTCGGCGGGGCCGTGACGGCGCTGCGTCCGGACGCCGGGCCGGGCGCGACGACAGGCTCGGCGGCGCTGGCGGGTGAATCGACGTCGGGCGCCGTCGTCGCGCCACCGGCCACCGACACCACCACCCCGGCATCCCGGGCCGGTGGCACGCCGAGCGCCGCCCGGACCGCGACCGCCACACCGACCGGTGGCGACCGATCGGGTACGCCCGCCAGCGGCAGCCCGGCCACCCGCAGCGCGGCACCGGGGACCACGCCGACCGGGGCGGCCAGCGGCAGACCGACGTCCAGCGGCAGCCCGGCGGGCCGGCCCAACCCGTACACGGCGGCGCAGGCGTGCGGCAGCGGCTATCAGGTGATCGACTCGGCGACGCTGACCGACGGTGGCGGCCGCCGGCAGGGCCGCGTCTACCTGCTCTACCACTCGGGTAACGGCAACAACTGCGTGGTCACCCTCAAGGACACCGCGGTCGGGGCCAGGACGGCCGCGTCGGCGTACCTGGAGGTGCAGGGACGGGCCCGCAGCACCGACAGCGGGTCGTTCGACTACTACGCGGGGCCGGTGCGGGCCGCCGCCGCTGGCGCGTGCGTGAAGTGGGGCGGCGCCACCGGCGGGGTGAGCTACGGCAGTGGGTTCGAACACTGCGGCTGACCACCGACGAACGCCGACGATCGCAGGTGCTTCGCACGACGCCGCCCGGTCCGGTCGTCACCTGGCGACAGGGAAGCGGACGCTTGCCTGCAATGGACGCGGAACGGACTGTCGACAGTCGGTAGGGCTGGGGCGACGTGCCCAGACCCGGGGCATGAGAACTAAGGTACGGACATGTCCGTTGACGGGTGGAACACGGTCCTGGTGCTCGGCGGTATCCGGTCCGGCAAGTCCGAGTTCGCCGAGTCCCTGGTCGCCGACGCGCCGGTGGTCCGCTACGTCGCCACCGCGCCGGAGGGCGACCCGGAGGACACCGAGTGGGCGACCCGGCTGGCGACGCATCGCGCCCGACGACCGGGCAGCTGGACCACCGAGGAGACCGCCGGAGAGCCGCGCCGGCTCGCGGACGTGCTCGAATCCGCCGAGCCCAACGAGACGCTCCTCGTGGACGACCTGGGCGGCTGGGTGACGGTGCTGCTCGACCCGGAGCACCAGCCCGCCGACGACGTGGCGACGATCGCCGAACTGGCCGAGGCGATCCGCACCTGCGCTGCGCGGGTGGTGCTGGTGAGCCCCGAGGTCGGGCTGTCGCTGGTGCCGACCACCCCGCTGGGCCGGGCGTTCACCGACGCGCTCGGCGCGGCCAACCGCGCGGTCGCCGACGCCTGCGACGCCGTGGTGCTGGTGGTGGCGGGCCAACCGGCCTGGCTGAAGCCGGCACCCACCACCGCTGCCGCCGCCGCGACCGTGAGCGCGTCGGCGAGCCCCGTCTCACCGGCCGCGAGCCAGACCGGCACGGGCCGGGCCGGCGCACACCAGGCCGGCACGAGCCTGCTCGACGCCGGGCCCACCCCCGAGGTCCAGCTGCCCGACGTGCTGACCCACACCCCGCCGGCCGCCCCCAACCAGGAGCCCGGCAACCCCTGGGCCGCGCCGACCATGGCGCTGCCGATGGTGGCCACCGGGCTGGTCATCCAGCCGGGCATGGAGCTGCCGATGCCCGACGACTACGCCGGCCCGCAGGCGGTGGACCGGCTGGCCACATTGGACGTGCCCGGTGCCGGGCTGGGCGTGCTGGACCGGGTGGTCGGCTTCGCCGCGGCCACCCAGGGCACGTCGACGCCGGCCGCCTGGGGCTCGGTGCGGGTGCTGCTGCTCAACGGCGACCACGCCGGCGGCGCGTCGGCCGGCACCGTCGCGGGCGAGTCGGCGCGTCGCGCCGCCCAGGCGCGCGCCGGACGGGGCGCGCTGGCCCGGCTGGCCGCCGAGAGCGGCGCGAGCCTGCAGGTGGTCGACACCCCCGCCTCCGCGCCGATGGAGACCCAGCCGGCCCTCACCGGCGAGCAGGTCGAGTCGGCGCTGCGCTACGGCTGGCGCCTGGCCGAGCAGGCCGCCGACGCAGGCGTACAACTGCTGGTCCTGGGAGCGTGCGGTGCCGGCACCGAGGCGGCAGCGGCGGCGGTGCTGGCGGCCACGGCCGGCGCGGAACCACCTGCGGTGCTGGGCCGGGTGATCACCGACTCCGGTGAGATCGACGACGCGGCCTGGATGGTCCGCTGCGCGGCGGTGCGCGACGCGCTGCACCGCACCCGCCGCTCGCCGCGCGGCGCGAAGGACGTGCTGTCCGAGCTGGGCGGCGGCGACGTGGCGGTGGCCACCGGCGTGCTGCTGGGCGCCACCGCCCGCCGGGTGCCGGTGCTGCTGGACGGGCCGGTCGGGCTGGCCGCCGGGATGGTCAGCCGGGACCTGGCCGGGCAGGCGCGGCACTGGTGCCTGTTGGCCGACCACGGCCAGCATCCCGCGGTGCGGCTGGCCGCCGACGTGCTTGGCCTCACGCCCCTGCTCGACCTGCGACTGGACCTCGGCGAGGGCGCCAACGCCCTGGTCGCGTTGCCGCTGCTGCGCTCGGTGCTGGCACTGGCCGCCGCGCTGCCGGTGCACCCGTCGCTGACCGGCGACACGGACCCGACCGACGAGCCGGAAGCCGACCCGGAGACCGACGACGCCGAGCCGGACTACGCCGAGCCGGCGTACACCGGGCCCGACTACACCGACCCGGAGTTCACCGAGCCGGAACCGGCCGGGCCGGGGCCGACCCGCACGGCCACCGACGAGCAGCCGGCGTCGGGCTGGCGTGCCGGCTGAGCCGCGGCTCGTCGCGGGCGCCCGGCTGGCGATCACCACCTTCAGCACGTTGCCGGTACGCGCCGGGCGGATCGACCGCCCGGTGGCGGGTACCGCGATGGCGCTCGCCCCGGCCGCCGGCGCGCTGCTCGGCGTGCTGCTCGGCGGCGTCCTGCTGCTGACCGGCACGCTCGCTCCCCCGCTGGTGGCCGCCGGCGTGACGGTGGGCGCCGCCGCCCTGCTGACCCGGGGACTGCACCTGGACGGGCTGGCCGACACCGTGGACGCGCTCGGGTCGTACCGGCGGGGTGCCGCCGCGCTGGAGATCATGAAGAAGCCGGACGTCGGGCCGTTCGGCGTCGTCGCCCTGGTGGTCGTACTCCTGGTGCAGGCCGCTGCGCTCGCCGACCTGGCCGGCCGGTCCTGGCCGGCGTGTCTCGCGGCGGTGGTGGCGGCCAGCGCGGCCGGGCGGCTGGGTGTGACCGTGGCGTGCCGGCGGGGCGTGCCCGCGGCCCGGCCGGACGGGCTGGGGGCCATGGTGGCGGGAACCGTCGGCCCGGTGGCGCTTGCCGTGGGCGCGGTCGCCGTCGTGCTGCTGGCGGTGCCCGCGGTGCCGGGCCGCCCGTGGCAGGGACCGGTCGCCGTCGTCGCCGCGCTCGCCGTCGCGGTGCCGCTGCTGGCCCACGTGGTACGCCGGCTCGGCGGCATCACCGGCGACGTGCTCGGCGCGACAGTCGAGGTGGTCACCACGCTGGTCTACCTGGGTGTGGTGCTGTCCGCCTGAAGCGGGCGCGGCCGGCCGGGTAGCGTTCGGCTCGACAGCACCGGCACGGCCACCGGGGGAACCCACATGCTCATCACTGACGACTTCCTGCCCGTACCGGTGCCGGAGTCGCTCAGCGCGACCTACCTGGTGCCGATGGCGGGGCTGCCGAAGGTCAGCGCGAAGACTGCGGTGGCGGCGCTGACCGGCCGGCTGGCCGAGCCGGTGCACGGGCTCGCCCGGCAGATGCTGGACAGCCCGCTGATGAGCGTGGACACCCGGCCGATCGCCGAGTTCCCCGCGCTCCCGCCGGATCTGCTCACCGCGTTCGGCGCCACCGAGGCGCAGTTGGCCCGGCTGGCCGCGGCGACACACCTGGTCGTGGTCCAGGCGGAGTACCGGCCGGGGTGGCCACCCGCGCACGAGTGGGCGGCCCGGGCGGTCGCGGCCGCCGTGGCGGAGTCCGTCGACGGCGACGTCGTGGACGTCTTCGGCCTCCAGTTCCTCGACCCGGCGACCGCGCTGCGCTCACTCCCCGACGAGAACGGCCGGATCCGGCTTGTCGACTGGGTGCTGGTGCCGTACTCCTCGGACACCGAGGGGCTGTGGTTCACCACGAAGGGGCTGCGGCGCTTCGGCCTGCTGGAGTTGCAGACCCAGGGGGTGCCCGACCATCTGACCCGCGCCTGGGGCGCGGTGATGACCGGGGCGGCCCGGCGGCTGCTGCGCGACTGGACCGACGGGCTCACCGGCGAGGAGGTGCCGGCGTTCGTGCAGCTGCCGGTGCTGGCGACGGTGACCGGGCACGACATCGCCGTGGCGTACGGCAATCCGGAGCAGCACGGCGCGACGGCCCCGGTGCTGCTGCGCCTGGAACTGGACCCGGCGACCGACCCGGAGGCCGACTCGTTCCTGAGCCTGCGGCCGCCGGCCGGGCATCCCGGCCCGGACGGGCGCTACTACGCCGCCGCCTGCGCGACGTTGTTCTCCGGCATCCAGCCGGACGTGCGCTACGCGCGTTCCGGTGACGCGATGAGCCGCGCGGTCGCCACCGCCCGCGCCGCGCTGGGCGACGCCCGGGCCCGCTTCGTCGCCGGCCAGCTACCGGCGGAGTCGCAGCTGGTCGTCAAGTACGGCCTGCCGGGCGACGACGGGCCCGAGTACGTCTGGGCGGGCGTCACCTCGTGGGAGACCCCGGAGCGGATCGTCGGCGTCAGCGCCAGCGACGCCAACACCGACGAGAGCGTACGCATCGGCGCCCCCGTGGTGGTGGAGGCGACAGACGTCGTTGACTGGGCGGTCCTGAACGCGACAGGAGTCATCGAAGGCGGCTGGACCCAGGCGGTCCTGGACTCCGGCGAACCCCCCACCACCCCAACCCCCTAACCCACCCCACCCCACCGCCCGCCGCCCCCACCCTCCCTCGCCCGGTGATCAAGAGATTTGGGTCAGAATCTCGCCCGAGAATGACGCAAAGCTCTTGATCACCAGGGCGAGGGCGGGCGGCGGACCCGTGGGAGTCGGGGGTGGGTGGGGTTAGTGGGTTGAGGGGGTTACGAAGGGGGGTTTCTGCAGGCGCAGGGGGGCTTGGCGGCCTCGGATGTTGACCTGCACCTCGTCGCCTTCGGCCAGGCTGGCGTCCGTGTCCAGCAGGGCCAGGGCGATGCCCTGCTTGCGGGTCGGGCTGAAGGTGCCGCTGGTCACCGTGCCGACCTGCTTGTCACCCACGTGCAGCGTCATACCGGGGCGCGGGATGGCGCGGTCGACCGCCACCAGGCCGCGCAGCGTACGTCGAGGGCCGGCGGCCTTCTCGGCGAGCAGCGCGTCGCGGCCCCAGAAGGCCGGCTTGTCCCACCCGACCGCCCAGCTCGAGCGGGCCTGCACCGGGGTGATGTCCAGCGAGAGGTCCTGCCCGTGCAGCGGGTAGCCCATCTCGGTGCGCAGCGTGTCCCGGGCGGCCAGCCCGCAGGCGCGCAGCTCGAACGCCTCGCCGGCGGCGAAGAGGGCATCCCACACGGTCACCGCGTGCTCCGCCGGCACCACCAGCTCGTAGCCCAGCTCGCCGGTGTAGCCGGTGCGGCAGACGGTCAGCTCCACGGCGGCGAGGTTGGCGGCGTCGAAGCTCATGTAGCCGTGCTCGGTGGGCAGATCGAGGGCGGCGAGCAGTTCGCCCGAGCGGGGGCCCTGCACGGCCAGCACCGCGTACGCCTCGTGCTCGTCGGTGACGGTGATCCGCTCCGGGGCGGCGGCGCGCAGCCGGCGCACCACCTCGGCGGTGTTCGCGGCGTTCGGGATGAGGAAGACGTGGTCGTCGGCGTACAGGTAGGCGATGATGTCGTCCACCACGCCGCCGGTGGCGTCGTCGCAGCACAGCGTGTACTGCGCTCGGCCGGGCCCGATGCGGCGCAGGTCGTTGCTGAGGCAGGAGTTGACGAACTCGGCCGCGCCGGGGCCGGTCACCCGGGCCTTGCCCAGGTGCGACACGTCGAAGACCCCCACCGCCGTACGCACCGCGGCGTGCTCCTTGAGCACCCCGCCGCCGGCGTACTCCAGCGGCATCTCCCAGCCCCCGAAGGGGGCGAACTTGGCGCCGGCGGCGGTGTGCCGCTCGTGCAGCGGGGAACGACGCAGCCGGGTCGCGGCGGCGTCGGAGGTCACGTCGGTCATGGGTGGCAACTTACCGGGGGCAACGCCGCTGGTTAGCATCGGCGGGACCCCGTTGGCGTGATCGACGGGACAGCCCTGACGTCCGGCGGGTAGGTTCCGCCGGAGACCTTCACCGCTGGTACGCGACGTCGCGACCGGCCCGGCCCGCCCGGAGTAGCTTCAGTGACATCACCCCGCACCACCAACCTGAGCCTGGTCGACACCGACCCGGCCGAGCTCGCCGTCGACGCGATCGTGATCGGCGTGCACAGCCAGACCGGAGAGCAGGGCGCCACCAGCGGCCTCGCCGGCACCCTGCTGCTCGCCAGCGGCGCGGAGAGCATCGCCGTCGCCTTCGACGGCAAGCTGACCGAGACCCTCGCGCTGCTCGGTGCGACAGGTGGGCCGGGTGAGGTCATCAAGCTGGCCACGCTGGGCACCGTCACCGCTCCGCTGGTCGTCGCGGTCGGGCTCGGCCCGGAGCCGACGGGCGCCGCCCCGGCGCCGGAGACGCTGCGCCGGGCCGCCGGCGCGGCGGTCCGGGCCCTGGCGGGGGCGCCGAAGGTGGCGCTGAGCATGCCGCTGCCCGACGACTCGGACGCGCCGGCCGCGCTGCGCGCGGTCGCGGAGGGCGCGCTGCTCGGCGGGTACCGGTTCGCCGGCTACAAGACCCGTCCGCAGCCGACCCGGCGCGAGCCGGTGGCCGAGGTGCTGATCTCCGTTCCGGACGCCGCCGAGCCGGCCGCCCAGGCGGAGATCACCCGCGCGCAGGCGGTCGCCGGCGCGGTGCGGCTCAGCCGGGACTGGGTGAACACCGCCCCGAACGAGCTGCGGCCCCCGTCGTTCGCCGACGCCGTGGCCGCCGCCGCCCGTGACGCGGGCCTCGGCGTCGAGGTGCTGGACGAGGCGGCACTGGCCGCGGGCGGGTACGGCGGCATCATCGCGGTCGGGCAGGGCTCGGAGGCCCCGCCGCGACTGGTGAAGCTCACCTACACCCCGCAGGACGGCGGCAACGGCAAGCGGGTCGCGCTCGTCGGCAAGGGGATCACCTTCGACACCGGTGGCATCTCGATCAAGCCGGCGCAGGGCATGTGGGAGATGAAGTCCGACATGGCGGGCGCCGCCGCGGTGGGCGCTGCCATGCTGGCGATCGCCGCGCTGAAGCCGGCCGTGGCGGTCAGCGCGTACCTGCCGATGGCCGAGAACATGCCGTCGGGCACCAGCTACCGGCCGGGCGACGTGATCAGCATGTTCAGCGGCAAGAAGGTGGAGGTGCTCAACACCGACGCCGAGGGCCGCATGGTCCTGGCCGACGCCATCGCCCGCGCGTGCGCCGACGGCACCGACTACCTGTTCGAGACCTCCACCCTCACCGGCGGTCAGGTGATCGCGCTGGGCAAGCGGGTGGCCGGCGTGATGGGCACGCCCGAGCTGTGCGAGCGGGTCCGGACGGTCGGCGATGCGGTCGGCGAGCCGGCCTGGCCGATGCCGCTGCCGGACGACGTGCGCAAGGGCATGGACTCCGACGTTGCGGACATCTCGCAGGTCAACGCCGGAATGGACCGGGCCGGGCACATGCTGCAGGGCGGCGTCTTCCTGCGCGAGTTCGTGGCCGACGACGTGGCGTGGGCGCACATCGACATCGCGGGGCCGGGCTACCACTCGGGCGAGCCGACCGGCTACTGGACCAAGGGCGGCACGGGCGTGCCGGTCCGCACGCTGGTGCAGCTGGTCGAGGACGTCGCCGCCAACGGCTGACGTGGTGCCGAGGGGCCCCGGGTGGGGCCCCTCGGCAGGTCAGTACTGCTCGGGGCGGCGCTTGCGGCGTTCGTTGAAGTCGCGCATCCGCTGCGGGTAGCCCATCAGCCGGACGTCGTACACCGGGATGCCCATCCGGTACGCGAAGCGCCGCGCGCCGTCCGGGCCGTCGATGCGGCGGCGTGTCCACTCCCCGTCGTCGGCGATCAGGATGACTGTGGTCTGGGTGACAGTCGTCCGGGGCTCGATGAACGCCTCGACGCCGCGCCGACTGCGGATGAAGTTCGCGAGATGGTCCAGATCCCCACTGTCGGCCGCGCGGTCGTGGCTCAGCACACGCGCCTGCTTCCGGCGCCGGAACAACCCCACCGAACCTCTCCCCCATGTCACGTCATCGACAACGGTGCCAAGGGTACGTGTCGATGACGTGTCGTTGGGCACCTCACTACGCACCCTGTGCCCGGTGGTGACAAGATGACCGAGGTGGGGTGTGTCCGTGTTACCCCTCCGTGACCCCCGATGCAGTGACGCGACCTGGGAGTTGGACGTGAGCGAGCCGAACGAAGCGACCTTCGACATTGTCATCCTCGGAGGTGGCAGCGGCGGCTACGCGGCGGCGCTGCGCGCCGCCCAGCTGGACCTGTCCGTCGCGCTCATCGAAAAGGGCAAGCTCGGCGGGACCTGCCTGCACAACGGCTGCATCCCGACCAAGGCGCTGCTGCACGCGGCGGAGATCGCCGACCAGACCCGCGAGTCGGAGCAGTTCGGCGTGAAGGCCGAGCTGGTCGGCGTCGACATGGCCGGCGTCAACTCGTACAAGGACGGCGTGATCTCCCGCCTGTACAAGGGTCTGCAGGGCCTGGTGGGTGGCTCGAAGAAGATCACCTTCGTGGCCGGCGCCGGCAAGCTGGTCGGCAAGAACGTGGTCGAGGTGGACGGCAAGCGCTACACCGGCCGCAACGTCGTGCTGGCCTCCGGCTCGTACGCCAAGAGCCTGCCCGGCCTGGAGGTCGACGGCGAGCGGATCATCACGAGCGACCACGCGCTGACCCTGGACCGGGTCCCCTCGTCGGTGATCGTCCTCGGCGGCGGCGTGATCGGCGTCGAGTTCGCCAGCGTGTGGAAGTCCTTCGGCGCTGACGTGACGATCGTCGAGGCGCTGCCCCGACTGGTCGCGGCCGAGGACGAGGAGTCGTCCAAGGCGCTGGAGCGGGCGTTCCGCAAGCGGAAGATCAACTTCAAGGTCGGCAAGCCGTTCGAGAAGGTCGAGAAGACCGAGAACGGCGTCAAGCTGACCATTCAGGGCGGCGAGACCGTCGAGGCGGAGCTGCTGCTGGTCGCCGTCGGTCGCGGCCCGAACACCGCCAACCTCGGGTACGAGGAGCAGGGCGTCAAGATGGACCGCGGCTACGTGCTGACCGACGAGCGGCTGCGCACCAGCGTGCCGAACGTCTACGCCGTCGGCGACATCGTGCCCGGCCTCCAGCTCGCGCACCGGGGCTTCCAGCAGGGCATCTTCGTCGCCGAGGAGATCGCCGGGCAGACCCCGGCCGTCATCGACGAGGTGGGCATCCCGCGGGTCACCTACTGCGACCCGGAGCTGGCGTCGGTGGGTCTGACCGAGACGAAGGCCAAGGAGCAGTACGGGGCCGACAAGGTCCAGACGTACAACTACCCGCTGGGCGGTAACGGCAAGAGCCAGATCCTCAAGACCACCGGCTTCGTGAAGCTGGTCCGGGTCGAGGACGGCCCCGTCGTCGGCGTCCACATGGTCGGCGCGCGGGTGGGTGAGCTGATCGGTGAGGCGCAGCTCATCTACAACTGGGAGGCCTACCCGGCCGAGGTCGCCCAGCTCGTGCACGCCCACCCCACCCAGAACGAGGCCCTGGGCGAGGCGCACCTGGCCCTCGCCGGCAAGCCGCTGCACGCGCACGCCTGATCACCCAAACCGCGGCGTCCGGCGACGGGCGAAGATCCCCCAAGGGGAATGAAGGAGTCTGGAGAACATGCCGGTATCGGTCACCATGCCCCGGCTCGGCGAGAGCGTCACCGAGGGCACCGTCACGCGCTGGCTCAAGCAGGAGGGCGACACGGTCGAGGTCGACGAGCCCCTGCTCGAGGTCTCGACCGACAAGGTCGACACCGAGATCCCGTCGCCCGCGGCGGGCGTGCTGAGCCGGATCGTGGTCGGCGAGGACGAGACCGCCGAGGTCGGCAGCGAGCTGGCCGTCATCGCCGGTGAGGGCGAGTCGACCGGTGGCGGCGAGGCCGCGCCGCAGGAGCAGGCCCCGGCCGAGGAGGTCGAGCCGGCCGCCGAGCCGACGGCCGCCGCCGAGGGCACCGCCGACGAGGTGGCCCAGGACGAGGCCCCGGCCGAGACGCCGGCTCCGGCCGCCGCGTCGTCGGGCGAGGGCACCGCGGTGAAGATGCCGGCCCTGGGTGAGAGCGTCACCGAGGGTACGGTCACGCGCTGGCTCAAGCAGGTCGGCGACACCATCGAGGTGGACGAGCCGCTGCTGGAGGTCTCCACCGACAAGGTGGACACGGAGATCCCGTCGCCGGTCGCCGGCACGGTGCTGGAGATCAAGGTCGCCGAGGACGAGACCGCCGACGTCGGCGCCGACCTGGCGATCATCGGCGTCGCCGGTGGTGCCCCCGCTCAGGCCAAGCCCGAGCCGAAGCCCGAGCCGAAGGCGGAGGCCGCGCCGGCGCCGAAGGCCGAGCCGAAGCCGGAGCCGAAGGTCGAGGAGCCCACGTCGGGCGTGTCGTACAACGAGCCGGCCGCTGAGGCGGAGACCTCGGCGCAGCCGGCGCAGGCCGAGCAGGCGGCTCAGCCGTCCGCGCCGACCGCCGCGCCGCAGCGCCCGTCCGCTCCGGCGCCGGGTGGCGGCGAGGAGGCCGCCGGATACGTCACCCCGCTGGTCCGCAAGCTGGCCAGCGAGCACGGCGTCGACCTGGCCTCGCTCAACGGCACCGGTGTGGGTGGCCGCATCCGCAAGCAGGACGTCCTCGACGCGGCCGAGAAGGCCAAGGCCGCCAAGGCCGCGCCGGCTCCGGCCGCACAGCCGGCCGCCGCGCCGTCGGCCCCTGCGGCCAAGCCGGCCGCCAAGGCGCAGCCGAGCGCCAAGCGGGGCACCACGGAGAAGCTGCCGAGGATCCGGGCGACAATCGCCAAGCGGATGCAGCAGTCGCTGCACGAGACGGCGCAGCTGACCACTGTCGTCGAGGTCGACGTCACCAAGGTCGCCAAGCTGCGGGCCCAGGCCAAGGACTCGTTCCTGGCCAAGCACGGCGTGAAGCTGTCCTTCCTGCCGTTTTTCGCCCTCGCCGCCATCGAGGCCCTGCAGACCCACCCGATCATCCAGGCGAGCATGGACCTGGACGGTGGCACGATCACCTACCCGGCCGCCGAGCACCTCGGTATCGCCGTGGACACCGAGCGCGGCCTGCTCGTGCCGGTCATCCACAACGCCGGTGACCTCAACATGGGCGGCATCGCCAAGCGGATCGCCGACCTGGCCGAGCGCACCCGGAACAACAAGATCACCCCGGACGAGATGGCCGGCGCGACCTTCACGCTCACCAACACGGGCAGCCGGGGCGCTCTCTTCGACACTCCGATCGTGCCGTCGCCGCAGTCGGCGATGCTCGGTACGGGTGCCGTGGTGAAGCGTCCGGTCGTGGTCAACGACCCGGAGCTGGGCGAGGTCATCGCGGTCCGGTCGATGGTCTACCTGGCCATGTCCTACGACCACCGCCTGATCGACGGTGCCGACGCGGCCCGCTTCCTGACCGCGGTCAAGGAGCGGCTGGAGGGCGGCAACTTCGAGTCGGAGCTGGGCCTGGCCTGATCCGCAGTAACGCCGAAAGGGGCGCCCCGGTCGTCGACCGGGGCGCCCCTTCGTCTCCGCCGCTCAGCCCTTGAGCAGATCCGTCGAGACCTTCCAGAGCCGTTCGGCGGCCTCCGGGTCCAGCGCGTAGTCGGCGACGCCGGTGCGGCCGCCGGGCCGGGCCGGGGCGGCCTGCTGACAGTCCTCGAAGTAGCGCCCGCCCACGCCGTCGAGCAGTGGCGAGGCGGCGACCAGCACCGAGGTGGCGGCGCCCTGTTCGACGGTCTTCCAGGCCGCCGCGTTACCGGCGCGCATCCGATTCAGCTCCTCCTCGCTCACGTAACGCTGGAGGTTGGTCTGGATCGCGCCGGGCATCAGCGAGTTGGCGAAGATGCCGTCGTCGGCCCAGCGGCGGGTCGCCTCCACGGCGAAGAGCACGTTTGCCGTCTTGGACTGCCCGTACGCCTGCCACGGCTCGTACTCGCGGCGGTCGTACTGGATGTCGTCGAAGACCACCGGCGAGCGCAGGTGGGCGGCGGAGCTGACCGAGGCGATCCGGGCCCCGTCGGCGGCGGCGAGCGCCGGACGCAGCCCGGTGGCGAGCGCGAAGTGCCCGAGGTGGTTGGTGGCGAACTGCATCTCCCAACCCTGTGGGGTGCGGCTCAGGGGGGCGGCCATGATGCCGGCGTTGTTGACCAGGATGTGCAGCGGGCCGTCCCAGTTGGCCACGAAGTCGGCGACCGAATCCTGGTCGGCGAGGTCGAGCGGGGCGATCAGCACACGGTCGTTGCCTGTGGTGCCGGTGATGTCGTCGGCGGCCTCCTGGCCGGCGTCGGGGTTGCGCACGGCCAGGGTGACCTCCGCGCCGGCGCTGGCCAGGGCACGGGCGGTCTCCACGCCGATGCCCGACGAGCCGCCGGTGACTATCGCCCGCCGGCCAACGAGGTCCACGCCCCGGATCACGTCCATGGCCGTGGAGTCATGGGCGAACGAAGTGGTGATCGGATTGCTCGTCGTCATGATTCATCCTTGTCCAGGGTGGGGCGGGCCGGTCGGTCCGCGCCCGTTGCGGGCGGACGCGCTGCACAACCGCGAACGGCTGCTTCCGGCCGCGGTCCAGGCGGTTTCCCGCCCCGGACCGGAGGTAACGTCCGGCGCCCACCCGTACGCCCGGAGCCGGCACCGGCTGCTCGACCTGCTGGTGGGCGGCCTGCGGTCGCGCGACGCGGGCTGACCCGTTCCGTCCTCCGGGCAGGCCGGACGCTGCCAGAGTGGGACCGTGGGCGGCTTCCGGCGGGGTGGACAACTGGGACCAGCCGTCCCGATCGCCCCCGGCGCACGGGTGGACAAGTTCGAGGTCTTCTTCGACCTGGTCTTCGTCTTCTCGTTCTTCATCATCACTCGCGCCACGGCCGCGAACATCTCCGGTCGACAGCTGCTGCACGCCGCCCTGGTGCTGGCCGTGCTCTGGTGGTGCTGGGTGGTGCACAGCCTGGTCGCCACTCGGGTACGGCTCGGCGAGGGTTACGTCCCGGTGCTCATGGTGGTGGCGATGGCCGCCCTGTTCGCGTTCGCACTGGCGCTGCCACAGGCGTTCAGCGACCCGAAGGGCAGCGCCGGTGGTCCGATGCTGGTGGCCGTCAGCTACGTGGTGGTCCGTGGCATCCACTGGATCCTCTACCAGCATGTGGTGCGGGACAGCCCGCAGGAGCGCCGGCAACTGCGCCGGTTCGCCCCCGAACTGGCCGCCAGCATCGTCCTGCTGCTGGCCGCCGCGCTGATCCCGCCGCAGATCGCCGACCCGAACCAGGCCGCGATGGTCCGGGACGGCCTGTGGATCGCCGTGGTGGTGGTCCAGTTCGCCACCGGCTTCATCGTCGGCACCTGGGGCTGGGGGGTGACCAGCGCCGAGCACTGGACCGAACGCTACGACCTCATCCTGATCATCGCGCTGGGCGAGTCCGTCATCTCCACCGGCGTGGGCGGCAACCTGCTCGGCAAGCCGGTGACCTGGCCGGCGGTGGCGGCCGCCACGCTCAGCATCGTGGTCACCGCCGCCCTCTGGTGGGCGCACTTCGACTTCATCGGCCCGGCCGCCCGGATCGCCCTGCACGCGGCGGAGGGCGCTCCCCGGGTGGCGATGGCCCGTGACGCGTACGCGTACCTCTACCTGCCGATGATCGCCGGGATCATCCTCTTCTCCATCGGCAACGAGGAGATCCTGCACAAGATCACCGACCCGGCCGGCGGCCTTGCCGAGAAGGCCGACGGGCCGGCCGTACCGATGCTCTTCGGCGGGCTGATCTGCTACTACGCCGTCAACATCCTGTTCCAGCTCCGGACCCTGCGTACCCTCAGCTGGAGCCGGGTGGGCGTCATCGTGGTGCTGACCGCGGCCCTGCCGGTCGGCCAGCATCTGCCCGCCTTGGGCGCGCTCACCCTCGCGACGGTGATCTGCGTGGCGCTGGTGGCCGTGGAGGTGATGGTGATGTCGACGTCCCGGCACGCGCTGCGCGCCGTCGTCTTCGAGGAGCGGACCAGCCACGAGGCGCACGAGGCCGCGTGGCGGGCCCGCTGGCACGACCTCCGGGAGCCGGACGAGCCCACCACGCCGTGACCGCCGGAGGGTAAGCTCCGGCACAGCGTCGCGGTGCACCCGGCACGAAGGCCGCCGTGGGCATGGAGGCGCGGGGACAGCATGGGACGAACGTGCACCCGAACAGTTCACCCGCCGAGCGGCTCGCCGCCGTCGGCAACCAGATGATCGAGATCCACCTCTGGCTCGGCGCGGAGCTGGCCCGCCTGCGGGCCGACCTCGGTGACACCCCCAGCGGCGACGCCCGCCCGTCGCGCGACCTGCGGGCCCACTGTCTGACCTTCTGCGCCGCGCTCGGCCGCCACCACACAGGTGAGGACGCGGGCGCGTTCCGGGTCCTGGCCGACGAGGTGCCCGAGCTGCGCCCGGTCCTGGCCAACCTGATCGTCGACCACGAGGTCGTGGCGGGGATTCTGGGCCGGGTCGAGGAACTGCTGGGCGACGACCGCCCGCTGCCGACCACCCAGGTACGCGCCGAGCTGGACGGGTTGGCCGCCCTGCTGGAGTCGCACTTCCGCTACGAGGAGAAGCGGCTGGTCAGCGCCCTGAACGCGCTGACCGGTCGACCCGGGACCGCCGAGCAACTGCTCGGCCTGACGGCGCCGACCGGCTGAGCCGAGATCGACTCCCGGTCGCCGACCTGCCGGTGTCGCCGACCGGGGAGACCGCCACCTCGGCGTGCCGCAGCGCATGACCCACGCCGGCCCGGGAATCCGCCACCTCGGCGTGCCGCAGCGCGCGGCCCGCGCCGGCCCGCCCGGCCGTCACCGGTCGTCGTCCGGCGGGGTCGGGCCGGGCAGGCGCTCGTAGAAGCGGATCTTCTCCCGGAGGTGGTCGTACTGGCGCTGGAGCAGGCGCATCTGCTCCTCGACCTGGGCCGCGTGTCGTTGCAGCAGCTCGCGCCGTTCGTCGACGGTGTGCTCGCCCTCGCGGGCGAGGGCCGCGTACCGGCACATCTGGGCGATCGGCATCCCGGTGTCGCGCAGGCAGCGGAACAGCACCAGCCAGCTCAGGTCGTCGTCGGTGAAGACGCGCTGGCCGCCCGCCGTGCGATTCACGTCGGCCAGCAGGCCGATCTTCTCGTAGTACCGCAGCGTGTCCAGGCTGAAGCCGCTGCGCCGGGCGGCCTCCGCGGGCGCGTAACCGGTCATGTCTCGGCATGGTAGCCACCCCTTGACCTGGAGCGCACTCCAGGTTGGAGGCTGGTCCGCATGACGACGACACGAACGCTGGGACGCAGCGGCATCGAGGTGAGCGCGATCGGGATGGGGTGCTGGGCGATCGGCGGCCCGCTCTGGGGTGACGACGGCCAGCCGTTCGGTTGGGGAGAGGTGGACGACGACGAGTCGATCCGGACCATCCACCGGGCCCTCGATCTCGGGGTGACCCTGTTCGACACGGCCAGCAACTACGGCGCCGGGCACAGCGAGCGCATCCTCGGTCGGGCCCTGGCGGGTCGCCGGGACGAGGCGGTGATCGCCACCAAGTTCGGCAACGTCAGCGACGAGGCCACCCGGCGGGCGCTCGGCACCGACGCCAGCCCGGCGTTCGCCGTGCGCAGCCTGGAGGATTCACTGCGGCGGCTCGGCACCGACCACGTGGACCTCTACCAGCTGCACATCAACGAACTGCCGACGCCCGCCGCGCTCGATCTGGTCGGCACCCTGGAGGACCTGGTCGACCGGGGCAAGATCCGGGCGTACGGCTGGAGCACCGACAACCCGGCCTCGGCGGACGCGTTCGCGGCGGCTGGCAAGAACTGTGCCGCCATCCAGCACGACGAGTCGGTGCTGAGCGACAACGCGGCGGTGCTCGCCGTCTGCGACCGCCACGACCTGGCCAGCCTCAACCGGGGGCCGCTGGCGATGGGCCTGCTCACCGGGTCGAGCCGCACGCTCGGCGCGGACGACGTGCGCGGTCGGGCGCCCGAGTGGTTGCAGTGGTTCACCGACGGCCGGCCCACGCCGCAGTGGGCGGCACGGGTCGAGCAGGTCCGCGCGGCGCTCACCGCGGACGGTCGGACCCTCGCGCAGGGCGCGCTGGGCTGGCTGCTGGCCCGCAGCCCGCGCACGGTGCCGATTCCCGGCCTCCGCACGGTGGCCCAGACCGACGAGAACCTGGCGACCCTGACCCTGGGCCCGCTCCCGCAGGAGCAATACGCCGAGGTGGAAAACCTCCTGGCCGACCTACGCCAAGCCTGACCCCCACCCCGTTCTTCGCCGATCTTGCACTTGCTGTCCCGGCAGAACGGACCTTGCCGGGCAGAACGACGACACAAAGTGCAAGATCGGCGGGGAGTGGGGCCGGGGCGCGTCCGAGGGTGACGTTTTCGACGAAGATAAGGGCATGCGGATCCTTCTGGCCGGCGCGTCCGGCTTTCTCGGCAGCCGGCTGGGCGACCGGCTCGCCGCCGACGGGCACGAGGTCACCCGGTTGGTGCGCCGACCGGCGCGCGACCCGCGAGAGCGGCAGTGGGACCCGGCGGCCGGCCATCTCGACCCGGCGGCGGTCGCCGGCGCGGACGCCGTCATCAACCTGGCCGGCGCGGGCGTCGGCGACAAGCGCTGGAACGACGACTACCGGCGGCTGATCCGCACCAGCCGGGTGGACAGCAGCACGACGCTGGCGACGACGATCGCCGGGTTGCCGGCCGCCGACCGACCGAAGGCGCTGCTCAACTCGTCGGCCGTCGGCTGGTACGGCAACACGGGCGACCGGGTCGTCGAGGAGGACGCGCCCGCCGGCGAGGGTTTCCTGGCCGACGTCTGCCGGGTGTGGGAGGCCGCGACCCGTCCGGCCGAGGACGCCGGCGTACGCGTGGTGCGACTGCGCACCGGCCTGCCCCTGCACCGCGACGGTGGGCTGCTCAAGCCGCAGTTGCTGCCGTTCCGGCTGGGCATCGCCGGACGGCTGGGCAGTGGCCGGCAGTGGCTGCCGTGGATCTCGATGGCCGACTGGCTGGACGCGACCCTCTTCCTGCTGGCCCACGACGAGATCGCCGGCCCGGTCAACGTGGTGGGGCCGCATCCGGTGACCAATGCCGAGTTCACCCGGGAGCTGGCCCGCCAGCTGCACCGGCCCGCGATCATCCCGATTCCCGCCCTGGCCCTGAAGGTGGCGCTGGGCGGCTTCGCCCACGAGGCCCTGACCAGCACGAGAGTCCACCCCGGAGTCCTGACCAAGGCCAACTACCCCTACCACCACCGAACCCTCCCCCAGGCCCTCCAGGCGGCCCTGACCGCCTGACACAGCGCGTCGATCATGAAGTTATTGCCCGTCACGTCGGCGTGTCGTGGCAATAACTTCATGATCAACGGGGTCAGCCTGGGGGTGGGGTTGGGGGTCAGCAGCCGATCACCCAGTAGTTGGGGGCGGTCTGCTTGAGGGTGCTCGTGTAGAAGGTGTTGTAGAGGCCCATGCGCTGGTTGGAGCCGTTCGCGTAGGCGTAGCCGCCGGACTGGTACGCCCGACCGGCCGTGACGTGGGCGTAGTTGCTCGCTGTCACGCAGGTCGCCGGCGTGGTCGGGGTCGGGCTCGGCGTCGGGCTGGCCGTGGGGCTCGGCGTGCTGGTGGGGGTGGCCGTGGGGGTCGGGGTGGGGGTGCTGCCGCCGCCGTTGAGGCCGAAGAAGAGCGCGTCGCGGTACGTCGAGCAGATGGTGTCCAGGAAGTAGGCGCCGGCGGTGCCGCACTGGTCAGCGGCGGAGCCCGGGTCGACCGGGGTGCCGTGGCCCATGCCGGAGACCCGGTAGAGGCGTACCTCGTCGTTGCCGTACACCTCCAGGCTGGTGTTGGCGGGCAGCGACGACGTGCTGGTCGGCGTCTGCGAGATCCCCCGCACGTTGGTCCACTGGTCGCGGGACTCGGTGCCGTTGAGCGGGGTGACAGTGGTGTCCGACGTGCCGTGCCAGATGGCCACCCGGGGGCGCGGGCCGGTGTAGCCGGAGTAGGCGCCACGGACCAGGTCGCCCCAGGCGGCCGGGCTCTTGTCGGTGCCCGGGTTCATGCAGCTGAACGCGTTGACCATGCTCGTGGCGCAGCGGTACGGGATGCCGGCGATGATCGAGCCGGCGGCGAAGACGTCCGGGTACGTCGCGAGCATGACCGCGCTCATCGCCCCGCCCGCCGAGAGGCCGCTGACGAAGACCCGGGAGCCGTCGACCGCGTAGTTCGCCTTGGCGTGGTCGACCATCTGCTTGATCGACAGCGCCTCGCCCTGCCCCCGGGTGGTGTCGCCGCTCTCGAAGAAGTTGAAGCAGGAGTTGGCGTTGTTGCCGGACGGCTGCTGGGCGACGATGAGCGTGAACTTCCACAGGTCGGCGTACTTCTGCCAGCCGGAACCGCTGAAGTAGCCGGAGGCGTTCTGCGTGCACCCGTGCAGCAGCACCACGGCCGGGGAGTTGGCCGGCAGGTTGTCCGGCCGGTAGGCGTACATGGCGAGGTTGCCCGGGTTGGAGCCGAACCCGGTGACCTGGGTGAGGCTGGCGGCCTGGGCGGGCGTGGCGAGGGTGATCGCCCCCGCCACGGCAAGGACGAGCCCGGCGGCCGCACCGAGCAGCCGGTTGAGGGTGGATGTGGAGCGGCGCACGGCGGCCTCCTGAGAGGGGCAGACTGTGAACTGGGTCACGGTCGAGTTGCCGAGACGTTACGACGATGTGTCGCCGCTATGACATGGGGCACACTCACACATTCACGGCAGCCGTTGTGTACGACGAACCATGGCCACCGCGCAGGCAGCGGAGTCGACAACAACCGCCGGTCTGACCGGCTCGTCCAGGTCCGGTTGGTAACGTCCGCTGCGTGCCGTCCTCCCCGTCGCTGGCCACCGGGCCCGCACCCGCGTCGCCGCCGCGCGCCCTCCGGGACCGCCGGGCCGACCTGATCGTCGTGCTGGTGGCGCTCGCGCTCGCCGTCTGGGTGACCAGCGGCCTGTGGCGGGACCCGAACGTTCGCGCGATCACCGTCAACTCCAGCGACCAGGCGCTGTTCGAGTGGCTGCTGGCCTTCGGCGGGCACGCGGTCACCCACGGGGAGAACCCCTTCTTCACGTACCTGATCAACGTCCCGGACGGCGTGAACCTCGCGGTCAACACCTCGATCACGGTGTACGCGGTGGTCTTCGCCCCGCTCACGTACCTCATCGGGCCACCGGCGACGTTCCTGGTGATCCTCACGCTGAACCTGCTCGCCACCGCGCTGGCCTGGTACTGGCTGCTCTCACGGCACGTGGTGCGCAGCCGCCTCGCCGCGGGGGTCGGCGGCCTGTTCATCGCGTACTCCCCCGGCATGGTCTCGCACGCCAACGCCCACCTGAACTGGACCGCCGGCTGGCTGGTGCCGCTGCTGATCTGGCGGCTGTTCGCGCTGCGCCGCCCCGGGCACTGGCTGCGCGACGGGGTGATCCTCGGCGCTCTGGTCGCGGTGGCCTTCTCGATCGCCGCCGAGGGCCTGTTCTTCGCCGCCCTCGCGCTCGGCGTGTTCGTGGCCGTCTGGGCGCTGCACCCGGCCCACCGGGCCGAGGCCCGCGCCGCGCTGCCCAATTTCCTGCGCGGGCTCGGCGTGACCGCCGTTGTCGCCGGGGTGCTGCTGTCGTACCCGCTGTGGCTGCACTTCGCCGGGCCGCAGCGGTTCCACGGCACCGGCTTCGACCCGGTGATCCACTCCGAGGACATCGCCGCGTTCGTCGCCTTCCCGCGCCGGTCCCTGGCCGGGGAGGTCGGGCTGGGCACCTCGCTGGCGCCGAACCCCACCGAGGAGAACTCGTTCTTCGGTATCCCTCTGCTGGTGCTCACCGTGGTCTGCTTCGTCGTGCTCTGGCGACGCGCCGACCCCGGCCGTCGGGCCGTCCTCTGGGCGCTGGGCGTCGTCGCGGTGATCTTCACGGTGCTGTCCTTCGGGCCGGTGGCGAAAATCGACGGACGCCGTACCGACCTGCCCATGCCGTTCGACGTGCTCGGGCAGCTGCCGGTCGTGAACGCCGCGCTGCCCGCCCGGCTGGCCCTGGTGGTGGCACCGGTGATCGGGGTGCTGCTGGCGTACACCCTCGACCAGCTGCGGGCCGCGCCGCCCCGGCACCGGTCGACGGAGCTGGCCTGGTCGCTGGGGTTCGCGGTGGCCCTGCTGCCGCTGCTGCCCACCCCGCTGCTGACCCGGGAGCGCGAGCCCATCCCGCACTTCATCACGTCCGGCGCCTGGCGACAGTACGTCTCCGACGGCAACACGTTGACCCCGGTGCCGCTGGCCGTGGACATCTACCCCGACGGGCAACGCTGGCAGGCGTACGCCCTGTCGCACCGGCAGGGCGAGTTCGCGATCCCCGGCGGCTTCTTCCTCGGCCCCGGCGGCCCGGACGGGCGGGGCCGGATCGGGCCGGTGCCGCGCACCCTGAGCGCACTCATGGACCAGGCCGGCCGCACCGGGCTGGTGCCGATCATCACCGACGGCACGAAGCGGGAGGTCACCTCCGACCTGCGGCACTGGCGGATCGAGACGGTGGTCCTCGCCGACGAGGTGCACGGCGCGAAGTTCGAGGTCGACGAGGCTGCGGTCCGGCGGACGGCCACCGCGCTGTTCGGCGAGCCGCAGCGGGTCGACGACGTGTGGATCTGGCGCATCCCGCCGGCCGACCGGTAGACCCGCCCCTCGTTCCGACCCTGGTGAGGCGGCTCACGACGGATCCGAGCCCGCGGCGGGACTAGGCTGGACGCCGTGACGACGACGACCTCCGGCCTGACGGCCGTCCGCGCCGGCCTGCTCGACTACCAGGCCGCCTGGGACGAGCAGCGGCGCCTGCACGAGTCGGTGGTGGCGGGCGAGCGCGGCGACACCGTGTTGCTGCTGGAGCACCCGAGCGTCTACACCGCGGGCAAGCGCACCGAGCCGTGGGACCGGCCCATGGACGGCACCCCGGTCGTCGACGTGGACCGGGGCGGCAAGATCACCTGGCACGGCCCGGGGCAGCTCGTCGGCTACCCGATCCTGCGACTGCCCGACCCGGTGGACGTGGTCGCCTACGTCCGCCGCACCGAGGAGCTGCTCATCGACGTGTGCGCCGAGTTCGGCCTGGCCGCCGGCCGGGTCGAGGGCCGCAGCGGCGTCTGGGTGCCCGAGGACGACCGGGGGCCGGCCCGCAAGGTGGCCGCCATCGGCATCCGGGTGGCCCGGGGCGTCACCCTGCACGGCTTCTCGATCAACTGCGACTGCGACCTGACGTACTTCGACCGGATCGTCCCGTGCGGCATCCGCGACGCTGGCGTCACCTCGCTCACCGCCGAACTGGGCCGCCCGATCAGCGTCGCGGACGTGCTCCCGGTTGTCGAACGCCGGCTGTCCACCCTGACCGAGGTCTGAGCGCACAGCCGGCACCCGGCCCTACGGCGTCAGCCGGTGCAGGTCACGCGGGAACGCGGTGACCTCCCGGACGTTGGCCGCGCCGACCAGCCGGGCCACGAACCGTTCCAGCCCGATGGCGAACCCGCCGTGCGGCGGCATGCCGTGCCGGAACGCGTCCAGATAACCGGTGTACGGCTCGACCGGCTCACCCCGGGCCGCCAACGCCGCCAGGTAGTCGGCGTGCCGGTGCAGCCGCTGCCCGCCGGTGACCAGCTCCAGGCCACGAAAGAGCAGGTCGAACCCGTTCGAGTACGCGGGCCGCACCGGGTCCGGGTGGGTGTAGAACGGTCGCTTCGCCATCGGGTAGCCGGTGACGAAGAGAAAGTCGGACCCGTGTTCGCGGCGGGCCCACCCGCCCAGCGCCCGTTCGTGGGCCGGCGCGAGGTCCGGCTCGTCGGCGGGAGCCCCGGCGATCGCCAACGCCTCGGTGAAGTGCACCGCCGGGATCTGCACCGGCACGGCCGGCACCTCGACGCCCAGCGTCGCCAGGGCGCCACCGGCCCGCTCAGCCACCGCGCCCAGCATGCCGGCGACGACCTCGCGCAGCACCCGCATCACGTCGGTATGGTCGGCGACGAAGCCCAGCTCCGCGTCGAGCGACGTGTACTGCGCGAGGTGCCGGACGGTGTCGTGCGGTTCGGCCCGGAAGACCGGCCCCACCTCGTAGACACGTTCGAAGACGCCGACCATCAACTGCTTGTAGAACTGCGGCGACTGGGCCAGGTACGCGGGCCGGCCGAACCAGTCCAGCGCGAAGACGTTCGCCCCGCTCTCGGTGGACGAGCTGACCACCTTCGGCGTGTGGATCTCTACGAAGTCGCGGGCATCCAGGGCAGCCCGGAAGCCGGCCACGGCCGCCGCCGAGACGCGCAGCGCCGCCGAGCGGGTCGGATGACGCAGCGCGGTCGGGGCGTTGTCGAGCTGGGTGGGCAGGCTCGCGCTGAGCGCCGGCCGGTACAGGTCGAACGGCGGCGGCTCGGCAGGTGGGCCGAGCGGTCGTACCGTCGGGTCGGTCAGCTCGACCCCGGCGGGCGCGGTGCCGTTCGACGTGACCGTGGCGGTGACCTCGACGACTGTCTCCTCGGTGATTTTCTCCAGCTCGGCGCGGACGGCCGGGTCGGTGACGACGACCTGGGCGAGGCCGGCGGCGTCCCGCACGATCAGGAAGGCCACCGACTTCAGCAGGCGGCGGCGGTGCACCCAGCCGGCGATCCGGACGGTCTCGCCGACGTGGGCGGGCAGGTGGTGCGACAGGGTTCGGCGCATGACGGGCTGCTCCTCGGTCGATCGCGACGCCGCCACCGGGGCGACGGTGTCGCATCAGCCCCAGGGAGGTGTGGGCGAGCGGGAACCTCGCGGTGCCACCACACCTTCGCCCCCACCGGAGCGGGGGCCTCGTTCGTCGCCTGGTGACCGGGGCCAGCCGGGCGGGCTCTAGTAGGCGTCGCCGCCGTTCTGCCCGCAGCTCGGGAGGGTCTTCGCGCACCCGTCGCCAGACCGCCTCTCAGCACCGGCGGCTCTCTGTACTGGCGGGTCGGGGCGCTACTCGGCTCCGTCGTCGCTGTTGGCGGCGACGCTAACACCCGAACCCGGCGCGTGTGACGCCATTTTTGGGCTTGCCGGTGTCCGGCGTCACAACATCAGCGGCGTGACGCCGGTCGCCTGACGCACATAGACGGCTGCCATCCGGCGTAGGCTCGTTTTCGTGACGATCGAGCACTCCGCGCCGACGACCGGCCAGGCAGCGCGTACCGCAACGGCGGCCCCCGAGGGGCGTCGCCTGCTGCGGATCGAGGCGCGCAACGCCGAGACGCCGATCGAGCGCAAACCGCCATGGATCAAGGTCAAGGCCAAGATGGGCCCGGAGTACACCCAGCTGCGCGGGCTCGTGTCGCGCGAAGGGCTGCACACCGTCTGCCAGGAGGCCGGCTGCCCCAACATCTACGAGTGCTGGGAAGACCGGGAGGCCACGTTCCTCATCGGTGGTGACCAGTGCACCCGGCGCTGCGACTTCTGCCAGATCGACACCGGAAAGCCGGCCGAGTTCGACGCCGACGAGCCGCGTCGCGTCGCCGAGTCGGTCGTCTCGATGGGCCTGCGCTACGCCACCATCACCGGTGTCGCCCGTGACGACCTGCCCGACGGCGGCGCCTGGCTGTACGCCGAGACGGTCCGGCAGATCCACGCGCTGCAGCCCGGCTGCGGCGTCGAGCTGCTCATCCCCGACTTCAACGCCGTCCCCGAGCAGCTGGCCGAGGTCTTCGGCTCGCGGCCCGAGGTGCTGGCCCACAACGTGGAGACCGTGCCGCGCATCTTCAAGCGCATCCGGCCGGCATTCCGCTACGACCGCTCGCTGGACGTCATCCGGCAGGCCCGCGCCGACGGCCTGGTCACCAAGAGCAACCTGATCCTGGGCATGGGCGAGGAGCGCGCCGAGATCTCCCAGGCGCTGCGCGACCTGCACGAGGCGGGCTGCGAGCTGATCACCATCACGCAGTACCTGCGCCCCTCCCCCCGGCACCACCCGGTGACCCGGTGGGTCAAGCCGGAGGAGTTCGTGGAGCTGCGCGAGGAGGCCGAGGAGATCGGCTTCGCCGGGGTGATGAGCGGGCCGCTGGTGCGCTCGTCGTACCGGGCCGGCCGGCTCTACAAGCAGGCGCTCGACGCCCGCGCCGCCACCCCGGTGGCCACCGCCGGCTGACCCGCCGACAGCGCCGCACGGCCGTGCGGCGTCCGGGTGCCATGATCGAGCGATGACCGCCGGCGTACGCGAACAGCCGCGCGGCGCGGGTCGACCGCGTCCGCGGCCCGGTTCGCACCTCGGCCTGGTCGGCTGGCTCACCGGTCTTGCGGTACTCGCCGGGGTCAGCTACCGGCTCTGGCTGCTGAATCACGCCACTCCCCCGACGAACAGCGACGAGGCCACCATGGGGCTGGCCGCGCTGCACATCGCCCGGGGCGAGGACTTTCCGGTCTGGTTCTACGGCCAGCAGTACATGGGCCCGCTGGAGGCGTACCTGGCCGCGCCGGTGTTCGCGCTGTTCGGCCCGTCCCTGTTCGGTCTGCGGCTGCCCACGCTGGCGCTGTACGCGCTGTTCCTGCTGCTGACCTGGCGGCTCACGCTGCGGCTGACCGGGGACCGCTGGTTCGCCCTGCTGGTGGTGGCGCTGCTCGCCCTCGGTGCCGACCGGGTGGTCAAGAACCAGTTGATCGCCGGCGGTGGCTACCCCGAGATGAATGCGGCCGGGGCGGCGCTCGTCCTGCTCGCCGTCGACCTGGCCGCCGGCCGGCCGGGGTGGCGACCCGTCCGCTGGGCGGTCTGGGGGTTCCTGGCCGGGCTGCTGCTCTGGGTCGACCCGCTGGTGCTGCCGTACGTCGTGGCGACCGGGGCGGTGCTGGTCGGGTTCCGCCACCGGGAGCTGCGCGGGCGGGCCGGAGCGCTGCTCGGGGCGGCAGCCGTGCTGGGGGCCGCGCCGCTGCTGGGGCACAGCCTGCTGACCGGCCGCAACCCCCTGCACGCGGTGCTCGCCGCCGGCGGGGCGGACGCCACCGCGAGCTGGGCGGACCGGCTGCACGGCGGGCTGCTGCTCGGGCCGCCGCTGGGCATGGGTTTCTGCGGCCCCGGCTCCTGCGCCACCTGGCAACTGTGGTGGGCGTACGCGCTGCCGGTGCTGCTGGTCGTCGCCGCCGCCACAGCCTGGCGGGCACTCCGCCACCCACCCGGCTCACGCGGCGCGGACGGCTCGACGCCCCGGGTCGCGGCGGCCATGCGGCTGGCTCTCGTGCTGGCCGCGGCGGCGACCCTCGCCGCGTACACGCTGAGCAGTTCCTCCGGTCTGACCCCGGTGGAGAGTTCGCGCTACCTGTCCACGCTGCTCATCTCCGTACCGGCGCTGCTCTGGCCGGTCTGGACGCTGGCCCGGCGCGGTCCCGGGTGGCCGGTGACCCGGCTGGGCGCGTTCGTCGTCCTCGCCGCCACGCTGGTCACCGCCGCGTACGCCAGCGGGCAGGCGGCCCGGACGGCCCCGGCGACCCGGACGGCCGAGGCCCGGCACGCCGAGCTGGTGGCCACGCTGCGCCACCTCGGCGTACGACACGTCCGCGCCGACTACTGGACCTGCAACCGCCTCACCTTCGCGAGCGGCGAGGAGGTGGTCTGCGCGGTGGTCGACGACACCCTGCGTCCCGGCTTCGACCGCTACCCCGCGTACCGCCGCGAGGTGGAGCGTGCAGCGGCGCCGGCCTGGGTCGCGCCGACCGGCTCACCGCTGGCGGCCCGGCTCGACGAGCGGCTCGGCACCGACCCGGCCGACCTGGACCTGGTCACAGTCGACGGCTGGCGGATCTACCTGCCGCGCGGCTGAAAAGACCACCCGTCAGCGGGGCGCGGCGGGCTCGGCGAGCAGACCGAGACGACGGGCCAGCGCGGCCGCCTCCCCGCGGTTGGTCACGCCCAGCTTGGCGATGATCCGGGAAACGTGCACGCTTGCCGTCTTCGGGGAGATGAACAGGCGCTCGGCGATCCGGCTGTTGCTGTGCCCCTCGGCGACCAGCCGCAGCACCTCCCGCTCCCGGGACGTCAGCAGATCGGCACCGCCCCCACCGTTGCCCGCCCCCCGCAGGCCGACCCGCCGCGCCAGCGTGGCGGCCGTCTCGGCAAGCGGCGTCGCGCCCAGCCGCCGGGCGATCTGGGCCGCCTCGGTGACCGTCGCCGACACCTCGTCGCGCTCGCCCGCCGCCGCGGCGGCCTCGGCCAGCGCCAGCAACGCCCGACCGAGCGGGTACGGCTGACCGTCGACGCGCCACGCCTGCACCGCCGCCCGCCACGCCGGCACCGCCTCGTCGTCCGCCGCCAGCAGAGCGCTGACCTGGGCGGCGTGCGCCCGCGCGGCCGGGTGTCGCGCCGGCAGGTCGGCGGCGAGCGCGGCGACGGCGGCAGCCAGCTCCCCGTCACCCACCCGGGCTGCGGTACGCGCGGCGGCGCTCAGCACCGGCCAACCCTCGCGGGGCAGGTGCGGCAGGCTGTCGTCGGCCACCGCGACGCGGGCCGCGCGGACCGCCTCGATCTTGTCGTCGGCGGCCAGCGCCGCCTCGATGCCCAGCTCGTGCAGGGGCAGGCGGTGGTTCGGCCACAGGTAGGGCCGGGCGAGGAAGGCCAACGCGCGGTCGACCATCTCGTCGGCTCCCGGGTGCGCCCGCGCCAACCGCAGACCGGCGCCCAGCTGCAACCAGTGCAGCCCGGTGACGCCGGACAGGTCGATGCGGGCCGCCTCCGCACAGACCGTCTCGGCCTCGTCCCACCGGCCCAGCGCGATGAGCGCCTCGGCCCGGTTGGACAGCAGGTACGCCCCGGCCGAGCGGCTGATCCCCACCCGCCGCGCCTCGGCCAGGCCGGCCTCGGCCGCCTGCGCGGACTCGGCGTAGCGGCCCAGCTCGCAGAGCACGTCCGACTGGAACACCTTGACCAGCACGAGAGCCGCCGGGTCCCCGGCCGCCTGGGCCACGGCCTCGGCACTGCCCAGCTCCGCCAACCGGTTGTCCAGCTGCTGGTGGCAGAGCAGGGCGATCCTCGTCGGCAGCAGGACCAGTTCCTCGCCGAGCGCCTCGGCGTCCGTGCTCGCCTCGGCGGCGACCAGGGCCGCCTGCTCAGGATCGATCTTGACCAGGTGGGCGGCGATGTCGGCGAGCAGCCGGACGCGCTCCACCCCGTAGGGCCCGCCGGCTGCCAGTCGGTACGCCTCATCCAGCTCCCGCCTGCCGTCGCTCTTGCCGAGCAGGGCCATCAGCCGGCCCCGCTGGTCCAGCAGGCGGGCGGCGCGCAGCGGCGTGGCGTCGGCGTCCACCTCGGCCAGTCCGGCGCGGGTCAACGTGATGGCGCGACTGAAGTCGCCGGCCGTCACCGCCGCGTCCAGGGTCTGCTCCAGCAACGCCAGGTGGTCCATGCCGAGCAGGTCGGCCGCGTCGGGCACCAGCTCCCACAGCTCCAACGCCCGTTCCAGCAGTCGACGCTGCTCGGCGTAGGCGTACCGGTCGGCGGCGGCGCAGGCCGCGACCCGGGCGGCGACAAGGGCGCGGGGGTGGTCGTGCGCCGCGTACCAGTGGTGGGCGATCTCGGCCGGGGCGCGGCCGGCGACCACCAGGTGCGGCTGGGCCTCGATCGCGGCGGCGAACCGCGCGTGCAGCCGGGCGTGCTCGCCGGGCAGCAACTCGTCGTGCACGGCCTCGCGGACCAGGGCGTGCCGGAACTCGTAGTCGCCGTCCGGGTCGGCCACCACCAGTTGGGCGGCGACCGCGGCGCGCAGCGCGTCCTCCAGCTCGGCCTCGGGCAGGCCGGCGACCTCGGCGAGCAGACCGTGGGCGAAGCGGGTGCCGCCGGCCGCCGCGATCCGCAGCACCCGCTGGGCCGGCTCGGGCAACCGGTCCACCCGGGCCAGCAGCAGGTCGCGCAGCGTCTCGGGCAGCGCCGCGCAGCCGAGCGGGGAGCCGGCGACGGCCAACTCCTCGATGAAGAAGGGGTTGCCCTGCGTACGGTCGTGGATGTCGTCGACGGCACGCGGCGCCGGCTCGCCGCCGAGCAGGTCGGCGAGGATCGCGCCGGTACCGTCGCGGTCCAGCCGGCCCAGCTCGACCCGCTCGACACCGCGGGCCCGGTCCAGCTCGGCGAGGAACGGGCGCAGCGGATGGCCACGCTGCAACTCGTCGGTGCGGTAGGTGCAGACCAGCAGCAGCCGGCCCGGCCGCGCGGCCCGGACCAGGAAACCGATCAGGTCCCGGGTGGAACGGTCCGCCCAGTGCAGGTCCTCGATGATCAGCAGCAGTGGCCGGACGTCGGCGAGCCGCTGGAACAGTTCGGCGACCAGGTCGAACAGGTATCCGCGTGGGGCGTCGGTAAGTGGTCGCGTGCTCGGGGCGGTCAACCCCGCCGGCATCCGGCCCAGCTCCGGCAGCAGGCGGGCGAACTCCGCCTCGTAGCCGGCGAAGACCTCCGCCCCGTCGGCGCGCAACACCGCGCGCAGCGCAGCGGCGAACGGCGCGAACGGCAGGCCCGCCTCACCCAGCTCCAGGCACTGACCGACCAGCACCCGGGCGCCCCCGGCGGTGGCCCCGACCGCGAACTCCTCCAGCAGCCGGGTCTTGCCCACGCCCGCCTCGCCACCGACCAGCACGGTGGCCGGCTCGCCCTTCCCGGCCCGGCCCAGCGCGTCCCGCAGCGCCGCGATCTCACGGTGGCGGCCGACGAGGACGGAACTGGCGGCACGTACGGTCACGGGACCGAGCATGCCATGACCGGGCGACGCACCGTCCCCGCCGATCGGCCGGCGACGCGGCGACGGGGCTGCCCCGCCTCCTGGCCCGCCGGTCGACGGCTCGGACCGGAGCCCGCCGGCCGACGGTCCGGACCCGGGCCCGCCGGCCGACGGTCCGGACCCGGGCCCGCCGGTCGACGGTCCGGACCCGGGCCCGCCGGCTGACGGCTCGGACCCGGGTGCCGGGTCGTCGTGCCGGCCGGCCGGTGGGACGGGCGCGGTGGGTGCGGTGGGTGCGGTGGGTGCGGCGGTCGGGGTCACCGGCGGTCGTCACCCGTGCGGCGGGTCGGCTGGCGGCGGCCCAACCAGGCACGACCCGAGCGGCGCGGCACCGACCGGGCGAGCCGTTCCGCCGCAGCCTCGGCCCGCAGCTCAGCGGCGTGGGTACGGTGCACGGAGAGCAGGAAATCTACGTCGTTGCCGAACATGTCGGGCTCCTTCGTCGCGTCGTCGTTGTCTGCTGACGACTCTTCGCGCGAAGGCCCCGGCCCGGCATGGGCACACCGCCTCATCTTGCCCGGCCGCACCCTCCTTACCCGCCCGGTCGGGGCGGGTAAGGCGACGTAAGGTACTCAGCCGGCCGGCACCCGGACGCGGATCAACGCGGCCGGCGGGGACCACTAGACTCTGCGACATGGCAAAGCCCCAGGAGAAGGTCTCGTTCGGCCAGCGGCTGAAGCAGATCGGGATGGTGTTCCAGTTCACCGCCAAGCAGGACCGGTGGTTCGCGCCGCTGGTTGCCGCAGCGGTGCTCATCCCGCTCGCGCTCACCGTGGTCGCGGTGATCCTCTGGAGCTGGATCTGGCTGCCGATCGGCATCCTCTTCGTCCTGCTCGCGGTGCTGATCGTGCTGAACCTGCGGTCCAACAAGGCGATGATGAACGCCGCCGAGGGGCAGCCCGGCGCAGCGGCGCAGATCATGGACAACATGCGCGGCGACTGGCGGGTCACCCCTGCCGTCAGCTCGACCACCCAGATGGACATGGTTCACCTGGTGATCGGCCGGCCCGGCGTGATCCTGCTGGCCGAGGGCAACCCGCAGCGGGTGCGCGGCCTGCTCGGGCAGGAGAAGCGACGGCTGGCCAAGGTCATCGGCTCCGCCCCGCTGCACGACTACGTAATCGGCCAGCAGGAGGGCGAGCTGCCGATCCGCAAGCTGCGCACGACGCTGCTGCGGCTGCCCCGCGCGCTCAGCGGCAAGGACGTCAACGCGCTGGACAAGCGACTCAAGGCGCTCACCGCCCGTCCGCAGATGCCCAAGGGCGCGATCCCGAAGAACATGCGGCCGCCGGGCGGTGCCCGCCAGCCGCGACGCTGACCCGTACACCGCGAAAGAGCCGGACCCAGACGGGTCCGGCTCTTTTCGCGCCTCGCGCCTCGCGCCCCGCGCCTCGCGCCTCGCGCCCCGCGCCCCGCGCCTCGCGCCTCGCGCCCCGCGCCCCGCGCCCATGCTCCGCGCAACATCCCCGATGTTGCTGTCTCCGACGCGCGGGAGGCAGCAACATCCCCGATGTTGCGCGGATCTTGCCAGGTCTTCCCGTTCGGAGGGCGGGATCTTGTCGGCGTCGGCCTGCGGGAGGCGGGCCTCCGACAGGCACGCCGCGGAGGTGACAGCCGATCCGGCCGGCGAGGGCCCGAGCGGTGCGGAGGCGGGCGGGGCGGGATCGCGGGAGTCCGGGTGCCCGGGTGCCCGGGTGCCCGGGTGCCGGGCGTGTCAGCCGCGCGGGGCGTCGACGATGACCGAGTCGACGAGGCGGTCGTGCACGCCCCGACGGTGCTCGTCCATGATCAGCGCGGGGACGACGAGCGCCAGCAGCACGCCCCGGGCCAGCGCGCGGGGTACGCCGATCCGGCCCCCGTCGTGCCAGTTCACGCAGCGGACCTTGGTGACGTACATGCCCGGCGTCTGGGCGAAGAGGCCGAGGAAGATGCCGTACTCCAGGATCAGCACCAACACGGGCGCCCAGCCGTCGCGTACCGGATCGGCGAAGATGTTGGCCACCAGCAGGCAGAGCACCCAGTCGATGATCAACGCTCCGAAGCGCCGACCCAGGCTCGGCGGGGTGAAGGTGGGATCGGTGGCCGGCGCTGCCGGGACGTACGGATTGGTCACAGCGATCAAGGGTATCCGCGTCCGGATCGGGGCCTCGGATCGCCGTCACCACTGCGTGCCGATTCGGGCCAATGGCATGAAGTGTCATTACACTGGCACAGCCGGTACGGCGTTCGCGCAGGCTGAGTGCGTGGACAGGAGCGTCGCTGACGCTCCGCGAGGGACGTAACACGGCAGAAACACTCAAGACACGGCCGGGCAACCCCCCGGCCATAGCGTCGCCAGGAGCCTAGCCACCCCGTGGACGTGCCAGGAGGATGTGTGTTCGCCAATCCCGAGGAACTGCTGCGATACCTCAAGAACGAGGACGTGAAGTTCGTCGACGTTCGTTTCTGTGACCTGCCCGGCGTGATGCAGCACTTCAACCTGCCGGTCGAGTCCGTCAACGACGACCTCTTCACCGACGGCCTCGCGTTCGACGGTTCGTCGATCCGCGGTTTCCAGGCGATCCACGAGTCGGACATGCTCCTGCTCCCGGACGTCGCCACCGCGTTCATCGACCCGTTCCGGGCGCAGAAGACCCTCGCGCTCAACTTCTTCATCCACGACCCGTTCACCCGCGAGGCCTACACCCGCGACCCGCGCAACGTCGCGAAGAAGGCCGAGGCGTACCTCGCCGCGAGCGGCATCGCCGACACCGCCTACTTCGGCGCCGAGGCGGAGTTCTACATCTTCGACTCGATCCGCCACGAGACCTCGGCGCACCAGTCGTTCTACTACATCGACTCGGTCGAGGGCGCGTGGAACACCGGTCGCGAGGAGGAGGGCGGCAACCGCGGTTACAAGACCGCGTACAAGGGCGGCTACTTCCCGGTGCCCCCAGTCGACCACTACGCCGACCTGCGCGACTCGATCGTGCGTCGGCTCGTCGACAGCGGCTTCACCGTGGAGCGTTCGCACCACGAGGTGGGCACCGCCGGCCAGTCCGAGATCAACTACAAGTTCTCGACGCTGCTGCACGCCGCCGACCAGCTCCAGCTCTTCAAGTACATCGTGAAGAACGAGGCCTGGGCCAACGGCAAGACCGCGACGTTCATGCCCAAGCCGCTGTTCGGCGACAACGGCTCCGGCATGCACACCCACCAGAGCCTCTGGCTCAACGGTGAGCCGCTGTTCTACGACGAGACCGGCTACGCCGGCCTGTCCGACACCGCCCGCTGGTACATCGGCGGTCTGCTGCACCACGCGCCGTCGCTGCTGGCCTTCACCAACCCGACGGTCAACTCGTACCGCCGCCTGGTGCCCGGCTACGAGGCGCCGGTCAACCTGGTCTACTCGCAGCGCAACCGCTCCGCCTGCACCCGCATCCCGGTGACCGGCAGCAACGCGAAGGCCAAGCGCGTCGAGTTCCGCGTGCCGGACCCGTCGGCAAACGTCTACCTGGCCTTCTCGGCCATGATGATGGCCGGCCTGGACGGCATCAAGAGCAAGATCGAGCCGCCGACGCCGATCGACAAGGACCTCTACGACCTCCCGCCGGAGGAGTGGGGCGACGTCAAGCAGGTCCCGGGCTCGCTGCCGGCCGTGCTCGACTCGCTGGAGGCCGACCACGACTACCTGCTCGACGGCGGCGTCTTCACCCCCGACCTGATCTCCACCTGGGTCGACTGGAAGCGCGCCAACGAGGTCGACCCGGTGCGTCTGCGCCCGACCCCGCACGAGTTCGCCATGTACTACGACTGCTGAGCCTGATCAAGGGCTCTGACCTGGAGCAACAGGATCGCTACTGATCTTGGGTACAGGTTGGGTACAACTTCACGAAACGGCGGTCATGCCCGGCTCACAGCCGGCGTGGCCGCCGTTTCGTGTTGGCCGAGCGCGCCGTCGATGAGCAGCCGGGTCCGGTCGAGCACGTAGTAGTGCCCACCGCGCCGGCAGGCCGACCGCTTCCCGGGCGCTCGCCCAGGTATGGGAGGCCGCCGCGTTGACGGGCTCGCCGCCAACACCCTTGAACAGCAGGCGTGCGGCCCGGCGGACCGGCCGGCGACGGTCCGTGTCGTCGTCGACTTCGACCGCGTCGCAGCTGTCGGTCAGGTGCTGACGCAGCGCCACCACCACGACATCAGGCAGCTCGACGGTGCGGGCGCTGGTGTTGGTCTTGACGACCAGGTGGTCGATAAGTCCACAAGGGAGGACCGTAGGCGTGATTGCGGTCGGCCTTGACTCACCGTCCAGTCCGGCACCGGGTGGCCGGTTGACGGGGTGAACGGTCGGCGTGGTCATTGGCGGTTATCTGACTGTCCGGGTGATCAGCGGGTGTGGGGATTGTTGCGGTGGCGTGGGTGTACCAGGGTGGAACGGTGCGGTCACAGTCCGGGGTGGTGGGTGGATGTTGCGGCTTGAGGTGTTGGACTTCGCGGGGCCGATGCGGTGGCGGTGGCGGCTGACCGACGCCGACGGCGGCCGGTTTCTGGCTGATCATGTTGTGGAGTTGGATGCCGGGGAGTGGCAGTACGAGGCGTTCACCGCGCTGGACGAGTACCTGTTCTGGCATGCAGCGCCGGATCGGCGGTTGGCCAGTGAGGCGCAACTGGTTGCGCAGGTGGGGGCGTGGATCGGGGAGCGGGTGCTGGGCCCGGTAGCGGTGGCGCTTGCCGAGTGGCAGGAGCCGGTGCGGCTGGAGGTGCCGGCCGAGGCGCAGGTGTTGGCGTACCGGCCGTGGGAGCTGGCCCACGTCGGGGGTCAAGCGTTGGCGGTGCAGTGGGTGAATTTCGTCGTCGACCCGGTGGGCCGGACGCCGCGGGTCAAGAGGCCGGTGGGGGATCGGCTGCGGATGCTGGCGGTCTTCAGCCTGCCGGAGGACGCGTCGGCGTTGAACCTGCGCCGGGAACGCTACGCGTTGGCGCAGCTGGTGCAGGAGATTGCCGCGGCCAATGAGAAGGCGGTGGAGTTGCGGGTGTTGCAGTACGGCGCCACCCGCAAACGGCTGGAGGACGCCCTGCTCGAAGAGGCCGGCTGGGACGTGCTGCACATTTCCGGGCATGGCCTGCCGGCCGGGCTGCTGCTGGAGAAGGACACGGGACAACGGGATCTGATTTCCAGCCGCGAGTTGGTGAACCTGTTGAATGTGGTCGGTCGGCAGATCAAGTTGGTCACCCTGTCCACCTGCGAGTCGGCGGCGGTGACCGCGGCCGAACATCTGCGCCTGCTCGGTCTGCGCCCCGCAGACCCCGCACACGGTGCGGCCGGCCCGGACGGGTACGGCACTGACGGCGCCACCCCGGGCGGCGGCTCGGACCAGGCGGAGGGGGCGTTGCCGGCGGTGGCCACCGAGTTGGTGCGCCGGCTGGACTGCGCGGTGCTGGCGATGCGGTATCCGGTGGTGGACGATTTCGCGATCGCCCTCGCCGGCTCGTTTTACCAGCTGGTGTTGGGTAAGGGGCAGCCGGTGGCGCGGGCGCTGGGGCTGACGTTGCCGCGGGTGGTGCAGGATCCCCCGACCGCGGGGGCGCCGGCGTTGTCGGTGACCACCCCGGCGTTGTTCGGCGCCCGAGCCGGCGAGCTGAGGCTGGACGCGCCGCCCGGGCAGCCGGTGGTGTTCCAGGCCGAGCAACAGAAACTCGCCCGGTTCGACCCGCAGCCGCAGCGTTTCGTGGGCCGGGTGGGGCCGATGACCCGGGCCACCGCCGCGCTGGCCCCGCGCAGCGGCCGCAGCGGGGTGCTGTTTCACGGGATGGCCGGGGCCGGGAAGACCGCCTGCGCGCTGGAGTTGGCGTACACCCACGAGGACGGGTTCGCCCGGCTGGTGTGGCATCAGGCCCCGCCGGAGGGCCACGACATCACCGCCGCGCTCACCGCGTTCGCCCTGGATCTGGAGGCGCAGCTGCCCGGAATTCGGCTGGCGCACCTGGTCGACGACACTGCCGCGTTGCAGGCCTTTCTGCCGACCCTGACCGAGTTCCTCGAACGTCAGCGGGTGCTGCTGGTTCTGGACAACCTGGAATCGTTGCTCACCGACACCGGCGGGTGGCGCGACCAGCGGTGGCAGCTGCTGATCGACGCGCTCACCGGCCACGGCGGCTTGTCCCGGGTGGTGTTGACCTCCCGCCGCCCGATCGCTGGGCTGCCGCCCGGGGTGCTGGTGGAGCCGGTGCACGCGCTGTCGCTGACCGAGGCGGTGCTGCTGGCTCGGGAATGGCCGCACCTGCGCGCCCTGCTCGACGGCGCCAGCCGCGGCCTCGACGCACGCCAGGCCCGAGCGCTGGCCGCCCGCACCCTCGCCGTGGTGCAGGGCCACCCGAAGCTGATCGAGCTGGCCGACGGGCAAGCTCAGGATCCGGCCGCGCTGCAGTCCCGGCTGGACGAGGCGGACCAGACCTGGCTGGACACCGGCACCCGCCTGGATGCCTTCCTGCAGCACGGGGAGGCGTCTGCCACTGGCGAGGACTATCTGCGGGTGCTCGACGGCTGGACCCGCGGCACCACCGGCACCCTGCCCGCCGCCTCGGCCACCCTGTTCGGGTTGCTGTGCTGCCTGGAACAAGACGACCGCCTCGGCCTCGTGGTCGAGGGCAGCTGGGCCGAGTTGTGGCAGCGGCTGGACAAACCCGGCCCGCCCCCCGACCTGGACGCTGCCCTGGCGCCGCTGCTGGAGCAGGCTTTGGTCGCGGTGGACCGGAACCCGGACACCGGCCGGCCGGCGCGGTTCCACCTGCATCCCGGCGTCGCCGAGGCCGGCCGCACCATGATCGGCCCCGATCTGGGCAACGCCGTGGACACCGAACTCGCCGCCTACTGGCTAGCCCTCTTGGACGCTGCTGCGCAGCGGGAGCGGGAGGAGCTGGGCTGGCTGGTCCGCCGGGCGGCGCTGGCCGCCGCCCCCTACCTGATCCGGCAACACCAGTGGCAGCAGGTGCTGTATCCGATAGAGGCGGTCCTCAACCGCAGCGCCTCGCCGGGGACTGCGGCGGCGGTGCTGCCGCTGCTGGCCAGGGCCCGCGAGGGCGGCCGCGGCAGCGATGTGGAACTGCGCGCCGGGCGGCTGCACGCACGAGCCCTGAGGTCCATCCGACCCCACCACGCCGCCACAGAACTACGTGACCTGCTCGACACCGCCGTCGCCCAGCAGAACTTCCCACTGGCCTCGGCGATCGCGACGGACCTCGTCAACCTCCACCGTAGGCTGGGTCGGTTCGACGACGCCCTCAGCCTGGCCGAGGATCAGAAGGAGTACACCCGCCAGGCCGGATGGGGTCCCTGGACCCAGCTGCTCGATGAGGCGCAGCGGCTGCAGATCCTCGTCCGTCAGGGGCATGCCGACCAGGTGCTCGCCGCCGTGCAACAGCTCCGTCCGGCGATGGCCGCCCTCCCCGAGTCCTCCGATACACCCGAGGCCTCAGACCCCTTCAACGTCCGGGAGGTGATCTTCGACCTCGGCCGTACGGCGGCCCAGGATCTCGGCCGGTGGCAGCAGGCGCTGGACTTCAGCGCCGAGATACTCGCCTCCCAGCGGGGGCGGGGGGCCAGCGACGCCGAGCAGGCCTTCTCGGCGCTCAACGAATACGGGCCGCTGTTGCGGCTGGGCCGGGTCGGTGAGGCCCGGACCCTGCTGCAGTGGTGCCGGACGGTCTTCGAAGCCGACCACAACATCACCATGCTGGGCAAGGTGCTGTCCGCTCTGGCCGACGTGGAGGATCAGCTGGGTCACGGCGGCCCGGCGATCGAGCTGGGCAAGGATGCCCTGCGGCTGGGCTACGCGGCCGGGGAGCCGGACGGCATCGGGGTCAGCCACACCAACCTCGCCCTTTACCTGAACCGGTACGGCGGCGAGCGGCAGCAGGTGTGGGCCCATCGCCTGGCCGCCGCCGTGATCGGATACCAGACCGGTGCCGGGGAGCTGACCGGACGTGTCCGCGCCCTCGCCCGACTGCTTGCCCGGGACGAGGCGCCGCCCCCGGCAGCGTTCGCCGACGTGTGCCGCATCGTCGACCAGGTCGACGGAGTGCACCTGGCCGATCTGGTGGCCCGGCTACCCGCCCGCGCCCCGGACGGGCAGGCGGCGCTGGATGAGGTGCTCCGCCTGGCCCGCTCCCTGCCCCCCGAGGAGGAAGCCGACCTGCAGCGGCACCTGACCTGGTGGGAACCGGTGATCGCCGCCCTGATCGCCGCCGAGGGCGGTGACCCGGACGCCGCTGCCGCCCTCGACCAGGCCCTCACCGCCCGCGGGGAGCAGAGTGACTGGCGGCAGCTGGCCGAGGTGCTGCGCCGCATCCACGCCGGCGACCACACCCCAGCACTGGACGGGCTCGACCCGATCGACACCGCGATCGTCCGCCGCCTCCTGGATGCCCTCGCCGGCGAGGTCACCGTCGATCTCGACGCCTGGCACACCCTCACCAACAACGAGGAGAAGTGGCTGGATGCGCTGATGGACGTCACGGTCGCGGCGGCCAGCGGCGACCCCGACGCCACCGCGCAGCTCACCCCGGTCCTCGACGATCTCGCCGCCGACCCAGAGGGCGCGGCGTTCGCGGCAGTGCTCCACCGCATCCTCGCCGGCGACCGCGACCCCACCCTGCTCGACGGGCTCGACCCGGATACCGCCGCGGTGGTCACCGCGATCCTGGACCGGCTCACCCCGGCCGCCACAGCGCCCACCGATCAGGCCGCCCCGCCCACCACCCGGGACGACTCGTGAACCGACCTCACCTCACCGACCAGATCGGCGCCCTGCCCGACGAGCAGGACGTCACCGTGCTCGCCCCGGTCCTCAAACGCCGAGGTAGCTCTTGTCGGCCTACTCGGTGAATGCGGGGAAGGAGCGCATCTGGTCGAAGCGGCCGGCGGCCAGGTCGTCGAATCTGATCAAGAAGCGACCGAAGTGACAAAGAACTCGGTGGGGAACTGGGCGAGCGGCACCCATTCCCGAATCAGTCGGGATTCCTCTTCGCGGCGCCAGCGGATCCTCTCGGGCCGCGCAAGGTCAGGTCCGGTCGCCAGTCGGGCCCGCAGGCTGGCACGCGCCATCTGCTCCTCCGGAGAGTACGAGCCTCCGATTCGTTTCGTGTATCCACCGATGCGCAGGGATGCCAGGCCGTTCTCCGTGGGCCAGAGATCCTGGACCAGCTCGATGAGTTCGTCGGTGTACGTCAGCTCCCTGACCAGCTGCTGCACGGTGTCCGAGGCGAACATGAGGTTCTCGTCCACCGGCAGGGGAAGCCGCTCCACCTTCGGAAGGGCCGCGCAGTCGAGGGACGCGACGAACGGCAACGGAATCCCGCGCTCGGACGGCCACTCGGCGTCGACAGGTAGCCGGGGCAGTCCGCCGCTCTGCCCGACCACGTCCTCGCCGCCGTCACCGCCACCTACCCAGATCGCGAATCGCAGCTGCTCGGCGAACCGGTCAACCTGATCCGCCGGAATGCCCCGCTCCATCGCCTCGCGGCGAAACGGTCCGTATAGCTCCACAGCGGAGCATGATCGCAGATGGGTGCTCCGGGGCCGTCGCAGGCCGGTGGGCCACTTCGACCCCTGGTATCCGATCAGATGCGCGCCGAGCGGCGCCGCCCCCCGGCATACCTTCGTATCCGATATATTACGGCGATGGATACACCACTGCGTGAACCCACGTTCCTGATCCTCACCGCGCTCGCCGCCGAGCCGATGCACGGCTACGGGCTGATCCGCGAGGTCGCCGTCCTCTCCGACAACCGTGTGTCGCTCCGCCCCGGGACGCTCTACGGGGCACTCGACCGGCTGGTCGACGCCGGTCTCGTCGAGGTCGACCGGGAGGAGGTGGTGGACAGCCGTCTGCGCCGCTACTACCGGCTCTCCCCCGCCGGTGACGCCACCCTGAGCGCCGAGACCGAGCGGCTCCGGCGCAACGTCGAGGCCGCCACCAGGCGGCTGGCGGAGCGGGCCCGCACCGCCCGGCCGGCCGCCCCGCGTATCGCCGGAGGGTTGGCATGACCGATCTTGAGCGACGTTACCTGCGGCTGCTGCTCGCCTACCCCGCCGAGTACCGGCGCTCCCGTGGCGCCGAGATCGTCGGCACGTACCTGGACCTGGCCACGCCGGGCCGCCGCTGGCCGGCGCCCGCGGACGCCGCGGACCTCCTGCGCGGCGGGCTGCGTCAGCGGGTACGCGCCGCCGGCGTGATCCACCTCGTCCCGGGCGTACGCCTCGCGGCCGCCGTGGCCCTGTTCACCGCCACCATGCTCGCCGGCGTGTGGACGGTGCTCGAACTGCGCCCCGCACCGCCGGGCTTCGGTGAGCCGTCGGTCGGGCCGTTCGTCTCGCTCGGCATCGTGGCGTGGGTCGGCTGGCTGTTCGCCGCGGCGGCGCAGGCGCTGACACCCGGCAGGTGGCGCCGACGCGCGGTCGCGCTCGCGGCGCTCCTCACTGTCGCGCTCGTCCCCGCCGCCGCGCTCACGGACCTGCCCCGTCCGCCGCTGTTCGTGCTGCTCCCCCAGGTCGGGTTGGGGCTGGTGGCGCTCGGCGCGTCCGGCGAGCGGCAGGTGTCGCTGCGGGTGACGCCGCTGGTCGCGGCCGTCGCCGGCCTGGTGGCGGCAGCGAGCCTGACGCCGGAAAGCCTCGCCTGGACCTACCGCGCGGGGACCGCGGGTCAGGCCCTGCTCAACGCCGCCGTGGCGGTGCTCGCGGTGGCCGTGCTGCTCGCCGTGGGACTGGCGCTGCGCGGCGACCACCGGGGCGGCTGGGCCCTGTTGACCCTGTTCACCCCGGTGGGCCTGCTGGCCCTGCAACCACTGGCCGGGGCCGCCGACGGCGTGCCGGCCGAGTTCAACCCGAGCTGGACGGCACTCGCCGCGACGGCGGCCGTGGTCGGCCTGGTCGGCCCCGCCCTGCTACCGGTGGCACTCGCCGTACGCGCCCGGCTGGCCCGGCCCTCCACCCCCGGCGCCACCTGGAACACGCACCGCTGACCGCGCCCACCCCGCACGTCCCTGCTGCTGCTGCCGCTGCCGCAAGATCGTGCTCGATTCAGGAAGTAGTGGCCTCGCAGGTCCGGCGATGCCACTACTTCCCTGTTCGAGCGCGATCGTGAGCAGCGGACCGACGCGGCGGACGCTTCAGCCCGTTCTGACCGACCCGAAGGAGCAGGAACAGGAGCAGAGCGGTCATCGCCACCGCGCCGGGGGCCTTCGTGAAGCGGGCCAGGTTGGTGCCGTCGGGCAGGACCAGGAACGTCGCCACCCCGGCCGGCAGCACGAACCAGGTGGTCCGGGTGGCGGTGAGCGCGAGCAGGGCCAGCGGCCAGGTCGCGTACCAGGGGTAGAAGACCGGGGACAGGACCACAGTGGCGGCCAGGGCCAGGCCGGCGCCGTGCAGCGTGACCCGGGCGCGGTCCAGGGTCGGATCATCCGAGGCCCGCCGGGCCCTCAGCCACAGGACCACCACCACGATCGCGAGCAGCAGCAGCGCCACCGCCCGGACCACCGGCACCGCCTGCGGGTCGCCCCCGACCAGCGCGCCGGCGTAGTCCACCAGCAGGCCGACGGCGGTGGGCGGCGACGTCCACTGTTCGGAGTCTCCGCTGCGGGTCAGCCCGCCCACCCAGCCGAAGCCGAGACCGGACAGCACCGAGGTGACCAGCAACGCGGCCAGCATCCCGCCGGCCAGAGCGCCGCCGTCGCGCAGCAGCGCCCGTACGGTGTGCCGGCCGTGCACCGCGGCCAGCGCGGCGAACGGTGTTACCACCACGGCGGTGGCCTTCACCGTGACCGCCAGGCCGAGCAGGGCCCCGGCGGCGAGCAGCGCCCCCGGTCGACCCGGCCGTCGGATCACCAGCAGGAGCGCACAGAGCAGCAGCCCGAGCATGACGGCGTCGTTGTGCGCCCCGGCCACCAGGTGCACGCCGACCACCGGCGCGGCCAGCGCCAACCAGGCCGCCCGCCGGGTCGGCACGCCGGCCGCCCGCGCCAGGGCGGGCAGGCAGTACGCCGCCAGGAGCAGGCCAGCCACGGCGAAGACCCGCAGCAGTACGACCGTGCCGGTGAGCCCGCCGCCCAGCGTGACCGCGAGCGCCGCGAGCAGCACGAAGACCGGCCCGTACGGGGCAGGCGTGTCCCGCCAGATCGGCGCCACCGTCTCCACCCACGGGCAGCCGGCCGCCGCCACCGGAACCGCGTACGGGTCGACGCCGTGCGCGTACGTCCAGCCCTGGCAGGCGTACGAGTAGACGTCCCGGCTGCCCAGCGGCGGCGCGACCAGCATCGGTAGGACCCACAGCCCGGCGGTGACGTACGCCCACCGGCCCGACGGCGCACCGGCGCGCAGTGACCACCAGGCGCCGACCAGCAGCGCCGTGCCGACAAGCCAGCAGGTCAGCGTGGTCGGCCCGTGCGGGGCCCGCCAGATCGACACCGGTGTCGCGCCCAGCGGGGCGTCGGGCAGCGCCCCGCCGAGATACCCGGCGACGGTGAGCAGGACCGCGCCGACCAGGCCGGCGTACCTGGCGAGCCGGGCCACCGAAGGGCCGGCAAGCGGCGGCGACGCGCCGGGAGCGGTCACCGGCGCACCTTCCCTCAGTCGGCGGCGACCGGCTGACGGGCCGCCCGAGCCGACCGTACCAACCGGACGACCAGCACGATCACCAACAGCGTCATCAGCGGCGCCCCGACCGACTTGGTGAACCGGGCCAGCCCGGTGCCGTCGGGCAGCACCAGGAACGACGCGACCAGCGCGACCACCATGAACCATCCGGTACGCCGGGCGGTGGCCGCGAGCACCGCGAGGGGCCAGATCCAGTACCAGGGGTGGAACAGCGGCGCGAGGGCGACAGTGGCGGCCAGCGCCAGGGCGGCGTGCCACAGCGGCTCGCGGGTGCGGGCCCGCCACCACAACCACACCAGCAGCAGCGCCAGCACTGCCATGCCGATCCCCCGGGTGACCGGCAGGGCGTCGATGTGCCCGCCGAAGGGAACCGCCAGGTAACCAACGGTCTGGCCGACCGCCGTGGACGGCGACGTCCAGGCGATCACGTCGCCGCCTCGGGCCAGGCCGCCGACCCAGCCGAAGTCCAGTCCGGCGGCGAAGGTCACCCCGACCACGACGGCGACCGCGCCGCCGACGACCCAGCCGCCGTGGCGGATCAGCGCGCGGATCGAGTACCCGCCGACGATCGCGGCCAGCGCCGCGAACGGCACCACGACCAGCGCCGTCACCTTGATTGCGGCGGCCAGCCCGAGCAGCGCGCCCCCGGCGAGCAGCGGGCCGGGGCGGCCGGGCCGCGAGGCGATCACCGCCAGCCCGGCGACCAGCAGGCCGACCATCAGGGCGTCGTTGTGCGCGCCGCCGACCAGGTGCACGGCGACCAGCGGGCAGGCGAGCGTCAGCCAGACCGCCCGGGCGGCCGGTACGCCGGCTCGCCGGGCCAGCACCGGCAGGCTGACCGCGGTCAGCGCGACCCCCGCCACGGCGATCAGCCGGAACACCACTATCGCGCCGGTCAGTGAGCCGGTGGCCTTGACCACCGCGCCGGCGAGCACCACGAACAGCGGCCCGTACGGCGCCGGCGTGTCGCGCCAGATGTAGGAGATGGTGTCCAGCCAGGGGCAGGGCAGCGCGGAGACACCCTGCTCGTACGGGTTGATCCCGGCGGCGTAGCTGGCGCCCTGGCAGGCGTACGCGTAGACGTCGCGGCTGGCCAGCGGCGGCGCGATCAGCACCGGCAGCAGCCAGAGCCCGACTGTGACAAGCGCCCACCGGGTCGACGGCACGCTGTCGCGCAGCGACCACCAGGCGTACGCCAGCAGCGCGGTGCCGACCAGCCAGGCGGCGAGGACCAGCGGCCCGTTCGGGCCCTGCCAGATGCTGACCGGGGTGGAGCGCAGGGGCGAGCCGGGTAGGGCGCCGCCGAGGAACGCGGCGACGGCGAGCAACACCGAGCCGACCAGTCCGGTCCAGCGCGCGAGGTGGTGAGGCACGCCGGACATGCTGCCAGTACGGTTGTCGCGGTACGGAGGTGGGCATGCGGCGCAGTCGGGTGGTGGCGGTGGCCACCGGTTCCGCAGTCGTGCTCGGCGCGCTCTGGCTGGCCCTGCCGCTGATGGGCTCGGACCTCGCCGCCCAGGTCGCCCGGGCGGACTTCTTCGCCGCGCACGGTCTGACACCTGTCGATCTGCGCTGGTACGGCGGGGTGCAGCAGTTCGGCTACAGCCTCGTGTCCCAGCCGGTGATGGCCCTGCTCGGCGTGCGGGTCACCGGTGCGCTGGCGCTCGTGGCGTCGGCCGCCGCGCTGGCCGCGCTGCTGGTCCGCAGCCCGGTGCCCCGACCGCTGCTGGGCAGCGTGGTCGGCGTGGTCACGCTGGCCGGCAACCTGGTCTCCGGCCGGGTGACGTACGCCCTGGGTGTCGCGTTCGGGCTGGCCGCGCTGCTGGCGCTGACTCGGGGCGTACCCCGGAATCGGCGTCTCGCGCTCGCCGCGGTCGGCGCGCTGCTGGCGTCGGCGACGAGCCCGGTGGCGGGCCTGTTCGTCGGCCTGGCGGGCGCGGCGTTGCTGCTCGCCCGCCGCTACGCCGACGGTCTGACGCTGGGTGTCGCGGCGGCCGTGCCGCTGGCCGCGACCGCGCTGCTCTTCGGCGACGGCGGCTGGATGAACATCAGCCGCACCGACACCCTGCGGGCGGTGGTGACCGGCCTGGTGGTGGCGGCGCTGGTGGCGTACCGGCCGGTGCGGTACGGCGCGCTCCTCTCCGCCGCCGGGGTGCTCGTCGCCGCGCTGGTCCACACCCCGGTGGGGTTGAACGCGACCCGGCTGGCGACGATGTTCGCGCTGCCGGTGCTGGCCGCCGCCGCCCGGCCGCCGGCCTGGCTCACCGCCCGCCTCACCCGCCGGCCCGTCGACCGCCCCGCGCCGCCCAACGCCGCGCCGCCCAACGCCGCGCCGCCGCAGCGGTCGCGGCGGGCCCGCCTGCTGGGCGGTGTGGGCCTGACCGCGCTGCTGGTGGCCGTCTGCGGGTGGCAGCCGCCGGTGGTCCCCGCCGACCTGCGCGGCATCGGCGACCCGACCAGCGCTCCCGGCTACCACGCGCCGCTGCGGGCGTTCCTGGCCGGGCAGCGGCTCACCGGCCGGGTGGAGGTGCCGCCGACGCGCAACTACTGGGAGGCGGCCCGCCTCGGTGAGGTGCCGCTGGCCCGCGGCTGGCTGCGGCAGGCCGACATCGACCGCAACCCGCTGTTCTTCACCACGGTGCCCGGCGCGGCGGGCACCGGCGTGCCGCTGACCCGGGAGAGCTACCGGGCGTGGCTGGCGGAGAACGCCGTGCAGTACGTGGCGGTGCCGGACGCCCCGCTGTCCTGGGTGGGACGGGCCGAGGCGGAGCTGGTCGAGGGCGGCCTGCCGTACCTGACGCCGGTCTGGTCCGGCGCGCACTGGCGGGTCTGGGCGGTGGCCGACCCGACGCCGCTGGTCGCCGCGCCCGCCGAACTGGTCCGCGCCGACGGCGCGGCGCTGACCTTCCGGGCCCCGACCGCCGGCCCGGTGGCCGTCCGGGTCCGGCACAGCCGGTGGCTGGTCGCCTCCGGCGGCGCCACCGTCACCGCCGACGGGGACTGGAGCACCGTCACCGTTCCGCACGCCGGCGAGTACACCGTCGGCAGTTGACCCGGCGCTACGCCTCCAGCACCCGCTGGGCGGCGGCGCGGGAGCGCCGGCCGGTGCGCAGGTACTCGTCGAGGAACTCCCCCGGATCGTCGCGGCCGAGCAGCCGGACCACCCCGGCCAGCTCCACCCCGTGCCGGGGAAGCTGGTCACCGGCGCGGCCCCGGACCAGCATCAACGCGTTGCGCACCTGCGCGGCCAGGGACCAGCCGGCGGCCATCTCCGCGGCGTCCGCCGGGTCGACCAGGCCGGCCCGCTCGGCCGCCGCGAGGGCGTCGAGGGTACACGTGCCGCGCAGCTCCGGGACTCTGCCCGCGTGCCGGAGCTGGACGAGCTGGACGGCCCACTCCACGTCGGCCAGCCCGCCCCGGCCCAGCTTGGTGTGGGTGGCCGGGTCGGCGCCGCGCGGCAGCCGTTCGTTCTCCACCCGGGCCTTGATCCGGCGGATCTCGACGACCTGCTCGCGGGTCAGCCCGTCGGCCGGGTAGCGCACCGGCTCGATCATCGCCTCGAACTCGGCGCCCAGGTCGGCGTCACCGCAGACGAACCGTGCCCGCAGCAGCGCCTGCGCCTCCCACACCCGGGACCAGCGGGCGTAGTACTGCGCGTACGCGGCGAGGCTGCGCACCAGCGGACCCTGCCGGCCCTCGGGACGCAGGTCGGCGTCGACACCGAGCGGCGGGTCGGGCGCGGGTACCCCCAGCAGTCGCCGCAGCTCCTCCGCGATCGCGTGCGCGGCGGCGCTGGCCGCGCTCTCGCTGCTGCCGGCGGGCGGGTCGTAGACGAAGAGCACGTCGGCGTCGGAGAGGTAGTTCGACTCGTACCCGCCGAGCCGGCCCATCCCGATCACCGCGAACCGCAGCCCTTCCGGCGCCTTCTGGCTGGCCCGGGCGGCGCGCAGCGCGGCGGCGAGCGTGGCGTCGGTGACGTCGGAGAGCGCCGTGCCGACCTCGGTGATGTCGGCCAGACCGACGGCCGGCCGCGTCGTGCCGTCCGGCCGCGTCGGGGTGGGGGCGAGCGCGCCGGCGCGGCAGAGCACGTCCGCGCACGCCACCCGGACCAGTTCCCGGCGGCGCAGCGCCCGCACCGCGCGGGTCGCCTCGACCGGGTCGGTGTGTCGGGCCGCCGCCGCCAGGAAGCCCTCCCGCAGCACCGCCCGTGGGCGCGGCGCCAACTCGTTCTCCTCGGCGAGCAGCCGCAGCGCCTCCGGATCGCGGGCGAGCAGGTCGGCGACGTACCGGGAGAGGGCCAGGACCCGGGCCAGCCGCCGGGCGACGGGACCGCCGTCGCGCAGCAGCCGCAGGTACCAGGGGGTGCTGCCCAGCTTGTCGGAGACCTTGCGGTAGTTGAGCAGCCCCCGGTCCGGCTCCGGCGCGTCGGCGAACTCGCTCAGCAGCACCGGCAGCAGGGTCCGCTGGATGGCCGCGGTGCGGCTCACCCCGCCGGTGAGCGCCTGGAGGTGCCGCAACGCCCCGGCCGGGTCGGCGAAACCGAGGATCTCCAACCGGTGCCGCGCGGCCTCCGGGGTGAGTCGCAGCCCGTCGGCGGGCACCCGGGCCACCGACTCCAGCAGCGGTCGGTAGAGCAGCTTGGCGTGCAGCCGGCGTACCTCGGTGGCGTGGGTGACCCACTCGGCCCGGAAGCTCTCCACGGCGCTGCGCCCCGGCGTGGCGGTGAAACCCAGCGCGGCGGCCAGCCAGCGCAGCGCGGACGGTTCGGTGGGCACGGTGTGCGTACGGCGCAGGGCCTGCAACTGGAGTCGGTGCTCGACGCTGCGCAGGAAGCGGTAGCCGCGCAGCAGTGACTCGCCGTCGGCGCGGCCGACGTAGCCGCCGGCGACCAGCGCGCGCAGCGCCGGGATGGTGCCCGGCGCCCGCAGCGTCTCGTCGCCCCGGCCGTGCACGAGTTGCAGGAGCTGGACGGCGAACTCGATGTCGCGCAGCCCGCCGGGACCGCGTTTGATCTCGCGTTCCAGCTCCTTCGGCGGGATGTTGTCGATGATCCGGCGGCGCATCGCGCGGACGTCCTCGACCGCCTCGGGTCGTTCGGCGGCCCGCCACACCAGCGGAGCGAGCTGGTCGATCCACTCCTGGGCCAGCGGCAGGTCACCGGCGGCCGGACGGGCCTTGAGCAGCGCCTGGAACTCCCAGGTACGCGCCCACCGCCGGTAGTAGGCCAGGTGGCTGGCGAGGGTGCGCACCAGCGGGCCGCGACTGCCCTCGGGCCGCAGGGCGGCGTCCACCGGCCAGGCGACCATGCCGCAGATGGAGATCAGCCGGGTCGCCACCTGGGTCGCGGCGGGCAGGTCGGTGTCCTCGGCCGCCACGAAGATCACGTCCACGTCGGAGACGTAGTTCAGTTCACCGCCGCCGCACTTGCCCATCGCCACCACGGCCAGCCGGGGCCGCTCGGTGCCGTCGGCCAGCTCGTCGACGGCGATCTCGTACGCCGCGGCCAGGGTCGCGTCGGCCAGCGCGGACAGCGCACCCATGGTCTGCTCCAGGGCCCGGCCGCCGGTGAGGTCGGCCGCCGCGATCCGCAGCAACGCCAGCCGGTACGCGGTCCGCAGCACCGCCACGGGGTTGCCGTCGCCGGCCGGTTCCAGTCGCCCCTCGGCGATCGGCGCGAGCCCATCCGGGGCGGTGCGCAGCGCCAGACAGTGCTCCGGGTTGGCCACCAGGTGATCACCGAGCGCCGACGACGCGCCCAGGACGGCGATCAGTCGCCGCCGCAGCCCGGGATCGGTGTGCAGCTCCGCGATCAGCGGCGAGCGCGCGCCGCTGCCGCTACCGCTCGGCGTGCTGGCGCCGCTTCCGCCGGCGGCGCTGGCGGGGGGCGTGCGGGCGCTCGGCGCGCTGGCGGCCCGCGTGCTGGCGGCGCTGGTGCCGTTGGTCCGCGTCTCGGCCTCGACGATGCGGTGCAGTTGGCGCAGCGCCAGATCCGGGTCGGCGGCCCGGGACAGCGCGGCCAGCAGCTCCGTGGCCGTCTCGTCGACCGGCTCCTGCTCGACCGGCTGCCAGAGGCCCAGCCCGTCCGGGCCGAGCAGGTCGGCGGCGCGAGCGCCGCCGTCGCCGTCGGCGACCCCGAAGCCGTACCGGGCGAGCCGACCCGGCGCCCTCGTCGGCCGGCTCATCAGTGCCCGAGCAGCGGCAGGCCACGCCGCGTCGTGCTGTCGTCCAACTCGCCGAGGGCCAGCGCCGCGAACCGGGCGGCGAACGGCTGCCACACCTCCTCGACGTCCACCATCACCGAGTCGCAGGCCGCCACGACCAGCTCCGGGTCGTAGCCCAGCTCCGCGAGCTGGGCCGAGTCGGTGGCCCAGTCGGCGATCATCGCGGTGTCGCACTCGATGTGGAACTGCAGCCCCCAGGCCCGGTCGCCGAGCCGGAACGCCTGGTGCGGGTACCGGGTGGAGGCGGCCAGCAGGGTGGCGCCCCGGGGCAGCTCGGTGATCTCGTCGGAGTGCCACTGGAGCACGTCCGGGATCAGCGGCACGTACCGGAACAGCGGGTCACCCTCGGCGGCGTCGCGCCGGCCGACCACGCCGGGGCCGATCTCCGGCCCGGACGGGCTCCGCTCGACCAGACCGGCATGCGCGGTGGCGAGCAGCTGCGCGCCCAGGCAGACGGCCAGCGTCGGCACCCGGTAGCGGACCGCCTTGCGCAGCAGCCCCTCCACCGCCGGGAACCAGTGTGCGCCGGGCGAGCCGTCCGGCAGGGGGTACGCCTGCTGGTCGCCGCCGAGCACCACCAGCGCCGCGTACCCCTCCAGGTCGGCGGGGAGCTCGTCGCCGGCGTGCGGGCGGACCACCCACAGCTCCAGCCCTGCCTCGGTCAGCCACTCACCCAACCGGCGTGCGTCGTCCGTCGGGTCGTTCTCGATCACCAGCGCGGTTGCCACGCGTCGAGGCTAGCCGGTACGTCGCACAGCGCCACGCCCCGCCACGGTGGTCGGCGCGTACAGAGGCGTCGACGGCCGGAGTTCGCTGCTCGTCGGGCCCCGCGGTGTCGTTAGGCTCTGCGATTGTGATCAACGAGGATTCGGCCGTCGTCCGCCCGCCCGTCCTGCGCCCCGGGGACACGGTGCTGCTGGTGTCACCGTCCGGGCCGACCTCGCCGGAGCGGGTCGCCCGGGGGATGGAGTTGCTCACCGGGTGGGGCCTGCGGCCGGTGCCGGCGCCCAACGCGTACGCCCGCCACGGCTACCTCGCCGGCACCGACGACCTGCGGGCCGCCGACCTCAACGCGGCGTTCGCCGACCCGCAGGTGCGGGGCGTGATCTGCACCCGGGGCGGGTACGGCGCACAGCGGATCGTGGACGCCATCGACATGGCCGCCGTCCGCCGCGACCCGAAGGTGGTGGCCGGCTTCTCGGACATCACCGCGTTGCAGCTCGCCCTGTGGCGAGGCGCCCGGCTGGCCGGCGTGCACGGCCCGGGGGCCGCCTGGCGGGACGAGCGGACGTCGCTGCGCTCCGCCGAGGCCCTGCACGCGGCGTTGATGACCACCGAGCCGGTGACCGTCGAGGCGGTGCCCACCGAGGAGACCTTCGGCGTACGGGTGCCGGGTCGCGCCACCGGCACCCTGCTGGGCGGCAACCTGTGCCTGATCGCCGCGTCGGTCGGCACCGCGGACCTGCCCGACCTGACCGGTGCCGTGCTGTTGATCGAGGACGTGCAGGAACCCCCGTACAAGGTCGACCGGATGCTCACCCACCTGCGCCGCGCCGGCGCGCTGGACGGGCTGGCCGGCGTGGCGATCGGGCAGTTCACCGAATGCGGGGACGGCTGGGAAACCACGATCGTCGACGTCCTCACCGAACGCCTCGGCGACCTGGGCGTACCGATCCTCGGCGGCCTCCCCATCGGCCACGGCCCCGACCAGCTGACCGTCCCGGTAGGCACCACCGCAACCCTGGACACCGACACCGGAACCCTCACGGTCTCCCCCGCTGTCCGCTAACCCCACCCACCCGCCCGCACCCCTTTCCCGGCGGTGATCAAGAGGTTCGGGTCATTTCCGGGCCGGATCGTGACGCGAACCTCTTGATCACCGGGGTCAGGGGGTGGGTCAGGGGGTGGGGTTCGGGGTCAGGTGGGCTACTGCGCCGATCTCCAGGGCTGCCCAGACTCCGTCGGAGGTCCGGGTGATGCCGTGGGGTTCCGAGCGCGGGGTGGGCAGGTCGTAGCTCTCGATCCGTCCGGTGGGACCGATGTGCCCGATCCGGTTCGCGCCCCACTCGGTGAACCACGCGCCGCCGGCCGGGTCGGCCACGATGGCGTGCGGCCGGGCGTTCCGGTCCGGTAACGGGATCTCGGTCACCTCGCCGTCCGGGGTGACCCGGCCGAGCTGACCGGCCGCGATCTCCACGAACCAGATGGCCCCGTCCGCGCCGAGCGCGAGGCCGACCGGCCCGGCGTCCGCGGTGGGCAACGGGTGCAGCGTCACCCGGCCGTCGAGGTCGATCCGGCCGATCGCGTTCGCCCGGTTGAGGGTGAACCAGAGAGCGTCGTCCGCGCCGGCGGTGATCATCGAGGCGAACCCGCCGGTCACGGGCAGCGGAAACGCGGTTACCGTCCCGTCGGTGTCCACCCGGCCGATCGCGTCGGAGGTCATGCCCGCGTACCAGAGCGCGCCGTCGGGCCCGGCCGCGATGCCGCCCGGCCCGGTGCCGGCCGGCAGGGCGATCGTGCGCTGCTCGCCGTCGACGCTGAGCCGACCGATCCGGTCGTCCCCGGAGCGGGTGAACCAGAGCGCGCCGTCCGGACCCGCCGTGATGATCAACGGGCGGCCGCCGGCCGGCTCCAGCGGGTACGTCCGGACCCCGCCGTCGGACCCCAGGCGGGCGATCCCGCCGGCCTGGACCAGCGTCAGCCACAACGCGCCGTCGGGCCCAACCGTGATGCCGTACGGGCCGGAGTCCGACCCGGCGAGCGGAATCTCCCGAATGTCGACGGTCATCGTGCGGTGTCCCTCCGTTGGCGACCACCAACACTGGCCGCCGGACCAATGACGACACAACCGATTTCAGCGAGCGCCGCCTCGATCGGCAGCCCGCTGCTCGATTGTCAGCTGGCTGACAGGGTCGCCATGGGTCGCGCCCAGGATCGCCCGTCACTGTCGGTGACGACATTGCCGCATCACCGACCTTCTGGAGGACAGCATGTCCCGCACCATCCGTAGGAAGCACCTGCTGGCCGGCCTGGCCACCGCGGGCGTCCTCGGCGTGGGGATCGCCGCCCCGACGATCGCGTTCGCCGCGGACACCCCGACCCCGACCGCCAGCACCGCCCCCGCCCCTGGAGCGAAGGCCGACCGGCAGGGTGAGTTCGCCGAGGCGCTCGCCAAGGAGTTGGGAGTCCCCACCGACAAGGTGACCGCCGCACTGGAGAAGGTCCGCGAGCAGCACCGGCCCGCCGACCGTCCGGCACGCCCGTCCGCCGAGGACCGGCAGGCCGCGCTCAAGGAGCGGCTGGACCAGGCGGTCAAGGACGGCAAGCTCACCCAGGAGCAGGCCGACGCCATCACCAAGGCCGTCGAGGCCGGCGTCTTCCCCGGCCCCGGCGGCGGCCACCGTGGGCCGGGCGGCGGTGACCGTGGGCCGGCCGGCCACGGCGCTCCCGCAGGTACGCCGGGCAAGTAGCCCGACGGGTCGGCCTCCGACCACCCCGGGCTGGGGTGGTCCGGCGTGATCCACCCCGTTTCGCCGATGTGGCGGCGTCCCTCGCACCCGGACACCGCCACATCGGCGACCTGGAGTCGATCATGCGCGTGGGACCGACGTCGGCCCGCCAGCGCGCGAGATCCGCGCGGCTCAGCCCTTGCTGGCGGGACCGACGTCGGCCCCGGGCGCGCGGGATCCGCGCGCCTCAGCCCTTGCTGGGCGGGGGTGCGAACACGCCGAGGCGATTTCCCGCCGGGTCGAGCAGGTGGGCGAGCGTGAGACCGCTGGGTGCGGTCCGTGCGGGCATCAGCACCTTCGCGCCGGCGGCCTCGGCTCGCCGGCAGGTCTCCGCGACGTCGTCGACCTCGGCGTAGAACACCGCGTAGTTCGGGGACGTCCCGTCGGTCGCCCGGATGGCCCCACCGATTCCGGTGTCACCGCCGGCACCCGTCACCCGATAGGACCCGCCGCTACCCGCGCCCTGCTCTTCGAAGGTCCAGCCGAACAGCTCGCCGTAGAAGCGTTCCGCCTCCTCCGGCCGGTCGGTGCCGATCTCGAACCAGGTGATGGGCGTCGTGGACACGTGCTGCCTCCAGAGTTGCCGGGACGGCGGTTCGCCGTCGTCCAGAGCAGTTTCGAGGCCGTCCGCGACACCGTCCTGTCGGTGTTTCCGGATCACCCGACGGAGATCGGTGTGTGAAGGACCCGCCTCAGACCAGGCTCAGCGGCCGGACCCGTTCCCGGGGGATGTCGAGATCCGTCAGGCGCAGCTCCCGGACCACCACCTCGGGCAGCGCCTGGACGTCCCCGATCCGGTCGGTACGGAAGCAGCGCAGCTCGTCGCGCATGCGGCACCAGGCGAGCAGATACCAGTGTCGGGGGTTGCCGAGGTAGCCCAGCGGTTCGACGTCGCGCACCGAGTCGACGCCGGCGCGGTCGGCGTACCGGATGCGCAGCACCCGCCGCGCGGTGACCGCGTCGGCGACGGTGGCCGGGACGGGCGTGGTCGGCCCGTCGCCGATCAGGTGCACCCGGCCGGCGAGGCGGTGCGCCTCGGCGGCGTCGGCGGCCGGCAGCACCGCCACCAGCTTGCGCAGTGCGGTGGCGCCCGGCCCGGCGAACGGGGTGCCGGCGAGCCGGTGCAGCGCGACGGCCATCGCCACCGCCTCGGCCGGGGTCAGGTTGACCGGCGGCAGGGTGCGGCTGCGGTCCAGGACGTAGCCGCCGGTGCGCCCGGGCTCGGCCCAGATCGGCACCCCGGCCTCCTGGAGCGCGCCGATGTCCCGCTCGATGGTCCGGCTGCTCACCTCGAAGTGGGCGGCGAGCCAGCGGGCGCTGCGGGGCCGGGGCGACACCGCGCGCAGCTCCTCGACCAGGGCGTAGAGCCGGTCCGTGCGGTTCATGCCCGGCACGCTACGGCCGGGGTACGACGACCACCCCCGGACGCGGCAGGCTCAAGCGGCCACGCTCAGAACACCGGCCTCAGGCCACCGACCACCCGCGTCAGGCGATGCAGGCGCAGACGATCAGCGCCGCGCCGAAGTGCGTGGCGGCGCTGACCCGGGCCGCGGGGTGCGGCTCGGACGAGCAGATGACCTCACCGAGCTTGCCCGGGGTGAGCAGGTCGAGCACGAAGAAGGCCAGCGCCATGATGGCCAGCCCGACGAGCCCGAAGAGCACGGTGGAGGCCAGCCCCCGGCCGAAGTCGCTGTAGCTGGTCAGGATCGCCGTGAAGACGATGCCGGCGATGCCGAGCTGGTTGGCGGCGAGCAGCAACCCCGCGTTGGCGTTGCGCTCGACCCAGATCAGCTCCCGCAACCGTCCCGGGGTCAGCAGGTCGACGAGCCCGAACCCGGCAGCCATCAGCCCGACGCCGACGATCCCGAACACGACGCTCTGCCAGGCACCGCTGAGCAGATCCTCCAGCACCGACTGCCTCCCGACTCTCCGCCCGGAGGGGTACCGGCGCGGTGATCGAGACGATAGCGGCAGCGCGCCACCGCGTCAGCCCCGCGACTACAGCGCCAGGTAGCGCTGCCGCTCGTACGGGGTGACCTCGCGGCGGTACTGCTCCCACTCGGCCCGCTTGTTGCGCAGGAAGAAGTCGAAGACGTGCTCGCCGAGCACCTCGGCGACCAGTTCGGATTCGGCCATCACGTCGATCGCCTCGGCCAGGTTCTCCGGCAGCGCCTCGTATCCCATGGCGCGGCGCTCGGCGCTGCTCAGCGACCAGACGTCGTCCTCGGCGCCCGGCGGCAGCTCGTAGCCCTCCTCGATGCCCTTCAGCCCGGCGCCGAGCAGCACCGCGAAGGCGAGGTACGGGTTGGTCGCCGAGTCCAGCGACCGGACCTCGACCCGGGCGGAGTTCGGCTTGCCGTACGCCGGGACGCGGACCAGCGCGGACCGGTTCAGGTGACCCCAGCAGACGTACGCCGGGCTCTCGGTGATCCGGTCGGGCAGGGCCTGCGGGAAGAGCCGCTTGTACGAGTTGACCCACTGGTTGGTGACCGCCGTGTACTCCCGGGCGTGCACCAGCAGGCCGGCGATGAAGGACTTCGCCACCTTGGAGAGCTTCATCGGGTCGCCACCGTCGTGGAAGGCGTTGCGCTCGCCCTCGAACAGCGACAGGTGGGTGTGCATGCCGCTGCCCGGCTGGTCGGTGAACGGCTTCGGCATGAAGCTGGCCTGCACGCCGGTGGAGAGCGCGACCTCCTTCACCACGTGCCGGAAGGTCATGATGTTGTCGGCGGTGGTCAGCGCGTCGGCGTAGCGCAGGTCGATCTCCTGCTGGCCGGGGGCGACCTCGTGGTGGCTGAACTCCACCGAGATGCCGATCCGCTCCAGCGCCAGCACGCCCTGGCGGCGGAAGTCGCGGGCCACCGCGTGGGTGGTGTGCTCGAAGTAGCCGCCGGTGTCCACCGGGGTGGGCACCGAGCCGTCCTGCGGGCCGTTCTCCAGCAGGAAGAACTCGATCTCGGGGTGGGTGTAGAAGGTGAAGCCCTTCTCGGCCGCCTTGGACAGCGCGCGGCGCAGCACGTGCCGCGGGTCGGCCCAGGAGGGGCCGCCGTCGGGCAGCAGGATGTCGCAGAACATCCGGGCGCTCTCGCCGCTGACTCCGCCCTCGAACGGGAAGACCTGGAAGGTGGTCGGGTCCGGCATGGCCACCATGTCCGATTCGAAGACCCGGGCGAAGCCTTCGATGGCCGAGCCGTCGAAGCCGATGCCCTCCTCGAAGGCCGCTTCCAGCTCCGCGGGCGCCACCGAGACGCTCTTGAGCGTGCCCAGCACGTCCGTGAACCACAGCCGGACGAACCGGATGTCCCGCTCTTCCAGCGTACGGAGGACGAACTCCTGCTGACGGTCCACTTCCCCAACCCCTCGCGACACTCTTTTTGTCCGCCTTGGCCGGGCTGCACCCGACCTGACCGCCCAGTGTTCCCGGGCCTGGTTACGCAGACGTTACGCGAACCGCCGCCGTCCGTCCCCTCGTGTCCCGCCCGCCGAGCGGTACCGATCCGGCCTGCTCGGTCACGGCCGCTCACGCGTGGCCGCCGTCTCGTCCGACGGTGCGGATTGCTCCGGCCTTGCTGGGGCAAGATGAGGACATGCCCACCCTGCGTCTCGCCCTGTCCCAGGTCAACCCGAGCGTCGGCGACCTCGCCGGCAATGCCGACCTGGTCCGCAGCTGGACCCGCCAGGCCGCCGACGCCGGCGCCCAGCTCGTGCTCTTTCCGGAGATGATGCTGACCGGCTACCCGGTCGAGGATCTGGTCTTTCGGCGTTCCTTCGTCGCCGCGTCCCAGGCCGCCGTCGAGCGGCTCGCCGCCGACCTGGCCGAGGACGGTCTCGGCGACCTGCCGGTCGTCGTCGGCTACCTGGACGCCGACGGGCCGCCGCAGGTCAGCGGGGACGCCGAACCGGGCCGGGGTGCCCGCAACGCCGCCGCGCTGCTGCACCGGGGCACTGTGGTGGCCCGCTACTTCAAGCACCACCTGCCCAACTACGGCGTCTTCGACGAGGACCGCTACTTCGTCTCGGGCAACCAGCTGACCGTGGTGCGGATCGGCGGGGTGGACGTCGCGCTGACCATCTGCGAGGACCTGTGGCAGGCCGGCGGGCCGTTCGCCGCCGCCCGGCAGGCCGGCGTCGGCCTGGTGGTCAACATCAACGGTTCGCCGTACGAGCTGAACAAGGACGACATCCGGCTGCCGCTGGTTCGCCGCCGGGCCGCCGAGGCGAACGCGGTCATCGCGTACGTCAACATGATCGGCGGCCAGGACGAGCTGGTCTTCGAGGGCGACTCGATGATCGTCGCCTCGGACGGCGAACTGCTCACCCGCGCCCCGCAGTTCGTCGAGCACCTGCTCGTGCACGACGTCGAGCTGCCGGCCGCGACCACGGCCCCGGGCAGCCAGAACGTCGCGGACGGCATGCGGGTGGCTCATTACACGCTGGACGTGATCCCGCCCGCGCCGCCCGGCCCGGCCGCCGCCGGCGGGCTGATCGAGCCGGTGGCCGACGAGGCCGAGGTGTGGCACGCGCTGGTGCTCGGCCTGCGCGACTACGTCAACAAGAACCGGTTCGCGTCGGTGGTGCTCGGCCTCTCCGGTGGCATCGACTCGGCGGTGGTGGCCGCCCTCGCCGTCGACGCGCTCGGCCCGGACCGGGTGGTCGGGGTGTCGCTGCCCAGCCAGCACTCCTCCGAGCACTCCCGTGAGGACGCCGCCGACCTGGCCAAGCGCACCGGGCTGGACTACCGCGTCGAGCCGATCCAGCCGATGGTGGACGCCTTCCTCGCCAACCTGTCGCTGTCCGGGATCGCCGTGGAGAACCTCCAGGCCCGGGTCCGCGGCGTCATCCTGATGGCGCTGTCGAACCAGGAGGGCCACCTGGTGCTCACCACCGGCAACAAGAGCGAGCTGGCGGTCGGCTACTCCACCCTGTACGGCGACTCGGTGGGCGGCTTCAACCCGATCAAGGATGTCTGGAAGACGCTGGTCTGGCGGCTGGCGAAGTGGCGCAACGCGGACGCGGCCCGCCGCGGCGACACCGCCCCGATCCCGGAGAACTCGATCGGCAAGCCGCCGAGCGCCGAGCTGAGCCCGGGCCAGCTCGACAGCGATTCCCTGCCCGACTACGACGTGCTGGACCCGATCCTCATCGGTTACGTCGACGGCGACCTGGGCCGCGACGGGCTGGTCGAGTCGGGCCACGACCCGGCCGTGGTCGACAAGGTGCTGCGGCTGGTGGATACCGCCGAGTACAAGCGACGCCAGTCGGCGCCCGGCACGAAGATCTCCATGAAGGCGTTCGGCCGCGACCGTCGACTGCCGATCACCAACCGGTGGCGCGAGCACGGCTGACCTCGTACACCCGGGTCGGGTTCACCGGACCCGGCCCGGCGCGGTGCGGCGGGCCCGGTGCGCGACGGTCGTGAGTGACATCTTCCACTGGGCTCTGCCGTCGCCGGGCCTGGCGGTGCGACGATCGCGACGGAACCCGGGGACCGCGCAGGCGGCCTCGAGGAAGGAGACAGTCATGACCGAGTCCACTCCGAACGAGGTGACCGCGCTGTACGGCGGACCGGCCACCCGTCGGGTCCGCACCCGCGACCTGATCGCCGCCAAGGAGCGTGGCGAGCGGTGGCCGATGCTCACCTCGTACGACCAGTACACGGCGGGGATCTTCGACCGGGCCGGCGTGCCGGTGCTGCTGGTCGGCGACTCGGCCGCGAACAACGTGTTCGGCTACGAGACCACCCTGCCGGTGACCGCCGACGACCTGCTCCCGCTGGTACGGGCCGTGGTGCGCTCGACCCGGCAGGCCCTCGTCGTGGGTGACCTGCCCTTCGGCTCGTACGAGGAGGGCCCGACCCAGGCGCTGCGCACCGCCGTCCGGTTCATGAAGGAGGGCGGCTGCCACGCGGTGAAGCTGGAGGGCGGCCGACGCTGCGCCGCGCAGATCGCCGCGATCGTCGGCGCCGGCATCCCGGTGATGGCGCACATCGGCTTCACCCCGCAGAGTGAGCACACCCTGGGCGGCTACCGCGTGCAGGGCCGGGGCGACACGGCCGACGAGGTGCTGGCCGACGCGCGGGCGGTGGCCGAGGCCGGCGCGTTCGCAGTGGTGCTGGAGATGGTGCCGGGTGAGGTGGCCAAGCAGATCACCCACGAACTGGCGATCCCCACTGTCGGCATCGGCGCCGGCCCGGACACCGACGCCCAGGTGCTGGTCTGGCAGGACATGGCCGGCCTGCGCACCGGCAAGGCCCCGCGCTTCGTGAAGCGCTACGCCGAGCTGGCCGACGTCCTCACCGACGCCACCCGCCGTTTCGCCGACGAGGTCCGTGGCGGCGAGTTCCCGAGCGCCGAACACACCTTCTAGAGCGGTCCGGGCCGTGACGAATCAATCGATCTTGGTCGCTGAAAGTGTCGTACAGGTGTTCTAGTCTCGGGTCATGATGGAGGGGTTGGCGCAGGCAGAGGCCACGGTCACGGCCTGCGCCGACTCGGCCGCCTGGGCTCTGCCCGAGCAGGGCCTGATCGCCGCGCTCGACGCCGCGCACCGCGTCGAGCAGCGCCTCGCCGCCATCAAGCTGGCCCTGATCCGCGAGCTCGACTGTCGCGGCACGCCCATCGCGCAGGGCGCGTCCTCCACGGCGGTGTGGCTGCGCGAACGCCTTCACCTCACCGTCCCCACCGCCCGCCGCCTCGTCGACCTGGCCACCACCCTCGACACCGGCAACGCCGGTGTACGACAGGCGCTGGCCGACGCCGACATCACCCTCGACCAGGCGCGCGTCATCGCCGACACCGTCACCACCGTCGAGAGCGCCGCAGGCAGCGCGGCCGCCGACAAGGCCGTCGGCCTGCTGGTCGAGTGGGCCAGGCAGTTCGACCCGACCCTGCTGCGCAAACTCGGCACCCGCATTCTCGACCACGTCGCACCCGACGTCGCCGACCGAGCCGCCCTGGACGCCGAGGATCGCCGAGCCGCCCGCGACCGCCACGTCACCATCTCCACCCTCACCGACGGCCGGCTGCGCCTCACCGGCACCCTCGACACCGAGACCGCCGGCCTGCTCCGCGCGGCCATCGACCCCCTGACCGCGCCCACCGGCCCCGACGACCAACGCTCCCCCGGCCAACGCCGCCACGACGCCCTCGGCGACCTGTGCCGACTCAGCCTGCGTACCGGCGAGCTACCCGAACACGGCGGCGAGCCCGCGCAGCTCGTCGTCACCACCAGCTACGACAACCTCGGCCGGCAGCTCGGCGCAGGCACGTTGGACACCGGTTTCGACCTCGCCCCGGAGACCGTGCGGCGCCTCGCCTGCGACGCCGCCATCCTGCCCGCCGTCCTCGGCAGCACTAGCCAGACCCTCGACGTCGGCCGACAACGCCGCCTCATCACCGGCCCACTCCGCCGCGCCCTCGTCCTGCGCGACCGCGGCTGCGCCTTCCCCGGCTGCGACCGCCCACCCCGCTGGTGCGACGCCCACCACATCCACCACTGGGCCGACGGCGGCGACACCAGCCTGACCAACGCCGTGCTGCTCTGCGGCCACCACCACCGACACGTCCACCACGGCGACTGGGCCGTCCGATTGGCCGCCGACGGCCACCCCGACTTCATCCCACCCGCCTGGCTCGACCCCGAACAGATCCCCCGCCGCAACGTCTACCACCAGCGGACGTAACCACACCGAGGCGACCCCACATCCCGGGGCCGGTCGCGTGCTCGGTGGTCGGTGGTCGGCGGTCGGACAACCATCCCGGGGTCGGCCGCGTGCTCGGTGGTCGGTGGTCGGGCAACCATCCCTGGACCGGCCGCGCTCGGTGGTCGGGCAACCCCATCCCTGGGCCGAGCGTGCGGCGCGGCCGGAGGGGAACACACGCCTCGCGAGCGGTGCCTACTGTTGCGGGGTGGAGCTTGACTACTACTCGGTCGGCGAAGGCGTCGACATCACCGCCGATCGGGCCGATCTCTGTCGCCTCGCCGACCTGGTTGCGGGAGGGGGCGAGCAGAGCCTCGCGCAACCCGCGCATCCGCGGCACCTGCGCGGTGTCGTCGTCGAGGTGACGCAGGGTCCCGTTGCCGTCGGTGTCGATGATCGCGGCTATCTGACCGTCCGCGGCGGCGCGGAGAGCCGGTCCTTCCTCGCCGATCTACTACGGGACGTGGCCGCCATGGACGACGGCGGCCACGTTCACCTGGAACACGTCGAGGGCCACCCGCATCTGGCGCCGGACAGCGTGCCGCTCATCCTCAACAGTCCACACGGCGGGATGCCCCGACGCTGATCGGGCGAAGGCACGCCCAGAACCGAGCCGTTGTGTCAGAAGCTGTCAGAGGTCGGTGACGCGGATGCCGGCGTGCGCCTTGTAGCGCTTGTTGATGGCGATCAGATTCGCGGTGAACGCCTCGATCTGGTGGGCGTTGCGCAGCCGGCCGGCGTAGATGCCGCGCATCCCGGGAATCCGGGCGGCGAGCGCGCCGACGATGTCGACGAGCTCCCGGTCTTCGGTGCAGATCAGCACGTCGAGGTCGATCCGGTCGACCTCGGGGTCGGCCAGCAGCGGGGCGCTGACGTGGTTGAACGCGGCGCAGACGCGGGAGTCGGGCAGCAGCGCGGCGGCCTGCTGGACGGCGCTGCCCTCGTCGACGGTGAGGGCGTACGGGCCCTGCTTGTCGAAGCCCAGCGGGTTGACGCAGTCGACGACGATCGTGCCGGCGAGCGGCTCGGCGAGGGCGGCGACGGTGGCGGCGTGCCCGTCCCACGGGACCGCGATGATCACGACGTCGCTGCGACGGGCCACCTCGTCGTTGGCCGCGCCGGTGATGCGGACGTCGGCAGGCATCCGGGGCAGAGCGGCGATCTCGGCGGCGGACTCGGCGGCCCGCTCCGCCGATCGGGAGCCGATCAGCACCGTCTGCCCGGCCCGGGCGAGCCGGTAGGCGAGGCCACGGCCCTGATCGCCGGTGCCGCCGATGATGCCGACCGTCAGCCCGGACACGTCGGGCAGCGTGCTCGCGTCGTATGCCATGGGCTCATCCTCGCAAACCGCCCGGTCCGTCAGCAGCGCCGGCCGCTGTGACAATCCCCGCTACCCGACCGCCCGCCGACGAAGCCCCGCCGACGTGGTCGGCCAGACCCGCCGGCACGGCCGCCCAGGAACAGTCGGCACCGCCCCGCCAGACGAGCCCGACACCGCCCCGCAGCAACCGCCGACGACGCCAGCCAGCCAGCCGACAGGGCACGGCCGGAACAGCCGGTTCAGGCCAGCTCGAACAGCACCGTGCGGGCCGCCGGGTCGGCGGTGACCAGGCGCACCCGGACCCGTTCGCCGAGCGGCAGCGCACCGAGGCAGCGGCCACGGACCGGTGGGGCGTCCAGGGCCACCGTTCCGCCGGGCGGGCGGGGTCGGGACTTGCCGTTGGGTGGGGCGTCCACGTCGAGCACCGCCGCGTCGAAGGTCTCCCCCACCCGGTGCTCCAGCAGCACCGCCTCGGTGAGCTCGACGGCACCGCGGCTGGCCGCCGAGGCGGTCCGGTCGGTGCTGGCCATCACCTCGGGCAGCCGGGGCAGCGCCGCGCGGGCCCAGTCGGGCACCTCGCGGCCCGCGTGCAGGGCCAGGCAGACCTCGGTGGCGTACCGGTCGGCGAGGCGCCGCAACGGCGCCGTGACATGGGCGTACGCGGCGGCCACCCCGCCGTGCTCCGGCTGCTCCGGGCGGGCGCCGTCGAAGGCGGTGTACGCGGCGCCACGCATCAACTCTGCCGCCTGGTCGATGAACGCGGCGGAACGCGGCTGCGCGGCGTCCAGGCCGGCGATCACCTCACCGGGGCCCGCGCCGTCCGGCCAGTGCACGCCCAGCGGGGCGGCGGCCGCCCGCAGGCGTTGCACCGCCTCCGGCTTCGGCGGTGGCATCGTCCGCAGCAGGCCCACCCCGCCGGCCAGCATGATGTCGGCGGCGGCCATCCCGGTCAGCAGCGAGATCTGCGCGTTGTGCTCCTCCATCGGCACCGGCCCGCGCAGCACCAGCCGCCAGCCGTCGCCGTCGGGCTCCACGTCCTGCTCGGGCAGCGGCAGGTTGATGGCGCCCCGGCGCAGCCCCCGGGCGGTCAGCCGCTCGCCGATCTCGGGCAGCAGCGCGATCGGCTCGGGCAGCCGACCGGCGTCGGCGGCGGCCTGCACCCCGGTGTAGTCGAGCTTCGCCCGGCTGCGCACCAGGGCGCGCTCCAGCTCGACGGCCACGGTGCCGCCGTCGGCGTCCAGGTCGATGGTCCACACCACGGCCGCCCGGTCGTCGTCGGGCAGCAGACTGGCCGCGCCCTCGCTGAGCGTCACCGGGTGCAGCGGCACGTTGCCGTCCGGCAGGTAGACCGTCTGCCCGCGCCGCCAGGTCTCCTCCTCGAGCGCGCCGCCCGGGTCGACGTGCGCGGCGACGTCCGCGATCGCGTACCGCACGCGGTAGCCGCCGCCCGGCCGGCGGGCCAGGTGCATCGCCTGGTCCAGGTCACGCGAGGTGGCCGGGTCGACAGTGACGAACGGGACGTCGGTGCGGTCGACGGACGGCCGGGGCGGCGCGGCAGCCGCCGCGTCGGCCTCCCGTTGGGCGTCCGCCGGGAAGCCCTCGGGCAGGCCGAGTTCGCGGCGCAGCGCGCCGAAGTCGATGCGGGGCGCGAGTACGCGTCGGATGACCACGGGTCAATCCTGACAGCGCCGCCGGTGATCCGCTTCCGGTGACCGGCCGAGATCTCCGTCGGTGTCGAGTCGAGGCTGCCGTGCGCTCAGCCGGTCGCCTTCCGGGCGGTGCTGCGCGTACCCCGGGGGGTGGTGGCTCGTGCGGCGACCGGGCGGGCGGGTGACTTGCGGGCGGTCACCTTGCGGGCCGGAGCCTTGGCAGCGGTCGTCTTCTTCGCCGGAGCCTTCTTCGCCGCCGCCTTGCGGGCGGTGGTCGACGAGGTGCCGGTCGCTTTCTTCGCCGGGGCGTTGCGGGCGCCACCGCTCGGGCGGGTGGAAGCGGTCTTCTTCGCCGCCGTCTTCTTCGCGGGGGCCTTCTTCGCCGCCGTCTTCTTCGCCGGGGCCTTCTTGGCTGCCGTCTTCTTCGCCGTGGACGCCTTGGTCGCGACCTTGCGCGCGGGCGCCTTCGCGGCGGCGGTGGTCCTCTTCGCCGCCGACGCCGTGGTCTTCTTCGCCGCGCCTGTCGTCTTCTTCGCAGCGCTCGTCGTCTTCTTGGCGGCGCTGGCCGTCTTCTTCGCCGTACCGGTAGTCCTGCTCGCGGCGGTGGTGCTCTTGCGCGCCGGGGACGTCGAGGTCCGCTTCGCGGCGGTGGTCGTCTTGCGGGTGGCGGGCGAGGTGCCGGCCGGAGCCTTCCTGGCCGGCGCCTTCCTGGCCGCCGCGCTGGTCCGGGTCGTGGCCTTCTTCGCCGCCGCGGTCTTCTTCGCCGCCGCGGTCTTGGCGGCGGCGGTGGTGGCGGCCGTCCTGGTGGGGGCGGTCTTGGTCGCGGTGGTCTTGGTCGCGGTCTTCTTCGCCGGGGCCTTCTTCGCCGCCGTGGTGGTCTTCCCGGCCGGGGCACGCCCCGCGCCGCCGGCCGCCTTGCGGGCCGGCGCCTTCGCGGCGGCCGTGGTGGACTTGCGTACGGGGGTGGTCCGGCTCGCCGCCGTGTTGCGTTCCGCCGCGGCGGTCTTCTTCGCGGTGGTGCGCCGGACTGTCGGACGGGTGGTGGCCTGCTGTGCTTCGGCCATCGTGGTTTCCTCCTCGGGGGACGTGCTCTCGCGTGCGTCCTCGCGGAGCACGAACTACCGCGACGCGGGCCGTCCCGCGCCGTCTACCTGTCCTCCCCGGCCCAACGGGCGTCCTCGGCCTCCCACGCCTCGTTCCGCTCCTGCACTCGCTGCAGGGCGTTCTCCGCGTCGGCCGCCGAGTTGTACGGGCCGAGGACGTGCTTCGCCGGACACACGTCGGCGTCCGTCTCGACCCGGTGATGCCGGGTGCACCAGTAGAACTGCCCTTTACGTTCGCTGTCGCTCATGGCAATCACTGTGCACCGCGAACCGGCTGACCGCCACCGGATCACACAAGTCGCCGAACCCTCTCCACAGTAGAGACGCTTACCGCGCTGCGGGCGAGAACACCGAAAGAAGTGCAGGTGGGGGCACTGGCCACGCGAAAAAGCCGGGGGAGTACGCGCGCTTTCGTCGTACCGTCGCCTGGTCGGGCTGAGCGCGACGCGGCGTCGACGGGACGGCGGCGGCCGCCCACGCGCGGCCTATGATCGCCCGATGGCGGTACCGGACTACATCGTGGGGATGCGCAAACACGTCGGCCACGACCTGCTGTGGCTGCCCAGCGTCAGCGCGGTGATCCGCAACGACGCCGGCGAGCTGCTGCTGGGCCAACGCTCCGACGACGGACGATGGTCGGTGATCAGCGGTTTCGTCGAGCCGGGCGAGCAGCCGGCCACGGCGCTCGTCCGGGAGGTACGGGAGGAGACGGGCCTGGACGTGGCGCCGGTACGCCTTTCCAGTGCCGTCTCGCACCCGCACACCTACCCCAACGGGGACCACTGCGAATACCTGAACCTGGGCTTCGTCTGCCGGGTCGTGGCCGGCACCGCCCGGGTCAACGACGACGAGTCGCTGGCCGTGCGGTGGTTCGACGTGGATCGGCTGCCCGAGTTGGACAAGCACGCGCTGCTGGTCCTCGCCTACGCGCTGCGCGAGAACCAGTCGGCCGGCTACCTGCCGCCCGGTACGACCTGGGACGACGTCCCCGACTGAGCCGCCCCGTCAGGACGCGACCCGTTCGACGGGGATCCACAGCTCGGCGTCCGCCGTGGTCCCGTCCGCCGACACCCGGACCCGGGAGATCTCCGGTCCCGGCCGGCTGCGGTACGGGTTGGACGGGAACCACTGGGTGAAGACGTCCCGCCACAGGTACTGCACTGCCTGCGGAAACGCTCCGGAGGTGGTGAACACGGCCCACGTTCCGGCCGCCACCGGCAGCGCGTCCAGGTCCTCCGGTGGCGTGGCGCCGGTGACCGCCCCGTGCCAGTAGTCCAACTCGCTGCCCTCGGCCCGACCGTCGGCGAGGTTGTCGCTGACGTTGACGATCCCGGTCGGCTCCTGATCGGAGAGCGCCTCGATCCGGGCGGTCGTCTCCGCGTCGATGCTGCGGATGAACGCGACGATCGCCGGGTTCATCCCCTCGTGCACCAGCGGGACGCGGGCCTTGCGCCCCACCAGCGCGAACGCGTCCTTCGTGACGATGCGGTACTCCATGCTGCCACTCCCTTCCACGGTGAGTCGGAAGGACATCCGGGGCTGGGCGCGCAGCGCTGCCTGCGTACGCCGAGCTTCTCCCGGCCCCACGCCGTGCACGGCGTGGAACGCCCGGGCGAACGCCTCGGCCGATCCGTAGCCGTGGCGCACGGCGACGTCGAGCAACGTCCGCTCCCCCGCCAGCACGTCCGCCCCGGCGACGGTGAGCCGACGCCGACGGATGTACTCCGACAGCGGCATGCCGGCCAGCGCGGAGAACAGCCGCCGGAAGTGGTACTCCGACGTCAGCGCGATCCGGGCCAGGTCGGCCACCTCGATCTGCTGGTCGAGGTGCCGCTCGATGTGCGCCATGGCCTCGTTGAGCCGCTCCAGCACCCGGGCCTCCTTCCCTTACGAGCAGCAACGCTAGGCGGCAGGCCAGGTGGCCCACCCGACATCCGGTGCCCGCATCGGTCGGGTCAGGTGGACAGAAACTGTCCAAGATCGGGCGGCCGGCCGCGCCAGCTCGCGGTCCGGGGTTGATCCGCCAACCGGGACGTCTCAGCGGGGCGACTGTTGCATGATCCAGGTCGGCACGGGCTCGGGCAGCGAACCCAGTGCCTCCCAGCCGGCGCGGCGGTACAGCTCGACGTTGGCCGGGTTGCTGGTCTCCAGGATCGCCGGCAGGCCGTCGGCGGCGGCGCGGGCCAGCCCGGCCCGCATGACCGCGCGGCCCCAGCCACGTCCGGCGCTGTGCGGGTGGGTGCCGAGGACACCGAGATACCAGAACGGGTACGTCGGCAGGGCCGCGTGCACAGCCTCGTCGTAGCCCTGGACGCGGGCCCGCACGTCAGCGGGGTATCGCGCCTCCGCAGGCGATCCGTGCCCGGCCGCCGGGGATCCGGTCGAGGGCTCGGCCGGGGGCTCCCAGATGGCGACGGACGCACCGCCACCTGTCATCCAGATCGACGACCGGTGCACCCGCTTGTCGAAGAGGTCCCCGAAGAAGGTGGCGGCGTGGCGCGGGTAGGTCTCCTCGTCGGGGAACAGGAACCGCAGGATGGGATCCTTGACGAACGCGGCGACCAGTGAATCGACCACCGCATCGCGGTCGGCTGGGGTGGCGATGGTGATCTCGGGCGCTGTCACAGCAGTCGACACTAGCCGGGAAAAGCGCCTTGACCCTGACACGGTGGCAGGACGAAGACTCGCCTCATGGACGTCGACAGCTACCGCAAGCACTCCCCGTACAGCGACCCGGGCCGGCATGCCGCTCTGCTCGACGCCGTGCCCGCCGACATCGCCACCGTGGCCGCGACCGCCCGCAACGTGATCGTCCACTACCGGGCCGGCGGCGTCGAGTTGCCCGGCGACCGGCTGGAGGAGGTGAACAGCCGCTGGGTGGAGCGCATTCTCGACACCGACCAGTCCCGCTTCGCCCTGCCCCTGCGCACCGAGCGCCCGGCCGCCGACCGGGTGGCCGGCTGCTGCCGGGACCACACGCTGCTCTCGGTCGCGCTGCTGCGTCAGCACGGCATCCCGAGCCGCAGCCGGGTCGGCTTCGCCTCCTACTTCACCCCCGGCTGGCACTACGATCACGTGCTGGTGGAGTACTGGAACGGCCACCGCTGGGTCTGGGCCGACCCGGAAATCGACCCGGCCGGCGACTGGCGGTTCGACGGCTACGACATCGATCCGACGGCGGGGCTCTTCGACTCGGCGGCGCGGGTCTGGTCGGCGTACCGCGCCGGAACGATCGATCCCGACGTCTACGGCGTGGCCCCCGACCTGCCGGTCCACGGCGCCTGGTTCATCTACGACTACGTCCTGCACGAGCTGGCCCATCGGCGCAAGGACGAGTTGCTGCTGTGGGACAGCTTCGGCGCGATGACCGACGACCTCGCCGACGCCGACCTCACGCTCGCCGACGAGATCGCCGCGTTACTGCTGGCCGCCGACGACGGCGACGAGGCCGCGGAGAAGGCGCTCGCCGACCGGTACGCCACCGACAGCCGTCTGCGTCCCGGCGCTCGGGTACGCAGCTTCTCACCGGTCTCGGACGCGGTGAGCACTGTCGATCTGCGCGTCAGCCGAAGGTGAAGGCGTACGCCTCGGCGCCGGGTTCGCCGAACGTGACCTCCAGGGTCCGCTCCCGGACCGCGCCGTCCTGGCGCACGAGCTGGTAGAGGCGGCCGTCCGCCAGCACGCCGTTGCCGTCCTCGTCGACGTCGACGCCGTGGGACGGGCCGGGGGCCTCGCCGTCGAGGAGCACCCGGAACGGGATCGACCGCCCCGTCCCGGGGGCCAGCACGAGATGCGCGTCCCGGGCGTGGAACCGGAAGGCGATGCGGCCGCCGGCCCGGTCGACCGCGACGTTCTCCGACCCGATCGTCCACTCGCCCGACAGGGCCCACTGGTTGAGGACCAGGCTCTCGGGGAGGTCGTAGGCGCGGCGTTCGTCGAGCGCGGGTCCGTTCGGCGACGCGAAGTGTTCGCCGCGACTGAACCCGAGGTACGTCTCGGGCGTCCGCAGACTGTCCCAGTCGGCCTCCGCCTCCGGGCCGAGCCCGTTGACGGGTACGGGGTCGCGCTCGACGCCGAGCAGGTGCTGGAGAACCCGCTCGGACTGCTCGTAGCGCCCCTCACCGAAGTGCTCGTCGCGGATGACCCCGTCGGTGTCGACGAAGTACAGCGCCGGCCAGTACTGGTTGGCGAAGGCACGCCAGATCGCGTAGTCGTTGTCGACCGCGACCGGGTAGTCGATCGAGCGCGCCGCGACCGCCCGGCGCACCCAGTCGACCTGGTGCTCGAAGCTGAACTCCGGCGTGTGCACCCCGACGACGACGAGGCCGTCGTCGCGGTAGGCCTGCGACCAGGCCCGGACGTACGGCTCCTGGCGCAGCCAGTTGATGCAGGTGAGCGTCCAGAAGTTCACCAGGACGACGCGCCCGCGCAGCTCGGCGGGGCCGAGTGGCTCGGAGTTGAGCCACTCGGCCGCCCCGTTGAACGGGGGCAGGTGCACGGCCATCTAGCGCAGCGACCGGAAGGCGGTGCGAAGCTCCTCGGAGAAGATCTTCGGCTGCTCCCAGGCCGCGAAGTGCCCGCCCACGTCGAGCTTGTTGTAGTAGATGAGGTTCGGGTACGCCTGCTCGGCCCAGCTCTGCGGGGCCTCGTACAGCTCGTCGGGGAAGACGCTCACCGCCACCGGCACGTTGACGCCCTTGGCGGCGAAGAACGAGAGCTTGTTCTCCGCGTACAGGCGGGACGCCGAGATCGCGGTGTTCGTCAGCCAGTAGAGCGAGATGTTGTCCAGGATGTCGTCGCGGGTCAGGCCCGCCTGGGCGCCCTCGAAGACCTGCGCGATCAGGGCCAGGCTCTTCGCGTCGTGGTCGAGCAGGAACGACGCCAGGCCGACCGGAGAGTCGGCCAGCGCGGTGAGCGTCTGCGGCCGCGTCGCCATCATGAGGGCGTACGCGACGTGCTTCCAGACGTAGTTGGCTTCCTCGGCGGCACGCATCTCGTCGGCGGACAGGCCGGAGGGCAGCGAGCCCATGGCGTTGTTCGCGCCGGTGGTGTCGCCCTGGAACAGCAGGTCGATCTCGGGTGGGATCGCACCGGGCATGTTGGTGTGGATGCCGAGCAGTTGCGGGGGCGCCTGAATGCCCATCTGGTCGACGATGACCGCGCCCCAGTCGCCGCCCTGGGCCACGAACCGGTCGTAGCCGAGGCGCGTCATCAGCTCGGTCCAGGCGGTCGCGATCTTCTGCGGGTTCCACCCGGACTCGGTCGGCTTGCCGGAGAAGCCGTGGCCGGGCAACGACGGGATGACCAGGTGGAAGGCGTCCGACGCGCTCGCGCCGTGAGCGGTCGGGTTGGTCAACGGTTCGATGATCTTCATTTGCTCGATCACGGATCCGGGCCACCCGTGGGTGACGATGAGCGGCAGCGCATCCTCGTGCTTCGAGCGCACGTGGATGAAGTGGATGTCCACCCCGTCGATGGTGGTCATGAACTGCGGTAGGGCGTTCAGCCGCGATTCGACAGTGCGCCAGTCGTACTCATTTTCCCAATAACGCGCGACGGCCTGGATCGTCGCGAGTGGCACGCCCTGCGACTGGTCGTCGACGATTTCCTTTTCCGGCCACCGCGTGGCCGCGATTCGCCGTTTCATGTCGTCGAGGTCCGCTTGAGGGATTTCCACCGTGAACGGGCGGATCTCCGTGGTGCCGGGACGTGTCTTCGTCTTGACCGCCATGCGTGCTTCCTCTCTGTCTGAGTTCGCGCCTCGCGAGGGGAATCATGCGGTGAGGGCACTGCCCGGACTTGTGCGCCGATTTCGAGAAGGGCACGCCGCCGCCATATCTCGGAGCGTAGAACGACGCCGACGGGCGTCGTGGCCATACCGGCAGACGGCCGTGATCAGTCCGTCCGCGGCAGACGACGTGCGCCGGGGCCCTCACGACCGAGCACGTCACGGGGGTTCGTCAGATGGCAGGCCCGCAGCGAGAGACAGCCGCAGCCGATGCATTCGGTGAGGTCGTCCCGCAACGCCTGCAGGTGGGCGATGCGCGCGTCGAGTTCGGTACGCCAGGCCGCGGACAGCCGGTTCCAGTCGTCATGGGTCGGCGTGCGTTCGCTGGGGAGCTGGTCCAGGGCTTCCCGGATCGCCGTCAGCGAGATGCCGACGCGCTGCGACGCCCGGATGAAGGCGACCCGGCGCAGCGTGTCGCGACCGTACCGACGTTGGTTGCTCGCCGTCCGGGTGCTGCGAATGAGGCCCTTGCGTTCGTAGAAGTGCAGCGCGGAGATGGCCACGCCGCTGCGCTCGGCGACCTGTCCGACGCTGAGTTCGTGGAAGGCGGTGCGGGCCCTCGGCATGGCCCGAGCCTAACCCTTGCCCTCAACCATGGTTGAGGGCACAGACTCGGCGTCGTCCACGAACCGCGATCGGGGAGGCCGCACCGTGACCACCGTTCTCGTCATCGGCGCCACCGGAAAGCAGGGCGGCGCCGTCGCCGAACTGCTGCTCGACCACGCCCACGACGTCACCGCCTACGTGCGATCGCCCGAGTCGCCGTCCGCCGTGGCACTGGCCGCCGCCGGGGTACGGCTCGCCGTCGGTGACCTGGCCGATCCGCAGGCGCTCGCCAGAGCCGCCCACGGCGCCGACGCGATCTTCGGGCTGTCCGTGCCGTTCGGCGCCGGTGGCAAGGACGAGGAGGTCGCCCAGGGTCGCCTCCTGGTGGACACCGCGGCGCGGGCCGACGCGCATCTCGTCTACTCCTCCGTACGCGGCGCCGACCGGATGGTCGCCACCGACATCGACCACGCCGACAGCAAACAGCTCGTCGAGGCGTACCTGCGGGAACAGCAGGTCCGTGCCACAGTCCTCGGGCCGGTGTACTTCATGGAGAACGCCCTGAACGTCGGCTTCAGCCGGCTCACCGACGGCGTCCTGGCCAACCCGCTGTCCCCGGGCAAGCCGCTGGACCAGGTGACCGTCCGGGACATCGCCGGCCTCGCCGTGCACGCCATCGAGCACCCGGACCGCTTCGTCGGCGAGCGGATCGACGTCGTCTCCGACCGGGTCACCGGCGAGGAGGCGGCCCGCATCCTCGGCGATGTGCTCGGCCGCGAGATCCCGTACCGGCGGATGCCGCTCGACCAGGTCCGGCAGTGGGCCGGCGACGAGATCGGCGACATGTTCCAACGCTTCGAGGACACCACCGACTTCGCCGACATCGACGCGCTGCACGCCAGGTACCCGGACGTCGCCTGGCACAGCTACGCCGACTGGGCCCGCACCGTCGACTGGGACCGCGTCCTCGCAAGGCCGACGACCGCACGATAGCCACGCGGCTGTCCGGCCGTCAGGGCATATTCGCGTAACGCAGTGGGAGCGGAGGTCGTGGCCGACGCCAGACGACGTACGCCAGGATGGCGGCGACGGTCAGCAGTGCCACGCCGATGAGAAGGATGAACCAAGGCGTTCGATCGCCAACCTCGCGCACCCCGAAGCAGGGGTTGCTCTCGGCGTAGTGGACGTGAATGCGCTCGCCGGCGGTCACGGCCCGGTTCGCGTCGACCGCCGCACTAAAGTCCGCTTCACATGTCTCACCGCGGCTCGTCGTGAACTGAACCGTCAGGATGGTTCGCGCACCGCGATGCTCGACGTCGCGCACCACGGCCGATGCCTCCGACGCTCCGCGGTCAGCCGCGATCGACCAGATCACGAGGCCCGTGACGGTCATCGCGAAGACGAGGTAGAACGCCGAGAAGACCCGTAGGAAGGTTCGGCTCGGGCGTCGACGGTTCATGGCCGGAACTCTAGAAGGGGCCGACAACGCGACAGTCGCAACGGACTGCGCCCTTGCCAAACCAGCGCGTGACGGTTCGCTCGACGGCTTTGCGCTGCCGTGGCGTGGTGCGGCAACATCAGCCGCCGTGACGGCACCAGGCACGGATCCGGAGAACGCCACCCCGGCCGGCGACAACGGCACGCCCCGGTTGAAGCGGCGGGTCCGGCACTGGTTGGCCGGCACCGGGATCGCCGCTCTGGCCGCCGTACTCGGCATCACCCTCGCCGTACGCGGCGGCGCCACCCCGGCCTGCGCCGCGCCACCCGCGGGCAACACCGTCCACAAGGGAACGGCGAGCTTCTACGACGCGGGCCGCTCGGGCGGCACCTGCTCCTTCCCGGGCCCTCCCGCGGACCGGCTCTACGTGGCCCTCGGCGCGTCGCAGTACTCCGGGGCGGCGGCCTGCGGCAGTTACCTGGACGTCAGCGGCCCGAAGGGCACGGTCCGGGTGATGGTCATGGACCAATGCGGCGGGTGCGGGCCTAGCAAGATCGACCTCTCCGACGAGGCGTTCGCCCGGATCGCCGACCGGGCGCAGGGCATCGCGCAGGTGACGTACCGGGCGGTGGTGGACCCGCCGCTCGACGGCGGCCTCACCTTCCGGCTCAAGGGCGGCGCGTCGCAGTGGTGGTTCGCCGTGCAGGTCGGCAACCACGGCAACCCGCTGCGCTCGGTCGAGGCGAAGGGGCCGAGCGGGGGCTTCCGCAAGGCGGCCCGTCAGGTCGACAACTACTGGACCATCGAGGACGGGATCGGCCCCGGGCCGTACACGATCAGGGTCACCGACGTGTACGGCCACCAGACGACCGCCACGGGCATCCGCATGACGCCGAAGCAGGTCCAACGCACCTCGGCCTCCCTTCTCGCCGCCGTCCCGCCGTCACCTTCACCCTCGCCCTCGCCTTCGCTTTCGCCCTCGCCGACGCCGGTGGCGGAGTCAGCCGCGCCGACGACGACGGTCGAGGCCCTGGCCGGCGCAGCCCCACTGGCCGCCGCACCCTGCTGACCGGCGACCCGCGTCCCGCAGCGCGGCGGGCGGCGGTCGGCGCGGCGTGATCCACTCGGGATCGCCGATGTGGCGGCGTCCGAGCGGCCTGATACCCCCAGATCGCCGACCTGGAGTGGATCATCCCGGGCGTCGGCTTGCGGCAGACCGGTCCGGAGGCGTGGCGTCCTACGAGCCCGTGGTCATGCATGGGTGGTGCGGGAAAGAGAGAAGGGACACCCTTCGAGGCCCGTTGACATGTGTTTCCGGCGAGTGACAGCGTTGTCATCGACTCATTTCCTCCATATGAGACGAGGAGCGCATCTTGCTCTATCGGAACTCACCGCGCCGCCGCACGACGGCAGCCGCCGCGGCCGGCATTCTCATCACGGGGCTGGCGCTCGCTCCGGCCGGGCCGGCGCAGGCCAGACCCAACAAGGGCCAGGACACAGCCGTACGCTCGGGCAACGCTCGGTTCGAGGTGCTGTCCCCGACCCTGATCCGCACCGAGTACCAGAAGGACGGCAGGTTCACCGACGCCGCCACCTTCAACGCCATCGGGCGCGACGACTTCCCCCGTACGCGGTTCACCAAGCACGTCGACCACGGCTGGCTCACCATCGACACAGGTGAGATGACGCTGCGCTACCAGGTCGGCTCAGGGGCGTTCACCGCCGACAACCTGACGGTGCGGCTCAAGACCGGCAAGCAGGTCGTGCAGGGCCAGCCCTGGGCCAGCCACACCGCTCCGGCGTGCGCGTTCGGCGCGCTCTGCGAGGCCGAGTCACTACAGCTGAGCGGTCCCGGCGTGGCCACCGACCACCGGGGATACAGCGGGCGCGGCTTCGCGGCCGGTTTCGCCTCGTCCGGCGACTCGGTCACGTTCGCGCTCGACGCACCGGCAGGCGGCACGAAGCAGCTCTGGGTCCGCTACGCCAACAGCACCGGCGGCGACGGTCAGAACGTGGCCCGCACCCTGACGGTCACGGTCGACGGCGACGCCGGTCGTACGCTGACGCTGCCGCCCACAGCGAACTGGGACACCTGGGGTCTGGCCAGCGTGCCTGTCGACCTCACCGCGGGTCGGCACGAGATCAGCGTCGTGCGGGGTCCCAACGACTCCGGCAACGTGAACGTCGACAGCCTCGCGGTGGTCAACCCGGGTGACCCGCTCCCGGCGCCGGCCGCGCCCCAGCCGCAGCCCCTGCGCTTCGGCACGCTGGCGGAGGCCGAGACCGGCGCGCTGACCGGCGGCGCGCGGCCCGCGAACGACCACAACGGCGCTTCCGGTACGGGATTCCTTGCCGGCCTGGAGAGCACCACGGCCGCCGTCGCGCTCACCGTGACGGATGTTCCGTCCCCGGGTGCCTACCAGGTGCAGATCCGCTACGCCAACGGCCAGGCCGGCGCCCAGCCGAGCCAGGCGCGCACCATGTCGGTCACGGCCGGGACGGCGACGCCGGTCACGGCGACTCTTCCGACGACCAGCGGGTGGGACTACTGGAACACCGTTTCCGTCCCGGTCCACCTCGACCGTGGCACCAACACGGTGACGCTGGGGTGCCCCACGGACGCCAGTTGCAACGTCAACATCGACACGGTCGCCGTCACGAGCAAGGACTCCCCGCTGCTCGCCCCGCACGCGCCGCTCGGCGGCTACCGCCGGGGCCTGGACGGCGTGACCGGTTCCGCGCTCACCGCCCCGGGCCTGCTCTACCAGGACGGCTGGTACCTCCTCGACGACTCGGCCTCGGCATTGCGCACCACCAAGCCCCGACCCGCCGCCGAGCAGGACGGCTACGTCTTCGCGTACGGGCAGGACTTCACCCGGGCCCTGAAGGACCTGGCGACCCTGACCGGGCCCACGAAGCTGCTGCCGAAGTGGGCGTACGGGGTGTGGTACTCCGAGTACTACGACCGCACCGCCACCGAGTTCCAGAACCTGGTGGCCCGGGCCAAGGGCGAAGGCGTACCGCTGGATGTTCTTGTTCTTGACACGGACATCAAGGCGCCGGACAAGTGGAACGGCTGGAGCATCGACCCCACCCGGATCCCCGACCCGAAGGCGTTCTTCGACTGGGCGAAGAAGCAGGGCCTGCACACCGGCATCAACATCCACCCGAGCATCCTCGGCTCGGACCCGAAGTTCGCGCAGGCGCAGGCCACCGCGAAGGGCAAGCTCCAGCGCGTCGGCTGCAACGGCGGCCCCGACTGCTACGCGTTCGACTTCGGCGACCCGGACCAGCTCAAGGCGTATATGCAGCTGCACGACGAGATGCTGCCCAAGGGCAGCAAGGGTCCGGACCTGTGGTGGCTGGACTGGTGCTGCGACAACACGAAGTCCTCCCTGCCCGGGGTGACCGCGGACGCGTGGATCAACCAGCAGTACGCCGACAAGACCGGCTTCGCGTTCTCGCGGGCGTACGGCTCGTTGCAGGCCGGCGGCTACGGCAGCCCGACCCCGGTGGCGACCGGCCCCTGGGCCGACAAGCGCACCACGCTGCACTTCACCGGCGACACCACCAGCGACTGGTCGACGCTGCGAATGGAGGTCGGGTACACGCCCGGTGAGTCGGCAGCGACCGGGCTGGCCGCCGTCAGCCACGACATCGGCGGGCACACCGGCGGCCTCCAGGAACCGGGCAGCGAACCGGGCAGCACCAAGCTGCCCGACGACCTCTACGCCCGGTGGGTGCAGTTCGGCACGTTCCAGCCGATCGACCGGCTGCACTCCAACCACAGTGACCGGCTGCCCTGGCAGTACGGCCCGGCGGCCAACGCGTCGGCCAAGAAGTTCCTGAACCTGCGCAAGGAACTGCAGCCGTACACCTACGCCGCCGCCAAGGAGGCCACCCGCACGGGTACGCCGATCGTCCGCTCGATGTACCTGGCGTACCCGAACGAGCAGGCCGCGTACGCCACCGCCGGCTCGCAGTACCTCTACGGCCCGGACTACCTGGTGGCGCCGGTGACGACGCCGGGCACCACCGCCACGACGTCGGTGTGGTTCCCGCCGGGCAACAGCTGGACCGACATCTTCACCGGCAAGACGTACCGGGGCGGCACCACGCAGAACATCACCACCACGCTGGACACCATGCCGGTGTTCAAGAAGCACTGAGACGGCGTTCCGGACACCGGCCGGGTGGGGTAACCCACCCGGCCGGTTCGTCAGTTGGCGTGACGGTGCTCCGCCAGTTCCGCGAAGGGCAGGGGGCAGCAGGTGTTTGCGGCGCAGGTGACCAGGTCGTCACAGCCGGCCGAGATGGCGTCCCGCAGGGTGTCGCGGATGACTGTCAGGTCCGCCAACCTCTGCTCGATCTCGACAAGTTTCTTCCTGGCACGCGCCTGGAGGCCGGTGTCGGATCGACCCCGGTGCTGGTGTCTGCCGGCGTCGAGCAGGTCCGCCACCTCGTTGAGGGTGAAGCCCAGGCGTTGCGCGGTCTTGATGACGCGCAGCAGGGTGACCGTCTCGGCCGGGTAGAGCCGGTGCCCGCCCGGCGAACGCTGCGGCGGGTCGAGCAGGCCCCGCCGCTCGTAGTAGCGCAGCGTCTGCTGGTTGACCCCTGCCGCGTCGGCCAGATGCCCGCTGCGCAGGCCCGACCCGGTCAACTCCGGGTCCGCGGAGACCGGGCCCGCTCGGCGAGGGCGTCGAGCACGTCGGCGTGGGCCGCCGGCACCCGGACGTCCAGCGAGAGCGAGGCGGGGTCCGGCCGGGAAAGGTCGAAAGTGAAGAACGAGCAGCAGGACGACTCACGGGCCGCCAGGTCCCGCGCCATCTCCTCGACCCGCACGGCACCGTCGAGCTGAAAGCGCAGATGCCGCGCCGACAGCCGGTCGATGCCCCGCACCGCGTCGACGAAGAACCGATCCCACTCGGCGAGCCGCAGCGGCCGCTCGGCCGTCGGGAGGGTGCAGGCATCCGGCACCCAGCCGCCGTCAGTGGTGTGGCGATCACTCATGCCCTCGACGGTAAGCCTGTACCCAGGTATCGGATGCAAGCCCGACGGCCTGACTGGGCCACCATCGCCGGCACGCACAGGACCTCAGGTTCGACCGGACCGGCGGGGCCGTCGGGCCAGGGACAACCAGCCGAGGAACCTGTCGTGCATCGCCGCCACGTTTGGACGCAGACCCAGGTCGTACGCGTCGTCGATCGCCTCCCGCATGGACGCGGCCAGGTAGAACGCCAGCGCGATCGAATGACCGTAGAACTCGGTCGCGAGGGCGAGCCGAGCCGGCCCGCACGGCCAGGGCGCGGCGCAGTTGCGACACAGCCACGCCGGACGCATCGGCAGGTGCGGGCGAGGACGCGCGATCATCCGACCCGCACCGGGCTTCGGCGGCGTTTGGCTGGCCTGATCGGTGCGACGGGCAGGGACTGCAAACGCACGCCCGCTCGCCGCACGTACAACTCGCGCCGCGCCACCGCGTCGCCCGCCGCGTTCAGCTGGTAACCCTCAATCCAGACCCATCCGTCGTACGTGTGCCGCTCCGGCAGCTCACGGAGGACGCGTACGAAGATCGGGCGCAGGAACTGCACGCTGGCCGCGGTGGTCAGCTGGACCACGTCGCCGGCCCGCATCGGCTTCTCGGGCTTGCCGTCAGGCACGGTCTCCCCCTGGTGCTGATGGGAAGGGACCGCTCCCGTGAGTGCTCGCCCACCGGGAGCGGCCCCGCTACGAACGCGACCGCCGGGTCTCGTGGTCCCTACCAGCCGCGCCGCCTGGTGACACTCTGCTGCCCAGGCCACTACGCTCGGAAGGTGTTCCAGGTGTCCGGGCCGGAGCTGGCGGACAGGCCCCAGGGGTGTGGCACCTCGGGTAGTCGATCTCCGATTTGAGGAGCGTTGAATGGCTGACGTGCCAAGTCCCCTCGCGGACTTCATCGCGAGCGAGATCCGCCGTGCTCGTGGAGCGTCCGGGATGACGCAGGAGTCGTTCGGCCGGGCTGCGGGTTTCAGCGCCTCGCATGTCAGCGCCGTGGAGAGCGGCACCCGAGCGCTGACGATGCCGGCACAAGATCCTCACCGGTGACAGCCCGCCGCAGGTGGTGGCCGTGCTGGACGAGTCCACGCTTCACCGCGCTGGCGATGAACACGCGGGCATCATGGCCGAGCAGGTCGCCCACCTCATCACCGTCGCCGAGTTGCCGCACGTTCACGTGCACGTGATCCCGGCGGGCGCCGGCCTCCACATCGGGCTGTCCGGGCCTTTCGCGCTCGCACGAGCCGGCGACGGCACCTGGGTCGGGCACCTCGAAAATCAGCTCGGCGGGATCGTGGTCGACAACGAAGATGGGCTACATACTCTTCAGACGAGGTGGGAGAACGTGAGGAACGAGGCGCTCCCGCGTCGACAGTCCAACGAGCTGATGAAGGAAGTGCACAGCCACCATGGACCTCACTAACGCAATCTGGCGCAAGTCCCGGCGCAGCGGATCGTCCGGAGGCAACTGCGTCGAAGTCGCCGACAACCTGCCCGGCGTGGTCGGTGTCCGGGACAGCAAGGACCCTGCCGGCCCGGCCCTGACGTTCGATCCGGCGACCTGGCGGGCGTTCATCACCCAGGTCCCTGAGCGGTCGTAACCATGGCCAGGCGCGCGAGGACTTGCGCCGGACCAAACTGCCGCAACCGACCACATCCCAGATCACCGCGTTACCGCGACAGCCATCGACCTGCTGAAGAAGGTTGAGACCCATCATGGACCTAAGTCACGCCCGGTGGCGCAAGTCCACCCGCAGTGGCGCGAGCGGCGGGAACTGCGTCGAGGTGGCAAGCAACCTGCCCGGCCTGGTCGGCGTCCGGGACAGCAAGGACCCTGCCGGCCCGGCCCTGACATTCGATCCGGCGACTTGGCGGGCGTTCATCACCCAGGTCTCAGAGCGGCCATAACCGGTACGGCGGACACGGCACGCCCGCATCGCTCGGCGTCTGGGGTCCATCCTCAGGTTGGGCGGTAAAGGCAAGGGGTTGGGCTAGTCGAGCTTGACCGCCCGCTCCTGCGCCTTGCGGATAAGACTTCGAGGGACTCGCCGCCAGGATCGCGGGAGCGCTAACGCGTTCTTCGAAGCCCCGATGAACTGGTATCGGGCCACCCACAGCTGATCTCGCAGGGGTGCGTCGTTGACCTTCGCGGTGGCTGGGTCGCCCTTCAGCAGACCGCAGTAGCGTTTGCAGACGACCCGTACCTCCTGTGCTGCGTCCACGATCTCCGGAGTCGCCAGCAGCCGCAGCCTCGTCTGCACCTCTTGCATACGCAGCTCTACGTCGTGAGCCCTTCGGTAGATGTCGTCGACCTCGCCGTGGCTGAGGTCATCGATCATCCTGATGCCGTCTTTGACGATTGCCTTGCACGTGAAACTCGCGTCGAGGAAAGCCGACAGCGAGTCCACCAGCTCTTCCCGTGCCCATTTTGTGTTCTCTCGTCGAGCAGCGGCAACCAACCCCGCTCCGGCGAAGATCGCAGCTATGGTGGCCGCGACAGCTGACACGACGGGGGCAACGTTCGTCATGCAGGGCATCCTGGCCTAACGACTCCCAAGCCGGAAGCCGTGGCGGGCGTCGCCAGGGGCGTCCGAGCAACGCGGCGCGGGCCGGGCCCCACAACCTGGGCTGTCAGTCTGGATTGCCGAATTGACCCTTACTGGATCAAGGCATCGCGCTCCGGGCGGTGCTGGGCGGCAAGCCCGGCCGGCGGTGTGCCATCGACAGCCGCCGGGAGACCGCCCCCAAGGGAGTAGGAGCCAGCTCCAAGCCAGGCCGTGACGGAAGCCTGCGGGGCCACTCTGTACGGATGGCCAGGGCTTCCGCCTGCCGCGCCAGTCCAACCCCAGGACTGGCTTGCCACCGGGTCACCGGGAAGGAAGCAGATCAGGAGGCACCCAGCCTGATCGTGCTCCGCAGCCGTACCCTCGTGATCGTCGAGGAGGTAGCCGGGTGACCATTTCGTGGAGTGCTACGTCTCCGACGTCAGGGAAGTTCGCTTCGGTGGAGCGGTCGGACTTCGCTGGCCTCATCGAGCGGTTCGACGAACTGCGTGCCCAGGGGCGCGGCTACCTCGAAGTAAGGGGCACCGCCGTGTTCCCTGTGCTGACGCTCGGGTTCGCGGGTTCTGCGGCGGTCGTCCATCTGATGACGGACGAGGACGCCATGTCCCTCCTGGCCGCCGATAAGCCTGCGGACGCAGATGCGGAAGTGGTGGTGCTGGACGACCGGGTCGACTTCACCGCGGACTTCGTTCTCAATCTCGAACGCGCCTGGCAGGTTGTCGAAGAGTTCGTCCGCACGGGTGATCCGCGTCGGGCAGGAGAGTGGCGCGAGTTGTAGTGATGGCTATGGTGGATTGCGCCTCAAGGATGGGTCTCTGCTGCCGAATTTCTCTGTTTTGGATCAAGGCACCGACAGCCGCCGGGACACCGCCCCGGGAGGCTCAGTATCGGATTGCCAGGCGACCAGGACGCCTGAACCATCCACCGGGTGGACATCTTCGCCCAGTGGGTCCGCGTCTCCTGGACCAAGCAGTCACGCGGAGGCCACCACGCCGCCCGCCGCAACGCCCTGCCTACGGCGTTCACGCTGCCGCAGCACCATGCACCCCTCACCCACGAGGTGACGATGCACGAGCATGACGGCTTCCAACCAGTCATCTCCCTGCACAACGGCCCACCATCCTGCGATGCCGTCCAACTTCGCCACACCGAGGATCAGCTCCGCGTCGAGCTGATCCCGACGGCTTGGGGCATGCCCCGCCGACACCGCCGCCCGCCAGCCGTCTGCCTCCCCCGAGGCCAATGGCTGCGCTGGCAGATCAACTACCGCTTCACCCACCACTGCACCGGAGATTGGCTCTACCGCCTCGACACGCTGAACATCGCCCACGGTCCCGTACCCGCCGACGTCTTCTTGACCGAACCACATCAGAGCATCGATGAACGGGCCTACCTGCGCTGACCGCAGCCGACGCACGGCGGTACGGAAGCCGGCGGGTCGGCCTGGTCGCGTGGTCGGGGCTTCCGGCTGCCGCGCCAGTCCAACCCCGGGACATGAAGCGCAGCAACCACATGGCGCAGGCAGTACTCAAGGCTGTGGCCGTCGACCCTGATCGCCGCACCAGCGAGCCGCTCACCCGAGATCACCACGGTCCAGGGCTTACGCTCCCGCTCCCCGTCAATCTTGACCAGACCGACCAGACCCATCTCCCCCAGCTGCTCCAGCAGCTCCGGCACGCACTCATCCCACCTCATCCAGGAATGGGATCACCAAGACCGCTACGGAAGCCAGCGGGCCGGCCTGGTCGTGCGTCGGGGCTTCCGGCTGCCGCGCCAGTCCAACCCCGGGACTGGCTTGCCACCGACTCAGCGGGGCGCGGCACCAGCTCCACCGCCAAGACGTATCCGGCCTCCCCCGCAGCCGCCGGCTCGACTCCGGAACCATCGAGTGCCGGCCCGGAGATGGCCCACGACGGCACACCCAACCCCGCTCAAGGGGAGCCAATTGAGCCGTCGCTCAGGGCGTCAGGGCGTCGTCAGGGCGTCGAACGCCGGCCAATGTTGACCAACGCCGACCATCGACACCCGAACATAGAACCAGCTCAGCGCCTTGATCACGGCTCTGGGCTGGTGGGCGACGGACGAGTCGACCTGTACGCCGGATTCTGTGCGCGGCGCGTACCCCAAAGGGGTTTGCGCCGGCGGCGGCCATCCATCTCGGCCTGCCGTTGCCGGCAGGCTCCAGCGGCCTACCCGCAGACATCGGGCGGGCAGCCCTCAAGCGTCTGCGCCGGGTCGTCATCTTGCGGTGACGGCCCTTGCTTGGCCTTGCTCCGGGTGGGGTTTACCGAGCCACCCCGGTCACCCGGGGTGCTGGTGGGCTCTTACCCCACCGTTTCACCCTTACCGTCCCCGTTGGGGTCGGCGGTCTGTTTTCTGTGGCACTGTCCCGCGGGTCGCCCCGGGTTGCCGTTAACAACCACCCTGCCCTGTGGAGTCCGGACGTTCCTCGGCGGCGGGCCGGAGCCCGCCGACGCGACCGCCCGGTCGACTCGTCCGTCGCGCTCTCATCCTAACGACGAGCATGCCGCCGGTATTGCCGCCCCGCCTGGGCAAGATCGGGCAGCTCATGGACGATCCGGCGACGCCAGCTCAGAAGCCGACAGCTAGCCTCGTGGGTCTATGGATCTCTCCCACGCCGCGCTGCTGCTCGCCGCCGGTCTCGCCGCTGGCACGGTCAACGCGGTGGCCGGTGGCGGTTCACTGATCACCTTCCCGGCGCTGATCGCGATCGGGTTGCCGCCGGTGCCGGCGAACGTGAGCAACTCCGTCGCCGTGTTCCCGGGCTACGTGGCCAGCGTGGCGGGCAGCCGGCAGGACCTGCCGCGCCCTCGGGCGCTGGCCACGCTGGTGCCCACCACCATCGTGGGCACGATCGTCGGGGCGCTGCTGTTGCTGGCCACCCCGGCCCGCGCGTTCGAGCTGGTCGTACCATTTCTGGTTCTTGGCGCGACAGCGGTCCTGGCCTTCCAGGGCCCGCTGCGCCGGCTGGTCGGCCACCCCCGCGCCCTGTCGCCGCGGCGACGGACGGTCGCGGTGCAGACGATGGTCGCGCTCGGCGCGGTGTACGGCGGGTACTTCGGCGCGGCGCTCGGCGTGATGCTGGTCGCCGGCCTGGCCCTGGTGCTGGACGCGACGCTGGCGCGGGTGAGCGCCATCAAGAATCTGCTCTCCGCGTTGGTGGGCCTCACGACGCTTGTGGTGTTCGCCCTGTTCGGCCCGGTGAACTGGGCGGCGGTCGCGGTGGTCGCGCCGGCCACGCTGATCGGGGGGTACGCGGGCGCCCGGCTGGTCCGCCGGCTGCCGCCGGTGGTGCTCAAGACGCTGATCGTGGTGTTCGGTACGACGATCGGCCTCTACCTGCTCTGGCGTGCCCTGAACTGAGCGGCGGCAAGCCAAGATCCGCGCAACTTCCGGGATGGTGCTGCCTCAGCGAGCCCGGAGGCAGCAGTTTCCCCGAAAGTGCGCGGATCTTGAGAGGCTCAGCGGCCAGGCCGGGAGAAGCCGTCAGTACGCCTCGCCCACCGGTTCCTCGGCGGTGTTCTCGGCGCTCGCGGCGGTGCGGTTCCAGCGGGACCACAGCACCCGCTCGCCGTAGCCGGCGGCCATCACGTGCGCGAAGGCCAGGTAGACCAGCACGCCGACGGCGAGCACCCCGAAGCCGACCCAGAACGGCAGCGACAGCGACTGCTCGGCGAGCTTGCCGGAGATGATCGGCGCAGGCGCGGCGGCACCCCAGCGGACCAAATTGAACGCGCCGGTGGCGACGCGCCGGTCGCTGGAGCCGAGGCCGAGCGCCAGGTCGGTGAGGTTGGCGTTGGCCAGGCCCATGCAGAGGCCGGCGAGCACGAGCACCACGATCGCCTCGGTGGTGCTGGTGGAGGTGGCGAAGAGGACCATGCAGACCAGCAGGCCGGCGATGGCCACGCCGACGGTCTGCACCGCGCCGATGCGGTGGGCCAGCCGGTGACCGATCACCAGGATGCCGGTGGCCAGGCCGAGACCCCAGCCGGTGAATGCGAGGCCCAGCGGGACGATGTCCAGACCGAGGAAGAGCGGCGTGTAGCCGAGCACCACGAAGAACACGAAGTTGTACGCGGCGGTCACCGCGCAGAGGGCGATGAACGCCGGTCGGCGGTAGGTGGCGAAGATCTGGCCGACGCGTACTGGGGCCTGCCGGTTGGTGGGTTCGCGGAGTTTGCGGGAGGCCACGCCGAGGGCGAGGACCATGAAGACGCCGCAGACGAAGAACGGCAGCCGCCAGCTGACCTGGCCGAGCAGGCCACCGATCAGCGGTCCGACGGCGAAGCCGAGACCCAGGGCGGTCTCGAAGAGGCCGACCACCCATTCCCGGTCGACGGCCAGGTTGACCAGCACCACCATGGCGGTGGCGAAGAACATCGCGTTGCCCAGCCCCCAGACGCCCCGCAGCACGGAGAGCTGCACGATGTTGTCGCTGAACGAGGCGAGGATCGCGGCGACGCCCACCACGGAGACGCCGGTGATCAGCACCGGCTTGAAGCCGAACCGGCCGCTGGCCAGCGTCGCCGGGATCATGCCGACGGCCATCACCGCGATGTACGCGGTGAACAGCAGCTCGACCTGCCAGGCGGTGACGCCGATCGCCTCGCCGATGGCCGGCAGGATCGGGTCGACGACGGCGATGCCGGCGATGGCGAGAAAGGCCACCAGCGTGGTGGCGTAGATGGCACTGCGGTTCGGTTCGGAACGCCGATCCACTCCGACTCCTCAATTAGCTGTATCGTACAGGTACTTATTCTGTATCATACAGCTATGAGCGACGACCAAGACGCGAGCACCCTCGGCCGGATCGAGACCGAGGTGGCCCTGTTGATGCGCTTCGGCGAGGCCACCCGGCGGGCCACCGGCACCGCCGAGCACCGGGTGCTCGACCGCGCGGCGTACGTCATCCTGCGCCACCTGGCCGACGCCGGCCCGCAGAACGTCTCGGCGCTCGCCGCCCGACTCAACCTGGACGGCTCCACCGTCACCCGGCAGGTGTCCGCGCTTCAACGGGACGGCCTGATCACCCGTACCCCCGACCCGACGGACGGCCGGGGCACTGTCATCTCCCCCACCCCGGCCGGCCTGCAGCGGATGGCCGCCGTGCAGACCGCCCGCACCCGGCTCTACGGCGACATGCTGGCCGACTGGAGCGCCGAGGACCGGGCCTCCCTGGCAACCCTGCTGGGCCGCCTCAACCAGGCCCTGGTGAACCGCAACCGCACCCGCTGACCCCGCGTGGCGGTGTCGTGGTCTGGCTCACCGCGCCATCGAGTCGCGCGAAAAGCCCTTCCACCGCCAAGATCGCGCAAGATCCTGGTTGTAGTGGCCTCCTGCGCGGCCAACACCACTACAACAACGATCGAGCACGATCTTGCGGTGAAGCCGCCGGGCCCGCCCGGCGCGGAAGCCCACACCTGGCACGGGGACCGGGTTTCAGGAGAACGTCCGTCGCGCCCACGTGCGGAAGTCCGTGGCGGGCAGGCCGAGTGCCCGGGTCATCTCCGGGCGGGCGGGGCTGCCGTTCTCGTTGATCTGCTCGACCGCGTTGACCATGGCGGGCAGCAGGCCACGCTCGACTGCCTGCTGCGGGGTGAGCACCGGAGCGGTGATCGTGCGCCCGGTGACCTCACTCAGAATGGCCGCGACCTCGGTCATGGTGAGCAGGTCACCGGCGAGTTCGACATCCAGGCCGTCGAACTTCTCCGGGTTGGCGAACGCGGTCGCCGCGGCCTCCCCGATGTCGTCGACGGCGATCCACGGAAGCCGGGTGTCCGCGGCGAAGCCGGTGATGATCGTGCCGCTGGACCAGTCGCCGAAGAGGTAGGACCAGCCGACGAGGTTCTCCATGAAGGTCGAGGGCTTGAGGACGGTCCAGTGCGCGAAACCACCAGAGCGCACCATCTCGTCGATGGCCGCCTTGCTTTCCCAGTAGTGCCTGTCCCACCGGCCCTCGGCCCAGCCGGGCTGGTTGCGGTGGAACTCGCCGGCACCCGAGACGCTGCTGTGCACGACGTGCGACACGCCGGCGCGGCGCGCTGCCTCGACGACGTTGCGACCGCGGGTCACCTCGGCGTTGCCCTGCAGGTCCGTCACATCCGGATACGGGATGGAGAAGAGGCCGTCCATTCCGTCCGCCGCGGCGAGCAGCGACTCCACGTCGTCCAGGTCCCCCTTGACCAGTTCGGCGCCCCGATTCCGCAGCGCCTGGGCGCTGTCGGTGCCCAGATCACGGACCAGGGCACGAACGTCGACGCCCCGGTCGAGCAGCGCTCGGGCCGTGGCCCCGCCCTGCTTGCCCGTCGCGCCGATGACGAGAACAGCCATGATGCCTCCCGAGAAACAAGCGGGGTGGCCCCCCACTTCTCGTCGGCTACGATATGGGGGACCACCCCACTTCTGCAAGGCGGACCATGAGAGCGGACGCGCAGCGCAACTACGACCTCATCGTCACGGCGGCAGCCGAGGCGATCGCCCGCGACGGCGCGTACGCCTCGCTCGAGGAGATCGCCCGATCCGCCGGGGTGGGATCGGCGACCCTGCACCGGCACTTCCCCACCCGGTGGTCGCTGCTCCAGGCGGTCTTCCGCGGCTGTGTGCACAACCTGGCAACGCGTGCCGGCGACCTGCTCGCCACGCCGGACGCCCTCGACGCCCTGACGACCTGGTTGCACGAGGTCACCGCGTACGCCACGACAACCCGCGGCCTCGCGGATTCGCTCCTGAACGAGCCCGTCGAGCAGACCGACGCCTGCGGCGCGACGCTCGTCGCCGCCGGTGAACCGCTGCTGCGCCGAGCCATCGTCGAGGGTTCGGTACGGCCCGACGTCACCATGGCCGACCTGATGATCCTCGCCAACGGCATCTCGCTGGCTGCGCAACCCATGGGCGCGGCCAAGGCGGAACAGCTACTGACCCTTGCCCTGCGGGGGATCGGCTCGGCGAGCCGACCGTAGCCGTACGCCGCGAAAGCGCCGCCGCCCCGACAGACCGACGCGACGGTCTACCGGGGCGGCGGCGCTCGCCCGGGGGACGGTTCAGGCGACAGGTTCGCGGGCCGGGTCGGCGTCGCGGTCGACGCCGGGAGTGATGCGGGGGTCGCCCTCGTCGGCGAAGTAGTCGTCCGGCGTGGTGCCGTCGACTCCCTCGGGCGCCTTGACGGCCCGCAGGATCAGCGTCAGCAGGGCGGCGACCGCCACGTTGACCAGCACCGCCACGATGCCCACGTAGATCGTCTTGGGCGTGTCGAAGCCGAACTTCTCCAGCGGGAACGCGGACCCGCCGAAGTGCTTCCGGGTGGGACTGGCCACCTGGTAGAGCATCCACATGCCGAGCCCCATGCCGGCGACCCAGCCGACGATCAGGGCGGTGCGGTGGAACCAGCGGGTGTAGAGGCCCAGCGCCACGGCCGGCAGCGTCTGCAGGATGATCACGCCGCCGATGAGCTGGAGGTCGATCGAGAACTGCGGGTCGAGGAACACGATGCAGGCCACGGCCCCGACCTTGACCACCAGCGAGGTGATCTTCGAGACGTTCGCCTCCTGCGCGGCGGTGGCGTCCCGCTTCAGGTACTCCTTGTAGATGTTGCGGGTGAACAGGTTCGCCGCGGCGATCGACATGATCGCCGCCGGCACCAGCGCGCCGATGCCGATGGCGGCGTACGCGACCCCGGCGAACCAGTCCGGGAACTGCTGGTCGAACAGCAGCGGCACGATCGTGTTGTTGTCGACGCTGCCCGCCGACGCCCCCGGCAGCGGCTTCACGCCGGCAGCGATGGCCATGTAGCCGAGCAACGCGATCAGACCGAGCAGCAGGCTGTACGCCGGCAGCGCCGACATGTTGCGCTTGATCACGTCACGGTTCCGGCTGGCCAGCACGCCGGTGATGCTGTGCGGGTAGAGGAACAGCGCCAGCGCCGAGCCGAACGCCAGCGTGACGTACTGCAACTGGTTGTTGCCGTTGAGCAGGATGCCGTCGTTCGGGTTCGGTGACGCCTGGAACTTCGCGTCCGCCGCGTCGAAGATGTCACCCCAACCGCCGAGCTTGTACGGCAGGTAGATGACCGCCACCAGGATCACGATGTAGATCAGGCTGTCCTTGACGAACGCGATCAGCGCCGGTGCGCGCAGCCCCGACTGGTAGGTGTACGCCGCCAGGATGGCGAACGCGATGATGATCGGCAGGTGCCGGGCGAGGGCGCTGTCACCCGTGACGCCCATCGTCTTGAGGACCGCCTCGATGCCCACCAGTTGCAGCGCGATGTAGGGCATCGTGGCCACGATGCCGGTGATCGCGATCAGCAGCGCCAGCACCGGCGAGTCGAACCGCGTACGGACGAAGTCGGCAGGGGTGACGAAGCCGTGCCGGTGCGAGACCGACCAGAGCCGGATCAGCACCAGGAAGACCAGCGGATACACGACGATCGTGTACGGCACCGCGAAGAACCCGGCCGCCCCGGCGCCGAACATCAGCGCCGGCACCGCCACGAAGGTGTACGCGGTGTAGAGGTCGCCGCCGACCAGGAACCAGGTGATCCAGCCGCCGAAGCTGCGCCCGCCCAGGCCCCACTCGTCGAGGTGCGCCATGTCCGTCGGCCGCCGCCACCGCGCGGCCACGAAGCCCATCGCGCTGACCAGCAGGAACAGCAGGGAGAAGACGATGATCTCGGTGAGATGGTCCCGCCACATCAGCGCTCACCCCGCTTCTTCGTCATCTGGTAGACGAGCGTGGTCGTGGAGACGCCGAGCAGGATCCAGGCCAGTTGCAGCCAGTAGTAGCGCGGAAACCCGAAGATCCGGGGCGCGTCACCGTTGAAGAACACCGGGATCAGCGGCACCACGATGGGGAGAAAGAGCAACCAGTTCCAGGGGCTGTGGTCCTTCGCCCGGGATCGCGCCGTGGTGGGCGCCTCCGGTTCCGGTGCAGCCATCTGACACACCTCCGGGGAGTCGTGGCACTCGATGTAACGGCCGGAGGCTACGACTCTGTGACCGCCGTCACGATCAGCGCGCGGACAGCTCTGCGCCGAACGGCGCACCGGCTGCGCCGAACGGCGCGACAGTTCGCCGGTGGACGAGGTGCAGCGGGCGCCCGAGGACCACAGCTCAGGCGGTGCAGCGAGGTGCGACGGACGCCGCAGGGGCGCGGCTCAGGCAGCGGGCAGGTGCGCGGTGTCGTTGACCGTGCGGACCGCGATGCCGCCGTCGGGCCACAGGTCGAGCACCGAGATGCCGGCCGCGTCCAGGAAGAGCCGGTGCAGGAAGGCGTCGCTGGCCGCGAGGGCGTCGCGCAGCGCCAGCTTGATCGGCGAGACGTGCGAGACGACCACCACGGTCTCCCCGGGGTACGCCGCCGGCAGCGCGCCGACGACCCGGTGGACGCGTTCGGCCACGTGGGTGAACGACTCGCCGCCCGGTGGGGCGATCCGCGGTGAGGCGAGCCAGGCGTCCATCTCCCCCGGCCACTGCTGGCGTACCTCGGCGAAGGTGCGCCCCTCCCACTGCCCGAAGTCGCACTCGATCAGGTCGGCCTCGGTGCGGACCGGCACGTCACCGAGCGCCCCGGCGATCGCCGCGGCGGTGGCCGTACACCGGGACAGGGGTGAGCTGAGCACGGCCGCGACGGACGGGGCCAGCGCGGCCACCCGGGCGCCGGTGGCGGCGGCCTGGGCCCGGCCGCGCTCGGAGAGCGGCACGTCGCCGCGGCCGGAGTAGCGACCCTGCTCGGTGTACGCGGTCTCGCCGTGCCGCACGAGGATCAGGCGGGTGGCGGTGAAGCTCGGACGGGGCTCCCAGGAGGCCGGCGCGGTGCCCGGGTCGCTGCCCGTCGCGGCGCCCCCGGCCGGGGCGCTGGCCGAGGCCGGTGCGCCGAGGGAGGCCGGCGGCGGGGTGGGTCGGCCGGCGGCGGCGTCCATGGCGGCGTTGGCCAGCGCGTCGGCGTGCCGGTTCTGCTCGCGGGGGATCCAGGTGAAGCGGACCGCGCCGAAGCGGCCCACAAGCGTGGCCGCCTGGGCGGCGAGCGGCCGCAGGCCCGGGTGCTTGATCTGCCACCGGCCGCACATCTGCTCGACCACCAGCTTGGAGTCCATCCGGACGTCCACCTCGGCGGCGTCCAGCTCGGCGGCGGCCCGCAGACCGGCGATCAGGCCCTGGTACTCGGCGACGTTGTTGGTCGCCGTACCCAGCGACTCGGAGCGCTCGGCGAGCACCTCGCCGGTCTCCGGGTCGCGCACCACCGCGCCGTAGCCGGCCGGCCCCGGGTTGCCCCGGGACCCGCCGTCGGCCTCGACGACGACCACGCGCGGCGCCACGACCTACAGGCCCGACTCGTTGGTACGGACCATGATCCGTCGGCAGTCCTCGCAGCGGACCACGTCGTCCGGGGCCGCCTTGCGGATGCGCGCCAGGTCGGCGCCGGAGAGGTCCAGCCGGCAGCCGCCGCAGCGACCCGCCGTGAGCAGTGCCGCGCCCAACCCGGTGTCCTCGCGGATCTTGTCGTAGAGGGTGACCAGCTCGGCCGGGAGGTCGGCCGCGAGCGGCTGCCGGGCCCCCCGCTTGAACTCCTCCTCCTTGGCGATCTCGGCCAGCGCGTCGTCGCGGCGCTGCTCGGTGGCGGCCCGCTTCTCCCGGGTGTCGGCCAGCCGCTGCTCCACGCCGTCCAGCACGCCCTGCGCGGTCTCCCGCTGCTCCATCAGCTCCAGCTCGGCGTCCTCCAGGTCACCCTGGCGCCGGTTGAGTGAGGTCAGCTCGTGCTGGAGCGCCTCCAGCTCCCGGGCCGGGCCGGTGCCGGCGGCGAGCCGGTTCTGGTCCTTCTCCTTGCGGGCCCGCACCTGCTCGACGTCCTTCTCCAGGCGGGCGATGTCCCGGTCCAGGTCGTCGACCGCGACCTGGGCGCGTACCCGCTCGTCCTCCAGCGACGACAGCTCCCGGGCCAGCGCCTCCAGTTCGGCGCGCTCCGGCAGCGAGCGGCGGCGGTGCGCGAGCTGGGCGAGGTTGGTGTCGATCGCCTGAAGGTCGAGCAGGCGGCGCTGGACCTGGGGGTCAGCCTTCACGGTCGGGCTCCTTGTCGTCCACAACGGGTGCGGCGGCGTGCACGGTCCACGGGTCGGTGTCCAGGTCGGACACCAGCGTCTCGACGCCCGGCGCCTCTCGCAGGAGGGCGGCCAGGTCGTCCAGCCACGGTCGTTCGGTCGCCCAGTGGGCGGCGTCGATCAGGGCGGGACCATCGGCGGCGAGGTGCTCGCTGGCCGGATGGTGCCGCAGGTCGGAGGTGAGATACGCGTCCACCCCGGCGGCGGCCGCGGCGCCGAGGAAGCTGTCCCCCGACCCACCGCTGACGGCGAGGGTACGAACCATACGCCCGGGATCCCCCGCGGCGCGAACTCCCCAGGCCGTGACGGGGAGCACGGCGGCGGCGTGCCGGGTCAGCTCGGCGAGGGTCATCGGGCGGGGCAACTCCCCGATCCGGCCGATGCCCCGGTCGTCGCCCTCGGCGGCGGAGCCGGTCGCCGGCCGCTGCAACGGACGCAGCCCGGTCAGGCCGAACCGGGCGGCGAGGGCGTCGGAGACGCCGGGGGACGCGACGTCGGCGTTGGTGTGCGCCGCGTACAGCGCCACGCCGGCCCGGATCAGCTGGTGGACGATCCGCCCCTTGACTGTCGTCGCCGCGACCGAGGAGACACCCCGCAGCAGCAGCGGGTGGTGCGCGACGATCATGTCCGCGCCGACGGCCAGCGCCTCGGCGACCGTCTCGGGCACCACGTCGACCACGCAGAGCACCCGGCGGACCGGGGCGGTCGGCTCGCCGAGCACCAGGCCGACGCGGTCCCACTCCTCGGCCCAGCTCGGCGGGTACCGCCGTTCCAACTCGGCGACCACGTCCGCCACCGTGGGGGTGGTTGCGCTGATGCTCACGGCGGGCCAGCTTACCGGCGCGGGGACCGTCGGGCGGCGACGCCCGGCCCGGCCGCGCCGGTCCGTCGACCCGGGGAAGGCAACCGCCGGGCGCTCAGGCGGCCCGGTACGCGACGGTCCGCAGCGCGGCCAGTGGCATCTGCCAGGGGAACGCGTGCAGGTGCTGCTCACCCGTCCCGGGTGGGTGCAGGGCGACGACATGATCACCGAAGAGCACCGTGACGCCCCAGTCGGCCAGCCGGGCCACGCCGGCCCGGAACGCCGGGTGGGCGGCCATCGCGACGTTGGTGTACGGCACCGCGACGATGGGGATGCCCTTGCCCTGCGCCTCGACGAGCAGCCCGAGAGCGAGGGTGTCGGCGATGCCGGCGGCCCACTTGTTGACCGTGTTCACGGTCGCCGGGCAGACGATCATGGCGTCGGCCGGCGGCAGCACGTCCGGGTCGCCGGGATTCTTGTAGTGCGTCCGCACCGGGTGGCCGGTCTGCCGGACCAGGGCCGGCTGGTCGACGAACTTGGCGCCGTCCGGCGTGGTGACCACGCAGACGTCCCAGTCGTCCGACTGGGCCAACTCCACCAGACGGCCGACGTGGCGGGCCAGCGGCGAACCGCAGGCGATGACGTAGAGCACCGCACGGTGCTCGCTGGTGTGTGGTGCGCCGGTCATCACGCCGGCTCCGCGCTCATACCCCTACTCCCATGTGCTCAGCCAACTCCGCAATCGGAGAAGGCGGCGCACCACGTGTGCGACGAAGGACGTCCGACATCACCTCGTGGGCGATCGGCCGGCAGCGGATCTCCGACGGCGCGAGCCGATCGCCGAGCAGCAGCATCTCGCCGGCGTTCGCCACGTCGCCGATCTGGGCGTACCCCCGGGCGATGTCGAGCAGGTGGTGGGCGCGGCGCTCGGGCAGCAACGCGTTGAACGCGGGCTCCACGATGCGCACCTGGTGCACCTCCACCGCGCGGCCCCCGTCACCCAGCTCGACGGCGGCAGCGGCCCGGTGCAACTCGACGTTCGTCGGGCCGAACGAGGTCCAGTAGTGGTTGTAGTCGCCGCCGAGCAGGGTGGCGGCCTCCTGCGCACAGTTGATCAGGTCGTCGACGCTTGCCGAGTCGCCGATCCGCGACGCCGCCATGGCCCCCTGCAACAGCAGCATCCCGTAGACGGACAGCCGGGCGGGCGAGACCTCGTTGCTGCCGCCCGGAGCCAACCGGTTGGCGATCTGGACGTTCAGCTCCAGAGCCGGCCGGGCCCGACCCATGGCGACCAGGGCGTTGCAGACCCGGGTGGTGGCGATGCCGGCCAGCAGCGGGTCGTCGGCCCGCTGGGCCACCGCCATCGACCGGTCGGCGGCCAGCCAGGCCAGCTCGCACTCGCCGAGCTTGCGCAGCACCGACGAGGCGATCTGGTAGACCTGCCCGAGCAGGTGGGCCGCCTCCGGCGCCTGCGCTCCCCCGTAGGCGGCGTCGGCCGCCTGAGCGTCGCGCAGCAGCTTGGGCAGCGCCCGGGTGAGCATTCCGTAGCGGCCGTACTGGTAGGTGAGCCAGGCATGGTTGACGGCCTTGCGCATGTCGTCCAGCGGAGGCGGGTACGGCACGGCGTCGAAGTAGGCGCTCATCGAGTCGTACCGCTCCAGGGCCGCCCGGATCTCCTGCACCTCGACCTGGTCGATGCAGTTCAGCGCGTCGGTACGCCGCTCCGGGTCACGGCCCAGCAGCAGTTGCACGTCCATCTGCAGGATGTCGGCGATCTCGTAGAGGACGGAGAACTTGTCCAGCCGGCGAACGCCCCGCTCGACCTTGTCCACCCAGCTCTTCGACTTGCCCAGGCGGTCGGCGAAGACCTGCTGCGACATCTTGCGTCGCCCACGCCAGTAGGCCACTCGCCGTCCAATGGGTAGCTCGTCCATCTCCCCATCCCTCCCCTGCCGCCTCCACCCATCGGGTGCCGGCGATGTCCGCGGGTGCGGCGATCCATCGTTCGTCTTGCAGTTTTCGCTGGTCGCACAGTCTGTACGTCAGCCGGACAGCCAGTCCTCGTACTTTTCGTGCAAGTTGCACGAGCCGTTCGTCAACCTCAACGATCGTGGGTTACGGCAGTGACGGTGCTCGACATGCGACCTGGCGTTCGCCGGGCCCGACGAGGGGAGATGGCACACATGTGGGGGAACGTCGTACCGCGCGTCGCCGAACTGTCGCCGCTGGAACGCGTCCGGTTGCGCCGGGTCGCCATCCGGTACGCCGTACACGGCTGGGAGGTGACCCCCGGCGCGTGCCTCGCCCGCAGCCGGTTCGTGTGCGGTCGGGCCGGCTGCCCCACGGTGGGCTGCCACCCCGCCCTGGAGAACTGGGAGTTGGCCGCCACCACCGACCCGGCCCGGGTGGCCACCTGGTGGCGCACCCGCCCGCACGGCGTGCTGCTGCCCACCGGGCGGACCTTCGACGTGCTGGAGGTGCCCGCCCACCTCGGTCGGCACGTGCTCGACGCCGTGCAGGTCCACCCGGCCGGCACCGGCGTACGTGGGCCCGTGCTGGTCACGCCCACCGGCCGGTGGATGTTCCTGGTCCGCCCCGGCGACCCGCTCCGACCGGAGTTGGAGCACTGCTTCCACGTCGTGCGGCACGGGCCGGGCTCGTGGATCCCGGCGCCACCCACCCGGCTGCCCGAGGGGACCGTCCGCTGGGCGGTCGCCCCGGAGCAGGCCCGCTGGCAGCTTCCGGACTCCTACCTGGTGCAGAACACCCTGATCGAGGCGCTGCTGGCCAGCGGGGTGACGCTCGCCCCCGACCTGCTCCCGGGTCACCTGCCCCTGCCCCGCCGGGGCAGGTGACCCGGCCCCGGCCGACGATTCGATCCGGTGGCCGACAGCGTCGCCGAGCGGCCGGTGCTCGTTGAGCAGGTGACAGCGCGAACGCGCGCCACGAACGGGGGAACGATGTCCACGCACGACAGATCGCCGTATCCCGGCGGCACCGAACCGCCCCGTCGCAGCCACCGGCGGCACCGCTGGGCGGGCACCCGCCCGGCCGGCTCGCGCCCCGGGCGGCCCCGCCCCACCGGCACCCGCCCCGCCGGCACCCATCGCCCGCTGCGCTAGACCCCACCCCCACCCACCCCACGCCGCCGATCTTGCACTTTGTGTCGCGGCAAGCCCTGTCAAAGGGCGACGAAGCAGCGACAGAAACTGCAAGATCGCGGACACGGGCGCGGGGTCTAGACCGTCAGGGGGAGCGCGGTGGAGTGGAACTGGCGGGCGTCGTCGGTGACGACCGCGTGTGTGTGGTCCGTCAGACGGTCCAGCCAGCCGATCCCCGCCGCGCCCATGGCCAGGGCGGCGGTGGCGTACGCGTCGGCGACGCCGAGATCGCTGCCGACCACTGTCACCGAGCGCAGCCCGCCGGCCGGCGCACCCCGCCGGGGATCCAGCACGTGCCGACCGCGCTCGTAGACCCCGGAGGTGGCCACGGCCAGGTCGGTGCCGGCGAGCACCAGACACGTCGCCATCGCGTCCCAGGGGTGCCGGATGCCGATCCGCCAAGGCTCCCCCGTCGGCGAGAAGCCGCGGACGCGCACGTCACCGCCGGCGTTGACGCAGTGGTTCGCCGCGCCGGCGGCGAGCAGCCGGTCGGAGGCGACCTGCGCCGCCCAGCCCTTCACGAACCCGGACGGGTCGAGCCGCCCGGTGGCGTACGCGTCGAAGAAGCCGTCGGTGGCGCCCCACAGGTCGGCGCACGCCTCCAGCACGAAGCGCAGGTCCGCCGACGCCTCGGAGAGCAGCACCTCGCCCCGGTCGAAGCGGCACACCTCGCTGTCGGGTTTGTACGTGCTGAAGCGGCCGTCCACCTCGCGCATCCAGGCGAAGACGTCATCGGCCAGCTCCCGCAGGCGCGCGGACGGCAGGTCGTCGGCGAGGTCCAGGGTGATCGTCGTACCCATGATCTGTTCGACCCGGCACAGCCCGGGTCGGGTCAGCGCGGGCGGCACGTCAGAACGCCTGCTCGATCGCGGCCCGCAGCGACTGCTTGTACGAGTTGCTGGTCTCGGTGGCGCCGGAGACGGTGTTGAGGTTGGCGCTCTGCTTCTGCACCACCTCACCGCCGGAGCCGTTGTACATGCTCCGGACGTCGCCGCTGTGGATGTCGGACTCTCCACCGCTGGGCAGCTGCAACGTCACCGCGTCGACGATCTTGTTGCCGGAGACCACGATCTGGACCTGCACGTACCCGTACTCGTTCTTCTCTTCCGATCCGGTCACCCGGCGGGTGGTCGACTGGGGCGCCTTGGTGGTGGTGCGCGGCGCGGTCGGGGCCTTCGCGGTGGTCTTGGTGCCCGACGGCCGCGCGGTGGTCCTGGTCGGCTTGGGCGACGACGACGGGCCGGCGGTCACCGACGGCTTCGGTGCCCCGGCGGTCGGGGCGGCGGCCGGGTCGGCGCTCGGGTCGACGCCCGGCCCGGAGGGGTTGACCGGCTGCGCGGTCGGCAGGTTCTGGGCGACCTGGGTGGCGCCGGGCGAGCCCTTGAGCACCACCAGCGCGGTCGTGCTGGCAGCCAGTCCGGTGATCGCGAACAACGCGCGACGCATGCGATGCCTTCCTACAGCTCGAAGGTGGCCAGGTGGATCTGCCGGCGGGGCACGCCGGCGCGGCGCAGCGCGCGCACCGACTGCTCGACCAGCCCGGGAGGCCCACAGAGATAGACGTCGCGCCGGGCCACGTCGGGCACCAGTTGGCGCAGCCCGTCCGGGCTCATGAGCTGGCGGGGGCCGGGGTCGTCGCGGGAGCCGATGACGTACCAGATCGACGTGTCGCGTTCCTGGGCCAGCCAGTCCAGTTCCCGGCTGAGCAGCACGTCGGCAGGCGTACGGGCCCGGTAGATCAGGGCGGCGCCCGGCGGCAGCTCCTCCAGCATGGCCCGGATGGGCGTGATGCCGCTGCCACCGGCGATCAGCAGCGCCCGCTCGCGCACCCGGTGCGCGGCGGTGAAGGTGCCCGACGGTCCGTGCGCCCACACCCGGGTCCCCGGTTCCAGGTCGCGCAGGTCGGCGGTGTGCCGGCCGACGACCTTGACGGTGAGTCGCAGCCAGCGGCCGTTGGCGGCGGCCGAGACGGAGAAGGGGTGCGACTGCCACCAGCAGCCGGGGGTGAGGAAGCGCCAGCGGAAGTACTGCCCGCCGAGCATTTCCAGGCGACCCAGCCGCTCCCCGGTGAGGTAGATGGAGATGGTGTCCGGGCTCTCCGCGACCACGTCGGCGACCCGCAGCCGGTAGCGCAGGTTGAACGCCAGTGGCGCGATCACCCGGCCCCAGAGCAGGGCGGCGACCACCAGCAGGTAGAGCGCGATCCAGCCGGTCCGCACCGGGCCCGGCTTGTAGAGCTGCGCGCCGTGGGTGAACTGGTGCCCGTAACCGAGCAGCAGCACCAGATAACTCGACCGGTGCAGCAGGTGCCACACCTCGTAGGGCAGCGCCCGACGGATCGCCCGGACGCTGCTGAAGCCGACCACGAGCATGATGCCGGTGGCGACGAAGGCCGAGAGCATGTCCTCGTAGTCGCCGAGCAGCGTGCCCACCTCGGCCAGGACCGACTGGTTCCGCAGGTCGGCGTACCCGACGAGGATCAGCGACAGGTGCGACAGCACGGCTACCAGCAGCGTCGCGCCGATGTCGCGGTGCCAGCGGGCGAGCTGCTCGCCGCCGATCCACCGCTCCAGCACCGGCAGCCGGCTCATCATGAGCACCTGCACGAGCAGCAGGTAGCCGGCGATCAGGCCGGTGATCCGGCCGGCGGCGGTGACGGTGGCCGCGGTGGTCCGCAGCGAGCCGGCGGGGGTGCCCAGCCACCAGGGCAGCACGCTGGCGAGCAGCCCGACCAGGAGCAGCGCGGCCAGCAGCCGGCGGCCGCCGGGTCCGCGCCGCGCCGGGATCTGCGGGGGTACGGGCGCAGCCGACCGGCCGCCGTGCCGGGACGAGGTCGTCCCGGTGCGGCGGCCGGCGGCGTGGGTGTGCGAATGCGTCACGCGTACAGCTTCATCGGTGCGTACTTCATGCGGGGGAACACCTTCTGCACCTCGGCGTTGGTGAGCCCGAAGCGGCCCTGCGCCAGGGAGCCGTACACGTTGAACATGTTGTTGTATTCCGGCACGTCGCCGGAGTCCAGCTTGTCCAGGCCGTTCCAGGTGCCGAGCAGCGAGCCGGCCAGCTTCTTGCCGGACAGGACGGTGACCACTCCGCCGTGCCCGTGGTCCGTGCCGCCCTTGTTGGAGCCGACCCGGCGGCCGAACTCGCTGGACACCATGATCGTCACGTCGGCGGCCTGCGGGCCGAGGTCGGTGAAGAAGGCGGCCATCGCGCTGGCCAGCTCGCCCAGCCGGCGGTGCAGCTGACCGCCCGCCTGGGTGCCCTGGTTCTCGTGGGTGTCGTAGCCGCCCATGCCGACGGTGGCGACCCGGACGTTGGCGCCGCCCTTGATCAACTGGGCGAGCTGCTGGAACGCGTTGCCGACGCCCTCGTACTTGACGCCCGCGGCGGGCTGGTACGGCTTGGCGGCGAGCTTCTGCGCCGTGGCCAGCGCGCCCATGCCCTCCTGCACAGCCTCCTCGACCGGGTGGTTGATCCCGGTGAAGAGCCCCTTGATGGCCTTCTCGGTGGCGGCCCGGAACTTGTCGTCGCCATTGAGCCGCAGCGAGCCGACGTTGTTCAGCGAGAGCGCGCCGTTGTTGCCGACCAGCGAGCGGGGCAGCGTGCTGCCGATGCCGACGCTGCGGAACGCGGTGCCCTTGCCGAGGTTGTCGACCAGTCCGTCCAGCCAGCCCCGGCCGCCGGTCTCGTTGGGCAGACCGCCCAGGTTGCAGGCGTCCGCGGCCTGGAAGTGGCTGCGGGACAGCCGCTCGTCGGAGACCGCCGGGATGAAGCCGAGCTGACCGGCCTTGAGGTACTGCTCCAGCGGCTTGAACGCGCTGGTCAGCTTGAAGCCACGGGACAGGGCCAGCGAGTCGTTGCCGAGCAACAGCTCGGGGCGACCCTTGGCGAGCACCGGGTCGTTGTCCGGCGCGACGAGGCTCAGCCCGTCCAGCCCGCCGTAGAGGAAGACGTGGATCAGGGTGCCGGTCTTGGTCGCCGCGAACGACGCCGAGGTGGTGACGAACTGGGCGGTGGCCAGGGCGGTGGCGGTCGCCGCCGCACCGGCGACGAACGTCCGCCGGGTGACGCCGCGGCCGTCCTGCTGGGCCTCCTCCAGGTCCTCAAGCGTGCGGTAGCGGTCGGCCTCGGCCGCGTTCTCGGCGGCGACCAGGTCGGCCTCCGCGCGCAGCAGCGCCTCGGCCGGGTTGTCGGCCAGCCGCCCGAGGTCGGGGCATTCGGGGTGCAGGGGGAAAGAGTTGTACACAGTCTTCTCCATCGGGTGCCTCACCGGAGGTGGTGCTGGGGGGACGCGAGGATCGCCCGCGCGACGGCGGTGATGGCCCCGTTGAACGTGGCATCGACCTTGGCGGTCGCCGGCACGCCGGCCACGCCGAGGATCAGGTTCTTCTCCCGGGTGCTCAGCTTCTGGTTGACCAGTCGCATCGAGAGCGCGTCCACGTACGCCCCGGCCGTGGCCGGCGGCTTGGCGACCAGCTTCTCCGGCGCCGTGTACGTGAAGACGGTGCGGTAGCCCGCCACGATCTCGCCGGCCTCGTTCCAGCCGTTGACCATCGTGCCGGCCGAGGTCCACGCGACGTAGACGTCGGGGTAGCCGTCCGGGGTGGGCTGGCCCATCGGGTACTGGCCCAGCTCGCGCAGCTTGTCGTGGATCTGCCGCAGGCCCCGGGCGAACGGGGTGCGCTTGTTGTCGCCGTTGTCGTTCTTCGCCGACGCCTCCGGCGAGACACCCAGGGCGCGGTACGTGCCGACCAGGTACTCCATCGGCCGGCGCACCTTCTGACCCACCGCCGCCCAGAACTCCGACGAGCTGAACAGCGTCATCAGCACCGGCTTGATCATGCCGTTGTTGCTGGTGTACGACTTGGCCAGCCGGTCCACGAGGGACTTCGGCGGGGTGTCCGAGACGAACCGGGTCGCGAGGCTCTGCGCCACGTACTTCGCGGTCGAGGGGTGCAGCGCGATGTAGGTGATGTACTTGTCGATCGCCGCGTCCACGGCGGCGATCTCCTTGGCCGTCGGGTTGTTGACGTCCTTGATGCTGAACGTGTTGGCGTGGGTGAAGCCGAGGACCTTCACCTTGCCCATGTAGTGCTGGTTGACGCGCAGGACGTACTGGCCCTTGTCGTCGACGCCACGGCCGGTCTGCAGCATGGCGGCCTGGCGCACGTCCTTCTCGGTGTAGCCACCGTCGACGCCCACCGAGTACAGCTCCAGGTTCTCCCGGGCCAGGTTCTCGTTGATCGCGTCCTTGCGGGAGTCCTTCTGGTTCAGGTAGATCAGCAGCGCGGGGTGCTTGTTCGCCGCGACCAGCATCTCGGGGTAACTGCCCAGCGCGTGCTTGCGCACCACGTCCTTGTCGAACGACGTGCGGTACACCTCGCCGCCGTCGAAGTCGGCGGCGACGTGCAGGAAGTCGTTCCAGAAGTCGACCATCACCTCGAACAGCTGGCGCTTCGACCAGATCTGCCGGGCCAGGGTGGCGTCGACGACCTCGCGCTCCGGCTGGGCGCCCTGGTCGTTGAGCTTGTCGCGCTGGTCGCGCAACTGCTGGACGGAGAGCGTCTGGGTGGGCAGCTCGGCGAGCTTCAGCTCGGCCTTGCTCGGCTCGATCTTGTCCGGGTCGAGCTGTCCGCGGATCCACGCGTCGATGCCCTGGCGCTTGATGTCGGCGACCACGGCGGGCGTCGCGCCGAAGGTGGCCCGCCGCGCCAGGTGCAGGATCGGGTCCTTGGCGAGCACCGTCTTGACGGTCACCTTGGTCTCCGCGGCGGCAGCCGCCGGGCCGGAGAAGGTCCGGCCGCCGGTCGGCGCGTTCTTCTTCAGCGCCTCGCCGGCCCGAGAGCCCATGTAACTCTCGTTCTGCTCGGTGTAGGTACGCACCGTGCTGGGCTGCTGGCCGCTGGGCCGCGCCGCGGTCCCGTCGGTCACCGTGCTGCCCGTCGCGTCCGCGGCCGCCTCGTCACCGAAGAGGCTGCGGAACTGCGGCGTCATGGCGAGCGCCGCGCCACCGGCCACGACGGCGGCGGTGCCACCGAGCGCGACAATGGCCTTGCGCCGGCCGACCTTGCGGCCCGGCTCGTCGTCATCGTCCAGGGTGGGCAGTCCGGCGCCGGCCGGACGCGCCGGGGCCGGACGACCCAGACCCTCCGGGCCGACCCACTGCGGCCCACGCGGGGCGGGGGCGGGTTGTCCGGCGTGCGCGTACCCGTCGCCGTACTGCTCGCGCGGGTCGCCCTGCGCCGGGTAGCCGCCCTGGTAGGGGTGGGGCGAGTCGTATCCGTACGACGCGGAGGCGGTGGGGTCGCCGTAGCTGTCCGAGGTGTGGTGCTGGCGTCCGTCCCAGCCGCGGTCGTCCCGCGGTCGACGTGGTGGCACATTCTGGTCGGCCATGTACCAATCCCGATTTCTGATGAGCGCCGGAAGCTGCGACCGAGCGGGTGCGGCAGGTGCGGCGACTGTTGCCTGAGGGGGTTGCTACGGCAAGGTAACCAAGCGCTCAGGTGCCTTCAAGGTGAGCCGAACTCGCCGGTGAGGGCACTTAAGACAGCCCTCACCACAGCCTTCGGGGCGGGCCGGCGACCCGGGCCGGGCTCGGACCTTCCCAGCAGGGCGGACGTGCGGCAGCCGGGTACGGATCGGACCACACCGCCGTACGCGACACGTTCCGCGCCGTTCACCACCACAGGCAAACTTAAGGTTCGGCTAAGCCGGACGTGAGGTGTCCTCACGCTGGGAAAAGTAGGAGGAGCGGGCGAGCGTGAGCCGCCGCCGCAGCGGGTATGCCGCCGAACCGCTGAACGCGTGAGGGGAAGGCAGCGCCATGCTCAGCAAAGAGGATCAGCGCAGGTTCGACCAGATCACCCGTCAGCTCCGGGAGAGTGACCCGGCCTTCTTCGCCCGGCTGGACCACCGGGTCCGAGCCCGCAGGGGCCGCTACCTGATGTTGTTGACCATCGTGCTGTGGGCGTCGCTCCCGGCGATGGCCGTGTTCGCCGGCCGGCTGGCCGGCGCGATCTGCGCGGTGGTGCTGGTGGCCAACGCGGCGATCATGTGGCGGTTCCGCCGCCGCTGGACGTGACCGCTCACCCCGGGCCGAACGCCCGGTACGCGCGACGTAGCCGCTCCAGCAGGCCCGGCCCTCCGATGGCCGGCGCCGGCGGGCCGAGCTGGCGCAGCAGGAGATCCGGCCCGGTAGCCAGCCGGGGCGGCCGGTCGGGCAGCGGCACCGGCGACGCCCAGAAGCGGTCTGCCGCCTCCGCGAGGGGGGTGACCGCCAGCCCGGCAAGCGCCCGGGCCGCACCGACCGGCGGCAGGGCGTCCACCGCGGACGGAACGTCGTCCGATGTGGACCCGTCCTCGTCACGGGTGGCGGTCGGCGCGGGCGACACCGCAGTGCCGGTGGCCTCGGCCCGCCGGGCGCGCAACCGGTCGAGCAGGTCCGCCCGCGAGCGACCACGCCAGTGCAGCAGCTCGAACGGGTCCGCGTCGAACGCCTCGGCGAGCAGATAGAACGTGGCCGCGAGGTGCTTGCACGGCACCGCGAAGTCGGGGCAGTTGCAGCGTTGGGTCAGCTCGTCGACGGCGGCCGGGAAGAGCGGGGCGCCCGCCGCCACGAACAGCTCCTCCAGCTCGTCGGGCAGGTCCCCGGCGAGCAGGCGGGCGCTGAAGAACGCCTGCCCGGCCAACTCGTCCTCGACCCGGGTCCAGAGTTCGGCCGGGAACGCCGCCAGCGCGATGGACACCTCGTACGGCCGGGGCCGGGAACCCTGCACCTGGGCGGTGACCCGGCCCGGCGCGATGTCGAGCCGGAGCACCTGGCCCGCCCGCGCGTACGACCGGCCACGGGTCAGCCGGGTGCCGAGCGCGAACGACTCCAGCACCTCCAGGAAGCGCCGGGACCACCAGGACCGCCCGATCGCGCCCTTGGCGCTGCGCGCCCGCAGCCCGCCGTCGACCTTGCGGGGTCTCCCGTAGTCGGCGAACCGGTCGGTGCTCACTACTCCACCACCGCCCCGGCTTCCAGGGCGAACAGCTCCCGCAGCTGCCCCGTGGACAGCTCGGTGATCCACTGTTCGCCGGTGCCCACCACCCGCTCGGCGAGGGCGCGCTTGTCGGCGATCATGGCGGCGACCTTCTCCTCCACGGTGCCGGCGCAGACGAACTTGCGGACCTGCACCCGCCGGCGCTGCCCGATCCGGAACGCCCGGTCGGTGGCCTGGTCCTCGACCGCCGGGTTCCACCACCTGTCCACGTGCACCACGTGGTTGGCGGCGGTCAGGGTGAGCCCGGTGCCACCGGCCTTGAGGGAAAGGACGAACAGCGGCGGCCCGTCGGCCGACTGGAAGCGCTGCACCAGGGCGTCCCGTTCGGCCTTGCCGAGCCCACCGTGCAGGAACAGCACCTCCCGGCCGAACCGCGCCGACAGGTGACCGCGCAACATCGCGCCGAACTCCGCGTACTGGGTGAACAGCAGCGCCCGCTCCCCCGCCGCGAGCACCTCCTCCAGGATCTCGGTCAGCCGGGCCAGCTTTCCGGAGCGGCCCTCCAGCGCCGAGCCGTCGCGCAGCAGTTGGGCGGGGTGGTTGCAGACCTGCTTGAGCCGGGTCATGGTGGCCAGCACCAGCCCGCGTCGCTCGATGCCGTCGCTGGTCTCGATCCGGGCCAGCATGTCGTCGACCACCACCCGGTACAGGGCGGCCTGCTCGGCGGTGAGGTTGCAGAGCACCTCCATCTCCAGCTTCTCCGGCAGGTCCGAGATGATCGACGAGTCGGTCTTGAGCCGGCGCAGCACGAACGGGCCGGTGATCCGGCGCAGCCGCTCGGCGGCCTCGGCGTCGCCGTGCCGCTCGATCGGCTCGGCGAACCGCTTGCGGAACGTCGCGGCCGGGCCGAGCAGCCCCGGATTGGCGAACTGCATGATCGACCAGAGGTCGGCGAGCCGGTTCTCCACAGGCGTACCGGTCACCGCCACCCGCTGTCGGGCCGGCAGCGCCCGGACCGCCTCGGCCTGCCGGGTCGACGCGTTCTTGATCGCCTGCGCCTCGTCCACCACCACCCGGTGCCAGTCGATACCGGCCAGGTCGACGGCGTCGCGCGCGGCCACCGAGTAGGTGGTGAGGACCAGGTCCGCGCCGTGCGCGGCAGTCGTGAACTCCGCCCCCCGCGCCCGCTCCGCCCCATGGTGTACGTGCACCCGCAGCCCGGGCGTGAACTTCGCGGCCTCCCGCTGCCAGTTGCCGACCAGCGACATCGGACAGACGAGCAGGGTTGGCCCGGCGTCCGGCGGGTCCCCGGCGAGCAGCGCCAGCAACTGCACGGTCTTGCCCAGCCCCATGTCGTCGGCGAGCACGCCGCCCAGGCCCAGCGACCGCAGGAACGCCAGCCAGGCCAGTCCACGCCGCTGGTACGGCCGCAGCGTCCCCGCAAAGCCCGGCGGCGGGTCGAGCGGGGTGAGCCGGCGTTCGACAGCACCGGCGAGCAGGTCGCCCAACGCCCCGTCGGCGGTCACCTCCAGCACCGGCAGCGCCTCGGTGTCGTCGCCGTCGGCGAGTCCGAGGCGCAACAGGTCGGCGACGGTCAGCTCGCCGGCCGAGCGCAGCAGACGCAGACCGGCCGCGAGGCGACCCGGGTCCAGCTCCACCCACCGGCCACGCAGCCGTACCAGCGGGGTCTTCAGCTCCGCCAGCGCGGCCAGCTCGTCGGCGGACAGCGGCTGATCGCCGAGCGCGACCTCCCAGCGGTAGTCGACGAGCGCGTCCAACCCGACTCCGGCCTCGGTGCTGGCCACCGTGCCGGGCGCGGTCCGGCTGCGGGCGCGCAGCCGAGCGCCGAGCCGCGCCGACGGACGCCGCCACCACGACGGCAGCAGCACCCCGAAACCGGCGGCGTGCAGCACCGGGGCGCCCTCGCTGAGGAACCGGTGCGCGCCCTCGACGTCCAACTCCATGGCCTCGGGTGCTGCGGTGCGCAGCGCGGCGTCCAGGTCGGGCCAGAGCCGGCTGGCCCGCCCCAGCTCCGCGAGCAGGGTCTCCTGCGGGCTGGCCGTACGGTCGGCGAGACCGTCGAGCGTGTGCGACCGCCAGACCTCCCCGGCGTCGATGTGCAGCCCCGGCTCGTCGGCCGCCTGCAACCCGAACTCCAGCCGCCACCGTGCGCCGACGGCCGGCGCGTCCTCGCTGGCCTCCGCCGACCCGGCCGGGCCGCTGCCGACCGGCTCGCCAGGACGACGGCCGCCTTCCGTCGCGGCACCCGCGGCCAGCGCACCGCCGCCTTCCGTCGCGCCACCCTCGGGCAGCGCACCGCCGCCCGGCCGGCCCGGGGCAGGGGCGGACGGCACGGCGTCGCCGGTCCGGCTGGCGGCGAGTGTGAGCGGCGCATCTCCCGGCAGCGGGCGGGTGGCCAGGATCGGCTCGGTGACCTCGTCGGGCGCCGGCTCCACCAGCCGGAAGCTGGCCCGGACGGCACCGCCTGCCGCGTCGCGCTGCCAGTCGTCGAGTTCGGCGCGCAGCATGTCCAGTGCGGCCCGGTCGACGGTGAAGTCGCGGCGGGGGCCGGCGAGCGCGGCCAACCAGGCCGGCGCGGGCCCGCCGGGACGCACCCCTCGGGCCAGCGTCGTGGCCGCGAGGGCCACCCGGGCGGCGGCGTCGGTGAGCGCGTCGAGAGCGTCCGCCACCAGCGCCGCACCCGTCACCTCGGTGGCACCGGACGTGGCCGCCGCGCGGGCGGCGGGCGGTAGGGCCAGCGCCAGCGACCGCGCCCAGACCGCGTCGGTGCCGGTCAACAGCGGACGCCAGACGGCCCGCGCGACCACCTGGCCCGCCCGGTCCGCCGCCGACCCGGCCCCACCGGCAGCAACCGGGCCGGCAGCGGTCGCGTGGACCGGCGCGTGGACGCCGGGCAGGACGCGGCCCCGGGCGACCAGGTCGGCGGCGAAGTCGGCCAGTTCGGCGAGGTGGCGCAGGGTCGCCCCGGGCACCGCCGGGAGGTCGTCCAGGGCGCGCAGCAGTGCAAGGGCGTCGTCCGGGGCGTACAGCAGGGTGGGCACCTGCCACGCGGCGAGGGTGAGCCGGCCGCGGGCCGGGGGTGCGACGGCGGTCCGGATCAGCTCGGGTGAGTCGGTCGGCACGCCCGCCCGGGTGGGCAGGGTGAGCAGCGCGGTGGCCGGACGGGCCGGTTCGGCCGCGTCGGCGAGGGCCGCGACGAGGTCGGCGTGGCCGGCGGCGAAGGGGTGCGGGCGCTCCCGGGGTGGCCGGCCGGGACGCGTCGGAGCCGGCGGCGCGGCGCTGTCCTCGGCCCAGACCGCGAGGCCGGTGGTCGAGTCGTCGCCGGGCTTCCACAGCCCATGGATGACCAGCACCTACTCCCCCTTTGCCGCCCGCGCCCAGGATAGGCGGCCCGGTGCGACGCGCGTCAGCGCCCACCGCACGACACCCGCGGCCGCTGTGCTGATCAGGTGAGGGTGTCCGCGCGTCGGCGACAAGGCACCCGGCACCGGGCTGGGTTAGCGTCGGCACCATGGTCGATCTCCTGGTCGTCGGCGGGCTCGGGGTGGATGTGCGGGTTCGGGTGCCCGCGCTGCCGCTGCCGGCCGCCGACTCGCACACCGTCGAACCGATCGAGCTGCGGATCGGCAACACCGGCGCCGGGGTGGCGCTGGCCGGCCGGGCGCTCGACCTGCGGGTCCGGGTGGTCGACACGCTCGGTGCGGACCCGGCCGGCGATCTGGTCCGGGCGGCGCTGACCCGGGCCGGGGTGCCTGCGGTGCTGGCGCAGGACAGCGGCGGCACCCGGCGGTCGGTGAACCTGGTGGACCCGGGCGGTCGGCGCACCTCGCTGTACGACCCACGCCCGTGGCAGGGCGAACCGCCGTTCTCGCCCGGTCAGATCGCCGAACTGGTCGCGGACGCCCGGCACGTACACCTGTCGATCATGGATTGGGTCGTGCCGTCGCTGGCCGCCGTGCGGGCCGCGCTCCCGGCGGGCGTGTCGCTCTCCACCGACCTGCACGACTGGGACGGCACGAACCCCTACCACCGGCCGTTCGCCGAGGCCGCCGATCTGGTCCTGGTCAGCGGGGTGCGGCTGGGCGAGCGGGCCGCCGCGCTCGCCGGCACGCTGGCGCCCCGGACCGTTGTGGTGACCCGCGGCGCGGACGGCGCCGAGCTGTACCCGGGCGACGGCACGCGGGTGGTGGTGCCGCCCGCCGCCGCGCCGGGACCGGTGGTGGACAGCAACGGGGCCGGCGACGCGTTCGCGGCCGGGCTGATCGCCGGCAGGCTGCGGGGCGAGCCCCTGACGGAGGCGGCCCGGTACGCGGCTCGGGTCGCCGCAGCGGCCTGCGCCCACGACGGCATGGAGTATCCGCCGGGCCTGTTACCCGCCGGATGACGACGGGGCGGCCGGCCTCAGAGCGCGCCGGTCGACCCGTCGGTCAGTTCGCGCAGGATGTCGGCGTGACCGGCGTGCCGGGCGGTCTCCTCGATCAGGTGGACCAGGATCCAGCGCACCGACACCTCACCGAGCTGCGGGTGCGGCACCACGTGGTCGAGGTCGAAACGCGCGGCGACCTCCCGGGACCGGGCGCAGGCCCGCTCGTACGCCTCGACGAGCCCGTCGAGCGTGTCGCGTTCGTCGAGGGTGAAGCTCGCGACCGCGTCCTCTTCCGAGTTCAGGTAGACGTCACCCGGCTCGGGCGCGAGCAGCACCGGAAACCAGTTCCGCTCGACAAGCGTCAGGTGCTTGACCAGCCCGGCGAGCGTGGTCGCGGAGGGCACCAGCCGGCGGGCCGCGTCGGCGTCGGACAGGCCACGCAGCTTGCGCAGCAGCACGCCACGGTGAAAGTCGAGGAACGAGGTCAGCACGGCGCGCTCGTCCCCGACGCGGGCGAGCACCGGGCCGAGCGTCGGATCGATGGTCTGCTCCGTCATTCGCCGACCGTAACCACGTCGGGGCCCCCGCGCTGCCCCGCATCCCGCTGCGAGGTGCCGTCGCGACGGGCAGGATGGGCGCATGGCTTCCTCCGTGCAGATCCTCCTCGTCGGCGGCGCGGCGGACGGGCAGACCGTGACCGTCGAGCTGGACACCAACGGCCGCCCGCCGCTCACCCACCACCACATCGGGTCCGGTGGGCTGGCGGGGGCGCAGATCTACGAGTTGGAGTCCGCCCGCGAGGAGAGCCGCGAGTGGCGCTACCGGTGGACCGGGCCGGCGGTGTGATCCCGGGTCAGACCCGGGTGAGGGACTGAGTGCGCAGCCTGTCCAGCACGCCACGGGTGACCTCCGAGGTGCCCCGCGCCTGCTCGCAGACCTCCGCGACCCGCCGGGCCGTGGCCTCGGCACGTTCCTCGCGTTCGTCCCAGAGCCGGTCGACCTCGGCCAGCAGCGGCCCCTCCACCTCCCGCTCCACGCCCCGCAGCGCCGGCACACCGAGCCGCTGGGCCAGGTCGAAGACCTTGCCGGCGTACGGCAACGGCAGGAACGGCGTGCCCACCATCGCCGCGAAGATCAGAAAGTGCAGGCGCATGCCGACGGCCAGGTCGAAGTGGCGCATCAGCCCGAGCACCTGCTCCGGTGAGTAGGTGCCGTGCAGGATCCGCCCCCGCTCGGCGGCGACCATGTGCGACAACACCCCGTGCGAGTGCCGGATGTCGTCGCGTTCCATGGGCACGAACAGCACGTACGCGTCGATGCGGTGCACCAGGAAGTCACCGATCTGGGCCAGCAGCCGGTGGTAACCGTCGACGTCGAGGCGTTCGGCGGCCCGTCCCGGCTCGCGCACGCTGATCCCGACCAGCCTCTTCCCGGCCGGCACCCCCTCCTCGCTGAGCAGGTGCGCCGGGAAGTCGGCCGGCTGCAGCAGGAACGCCGGGTCGGCGGTGACAGTGATCGGGTTGAGCAGTCCCGCCTCTTCCAGGACCATCCGGGACTCCTGGTCGCGGACCGTCACCTGGGTCGCGCCGGCGAGCGTCTCCCGGACCATCCCGGTGTCGACCGCGTCGCTGAGCGGCCCGACTCCCACCGCGTACGTGATGAGGGGCAGGCCCCGTTCCTGGGCGACCCGGACGACCCGCAGGTAGCGGCGGGCCTCCCGGTCGTAGAGGATCCCGCCGCCACCCAGGATGAGCAGGTCGAGCTGAGCGAGCACCAGCGCCGAGTCGGTACGGCTGACGCCCTCCCAGGGCACCGCCTCCACGTCGGGGTGGGCGGCCCGGGTGTGTTCCGGGTTGCGGGAGAAGACGATGATCCGGGCGTTCGGTTCCTGCGTGCGTAGATCGGTGAGCAGGCCGGTGAGGATCGCCTCGTCGCCGAGGTTCCGGCCGCCGTACGAGCCGAGCACACCGATGGTCAGTCCGGCGCCATGCGTCATCCGTCGCTCCTCCCCGGGTGCGGTCCGCAGCGGTTTCCCGCTGGTCGGGCGAACAGTCCTGCCCGAGGGACCGTCCCGGCTCAGTCCGTCGGGTCGATGCGCTTGGCCATCTGCTGCGCGGTCACCTCGAAGCCCAGACTCCGGTAGAGCCCCATCGCCACGGTGTTCGTACCGAAGACGTTCAACCCCAGCTCGGGCACCCCGAGTTCGGCCAGTTCGGCCTCGATGAGCTGGATCATCCGCCGCGCGTGGCCACGCCCCCGGTGTTCCGGATGCACCTCGATGTTCTGAATCCACGCCCGGGTCGGGCCGCCCGCGTTGCCCACCCCGGGCAGGCTCACCCAGATCCACCCGACCTCGGTGTCGTCGACCCGCGCCATCCGCAGCAGTACCCCCTCGGTGGCCGCGCCCGCCGGCAGCCCTTCCCGCAGCTGCTGCGCCGACCGCTCCCGGGCCGCCTCCGGTGTCATGCCCCGGTGCGCGGCCAGATCCTCGGCGTAGCCCACCTCCAGCGGTTCCCACAGCCGGGCCAGTTCCTGCTCGGTCATCGGCGTCAATGTCAACTCCACCGGGGCCTCCCCTTCGACGTCTCACTCAGCGCGTAGTGCAGCAGAACCACGCGCGGCGCCGCCACCGTGATACCCGAGATGGGCCTCGACCCGGCCGATCGCCCGGACATGCCCGGAAAACGGGTTGTTCGTCGGGCGGGCCGGGCGCACCGTGGCGGGATGCAGGGGACAGTGACGCGGATCGGCTGGGGTGATCTGCCGGCGGCGGTCCGGTCCGCGGTGGAGGGCATCATCGGTGACCGGGTGATCGAGGCGGTGTCCCAGTCGGGAGGCTTCTCGCCGGGCACCGCCGACCGGGTCCGCACCGCGACCGGCCGGCGGGCCTTCGTGAAGGCGGTCAGCTCGGCCCTGAACCCGGACAGCCCGGTCCTGCACCGCGCCGAGGCCCGTACCGCCGGCGCGCTACCCGCGACAGCGCCGACGCCCCGCCTGCTGGGCTGCCACGACGACGGCGAGTGGGTGGCGCTGGTCTTCTCCGACGTGGACGGACGGCACCCGAGCACCCCGTGGCGGGTCGACGAGCTGACCCGCGTGCTGGGCGCCCTGGAGGCGCTGGCCGCCGCGCTCACCCCGAACCCCGTCGCGCACGTCCCGGCGGCCGCCGAGCTGCTGGCCGGGGATTTCGCCGGCTGGCACCGGATCGCCGCCGACCCGCCGCCACGACTCGATCCGTGGGTTCGGGCGCACCTCGACGAGCTGCGGACGGCCGCCGACGAGGGCGTCGCCGCGTTGAGCGGGGACACGCTCTGCCATGTGGACGTACGGGCCGACAACCTGCTGATCGACGCGGCCGGCACGGTGACCGTCGTCGACTGGCCGTGGGCCTGCCGGGGGCCGGCCTGGCTGGACACCGCGTTGCTGCTGGTGAACGTGCGACTGCACGGCGGGCACGACACCGAGGCGATGCTGCGCCGGTTGCCGCTCACCGCGGATGTCGACCCGGCGGCGCTGACCGGGGTGTACGCCGGGCTGGCCGGATTCTTCGCCGACAGCGCCCGCCGTCCGCCGCCGGCCGGCATCCCCACCGTACGGGCGTTCCAGCAGGCGCAGGCCGACGCCCTGCTCCCCTGGCTGGCCCAGCGGCTCGCCTGACGCGGCAGGTCGACGCCGTCGCGCTGCCGGTGCCGGTACCGCGGTGCTGCCGGTCAGCGTGCCGTGGGCGCCGACGCCAACCCGTACGCCAGCTGCGTCAGGTCGACCAGCCGCAGGTCGCCGTCGAGTCCCTTGAGCGCGGCGGTCATCGCGCCGGCCGCGCGCCCGGCCTGCAACCCGACCTCGGCGTCCTCGACGACCAGGCAGCGCGCGGGTGGCACGCCGAGCAGCGCGGCGGCGCGCAGGTAGCCCTCCGGGGCCGGCTTGCCCGCGCGCACGTCCTCGACGGTGACCAGCACGGGCGCGGTGATGCCGGCGGCACCGAGCCGGGCCTCGGCCAGCCGGAGATCGGCGCTGGTCACCACGGCCCAGGGCATCCCCAACCGGGCCACCGTCGACAGCAGCTCGAGGGCGCCCGGGGTGGCTGTCACGTCGGACAGGTCGTCGTACTGCAACGCCAACTGCCGGGCCGCCGCCACGGCGACCGCCGCGTCGTCGAGCGACGGAAGGAGCCGGCGGATCGTCTGATCGGCGGGTCTGCCGTGCGCGATCGCGAGCGCCGCCGCCGGCTCGACGGCGTACTCGGACGCCCAGCGCTCCCAGGCACGCTCGACGGCGGCGTCGGAGTCGACAAGCGTGCCGTCCATGTCGAACAGCACCGCGTCGATGTCTGCCAGCTCCATGATCACGCTCCCCCGTACGCTCCGTCCCGAGGATAGGGCGTCCCTGACCGGCGGCGGAAAACGGACCGCCGTCGGTCGCTACGCACGCCCGGCCGAGATCGCGGCGACCGTCGCACACCTGGCCAGTCCCGAAGCGGGCTTCGTGACCGGGGCGGTGGTCAACGTCGACGGGGGCTTCACCAGCTGAGGTGGCCCACCCCGCCTCCCGCCGGCCCGCGTCACCCCTCCCGGCCCAGCACCTGACGCACGACGTCGACGAACGCGACGCGGTGATTGGTCCGTGCCTCGATGGCCGCGAGCCAACGCTCCCGGTGCCGGTCGCGAAGCGGCGCCGCCTCGTCGCCCGGCTCGTCGGCGAGGCGGCGCTGCTCGGCGTACTCCGTCGTGAGGCTGGCCAGCACCGACCGGCCCGCCGACGCGACGTCCGCCGGCCCTTCCACCAACACCAGGTTGTACGCCTCGTCGACCGCGCGCATCGCCGCGTACGTCTCGTCGTAGCCGGGCCTGACCGCGTCCGGGCCCGGCTCGACCCACCGCCGGTCCAGCCGGCGGTACGCCGCGTCGCAGGCACCGAGGAACCCGATGTACGCGTCGCGGCGCAACTCGTCACGCCGGGTCGCCCACCGGTCGGCGCTCTCCTGCCGGGCGACGGTGAGCTGGTGGGCGAGTTGCCGGCGGGTGCTGAGCGCGCCGATCAGCCCGGTCAGGGCCGCGGCGCCCAACGTGGACAGTGAGGTGATCAGCGCGACGGCGACAGTGTCCTGCACGCGTCCATTCTGGCGGTGCCCCGGGCCGGGTCGCAGCGGGCCGCGTTCAGCGGGGCGGGTCCTCGCCGGTGAGCCCGTCCACCGACTCCCGGATCAGGTCCGCGTGCCCGACGTGCCGCGCGTACTCCTCGATGAGGTCGACCAGGACCCGGCGCAGGCTGGGTACCCGACCGTCGGGCCACTCGCCCCGGGCGAGCTGCTCCGGGCCGCCGTCGGCGAGCAGCTCGCCGACCGTGGCCCGGGACCGGGCCACGGCCTCCCGCCACAGCGTGTAGAGCTGCTCGGGGGTGTCCTCGGCGGCGGAGCGCCACTCCCAGCCGGGGTTCGCGTCCCAGTCGACGGTGTCCCACGGCGGCCCCGGTGAACGTCCGGCCAGCTTGAGCGAGAAGTAGAGGTCCTCGACCAGCGCCAGATGCTTGAGCAGCCCACCGAGGGTGATCGACGACGGGCCGAGCGTCGCCCGCAGGCCGGCGGCGTCGAGCCCGCCGGTCTTCCAGGCCAGTGTGGCGCGCTGGCGGTCCAGGGAGCCCAGGAGTGTGGCGGTCTCGTCGCCCGCGACGGGCGGCTCGGGATGACCGTGCTCGTCGACGTTCGTCATGGCCGTCGACGCTAACAGGCTGGCCGGGCTGCGCGTCGGGTCAGCGCCGGGTGCGGTTGCGGCGTACGGCCCACACGCCACCGGCGACAGCCACCGCCGCCGGCAGCAGACAACAGATGCTGAGGACCGCGAGGTGCCACGGTTTGATCGCGCCCATGACCGCGAAGGCTATCCGGCGCGGTCAAGTGATGATCGCGACGCACCTCGTCCGGCGGGCCGACCGGCTCCGCGGGGCGGTACCGTCGGCACGCAGAGCCGATGCCGGTGACACGGACAGGAGCGCGAGCGATGCCGAGGACGCCAGCCGCGAGCCGTACGGCGGTGCTCGTCTGCCAGGGCCGCGCGGCGGCGGACGGCCTGATCGCTGTCGGCCGGTTCGCGGACCCGACGGCCGCGCGCCTGCTCCGCGCCGACGAGCGCGAGGCCGTCCAGTGGGTACGCGATGCCGCTGTTCCCCAGCCGTGGCGGCAACGGGTCGACTACGAGACGGTCCGGGCCTGCGCCGAGATGATGGTGCCCCGCACTGTGGCGATCGACGACGCCGTACGGGACCACCGCAGCTCCCAGGTGGTGATCCTGGGGGCCGGGCTGGATGGTCGCGCCTGGCGGATGCCGGAACTCGCGGACAAGGCGGTCTTCGAGGTCGACCAGCCGAGCAGCCAACGCGACAAACGTGAACGCGCCGAGGGTCTGCCGGGCACCGCACCGACGTTCGTGGCGGTGGACTTCGGCCGTGACCGGCTCGCCGAGGCGCTGGCAACCGCCGGGCACCGCCCCGACGAGCCGACGACGTGGATCTGGGAAGGCGTCGTGCCGTATCTGACCAGGGCCGAAGTGTCCACGACGGTCGCCGCGATCGCCGCCTGCTCGGCACCGCACAGCCGTCTCGTCGTCAATTTCCAGTTGCCCGGGAAATCCCTGACGCTGGGCCGGCTCGTCGCACGGCTGCTGATGGCGTCCACCGGCCGGCGCAGCTTCTGGGCGACCGAGCCATGGCGCTCGACCTGGACGCCCGCCGCCATGACCGCCCTGCTGGCCCGACACGGCTTCACCGTCACCGGCGACCACGACCTGCTCGACACGGCGCGGGCGCTCGCCCTGCCGATCCGCCGTGCCACGTCACTCGCCCGCAGCCGGGTGATTGTCGCGGATCGCGCCTGACCCCGGTCGGACTCACCGGCTCTCCCAACGGCACCAGCCGGCGGATGAGGTCGTCGACGGCGACGATAGATGTAGATTGATGAATGGATTGACCAATGGCGCCGGAGTCCGCGGGTGCCGCCCCGATGCCGGCGGCGGTCGCCGCCCGCCCACGGAAGGACGAACGTCGTGAGACGCAACAGATGGCTGCCATCCCTGGTGGCAGCGCTCACCCTGGCCGGAACGGCGATCGTGGCGGTCACCACCCTGGCCGCCGCCCCGGCCCAGGCCGAGCCGGTCGCGATCCCCAACGGCACGCAGTTCACCGACACCGCCGGCAACCTGGTGCACGCGCACGGCGGTGGGGTGCTCAAGGTCGGCGACTACTACTACTGGTTCGGTGAGAACCGCAACGCCAACAACACGTTCCGGGCGGTCTCCGTCTACCGCTCCACCAACCTGCGCGACTGGGAGTTCCGCAACAACGTTCTGACCCAGTCGTCGGCGGCGGAACTGCAATCGGCAAACATCGAGCGGCCGAAGGTCATCTACAACGCCAGCACCAACCGGTACGTGATGTGGATGCACAAGGAGAACGGCTCCGACTACGGCGAGGCCAGGGCCGCCGTCGCCTCCTCGGCCACCGTGGACGGCGCCTACACCTACCACGGCAGCTTCCGGCCGCTGGGCAACATGTCGCGGGACATCACGCTCTACAACGACGGCGGTACGGCCTACATGATCTCCGCCGGCGACGAGAACCGCGACCTCCTCATCTACCGCCTCACCGCCGACTACCTCACCGTGGCCACGCTGGTCGGCAACTTCTGGAACGACGGCAACCGTGAGGCACCGGCCCTGTTCAAGCGCGGTAGCACCTACTTCCTGCTCACCTCGGGCCTGACCGGCTGGAGCCCGAACCAGGCCAGGTACGCCACAGCGTCCAGCATCTCCGGTCCGTGGACCGGCATGACCAACGTCGCCGACTCGACCACCTACCGCTCCCAGCCGGCCTTCGTGCTCCCCATCCAGGGCACGTCGACGACGAGCTACCTCTACCTCGGCGACCGCTGGGCCGGCGCCTGGGGCGGGCCGGTCAACGACTCCCAGTACGTGTGGTTGCCGATCGACTTCCCCTCCGCCACGACCATGAGCCTGACCTGGTATCCCACCATCACCATCGACGCCGTCACGGGCACCGTCACCGGGCAGGCGCCGTCCTACTACCGCATCACCAACCGCAACAGCGGCAAGGTGGTCGACGTGCTGGACCACGCCGTCACCGACAACGCCGAAGTCAAACAGTGGTCCTGGAACGGCGGCGCGAACCAGAAGTGGGAGTTCCGCGACGCCGGTAGCGGCTACTTCCGGATCGTCAACCAGAACAGCGGCAAATGCCTCGACGTCGCCGACGCCTCCACCGCCAACAACGCCAACGTCATTCAGTACACCTGTGGCGGGGGCACCAACCAGCAGTGGCAGTGGGTCGCCACCGGCACCTACTACCAGCTGCGCGCCCGACACAGCGGCAAGTGCCTGGACGTGGTGAGCAGCGGCACCGCAGACGGCACCGACATCACTCAGTACACCTGCGGAAGCGGCACCAACCAGCAGTGGACCCGCACCCAGTCCTGACATCGCCGCCGTCGGACGAGGCGCTGGATGCGAACCTTCGGGCGCTCGTTCCTGAGGTGGCCCCGCTTGTGTTGGCGGACCTGCTCATCCCAGACTTCCTGGTCGTAGTCCGGGTCCGGTGGGATCCACTTGTGGGAGCCGTCGCTGTAGTGGAACTTCTCGTCGCCAGGCCGCAGGATGCTCATCGGGTCCAGCCGAGGAAGCGGTAGTGCAGGTGGCTGGCGGGAACGTGGGCCAGGTCCTGGGCGGCGTCGACGAGGTGGTCGGCCAGGTAGAGAGCCAGCGACACCCGGGCTCGGTCGTACTCGGCTCGCAGCTCCCGGCACCGGGTCTGACACGGCCACTCCTCCGCACAGCCGCCGCACGTCCAGGCCGGCCTGACCGGGTGGTGAGTGGTCACGACGGGCCGTCCTGGCTGGGCCAGTGGCCGCGGTTGATCGGAATGCGGTGGCGGCTTCGACACGGCAGCTCGCCTCCGCAGCGGCAGATGCGCCGCCAATGCCGCCAGGACCAGACGGGCCGGTGACGGCGAGCCAAAGTCAGCGCCACCACCAAGACGTACTCGTCGTACGAGACTCGCTTCACCAGCTCGCCACTCCCGCTCGCGCCGTGGTCTGCCGTGCTGCCCAAGTCAAAGGACGCACTGCCGCCTCCTCGTGCCGCAGCAATCTGGAGGCGTGGATGCCCGAACGCGGGGACGCGCCGGACATCCACGCCGGCGAGGGCGGCCCACAGCGCCAACCGAGGGAATCGACCTCCTCGGCAACCTCCCACAGGTACCGTTGGGTAGTCAAGGGCTGACGTAGGTGGTCTACTCGTGTTGCCAACCGAGGAGAACCAGGTGCCACCGCGTTACCGCTACGAACAGATCGCCGACGACCTCGCCGAACGCATCGCGTCCGGCGAGTTCCAGCCCGGCTCCAAGCTGCCCAGTCGGCGGGAGCTGATCGAGCACTACGAGGTCACCGAGCCGGTGATCGACCGTGCCATGCAGGTATTACGGATCAAGGGTATGACTGAGACCCTGCCCGGCGTGGGAGTCTTCGTCGCGGAATAGCCGGGCCGTGAACTGCCGAGTCCGGACCTGCTCGCGCCAAGCTCATGCCATGCGGCAGGCGTTCGTCCGGGAAGCTCGACGGACGGCTGACCACCACTGCTGTCACCGCTCCGGAACTTATCTTCTCGGGGCGGCTTTGTGCTGCTGGGGAAGGGGTGGTGGGCGCGGCAGGTTTCGAACCTGCGACCCCCCGCTTGTAAGGCGGGTGCTCTCCCACTGAGCTACGCGCCCGGATCGCCCGTGTGCGGCGGGCCGGTGGCTGGCAAGCCTACCTGCTCGCCGCCGGCCCGGCCGCACGGCGTACCACTATCCGGCGGTCGCGTCGGCGATGGCCTTGCGCCAGCCCTGCTGGTCGCGGGCCTCGCCGGGGCCGTTCATCTCGGCGAAGCGGACCACGCCGGCCTTGTCGATGACGAAGGTGCCCCGGTTGGCGAAGCCGGCCACGTCGTTGAAGACCCCGTACGCCTGGGCGACGGCGCCGTGCGGCCAGAAGTCGGCAAGCATCGGGAACTGGTAGCCCTCCCGGTCGGCCCAGATCTTGTGGCTGTAGGCCGAGTCGACGCTGACGGTCAGCACCTGGACGTCGTCGTTCACGTACTCGTCGAGGTTGTCCCGCACCTCGGCCAGCTCGCCCTGGCAGGTGCCGGTGAAGGCCAGCGGGTAGAAGACCAGCAGCACGGTGCGCCTGCCCCGAAAGTCCGACAGGCGGACCTCCTGGTTGTTCTGGTCCTTCAGCACGAAGTCGGGCGCCTCGGCGCCAACTTCGATCGGCATGCGGACTCCTCGGGGTCGAGTCGGGGGATGACGCCAGCCTGCCACACCCGGCGGTGCGGACCGCCGGGCGCGAGGAAGCGATGGCGGGCTACTTCTTGGCCTTGGCCCCTCGGCGCAGCACCAGGCGGGCGCCGCTCCAGTCCCGGCCGGCGTTGACGGTAGAGGTCTGCTGGAGGCCGGCGGTGGGCGCGGACTCCGCGACCTCACTCGGCTCAACGTGCCCCTCGCGCCCCGCCTTCGGGGTGAGCAGCCACACGACCCCGTTGTCGGCCAGCGGGCCGAGGGCGTCGACGAGCAGCTCGAAGAGGTCACCGTCGCCGTCGCGGTACCACACCAGCACCGCGTCGACCACCTCGTCGGTGTCCTCGTCGACCAGATCTCCACAGCGGTCGGTCAGGGCGTCGCGGAGATCCTGGTCGACGTCGTCGTCGTACCCCATCTCCATGACGACCATCCCCGGTTCGATGCCGAACCGGTCCGCCAGGCTGCGTACCCCGTCGGCGGCCTGACCAGCGGTCGCGCTCACTGTCGCGTGCCTCCTCATTTCGTCAGTGCTCGCGGCGTCGGGCCGACGCCGTCAGGCAAAGTCCACACAGTTGCGCCTCTGCGCGCAAGTGGCGCACCGAGTGGAACGGAATTTACCGTGCCAGCAGCGTACGGGCACCGTCGGTAATGGCTTCCGGGGAGACCAGAACCTGACGCGCTGCCGGACCTAATGGTACAAAAGAGTCAACTCCGGCCACCCGCCGCGCGGCGCCCACATATCCGGCGTCGACCAGCGCGGCGATCACACCCTCGCCGACTCCGCCGGAACGGCGGGTCTCGTCCACCACCAGCACCCGGCCGGTCGCCGAGGACTCCCGGATGATGTCGGCCACCGGCAGGGGCGCCAGCCAGCGCAGATCCACCACGCGGGTGCCCACCCCCTCCTCGGCGAGGACGGCCGCGGCCCGCAGCGACATCCGCACCCCGTTACCGAAGGTGATGATGGTCAGGTCGTCGGACGAGCCGACCCGGTAGACCCGGGCCCGGCCGATCGGCACGTGACCGGCCACCCACGAGCCGGGCTCCGGATAGCCGGCCAGCCACTCCCCGTCACCCTCGGCATACAGGTCACGGGTGTGGTACAGCGCGATCGGCTCCAGGAACACGCAGACACTGCCGTCCACCGCCGCGCTCGCCAGGCAGGTCCGCAGCATGGGCGCGGCGTCGTCCGGCCGCGCCGGCACCGCGACCACCAGACCCGGCACATCCCGGAGTACGGCCACCGAGTTGTCGTTGTGGAAGTGCCCGCCGAACCCCTCCTGGTACGCCAGCCCGGCGACCCGCACGACCATCGGGTTGCGAAAGGCGCCCCGCGAGAAGAACTGCATGGTGGCGGCCTCGCCGCGCAGCTGGTCCTCGGCGTTGTGCAGGTACGCCAGGTACTGGATCTCCGGCACCGGCAGCATCCCGGCCAGCCCGGCGCCGAGGCCCAGCCCGAGCACCGACGTCTCGTCGAGCAGGGTGTCGAAGACCCGGGCCGCGCCGAACCGGTCCCGCAGGCCCTTCGTCACGCCGTACACGCCGCCCTTGGCGGCCACGTCCTCGCCGAAGACGGCCATCTGGGGGTGATCGAGCAGCCCGTCGGCGAGCGCCGCGTTGATGCTCTGCGCGAGGGTGAGCGGGCCGGCCAGCTCCGGCGGTTTGCCCCCGAACGCCTCCTCCCGCGCCGCCGAGCCCGGCCCGCTGGCCCGTGCCGCCGCGTCCGCCACCGCCCGCGCCACCCGCACCGGGCGGCGGGGCGCCAGCGTCGACACCACATCGGCGGCGGAGGTCAGCTTCGGCTCGCCCAGCACCTCCTCGGCCAGCCGGCGGACCTGCCAGCCGGTTTCGTCGTACCGGGCCAGCAGCTCCTCGGCCGTCGCCACACCGGCGTCGACGAGCTGCCGGGCGGTGGCGGCCACCGGATCCCGCGCAAGGTCCTCGGCCAGCTCGGCGGGGCTGCGGTACGCCGACTCCGCGTCCGCGCCGGCGTGGCCCATCAGCCGGACCGTGCGCAAGTGCAGCACGGCGGGCCGCCGGTGCCGGCGTACCCACGCCGCGGCCTCGCGCGCCACCTCGTACGCCCGCACCGGGTCGGCCCCGTCGGCGCTGAAGTAGTGGATGCCCGGTTTGGCGCGCAGCGTCGCCTCGACCCAGCCCTCCGGCGAGCGGACGCTGATGCCCAGCCCGTTGTCCTCGCAGACGAAGAGCACGGGGATGCGCAACCCGGCGTGGTCGTACCAGCCGGCGGTGTTGAAGGCGGCGGTGGCGCTGGCGTGGTTGACCGACGCGTCGCCGAACGAGCAGACCACGATGGCGTCCGGCGGCCAGGGAGCGTGCGCCGCCCCCGCTCCGCTGCCGACCCGCACCCCGGCCCCGGCACGCCGCCCGACGGTGTCCAGCCGGCGCAGCCGCTCCACGGCCAGCCCCATCCCGACCGCGCGGGGCAGGTGCGAGGCGATGGTGGAGGTGGTCGGCACGATCGCCAGGTCGGCGCGGCCGAACACCTTGTGCCGGCCGCCGGCGATCGGCTCCTCGCTGGAGGCGACCATGCCGCGCAGCACGTCGCGGGCGGCCTCGGCGTACCGCGCGAACGCGCCGGTGCTCGGCGCGGACCCGGCCGGCTCCGGCTCGGCGGCCGACTCCGGATCGTCGGCAGGCTCGCGCACGGTGGCCGACTCCCGGTCGGTGGCCCGCTGCGGGTCGGCGGCGGGCTCCCGGTCGGTGGCCGGTTCGGCGTCGGCGGTGTCGGTCGGCGCCGTGGCGTCGGCGACCTGGGCCGCCCGCACGCAGTAGAACGCCCCGGAGCGGTAGTGCAGCAACGCCGGGTCGGTGGGGCGCAGCGCGGCGGCGACCGCCGCGTTGCCCTCGTGCCCGGCCGAGCCGATGGTGTAGAAACCCTCCCCGAAACTGCGCAGCCAACGACCGGCGAGGTCGAGCTGGCGGCTGGTCACCTGCGCGTCGAACAGTTCCAGCAGGCGCGCGCCGGTCAGCGGGGCGTCGTCGGTGACCGGGTCGGCGGGGTCACGCCTCCGCTGCGTGGCAGGCAGCGCCGCCAGCGTCTCCCGGAACCGGTCGTCGAGATCTTGCGGGGTGGTCACGTCCGACAGCATTACCGACGCGGGCCATGCTCGCCCAGTGGGACACGGCCCGCGCGCGTCGACTCACGCCGGATCGCACGGCTCCGGGCAGCCGCCGTCGGACACCTTCCACACCAGGTCACGCAGGGTGGACAGCTCCTGGTCACTCAGCCCGGCCAGAAGTCGGGAGTCGGACATCACCTCGGCCACCCGGCCCCGCACACCCCGACCGTCACCGGTCACCACGAGCGTCTTCTGCCGGCGGTCGGTCGGGTCGGTACGACGCTCGACCAGGCCGGCCTGCTCCAGCCGGTCGACCAGCGCCGTCACGTTGGACCGGTCACAGCCCAGCCGATCGGCGAGGTCCCGGGCGGGCAGTGGACGGTCCGGGTCCAGCTCGTGCAACGCCCGGGCCGTGGCCGGGGTGAGCCCCAACTCGGCGAACTCGGTGCCCTGCCGGTGCCGCAGCGAGGCGGTCAGGTGTGCCATCCGGCGCACCACGTCGGCCGCGAGGCCGGCCCGGTCCACCGGTCGACCCGCCGCGGAAACCACCTCCGGTGCCACCGCCACATCGTACGCACCACGGCGAGGCCCAGCTCAACGACCAGATCCGCGCCCACCCGGAAGCGGCACACCATCAGTGAAAGTGCTGCCTCAGCACCCGCCGAGACAGCACTTTCCGGGTAGTTGCGCGGATCTTGAGGAGGCACAGCGGCGCGGCGCCCATGATCGCGCTGCAACAGGGAAGTAGTGGCCTCCCCCGCGGCACGACACCACTACAACAAGGATCGAGCACGATCTTGCCGGGGCGCAGCGGGGCGCGGCGGGGTCAGGCGGGGAGGAACGAGAAGCGGACCTGGCGGGTGGGATTGTCGCCGTTGGTGTCGACCAGGCAGATGGACTGCCAGGTGCCGAGGGCGAGCCGTCCGGCGAGCACCGGCAGCGTCGCGTACGGCGGGACGAAGGCCGGCAGCACGTGGTCCCGGCCGTGGCCGGGCGAGCCGTGCCGGTGCCGCCAGCGGTTGTCGGTGGGCAGCAGGGCGTCCAGGGCGGTGAGCAGGTCGTCGTCGGAGCCCGATCCGGTCTCGATGATCGCCAGTCCGGCGGTGGCGTGCGGCACGAAGACATGCAGCAGGCCGTCTCCCTCGCCGGAGACGAAGTTCTGGGCCTCGGCGGTGATGTCCCGGACGGCCGGCCGGGACCCGGTCTGGACGGTGATCACGTCACTGCGCATACGCCGGATTCTGCCGCAGCTCGGGCCGAACGTCGGCGTTGCCGCCAACAGGCGCGCGCCAAGAGGCACGCCAACCGGTACGGCGATCCGCGTCGGCCGTCGCGCTAAGTTACCGACGGGTACCTGTGTCGCTCATCGCGTCGGGGGGACCTAGACGTGACGACGGGTGCCACCAGGGGGCAGGATGGCGCTAGAGACCTATCCCACACACAACCGAGGGAACGCCTGTGGCTACGGAACGCAAGCGCCCGGTGATCAGCGACGGCCTACCGAGCCAGCTTCCGGACATCGACCCTGAAGAGACAAGCGAATGGGTCGAGTCGCTTGACGGTGTCATCGACGAGCGCGGCGCCAAACGCGCCCGCTACGTCATGCTGCGCCTGCTGGAGCGGGCCCGTGAGCGCCAGGTCGGGGTTCCGCCCCTGACCACCACCGACTACATCAACACGATCCCGCCGGAGCAGGAACCCTGGTTCCCGGGTGACGAGCACGTCGAGCGGCGCATCCGGGCGTACGTCCGGTGGAACGCCGCCATGCTGGTGCACCGGGCGCAGCGCCCGGAGATCGGCGTCGGCGGGCACATCTCCACCTTCGCCAGCTCGGCGTCTCTGTACGAGGTGGGCTTCAACCACTTCTTCCGGGGCAAGAACCACCCCGGCGGTGGCGACCAGATCTACTACCAGGGTCACGCCTCCCCCGGCATGTACGCGCGGGCGTTCCTGGAGGGGCGGCTCAGCGAGCACCAGCTCGACGGGTTCCGCCAGGAGCTGTCGCACCCAGGTGGTGGGCTGCCCTCGTACCCGCACCCGCGGCTGATGCCGGACTTCTGGGAGTTCCCCACCGTCTCGATGGGTCTCGGCGGCCTGAACGCGATCTACCAGGCCCGGTTCAACAGGTACCTGCAGCACCGCGGCATCAAGGACACCTCGCAGCAGCACGTGTGGGCGTTCCTCGGCGACGGCGAGATGGACGAGCCCGAGACGCTTGGCGCGATCGGTGTGGCCGCCCGCGAGGAGCTGGACAACCTCACCTTCGTGATCAACTGCAACCTCCAGCGGCTGGACGGCCCGGTCCGGGGCAACGGCAAGGTCATGCAGGAGCTGGAGGCGTTCTTCCGGGGCGCCGGCTGGAACGTCATCAAGGTGGTCTGGGGCCGTGAGTGGGACCCGCTGCTCGCGGCGGACACCGACGGCGCGCTGGTCAACCTCATGAACACCACGACCGACGGCGACTACCAGACCTACAAGGCCGAGTCCGGCGCGTACGTGCGCGAGCACTTCTTCGGCCGCGACGCCCGGACCCGCAAGATGGTCGAGCCGCTGAGCGACGACGAGATCTGGAACCTCAAGCGGGGTGGGCACGACTACCGCAAGCTCTACGCGGCCTACAAGGCGGCCACCGAGCACACCGGTCAGCCGACGGTCATCCTGGCGAAGACGATCAAGGGCTGGACGCTCGGCTCGCACTTCGAGGGCCGCAACGCGACCCACCAGATGAAGAAGCTGACGCTGGAGGACCTGAAGACCTTCCGCGACCGGCTCTACCTGGACATCCCGGACAAGGCGCTGGAGGACAACCCCTACCTGCCGCCGTACTACCAGCCGGGTGAGAAGTCCGAGGAGCTGGCCTACCTCAAGGAGCGCCGCGAGCAGCTCGGCGGCTACCTGCCGTCCCGGCGGACCAGCACCAAGCGGCTGACCATCCCCGGTCCGGAGCGGTTCGCCGACGTCAAGCGCGGCTCGGGCAAGCAGAAGGTGGCCACCACCATGGCCTTCGTCCGCCTGCTCAAGGACATCATGAAGGACAAGGAGTTCGGCAAGCGCTGGGTGCCGATCATCCCGGACGAGGCCCGCACCTTCGGCCTCGACTCGATCTTCCCGACCGCGAAGATCTACTCGCCGCACGGGCAGCGCTACACCTCTGTCGACCGGGAGCTGTTCCTGTCGTACAAGGAGTCGACGACCGGGCAGATCCTGCACGAGGGCATCAACGAGGCCGGTTCGGTCGCCTCGTTCACCGCCGCGGGCTCGGCGTACGCCACCCACGACGAGCCGATGATCCCGATGTACATCTTCTACTCGATGTTCGGGTTCCAGCGGACCGCCGACGGGCTGTGGGCGGCTGCCGACCAGATGGCGCGGGGCTTCCTGCTCGGTGCGACCGCCGGTCGGACGACGCTCAACGGTGAGGGCCTGCAGCACGAGGACGGCCACTCGATGTTGATCGCCGCCACCAACCCGGCGGTGGTCGCGTACGACCCGGCGTTCTCCTTCGAGATCGCGCACATCATGGAAGCCGGCCTGCACCGGATGTACGGGGACGCGCAGGAGAACGTCTTCTACTACCTGACGGTCTACAACGAGCCGATCCTGCAGCCGGCCGAGCCGGCCGGGGTGGACGTGGAGGGCCTGCTCAAGGGCATCTACCGCTACTCCCCGGCACCGCAGGTCGACGGCCCGAAGGCCAACGTCCTCGCCTCCGGCACGGGCATGCAGTGGGCGCTCAAGGCCCAGCAGCTGCTCGCCCAGGACTGGGGCGTGGCCGCCGACGTCTGGTCGGTGACCTCCTGGACCGAGCTGCGTCGCGACGCGGTGGAGACCGAGGAGTACAACCTGCTCAACCCGGGCGCCGAGGCCAAGGTGCCGTACGTCGCGCAGAAGCTGGCCGACGCGGACGGCCCGAAGGTCGCGGTCAGCGACTGGATGCGTGCCGTACCGGACCTGATCGCCCGCTGGGTACCCGGCGACTACACGTCGCTGGGCACCGACGGCTTCGGGATGTCGGACACCCGGCACGCGCTGCGCCGGCACTTCCACGTCGACGCCGAGTCGATCGTGGTCGCCACGCTGCGGCAGCTCGCCCGCAGCGGCGCGGTGCCGGCCACCGTGCCGGCCGAGGCCGCCAAGAAGTACGCGATCGACGACGTCAACGCCGCTCCCGTCGGGGAGACCGGCGGCGACAGCTGATCCAGCACGACCAGAAGGGCCCGGCGCCAAAGCGCCGGGCCCTTCCGCGTCCCGCTCCCACCGTCCACCGCGTGGATCCCGACTGACCCTCCACCGCGTGGATCATGGAGTTGTGGTGGGGGACGAAGCGGTGAAATCACCCTGTTCCGGGCACCACAACTCCATGATCGACGCGGTTCAGGGGCGGGGCAGGGGCGGGTACGGGTTGGCGGTGGCCGACGTTCCTGGTGGGGACGCCGGGCCACCGCCGGGGCGGGTGACGCCAGGAGGATGGGCGCTCGTCAGCCGACGGCGGCCAGGTCGGTGAGCCGGGCCAGCGAGTCCTCCAGGTCGGCGCCGACCCGACGCAGTCCGAGACGCAACAGGGCCGCCTTGACGGGACCGGCCGGCCAGCGGACGACGATGAGTCGGACGATCGTCCCGCCCTCCTCCTCGTCCTCGGTCAGCTGGACGTAGATCTCGGTGCGCGCCTCCGCACGAGCACCGGCACCCTTGGCCCGTTCCCGCCAGCCGATCAGCGTCGGCTCCTGATAGGCGATCACCTCGGCCTCATGCGCCGAACCGCGCCCCGCCTGGACCAGTTGCCGCCGCCCGAAGCCCTCTCCGGAGAGCACTTCGGCCGCGCGGACCCCCGCCAGCCAGGCCGGTAACTGCTCAGCCCGCTGTACGACGTCCCAGACCACTTCCACCGGCGCCGCCACGTGCGCACTGCGTTCCACGAGGATCATTTCCGTCTTTCCTCCAGTGAGGACATCCCACGATATCGGCACTCTATGCGCTAAATCGGACTTACACGGACGGGTTAGGAAAAAGACACGCCGATCAACCATTGCGGATTGCGCCAACCCGGCCTATGGCGCATTCATCGACAGCGCCCTAGAGTCCCGAACACGTTTCACGTTGACCGGGAGGGCGCATGCCTACCGCACCGATTCCCGAGTTCCCCGCCGGCTTCCGCTGGGGCGTCTCCACGTCCGCCCACCAGATCGAGGGCGCCACCACGGCCGGCGGACGCGGACCGTCCATCTGGGACACCTTCGCGCGCTCCCCCGGCCGGATCAGCGACGGCAGCAGCGGGGAGATCGCCTGCGACCACTACCACCGGTACGCCGAGGACGTGGCGCTGCTGGCCGGTCTGGGCGTCTCCGCCTACCGGTTCTCGATCGCCTGGCCCCGGGTGCAGCCCAGCGGCAGCGGCCCGACCAACGCCGCCGGTCTGGACTTCTACGACCGCCTCGTCGACGAGCTGCTGGCCGTCGGCGTCGACCCGGTGGCCACCCTCTACCACTGGGACCTGCCCCAACCCCTGCAGGACGCCGGCGGCTGGCTCAACCGCGACACCGCCGCCCGCTTCGCCGACTACGCCGAGCGGACCGCCGCCCGCCTCGGCGACCGCGTCCGGCTCTGGATCACCCTGAACGAGCCGTTCATCCACATGAGCCTCGGCTACGGCATGGGCGTGCACGCCCCCGGCGAGATGCTGCTCTTCGACGCCTTCGCAGCCGCCCACCACCAACTGCTCGGGCACGGGCTCGCGGTCGCCGCGCTGCGCGGCAACAGCGCCAGCCCGGTGGCGATCGCCAACAACTACTCCCCCGTGCGGGTGCTCGGCGACAGCGACGCCGACCGGGCCGCCGGGGCCGCGTACGAGGCCCTGCACAACCGGCTCTTCACCGACCCGCTGCTCGGACGCGGCTACCCGGATCTGCCCGGTCTCGACCCGAGCGTCATTCACCCCGGCGACCTGGACACCATCGCGGCGCCCATCGACGCGCTGGGGGTCAACTACTACAACCCCACCGGCGTACGGGCCGCCGAGGAGGGCTCGCCGCTGCCGTTCGACCTGGTGCCGCTGGAGGGCTACCCGCGTACCGCCTTCGACTGGCCGGTCGCCCCCGACGGGCTGCGCGAACTGCTCGGCTGGCTGCGGGACACGTACGGCGACGCGCTGCCGCCCATCGAGATCACCGAGAGCGGCTGCGCGTACGACGACGTACCCGACGCCGACGGACAGGTCGCGGATCCGGAGCGCATCGCGTACCTCGACGGGCACCTGCGGGCGGTCCGGGCCGCCATCGACGACGGGGTGGACGTCCGCGGGTACTTCGTCTGGTCGCTGCTGGACAACTGGGAGTGGGCCGAGGGGTTCACCAAGCGCTTCGGGCTGGTGCACGTCGACTACGCCGACCAGAGGCGTACCCCGAAGTCGTCGTACACCTGGCTGCGGGACGTGATCGCGGCCGCGCGGGAGGGTTCGGCGCGGTGACCACCCTCGACCCCACACCGGCGTCGCTGCCGGCGGCGCTCGCCGAGCCGATCGTGCCGGTGCGACGCGGCTGGATCGGTCTGGTCTTCGCGGCCAACCTCGGCGTGTGGATGGCGTTCTTCACCCCGATCCAGGTGCTGCTGCCGCAGCAGATCGAGCGGATCGCGCCCGGCGACAAGGAGACCATGCTGGCGGTGGTCACCGGCCTGGGCGCGCTGGCGGCGGTGCTGGCCAACCCCCTGGCGGGCGCGCTGTCCGACCGGACCTGCCTGCGGATCTTCGGCCGGGAGTTCGGTCGTCGGCACGTCTGGACCGCCGGCGGCGCGGTGCTCGGGGCGGCGGCGCTGGTGCTGCTGGCCCAGCAGCGGACCATCCTCGGGGTCGCCGTCGGTTGGGTCGCCGCCCAGGTCTGCTTCAACGCGATGCTGGCCAGCCTCACGGCCGCCATCCCGGACCGGGTTCCGGTGGCGCAGCGCGGCGCGGTCTCCGGCTGGGTGGGCATGCCGCAGGCGCTCGGGCTGGTGCTCGGCGCGGTGCTGGTCACCGCAGTCGTCACCGGCAACGCCGCCGGCTACGTGGCCATCGCGGTGGCCATTCTGGTGCTGTCGCTGCCGTTCGCGCTGCTCACCCCCGACGACCGACTGCCCCGCGCGCACCGCCCGGCACTGCGGGCGCGGGCGCTGTTCGCCTCGATGTGGATCAGCCCGCGTCAACACCCGGACTTCGCCTGGGCGTGGATCACCCGGTTCCTGGTCCAGTTGGGCAACGCACTCGGCACCCTCTACCTGCTGTACTTCCTCACCGACGGGGTGCACCACCCCGACCCCGAGGGCGGCCTGCTGGTGCTGATCCTGCTCTACACGCTCGGCATGATGCTGACCGCGGTGGTGGCCGGCCGGCTGTCGGACCGCTCCGGGCGGCGCAAGGTCTACGTGATCGTCTCCGGCCTGATCATGGCGGTCGCGGCGCTGCTGCTCGCCGTCGCGCCGGTCTGGCCGATGGCCATCGTCGCCGCCCTGCTGCTCGGCGCCGGCTACGGCGTCTACCTCTCGGTGGACGCCGCCCTGATCACCCAGGTGCTGCCCCGGGCCACCGACCGCGCCAAGGACCTCGGCGTGATCAACATTGCCAACTCCGCGCCGCAGGTGCTCGGCCCGGCTCTCTCCGCCCCGCTCGTCGTCCACCTGGGCGGCTATCCGACCCTCTACGCGGTCACGGCCGCGGTCACCCTGGTCGGCAGCGCCCTGGTCGTCAAGATCCGCTCGGTGCCCTGAGTCGGGGGGCCGTGGCCAAAAGCGGTCGCCGGCCGCCGTAGGCTGGGGGACGTGACGGTACGTGTGCGCTTCGCCCCCTCCCCGACCGGTATGTTCCACGTCGGCGGCGCCCGCTCGGCGCTGCAGAACTGGATCTACGCCAAGCAGCAGGGCGGGGTGTTCGTGCTGCGCATCGAGGACACCGACGCGGCCCGCAACAAGCCCGAGTGGACCGAGGGCATCCTCTCCGCGCTGGACTGGATCGGCATCTCCCGGGGCAGCTACGAGGGGCCCTACTTCCAGTCGGCGAACGCCGGCGAGCACCGGGCCGCCGCCACCCGGCTCTACGAGTCGGGCCGGGCCTACTACTGCGACTGCACCCGCGAGGACGTGCAGGCCCGTACCGGCTCGCAGTACCAGGGCTACGACGGCTACCACCGCGACCTCGGTCTCGGCCCGGGGCCGGGGCACGCGCTGCGCTTCCGTACGCCCGACGAGGGCACCACAGTGGTCGTCGACCTGATCCGTGGTGAGCCCACCTTCGAGAACAAGCTCATCGAGGACTTCGTCATCGCCCGCGGCGACGGCTCGCCGGTCTTCCTGCTGGCCAACGTCGTCGACGACATGACCATGGGGATCACCCACGTCATCCGGGCCGAGGAGCACCTGCCCAACACCCCCAAGCAGCAGTTGCTCTGGGACGCCCTCGGGGTCAAGCCGCCGGTCTGGGCGCACGTGCCGGTGGTGGTCAACGAGAAGCGGCAGAAGCTCTCCAAGCGCCGCGACAAGGTCGCCCTGGAGGCGTACCGCGACGAGGGCTACCTCGCCGGCGCGATGCGCAACTACCTGATGCTGCTCGGTTGGGCGCCCTCGGGCGACCGGGAGATCGTGCCCTGGTCGGTCATCGAGGACGAGTTCCGGCTGGAGGAGGTCAACCCCTCCCCCGCGTTCTTCGACGAGAAGAAGCTGCGCGCCTTCAACGGGGAGTACATTCGGGCGCTGCCGGTGCCCGAGTTCATCGACGCCTGCCAGCCGTGGCTGACCGGCACCGGGACCCTCGCGCCGCCGCCGTGGCAGCCGGAGGAGTTCGACGCCGACGCCTTCGCCGCCGTCGCGCCACTGGCCCAGACCCGGATTGCCGTGCTCAGCGAGATCGTGCCGAACGTCGACTTCCTCTTCCTGGCGTCGCCGCTGATCGACGAGGCGGCCTGGACCAAGACCATGAAAGACGGCTCGGCCGACCTGCTGGACGGCGCCGTCGCGGCCTTCGAGGCGCTGGAGTCCTGGGACGCCGAGTCGCTGAAGTCGACGCTGGAGGCGGTCGGCGCCGAGCGCGGCCTCAAGCTCGGCAAGACGCAGGCGCCCGTCCGGGTCGCGGTCACCGGCCGCACCGTCGGCCTGCCGCTGTTCGAGTCGCTGGAGGTGCTCGGCCGCGAGCGCACCCTGACCCGGATGCGCGCCGCCCGGCTCCGCCTGCCCTGACAGTCCGACCGGCAACGGGCCGGCGTAGTACCTGCGCGTCGCCGCCTTTGCTCTGCTTCAACCCACGCAACACCCGGTGTCCGAATATCGGACGCGAAGTGTTGCCTCCGCTGAAGCAGAGCAAAGGGACACGCGGACACCCCGTTCACCGGGCCTGCGGCGATCGTTTGATCAGTGCGCCCGGTTCCTGCGACGGAACACCAGGCCGGCGGCGAGAGCAGCGAGCAGCACCAGGCCGCCGAGCGCCCAGAGCCACCAGCGGCCACCGGAGTCGGACCGCTCCGAGGCCGCTGGCACAGCGGACGCCGTTGAGCTGCCCGTCGGCGCCGATGGCGGCCCGACCGAGGACGGGTCGACTCCCGAGGGCCCGACCGAGGGCGAGCCGGTCGGCGCTGCCGCCGGGCCGGTGCCGCCGGCCGAGGGGCTGGCGGACGGGTCGGCGGCAGTGCCGGTGGTGAGGGTGAACCGCACCTCGCCCTTGATCGGGTGGCCGTCGCTGGACGCGAGCTGGTAACCGACGATGTAGAGCCCGGCCGCGCCCGGCTTGAACGGCACGCGTACGCGGCTGCCGTCGAAGGTCGGCTGCCCGCCGGCGACCACATTGTCCGGTCCGGTTATTGTGATCTTCGTCGTAGCGGGGGCCGGCTTGGCCAGGAACCGAAGCTCGACCCGGGCGGGCGCGGTGGCCACCCGGGCGCCGTCGCGCGGATCGCTGCCGGTCAGCGAGTTGTGCGCGGCGGCCGGTGTCACCGGGGCCAGCAACGACACACCGAACGCCACGCCGAGCACCACTGGCACAACCCGTGCCATTCGTGTAACCCTGCCCCCCATGAACCCCTCCGTAAGGGTACGATCCGCCCGCTGATCAAACAGCTCCTCATTAGTCGAGCAGAGATCGCAGATAGTTCCAAATACTGTTCCACACGCTGCATTTCATCGACGTTCTGCGGAGTCTGTAAGAGTGGGGCCGACCGCCCGGTCGGTGTCGTCACCGGCCGACCGACCCGGACGTCACAACGAAGCCATCCATCGAACGGGGCGAGGAGGCGGGATGGTCCGACAGATGAGGCGCTGGGTCGCCGTGCTGGCGGGCACGCTGGCGGCGGCACTGCTGGCGCTCGGCACCGCCGGCCCGGCCAGCGCGGCGCCCAAGCCGGCGCCCGCCGGTGTGGACATCACCGGTGAAGGGCTCACCGAGCCGCTGCGGCTGCGGCCGGACACCCAGCCCACGCACGTGGTGGCGGTCATCGACCAGGTCAACTTCTTCGCCCGTAACGGCATGCCGACCGGGCCGAAGGCAGCCGACCTCGGTCCGAAGTACACGGTAGTGGTGCTCGCTGGTGAGACGCCGAAGCAGACGTACGACCTCTACCCCAAGGCGGCCGGCGGCCCGCGCGTCTACCGTCCGGCGAAGCAGCCGGACGGTCGCAAGACCAGCGCCGGCTGGTTCCTCGGGCGGCTCAGCATGTCCGAGACGTTGCGCACCGCCGGGGTGCCGCTGGAGCGGCAGTTCGACACGGTCAGTGGCGGCGTGGGTGGCGGCGAGCGGGTGCTCCCGGAGGACACGATGGACCCGGCGCGGGACATCGACGAGGCGCTCGGCGAGTTGCAGCGACTGCTGCTGCTCAACGTCGCGGTGATGCTGACCATCACGGTCGGTCTCGCCGGGATCGCCCTGCTGATCCGCCGCCGGACCCGCTGACCCACCGGCGGCGGGTCAGACCCGCCGTCGCGCGGTCAGCACCAGCGGCGCGGCGGGCGCTCCCGTCGGGTGGCCCGCTGACGCGGCCGGACCGGGCCGTGTCGGTGCGCCCCCGCCCACCCGGGCAGTTCGCTGCGGCAGCCAGTGACGTCGTCCGGCTCGGGCGGCGCCGGCTCGGTGGCCCGTTGGCGTGGCACGGCCACGTCGTCGTCGGCCCGCTCGGCCGGGCGACCGCCGGTCGAATCCGCCGGGTGCGCCGACGCCCCGCCGACCGGCCGGCGCGGCTTGCCCGCCGCCTGCGGGTCGTGGTGCCCCAGCCGGCAGGGCTCGCCCTGGGCGCAGCCGTGCTCGGCCTCCCCGTGCGCCATCCCCGGTCTCCTCACGCTCGCACTCACGCGCAGGGGCGCTCCCCCCGACGTGCCCTGCCACCGTACTGGCCGGGACCGACGGCCTGTGCACGGCGTACCCCGGGGTCAGCGCTTCGGGCGGCGAGGGAACAGCGTCTCCCAGACCGGGAAGGCGACCAGCCAGATGAGGATCACGACGGTGAGGCTGCGGATCCAGTTGCCCAGTTCACGGGTTCGTTCCGCGTCGTTCACCCAGATGATCGCCGCGCCGAGCAGGCCGCACGCGACAGCCCAGCCGAGGAGCGCCTTGGCCCACTCCCGCCACTCGTGGCGGGCGCGGGCCCAGCCGTACCGGGGAGGCCGCACCGGCGGCGGGCCACCGGCGAACCGGTGGGCGAAGCGCTGGTCCGCCCAGCGCACCATCGAGTGCCCGAAGGCCACCGAGAAGCCGAGATAGGCGGCGGCGAGACCGTGACTGACCCCTGCGGTAGCGCCGCGGCGCAGGTCGATCACCGACGCGGCGAGCAGGGCCAGATCCACCAGCGGTACGCAGACCAGCAGCGCCGCGCCGAGGCGGGGCCGGCGCAGCGGATAGCGGGCCACCAGCCCGGCGCCCAGCAGCACCCAGAACGCGATCTCACAACCGATGATCACCGCGACCACCATGGCGACCTCCCCCCGTCGTCGCCACCCAGCGTCGCCGATCGACGGGGCTCGGGCCTCGACGCCGCAGACGAGATCGTGGTCCTCCCTTCGACGGACCAACCCCGCGGGCGCGCTCGACGTACCCCTTTCGGCGCATGTCGGAGCCGGCGGGCTCCTTCCCCGGTCGGAGTCGGAGGGTCGACGGCTGTGGTGGGATCGGGGCATGCGACCGCCACCCTGGCTCGGCTCCGGCACGGCCGGCCGGGACCTCACGCTGGCCGGCGCGTCGCTGGTCGGCGGCCTGGTGCTGTACGGCCTGGGCATGCAGCCGCAGATCGTTCCGCATCCGGACGTGCCGCCCGCGCTGTTCCTGGCGCCGCTGCTGGCGGTGTGCGTGGCCGTCGGTTTGCGTCGGGTCGCGCCCCGCACCAGCCTGGCGGTGGGGACCGGGGCGCTCGTGGTGGACACGGCGCTGGGCAACTCGCTGGGCACCGTCGTGATCTACACGCAGGTGCTCTACGACGCCTGCGTGTACGGCCCGCCCCGGCTGTGGCGGTGGCTGCTGGGGATCACCGCGACGCTGAGCGCGATCGGGACGGTGGCCGGCGTGCTCGGCTTCGGGCAGTGGCGCGGGGCGGCCGTCGGGGTGCCGGTGGTGCTCGCCGGGCTGCTGCCGGTGCTGACCGGGATCAGCGTGCGGCAGTACCGCGACCAGGCCGCCGCCGAGCGGGCACGGGCCGAGCAGACCGCCCGGCTGGTCGAGTTGGACCGCCGCCAGGCGGTCGGCGCCGAACGGGCGCGGATGGCCCGGGAACTGCACGACGTGGTCGCCAACCACCTGAGCGCCGTGGCCATCCACGCCACCGCCGTGCTGTCCGTACCAGGGCTGGAGCGTGGCCAGGTGGAGTCGGCGTTGCGGGTGATCCGGGAGAGCAGCGTGCAGGGCCTGGCCGAGATGCGGCAGATGATCGAGCTGTTGCGCGAGCCGGAGGCGGGTGAGCGGAGCACGGCGGGCGTGGTCGGCGCGGTGCCGGAGGCGGTCACGGCGCGGCTCGCCGAGGCGGACGGGTTGATCGAGCGGATCCGTGCGGCGGGCCTCGCGGTACGGGTGCACACCGACGGCACGCCGGGTCCGCTGCCGGTGGGGGTCGACCTCGCCGCGTACCGGATCGTGCAGGAGTCGCTGACCAATGCCCTCAAGCACGGCACGGGCGAGGCGGAGCTGACCATCGCGTACCGGCCGGCGGAGGTGGTGCTGACTGTGGAGAACCCGGTGCGCCCGGACGGGTCACCGCTGCCGGGCGCCGGGGCCGGGCTGATCGGGATGCGGGAGCGCGCCGCGCTGCTGGCCGGCCGGTTCACCGCCGGGCCGCACGACGGCCGCTGGCAGGTCCGGGCCGCGCTGCCCACCGGGGAGGGCGGGTGACCGCGCCGGCGCCGGGCTCGGGCGACGCCGCCCCGGTACGGGTGGTGCTCGCGGACGATCAGCCGGCGGTACGGGCGGGGCTGGCCCTGATCCTGGGCGGCTCGCCGGGCATCGAGGTGGTCGGCGAGGCGGCCGACGGCGACGAGGCGGTCCGGCTGTGCCGGGAGGTACGCCCCGACGTGGCGGTGCTGGACGTGCGGATGCCGCGCCTCGACGGGATCGCCGCGACCAGGGCGATCGTCACCGACCAGCTCGCCGACGTGCTGGTGCTGACGACGTTCGACCTGGACGAGTACGTCTTCGGCGCGCTGCGCGCCGGGGCGTCCGGGTTCCTGCTCAAGGACACCGACGCGGCGGGGCTGGTGGCGGCGGTGCACACCGTGGCGCGCGGTGAGGGGTTCATCGCCCCCTCGGTGACCCGTCGTCTGATCGCCGCCTTCGCGGCCACCGCGCCCGGTGCCTCGGCGGCCACCCGGTCCGCGCTGGACACGCTGACCCCGCGCGAACGCGATGTGCTGGCCTGCCTCGGCCTGGGCCTGTCCAACCAGCAGATCGCCGACCGGTTGGCGCTGGCGGAGAGCACCACCAAGACCCACGTGAGCCGGATCCTGGCGAAGCTGGACCTGCGCAGCCGGGTGCAGGCGGCGATCCTGGCCCAGGAGCTGGGCCTGCCCGCGCCACCGTGACCCCTGCGCCGGGACCGGCCGTCCCGGGAGCACCGACCGGTGCCGGCGTGGATGGCCTGCTCACGACGTGTCAGGCTAGGGCGGTGAGTACGCCCGAGGGTGGGGAGCTGGCGGCCACGCTGCGCCGGATCGAGCGTTCGGCGGGAGCGCTGGCCACCGCCAGCGTGGCCCGGATGGACGAGACGCTGCCGTGGTTCCGCGCCCTGCCCGCCGACCAGCGCTCCTGGGTGATGCTGGTGGCCCAGGCGGGCGCCCGGTCGTTGGTGCAGTGGCTGCGCGACGGCGGCGGCACGGCGGACAGCACCCAGGAGGTCTCCGACGAGGTGTTCGCCGCGGCGCCGCAGGCGCTGGCCCGGTCGATCACCCTCCAGCAGACCGTGGCACTGATCAAGGTGACCATCGACGTCGTCGAGGAGCAGGTGTCGCAGCTGGCCGCCGAGGGCGAGGAGCAGTTGCTGCGCGAGGCGGTGCTGCGCTTCTCCCGGGAGATCGCGTTCGCCGCCGCCCGGGTGTACGCGCGGGCCGCCGAGTCACGCGGCGCGTGGGACGCCCGGTTGCAGGCGTTGCTGGTCGACGCGCTGCTGCGCGGTGACTCGCCGGACGTCCTGGCGAGCCGGGCCGCCGCGCTGGGCTGGGCGGACGCGCCGCCGGTCGCGGTGGCGGTCGGCCGGTCCCCCGGCGGTGAGGTCTCCGCCGTGCTGCACGTGGTGTACCGGCAGGCACGGCGGATCGGCGTCGAGGTGATCGGCGGGGTGCACGGCGACCGGTTGGTGATCGTGCTGGGCGGCGCGGCGGATCCGCTGAGCGCCACCGGCAAGCTGCTGGACGCGTTCGGTGACGGCCCGGTGGTGGTCGGCCCGGCCGTACCCAGTCTGGATGAGGCGACGGAGTCGGCGCGGGCCGCGCTGTCCGGTTTCCGGGCGGCGCCGGCGTGGCCGACCGCCCCCCGGCCGGTGCCGGCCGCGGACCTGCTGCCGGAGCGGGCCCTCGCCGGCGACGCGGAGGCGCGTCGCCGGTTGCGCCACGACGTGTACGCGACGCTGGTGCGCGCCGGTGGCGAGTTGCTGGAGACGCTGGACGCCTTCCTGGCCGCCGGTGGCACACTGGAGAGCGCGGCGCGGGCGCTGTTCGTGCACCCCAACACGGTGCGGTACCGGTTGCGTCGCATCGCCGAGGTGACCGGCTTCTCGCCGCTGTCGCCGCGGGACGCGTTCGCCCTCCAGGTGGCGTTGACTGTCGGTCGGCTGGATCCGGTGGTCCCGGTGGTCACGGCGGTCCCGACCCAGACATTGACCCCGGCCGCCCGGAAATCCACCCAAAGCAGTGATGATCCCCGCCGATCTTTGTGAGAAACCTCCAAAGGTTCTAGTGCGGTTTGGTGGGCCTCGGCACAGCGCTACCCACGCGTATCCGGGAGAGTCATAGGCGTGCTCGCCGTACTTAGTCCCGGCCAGGGTTCCCAGAAACCCGGCTTCCTGACCCCCTGGCTCGACCTGACCGGCACCGAGGCGCGACTGCGCTGGTTCTCGGCGCTGGCCGGGGTGGACCTGGTGCATCTCGGCACCGCCGCCGACGCCGAGGAAATCAAGGACACCGCCCGCACCCAGCCGCTGCTCGTCGCGGCGGCGCTGCTCGCCGCCGAGCACCTGCCGCTGGACGCCGTGACGCTCACCGCCGGCCACAGCGTCGGTGAGCTGGGCGCCGCGGCGGTGGCCGGGGTGCTCTCGGCCGAAGCCGCGGTCACCCTCGCCGGCATCCGGGGCCGGGAGATGGCCGCCGCGTGCGCGCTGGAGCCGACCGGGATGGCGGCCGTGCTCGGCGGCGACCCGGACGAGGTGCTCGCCGCGATCGACGCGCACGGGCTACACCCGGCCAACCGCAACGGCGCCGGCCAGATCGTCGCCGCCGGCGCGCTGGACGGGCTGGACAAGTTCGCCGCCGACCCGCCGGCGAAGACCCGCGTCATCCGACTCCAGGTCGCCGGCGCGTTCCACACGCCGTACATGGCCCCGGCCGAGACCGCGCTGGCCACGGTCGCCGCCGGGATCGCCCCCGCCGATCCGGCCCGTCTCCTGTTGTCGAACCTCGACGGCACCGCCGTCACCGACGGGCAGGAGCTGGTGCGCCGGCTGGTCCGCCAGGTCACCGCCCCGGTGCGCTGGGACCTGTGCATGCGCACGCTGGCCGAGCGCGGCGTGACCGGCGTGATCGAGCTGCCCCCGGCCGGCACCCTCGCCGGTCTGGTCAAGCGGGAGCTCAAGGGCGAGGGCGCCCCGGAGATCGTCACCCTGAACACCCCGGACGACCTGCCGGCCGCCCGGGACCTGATCGCCCGCCACGGCACGCCGGGCCAACCGCTCGCCCCCATCGGAGGACACTCATGACCGGCAGTCGCATCGTCTCGATGGGGCACTACCAGCCATCCCGGGTGGTGACCAACGACGACATCGCCCAGCTCGTGGACACCAACGACGAGTGGATCCGCGACCGGGTCGGCATCGTCACCCGGCGGATCGCCGACAGCGAGACGGTGGCCGACATGGCCGCCGCGGCCGCCGGCAAGGCGCTGGCCAACTCGGGGCTCACCGCCGCCGACATCGACCTGGTCGTGGTCGCCACCTGCTCCTCGATCGACCGCAGCCCCAACGTGGCCTGCCGGGTCGCCGCGAAGCTGGGCATCGCCGCGCCGGGCGCGTTCGACGTCAACACCGCCTGCTCGGGCTTCGCGTACGCCCTCGGCACCGTGGACCACGCCATCCGGGCCGGGGCGTCGCGCAACGCGCTCGTGATCGGCGCCGAGAAGCTGTCCGACTTCACCGACTGGACCGACCGCTCCACCTGCATCATCTTCGGTGACGGCGCGGGCGCCGCGGTGGTCACCGCCACGGCCGACGACGAGCCGGCCGGCATCGGCCCGGTCGTCTGGGGCTCCGCGCCGGAGAAGAGCGAGGCGGTACGCATCGAGGGCTGGCGCCCGTACATCCAGCAGGAGGGCCAGTCGGTGTTCCGCTGGGCCACCACGGCGATCGCGCCGCTGGCTCTGCAGGCGTGCGAACGGGCCGGGGTCGACCCGTCGGAGCTGGCCGCCTTCGTGCCGCACCAGGCCAACGCGCGGATCATCGACGGCATCGCCAAGCGGCTCAACATCCCCGACGCGATCATCGCGAAGGACATCGTCGAGTCCGGCAACACCTCGGCGGCGAGCGTGCCGCTGGCCCTGTCGAAGCTGGTCGAGCGTCGGGAGGTGCCTTCGGGCGCCCCGGTGCTGCTGTTCGGCTTCGGCGGTGGCCTGACCTACGCCGGTCAGGTCGTCCGCTGCCCCTGAAACCCCCTCGGGCGCGTACGCGCTCCAGGAGCGGCGGTCGGCGAGGTCGGCCGCCGGAGAACCCCCTATGAGAGGAACCAACCGCAATGACCCGTGACGAGATCACCACCGGCCTCGCCGAGATCCTCGAAGAGGTTGCCGGGGTGAACCCGGACGACGTGGCCGAGGGGAAGTCCTTCACCGACGACCTCGATGTCGACTCGCTCTCCATGGTGGAGGTCGTCGTGGCCGCCGAGGAGAAGTTCGGCGTCAAGATCCCGGACAACGAGGTGCAGAACCTCAAGACCGTCGGGGACGCCGTCAGCTTCATCGAGGCGCAGTCCTGATCATGAGTCGTCCTGACGTCGTCGTCACCGGGCTCGGCGCGACGACCCCGCTTGGCGGGGACGTCGCGTCGACCTGGGACGCCATGCTCGCCGGCCGCTCCGGGGTGAGTGCCCTCACCCAGGAGTGGGCCGCGCAACTGCCGGTCCGGATCGCCGCCCAGCTGGCCGTGGAGCCGTCCGAGGTGCTGGACCGGGTCCGACTGCGCCGGCTCGACCGCTCCGAGGCGATCGCGATCATCGCGGCGCAGCAGGCCTGGGCGGACGCCGGCCTCGCCGACTCCGGCCTGGACGGGGAGCGGCTGGCCGTCAGCGTCGGCTCCGGCATCGGCGGTGCCACCACCCTGCTCGCCCAGGACGACATCCTGGAGGCGTCCGGGCCGCGGCGGGTCTCCCCGCACACGATCCCGATGCTGATGCCGAACGGTCCGGCCGCCTGGGTCGGGTTGGAGCTGGGCGCCAAGGCCGGCGTGCACACGGTGGCCAGCGCCTGCGCCACCGGCGCCGAGGCGATCGCGCTCGGTCTGGACATCATCCGCGCCGGCCGGGCCGACGTGGTGGTGGCCGGCGGCACCGAGGCGGTCATCCACCCGCTGCCGATCGCCGGTTTCAGCTCGATGCGGGCCATGTCGACCCGCAACGACGACCCGGAGCGCGCCTCCCGCCCGTGGGACCGGGGCCGCGACGGCTTCGTCCTCGGTGAGGGCGCGGGCATCGTGGTGCTGGAGCGTGCCGACCACGCCGCAGCCCGCGGCGCCCGGGTGTACGCGCGCCTCGCCGGCGCCGGCATCACCTCCGACGCGTACGACATCGTGCAGCCGCACGCCGAGGGTGAGGGCGCCATCCGGGCCATCGCCCGGGCGATCGCGGACGCGGACATCGCCAAGCAGGACATCGTGCACGTCAACGCGCACGCCACGTCGACCCCGGTCGGCGACATGCTGGAGATCGGCGCGCTGCACAAGGCGCTCGGCGACCACCCGGTGCTGGCCGCGACGAAGTCGATGACCGGTCACCTGCTCGGTGCGGCCGGTGCGCTGGAGTCGATCGCCACGATCCTGGCCATCCGCGACGGCGTCGTCCCTCCGACGATCAACCTCGACGACCCGGAGCCGGGCCTCAGCCTGGAGGTCGCCGCGCACAAGGCACGCCACATGGAGATCCCCGCCGCGCTGAACAACGCGTTCGGCTTCGGCGGCCACAACGTGGCGCTCGTCTTCGCACGGCCGTAAGACAGCGGCCGTGACACAGCGGCCGAGCTGCGGTTTCACCGAAGGGCCCCCTCGCGAGGGGGCCCTTCGGCACGTTCAGCCCCGGTTGCGGGGATGCTGCCTGGCGGTGCGTTCGTTGCCGTGGCGGTAGTTGCCGGTCCAGCGGGCCATCACCAGCTGCGGGTCGTCGTCGACCTCGGCGAGGAACTCCGCCGCCCGGGTGCCGCGCAGTTTGCCCGCCACCCGGCCGTGATGCGTGATCACCACCGTGCCGTCAGCACGCCTGTCGTACCGGAAGCCCTGTGGAGTTGCCATGCGACGAGGCTGCCAGGTCGACGCCCTCTCCGGCGACGCGATTTCCGGCCCGCGGGCCCGGGGGAATCACGCGCCGCAGGTGGTGGCAGGCAGGCCGGGCACCGCCACCGGGGACCGACCACCCGGGCGGGCCTTACCGGCCAGCACGGCGGCCAGGGCGGTCATCGACGCCCGGCTGGAGGAGTACGTCGCCAGCAGCGTCGGCGAGGTGGCCTTGGCCAGCACGTACGGGGTGTCCATGGCGACGGTGACCGCCGCGTCGGCGCGCAGGTCACTGTCGCCGTCGCCGTAGCCGACGAGATGCACCACGGTCCCGCCGCTCGGCTTCACGGTCACACCGGCCTTGGTCAACGCGGTGGTGAGCGCCGCCCGGGTGCCGTCGCGGCCATTGGAGGAGGTGACGGTCACGGGCCCGTGCACCGCTTTGCCGCAGGCGCCCCGCAGCACGGTGACCGCACCGGCGGCCAGCGCGTCCGCCGCCGCCCGGTGCGCCGGGGTGTTCAGCGTGGACATCGGCTCGGTGGGGGCCGTCGCCAGTCGGAACTTCATGGTCAGCACCCGGGTGACCGCGTCGACCAGCCGGGCGCGGGGCAGCGAGCCTCCGCGCAGGGCGGCGAGCAGCCCGTCGTACGCCTGACCGACGTTCGGGGTCATGAGGATCAGGTCGTTGCCGGCGTTCAGCGCCCGGACGGCGGCCTCGCCGGGTGCCCACCGCTTCGCCGGCGGCATGTTCATCCCGTCGGTGATCACCACGCCCTGGAAGCCGAGCTGGCCTCGCAGCACGTCGGTGAGCAGCTTGTGGGAGAAGGTCGCCGGGGTGCCCGGGTCGATGGCCTGCGCGTCCAGGTGGCCGGACATCACGGCCATCGCGCCGGCCTCGAACCCGGCGGTGAACGGTGGCCACGCGCCGCTCTGCAACGCCGCCGCGGACTGGGTGAGCACCGGCAGGTCCTTGTGCGAGTCGTCAGCGCTGTGGCCGTGCCCCGGGAAGTGCTTCAGGGTGGCCGCGACGCCGCTGGCCTGCAGGCCCCGGACCGCGCCGCCGACCTGGGCGGCGGCCTGCTTGGGGTCGGCCCCGTACGACCGGGAGCCGATCACCGTGCTGCGGGTGGCCAGCACGTCGGCCACCGGGGCGAAGTCGATGTTGATGCCCAGCGCGGCGAGTTCGGCGCCGGCGGCCCGCCAGGCGGCCTCGGTCAGCTTCGGGTCGCCGGCCGCGCCGGCGGCGAGCGCGCTGGGCAGGATGGTGACCCCGTCGGTGACCCGGGTGACGACGCCGTACTCCTGGTCGGTGCCGATCAGGAAGGGCGCCGGGCCGGCGGCCAGCCGTCCGGCGGCGCCCCGCAGCCCGGTGGTCAGCTCGTGGACCTGCTTGGGGTTGTCGACGTTGGTGGTCTCCTGGTTGCCCTTGGTCGGGTCGTCGGCGCTGAAGCCGACCAGGATCAGCCCACCGAGCCGGTACTTGGCGATCATGTCGGCGGGGGTGTCGACACCGGCGAGGGCCTGGTTACCGGCGGCGGAGCCGGTCGAGACCTTCGTGGCGGAGTCGCCGTACGCGTACGGCATCAGCACCTGCCCGACCAGGTCCTCGTCGGAGAGCGTCGCGACGAGGGCGGCGGCCCGCGCGGCCGGGTCGTCGGACGGGGTCGCGGCGGGAGCGCTCGGGGCCGCCGAGGCGCCGGTCGGACCGGGCGTCGGATCGGGCCGGTCCGGGGCGCCGGAGCAGCCGGAGACGAGCAGGGCGGTCAGGGCGGCGACGGCGACACCGGCGTGTCGCGGGCGAATCGGCACCCGCCCATCCCACCAGCTTCCCCCTTATCGGGGCAACTTGACCTTACCGGTCGCAGCGCCAGGGAGCGGCTGGCCAGCGGACGGTGCCGGCGGTCAGCCCACCCGGGTGAGCAACGTCACCGGCGCCCCGTCCCCGGCGTACCGGTAGGGCTCCAGGTCAGCGTCCCAGGCGGTGCCGAGCGCCTTGTCGAGGGCGTGCGACAGCGCCTCCGGGGCCCGCGCGGAGGCCATCAGCGCCCGCAGCCGGTCCTCGCCGAGTTGGATGTCGCCGGCCGCCCCGACAGTGGCCCGGAAGAGGCCACGGGCGGGCACGTACATGAAGCGCTCACCGTCGGCGCCGGGACTCGGCTCCTCGGTGACCTCGAAACGGATCATGGGCCACTGCCGGAGGGCAGCAGCCAGCTCGGCGCCCGTCCCCGGACGGCCGGTCCACCCGCACTCGGCCCGGCGTGCGCCGGGGTCGACGGGCTGAGCCGTCCACTGCAGGTTGACCGGCGCGGCTAGGACGCGCGCGATCGCCCACTCGACGTGCGAGCACACGGCGAGCGGGGTCGAGTGGACGTATACGACGCCACGCGTTGGCACGGTGACCTCCCGGAGAGCGAGGTGCGTCTTCCCCTACGACCTCGTCCACCAGAGTGGCTCGTGCAACACATGATTACCCGTGTGACGGATGGTGCGCCAGAGAATCGGAAAATTCGCCGGCCGGAATAGCCGGACGGGTGGTCTCCGTTGCCTCTCAGGACACCGCGACGACCAGCCTGATGTCGTGGTCCTGTACAGTTCCATCGGCGGCTTGTGCCGCGCACAACTTCGTGGGTCGACCCCGGTGGTGGCCCGCACACAGCCCCCGGACGTTCCAGTCCTCCCGTACGTCTTGCAAGGAGTACCTCCGTGGCGAGCAACACCTCTAAGACCGCGCGCGCGTCCGTCCGGGCCGGCCAGGCTGGCCAGGGTGGCGCCCTCAGCGTGCTGGGCGAGTTCAAGTACCTCATCCCGCTCAACGGCGGCAAGCACGCCTACGTGCGCAACCTGACCAACGGCAAGACCGCGCACCTGCGCACCGACTCCGACGCCTTCGTCGAGGAGATCCGGGTGCTGGCCGCCGCCGGCCACGCCGCCAAGATCCGGGCGGAGATCAACAACCTGGCTGCCGTTCACCCGAACGACGGCTGGGAGGCCACCGAGAAGCGCCTGGTCGCGGCCGGCGTCTTCGAGGGCTGAGCCCTCCCCCACCACAGCACCAGCAAACCGCCCGCCGGGAGTTCCCGGCGGGCGGTTTCGCGTTCGGCACTCAGGTGGGGTCGAGCAGGGCGACCTCGCCGGTGCGCAGGTCGTAGAGGCCACCCACCACCGCCACGCGACCGGCCGCGACCGGGCCGACCAGCAGGTCGTCCGCGCGCAACGCGTGGACCGTACGCCGCACGTGCCGGCGGATCGCCAGGGGATGCACCGCCGGATCATCGAGCCCGACCTCGGTGACCGCCGGAGCGATCTCGTCGACCAGGTGGGCGAGCGAACCGCCGGGCCGCTCCCCCGAGCGCAGCGCGTCCACCGTCGCTCCCACCGCCCCGCACCGCTCGTGCCCGAGCACCAGCACCAACGGCACGCCGAGCTGACCCACCACGTACTCGATGGAGCCGCGCACCGCACGGTCGAGCACGTGCCCACCGGTACGGATCACGCAGATCGCGCCGAAGGTCTGGTCGAAGATCGCCTCCAGCGGCACCCGCGAGTCGATGCAGCCGAGCACCACCGCGTACGGCTGCTGGTCCCCGGAGGCGGCCGCCGCGGCGGTGACGTCGTGGCCGTGCACGGGTTGGCCGCTGATGAACCGCCGGTTGCCGGCGAGCAGCTCGGCCAGCGCGGCGCGGGGCGTACCGCCGGCCTGCCGCCCCTGTCCCGCCACCTCCATGCCGTTCAGCTTGGCCCGCGGGCCGCGGCCACGGGCGGGGTCGGGAATGTTCGCCGGGCGCGATTGGCGGGGTGTTCCGGCGGGTAGCCGGTGTTACCGCCGGGTAATCCGGTGCTGGTGATGCCGGGGCGGCCCGGGGAGGTGGCGATGCCGGAGCGGTTCGAGGTCGGTATGCCCGACGGCGTACGGCTGCACGTGGAGGTCACGGGGCCCGCGGACGCCCCGGTCACTGCCGTCCTGCTGCACGGCTGGACGCTGGACGGGCGCAGCTGGCACCGGCAGGTGGACGCGCTCACCACCTCGTCCGGCGACGCGGTGCGGGTGGTCGCCTACGACGCGCGCGGCCACGGCCGGTCCAGCTGCATGGCGCTGCCCACCGCCACCCTGGCCCAGCTCGGCGACGATCTGGCGGCCGTTCTCGACGCGGTCGCGCCCAGCGGTCAGGTGATCCTGGTCGGGCACTCGATGGGCGGAATGACGATCATGGAGTACGCGCACCGCCACCCCGACCATTTCGCCGCCCGTACGGCCGGCCTGGTCTTCGTCTCCACCACCGCCGAGGGGCACACGCACACCGTCTACGGGCTCTCGCCGCGCATCGCCCGGCTGATCCGGCTCGCCGAGACGACGGGCGCCGGTGTCCTGGCCCGGTGCGGCTCGTGGCGCGCGCCCCGGGCGCTGCTGAACGCGCTGCAACCGAGCATCCGGTGGATGCTCTTCGGCGACCGCTGCGATCCCTCCGACATCCGGCTGGTGACCTCAGCGGTGGCCCGCGCCTCGCTGCGCTCGATCGGCGGCTTCCGCGCCTCGATCGGCGCCCAGCACCGGCTGGACACCCTCACCGCGCTGGCCCACCTGCCGGCCGCCGCCCTGGTCGGCGACCGGGACCGGCTGACCCCACCGCCGTGCGCCGAATCGATCGCCGCCGCACTGCCGGCCACCGAGCTGACCGTCTGTCCGGGCGCCGGACACATGCTGATGATGGAACGCCCGGACGAGGTGAACGCCGCGCTGACCGGCGTACTGCGTCGGGTGCTCGCCGCACCGGCGCGCGACGGGCTCGACGCGAGCGCGACCGGGACGCGTCGCTGAGCACGTTCGCGCACCTCGGGCGCGAAGCGCCGGGCTCGGGGCCGTACCCTTCTGCGGTTGGCCCGCGCGGTTCGCGCCGCTTGCCGGCGACATCGAAGGAGCGTGCGTTGACCGACCAGACCGCCCTGGAGCAGGAGATCGCCGTCGAGCAACGGCACCTCGACCGGGTGTACGCCCGACTGGCCGAGCTGCGCCAGTCCGCGGTTCGGGCCGAACGCGACGGCTACCGGATGGCGCGGGTCGGCACGTTCGGCGCGCTGGTCGAGCGCGACGCGATGGTCTTTCACGCCGCGCAGCGGCGGCACACCCTCGACGCCGAGCACGAGGGGCTGGTCTTCGGCCGCCTGGACCTGCGCGAGGGGCAGGTGCTGCACGTCGGGCGGCTCGGCATCCGCGACGAGGACGCCACGACGCTTGTCGTCGACTGGCGCGCGCCGGCCGCCTCCGCGTTCTACCAGGCCACCCCCGCGCAGCCGCTGGGCGTGGTGCGTCGCCGCACGATCGGGTCCCGCGCCGAGCGGGTGACCCGGATCGAGGACGACCTGCTGGACCCCACCGCCGCGCCGGAGGGGATGACAGTGGTCGGCGACGGCGCGTTGCTGGCCACCCTGTCCCGGGCCACCGGTCGGGGCATGCGCGACATCGTGGCGACTATCCAGCGGGAGCAGGACGAGGCGATCCGGTCGCCCGGCTCCGGGGTGACGATCGTCGCGGGCGGCCCGGGCACCGGCAAGACGGCTGTCGCCCTGCACCGGGCGGCCTTCCTGCTCTACTCCGACCGCAGCCGGTACGCCGGCGGGGGAATCCTGGTGGTCGGGCCGTCCACAGTCTTCGTCGAGTACATCGCCTCGGTGCTGCCCTCGCTCGGCGAGGACACGGCCACCCTGCACTCGCTGGGCACCCTCTTTCCCGGGATGACCGCCACCCGCACCGACCCGCCCGAGGTGGCGGCGGTGAAGGGCTCACTGCGGATGCGCCGGGTGCTGGAGCGCGCCGCCCGCGACGCGGTGCCGGGCGGCCCGGGTGAGCTGCGGCTGCTCTACCGGGGCACGCTGCTGCGGCTGGACCGGGCCGAGCTGGACCGGATCCGGGACCGCGCGCTGCACCGTGGCGCCCGGCGCAACGAGGCACGCCGGGCCGGCTTCGACGGTGTGTTCGCCGCGCTCTGGGCGCAGGCCCGCGCGGTGGGCATCACCCGGCTGCCGGAGCAGCGGGCCTTCGAGGGCGAGATCGCCGAGCGGCCGGAGTTCCGGGAGTTCCTCAAGGCGTGGTGGCCGCGCCTGCACCCCCGGCACGTGCTCGGCTGGCTGGCTCGCCCGGACCGGCTGCGTCGGTACGCCGGCGGGATCCTCTCCGGCGCGGAGATCAGGCTGCTCACCACCGCGTACCAGAGCCTGGAGACCGCGGGTCTGACCATCGCGGACGTGGCGCTGCTGGACGAGTTGGACGCGCTGCTCGGCAAGCCCATGCAGCCGGCGCGAGCCCGGCGCGATCCGTTCCAGCTCGCTGGGGGCGTACGCGAGCTGAGCACCGCCAGCGACCGGCAGCGGGCCGCCCGCGCGGCGGCCCGGGAGCGTCCCGAGGACTACCGGGAGTACGCGCACGTGGTGGTGGACGAGGCGCAGGACGTCTCGCCGATGCAGTGGCGGATGGTCGGGCGGCGGGGCCGTCTGGCCTCCTGGACCGTCGTGGGCGACCCGGCGCAGACCGCGTGGACGGGTGATCCCGAGGAGCTGACCCGCGCCCGGGACCAGGCGCTGGGCCGGCGCAAGCGGCACGATTTCACGCTCACCACCAACTACCGCAACTCGGCGGAGATCTTCGCGGTGGCGGCGGCGGAGATCCGCCGGCTCTACCCGGACCTGTCGCTGCCGACCGCCGTCCGCTCCACCGGGGTCGACCCGGTCGAGCTGGTGGTGCCGCCGGCCGGCTTGGAGACCGCGGTCGTGGAGGCGGCCTCCGGCCTGCTGGCCGAGGTGGACGGCACGGTCGGGGTGATCACGCCGGTCACCCGTCGCGACGAGGTCGCCGGTTGGCTCGGCTCACTCGGCGCGGCGCGGCTGCAGGTGGTGACCAGCCTGGAGGCGAAGGGCATGGAGTACGACGCTGTGGTGCTGGTCGCCCCGAGCGAGATCCGGGCCGATCCGGGCTCCGGCGTACGCACGCTCTACGTGGCGCTCTCGCGGGCCACTCAGCGGCTCACCACCATCGACCCGACCGGCTGACCTGCGGGTTGCGGGGTCGGCGGGTGGACCCTTCCGTACAGTTGCATACATAGCGATGTGAGCATACATTTGACCGGGTCCCGGGTGGCGAAGGAGGGTGGATCTCGTGGGAGCAGGTCATGACCACCACCACGGGTCGGTCGCCAACGCCGCCCACCAGCACCGGGGCCGACTCTGGGCCGCGTTCGGGCTGCTCGCCACCCTGATGGTGGTCGAGGGCGTGACCGCCTTCCACACTGGCTCGCTCGCCCTGCTCTCCGACGCCGGGCACATGTTCACCGACGTGCTGGGCATCGGGATGGCGCTCGCCGCGATCACCGCCACCCGGCGGGCCACCGGCGACCCGCAGCGCACCTTCGGGCTCTACCGCCTCGAGGTGCTCGCCGCCCTGGCCAACGCCGTCCTGCTCTCCGGCGTGGCGGTCTACGTGCTGATCGAGGCGATCGGGCGGTTCGGCGACCCCCACGAGGTGCTGACCGGCCCGATGCTCGCGGTGGCCGTCCTCGGCCTGCTCGCCAACGTGGTCGCGTTCGCGCTGCTGCGCGCCGGCGCCCGGGAGAGCATCAACCTCCAGGGCGCCTACCTGGAGGTGCTCGGCGATCTGCTCGGCTCGCTCGGCGTGATCGGCGCGGCGCTGCTCATCGCGGTCACCGAGTGGTGGTGGGCCGACCCGTTGGTAGCGGTCGCCATCGGCGTGTTCATCCTGCCGCGCACCTGGCGGCTGGGTCGCGCCGCCGTCCGCATCCTGGTGCAGGCCGCCCCGGAACACCTCCAGGTCACCGCCGTGCACGACCGACTGGCCGCGGTGCCCGGCGTCGTCGAGGTGCACGACCTGCACGTCTGGACGCTCACCTCGGGCATGGAGGTGGCCTCCGCACACCTGATCATGGCGCCCGGCGGGGAGGTCGGCGCGGTGCTCACCGCGGCGCGCAGCGCCCTGCGGGAGGACTTCCGCATCGAGCACGCCACGCTCCAGATCGAGCCCGGCGCCGCCCCGGACGCCTGCGGTTCGATCGAGTGGTGATCCCTTAACTGACGAAATGACCGTTCAGCAGTCATTTTGGGTGGTGGCGCGGACACCTTCCGTCACATCGACTGCACACGCCCCACCTGCACCGGTAGGCTCGTCCCCGGCCACCACCCGGCGGCGCCCTCCCGGCGCCGGTGGCGGCCGCCGCCTAATCACCCGAGAGGGCGAACCGGGGAACCATGTTCCTGGGGTGCATCCGCGTCAGCGGTAGGGATCTTCCGTCCCGAACCCGTCAGCTAACCCGGTCGGCGGCTGACGGAAGGACATGCGTAGTGGCACCAGCACGACCACCCGCCGCCCGACTCGCGGCACTGATCGTCATGATGGTCACCCTCGGCGTCGCCCTCCCGGTGGGCGCCGCCACCGCCGCTCCCCCCGGCGGCCTGCGGGCCGCCGCGGCACCCGACGGCGACGAGGAGGGCGGCACCCCCGCGCTGCGGGCCCAACTGGAGGCCGCCAGCAAGGGCTACCTGGACGCGAAGCGCGCCCTGGACACCTCCGTCCAGCGACAGCAGCAACTCGCGGCAAAGCTGAAGACCACCGAGGCCGAGATGACCGTGCGCAACGGCAAGGTCGGCGAGATCGCCGGCGTGGCCTACCGCACCGGCCGGCTCAGCACCGTCTCGGCGCTGCTCAACACCAACACCCCCGAGGGCTTCATGGACCGGGCGGCCGCGCTGGACGTGGTGGCCGCCAACGAGGACCGGGTACTGCGCGACCTGCACGCCACCCGGGACGAGGCCAACCGCACCCGCACCGCCCTGGACGGCGAGATCCGCGAGCAGCGCAAGCAGGTCGAGGTGATGGCCAAGCGCAAGGAGCAGGCCGAACGGGCCCTGACGGTGGCCACCAGCAAGCCGCGCACCACCGCCGCCGACACCAGCTCCAACCGGGGCACCTCCACCGCCAACGCCCAGCCCGCGCCGCGCAACTCCGACGGCTCCTGGCCGTCCGAGTCGTGCAGCATCAACGACCCCACCCCGGCCAGCGGCTGCATCACCCCCCGCACCCTGCACGCCCTCAACCAGGCGAAGGCCGCCGGCTTCACCCGGTACGTCTCCTGTCACCGCTCGGGCGGCTCGGGCGAACACCCGAAGGGTCGGGCCTGTGACTTCGCCGCGCAGAAGGGCGGCTTCGGCGGGGACGCCACCGGCGGCGACAAGACGTACGGCAGCAATCTGGCCGCCTACTTCATCCGCAACTCCGACCGGCTCGCCGTGCTCTACGTGATCTGGTACAGGCAGATCTGGCTGCCCAGCAGCGGGTGGAAGTCGTACAGCGGGGGGAACGGCGACCCCTCCAGCGACCACACCAACCACGTACACCTGTCGGTGTACTGACCCTGTCGGTGGCCGGCGCACCGTCGAGCGGGTGCGCCGGCCCCGGGTACGTCAGCGGACGTACCCCGGACGTCGCCGGCGGTCGGACGACCCGGCCGGGCCGGGCCGGCAGCATTCGGGTATGCCGCGAATACCGCCCGCCACCCGCAAGGCGCTGCTCACCCTGCACCTCATCACCTCGCTCGGTTGGCTCGGAGCCGACCTGGTGCTGCTCACCCTCGGCATCGCGGCACAGCGCGGCGCCGACCCGGCAGTGGTCTACCCGGTCGCCGGGCTCGTCGGCACGGTGCTGTTCGCGCCGCTGAGCGTGCTCGTCTGGCTCGTCGGCGTCGCCAGCGCGCTGCTCACCCCGTGGGGCCTGGTGCGCTACCGGTGGGTGCTGGTCAAGCTGGTGATCACCACGGTGATGGTCGGGCTGGTGCTGTTCCTGCTCACCCCGAACCTGCGGCACGCGAGCGCGCTGGGCGCCGCCCTGCCCGCCCGGGACCGCGCCGACCTGGTGATCGCGCCCGCGGTGTCGACCAGCCTCATGATCATCGCGACAGTGCTCTCCACGTACAAGCCCTGGGGACGCCGACCCGCGCGACCTCGCCGCCCCGGGACCGCACGAGCCGCGACGCAGGCTCCTCGCGCCGCCAGCACCGGGCATGATCGCGCGATGACGGGGTGACCAACGCCGTCACCATCGCGATGACGCCGGGGACGGGCGAGGTACGAGCCTGATCACGACGGCCGCGCGCCGGGTGCCAAGGGGGTGCGCACGTCCTTTGCTCTGCTTCAGCGGAGGCAACACGGATGGCCCTCGCCTGTCGACTCCGCTGAAGCAGAGCAAAGGACCACGCTCACGCATCCGGTCGCCGGGTCGGGCCAGGCCGGGTCGAGCCGGGTTGCGCCAGGCCAGGCCGCGTTGCGCCAGTCCGGGCCGCGTCATGCCAGGCCAGGCCGGGCCACGTCACGCCAGGCCACGTCACGCCAGGCCGGGCCACGTCACGCCAGGCCGGGCCACATCACGCCAGGCCGGGCCGGGCCGCGCCAGGCCGGGCCGGGCCGCGCCAGGCCGGGCCGCCTTGCGTTGCGCCGAACCGGACGGTCCCGGCTGCGCTGGCGTCGCGGCTATCAGGCGGCCTCGACGGGTCGCGGGCTCAGGGCGCGGGGCGGTCGAGGGCCGCGCCGAGGCGGGTGGCCAGGGCGAGGTGGGCGGCGCGGGCCTGGCCGAAGGCGTACCGGAACAGGGGTGTCGGCGCGCGCAGGGTGATGTCGACGTCGATCCGGACCAGCCCGTCCGGCTCGGCGCGCAGCCGCGTGTGGTTGCGGACGGTGGTGGCCGGCCACTGGCGGGCCACCGTGACGATCTCGTCCGGCTCGCAGATCAGCACATCCGCCTGGTAGGTGGTGCGAAAGCGCAACGGCCCCACCGCCAGCCTGTCGTTGATCGTGTAGCTGGCCTGCGCGCCCGGACGGGGCCGCACCCGGCGGACCCGGACGATCAGGGGGTGCAGGTCGCCCTGGCGGGTCAGGTCGCTCAACAACGCCGCAGCCTCGGCGAGTGAGCAGCGGGCCTGGACGGTGTAGCTGAAGCTGTCGCTGCTGAGCACACCGTCTCCCGACGTCGCTGGTCGCACGATCGTCCCGTACCCGGCGCACGCTGGCAACGCCCGGACGGACACCGTGCGTTGTCCCGGTATTCGCGCAGCGTTCCGATTACGGTCGGCTGATAGGAAATCACCGGTTGCGACGAAGGGTGGACGCATGTTCGGTGACGACCGGTGAGCGGGCACGTGATGGTCTTCGCGCCCACCCCACAGCTGACGGTGACCGTGGACCAGCCGAACGACCAGCCCGAACTGCACCTGCACCCCGGCGGCCAGGGCGTCTGGCAGGCCCGCATGGTGCTGTCGCTCGGGGTCCACGTGGTGCTCTGCGCCGCGCTCGGTGGCGAGATCGGTCAGGTGCTGGAGCCGCTGCTGGTCAGCGAGGGGGTGGACCTGAAGGTGGTGGTGCGCGACTCCGGCAGCGGCGGGTACGTGCACGACCGGCGGGGCGGATCCCGACAGGAGGTCGTGGACGTCCCCGGGGACCGACTGAGCCGCCACGAGCTGGACGAGTTGTACAACCTGGCACTCGGCGAGGGACTGCGCGCCGACGTGAGCGTCCTCAGTGGTCCGAACGCGCCGTGGCTCGTCCCGGCCGACCTGTACCGCCGCTTCGCCGCCGACCTCGGCGCCAACGGCAGCCGCGTGGTGGTCGACCTGTCGGGCGATCACCTGGGCGCCGTACTGGACAGCGGCGTGTTCTTTCTCAAGGTGAGTCACGAGGAGCTGATCCGGGACGGTCGCGCCCGCAGTGCAGATGGCCCCGAGCTGACCCGAGCGATGTACGACCTGCACGCCGCCGGCGCCGAGACGGTGGTGGTGAGCCGAGCCGACCAGCCGGCGCTGGCGCTCATCGACGGGGAACTCTTCGAGGTGCGGATGCCCCGGCTGGAGGCCGCCGATCCGCGTGGTGCGGGCGACTCGATGACCGCCGGGGTGGCGGCCGTGATCGCCAGTGGTGGCGACATCCGGACCGCCATCCGCACCGGCGCCGCGGCCGGAGCGCTGAACGTGACCCGGCACGGGCTGGGCACCGGACGGCTGGACTCGATCACCGGACTGGTGGAGCGGGTCCAACTGGTCCCGGCGGACAGCCGACAGCAGGAGCGGACCACCCCCGACGAACTGGCCGACCGGGTGGTCGAGCGATGACGCTGCGGGTGCTCGTCACCAACGACGACGGGATCGCCGCGCCGGGCATCCGGGCGTTGGCGCTGGCCGCCGCCCAGCGGGGCCTGGACGTGGTGGTCGCGGCGCCGCGGGAGGAAGCCAGTGGCGCCAGCGCCGCGATGAGCGCTGTGGAACGGGACGGACGCGTGGTGGTGCACGACCATCCGCTGCCCGACCTGGCGGGTGTGCCGGCGTACGGGGTCGCCGGCTCGCCCGGCTTCATCACGCTGATCGCGCTGCACGGCGCGTTCGGCCCGCCGCCGACGGTCGTGCTGTCGGGCATCAACCGGGGCGCCAACGCCGGCCGCGCCGTGCTGCACTCCGGCACGGTGGGCGCCGCCTTCACCGCCGCCTCGAACGGGTGCCGGGCGATGGCCGTCTCACTGGACGTGCTCTCCGCGGGCGAGGCGACGGCCGGCAGCGGCGGGGCCGCGGTGGACGCCGCAGCCCGGGTACGCGACGCCGAACGGCACTGGGACACCGCCGCGCGGGTCGCCCTGGACCTGCTCCCCCGGTTGACCGCCGCGCCGCCGGAGAGCGTGCTCAACGTCAACGCACCCGACCTGCCGCACGGACAGTTGCGCGGGGTACGTCGCGGCTCCCTGGCCAGCTTCGGTCAGGTGCAGATGACGGTGGCCGAGTCGGGGCACGGCTTCGTGCGTACTGCGCTGGAGGAGCCCGGCCAGGCCGCGCAGCCCGGGACGGACCTGGCGTTGCTGGCCGCCGGGTACGCGTCGGTGACGGCCATCCGGGCGGTCACCGAGGTGACCGACGTGGACCTGATCGGTCTGGACGAGCAACCCTGACGGCCGGCGCTCAGGCGCCCGGAAGCACCTCGGGGGTGGCGGCCCCGGCGAAGTAGGGCTCCGGTGCGCCGAAGAGACCGAGCAGACCGGTCACCCAGAGTTGACGGTGCACGAACCGGCTGGGCTCGGTGACCACCAGCTTGACGCCGCTGACCTCGGCGGTCTGGAAGCCGGCGACCATGGCGCTGATGCCGACCGAGTCGATGAAGGTGACCAGCCTCATGTTCAGCTCGATGCGGAGCGGGCGGCTCTTGGCCAGCACCTCCGCAATCGCTTCACGCACCTCGTACGCTGTGTCGACGTCGATCTCGCCCCGGGGGGCGATCTCCACGACACCACCGGACAGGACCGACTTCACGATCGACAGGCTCACGCGAGCACCTCCACCCGCCCGTCCCCCGGGCGTCTCATCAGTACGCGGGCCGCGACCGAGAGTATTCCTCCGACGGCCTCGGTCGCCACCCCTCGGGATGAGCAATTCACGGATCCGGGCGCACAAAGTCGCCCATATCCCCACTTTTCGGTATCTGATCAACCAATACTTTTCGTTATCTGACCACTCCACGATCGGTCGGAACCGACGCGTCGCCGGACCAGGGTAGCGGGCGCGACCCGACACGCCCGACAACCGACCCACCCCGTACGCCGGCACCGACTGGGACCGGCGTGTCGTGTCCGGGTCCCGCGAACGCGTCAGGTCCGATCCCGTCGGGCGGTTGCCGACGCCACCTAGCATCAGCCCCGGGACACCCACCGTGACGGAGAGGACCTTCGATGATCAAGCGACTGGCCGGGCTGGCCGGAGTCGGCGTGCTGCTCGCCCTCGTGCTGGCCTGCGGTTTCGGCGGCGGGGACGACGATGACGACGACGATGACGACTTCGCCCGCGGCGCGGCCGTGGTGGCCGTGCGCTGAGGATCCGGTGAGCCGCGGCCGACCGGGTTTGCGCCCGACCGGCCCGGGGCACTGCGACATCAGCGAAACCTGCCGCGCTGGACAGACGCCGAGGTCCGAAGTGGCCGGCGGCTTCGGCACCCGAGGAGGTAACCACGATGTTCGGAACCAACCTGCTGGACCGGCGCAGCAAGCCGGAGCGGATCGCGGACCAGGCGTGGGAGCACCTGCTCTCCGCCGTCAGCTCCGCAGGCGACAGTGTCCGGGACACCGCCCGTTCGGCCCGTCGCAGCAGCGGCGATCTCGCCGACGGGGCGGGTGACCTGGTCGGCTCCGCGGCGGAGGAGGCCCGTCGTCGGGCCTCGCGCGCCTTCGACGCGCTCGCCGGGCGCCAGCCGGCGCTGCCGTGGACGCTCCTGATCGGGGCCGCGCTGGTCGGCGCGGCGGTCGGCTGGGCCGTCGGCTCCGCTGCCCGTGCCGCCGGCAGCCGGGACGACCGCGCGGTGGACGACGTCGAGTTCGTCGACGTCGACCGCCCCAACTCCCCCGTCGGCCTGGACGACTAGCTCCCGACAACCCGAACGGGCCCCGCCGACCTTCTGGTCGACGGGGCCCGTTCGCATTGCCCGCTCGGTGGCTCGACGATCGGGATCGGGCCGGTCCGCCGGGGTGCCGGACCCCTCAGGCAGCCCCGGCGGACCGGTGTTCTCGGGTGGCCCGGACGACGCCGGGCCACCGGGTCAGCGACTCGTGCAGCTCACGGTGGCCGGTGGCGCGTTGCTGCCGGTCCAGGAAGCGAGGAAGCCGATCGTGGTGCTGGCGCCGGCGCCGAGCGCGCCGTTCCAGCCGCTGTCCACGACCGAGACGACCGCCCCGGTCTGGGTGTGGGTGCCGCCCCAGAGCTGACTGATCTGCTGGCCGTTGGGGAAGGTCCAGCCCAGCGTCCAGCCGGCGATGGGCCGGGTGCCCGGGTTGCTGACCACCACTTCCGCCTGGAATCCACCCGACCAGGAGCCGGTCACCCGGTAGGCCGCCGCACATCCCCCAGCCGGGGGCGGCGTGGTGGGAGGCGGCGTCGTCGGAGGCGGCGTGGTCGGAGGCGGCGTGGTCGGAGGCGGCGTCGTCGGAGGCGGCGTCGTCGGAGGCGGCGTCGTCGGAGGCGGCGTCGTCGGAGGCGGCGTCGTCGGAGGCGGCGTCGTCGGGGGCGGCGTCGTCGGAGGCGGCGTCGTCGGAGGCGGCGTCGTCGGGGGCGGGGTGGTCGGCGTGCCGCCGGTGCGGTCGGCGACCAGGATGCCGCGACCGTTGGTGCCGAGGTAGACGCGGCCGTAGACGCGGGGGTCGCCGGTCAGCGCCTCGGTCGGGTTGCCGTACTGGTGGCGGTCGTCGTTGATGCGGACCCAGGTCGTTCCGCCGTCGTCGGAGCGGTGCACGCCGGCCTGACCGTCCACGGTGCCGTAGAGGAAGACGGCGGGGTTGGTCCGGCCGGGGGCCGCCTTGCCGAAGCCGACGTTGCCGGAGGCGCTGACACCGCCCAGCTTGGTGAAGCTGGCACCGGAGTCGGTGGAGCGCCACAGCCCACCCGGCCCGGCCAGCCACAGCTCACCCGTCCGACCGGGCAGCGCCTTGAACCGTACGTCGGTGGTGGGCAACCCGGTCGCCGCCGTGGCGGTGAAGGTCGCGCCGCCGTTGGTGCTCAGGTAGACCCGCCCGCCGCTGAAGCCGTAGAACCGGTTGCTGTCGACCCGGTCGGACTCGATGATCGCGTTGGCGGGGATGCCGGTGGACGGCGACCACGAGTTGCCGAAGCCGACGGAGTAGACGACGCGCTGGCCGGCGTCGCCGGGCGACCAGACGAACCGGCTGCCGTCGGCCGCCGCCGCGACCGTGCCGCCGGTGTTGACGCCGGACGGCTCGGTGCCCTGGAACCAGGTCGCGCCGCCGTCGGTGGAGAAGGCGACGTGGCTGTCGTTGGGACGGTCCGCGTCGGTGAAGTTGCCGGCACGGACCAGCACGGCCGGCTTGCTCTCGGCGTAGTCCAGGCTGGTGGTGCTCGTGAAGACCGGCTGGGTGAAGAGCATTGACGGGATGGTGTCGAGGTCGGTGTGTCGGAACCCGCCGACGTCGCCGAGCGCGCTGATCAGTGGCGCCCCGCTGGGCGGGCTGATCAGGTCGAGGACTGCGGTCTCCTCCAGGCCCCGGACCATCGGCCGGAGGGTGAGCTGACCGCCGGTGTCCCACTTGGTGAGGTCCGTGGTGCCGTAGATGGTGGCGCCGGTGCCGTACATCATCCGGTTGGAGTCGTGCGGGTCGATCTCGACCGACTCGTTCATCCAGCCGAGCTTGGGCGTCTCCTCCGGAGGCGCCGGGTTGGTGCCGAAGGTCAGCCAGGGCACCGAGCTGATGTCCATGGTGTAGCGCTTGGACCGCTGCGGGTAGCTGGTGAAGTCCCAGATCCGGGTCCAGCTCGCCCCGCCGTCGGTGCTGCGGAAGAAGATCGCGTCCGGCCACCAGGAGACCTGGGTGGCCACCATCAGCGTGTTCGGGTGCTGCCGGTCGATGGTCAGACCGCTGTAGCCGAAGTAGTCGTCGCCGCTGGTGGAGGGAATCGGGCTGATCCGCGTCCAGACACCGGTCGAGCGGGTGAACTTCCAGACGTCGCCCTTGCCGCCGTCGTACGGGCCGCCGGTGTCGCTGGTGGCGATGTAGAGGTGACCGCCGACCGGGTCGACGACACCCTTGTGCGCCAGGTAGCCGGTGGGTTGCCCGGGGATACGCGTCCAGGTCACACCGCCGTCGGTGCTGCGGTAGACGGGATTCTCCTTGTCCGCCACGCCCACGTAGATCGTCTGGGTGGTGGACCCGGCGGTGCCTGTGCTCTTGTCGAAGCTGACCCAGGTGAGGCCCTGGTTCTGCCCGTTGTAGCCGTTCGGGTCACTGGGGTCGGCCCGGTAGTTGCCGGCGTTCGGGAAGGCGGTGACCCGGGCCCACGTGGCCCCGTAGTCGGTGCTGCGCCACAGCCCGTTGCCGCCCTCGGCGCCGTAGTAGACGATGTTGTTCCGGTTGGGGTCGACGGCCAGCCGCTCCCCCATGCCCCGGCCCGGCATGTTGCCACCGTTCTTGAACGGCAACTCGGTGATCTGCCAGGTGGCGCCCTTGTCGGACGAGCGCAGGATCGCGCCGTTGTTCGGGTCCCAGCCGTTGGTGTACATGCCGACGGCCGCGTACACCCGGTTGGTCTGCACCGGGTCGGTGGCGATGCTGACGACGCCGTTGTAGCCCCAGCGGTCCGCGCCGACCCAGTCGAGCAGCGGCGTCCACGACTGGCTGGACTGCTCCCAGCGGTAGGCCCCGCCGATGTCCGTCCGCGCGTAGATCAGGTTCTTCTCGGTGGGGTTGAAGACGATGCCGGGCACGAAGCCGCCGCCGCCGACCGGGACGTTGCGCCAGGTGTACGCCTCGGCGGCGGCCGGGGCCGCGGCAGAGCCCGCGGCGGTGATGGGGACCGCCACGACGGCCGTGGCGACCGCCAACGCCGAGACGAGAGCGCCGGCCAGTGATCTGGGCATCTGTGGTTCCTCTCCGGGGGTGGAGACCCGGGAGACGGGATCGACCAGTGTGACGTCGCGGCTCGGGGGACGGGCGACGACGCGGGGAAGGATCGACCGGAGGTGGTGCGCCGTGGCCCGGGGGACGGACGACGACGCGGGGGGACGGATCGGAGCTTGCCCTGGCTCCAACCACCCGACGCGAGGCTCCCGCGATCGAGGAACGCACTCACCCTAACCGATTCGACGCCGCTATGGAAGCGCTCCCATCATCGACGGCGGTGCCCGGTCGACGCGCGGCACGGGCAGGTCCGGCCGGTCCGTCGTCCGGATCGGGTGAGGTCCGCTCACCCCGGTGGCCGGCACGATCGGACCCCGGCGGGCCTGCCGGCCACGGCCGTCACCCGGTCCGCCAGCCAGCGCACGCAGCGGAGGGAGGGCCCGATGGCCGTCGCGACGATCACGCGGACCGACCAGGACATCCAGTCCGCCGTACTCGACGAGTTGACCTGGGAACCCCGGGTGCAGCCGCACGAGATCGGCGTCACCGTCGCCGAGGGCGTCGTCACGTTGACCGGGCGGGTGGACAGCTACGCGAAGAAGTGGGCCGGGGAACGGGCCGCGCACCGGGTCGTCGGAGTACGGGCGGTCGCGAACGATCTGACCGTGCAGCTGCCCGGCGGCGACGAGCGTGCCGACCCGGACCTGGCCGCCGCGGCGGGCCACGCCTTGGAGTGGGACGCGTTCGTGCCCATCGAGAAGCTCCAGGTCACCGTCTCGGCCGGCTGGGTGACGCTGCACGGCGAGGTCGAGTGGGAGTACCAGCGCCGGGCCGCCGAACGGGCGGTCTGCCGGCTCACCGGCGTACGGGGGGTCAGCAACGGCGTCACCGTCCGGCCGAACGCGCCGCCGGACGGCGTGAACGTTGCCGATCAGATCGTGGACGCGCTGGCCCGGGCCGGCGCCACCGAGGCCGAGCGGATCACCGTCCGGGTGCACGGCGACACGGCGGTGCTCGCCGGACTGGTGCATTCCATGCCCGAACGCGCCGAGGTGGAGCAGGTGGCCTGGTCCGCACCGGGCATCCGGGAGGTTCAGAACCACATCGCTGTCGCACCGGTCCTGCGCTGAGCGCGCAACCACCCGGGGCGGGTGAGCCGGCCTCACCCGCCCCGCCGGCAGGCTGGGTGCATGAGTGATCCGAACGGGCTGATCCAACCCGGGCGCCCCGCGCCCGGCTTCACCCTGGCGAGCACTCCGGACGGGCGCCAGACCGGCCCCGAGCAGTTCCGGGGTCGCCCGGTCGTGCTCGTCTTCTACCCCGCCGACTGGAGCCCCGTCTGCGGGGACCAGATGTCGCTCTACCAGGCGGCGGCACCGGTGTTCGACCAGTACCAGGCGATGGTGCTCGGCATCTCGGTGGACAGCATCTGGTCGCACCGGGCGTTCGCCGAGAGCAGGGGCATCGCCTTCCCGCTGCTGTCCGACTTCGAGCCCAAGGGCGAGGTGGCCCGCCGGTACGGCGCGTACACCCCGCAGGGTGAGGCGGCCCGGGCGCTGGTGGTGCTCGACCAGGCCGGGACTGTGGCGTGGAGCTACCTGTCGGCACCCGACGTCAACCCGGGCGCGGACGGGATCTTCGACGCCCTGGACAACCTCGCCCGCGATCGGAAGGTGATGGCCGGATGACCACGCCACTTCAGGTCACCGCCCGGCTCCGGGAGCCGGTGACCATCGAGGACCACGTCCGCGGGCCGTCCAACGCCCCGGTGACGATCATCGAGTACGGCGACTTCCAGTGCCGGTTCTGCGGTGCCGCGTACCCGAACCTGCACGAGTTGCTGCGCCAGCGCGCCGACACGGTACGGCTGATCTACCGCTACTTCCCGATCGCCAACGTCCACCCGTACGCCGAACGGGCCGCGGAGACGGCGGAGGCCGCCGCGTCGCGGGGCAAGTTCTGGGAGATGCACGACTGGCTGTACGAACACCAGGACCAGTTGGACCCCGTGCACCTCTCGCTCGGCGTCGAGCAGCTCGGCCTGCCCACGGACGAGCTGAACGCCGAGGTGGAGCGCGGGGCGTACGCCGACCGGGTCCGTCGGGACTTCGTCGGCGGTATCCGCAGCGGTGTCAACGGCACGCCGACGCTCTTCGTCAACGACGTCCGGCACGACGGCGGGTACGACCTGCCCGACCTGCTGGCCGCCGTGGACGCGGCGGCGAACGCCTGACGTCACGCCGGTCCGGGCGGCTGCCCGGCCGCTCAGATCAGCCGCAGCTCGCGCGCCCGCCGGACCGCCTCGCGCCGGCGGGTCGCGCCGAGCTTGCGGTAGATGTTGCGCACGTGGGTCTTCACCGTGTTGATCGACAACGACAGCTCGGCGGCGATCTCCACGTTGGACAGGATGCTCTGCAGGTAGCGCAGGATGGTCAACTCCCGCTCGGTGAGCGGCTCGTCGAGCAGTCCACCCGGCTCGGCCGCCGGCCGGGGTGTGCTCTCCTCGACGCCCCGGACGAGATCGCTGACCAGCGAGAAGTGCGCGGTGCCGGCATCCAGGTGGGCGGCCAGCAGGTCCCGCACCGACGGTTGGGCCCGGGTGAACGCCCGGCGGCAGCCCTGCGGGCCGGCCAGGTCCAGCACCTGCTCCAGGACGCGTCCGGCCCGGCGTGCGTCCCCGGCCCGGTCGGCGAGCACCGCCTCCAGCAGGCCGGCGTCCAGGCGTACCGGAAGGGGCCAGTCGGCGGCCGGCGGCGCCTGCCAGCCCGGCAACGCCCGCCCGGCGGCGCCGAGGTCCCCGGCGCGCAGCTCCAGCCGGGCCAGCGCGACGTCGAGCGCCGGGGTGGCCGCCTCGCCGGTCACATCGGCCAGCAGGTCGCGGGCGCTGTCCAGGTCACCCCGCTCGGCCCGGGTCTCGACCTCGGCCGCCCGGAGCAGGCCGGACAGTTCGGCGGCGGCCGGCTCGTCGGGCAGCGCCTCCCGGGCGCGGGCGAGCAGCCGCTGGGCGGCCGCCGGGTCGCCGGCGTCCCGGTCGAGCGCCGCGCGACACCACGCGAAGACCGCCGCCGCCACCGGCTCCGCGCTCGACCCCGACCGGTCGGACGTACCGGCCTCGGCGAGGCCGACCCCACCGGCCGCTCCCGCCGGGCCCGCCGTGCCCGCCACGCCGGTGGCCGGGGCGGCGAGCGTGAGGTTCGCGACAGCTTCCTCGGGCTGGTCGCGGTGCAGGGCCACCACCGCCAGCGCCAGGTACGCGTAGCCGCAGTCGAGCCGGCAGGACCAGCCTCGACAGAGCGGCATGCCCAACGCGTCGCGGGCCGCCGCCTCGGCCGCGCCCAGGTCACCGCGCACGGCGAGCAGGAGCGCGGAGCGGCTGGCGGCGACCAGCTCGGTACGCGGCCGACCCGCCTCCCGGGCCGCCGCCCGGGCGCGGACGAACCGCCCGTCGGGCAGCGCGCCGGCCGACAGCTCGACGAGACCCAGCGCGGTGCCCGTGAAGGCCCGCAGGTCCGCGTCGTCGGCGTCCGACGGGCGGGTCGACAACGGCTCGGGCACCCGAGCCGCCCGGCCGTCCTGCCCGACCGCCTGGCGATCCGGCACCCCGACCGGTGGGCTGTCGGTCGGGCGGGTACGCAGCAGCCGGGCGGCGGCGGCACGCGCCTGCGGGAGGTCACCGGCGAGCCGGGCCAGGGTCAGCTCCAGCGCGGTGGCCAGCCGCAGGAACCGGTCCCGCCGCGGCACGGGTAGCGCGCCGGCCTGCCCGGCGGCCCTGCGCAGGTGGTCGGTCGCGGCGGGCAGGTCACCGGCGTACGCGCGCTCGGCGGCACAGGCCAGAGCCACCTCCGGATCGGCGTGCACCACCTCCGGCGGCGGGGACGGCGGGGACGACGACAGCGACCCGCCCACCGGGTCGCTGTCGTAGCGGGTCAGCTCCGGCCAGTGTGCGACGAACAGGTCGCCGGCCAGGTCCCACCGGCCACCGGCGAGGGCGTGCCGCAACCCGTCGGCCGGGCGGCCCGCGCCGGCGTACCAGTCGGCCGCTCGCGCGTGCAGCTCCCGCACCTCGTCAGCGGGCATCCGGGCCAGCTCGGCGCGGAGCAGGTCGGCGAGCAGCGGGTCACAGCGGTACCAGGGCGGGCGGGTGCCCTCGGGGTGCAGCAGGCCACCGGCCCCGGCCAGGTCGGCCAGCGCCTGCCCGGCGTCCGCGCGGCCGGTCAGCGCCTCGGCCAGATCGGCGCAGACCGTCTCGGCGAGGGCCGTACGGCGCAGCAGGTCCCGGTCGGCCGGGTCGACGGCGGCCAGCACCTCCTCGTGCAGATAGCCGGCGATCTCCGGTTGGTCGCCGCCGAACTGCCCCACCCAGCGCTCGGGGTCGGGTTGCCCGCGCAACGCCAGCGCGGCGATCCGCAGCGCCGCCGGCCAACCCCCGGTGCGTTCGCGTAGCCGGCGCACCGCCGCCGCCGGCAGTGGTGCGCCGTGCGCGGTCAGCAGGTCGGCCACCTCGTCGTCGGTGAAGGCCAGCTCCTGTGGGCCGATCTCGGTCAGCTCACCGGCGAGGCGCAGCCGGTGCAGGGCCAGCGGCAGCCCGGCCCGCGCACCGACCACCAGGTGCAGCCGCTGCTCGGAGTGCCGCAGCAGGAACTCCAGCCCGGTCAGCGCCGCCGGGTCGGTGATCCGGTGCAGATCGTCCAGGACCAGCAGGACGGGCTGCTCCGCCGCCGCGAGCCCGGCCGCCAGCAGCTCCAGCTGGTCCGGGCGCGGCGGGCCGGTGGGCAGCGGCGTCACCAGGTCGTCGTCCGGCGCCCCGGTGGCCGTGCGCAACGCCGCCGCCAGGTACGCCCAGAGCCGGTCGCCGTCGTCGCCGGTCTCCACCGACACCCATGCCGGCCCGGACGTCGACCCGGGGTCGGCCAACCGGACCCAGGAGGCGAGCAGTGTGGTCTTGCCCCAGCCGGCGGGCGCGGCGACCAGGGTGACCGGCCCGGCACCCCCCTCGTCGAGCCGGCGCAGCAGGCGGGGCCGGGCCACCACCGGCTCGGGCGGCACGGTCGGGGTCAGTCGCGACGCCAGCAGCGGCGGCTGCTCCCCCCGGCGTTGCGGCGCCGTGCCGACTCGCGCGTGATCCTGCTGCTCCGGCACCCGGCCCCACCCCCACGACGCGCTCCACCCCCGGTCGGCGAGCGGTTACCCGGCCCGAACCTGTTCACCCCTTCCGGGCGAGCCCGCTTCACCCGGCCGCGACCGATGATCACGGGACGTGGACCGGGAGGACGGATGGGACCGATCAGACGGCTGGCGCGGGCGAGATCCGCCCTCGGCGCCGGCGCGTGGGCCGGGGCGGCGCGGCTGGTGCGCGTACCGCTGCGGCGTGGCCGGCCCGGCGCGGACCGCTTCCGGAGCGCGGCCACCGGGTGGGAGGTCGTGACGGTGGACCGACCCCCGGACCAGGTCCTTCCCGGCGGCCGGTGGCCGGAGCCGTTGCGCGACCTGGACGACGCGGTCGAGGTGCGGGTACGGCCGGCGCCCGGTGACCGGGGCACCGAGTTGGCCGCCCGCCCGCTGGCCGGGGCCGTCGCGGCGACCGGTCTGGCCGCGCATCTGGTCGGCGACGACCCGCGACTGCTGGTCCGCCGGACCCTGCGGCAGGTCAAGCAGCGCGTGGAGGCCGGCGAAGTGCTGCGCGCGGACCGCTCGGCACTGGACCGCGGGGCGGCCCGCGGGTGAGGGCGCTGTGCTGGGTGGCCGCCGACGAGCTGGCGGTACGCGAGGTGCCCGACCCGGAGCTGCGCAACGAGCGGGACGTCATCGTCCGCGTCCGCCGCAGCGCCACCAGCGGCGTCGACCTGCCGCTCCTGGCCGGCCGGGACCCGCTGCTGCGCGCCGGTGACGTGCTGGGGACGGAGTTCCTGGGCGAGGTCGTCGAGACCGGTCCGGCGGTCCGGCGACACCGGGTCGGCGACCGGGTGGTGGTCGGCGCGAGTGTCGCGTGCGGCGGTTGCTGGTACTGCCGGCGGGGACGGCACTCCTGCTGCGACAACGGCGGCACCGACGTGGCGAGCGTCGATCCGGGCCTGGGGCGTTCGGACGCCGGCTGTTTCGGCCGGCCCCGCGCGGCGGGTGGCTTCGCGGGCGGCCACGCCGAGTACGTCCGGGTGCCGTACGCCGACGTGGGCGCGTTCCGGGTGCCGGACGCGGTCGGCGACGACCGGGCGCTGTTCGCCGCCGACGCGGCGCCCACCGGCTGGCTGGCGGCCGAGCTGGGCGAGGTGCGACCCGGCGACGTGGTGGCGGTGTGGGGCGCCGGGGCGGTGGGTCAGTTGACCGCTCGCGCCGCGACCCTGCGCGGCGCTGCCCGGGTGCTCGTCGTCGACAGGCACGCCGACCGGCTGCGGATGGCCGAGCGGCACGCCGGGGCGGAGACGCTGGACTACCGCAGCACCGACGTCGCGGCGGAGCTGCGGGAGCGCAGCGGTGGACGCGGCCCGGACGTGTGCGTGGTCGCGGTGGGCGTACCGCCGACCAGGTCGGTCGCCGATCGGTTGACCGGCCGGGACGTCGACCGCCCGGACGCGGTGCGCGAGGCGGTGCACGCCTGCCGCAAGGACGGCGTGGTGGTGGTGCTCGGCGGGGCCCAGGGGCACGTGGACGCGTTCGCGCTGGGCGCGGTGACCGACAAGCGGCTCACCCTGCGGGGATCGCGCCGGCCGGACCTGCGCGACGTGCCGATGCTGCTGCACCGGATGGCCCGCGACGAGCTGCGCACCGAGCACCTGGCCACCCACCGGCTGCCGCTCGAGGACGGCCCCCGCGGGTACGCGCTGTTCGCCGACCGCGCCGACGGCTGCGTCCGGGCCGTGTTCACGCCGTGACCGCGCCTGCCGATCGGCGCTGGGCGATGGCGGGTGGCAGACTCGGGGGATGGCTGGGGAGCGGGCGTACGACGTGGTGCTGTTCGGGGCGACCGGCTTCACCGGAGGGCTGACGGCCGAGTATCTTGCCCGGCACGCGCCGCCCGGGTTGCGGTGGGCGCTGGCCGGGCGCAACGCCGATCGCCTCGCCGCCGTGCGCGACCGGCTCGCCGCGATCGACCCCGCCCTGGCCGACCTGCCGCTGCTCACCGCCGACGTGACCGACGCCGGTTCGCTGCGGGCCGTTGCGGAGAGCGCCCGCGTGGTCGCCAGCACCGTCGGCCCGTACGTCCACCACGGGCAGCCACTTGTCGCGGCCTGCGCCCGGGCCGGCACCGACTACCTGGACATCACCGGGGAGTCGGAGTTCGTCGACCTGATGTACGTCCGCCACCACGCCGAGGCGACCGCCAGCGGCGCCCGGTTGGTGCACGCCTGCGGGTTCGACTCCATCCCGCACGACCTGGGCGTCTGGTTCACCGTCAAGCAGCTGCCCGCCGACGTCCCGATCACCGTGGACGGCTACGTCCGCGCCGGTGGCCGGTTCTCCGCCGGGACGTACCATTCCGCCCTCACCGCGTTCGCCCGGACCGGGGAGGCCAGCCGGGCCGCCCGGGCCCGCCGTGCGGTCGAGCCGCGCCCGGTCGACCGCCGGGTCCGGGCGGTGCCGGGCCGGCTGGCCCGCTCGACGGAGCTGGGCATCTGGACCGTGCCGCTGCCCACCATCGACCCGCAGGTGATCCGCCGGTCGGCCGCGAGCCGCCCGGAGTACGGCCCGGACTTTCGCTACCGGCACTTCGCCGCCGTGAAGCGACTGCCGACCGTGCTGGTCAGCGCGGTGGGGCTCGGCGCGGTTGTCGGCCTGGTGAAGGTGCCGCCCACCCGGCGTTGGCTGCTCGGGCGGCTCGCCTCCGGGCAGGGCCCGACCCCGCAGCAGCGGGCATCGTCCTGGTTCCGGGTCCGGTTCGTCGGCACCGGCGGCGGCAGGCGCGTGGTCACCGAGGTCGCGGGGGGCGACCCGGGCTACGACGAGACGGCGAAGATGCTCGCCGAGTCGGCGCTGTGCCTGGCGTTCGACGACCTGCCGCCGACCGCCGGCCAGCTCACCCCGGTCGCGGCGATGGGTGACGCGCTGCTGGCCCGGCTGGTCCGGGCCGGGCTCACCTTCCGGGTGATCGAGCAGGACGAGACGACCCGGGCACGCCCGGCCGCTTGACCCTCGACCAGGTCGAGGGGGCAGGATGCCCGACGTGGTGAGCGACCTGCACAGCATCGGCGAGTTGGCCCGGGCCAGCGGCCTGACCGTCAGCGCGCTGCGCTTCTACGACTCGGCGGGTGTGCTGGCGCCGGCCCTGGTCGATCCGGTGACCGGCTACCGCTGGTACACCGACGAGCAGATCGGCCCGGCCCGGCTGGTCGCGGGGCTGCGCCGGGTCGGCATGCCGGTGCCCGAGATCGCCGCCGCCGTCCGCGCCGAGCCGGCCGAGGTGCACCGGCTGCTCGACGCGCACCTGCGCCGGCTGGCCGACGGGCTGGCCGACGCCCGCCGCGAGATCGTCCGGCTCCGGGCCCTGGTCGACCCGACGCCCACGACGGTGACCACGCTGCTGCTCTCCCCCGCCGAGCTGGCCGCCGCGCTCGACGCGGTGCGCTTCGCCGTCGGCGTGGACGCGGAGCTGCCGGCGCTGTCCGGCGTGCTGCTCGACGTCGAGCCGGACGGTGTGCGGCTGGTCGCCACCGATCGGCACCGGCTCGCGCTGGCCCGGGCCGGCGCGGCCGTCGACGGGCCGTCCGCGCGGGTGCTCGTGCCGGTGGACCTCGTCGACCGGCTACGCCGGCTGCTCGACCCCGCCGACGCCCGGCCGGTGCGGCTGACAGTGGCCGGCGTCGACCTGGCGGTGACGGTGGCCGGTCGGACGCTGACGGGCACCGCCCTGCCGTACGACTTCCCGGACTACCGTCGGCTGCTGCGCGAGGCGGTCGGCGCCCGGCCGGCCGCGTACCGCATCCCGGTGGACGTGGTGGCGCTGCGCGCGGCGCTGCGCGACCCGGCCGCCCCCACGCTGGCCCGCGAGTACGCCGGCACGCCGCTGGCGGTCTCCGTCCTCGGTCTCGACGACCACGGCGGCCTGCGCCTGCTGCACCCGGCCGAGCTGTCCACGGCCGACCCGACGCCCGATCCCATGCGCGGGCTGCGGTTCGGGGTCAACGGCGGGTATCTGCTCGACGCGCTGGACGCGGCCGGCGGCCCCCAGCTGGTGCTGGAGCTGGACGGGCCGATCGCCCCGCTGGCCCTGCGCCGGCCGAACGACGAGGACACCTTCTCCGTGCTGATGCCGATCCGGCTGTAAAACCCGTCGCGCTCCCCGTAGTCGGGTGGAAACGTGCGCGACGGTAGCATCTGATGGTTCACCAGTGAACCCCGGACGGAGGCGTACGGAGCAGCATGCTCGACATGGAGTTGATCCGGAAGGATCGCGAGGCGGTGGCGACCGCGCTGGCGAAGCGTCTGGATCCCGCCGAGGTCGATCGGGCCCTGGACGAGATTCAGCGGCTCGACCAGGAACGGCGTTCCCTGATCACGGAGATCGATGCCGACCGGCAGCGCCGCAAGGCGGAGGCCCGGGCGTACGCGCAGGCGAAGCGCGCCGGCAACGAGCCGCAGGTCACCGCCCCCGACGCGGAGCGTAAGCAGCTCGCCGAGCTGGAGTCCCAGTTGGACGAGGTGCAGGCCCGGCTGCGCGACGCGATGAGCGAGCTGCCGAACCTGCCCAGCGACGACGTCCTGCCCGGCGGCAAGGAGGCGAACCGGGTCGTCAAGACCTTCGGCGAGCCACCGGCGATCGAGAAGGTCCGCGACCACGTGGAGCTGTCCCGCGCGCTGGGTCTGGTCGACTACGAGCGCGGCGTCAAGCTCGGCGGCTCCGGCTTCTGGATCTACACGGGGGTCGGCGCGCGGCTGGAGTGGGCGCTGCTCAACTACTTCGTCGACCAGCACATCAAGGCCGGGTACGAGTTCCTGCTCCCGCCGCACCTGCTGCTCGACTCGGCCGGTTTCGCCGCCGGCCAGTTCCCCAAGTTCTACGACGACGTCTACCACCTGGACTCCGACTCCGCGCCGCGCGGGCAGTTCCTGCTGCCCACGTCGGAGACGGCGATCCTGGGCGCGTACCAGGACGAGATCCTGGAGACCACGAAGCTGCCGTTGAAGGCGTTCGCGTACACGCCCTGCTACCGGCGCGAGTCGGCCGGGTCGCACTCGGACGAGCGCGGCACGGTGCGCGGGCACCAGTTCAACAAGGTGGAGATCTTCCAGTTCACCCTGCCCGAGCAGGCGGACGCGGCACTGGAGGAGATGCTCGCCCACGCCGAGAGCCTGGTCGAGGGGCTGGGTCTGCACTACCAGCGGACGCTGCTCTCGGCGGGCGACGCGAGCGCCTCGATGAAGAAGACCCTCGACATCGAGGTGTGGATGCCGAGCACGGGCAAGTACAAGGAGGTGTCGTCGGTCTCCTGGGCCGGCGACTACCAGGCCCGCCGGGCGGCCATCCGCTACCGCGAGCCGGGCGCCAAGCAGACCCGCTTCGTGCACACCCTCAACGGCTCCGCGCTGGCCACCAGCCGGCTCTTCCCGGCCATCCTGGAGCAGAACCAGCAGCCCGACGGCAGCGTCCTGATCCCCGAGGTCCTCCAGGACCGCCTGGGAACAGACCGCCTGACCCCCCGCTGAACCCTGCGTCGATCATGAAGTTATTGCCCCTCACCACGGCGTGTCGGGGCAATAACTTCATGATCAACAGGGCGGCGGCGGGTCAGGGCTGCCAGGGTCAGCAGCGCCGCCAGGGTCGTCAGGAGCACCGCCGGGCCTACCGTGTCGACGGTTTCGGCCAGGGCGTGCTGCACCTGCGAGGCCGCGCGGATGATCGGATCTTCGAGAGCTTCCCGGCGGCCGGCGGCCAGCCGTAGCTCGTACCAGCCGTACCAGGCGACGTACCCACCCGCGAGCAGCAGCACCAGGCCGCTGAGCCGGGGCACCAGCGCGCCGGCGACCCGCAACCGGGCCACCAGCGAATCGCGCAGCAGCGCCACGCCGAGCGCGGCGACAGCGACCACCAGACCCATCCCGAGGGCGTACGCGCCGAACAGCGCCAGCCCGCGGCCGGTCGAGCCGGCCTGGAGGCTGGTCACCACGATGGCCAGGAACGGTGCGATGGCGCAGCCCAACGACGCCAGCGCGTACGCCGCGCCGAACAGCGCCATCGACGGCCAGGACCTCGTCAGCCGGGGCGCCCGCGCGGACCACCCCGGCGCGGGCAGCCGCCGACCGGCGAGCAGCCAACAGCCGGCCACCACCAGCAGCAGCCCGAGCGCCACGGTCAGCCACGGCAGCCGGGGACGCAGCCAGCCGGCCAGCGGCGCGAGCGCCAGGCCGAAGGCGCCGAAGACCACCACGTACCCCAGGGTGAGCCCGGCCGCCGCGGTGAGCGCGCGGCCGACCGCGCCGCGGGCGTCCGACGCTCCGGCGACCAACAGCGAGAGGTACGCGGGCAGCAGCGCGAAGCCGCACGGGTTGACCGCGCCGAGCATGCCGGCGGTCAGCGCGAGCAGCAGCGGGGCGGTCACGCCCCGGCCAGGGCGGCGACGCGGGCGCTGAGCGCCTCACCGTCCAGGAAGCCCTGATGGACGACGGTGCCGTCCCGGTCGATGATCACGAAGATGCTCTGCTCGGTCACCGTGAACCGCTTCCAGAGCACGCCCTTGCGGTCGTCGATCTGCGGCATGTCGCCGAGGTCGAACTCGCTGACGAAGTTCTTCATGTCCCGCTGCTCGCCGAGCCCGGCGACACCGACGATCGGCACGGTGTCGCGGTAGCGGGGCGCGATCTCGGCCACCGTCCACGCCTGGCTGGCGCAGGTGGCGCACCACGGCGCCCAGAACCAGAGCACCACCGGCCGGCCGGCCAGTCGCGTCGCGTCGAACGCGCTGCCGGTGAGGGTGGTGCCGGTGAAGCGCAGGATGTCCGGGACCGGGGCCGGCGCGGCCGACGGTGCGCCGGTCGCGGGGGCAGCCGGGGTGGCCGCGGAGCTGGCCGGGGTCGGCGGGGTCCCGGCGGCGGTGGCGTCGGGCGGCACCGTGCCGGTGCAGGACGCCGTGGCGAGCAGGGCGGCGACGAGCGCCCCCACGATGGCGGCGCGGGGCGGGTACGCCGCCGCTGTCCACCCGATCGGCTTGCGCATCCGCAGCTCCGTTCGACAGGTGTGGTGGTCAGTGCCCTTTCCTACTCGGCCTTCGCGAGACGCAGGGCGAGTTCCGGGCAGACCTTGACGGCCTTCAGGGCGCCCTCGCGCAGCCAGGTCGGCACGGGTGTGGTCGGGAACGCCGGATAGCCGTTGCCGTCCAGCCGGATGAAGTCCGGCACCACGTGCGCGCAGAGGCCGTGCCCGTCGCAGCGGGACCAGTCCAGGGTGAGCTTCTGCGGGTTGGGGTCGGGTGCGCCGGGCAGCCCCATGACGCCCTTGACCCGCCGGCCGCAGCCGTCGCCGGTGCTGTGCAGCCGCAGGTCCTCGGCGAAGACCTCGATCGCGGAGAGGGCGAACCGCGCCGTGCCGTCCGGGTGGCTGCACGCGCCGCGGCCCTTGACCTCGCCGGCGGCGGCCCGCACCACGTCGGCCGGTTGGCTGCCCGCCACGGCCAGGTCGACAGCGCGGGCCAGGTCCGGCAGGCCCATCTTGCACGGGCCGCACTGGCCGGCGGACTCCCCGGCCAGGTAGCGCACCACCTGGGCGGCCTCGCCGAGCGGACAGGTGTCCACACCGATCGGGACGATGATGCCGGCGCCGAGGGTGCCGCCCACCGCGGCCAGGCCCTTGCGGGAGACCTCGGCCTTCTCCGCGGCCTCCGGGGTGATCCACTTGCCGTGGTAGCCGCCCATCAGGATGCCCTGGACGTCCGGGACCTCGCACAGGTCGAGAACGTCGCGCAGCGGCATGCCCGCCGTGCACTCCACCACCGCCGGCCGGCCCGCCGCGCCGGTCACCGTGAGCAGCACGGTGCCCGGCTCGTCGTCGGTGCCGAGCGCCGCGTACTCGTACGGGCCGAGTCGCGCGCCGACGGCGAGCTGGGCGTACGTCTCGGCGTTGGACAGCAGAGTGGGCAGACCGCCGACGCCCGAGTCGCTGGAGCGCTTCTTGGTGCCCGGAGGGATGTGCGGCAGCCCGTTGATGCCGTTGACCAGAGCACCGCCCTCGCCGGAGATGAACCGGTGCGGCACGGTGACGATTGTTGTCGGCACCGGCATCCGGCGCTCCGCGAGAGCCTCCATCAGCGAGTCCCGGCCGACACCGTCGTCGGCGACGCCGATGACGATCTCCTCGGCGTCCAGCGCGTACGCGGCCAGCGCCGCGCCGTCGAGGATCAGGTGCGGAGCGCGGGTGAGCAGCACCTTGTCCTTCCAGCTGGCCGGCTCGCCCTCGGTGGCGTTGACGACCACCACCGCGGCGAGGTCCTGCCGCTCGCAGGACTCCAGCACGGCGCGCAGCTTGCGGGCGAACGGGAAACCCGCCCCGCCCTTGCCCTTGAGCTGCATGCCCTCGACGAGCCGGAGCAACTGCGCCGGCTCCATCGGACCGATCGGCCCGTGCACCTCCTCGTGCGCGGCCAGGTCGAGCCGGCCGAACTCGGCGAAGCCGGCGGTCAGCCGAGGCTCACCGACGCAGGCCACCGGCGGCACCGTCGTCCGCATCACTTCGCCTCACCCCGCAGCCCGGCCCAGTACGCCCCGTCCACGGCGTCCGCGCTGGCCTTGCGGCGCTTGGCGGACCGGCCCTCGCCGGAGGCCCGTCGGGCCCTCCGCGACGCCAGGTCGACGAGGGTGGGGGTGTCGTCGACGGGCGGCGGCACTTCCTCGGGCACGTACCGCGCCGGCGGGCGCCAGTAGTCCGGCTCCTCGGGCAGGTCATCGTCGACGCTGTGCCGGCCGCTGCCGCTGCGCGGCGCCGCCGAGATCGGGCCGGCCGAGATCGGCTCGGCGGAGACCGGGCCGGCGGAGATCGGCTCGGCAGCCTGCCAGCGGCGCGGGCTGTCCCACGGCTCCTCCGGCTCCTCGACCACCCGGCGGGGCGGCGCGGAGTACCGGGTGCCCTCGTCCTCGGAGCGGGACCGGCGGCTGCCGCGCTCGGCGGCCGGCTCCTCGGCGCGACGGCGTCGGGTCGGGGCGGCCTCCTCGTCCCGGTCCCGGCTGCGCGACGCGCGCCGCCGGGTCACCGGCTCCAACTCCTCCTCGTCGCGGAGACGGGTGCCGGTCTCCTCGACACTGCGCCGGCTCGACCGGCGGGTCGTGGTCTCCGCCTCGTCGCGCCGTCCACGCGTCGGTCGGTCGGCGTCCTGCCGAGCCGCCGGCGCCTCGTCCCGCCGTCGTCGACTGGGCCGGGTCGGCTCGACGAGCGAGCCGGGCTCGGGCACCACCGGAACGGTGAACCGCTCGGGGTCGCGCCGCCGGGGGCCGGCCGGGGCCGTCCAGGTGGCGGTGGTGGCCTCCGCCCAGGCCGGGCGCTTGTCCTCGCTCGTGTCCCGGCGGCGGCTCAGGCCGGCCAGCAGCGAGCGCCCGCGGCTCTCCTCGGTGCCCCGCCCGGCCAGCACCGCGTTGCGCACGGCGGCCTGGTGCTGCTCGCGGCTGCGCCGGCCGATGGTGACCGAGAGCCGGACCAGCAGCGCAAACACGACAAGCAGGACGCAGGCGAGGTAGCTGAGCACCACCCAGGACGCCGCGGCCCGACCGGCGTTGAGGCCGTGCAGGATCGCGAAGGGCCAGGCGAGGTACGCGGCGGAGTGCAGGGCCCGCCAGAGCCACTTCGGACCGACGCCGGCGAAGCGGGCCCGGATGATGCCAGTCCAGATCACGCTGACCATGAGCAGAGCGGCCACCGTGCCGAGGCCGACGTAGAGGCCGCGGCCACCGACGAACGGCACCAGCGAGTCGGTCGCCGCCGCGCGACCGGTAGCGATCTTGGTGAGGACGTGGAAGAACAGTCCGGCCACGCCCAGGACGCCTGTGGCGCGGTGCGCCGACTGCATCAGCACCCGGTGCGAGATGCCCAGCACCAGCCGGTCGGTGGCGAGCAGGCCCAGCATCACGGTGAGACTCAACGACACCAGGGAGATCACCCCGGCGAAGAACTCGGTGAAGAAGAAGCCGTACGCGTACGCCGTCTGACCGGCGCCGGTCAGCATTGTCGCCGCCCAGAGCGCGGCCAGCACGGACGCGATCAGCAACGTCGTCGCCGAGCGCGACCGGGTCCGCACCCCCCGACTGCTGGTGCTGGTCCGGACCTCGGTGGCCTTCTGGTTCTGCTTTGCCCGGGCCATCTGCTCCTCGATCGTCTCGCGGCGGCGTACCACCGGCCGACCCCTGCTCCCCCATCCAGTACGGACCGGCGGGGCGAGCGGATCACCCGGGGACGGAAATTTCTGGGCCGGATCGAACCGACCGACGCCGGGACGCGTGTAGCGGCCACCATGGACAGTGATCACCGTCCATGCATTGACAGTCGTTGCAACACGCTTGTAACCTTTCGGCAAATTTCAGCATGGGTTGCAAGATTCGAGCAACCGATGCAATTCCGCCGCCGCACCACCACCCCCACCCCCGCTCCCGTCAGGAGTCCCGATGCACCGACGTCGACGCGGCTCGGCGATCCTCGCCCTCGGCCTGGTCGCCAGCCTGCTCGTCCCCCTCACCGCGACGGCACCCCCGGCCGCCGCCAGCCCGTCCGGCGCCAAGAAGGTCATCGTCCAGCTCTTCGAGTGGAACTGGCCGTCGGTGGCCAGCGAGTGCCAGAGCACGCTCGGCCCGAAGGGCTACGGCTACGTCCAGGTCTCGCCCCCGCAGGAGCACGTGCGGGGCAACCAGTGGTGGCTGGCGTACCAGCCGGTCAGCTACCGGATCGAGTCCCGCAAGGGCACCCGGGCCCAGTTCCAGTCGATGGTCAACACCTGTCACGCGGCAGGCGTGAAGGTGCTCGTCGACGCCGTCATCAACCACATGTCCGGTCAGGACAACGGCGGCACCGGCTGGGCCGGCTCGTCGTACTCGCACTACGACTACCCGGGCATCTACCAGACCCAGGACTTCCACCACTGCGGGCGCAACGGCGGCGACGACATCGCCAACTACAACGACAGGTACGAGGTGCAGAACTGCGAGCTGGTCAACCTGTCGGACCTCAGGACCGAGTCGGACTACGTCCGGACGAAGATCGCGTCGTACCTCAACGACCTGCTCTCGCTCGGCGTCGACGGTTTCCGGCTGGACGCCAGCAAGCACATGCCGGCCGCCGACATCGCCGCGATCAAGGCCAAGCTGTCCCGCTCGGCGTACCTCGTGCAGGAGGTCATCTACGGCGCCGGCGAGCCGGTCCAGCCGACCGAGTACACCGGCAACGGTGACGTGCACGAGTTCCGCTACGGCAAGGACCTGGCCCGGGTCTTCCGCTCCGAGCGGCTCGCCTACCTGAAGAACTTCGGTGAGGGCTGGGGGCACCTGCCCACCGGGTCGGCCGCGGTGTTCGTGGACAACCACGACACCCAGCGGGACAGCAGCGGGGTGCTGACCTACCGCGACCGGGGGATCTACGCCCTCGCCAACGCCTTCATGCTGGCCTGGCCGTACGGCTCGCCGACCGTCATGTCCAGCTACACCTTCAGCAACCGCGAAGCCGGCCCGCCCTCGGACGGCAACAACAAGACGCTGAACACCGCCTGCTACTCCGGCTGGGAGTGCGAGCATCGCTGGCCGGTGATCGCCAACATGGTCGGCTTCCGCAACGCCACCGAGGGCACGGGCGTGGCCAACTGGTACGACAACGGCAACAACCACATCGCGTTCAGCCGCAGCGGCAAGGGCTTCGTCACCCTCAACGACGAGGACGCCGCCGTGAACGGTCGCTCGTACTACACCGGGCTGCCCGCCGGCCGGTACTGCGACGTCATCCACGGCACGTACGCGGGCGGCACGTGCAGCGGACCGGTGATCACCGTGGACGGTAACGGCTGGTTCGCCGCGAACGTGCCGGCGCACGACGCGGTGGCCATCCACATCGGCGCGCGGGTCTGACCGACCCCGGGGCCTCCGGCCGGCGGGTATCGCCGAACCGGGGGCCCCGGACCGTCCACCGCCATAAAGTGTTTTGGTGCCGTTTGACCGAATGTCCCCGTACCGCCGCCGGGCCGGCTGGATCGCCGCCGGCATCGCCGTACCCGTGCTGCTGGCCGCCGCGCTGCTGGTCGGCCAGGCTCTCACCCCCCGCTCGACGGCCCCCGACAGTCGGAACGTGGCGGCAGCCGACCCGACGCCGAGCAGCGTCGAGCAGCGCCCGCAGGAGTCGGTCCCGCCGGCCGCGCCCGCACCGGACGGTCTGCCGGTGCTCGACTACGACCCCGCGCCCAAGGGTTTTCCCGCCGACCCGGCCACGATGGACGTCACGCCCCTGACCGAGGGCGTGCACCCGACCCGGCGGATCGCCGCGTACGACGCGCCCGGCGGACGGCCGCTGGCCTTCTTCGAACCGGCGCTCGCCGGTGTCGAGCTGACCGTGCCGATCGCCGAACGGCGGGTTGGCTGGACGGCCGTCCTGCTGCCCTCGGCCAACCGGCGCCTGGCCTGGCTGGCGCCGGGCGGGTTCGACACCGTGGCGCTGCGCGACCAGATCGTGGTGGAGCGCAAGGTGCACCGGCTCACCTGGTACCGGGCCGGCAAGGCGATGCGCTCCTGGGAGACGAGCCTCGGCCAGTCCGGGCAGGAGACCCCCCTCGGGCGGACCTTCATCCTGGGCCGCACCCCACCGCCCGAGGAGGTGTACGGCGGAGTGGACATCTACGCCCTCGGCTCGGTCCCCGACGACCCGGAGGCGGTGCCCACCGGACTGCGCGGCGCGCACATCGGCCTGCACACCTGGCACAACGACGACGAACTGGGCGAGAACACGACCAATGGCTGCATCCGGGTCACCCCCAGCGGCCAGCGGAAACTGCTCGCCGAGGTCCGACCCGGCACCAGCCTGGTGGTGGTCGACCAGCTCGCCACCCCACCGTCGACCGCCTGAGCGGGGCCGCTCAGTCGCCGAGCAGCCAGCCGTTCTGCTCGGCGATGCGCACGGCCGCAGCCCGGTTGCGGGCGCCGGTCTTGCCGATCGCCGCGGACAGGTGGTTGCGCACCGTCCCCTCGGACAGGTGCAGCGCCTTCGCCAGCTCGGCGACCGTGCCACCGGCGCGGGCCGCCCGCAGCACCTCGGTCTCCCGCTCGGTCAGCGGGCTCGCCCCGGTGGCCAGGGTCTCCGCCGCCAGCGTCGGGTCGACCACCCGCAGGCCCGCGTGCACCCGACGGACCGCGTCGGCGAGCTGCCGGGCCGGAGTGTCCTTGACCACGAAGCCGTTCGCGCCGGCCTCCATGGCGCGACGCAGGTAGCCGGGCCGACCGAACGTGGTCACCACCAGCACCCGGCAGGCCGGCAGCGCCACCCGCAACGCGGCGGTGGCGGCGATCCCGTCCAGGCCGGGCATCTCCACGTCCAGCAGGGCCACGTCGGGCGGGTGCTTAAGGGCCGCGGGCACCACCTCGTCGCCCCGGCCCACCTCGGCCACCACGGTCAGGTCCGGCTCCAGCGACAGCAGCGCGGCCAGCGCGCCCCGCACCAGCGCCTGGTCGTCGGCGAGCAGCAGCCGGATCGGCGTCGATGAGCCGCTCACCGGGCCTCCGCCGGGGCGTGCACCCGCAGCAGGAAGCCGGTGCCGTCCCGCCGCCGACCCACCGTCACCACGGCATCCAACCGGCGGGCCCGCTCCCGCAGGCCGACCAGCCCGTATCCGGTGGCATCGGGAGTGGCCGGCCCCCGGCCGTCGTCGCCGACCTCGACCCCGTCCGGGCGCACCTGGATCGTGCAGCACCGCGCCCCGCTGTGCCGGACCACATTGGTCACCCCTTCACGCACCGTCCACCCGAACAACCGGTCCCACTCGGACGGCAGCTCCGGCACCTCGGCCGGCACCTGCGCCGCGATGCCCGCCGCGGCGAGGGCGGACCGCGCGCCGGCCAGCTCACCGGCGAGGGTGACCTCGCGGTACGCCCCGACGGTCTGCCGCACATCGGCCAGCGCCGCCCGCGCCAGCTTCTCCACCTCGGCGATCTCGGCGGCCGCCCGGACGGTGTCGACGTCGATCAGCCGCCCGGCCAGCTCGGCCTTGATCGCCACCACGGTCAGCGAGTGCCCGAGAATGTCGTGCAGGTCGCGCGCGGCGCGGGCCCGCTCCTCGGCGACCGCGAGCCGGCCGATCTCCTGCTGCGCGGCCTGCAACTCGCTGTTGCGCTGGGCCAGCCGGGACACGCCGAACATGGCGAACGAGGCGAGCAGCACCGCGAAGACGATGCCGTTCTCCGCCTCCCAGCCCGGCACCAGCCAGGACGCCAGCGCGGGAGTCACGGCGCAGAGCGCCACGGTGGCCGCCGCCTCCCACGGCGGCAGCAGGAACACCCCGGCCGCGGCCACGTAGACCAGGGTCGCCAGCCAGTCGCCGTCGGTGCCCGGGATGCTGGCCAGGCCCACCGCGAGCAGCACCAGCAGGCCCACCCGTGCCCGCCCCGCCGGGATCGGCAGCAGCAGCTGGCGCAGCCGGCGGGCCCACTGGAACAGCAGCACATAGCCCAGGCCGAAGACGACCAGGGCGGTCACCCCGACGATCCGCCGCCACGGCTCGGGCTGCTGCAGCGCGGTGGAGATCGGCACATTGAGGAAGAACAGCCATACGGCGGCCAGCAGCCAGCCGATGTACCGCCAGTGGCGGTTCATCGGCTGGGGCTGCCCCGTCGGGAGGTCCATCGGCTTCACGCTAGCGGTCGCGGCGGTCAGATCCGAGCGGTGTCCCGGCGGAACAGCCGGGCCGCGCCGACGCCGAAAGCCATGGTCCAGAAGGCCATGTTGGCCACCCCGGCCATGCTCACCCCGTCGCCGGTCAGCGGGGCGCGGGCCAGCTCACCCATGCCGTACACCGGGGTGAACTTCGCGGCCTGCTGGAGCACGTGCGGCAGCACCTCGACCGGCACGAACAGCCCGCCGAACATGGCCAGCACGGCCAGGATCGGCCCGATGAACTGCATGACGTTCTCGGCCGGCACCAGGTAGCCGATGAACAGACCGAACGCGGCGAAGACCAGCGAGCCGAGCCACGCGGCGAGCCCGGACAGCAGCCAGACGTCCAGCGGGAGGCGGACGCCGGCCGCCGCGCCCACCACGAACTCGATGACGACCGCGATCAGGCCGAGGGTCATCGCGGTGGCCACCTTCGTCGCCACGTAGGCGGTCGGGCGCAGCGGGGTGAGCCGCAACTGCCGGCTCCAGCCCAACGCCCGCTCGGTGGCCACCGCGCCGCCCGCGCTGGTGGTCGCCACCATCGCCGCGTACACGGCGAGGCTGATCATGACGTACGCCGTCACGGGTCGGCCGTTGTCCAGCGTCTGCCCCCGCTGCGGCAGGCCGAAGATGAGGAAGAAGACAGCCGGCATGATCAGCGTGAAGGCGAGGGTGCGGCGGTTGCGCAGCACCCGGCGCAGTTCGATGCCGAGGACGACCGGGGCGAAGCCGCCCATTGCGGGCAGCCGGCGGTCGGGCTGGGTGGGACGGTCGGTGCGGGTGGCGGCGGGGGTGGCCGGCAGGGTCGACATCTCAGGCTCCGATGTGCTCGGTGGTCAGGGCGAGGAAGGCGTCCTCGAGATTGCGGGAGGTGATCTCCACGTCCCGGGCGGCGGTCCGGGTGAGCAGGTGACGGGCGATCGCGTCCGAGTCGCCGGTACGCACCAGCACGCTGTCGCCGCGGACCTCCACGGCGTCCACGCCGGGCAGCGCGGCGAGCGCGGCCTGGTCCGCGCCGGGCAGGGTGGCTCGCACCGTACGGCCGGCGGCCAGGTTCTTGATCTCCGCGGTGGTGCCGTCGGCGACGATCCGTCCCTGTCGGACCAGCACGATCCGGTCGGCGTACGCGTCCGCCTCGTCCAGGTAGTGGGTGGCGAAGATGACCGTCCTGCCGTCGCGGGCGTCGCGGCGCAGTGCCTGCCAGAAGTCCCGGCGGCCCTCGACGTCCATTCCCGTGGTCGGCTCGTCGAGCACCATCAGGTCCGGGTCGGGCAGCAGGGCCAGCGCGAAACGCAGCCGCTGCTGCTGACCGCCGGAGCACCGCCCCACGATGCGGTCGGCGATGTCGGCGATGCCGGCGCGCTCCAACACCTCGGCGGCCGGGCGGGTGTGCCGGTAGAAGTGGGCGGTCATCCGCACGGTCTCGCCGACGGTGAGGTCCTTGAGCAGCCCGCCGGTCTGGAGTACGGCGGCGATCCGACCCCGGGCCACCGCGTCGTCGGCGGTGCCGCCCAGGACGCGGACCGTGCCCGCGTCCGGGCGGGCCAGGCCGAGCAGCATGTCGATGGTGGTGGTCTTGCCCGCCCCGTTGGGGCCGAGGAACGCCACCACCTCGCCGGGCTGCACCCGCAGGCTCAGCCCGTCGACCGCGGTGACCGTACCGAAGGTCTTGGTGAGGCCGTTCAGCTCGACGGCCGGATGCGTACTGGTCATGCCATAGATGCTCGGGCGTCGCGGACGTCGGCTCCCGGAGCAGCCGTCACGTTCCGGCCGTGACATTTGTCAGGGGCCATGCGCCGCACCCACCGACCCCGTGTGCGCGCCGCAGTGGGAGGAATTCCCGGCGCGGCAGCGGGTAAGCGCGCGGCCGGACGCCGCGACACCGGGAGGACGCGATGGGTGCCACGCCGCAGGGCCGGGTCGACACGGTCGTGCTGATCCACGGACTCTGGATGACCTCGCGCAGCTGGCAGGGGTGGATCGAGCGGTTCACCGAGCGCGGGATGCACGTCATCGCCCCCGCCTGGCCCGGGATGGACCGGTCCGTGGAGCAGTTGCGCGACGACCCCGGCCCGATCGCCGAGCAGAGCATGGCCACGATCGTCGCCCACTACGACCGGATCATCCGGGCCCTGCCCCGACCGCCGATCATCATGGGGCACTCGTTCGGCGGCCTGTTCGCCCAGGTCCTCGCCGACCGGGGCCTCGGCGCGGCGGTGGTGGGGGTGCATCCGGCTGCGATCAAGGGGGTGCTCAAGGTGCCGCTGAGTCAGCTGCGCTCCGGCTTCCCGATCCTGCGCAGTCCCGCCAACCGGAGCAAAGCTGTCCCGTTCACCCCGGACGACTTCGCCTACACGTTCGGCAACACGATGAGCCGGGAGGACTCCGACCGGGCCTGGCAGCGCTACGCCGTTCCGGGCGCCGGTCGGGTGTTCTTCGAGGGCGCCTTCGCCAACCTCGACCCGCGCTCACCCGCCCGCGTCGACACCGGACGCGACGACCGCGCGCCGCTGCTGTTGATGGCGGGCGGAGAGGACCACGTGGTGCCGGCGTCGGTGGTCCGCACCAACGCGGGGCTCTACCAGAAGTCCCGGGCGCTCACCGCGTACGAGGAGTTCCCCGGCCGGTCGCACTTCACCGTCGGGGCGCCCGGCTGGGAGGAGGTCGCCGACTACGCCCTGGACTGGGCGCTGCGCGCGGCGGCGCTGCCCCGGGAGGCGACGATCGCCAGCGAGGCCCCCCGCCGTTGAACGGCCATCGCCGATCCTCACGAAGGAACTAGTGCATTCAGTGCTAAAGGACGACGAACCGCACAGGTTCGTCCAGCACCACGGCAGCGCCGTCCAGGTCGGCCAGGCGCGTCGCGAGCGTCGCCGCGGCCAACCGTTTTGGCAGGGCCGCGCCGAACTTGAGACCATCCAGGGCCTTGTCGTTGACCTCTGGCAGGCACAGTCGGGTGGCGGCGTCCGCGGTGAGTGCCCGCCAGGTCGCAGGTGTGACATCTTCCCGCAGTCGGATGCTGTTGCCGTCGAAACGCTCCACCGGATCGACGACTTCGCCGAGCGTGGCGGTCAACGTGGCATTCGTGCGGAAACCCGCCCAGGTCCACCAGCGCAGGTCGCCGCCGCCCTCGCGGGCGATGACAGTCCCACCGGGATGCACCAGGTGTAGTTTTTCCTCGCGCTCCCGCGCTAGGCGAGTCAGCGCGCGACGGGTGAGGGCCACCGGCGGGTCCGCTCCTAGCAACACCTCACGGACCGCCCGCGTGATCTCGTGACCCCGGTACGCCCAGCCGGTGCCCGTCCAGCGAGCACGTCCGCCGCCGTCTGCGGGCTCGACGAAACACCGCCGACGACGCCAGTCGATGTACGTAACGCGCCAACTCCGGCCGCTCAACAGCAGGCGGCGTTCGCCCCGGACCTCCTCGGTGAGCAGGCTGGGATCGATCCGACCCAGCTCGCTACGGCCCAGGAGGACGGTGAACTCGGGCGGCCCGGTGAAGACGGCCGTCATCTCCATGAAGTGGCGACGGCCAAACCGCTCCTCGGCGGTGGGACCGATGAAGAGCATGCCCTCGTCCTGCTCCAGATAGCCGTGCTCGACGAGGTGTCGAACGATCGGTCGGGCGCTCTTCTCAAAGGGCGGCAGCTCGTTCCAGGCCTGGATCCAGGTTTCCGCACCGATCCGACCCTCCTGAAGGCAGAGCGCGAGCACCTGTTGAGCGACGATGTGCCGAGGTTCCGGCGGTGCGGTGACCGGCTCCACCCAACCTCGTGACCAGAGCAGGAGCAGCGCGGCCGCCTCCACGAGCGGCTGGCCACCGAGCGTCAGAAACAGGCAGTTCCGGCTGCTTCCCGGACGGCGACCGGTGCGCCCGAGCCGCTGCAGGAAGGACGCCACGGTAGCCGGCGCGTCGATCTGGATCACGCGGTCCAGGTCGCCGACGTCGATGCCGAGTTCGAGTGTGCTGGTGGAAACGATGACGCAGTCTCGTGACTCACCAAACGCCTGTTCCGCGCGGCGCCGCTCGTCCACGGACAGCGACGCATGCGACAGGAAGGTGGTAACGCCCTGCTCCCGTAGCAGTTGTCCGAGTTCCTCGACTGTCTGCCGGGATTCGCAGAAGACCAGCCGCTTTTCGCCCGGATGCAGGGCGGCGATCACGGCTGCGGCGTTGGTGAGCGAGCCGACGTAGTCCAGCTCGATCTCGCCCGCTGGTGCGCCACCCGCGATATGGACCACCTCGGGTGCGACGACCTCGGCCGGCCGGCTACCCGCGCCGGAGCCCTGGAGCCAGGTGAGCAGATGGTCGGGGTTCCCGACGGTGGCGGAGAGGCCGATCCGCTGCAGCGGCCGACCAGCCACCCGGGTCAAACGTTCCAAGACGGCGAGCAGGTGCCAACCTCGGTCATCTCCCGCAAAGGCGTGCGCCTCGTCAACGACCACTGCTTGAAGACCGGCGAAGAACTGGCGGTGGTCGACGTTGGCGCTGACCAGCATGGCTTCCAGTGACTCAGGTGTGGTCAGCAGGATGTCCGGCCGCTCGAAGAGTACGGCCCGCCGCCGCGAAGCGCCGATGTCCCCGTGCCAGAGGGCCACCCGCCGCCCGAGCCAACCGGCGTACTGCTCCAGCCGAGGCTCCAGGTTGTTGAGCAGCGCCTTCAGCGGGGCGAGGTAGAGCACCGACGTACCGGTCCACTGGTGCGCGGCCATCCGGGACAGCAGTGGGAACAGTGCGGCCTCCGTCTTGCCGCCCGCCGTCGGGGCGAGCAGGAGGGCATCCCGACCGCCCTGCACCGGGGCGATCGCAGCACGCTGCAGTGGGCGCAGGTCTCGCCAGCCCAGAGTGTTGACCACGTGGTGCACCACGACCGGGTCAAGATCCGGCAACACGTCAGAGCGTCAGTTCGATGTCGTCGGCGCGAGCGGCGGCGTTGCGTTCGACCTCGGTCAGCTCGTCGGCCCGCAGGGTCAGTGCGTAGTGCCGCCGCGGCTCCCAGTCGGCGAACTGGTCCACACGGTCGAAGACGTCCGCGACGAGCTTCTTCAGATAGACGCGGGGTGCCACCCCGACCTGACCGCCGAGCGCGCCGGTGACGGCACGGGCCAGTGTGGCGAGGTAGTCGTCATCCACCCGAGCGTCGACCTGTGCGCTGCCGTAGATGTCTCGGACCCGGCTGCCGAGTTCAACCAGTGCGTCGACAGCGAACCCGGATAGCCGCAGTTGGGTGGCTCGCGGGTTGTCCCAGCGCGGGTCGGGGCCGAGGTCGGTGGCGAGACGTTGCGCGAGCGGCGCGAGCCGCTGGACGCCCTGCGGGCCGTCGAAGAACGCGGGCGTCCCCGTGATCACCAGCAGGAGTCCAGGAAACCGGTCCGCGTGAACCTCGTCGATGAGCTGTCGAAGGGCGTTCAGTGCCTTGTCCCGCGCATCAGAGCGCACCCGCTGCAGCGTCTCAACCTCGTCCAGCACCAGTAGCAGCCCCTGATGCCCGCTGTCGCGCAGTACGGTAAGCAATCCTTGCAGGAAGCTAAGCGCGCCGTAATGGTCAAGGTCGCCCTTGACCCCGGCTGCCCGCCGCGCGGACGCGGCGACGTGCGGCTGCCCACCCAACCAGGCTGCCAGGCCGTCGGCGGTGAGGTGGTCACCGCTGGCGCTGGCGGCTCGGTAACCGCGCAGGGCTGCGGCGAAGCCCGGGGTGCTCCGCGAGATGTCGCCCAGCCGGCGTTCCAGAAGCTCGCCGACGGCCCGGTCCAGCGCCTCGGCATCGTCCTCGGTGACCGCGCCGCCGGCGAGAACGTCCTCTTCGAGCGCAAAGATCCAGCCATCGAGTACGGGTCGGAAGGCGCTTGGGGCGAACTGCTCGGTGCTGAGGTGTTCGACCAGCCGCCGGTAGACGGTCTCCATCCGATGCAGTGGTGTTTCCAGCTCGGAGATCTGCACCTCCGCGGCGGCGAAGCCCCGCCGCTTGGCGCGTTCGGCCAGCCACCGCGTGAAGAACGTCTTGCCGGCCCCATATTCGCCGCGCACGGCCTTGAAGACGCTCCCGCCGCTGGCGACCCGTTCCAGGTCGTCGTCTAGCGCGGCGGTGAACCGGTCCAGCCCGACCGCGAGCGCGTCGAGTCCGTTGCTCGGGACTACCCCGCGCCGCAGCGCGTCGACGATGTCCCGGCGGCGGCGGGCCGACAATTCCACGGTCACCGCGGCTCCAGCTCGAACTGCTCGATCAGCAACGCGCGGTTGAGGTGAACGGTGCGGCCGTCCGCGTCGAGGGTGAGCACGGGATATCCCTCGACCTGAAGGAGCCGACGCAACGCTGTGATCGTGCCGTTGATCCGGTGCGCCGGTACGCCGGACCGGGCGGCGAGGGTGTCGAGGGTCGCCCGGTCACCGCCGGCGATCAGCGTGTTCAGCAGCGCGGCGACCCGTTCGTCGGCCAGGGGCAGCCGGGGGTCGCGCCGTTGGGCGTAGCGCTCACTGGAGAGCAGGGCTGCCACGAGGTCGGGCGCGGTGGGGACGGGCTGCGGTGCGGCGGTCGGCGCGACGACGGCCGGCATCAGGTCGAAGAGACCGTCGGTCTGCTGCTCGACGGATTTGCGCGGGCGACGCCGGGTTGCCGGCGCGGGGTCGGCCGGCGGGGGCGTGCTCTCCGTCAACGGTTCCCGCCACCAGTCCGGGCTGGCCACCGGCGCACCGGCCCAGCCGGGCACGGCGAGGTCGTCACCGGCGCTCAGCACGAGCAGTGGGATGACGGCTTCCGCCGGCGCCGCCCCGCCGTGGTAGCCCGCCTTGCGCGGCCCGTACCGCACCTCTTCCCGCCAGGGCAGGACGACGGATCCGCCGCCGAGCGCCACCCGGCTGCCGGCGACGGCCACTTCGGCGTCGCCGGGCGGGTCGGTGGGAGGTCGCCACCGGTTCTCACCGCTGGCGCTGGGCAGGGTGACCGACTCGGGGCCACGGTCCACGACGTGGCCGTGGTCGGAAACGACGATCACCACCCGATCGGCCGCGGAGGCCAACAGGTCGCCGACTGCGGTGATGGTGTCGTCGCCCCAGACGGTGGTACCCGGGTCGCTGCGGTCCAGAGCATCGTCGATCGTGTTGATTACGGCGGCGACCAGGGGGATCGATGGGTCGTCGAGGGCAGCCAGCACGTCCGGGTCCAGGGCTGCTCCAGCTCCGGCCCGCAACGCCGACTTGTGCAGCAGCCGCCCGGCGGCGAACCGTTGCTGGAACGCCTTCCGCTCGGCCTGCTGACCGCCGGCCGCGATGCGCCCGCTCAGCAGGCTGCACCGGCTGGCCTCGGTGACGGTGGGCAGAGCCGCCAGCACACCCGTGCGCGGGCCTCCATCGGGGGTGAGTTCCACCCAGGCGCCGTTGCGGGTGACGGACTCGGCCAGCTCGGTGGCGGCGGCGACACCCATGCCGTCCATGACGAGCAGCAGCACCCGGCGACCGGTGTCGAGGATCGGCTGGACCACCCGGTCGAGCACGTCTTCGACGCGCAGTAGCGCACCGGGCTGCGTCTCGGCGCTGGTGGCTGCGGCAAGCAGCGCGGCGAACTGCTGGTCGTGCCGAGAGCGGCGGGCGTCAACAGCCCGGTGCAGCAGACGGTACGCCTCGGCGACCTGTGAGTCGGGGTCCCCGGCGAAGATATCGAGTCGGGCCCGGTCGACCCAGCCGTCCTGCCGGACCTGCCGGTGCAGCGCGTCGAGCAGGGTGGCCGGTGGCCGGCCGTCGGTGGTGTGCAGCCAGCGCAGCAGGCGGACGGCCATCCGGGCGGTCTCGACCCGGCGCAGCTCGGCGGCCCGGTGCTCCTCGACCGTGGCGAGGGCCGACTGTGCCCGTGCCACCGCCGCCGGGTGCGCCGACCCGCCGGCCGGCACGGCGAGTCGTACTGCGTCGGCGAAGGCCCGCAGCCGCTGGACGAATCCGCTGGGCAGGACGGTCGAGGCGCCGAGCATGGCCGTGATGCCGATCTCGGCGGCGATCGCCTCGGCCCGGCGCAGCATCCGCATCGCCTCGTCCCGGCCGTTGTCACCCGACTCGACAGTCCGGTAGACCCACGCCTCGGCCGCCTGGTGCAGCGACTCGGCCTGCTGCGGGCTGGGCCGGAGCCCACCGAATCGGGGCTCCAGTCGGGTACGACCGACAGCCGCCTCCACCTGGACGGCGCCACCGCTGCCGGCGCTCCAGAGCAGCCCGGCCAGTAGCCCCAGCGGGATGACGTCGACGCCGTGTCCGGCGCGTACGGCGGCCATCATCGGGACGGCGGCATGGCCGGCGGTCCCGGTCAGGTACGCGGTGATGCCGTCGGCGACGGCCTCCGGCAGCTGGGTGAAGCGCAGTTGCCGCCGCGCATCGGTGCTCCACTGCACCAGGCCGCTGTCGTCGAGTTCGGCGGGTGGCAGGTCGAGCAGTTCCGAGGTGAGGCTGCGCAGCGCGTGGTCGCGGGTGAGGATCGCGCCGGGCGGGGCGGGCCACCCGTCGGCCGGAGCGTGATCGGTGAGCGCGTTGGCTACCCAGCGTCCGACCCGGACCAGGGTCGGGTCGAGGGCGGCCACCCCGCCGAACATCTGCCGGACCAGGTCCCACGGATCGATCTTGCGAACGGTCTGCTTGCTGAGGTGGGCGAGGAGGCCGTCGCCCAGCTCGCTGTCGGTCAGCTCGGTCAACAGCACCAGCCGTTCGCCGTCGGCCCGGTCGTGCAGGGCGGCGCGGGCGGCCAGCGGAGTGGGACACGGGACGACCCGGACCCGACAGCCGTTGATGCTGAGCACCGTTTCGGCCGGCCCGTCGGGGCGGGCCGTCAGCGCGATAGCGTCCGCCGGATCTCCCTCGGCCAGCCACGCCTCGACCTTGCGTCGGATCGCGTCGGGCTGGGCCACGCCGACCGGCACGCTCACGATGCCACCTCAGGACGACCGGCCACGGATCCCGCCGCGCCGGCTCCCTGGTGGGCGAGGCGGCCGACCGCCGAGCCGGTCACCGGATCTCCCAGGTGACCGTGACCCGCCGCCCGGCGGTGACCGCAGCCGCGATCTCGGCGGCGACCTTCTCCCAGGTCTCCACGTCAGCGACCTCGCGATGCTGCTGGGCGACCGCGATCGGCCCGGCGCCACCGGGCAGCGCAACCGGCCCCGAATCGCCTGGCCCCTCGATCTCAGCCGTACGACCCGGTCCGGCGCCGCCACCATTCGCGGGCACCTCGACAGGGTCGGACTCGCGGGGCTGCTGCCCCGGCACCGTGACGGTGGGGATCGTCCCCCCGCCGTTCGGCGTACCGCCGGGGTTGTTGTCTGTGCGGCCCTGCGGCGGGTTGGTGGCGAGCAGCGCCGCCGACGCGTCGACTGCCGTCTGGAGGGCGTCCACCAGGTCCTGCCCGTGTTGCTGGTGTCGGGCGACCTCCCGGAGCTGCCCGATGATTGCCTGCGCCTGCTCGTCCTGGACGGCCCGGGCCGAGATCGCCTGGAGCAGGGACCATTGGTGGCCACGGGCCATGGCGGCGACGATGGCTCCCGCCTGGCTGAGCAGCTCTCCTATGGCCTGGTCGTCGACGTCGCCCAGGTCGGCACGGGCAACCGTCTCGATGAGCACCACGTCGTCGCGCTCGGCGGCCAGCTCGGTCACGAGTCGGGCCGCGCGGCGAGCGGTGGCGAGCCGGCCCGTCGGGGCCGAGGTGTCCAGGCCCAGCACATCGGCGTGGGCTTCCAGCGCCTGGACGAGGTCGCCGACCGCTTTCGTGCGCGTGCTCGCCGCCGTGCGCAGCGTTCCGGCGAGTTCACCGAGGTTGGCCGGTGTCCGCCAGACGGGCAGCACACCCCCGAAGATCGCCGAACCCCGGCGGACCGCGTCTGCCCACGCCTGCTCGTCGGGCATCGGCGGGTGGCGCAGCTCCAGCTCGTCGCGCACGAGGGCGAGGTTGCCCACGTCGACCTTGCCGCCGTGCTGGTACCAGGCGAGCTGCTGCTCCAGCCCGAAAACGACGATGATCAGGTTTTGCAGCTCCCGGTCGAAGCCGAACGCGGCGGGCTCGTCGATGAGCCGGCGCAGCACGTGCACCGGGAAGTGGTCGGTGTAGCCCTCGTTGGCGGCGGCTTGCAGCAGGTGTTGGCTCCACCGGCAGGTGCTCGTGTTGAGCACGTAGCGGCCTTCGATCAGCTCGCCGAGCCGCAGGTTGTTGCAGACGCGGCGGAGGATGCGCTGGTCGACCGGGTTGGGCACGCTGATGCCGCGGGCGGGGTCGGCGGCGGCCAGCCGGGCGTACTCCAGGATCTTGGTCATCTCGCTGCGGGTGACGGGCTTCTCGTCGTCCGGCATGGCGGGCCGGCCCGGGTAGGACCAGGCGAGGAGTTCGCCGGTGAGGTTGTGGAACGCCTCGGCGAGGGTGCCGCCTCGGGGGTCGCCGACGTGCAGGCCGTCGGCGAGGGTGTGGAACACCCCGATGCTGTCGTCCTGCACGTCGGACCCGCGCGACGTGGCCGACCCGTACGCCTGCATCATGGCGCTGATCAGCGTGCCGCGCAGTTGGGTCTGGCGCTGCTGGAGGTAGACCCGGCCCTGCTGCCGGTCGGCGAGGGGCCAGTCGGCGGCCAGCGCGTTGAGCCGGTCGCCGGTGCCGTTGCCCAGTAGGTAGTTGATCCTCGCGAGCTGGCCGACCTTGCCCATGAGCTCGTCGGTCAGAAAGTAGGGCAGCCAGAAGACCGTCCGAGAGCCGCGTTCCAGGCGCTCGATCCGGGCGCGGTCCGCGCTGCGCTCGTAACCCTGCGGGTCGAACGGATAGTCGATGATGATGCGCCACGCCTCCCCGGTGGCGATAAGCGCGGAGACCGGCATGGTGTCGGGGTCGCGGACGTTGCCGAACTTGACCTGGACGGTGTGCCGCCGGCCGCGCCAGTCGCGGGAGTGCAGCAACTCGCCGAGCTGCCCCTCGGCGCCGGCGATGCCCATCTCCGCGGTGACCAGTTCCCGGATGAGCTGCTGCCGGACGCCGGTGGTGGTGGCCTCGTCCTCGGGGACCAGGTCGAGCAGCTTGTCGTAGTCGACGGTGTGCAGCTTGAGCGACACCACCGGGTCGGGGGTCTTGGTGAGGTGCAGCTCGCCGGCACCGTCGGCGACCCGGTTGAGCCGGTTGAGCACGATCTGCCGCTCGTAGCCAGGGATCGGCGAGGTGATCGAGCCGAAGTTCAGCGCGTGCAGCTTGGCGGCGGTGAGGTTGTGCAGGGCCGGCACTTCGGGGACCAGCGCGCCGAGCAGCACCGTCTTGACCAGCTTGTCGTCGAGCTGGAACTGCTGGTGGTCAGCCGCCTGCTCCTCGGTGATGCCGTTGAGGTTGAGCAGGATGGGACGCAGCTTCTGGGTGTAGAGGGTGCGGGCGGCCTGGAAGAGCTGCTTGAGTTTGGGCCGGTCGGGCAGCTCGCCGTGCAGCACCAGAGGGTCGAAGAGGGCGGCCACCCCGATCAGGTCGTTGACCCGCAGGGTGTCCCGCCGGTCGACGAGCAGCTCGGTCATCACCTTCAGCGCGGTGCGTTCCCGCTGCAACGCCTGAGAGAGGGCCACCAGGGTGGCGACCAGCGCGGGCGAGAACGGGTAGAGCTTGCGGAAGGCGGCGGCGTCGGAGCCGATGCCGGCGTCGCCGTACTGGGCGCCGAGCAGCAGGGCGTCCCAGACCTCCCGGTTGCCCTTCACGGCGGCGAACGCGTTGTCGATGACCGCCCGGCCCTCTTCGGTGAGTGGCTTGAGCAGCCGCTTCTCGGTGATCTCGGGCAGGTTGGTGTCGGCGAGGGCGATCTCGCCGAACCGGCCCTGGACGCTGCGCATGACGTGCGCGAGGGCCTCGCGCTCGGTGCCGCCGACCTGGGGGCCGAGGAAGTCCTCCAGGTTGCGCTGCCGGGCCACGAACGAGATCAGCGGCAGTGGCCGGGTGGCGTCGGCCGATTCGACGAGCTTGTTGAGCTTTGCGCCCTCCGTGTTGACGAAGGTGTGGTCGCTGATCTTCGTGGAGAGCCAGAGGATCAGCTCGTCGAGGAAGAGCACCAGGGCGTCGTACCCGAGGGCCTTGGCGTGCCGGGTGATCACGGCGAGGCCGGTGTCGAGATCGAGATACTCACCGCTGCGGACCGCGCCGGTGAAGAACGTGCTGGTCAGCGCGCTGACCAGCCGGTCCCGCTGCTCGGTGCCGGGTACCGCCGCCGCAGCGGCGGCGTAGCTCTGCGGGGTCCAGCCGTCGGCCTGGGCGCGCAGCGCGGCGAGTGAGAGGCCACCGCCGGCCGCGGGTGCGCCGCCACCGTCGCGCAGCGCCGCGAAGAAGGCGTCGTCGCCCATCCGCTCGCGCAGCCGTGCGGCGTCGTCGAGCATCGCGTCCGACCGATGTACGGCGGGGACGGGCGCCTCCGGGTGCAGCGCGGTGATCTGGTTGAGGTAGCCCTCCAGAACGGCCTGCTCGACGGAGCGCGCGTCGAGCATGTGGAAGGTGAGGGTGAGCAGCTTGCGGTCGCGCAGCCAGGGGTCGGCGGCGAGGACCGGCTCTGCCAAGCCGCGCACCTCGCGGGCCTCCGGGTTGTGCTGGAGGATCTCCCGTAGCACCGCCATGAAGTGCGACTTGCCGGAGCCGAACGAACCGTGCAGGAACATCGCCTGGGAGCGCCCGGTGGTGACGGCGTGCCCGATCCGGCGCAGCGCCTCGGCGAAGTTGTCCCGGAGCTGGTCGGTGACCACGTAGCGGCGCAGGTCTGCGCCCTCGGCGGCGCGGACGACGAAGTCACCGTCGCCGACCGAGGTCGGAATTTCGATCACGTCCCGTAGCAGGGTCATCACCGCTCCTCGCACTTGCGCCCCGTGAGGCCGGCGTCACCGGCAACCCGCCGATCCTAAGGTGTCATCCCCGCAGGTCCCAGCCCGCCGGTCCGGCGCTCAGGAGATCCGTCCCGCCGCGCTCAGCGCCGCCGGAAACGCCGGGAACACCCGCCGTCGTGGTCGGGCCGGAGCAGGCAGCGTCTGTCGCCGGGTAGCAGCCGGTCGCAGAAGACCCAGTGGCGTACGTGCTGCGCGTCCTCGGCCGACACCGTGGTGCCGCCCGGGTCGATCTGCGGCAGGACGTGCGTCCAGTGCGCCACCACCCGGGCGAGCCGCTGGGCCGAGACCAGGTCGTTCACGACCACCGGCAGGTGGATGACCCAGCGCTCGGTCACCGGTCGCACTCCCGCTCGTTGCGGGCGCGGGCCTGCTGGGACTGCCAGCGGCGCAGCGCGTCCTTGACCCGGTCGGTCTCCCGGCGACTCTGCGCGAGCGCGTCGTAGACCACGGCCAGGTCACCGGCGACCCGGTCGAGGAATTCCCGCACCTCCTGCGGGTCGAGCCCGCGACGGCCGAGCGGAGTCGGCCGGAAACCCCGCTCGCGCACCTGCCAGGGCCGCAGCGGATGGTAGGCCGCCGAGCGGTAGCAGGTCGGCCCGCTGACCGATCGTTGGCGACTCCGGGCACGCCGGAAGAAGACGCGCATGACAGGACCTGCCTCTCACCGTCGAGATTGACCTGTGGATGGGGTGAGCCCACCGGCCCACCCCGCACCGGTGGACCCACCCCGGCACCTGCCACCGCAGCCTTCAATCAGCAGTACGACAGCAGGGCACGCATGACCATTGAGCAGCGATAACTCCACAGTGGCCGCATGGGCAGTCAAGCACTGCGTCCGATCAGATGCAACGTCTAACGAAGGTCGTCTCAGCAGACTCGGATACTTCTAGGAGAACGCAGCGTGACGTGTCTATTGTTTCTGATACATAGGACGCGTTTAATTGGGCAGACGCGTGTCAACCACGACCTGACCATCGGAGGCAGGGGTGTCACAGGCCGTAACGGGATCGACCATGCTTCGGCGACAACTCGGCAGGAAGCTCGAAGCACTTCGCAAGGCCGCTGGACTGACGATGGAGAAGGCAGCCGAGGAACTGGACCGCGCACGTGCAACCCTTTACCGGATCGAAAGCGGCGCCGAGAACGTCCGCTTCCGCGCGGCGGACGTCAAGGAGATGCTCAAGCTCTACGGCGCCTCGGACGACGACACCGAGTTGGTCCTCGCGATGGCGGCGGCCACCCGCGAAAACAAGAACTGGTGGCACGACTACATCGGCTCCGGCCTGCCGCGCTGGTTCCAGCTCTATATCGGCTTGGAGGCTGCGGCCTCCAGCATCAGGCAGTACCAGGCCGAGTTGGTCCCCGGCCTACTCCAAACCCGCGCCTACGCCGAGCAGCTATTCAAAATGCCCGGCGGGGCGATCGAGACGCAGGACCGCGGCGGGCAAGAGCGAGCAATCCAGCTCCGGGTGGAGCGGCAGGCCCTTCTCACCCGATTTTCCGCCCCGCAACTCAGCGTGATAGTCAACGAAGCGGTGTTGCGGCGTTCCGTCGGCAGCGCCACGATCATGGTTGAACAGCTACACCAGATCCTGAAGGCCGCAGAGCTACCGAACGTAACCGTGCAGGTGCTGACTTTTTCTGGCGGCCTACACGCCGGGGCGATGGCCGGAGCCTTCTCGATTCTGGAGTTCCCCCGGGACAGCAGTGGCAAGGAGGTGGAACCGCCGGTGACGTACCTGGAGGCCGCGACCGGGGCGATCTACCTCGACAAGCCGCACGAGACCGACGCCTACAACATGATCTGGGCCGACATGACCAGCCGCGCCCTCAACGAGTCCCGATCGAAGAACCTGATCCAGCAAGTCGCAGAGGAGTACTCCCGTGCCTGACCTGACCGGTGCCGTCTGGCGCAAGTCAACCCGCAGCAACAACGGCGGGGAGTGTGTTGAGGTCGCCGACAACCTCCCCGGCGTTGTCGGGCTACGCGACAGCAAGGACCCGACGGGCCCGGCCCTGACCTTCAGCTCAGCAGCTTGGGCCACCTTCGTCCGAGCTGCAAAGGCCAGCCCCCTGAGCCACTAACGGAGGGCTGCGCAGCCTCGGAGCGTCTCGAGGGCTGCGCGCCCTGCTGCCGTCAGTGGGGCTCGACGGCGTCGCGTCGATGGCAACAATCGGCCCATGGGGTTCAGCGATCGACGCAACGGCGCGCGGAGCGGAAAACGAAGCAAGGACGCCCAGGCTGTGCAGGTGCAGCTCGAGAATCCATGGCCACCGGGTGGGACTCTCGGCGTGGTCACTATCGGAGGGCGGACCTTCCACAAGAACACCGACTGTCCTGGATACCGGCAGGGTGTTCGCCAAGCGGAGAAGAAGGGCCGCACCATCAACGAAGTCGAGCATGTCAGAGCCGCCGCCGCTCGTGATCGCGGCAAGGGTGTGTGTCGCCGCTGCTGGCCACGTACTTGATCTGATCACCGTCCTTCGGGGCGACAGATCTGACTCTCTGGCCCTGCTGGGGCTGGACGGACACCAGTATGTTCCGCTCATGATTCCGTCACACGAGTTCACCATGGACCAGCTCGATGCGGCGATCGACTTCGTGACCAGCAATGGCGCGGAGGACCGGGGGCAGACGATCTCCTATGCACGGGTTTTCCAGGCCGCCGGCTTGCCGAATCCCCAGAATCTGCACGAGAGCGGCGAGTCGCACCGAGTCACCGAGTTCATGGCCGCCTTTCATCACCGCTGCCAGGAACGGCAACTGCCACCGTTGGATGCCTTGGTGGTCCACGTCGCCGGGTCGCGCGCAGGGTTCCCCGGTGTCGGCTACTTCCGGGTCAACGGCAAGGCCGACCCCCGTGGAGAGCGGGTCGCGCCGGAGGCGCAGGTCGCCAGCACCCGTTTCTGGGAGATGCAACGCGAAGAGTGCAAGCGCTGGGGCATCAAGAGCCGGCGCGGCCAGCTCTAGAACTTGCCGACGACCAACCCATCCCTCAACCAGACAGGTCAGTCAATGGCACCTTCTCCTGCCAGCCTGATGGCGGCACTCACCAACCCTGGCGACTACGCCGTAAAGTCGGACAAGAAACTGGCGACGGCGGTACGCCGGGCGCTCTATCAGAAGACCGGGCTCGACGTCGACGTGCGCCCGGTCCCTGAGCTCGCAGGCATGCACGTTCGCTCCAACGTGAGGCCCTTCGATCTGTTGTTTGGCCTCGGCCGGACCACCAGCGCCCTTCCCGGCCTCCACTCGCCAGGCGCTGCGGGGCTTCCGGGGCTCGCTGCCCTCCGGACCGCGAGCCGCTGGGCCATCATTCGCTACCTCTGGGCATTCCACGAATACCGGCCGCAGATCTACCTGTCCGAACTGACCGAGCAGGTGAGGTTCCACCAGCGGACGCTCCTCTCGGAGCACTTCGGCATCGCCGTAGCGACGGATCTGGTCGAACAGTTCATTCTCAGACGCCCAGCAAAGGTCGTCGACGCGGACGCCGTGACCTTCGATCCCGTACTTGCCGAGGCGATGCGGAACCTGAAGGCACACAAGCCCGACTACTTCTGGTACGACACGCATGCGGGCCGCGTATCGGACGTGGTCGTGGTCGAGGTGAAGGGGAACAGCTCCAGCAGGCAAACGACCGTACGACAACTCGCACGCGGCGTTCAGCAGGTGCTCGTGCCGGTCAACGTTCCTGGGGCGACCATGCGCCGCATCGTCATCGGCGCATGCCTGCGAGGAGACGCGCTTGAGGCGTTTGCAGTAGAGGTCCCAGACCCAGACACGCGGACACGTCGTGTTGCCCTCGAGAGCCTGGCCGAAGACGAGGGATCGTCGCCCGAGACACTTGCCGACATTGACGAAGCCGACGACTACTTAAACACCGAGGTCAGTCAAGAACGGCTGACTGTGGAGGTGGAGGACCTCGACCAGGCGCGGTTGCTCGCATTCGCCGGGATTCCGTCCACCCTTGCCGGCATCCGAGTGAACCCTGGAGAGATCATGGAGGCGGTTAGCCAGCTGGAGGTGATCGACACCGCTCGCGGCGCTTTCCGCTGTGAGACCACGCGAATTCCGGTTGGCCCGCGGAGCCTGAACCTCAGGACGGGCGTCGCCGAGGAGTTCCTTGATCTGTTGAACCGTCAGGCGACATCTCCCCGTCGAGAGCGCTACCGCGCACAGTACGAGACGGGGATCTACACCCGGGTGCCGGGCAGTCCCCGAGGTCGCAGCGACGAGCCTCTCACCGTTGTCACGTCGGCAGACGGTTGCATGCTGTCCGTCTCGCTCGTCTGAACGCCCGTACCGGCTTGTCGCCCGCTCAACCTGCTTCTGCGGTTTGTTAGGGCAGCCCCGGCACGCCGCGAAGGAGGGTCAGCGCTGTGCGGTCGGAGCTGAGCTGGGCCAGCTCGGCGTTAATGAAGTCGGTGAAGAACTCGGCCGGTGATCCGGGGAACCCGGCCTGCTCACCCGAGTGCCACTGGTGTAGCCACGGCTCGATCTCGACCAGCCCGGCGAGCAGCGGTAGCAGCCGGTGCGCCGGCCACGCCTCCTGCGTCTTTCGGTCAAGGTAGACGGTGGCGAGCGCCTGCGCCTGCGCCAGGTGGTCCCACCCGGCCCAACCGAGCAGTGCGCTGCCGTCGCTGTCCCGCCCCGCCTGCGGGTACGAGATGAATCGCTCCTTTGGCACGTCGAGCTTCGTGCGCGCCTTCCAGTACGACGGCCGGACGAAGTCCGCCGAGGTGTACTTCGGCGGCACCTCGATCTCGACCTTCTCCCCCGCGTCCTCCCGGCGCTGCAACGCCCAAGTCCGCTCCCACTGCGCCCGCTTACGCAGCCCGGACGGCTTGTAACGGTGCGCTGGCAGGTACGGCACATGCTCGTCCGCGACAAGCAGGCCGAGCGTCTTGGTCAGGTCATAGTTGTCGTACCCGACCCACAGGTCCAGCACCGCTCGGAAATCCTGGTCGTGGCCGATCCGGTCGGCGAGCTGCGCCACCGACAGCGGCGTCGGCTGCCCACCCCACAGCTCCGGCGTTTCCAACCGGTCGAGCAACCAGTCCCGCAACGCTGCCGACTGCAATTTCTCCCATCCGTCGGTGGACCAGCGCCGCTTGCAGTCCGGCCGCTCCATCAGCCCGATGTACCGGTTGGCGGCGATGGTGGCAATTCGCCGCTCGACCAGGGAGCGGTACTCCACCGGCCAGTGCGGCTGCGGCCGGTCGATCGGCTTCGACCCGTGCCGGTTGAACCACTCGGTCTGCGCCCCGCTGGTGTGCAGGACAATCTCGAAGGCGCGCTCCCCCAACGCCAACTCCGGCGGGTTGGCGCAGGTCAGATCCTCGTCAATCAGCCCATAGAGCCGGTAGACCTCCCAGTCCAACTCCTCCTGCAACGCGATCATCCGCGCCCGCACCGAGTGGTACTCCGCCGCAGCCTCCGCGAGCCGCTGCCGGCTCGGCACCCCAGAGGCGGCAACCGCTGCCGGGGTCAGGCTTGCGAGCCGCTGCGCTAGCTGATCAATCTCCCGAGCCCGCCCCAACGGGTACGCCGAAGGCAGCGGAAACTCCTGAAGTTTAGTGCTGGTGAATTCAAAAAAACGTTCCCAGTCATCGCTAGTAAAGCCGCCGCCCTCACCTCGGATGCCTTTGTCGTGGCTTACCTGCTTCAGCCAGAAGCATGCGGTCGAGCTGTTCAATACCCCAAGCAGCCGCAGGTGATCGTCCTCCGTCGCACCCTCCGGCAGCTTGATAACCGGGGCGTGACGATTGAAAAGCCTTTCGCCTCGATCCAGCACAAAATGGTTGTGGGTAGAGATATCAGAAAAGACGATCGACAAGGGAGTGGCGACCCGCCGGCGATAAAACTCCCGATATTCGTGCCAAGCAAAGCCTGGGATGGTCCCGACAGGAACCCCGAATCGCTTGCGCACAAGAAGCAGTGTCCGGTTGGGCCACATGAAATGGCTGAGGTTCGAGGATTTCAGGTCAACAGGCTGCAGATCGTCGCCGTACGGCCACGCAGCCACAGTCTCCGGTGAAATAGCGAAGTCCCGAACTTCATCTCCCTCGACCATTGACCTAACGGGCAACCCGCCCCGCCGGACGGCCGTCGCTTCACCGTTCAGCAGATAGGCGTCATCTTCGCCTGTGATTACGTAAAAGCCGATTGCGTCCGCGGTTTCACGTAAGCGACTCGTCGACGCCCCATTGACCATCGCCATCAGCCCGACAGCGCCACCACCGGAAAGACTCCACGGATGAGCTGCAAACTGCCCACGAGGTATATCCGCTGCGCTTATCCATAATGACTCAGAGTTTGGCCGTTCGATCTGCGCAACGATCGCCCGCCACACAAGTCCCTCACTGGGGTCAACCGGGGCAGACGGTTCGCCGCGGACACCAAGTACAGCGCGAACAACAGGTGAACGGCGGCGTTTGTTGGCGCGGCCGACTAGGATCACCGTCGGGGTTCCGTGACCAGGGATGAATGCGCCCGAGGTGTCGACAATTTCGGTCAATTCGACGTCATGCGCGAGGTAGCTTTCAATCAGCTTCTTGCCAAATTCGCGCTTCATGAAAGCGTTGCCGGTGATCTGCCCGACATGACCAGCGCCGTCGCCGTGCTCGTCAGACCATTTCGCGAGGTCAAAAAAACGCTTCGCAAAAGGCACGGTCAACGCATACTGCCGGTGGCAGACGGTCGGGTAGATGCTGCGGTAGAGCTGGTTGCGGGCCGAATCGGCGACGGTGATGTAGGGCGGGTTGCCGACCACCACCGTGTATTGGTTCTCGGCCAGATAGTCCTCGAGCAGGTCGACGTCTTCGCTCTCATACGCGAAAATCTCCTTCTTCGCTGCCTCTGCCTCGTCGTCTTGCTGCTCCTGGCTCTTCAACATCTTGAGAAGGTCGCCCTGTGCTCGGGAGCTGAAGGCCCCCCACGGCAGCAGTGAGTCGCCGGTCGCGACCCGGATCGGCCACTCCGGCGTGCGTTCCAGCTTGGTCAGCCCGCATACCTTCATCGCGGCGATCAGCAGCCGGAAGCGGGCGATCGCCACCGCGAAGCCGTTGATGTCGACGCCGGTCACCTGGCCGAGCGCCCGTTCGGCGAGCACCTTCACGTCGGTGGCCGGCTCCCGGTCCCTCCACTTACCCACCAACCGGTGGAACGCGCCGAGCAGAAAGTGGCCGGACCCGCAGGTCGGGTCGATGACGCTAGTCGCGGCGAGGCCGAACTCCTTCACCGCGGGCTCGAAGGTGCGGTCGAGGATGAACTCCTCCACGAACTCCGGGGTCTGCAGCAGCGCGTACGTCTTCTTCGCGTGCGCGGACATATCCTGGTAGAGGTCGCCCAGGAAGCGGGTGTTCAGGTCGTCGCGGCGTAGCGACTCCTGACCGGCGCCGCGCCGGAAGAAGTCGCTCAGCTCCTCGGCGGCTGGGCCGGAGACGTCGAACCGCCACAGCGGGTTGTGCTGGTCGAAGATCTTGCCGGTGGCCTTTAGCTCCGCCAGATAGCGGAACGCCTCCCGCAGCCAGTGCCGGTCGTTGTGGCGGGGGTTGGCGATCAGGTACGCCTGCCGGTGCTGCACCGCCCGCTCGGCCGGCGCGGCCGGGTCGGCACCACCGATCCACAGCTTCTCGACCAGCTCGTTGTCCTCGCAGAACCGGACGAACACACAGCCGAGCACCCAGGCCACCGCCGCCTGGTCGAGCACGTCGTCGAGCCAGGTCTCGAAGCTGCCGCCGACCCGCTCGGCGGCCTTCGCTTGGTCGTACTCCTGGCGCAGCTCCGCCCGCAGGCCCGGCGCCTCCGCGACCTGCCCGCGCAGATCCTCCACGAGACCCCGCAGCGGTCCGCGCAGATCATTCGTCAGTCGCTTAGCCTGCTCTTGCAGCGCCTTGAGGTCGATCACCGCTAGATCCTAATGTCTGTCGCTCATCAGGCCACTAATCCGACGAGTCGTCGTCGGCCACGCCTTCGAGCCGCTCACCAAACGGTACGCCGATTCGTGTACCGAATGCTCGCAACCGCTCCTCCAGGAGTTTTGTCCGATCTTCCACGAAGAGATCGGCCCGTTCTTCCTTGAGCCGGTACCACGCCGACACCGGAACGCCGTGACTCTGAAGGATCCTGCGGGCGCCGTCAGAGGTGTACGGGCTGAATGATCCGTCGTTGACCAGGCCACCGTCGACGGGTAGGTCTTTCAGTGACTTCCACAGTCCGATGCCGGGCACGGTCGGAAAGACGAGTCGGTTCGCCGGTTCGGAGTGACCGGCGAAAACCGGCCGGTACGCCTGGGTCGGCCCCGAGGCGATCCGTTGCGCCACGTCGAACTCCTGCCCGAGGGCGTCCCGTCGCTTCGGAAACTCGCCGATCTCCCAGGCCACATACGCGAGGGTGCGGGCGCTGTTGAGGTTGAATGCATCCGGCATCGGCTGGACATCGGCCAGGTCAAGGGGTAGCTCGGCCTGACGCTCGGCGAAGTCCTGCATCTCGCGCAGCTTCGTTCGCAGCGTGGTTGAGTTCGCCCCTGCGAACGAGCCCGCCCATGAGGTCACCCAGAACCAGCGCCGCAGCTCATACCGCTGGTCGTCGTTCGGCTTCGGACAGTGGTGAAAAAAATTGGCGAGGACCACAAGTTGGTGCGCATAGGGCAGGAGCTGGGCCAGCGGAAGGCCGGCCCACCGGAGGAAGTCCACCGTCGCGTGTACCGCGCGCTCTGCATCGGGGACCGCGTCGATCAGCCGGTTCTGGAGCCGCCTGGCGACCGCCTCCCATCGCGGTGTCATCACATCCGGCTCATCAGCGAGCGCGAGTACGACCCGGAAGAGTGCCAGCCGCGGCAGCTCACCGAAGCCGGTGGTGGCCACCGACTCCACGATCTCGTCGATCCGGCTCGCCAATGTGGGCTGGTCTGACCGATGGGTCAGCGCCGAGACCATCTGGTCGGCGTCCATCCGCACGCCCTTGCGGTTGAGCCGGGTGTAGACGTCGACCGCCTGGTCCAGACCGCCGCCTTGCAGCCGGATCAGGGTGAGCTTGTAGTTCTTGATCCGCTGGGCGACCCGCTCGGCTTCCCGCACCAGGAGTTCCGCGCGTTCCCGCCCCACCCGCAACTCAAGGGTCCGGCTGAAGTTGAGGAAGTCGAGCGTGCTGGCCACCGCGCGCACCGGCAGGAAATGGTCCGGTGGTGGCGCCGGCGGGCTGCCCCCCGCCCGATGATGGCGGTACCGCTCGGAATCACTCCTCGGCGTCAGGTCACGGTAAACCCGCCACTTCCACTCCCGCTGGTCGTCCGCGCGCGGCGGACGGCCAAGCCGGCGTAGCACGCCGAAGAGCGTGGAGAGCCGCTGATGACCGTCGAGCACGTAGGACACCGGTCGCCCGGCCGGTGCGTCCGGTATGGCGACCTCGCCGACAGCGTCGAGCGACAGCACTGGTTCGTTGGTCTCCCACAGCAGGACGCTGCCGATGGGATAGCCGCGCTCGATGCTGTCGAAGAGTTCGAGCATCTGCTCGGGACGCCAGACGAAGGGCCGCTGAAACGCGGGTACCCGGAGCGCACCGCTCGCGATGTCCTCTAGGACATGGTCCAGGTGAAGAACGGTGGGTTCCAGGCGGCTGTCGCCCCGGTCACTCAGCATGACGCCAGTGTCCTACAGAATCCGGTGAATCATCGCAAGCACCTGCCGCAGCTCATTCACCACGTCCGGCCCCAGCTCATGGAAGTCCGCTTCATTCAGCCGCATGTCCGTCGGCAGCAGCGGTGACGGCATGGATTTGTTCTTCCCCACGAAGTGCGTCTTGAGGTGCTCATAGCCCCTCCTCTGCGGAGTCCACGCGCGCAGCTCCTTGCGCTTCGCCGTCTTGTACGGAAAGTGGCGGTCCCACACCCGGAAGGGGACGTAGTTCTCCACCATCCGCCAGGTGAACATGTGGATGTGCGGGACTCCACCCTCGCGTGCCTCATTGACCTTGCGGTGGTTGCCGAGTTCGGCTGGCCCGCTCCGGTCGCTGTCGATCAGCATCGCCACCCGCACGATCATCGAAAAGTCGCCGCACTCGTCGACCGCGATGGCGGCCATCTGCCCAGTGCCGCCGCTGTGGCAGAACTTCAGCCAACGTTTCCTGAGGGCGTGCACCACCCGCTTGTCACCGAGTGCCTCGGCCACCGCCTGCACGAACCCGCCGTCACCGATCCGGTTCTCTACCACCAGGACCGCCGGTCGGCCCAGATCCTCGGCGGCCGAGGTGACGTTAGCCGAGTTGATTCGCACCGGCTGTCCATCAGGAGACGAGGTGGCCGATCCGCCACGGTCGGCGGCGGCCTCCGCCTCTTTCTGCGCCCAGAGCTCCAGGGCCGGCAACCTGATCTTGACAGCATCCATGTTAGCTACGAATGACGTGGCTCGGACCGCGTCCGCCGTTGTCGGGCGCCAATCGTGACGGCCACGCGCGACCTGCTTGAGGACCTCGATCACCGGCAGGTGATCGGCCCCGGCGAAGACCTCGACGTCGATGTCAAGAAGCATCGTCGAGCCGCTCCATCTGCGCCGCCGCGAGCGCCCGCACCTCGTGATAATCCTGCGAGAAGTAACCGTCCGGCCAGGTGTCCTCAAGGTTGCCCAGCTCGTCGACCTTGACCTGGCGTACCACCGAGGCTCCGTCCCGCTGCTCTACGACGTACACCTTGAGCATGTCCGCAGAGAACTCGTTGTCGACCTCGGCGATCCGCCGGCGCAGCCGCAGCAGCAGCGTCTCGCTGTGCGTCTCGATGAGGAATCGGGTGCCGGTCGCCTTGGCGGTGGCCAGGTAGAGGTCGGCCAACTCGGCGTGGGCGGCCGGGTGCAGGTGCATTTCCGGCTCCTCGATGATCTGCAACGGCGCACGGTCGGGCTCGCCGCGCAGCTCGTCTAGTGCGCACTGCACCAAGATCGGCAGCACCTGCGCCAGCCCCGTGCCCGCGTCAGCTAGGTTCACCCGCACCTCACTGCCCTTGCGGGTCAACACCGTCGACCAGAGCGGCCCGGCCGGCACCTCGGCGATCCTCCAGTCCGGCACGATGGTCGCCAGCAGCTCGTTGACCCGCTCGACCAGCGCCCCACGGTCCCTCCTGAAGTCGTGGGCGAGGATGCCCGCCATCCCCTCGCCCTGCGCGCCCAGCACCGAGGGCGTTCCAAGCGGCAGCCGGTGATGCCGTGCGACCCTCTCCCGGTAGGGACTGAGATAGCGGATTGGCCCGGGGCTCAGGTCGAGTGTGCCGACGTCCCCCAGCCCGGGCACCCCGCTCAGGTCCGGCACCAGTCCCCGGAAACCGACCCGGTGGGCTAGAGGCTCCTTTCCGGGCAGCCGAATTTCGTACTCGAGCTTCTCCCCACGCCGGATCTGCGGTTCGGGTGTCACCGCGATGCCATCAATATCCGGGGTGTCCTGCTGACCTGCCCCGACCAGCCGGGACGAGACGATCACCGCCTTGAACTGCGGGGACATGAGATCCAGGCTTGACACCACCGCGCTGTTGATGCTGTCTACATACTGGATTCCTGCTTCCAGGGAAAAGAGCAGCCGGTCGTCTTCGGCCACCAGCCCCAGCTTGATGGGCCGGCCCGTCAGGTGGTCGTGGAAAAGCTCCCGAAAGTCGTCCACGGTGTCCGGCCCGAGCCGATCAAGGTCCAACGGCGCGGTGGAGTCGGTATTGAACCCGGTCGCGATAACCAGCGGAGCGCGGGTCAGCACGCTCTTACCAGAGTTGTTCTTACCGAGGACGACCGTGACCGGGGCCAGCTCGATCTCCTGGCGATCTCGGAAGCAACGGTAGTTTTGAAGCACGATCTTGCGCAGGGGCATTCCTAGACTCCTACCACAGAGAGAGACTGGGCGCGTACCCACGCACGTCCAGCATGGAGTGGCCTACTGGCCGGCGATGGTCCGGACCCGCTCGCCTTCGTCGCGACGAGCAGGCTGGCGTGGCAGAACAGCTGCAGCAACCGGTCCGGTCAGCTTCCGCCACAGGAACTCCAGCGTCAGCGCCCACACGAAGGCCCGCTGCTCGTTGTTGGCCGCGGCACCGTGCCCGCCTTCGACGTTCTCGTAGTAGGACACGTCGTGGCCGTGCTCGCGCAGCCGGGCCGCCATCTTGCGGGCGTGCCCCGGATGCACCCGGTCGTCCCTGGTCGAGGTGATGAGCAGGACCGGCGGGTACGGCCGGTCGCCGCGGACGTTGTGGTACGGCGAGTACTCCCGCAGGTAGGCCCAGTCGGCCTCCCGATCCGGGTCGCCGTACTCGGCCATCCACGACGCCCCGGCCAGCAGCCGGTGGTAGCGCCGCATGTCCAACACCGGCACCTGCGCGACGACAGCCCCGAAGAGCGCGGGGTAGCGGGTCAGCATCACCCCCATCAGCAGCCCGCCGTTGCTGCCGCCCTCGATGCCGAGTCGCTCCGGCGTGGTGATCCCACGCGTCACCAGGTCGGCCGCCACCGCCGCGAAGTCCTCGTACGCCCGGGGCCGGTTCTCCCGCAGCGCGGCCCGGTGCCACTCGGGGCCGTACTCCCCGCCGCCGCGGATGTTCGCCACCACGTAGCTGCCGCCCCGGGCCAGCCAGCCCCGCCCGATGATCCCGCTGTAGTGCGGGGTCAGCGAGACCTCGTAGCCGCCGTACCCGGTGAGCAGCGTCGGCCCGCCGGCCGCGCCCGGGTCGCCCACCACGAAGTACGGCACCCGGGTTCCATCGACCGAGGTGGCGAAGAACTGACGGACCGCCAGGCCGTCCGGGTCGAAGAACACCGGTCCCCTCTTGAGCGTCTCGACCGCGCCGCCGACCTGGCCGAGCCGCAGCGTCGCCGGTTGCAGGAACCCTTCGGAGGCAAGCAGGTAGGCGTCGTCGTGGTCCGGGTCGGTCTCCACGATCCGGCTGTGGTCGAACTCCGGCACCCCGGCGAGCGGCTTCCGCCGCCAGCCCGTCTCGCCGGGCGTCAGCACCTCCAGCCGGCTCCGCACGTCGACGAGCGTGGCCAGGATCAGATGGTTCCGGGTCCAGAAGTAGCCGCTCAGCGCCGTGCGGGCGTCGGGCCGGAAGAGCACCGTAAGCTCCCGTTGACCGGCGAGGAACGCCTCGAATCGGGTCGCCAGCAGAACGCCGGCGGGATGGGTCACCCCACCGACCAGCCACGGCGAGCGCAGCCGGATCAAAAGCCACTCCCGGTGTACCTCCCACCAGGCGTCCTCCGGCACCTCGATCCGGGTCAGCTCACCCGCCCCGGTCAGCATGTAGCTATCGGTGCGGTAGAAGTCCAGGCTGCGAACGACGAAGTCGCGCTCGAAGTCGGGGCTTGGATCGTGCGAGGCGAACACCCCGACGTCCTCCGGCCGCCCCTCGTGCACCGTGTCGGCCGCGGACAGCGGCGTGCCTCGCCGCCAACGTTTCGCGACACGTGGGTACCCGGAGGAGGTCAGCGACCCCGGCCCGAAGTCGGTGCAGACGTAGATCTGGTCCGCGTCGATCCAGCAAACACGGCTCTTCGCCTCCGGCAGCGTGAAGCCGTCCTCGACGAAAGCCCGGCGGAGCAGGTCGAACTCGCGCACCACGACGGCATCGGCGCCGCCCCGGGACAGGCTGATCAGGCAGCGCTCATAGCCGGGCCGTAGCACTGTCACCTTCTGCCAGACCCAGTTCTCGCCCTCCTTCGCTGCCAACGCGTCGAGGTCGAGCAGCACGTCCCACTCCGGCTCGCATCGGCGGTACTCCTCGCGGGTCGTCCGTCGCCAGACCCCACGCGGGTGCGCCGCGTCCTTCCAGAAGTTGTAGTAGAGGTGATCCCCACGCCAACCCGGATAGGGAATGCGATCCTGAGCATCGAGCACCTGCCGGATCTCGGCCCGCAAGCCGGCGAACGCCTCGCCTCCGGTCAACGCGGAGACGGTCTCCGCGCTGCGGTCCCGCACCCACCCGGCGGCGTCCGCACCATCAAGATCTTCCAGCCAGAGGTACGGGTCATCGCCCTCGTCGGTCAGCCTCGCCACCTTCGCAACTATCCCGACGGGCGATCCGTATCCATGTCTGTTGTCAGCATGGCGACTCAGCGGGCTCTGATATCAAGAAGGCGTCAGATTGATATCATCGGCGAGTAGCGCCCACTAGAGGAGGCATCCGTGAGCCGGACGATCCTAGATGTCGATGACGAACTACTCGCCGAGGCCGGCAAGATCCTTGGCACCACGACGAAGAAGGCCACCGTCAACGCTGCCCTCAAGGCTGTCGTCGACCGCGAGAAGCGGCGGCAGTTCGCCGACTGGCTCAAGAGCGGAGGGCTGCCCGATCTGACGGGTCCCGTCGAGGCGGCCAAGCCGGACGCAGCGTGAATCACGAGCACTACCTGCTGGACAAGTCAGCCCTCGCCCGCTGGCCCAAGCCACGCGTGTCCCCGGTGCTCGGCGAACTCTCCGACCGAGGGCTGCTCGCGGTGTGCGGGGCGGTCGAGATCGAGGTCATCCACAGCGCCCGCACCGCCAAGGACGCACAGCGCGCCAGGTGGCTCATGAGCGGCTTTCGGTGGCTGGCCATGCCCGACGAAGTCTGGGATCGAGCGATCGACATCCAGGTGCAGGCGTTGCACAAGGGCAACCACCGAGCCCTGTCGATGGCGGATCTGCTGATCGCCGCTACCGCCGAACGACACGGAGTCACCGTCCTGCACTACGACGGCGACTTCGACCTCATCACCGCGATCACCGGCCAGCCCACCGCCTGGGTAGTCCCGGCCGGCACAGCCGACTAACCCAGCGTTCTCAAGCTCGCTTTACTCGTCGTCGATCTTGTCGCTTGCCGGACCGGTGTAGCCAAGCGCCAAAAGGTGACCTTCGAGGACCGTGTAGAGGGCGTTGCCCTCGTCAACGTAGAGGCGTCGCTCGCCACCACCGGCCTTGGCGGCCACGTAGTGGATGCGTCCTGCTTCGCCGCGTTGCCGCCAAGCCCTCAGAACGACACGATCGCTGATGTGTGGCATAGGCCTCCCTCTCGCCGCTGATCATTCAATCTGCTGTCAGAAGCCCCTGGTTGTCATCGATGGGATCTGGAAGCGCCAGCTTCAGCAAGCCAGCCGCTTCGAGGGCCTTCATCGTCACGAGAACCGGGTTGTTCCGGTACTGCTTTTTCTGCGCCGCTCGGACAACCTTGGCGACGACATCACTGACGCCGAAAACGCGGATCGGGCCGGCCCCGACCTTCTGCGTCGCACACCACTGCCTGATCTTCACTTCATGCACCCCGGTGGTCGGCGCCGCAAACCGACCAACATAGAGGCGAATCTCGATCTGCTCTGGGCGATAACCGAACCGCTGGGACGCGCCAAGGACGACCGCGTCTCGTACGGCGTCGTTGTTGAGCAGCGCGTAGAGCTTCCTCGCGCGGAGATTGGCGGTCGCGCCTGTGACATGCTCAGCGACCACACCCCGGGATCCGAAGGCTGACTTGACCGAAGCCAATACCAGGCGATCGCCACGAGCGGCGACCAGGTCGACTTCGAATCCGTGTGTCTGCACCTCGACATACGCTGATTTGGCGGTCGGCTGCTTCACTGGAAACTTCACTGCCTCCGAAACCACGAAGCCCTCGTCCTCAAGGGCGACGGCGACGAAGGACTCGAAGGCTTCCATGTCCGGAGACTACTGCCCAAGGTCCACAGTGCACCACTGTATCGAGCTGGGTCCGACGCACTCGACACCCCGATGCCTGCTACAAGGCTCGGGTCCTCGGCACGGCGGCTGCTTCGATCCAGTCGTTGGCGAGCCACAGCGATTGGCTGGCCGGTGAGGTCAGTGGCAACTGCACCCCGTCCAGCACCGCCGGCTCGGGGCGGCGCGCCGGCACCAGCAACAGCCGGGCCGCCGGCCGGGGCCGGGTCGGGTCGGCCAGCTCCTGGAGCAGCCCGAGCTGCCCGTACCGGGCCAGCGGCGCCGCCTCGGTGATGAGTACCGGCCCGTCGGCGGCGGCGATCGCCGTGCTGACCGCCGGCACCACCTGGTGCCGGACCAGGTCCACCAGGCTGCGGAAATCCGCGTCCAGCGCGGAGCCGTTGTCGGCCGCCACGATCGCCTCCCACGGGAAGCCCAGCGCACGCAGCCGGTCCAGCAGGATCGCGGTGACGTCCACCTCGGTCAGCGGCAGCCGGTCCAGCAGCGCCCGCCGGGCCGGCCCGAGCCGGCGCAGCGGCGCCAGCACCGCGAGGAAGGCGCGCCGGTCGATGGCAGAGGTTAGCTTGTCTCCCACCTCGTCGGCGGCGGTGAGCCCGAGCAGCGGTGCGTGGGTGGTGGCCAGCCGGGTGCCGGTCACTGACGCCGTCGTGGTCGCCGGCCCGTACACCCGGTCGTGCGGGTGCCAGGTCAGCGGTACCTCGGCCGCGGCGAGCAGGTCGTTCAGCGCGGGCCGCTTCGGCAGCCGCTCCGCGCGGGGGAAGCGGCTCTGCACCCGGTCGCGGATCTGCTCCTCGCTGAGCCGCTGCCCGATCAGGCTGCCCACCGACAACCGCAGCGCCCGCTCCGCCGGCATCCCCACCGGGTAGAGCTGTCCCTGCGCGTTGACGTCGACCCGATCGTTGCGGGCGGCCGCCGCGAGCTGCAACAGCCGCAGGTCGGCCACGGCCGGCATCCCCGCCGGCACGGGCAGCCGGCGCAGCTCCTCGACGGCACGTTGCCGGGTCGGCAGCGGATCGGCGCCGACCAGCTCGACGGCCCGGCCGCCCAGCTCCACCACGTACCCCAGGAAGTCGGCGGCGGTGACGTCGGACGCCGGATCGTCCGGTTCCCGGCCGACCAGGACCGTGCCGGAGGTGCGGAACCGGTGGATGGCCACCCGGGCGTCCCCGCCGGTGCTCAGCTCGGCCTCGACGGCGGCGCGGACCAGCCCGATTGCCTGTGGCAGCCGCTTCGGCGCGGGTGTGTACGAGCCGCGGGCGGCAATCAGCGCCTGGGCCAACTCCTGGGCGGACATCACCGCGCCGCGGGCGTCGAGCAGCGCCACGATCTCGTTGCGCACCGCCTCCAGTGCCGGCTCCCCCAGCCAGTTCCTGGCCTGGGCAGCGAGCAGCTTGGAGATCTGGGGCTGGCTCCGGCCGGTGGCCCGGGCCGCCTCACTCTGCGCCGGCCAGCACAGGAACTCACCGTCGTCGGTGGGCGTCTGCCCGAGCAGCACGGCCAGCGTCCGGTGGTTGCGGGACGTCGAGGCGGGAAGCAGAGTCGCGCAGAGCGCCTCCACGCCCTGCGCCAGCGGCTGCTCGTCGACGGCGGGCGACTCGCTGCCGCCGGGCAGCACGGCGCGCAGCGCCCGCGCCTGGGCGAGGACCTCCTTGCGGGTGGCGTCCGGCACTCCCTTGGCCCGGGTCAACGCCGACGGTTCCGCGTCCAGCAGCTCGCCGACGGTGTGCAGGCCGAGCCGTTCCAGCGCCGAGCGGGCCCGGGCGGTCAGCTCGGTGACCTCCAGCGGCGACTCACGAGTCAGCCCCACCGCCGCCGGCACCGGGCCGACCGGAGTCACCGCGGGCTGCGGGACCTGCTGGAAGATGGCCCGCCAGGCGTCGGTCATCTCGTCGACCGTGTCGAACCGCGCCGCCGCGTCCCTCGCCAACGCCCGGCCGAAGAACTCCACCAGCCGGTCGGCGACCGCCGGGTCGAACACCGCCGGGTCGAGGGCCACCTCGTCGCTGACCACGGCCGGGTTGGCGTTGTCACCCCAGCGGGGCAGCACGCCGGTCGCCATCTCGTAGAGCACGACGGCCGCCGCGAACCGCTCGGCCGCCGCGTCGTAGCGCAGCCGGCGCGGCGGACCGAGGAACGGATCGAGGTAGCCGACGGTGCCCGCGCCGAGCTGGTCGGCGGGGGCGGACGAGAGCGAGAAGTCGAAGACGCACAGGTGCGGCTGCTTGTCCTTCGGCCGGGGCCGGGCCGCCAAGTTGGCCGGCTTCAGGTCACGGTGCCAGACGCCTTGGCCGTCCAGGTAGTTGACGATGTCGAGCAGGTCCCGGCCGTATCGCTCCAGCAGGTCCAACGCCAGCCGGCCACCGCGCAGTTCCTCGGCGAGGGTCCGCGTACCGGCGCTCTCCATGAGCAGCGCGGTCCGGCCGCCGACCCGCACCGGGCCGTCGACCAGCGCGGCCACCTGTGGGTGCTTCAACCCCGCGAGGGTACGCGCCTCGGCCGTCAGCCGTTCCTCGTGCTGCTCGTCGCGGGCGACTTTCAGCACCAGGTCACGCGACTCCCCGTCGCGAGCGACCAGGAAGGCGACGGCGGTGGCACCGGAGCCGAGCCGGTCCTTCACCTCCAGGCCGCCGTCGAGCACGTCACCCCGGTGGGCGGAGAGCGGGTCGGCGACCGGCTCGGGCTCAGGCGCGGTCAGCTCCTCCCAGACCTTCTCCAGGTCCTTGTGGAACCGGGAGACGCTGGGCAGCCGTTGCGCCGGATCGCCCCGGGTCGCGTCATAGACCAGGGTGACCAGCGTGTGCGGCATGCCGTCGACCGCAGCATCGAGGTGCAGGCCGCTGTCGCGTACCGCGTTGACGAGTTCCTCCGGCGTGGCGGCCGGCACCGCCCCGGCGAAGATCCGGTACGCCAGAGCGCCGAGGGAGAACACGTCGAGCTGGTGGCCCGGCAGCCGGGTGGCGTTCTCGGCCTCCGGCGCCTGGTAGCGGCGGACCTCGTCGTCGAAGAACAGCTCCAGGCTGGCCGGGTCGCTCGACGGGCCCAGTCGGGTGAGCTGGGTCGTGCCGGCCAACCGGCCGCCGGTCTGCCAGTCGGTGACCACCAGCGTGGGGCGTGGCCCGTCCGGGTTACCGACGTAGATCGCCCGGGGCGAGAGCGCCCGGTGGGCCAGCCGGCGGGAGTGGGCATAGTCGATGATCTCGGCCAGATCCTGCACCAGTTGCAGTCGCTGGGCCAGGGTCAACGCGTCGCCGCGGCGCAGCAGCCACTGGTCGAGGCGTACCCACTCCTCCTGGTGGTCGAAGATGACCGCCGGGCCCCACGAGTGCTCAACCAGGTCGTGCGCCCGGGCCACGCCCGGATGGTGGATGCCCTGCAGCAGGCGGAACTCCCGCTCCGCCGCCCTGCGGATCGCCGGAACCTCATGCTCGGCGGCCCGGCTGGTGAGGTAGAACCGCACCCGACGCACCAGCGATGTGTCCAGCGCGTGCCCGGCGAGGAAGTCCTGCCAGCCGAGACCCTCGGCGAACGGCTTCGGGTGCAGCAGCAGTTGACCGACCTTGCGGTCCGCCACCGACGGCCGGATCTTCGCACCGCGCACCAGCTCGACGATCTCCCTGCCGCGCGCCTCGTCCACCAGATGGTCCGGGTTACGCGGCAGGGCGAGCAGCAGCTTCTTCAGGCCGGGCAGGCCGGAATCGTGCTGCTCCAGCCCGTAGATGTGCTGGCTGCCGATCGCGTCCAGCTCGGCCCGCATCGCCTTCGCGTGCAGGAAGACCGCCGCCCCGACATAGGGCGTCTCGCGCTGCCGTCCGTGTTGCTTGGCGTAGTAGCGGATCAGGCTGGCCAGCCGCTTCGCCTTCCGGTTGGCCAGGATGTACGGGTTGTCTTCGGGGATCAGTCGAGAATTCGGCGCCCGGCGCAGCCACTGGGTGCCGTCACCGCGGATCTCCCCCTGCCAGTGCTTCAGCTCCAGCACGTAGAGCCCGCTCGGCGTCAACACCAGGGCGTCGACCTCGTTGATCGAGCCGTCGGCGCCGACGAACTCGACGTTCGTCCAGACGTGGTACGGGTCGGCATCGGGCAGATAGCCGGCCAGCTCACGCAGACCGTCCTGCTCCCAGATGTACGAGCTGGAGTTGATCTGCTCCCAGCGCGGTGAATCCTCCCGCATGCGCCGACCCTTCCGCCCTGGCCGTCATGTTCCGGCTCAGGCTGCGCACTTTACCGTTTCGGCGCTTGATCAGCGGAGACCACCGCTCCGAGCACGTAGTGCATCTGGCCAAACACTGTGGGTGTCAATAGACTTCGCTCGACGTCCTTCCCAACCCCTCGGGAGGTCGGCATGGGCACCTCGACCCGTCTACCAGGTCCGAAGAACGGCAGCTGGACCGCTGCCAAAGGCCGGCTGGGCAACTGGACGCCGGACGCCAGCAGCCGGCCTGATCAACTACTCGAGCATGACCAACAGCGCGCCGAGGCGATCGCGGCCCAGTACCAGCGAGCGTTGCGAGACGCCCTGAACGCAGATCCGGAGGCGTTCGGCATCCGTGCCGCAGCGGAGCAGGCCGGCGGACGGCTGATCGAGCTGCTCGATGGCCTCGGGCGAGCGGATCTTCCGCTGGTGGCGGACTTGGCCGCGCAGGATGACGCCGACGAGTTCGTCCGGCGGTTCGTCGGACAGGTCGCCGGCGATGGCCAACTCATCGTGGACGCTGCCATCCGCCGGGCCGCCCGACGCGTCGGGGAACACCTGGTGACGCAGGAAGGACCACTCGCCGATCCTGGCCGTCCAACACCGGTCACCGGCGAGCTGTTCTGCGCCTTGTATCGCGCGTTCTTCGGTGAGGTGGTCGGCGAGTTCGTACACATTCTCATCGCGGAGAACATCAAGATCGCCGTACCGGCACTGGCCATCCTCGACCCGACCGACATGGTGGCTGGCTTCGTTGCCGATCAGGTCGTCAAGGTGCTGCCCAACCCCTGCGCCGAGGCGGTCAAACGTGGGCCGGAGCCACCACGGCTCGCCGATGTCGCCAAGGACCTGCTGACCACCACCGTGGCGGAGGCCCTCGGGCTCGGCGACAGCGGACTGGAGTTGGCGGCGTGAGCCGGGCCAGCTTCGCGTATCACTACGCCACCCGGGGCGGGGTGTCCACCGACCGGAAGCGGGAGACCATCGGATGGCCGCTGCTTGAGCATGCCGACGAGCGATTGCAGAAATTGGCCGAGGTACCCCAGGACCGCCCGGACTGGGCCCAGGACCTGCTGCAGATCGCCCGAGCCGTGTACCTGGCCGACAAGCTGTCGCTGCGCGAGTGCGCGATCGACGGCTGGACCCGAAGGATCGACCTGTCCGTGGAGGTGGTCAACTCCTCCGTCTGGAGCCCGCCGACGTTACGGCTGCTGTCTCACCTGTCGGAGACGTTAAGCGCGGATCAATGGACGATCAACGTCCGGACCGGCGGGCGTAGGTGGCCCCAGCAGGGACGGACCACCTACGCCGATGTGGGAGAGGTGGCCCTGTTCTCCGGTGGGCTTGATTCCACCGCGTGGGCGGCAGAGCGTGCCAAGGTTGCGGCCGGCCCTCTCCTGCTCGTCTCCTATTTTGAACCCCAGTGGGGCAGCCAGCAGGACCAGACTCTCAGCGCGATCGAGAGCTCAGCCTGTCGCGACATCGAGCAGCTCAAGGCATCGCAGCAGGTCCGTCTTACCAGGAAGCTGGAAAAATCTGCGCGTACCCGCGGGCTGCTCTATCTCGCCACCGCCATCTACCTCGCCGCCGCCCACGGGGTGCCACAGGTGGTCGTACCGGAGAACGGGCAGCTCGCCGTCAATCCCCCGCTCACACCGGCCCGGGTAGCCGCCTGCTCCACGAAATCTGTACATCCCGGGACACTGCACCTGCTCAACTCGTTGATCGACGCTCTCGGCGGCGGGGTGACCGTCATCAACCCGTACCTGCACCTCACGAAGGGAGAGGTCTGCCGGCAGGCCCTGGACGCTGGTTTGGCTCCGGCGACCCTCACCCATGCCACCATCAGCTGTGGGCGCCCACCACGGGACCGGCCGGGTGCAGAGCACTACCACTGCGGGACCTGCTACCCCTGCCTGGTACGCCATTCCGGTCTCCTTAGCGCACTGGGAACGGACAGCACCCCTTACAGGACGGATGTCTGGATGCTGGGCGACCGGGAGAAGGCTGCCGTCGATCGGCGGGCGCTGCACCGGTGGCTGTGCCGCCCCATCTCCGTTCGAGACCTGACCACCGACACTCCGCTGCCGGACACCATCGCCCCCGGTCCCCTGCTCGAGGTGGTGGAGCGCGGTCGGACGGAACTTGGGCAGATGTTCTCTTGGCATGACCAACCGATCACACTCACCGAGACGCCGCCTCGTCGACTGGCATGGGCAGGCTAAGCAGGGGTATGAGTCCGGAATGAGGGCAAGTTTCCGGCTCGGACGGATCGCAGGGGTGCCGGTCGGGGTCAACTGGAGCGTTCTGGTCATCTTCGCGCTGATCGCGTGGGGGCTGGCCGCGAACCAGTTTCCCCGCTCGTACCCGGACCGCTCGCCGGTGGCGTACACCCTCGCCGGTCTGGCCGCGGCGGTTGTCTTCTTCGTCGGCCTGCTCGCCCACGAGGTCTCGCACGCCGTGGTCGCCAAGCGCAACGGGCTGACCGTCGACGGCATCACGCTCTGGCTGTTCGGCGGGGTGGCCGAGCTGAAGGGCGAGCCGCGCGACCCCGGCGCGGAGCTGCGGATCGCCGGCGTCGGCCCGCTGGTCAGCCTGCTGCTCGGGGCGTTCTTCGGTGTCATCGCTCTGCTGTTCGCGCTGGCCGGGCAGGGTGGACTGCTCTTCGGCGCGATCGCGTGGCTGGCCGGCATCAACGTGCTCCTGGCGATCTTCAACGTGCTGCCGGCCGCACCGCTGGACGGTGGCCGGCTGCTGCGCGCGGCGGTGTGGAAGGCCACCGGCGACCGGAGCCGAGCGTCCGTGGTGGCCGCCCGGGCCGGCTGGGTGCTGGGTGTGCTGCTGATCGGCCTCGGGCTGTGGCAGTTCCTGTCCGGTATCGGCTTCGGTGGGCTCTGGCTGGCGCTGATCGGCTGGTTCCTGATCGGCGCCGCCGGGGTCGAGGAGCGGCAGGCCCGCGCCGGAAGCGCGCTGCGCGGCATCCGGGTCGCCGACGTGATGACACCGCAGCCGCAGACCGCCTCGGCGGACATGACGGTCGCCGACTTCGTGGACCACTACCTTTTCGCGTACCGGCACTCGGCGCTGCCGTTGACCGAGGACGGCAGACCGACCGGCCTCGTCACCCTGGACCGGGTGCGGGGCGTACCGGCCGATGCGCGGACGTCGACGACGCTGGCCGAGGTGGCCTGCCGGGCCGACCATCTGGTCCTCGCGCAGGCGGGGGAAGAGCTCAACGACCTGCTCCCCCGGCTCAGCGAGTGCGCCGACGGCCGCGCCCTGGTGGTGAGCGACGACGGCCTGCTCACCGGCATCGTCTCCCCCAGCGACATCAGCCGCGCCGTTCAGCGCGGCAGCCTGCGCACCCCGGTCGGTCAGCGGGGGAAGTAGCGGTCCAGCAGGTCGGTGCGGAACGTGCCGGTCGGGTCCAGGCGGGTCAGCAGGGCGGCGAAGTCGGCGTGGCGGGGGTAGCGGGCGGCCAGCTCGGTGGGGGCGGTGACGAAGACCTTGCCCCAGTGCGGGCGGGGCGCGAACGGCGCCAGCCGGTCCTCCACCTCGGCCAGCACCGGCAGCACCGCGTCGGCGTCGTCGACCCAGGTGAAGTGGACCACGAAGCTGTCCCGCTGGTGGTTCGGGCTGAGCCACAGCTCGTCGGCCGCCACCGTCCGCAGCTCGCACACCTGCAACACGGGGGCGATCAGGTGCGCCACCTCGGCCAGCGCGGCGAGCGCCCCGGCCGCCGCCGTACGCGGCAGGTGGTACTCGGACTGGAGCTCGTCACCGCTGCTCGGGGTGAAGCCGAGCTTGAAGTGCGGCAGCCGCTCGTGCCACGGGCCCGGCACGCCGAGCTGTGGGGTGCAGTTCTCCGCCGGCATGCCGAGCACCGGGTGTCGCGGCTGGTCGGCGGCCGTGGTGCCGAGCCAGTCCATCTCCGGCGGCGGCTGGTCCGCGAGCTGCTTGCGCCACACCTCCCGCAGACGCGGGGTACGCCAGTCGGTGAACACGCTCACGCTGTACGCCGAGTCGAACGCCTCGTCCAGCGCCTCGACGGGCAGGTCGAGGCGCACGTACTGACGCAGCTCGAACGCCGGCACCAGGTCCAGGGTGACCCGGGTGACCAGGCCGAACGCGCCGAGCCCGACCACCATGCCGGCGAACGTGTCGCCGTCGGTGTCGCGGTCCACGGACGTCAGGTCCCCGTCGGCGTTGACCAGCTCCAGGGCGGCTACCGAGGTGGCCAGGTTGCCGTGGGTGGGGCCGGAGCCGTGGGTGGCGGTGGCCACCGCGCCGGCGACCGAGATGTGCGGCAGCGAGGCGAGGTTGGCCAACGCGTACCCCTGGCTGTGCAGGTGCCGGGCGACGTCGCCGTAGCGCAGCGCGCCGGCCACGGTGACCCGCCCGCGCTCGCGGTCGATCTCGATCGTCGGAGGCAGGCCGGCGAGCGAGACCAGGTCCCCCGTGGTGTCGCCGAGGCGGTTGAAGGAGTGCCCGGTGCCCACCGCGCGGATCCGGGAGCTGCCGGCGACCAGCCGGCGTACCTCGTCGACGGTGGTGGGGCGGTGGAACTCCCGCGCGGCGTAGCGCACGTTGCCGGCCCAGTTGCGGCGTGGCACGTCGGTGCTCGACGTCAGGTGCTGTCCCTGCGCGGTCATGGGGCGGTCTCCCGATCGGTGGACTGGTGGTCGGCCAATGCGGCGACGAGGGCTTCCAGAACGGCATCCGCCTGGTACGTGGGGTAGCCGCGTTGAGCGATCGGCAGACCGGCGGCGGTGGCGCGTTCGATCTCGCCCCGGGCCGCCTGCCGGGTCGCCGCATCCCCGGAGATCAGGGCGTCCTGGCCGCGTCGGATCAACCTGTCGACCCGATCCATCTGGTAGCCACGCAGGCCGACCGGGAGGTCCGGGGCGGCGAAGGCGGCGCGGCGCAGAGCGAGCAGGTCGACGAACCGGTCCCCAGCGCAGCGCGCGAGCGCCTCGGCCACCTGCTCGGGTTGCTCCCGGACCTGGTCGAAGACCAGCAGCTCGACGGCTGGCCGGCCGTCGATCGGGTGGCGGGCGGTGACCGATTCGAATGCCGCACCCGGGGCGGGCACCAGCAGCAGGCGCGGCGGGGTGGAGTAGCCGTCGCGGCGGGGCGGCTCGTCGAGGACCAGCGCGTCGACCTCGGCCCACCGGATCTCCCGGCGCAGGCCGGGCCGCCGGATGCTGAGCCCTTCCGGGGTGATCCCGAAGCGGAACGGCCGCAGCGCGCTGACCAGCACCACCGCGCCGAGCGCGATCGCACCCACGGCGACGATCGTCCGTAGCAGGGCGCCGTCGCTGGGGTAGACCAACAAGAGCACCCCACCGAGTACGCACACCAGGGCGAGCACCCGGGCCCCCCGGCTCCGGCGCAGCTCCACGCTCGGACCCCCGTTCATGACCGTGGCGTCGGTCCTCGCATCCTCCGACAGACCGGGCGCCACGGACACCGGACGATCGGGCACGGTTGTTCTCGCCATCGTCGGGGAACCCTACGCCCATGAGCAGCTACCGTGATCCGGCCCCGCGGGGCGATGTCTTCCCCTCGGAGGAGGAGCTGGACCCGACCGGCAGCGCGGTCGAGCCGGCCAGCGCCCCGCCGGGCGCCCGGTTGTCGAGCCACCCGGCGCCCACGCCCGGCCCCCGTCCGACACCCGCCCCCGCGCCCGCGCCGACGCCCGTACCGTCGCCCGGTCCGCCGCCGCGCGAGCCTGGCGGCGGGTCACGGTCGATCGTGACGCGCCACCTGGACGGGTCGGTCGAGGTGGTCACCGACCTCGACGGCGACGGCCTCGCCGACGTCGTCCAGATCGACGTGGACGGTGACGGCGTACCGGACATCACCTATGTGGACAGCGACCGCGACGGCCGGCTGGACACCGTGCTGCGCGACCCGGGCCGCCCGGCCCACCACCGCGCCTGACGCGACGGCCGGCCGGCGGTCGGGTTGCCGGGCTCAAAGGTTCGCCATCACCTCGGTGGCGACCAGGTCGAGGTGGTCCAGGTCGGTCAGGTCGAGCACCTGGAGGTAGAGCCGCTGGCTGCCGATCTTCGCGTACCGGCCGATGGTGTCCAGGACCTCGTCGGGCGTGCCGGCGAGACCGTTGGCCCGCAGCTCGTCCGGCTCGCGGCCGATGGCGGCGGCCCGGCGGGCCACCTCGGCGTCGTCGCGCCCGCAGCACAGCACCAGGGCGTTGGACCAGACCAGGTCGCCCGGGTCCCGACCGATCTCGGCGCACGCCGCGCGGACCCGCTCGAACTGCGCGGCCGAGTCCGCAGGCGAGGCGAACGGCAGGTTGAACTCGTCGGCGTAGCGGGCGGCCAGCCGGGGCGTGCGCTTCGGACCCATGCCGCCGAGCAGGATCGGCGGGCGGGGCTGCTGCACCGGCTTGGGCAGGGCCGGGGAGTCGCTGACCGGGTAGTACCGGCCGTCGTGGCTGAACCGCTGCCCGTCCGGGGTGGACCACAAACCGGTGATGACCGCGAGCTGCTCCTCGAGCCGGTCGAACCGCTCGCCCAGGGCCGGGAACGGAATGCCGTACGCGGTGTGTTCGTCGGCGTACCAGCCGGTGCCGATGCCCAGCTCCACCCGGCCGCCGCTCATCTGGTCGACCTGCGCCACGGTGATCGCCAGCGGGCCGGGGAGCCGGAAGGTCGCTGCGGTCATCAGCGTGCCGAGCCGGATGCGGCTGGTGTCCCGGGCCAGGCCGGCCAGGGTGGTCCACGCGTCGGTGGGGCCGGGATCGCCGCTCACCCCGCCCATCTTGAGGTAGTGGTCGGACCGGAAGAACGCGCCGAAACCGGCGTCCTCGGCGCGGCGGGCCACCGCGAGCAACTGGTCGTAGGTGGCACCCTGCTGGGGCTCGGTGAAGATCCGCAGTTCCATGCGTCCGAGCATAGGGAGCCGATCGGCGGACCGCGTCCGGACGGGCGGCCCGGTCATATTCCTTGACGGTCATATAACGCTTGAGGCATATTGGCCTGGTGTCCACCGACGCCTTCACCGTCCTCGCCGAGCCCACCCGGCGACGGATCCTCGATGCGCTCCGCGACACCGACCGCAGTGTGGGCGAGCTGGTCGACGGGCTCGGGGTCAGCCAGCCGGCCGTGTCCAAGCACCTGCGGGTGCTGCGCGAGGCCGGCTTCGTCACCTGCCGGACCGCGGCCCGGCAACGGATCTACCGCCTCGAGCCGGGCCCGCTGCGGGCGGTGGACGGCTGGCTCGACCCGTACCGCCGGCTCTGGACGCGGCACCTGGACGCCCTCGAACGACACCTCGACAGTCAGGAGCAGTGAATGAACCGCGACGCGTTCCGCCCGAGCCCACCCGCCGAGGTGCGCGCCGAGCCCACCGACGGCGGCGCCGTCCTGGTCTTCGTCCGTGACCTGCGGCACCCGCCGGCCACCGTGTGGGCGGCGCTGACCGAGCCGGCACAGCTCGCCCAGTGGGCCCCGTTCCTCGCCGACCGGAACCTCGGCGACCCCGGCGCCGCCGTGCTCACCCTCATCGACGGCGAGACCACCGCGGAGCAACCGGCGACGGTACGCCGGGCCGAGCCGCCCCACCTGCTCGAATACACCTGGGGTGACGACCTGCTGCGCTGGGAGCTGACTCCCGTGGGCGCCGGCACCCGGCTCACCCTGCGGCACACCGTCGCCGACCGGGGCATGCTGCCGATGGTCGCGGCCGGCTGGCACCTCTGCCTCGACGTGGCCGAGAAGCTGCTCGACGGCGACCCGGTAGGCCCGATCCGGGGCGCCGAGGCCAAGGACTTCGGCTGGGCCGAGCTGCGCGACACGTACGCCCAGCGGTTCGGCCAGGGCTGAGGCGCGGCCCGACGCCCCGGACCTCAGAGCAGCCTGGCCAGGGCGTACGCCGAGGGTGTCTCCGGCGCCGCCTGGTAGGCGATGATCACCTGACCGTCGGCGCCGGCGACGGCAAGCGTCTCCCGCCGGAGGGTGAGCGGCCCGACGACGGGGTGGTGGAATCGCTTGACCTCGTCGCGTGTCGGCCGGACGTCGTGCGCGGTCCAGACGTCGCGGAAACGGCCGTCGGCCAGCAGCTCGGCGATGAGGTCGGTCGTCGCGGGGTCGCGCGGGTCGGCTTCGGCCCGGAGCGCGGCGACGCTCTGCGCGGCGATCTGGGCCCAGTCGGGGAACAGCGTGCGCACCGTGGGGTCGCGGAACATGCCGCGGACCAGGTTCTGACCGGGTGTGTAGAGCGGGGACAGCGCCATGGCGAGCTTGTTCGCCGCCAGCACGTCGAAGCGGCGGTCGCGGACGTACGCGGGCGTCTGGCCGAACGAGTCGATGAGCTGCTGCACGGCGTCGGAGGCCGCGGCGTGCTCGCGCGCTGGCGGCGCGGGGGTGGCCAGCGCGGTGAGATGTGCCCGCTCGTCCTCGTTCAACTGCAACGCGCTCGCCAGGGCGTTCAGCACCTGCGGCGACGGGTTGCGGTCCGTGCCCTGTTCCAGGCGGGTCAGATAATGCTGGCTGACGCCCGCGAGACGAGCCAGTTCGTCACGGCGTAGTCCTGGTACGCGTCGGCGCCCGAACGAGGTCACCCCCGCCTCGCCCGGCCGGACCCGCCCGCGACGCGCCTTCAGGAAGTCGCCCAGCGCGTTCTCGCCGTTCATTCCCGCCAGCCTAGCCCCGTCAGGGTGCTGGCAGGCCGGCGTCCGCTGGCGCAGGGTCGAGTCATGAAGACATGGTTCATCACCGGCGCGTCCCGCGGTTTCGGCCGCATCTGGGCCGAGGCCGCACTCGAACGCGGCGATCAGGTCGCCGCCACGGCACGGGACCTCCGGACGCTTGAGAATCTGACCGGGGCGTACGGGGACCGGGTCCTGCCGCTGACCCTGGACGTGACCGACCGCCCGGCCGTGTTCGACGCGGTGTCCCGGGCCGCGGCGGCGTTCGGCCGGCTCGACGTCGTCGTCAACAACGCGGGTTACGGGCTGTTCGGCATGGTCGAGGAGACGACCGAGCAGCAGGCCCGCGCGCAACTGGAGACGAACTTCTTCGGCGCGCTCTGGGTGACCCAGGCCGCCCTGCCGGTGCTGCGGGCGCAGGGCACCGGCCACCTCCTCCAGGTTTCCAGCATCGGGGGCATCGGCGCCTTCCCCACCCTGGGGCTCTACAACGCGTCGAAGTGGGCATTGGAAGGGCTCAGCGAGGCCCTGTCGGCCGAACTCGCCCCGCTCGGGGTGACGGTGACGATCGTGGAGCCGGGCCCGTACGGCACCGACTGGTCCGGGGACTCGGCCGCGCACACCGAGCCGATCGAGGCGTACGAGCCGGTACGACAGGCACGCCGCGCCGGGGCGTCCACGCGTACGCCAGACGATCCGGCGCTGACCGCCGGCGTCATCCTGCAACTCGTCGACTCCGCCGAGCCGCCGTTGCGCCTGTTCCTCGGGCCGTACCCGTACCGTCTCGCCGAGACGTTGTACGCGAACCGGCTCGCCACCTGGCACGACTGGCGCTGGCTGGCGGAGCAGGCCGGCCCGCCGCAGGGGGCGTGAGCGCTGGCCGGCGGACGGCGTGCCGGGCCCACTGCGAACGGTGGACGGCCGGGTCGACCGTACCGCCGGCTCCGGGCCCGCGTCAGACGTACGGCCGGGTGGCGTACGCGGTGCGCAGCGCGGCCAACCCGGCCGACTTCGGCGACAGCGTGCCCCACCCGGAGTTGAAGTAGTTGGTTCGCGCGATACGGGGTCCACGCTCGGCGTTGAGCTGGGCGATCGCCGCGGGAACTGTAGCGATCCAGGCCGCCTGGTCCGGGATCTCGGCCGACCGCACCCCGTACTCCGCGATGATCACCGGTCGGGACAGCGCCACCGGGCCGAGATCCGCGACCGCCCAGTCCTTCGTCCGGCGGAAGCGGGCCAGCGCGGTCTGGCCGACAGCTGTCGCGTAGGCGTTCCACTGCAGGTAGTCCAGCCGCGACATCAGCGACTCCGGGTGGGTGCGCTGGAAGCACGCCCGGTCGAAGCCGCCCAACCCGACCGAGAAGGTCGTCCCGGCCGGCAACGTGCGGGCCTTGAACCAGGTGACGATGTAGGTCATGGCCTGCACCGCCCGCGCGTCGGACTCGGCCCAGGTGTACGCCTTGCCCGCCTCGGTCGTGCCGAACTCGTGGTCCGTGTCCAACTCGGACGCGAGCTGGATGTTCACTCCGAAACCGAGCGTCCGGTACTGGGACAGGGCACGGGCGAACAACCCGTCGCACTGACCGTTGAGCACCTGGGTGTACCCGTACGCCTTCGGCCAGGTGGTGCCGGGTCGCTGCTGGATGGTCATCGACGGTGCCGGCACGGTGTAGCTGACGCCGTCCACCGTGAAGGTCTGCGGCCCGGCGTCGCCAGCGCCGTAGTGCTTCAGCTCCAGGACCATGTTGATCTGCACCCCGGCCTTGCCCAGGTTGATGAGCCATGGCCGGTTGTAGCCGGGAAAGACGTACCCGTCGGCGAAGCTGCGGTACTGGGTCAGCGAGCGGAAGTTGCCGCCGGCCATGTCGGCCGTGGGGTCGGCGCCGCCGGACAGGTAGTAGCCGCCGAGGACCGGTTGGCGCAGGCTGTAGTCGACGCCGGCCGTCGCGGTGTTGCCGGCCGCGTCGCGGACCTGGACGGTGACCCGGGGCATCACGCCACCGCCCGGTACACGGCGACCGAGCCGTTGTCGGAGACCCGGGACCAGGTACGCCCGGAGTTGTCGCTGACGGTCACGGTCAGCGGGTCGATGACCGCGGTGACCTTGACCGGCGCGCTGCTGTTGCCCTGCGCGTCGGTGACCACGATGGTGACGGTGAGCGGTTTGGTGTCGGCGTCGGAGTACGTGACGGTCAGCAGCATCTGGTCGCCCGGTGCGAAGACGGACGCGTTCAGGGCTGCGGTCGCGGTAGGAGCCGCCATGTCACTGCCTCTCTGATGAGGTCGCCGGGGCGGACGCGCGGGTGAGCGACGCCGGACCAGGCGAGATCCACGATGCGGGAAGGCTGGTGGAGCACGGGAGCGGCGGCGCGACCGGTGGACGGCGGCGCCGGCGGTGGGCGATGGCCACCGCCGCGGGCACCCGCGGCGGTGTGGGCGACCGCGCCGTACGTGTGGTCGGGCCGGCGGCTGTGCCGTGCCCGCCGTGGCGGGGTCGGGCTGGGCGAGGGCGGCACCGACGTGGACGATGCTGTCCGCGATGGGCCGGAGGACTGGGATGTGGCCCGACATCCGTCCGCCTCCTCGCCTGCCCTAAGCGTGCTCTACCAGGGGCTTTACCGTCTTGTCCGGTTAGCGACAATCGCCCTGGTGTCGGGCCATGCGTCCGACGGGTGGTGCTGGGCTACCGGCGTGCCGCGAGCGGACGACAGGTGGTGTCCTTCGCCTGTCGCGCCGGCCTCCGGCAACCGGCCCGAGCCGTCCCTGCTACGGCGCCGTGCCCGCCACGGCCCAGGCCCGCGCGGTAAGCCGGATCGAGCCGTCCGGCTCGATCGGCAGCCGGGCCGCCAACAGGTCCCGCAACGCCGCCCGTTGCGGCTCACCCAGCGAGGTGACGTACGACGGGGCGCTGCCCTGCCCGCCGAGGAACGGCCGCCAGTAGTCGTCGAAGTCGGCGAACACCGTCGGCACGTCCACCGGCCGGACCGACACGTCCCGCAGGCCGGCGTCCACCCACAGGTCTCGCAACGGTTCCGGCCGGCACATGCTGAACCGGCTCGCCTCGTCCCGCCCCGCCGCACCCGGGTCGAGGTGGGCGACGGCGGCCCAGAAGTGCCGCATCATCGCCATGCCCTCCGTGTAGTCCCACACGTACGCGGACACCGCCCCCGCCGGCCGGACGACCCGGGCGAACTCGGCGACCGCCCGCGCCGGCTCGGGCACGAAGTTGAGCGTCAGCCCGCTGACCACCACGTCGACGGCGCGGTCGGGCACCGGCAGCGCGCGGGCGTCACCGACGTGGAAGCTCGCCCGCGCGTCCTGGACGCGGGCACGCGCCTGGGCGACGAAACCCGCCGAGGGGTCGATGCCGGTGATCCGGGCGGGATCGGCCTCGGCGAGGACCGTCGCGGTCAACGCGCCGGTGCCGCAGCCCACGTCCAGCCAGTGCCGCCCGGGTGCCACGGCCAGTCCGCGTACGAAGTCGGCCGCGACCAGGCGGCTCCACCGACCCACGTACGCCTCGTACGCGTCGGCGTCCGCCCACACCGGGTGTGTCATGTCCGCACGATACGACAGCGTCCGTGGGCGCAAGGGCGAAGCGCCTCGTTGCCCCGGGCTGGCACACTGCCGCCGTGACGATGACCCAGACGTCGGCGGTACACCGGGTGCACGCGTGGCAGCGCCTCCTGGTGGTGGCCGCGCTGGTGGCTTCCGTGGTCCTTCTCGGCTGGGCGTACCAGACCGGGGGCGACACCCTGCGTTTCCGGTTCGGGTGGGTCGCGGTCGCGCTGACCGCGGTCCCGTTGTTCGTCACGCGGGGGCGGCAGTTCACGTACGCCTGCCTGGCGGTGGGTGTCTCGTTGCTCGTCCTGGCCTGCGGGCCGGTGCCGGCCGGGCTCCTGCCGGCGATGCTGGTCCTGCTGGCCACCACCGCGGACCCGCGGCGGTCGCCGTGGCGGGCCCGGCTGTCGGTGCTCGTCGGCGCGGCGCTGGTGGTCGTCCCGGTCGTGGCGTCAGCGGGAGCGGTGCACGACTCGCTGACGTCCCCGCCGGTCGGCTTCGTCGTCCACACCGACGCGGACACCGAGGTGACCGACCTCGTCGGGCCGGGAGACGTGAGCGTGGTCGGCGTGCACACCCGGTACGACGACGGCGACGGGGGGCCGATCAGCTTCGTCGAGTTCACCCCCGGTCTGTCGGCCGACGGGCAGGATCAACTGCGCCGCCAGCTGGCGCAGAAGCCAGGCGTGTCGAAGATCTGCTCGTGGTACCGGAACAATCACCTGCGGTCCGCCTGCTGAACCGCAGGTTCCGACCGCCCGCCGCGCCTCGCCCACTGCTCGGCGGGCCGCGCGACGGACGCGGCTACTGTCGAGCCATGCCGCTGCGTCCGGATGAGGTCGAGGTGTTCGAGCGCTCCAGGGGCCGCCTGGAGGCGATCGCCTACCGGCTGCTGGGCTCGGCCAGCGACGCCGAGGACGCGGTCCAGGACACGTTCCTGCGCTGGCAGTCCGCCGACCGGGAGCACGTCGAGACGCCCGAGGCGTGGCTGACGAGGGTGCTCACCAACCTGTGCCTCAACCAGCTCACCTCGGCGCGCGCCCGGCGGGAGACGTACGTGGGGACGTGGCTTCCCGAGCCGGTGCTCGCCGGGGACCGGATGCTCGGCCCGGTCGACACCGTCGAGCAGCGCGAATCGGTCTCCATGGCGGTGCTCACCCTGCTGGAGCGGCTGTCGCCCAACGAGCGCGCGGTGTACGTGCTGCGCGAGGCGTTCGGCTACCCGCACGGTGAGATCGCCGAGATCCTCGGCGTCAGCGAGTCGAACTGCCAGCAGATCTACCGGCGTGCCCGGCAGCACGTCACCGCCGACCGGGCCCGCGCGGAGGTCGACAGCGCCGCCGCGCGCAAGATCGTCACCGAGTTCCTCATGGCGGCCAACAACGGCGAGGTCCAGCGGCTGGTGGCGCTGCTCACCGACGACGCGACAAGCGTCGGCGACGGCGGCGGCAAGATCCCGGCCCGGACCACGCCGATCAGCGGCGCGCTGGCGGTGGCGAAGTTCCTGCGGGGCCTGTTCCGGCCCAGCGACGCCAAGCGGAACCTGGTCAGCGGCAGCCCGGCCCTCTACGCCGAGGTCGTCAACGGCGGCCCGGCGGTGGTCGTGGTGACCGGTGACCAGGTCGTCGGCGTCATGTCCCTGGAGGTGACACCCGACGGTGTCGCGGCCATCCGCATCCAGGTGAACCCCGACAAGCTCGAACGCGTCACGCGCCAGTGGTCCACCACCGAGCACTCGGAACCGCTCCTGCACGTCTGGTGACCCAGGTCATAGCCACCTCCTGTCAGCAATCGCGTCGCCGTCCGGTTCAGGAAGCGACCATCACCGAGACAGGAGTGCCGCCATGAAGCACCGCATCGTCGTCCTCGGAGCCGGATACGCCGGAGCGATCGCCGCCGGGCGTCTCGCCCGGCGACTGCACCCCGACGACATCGAGATCACCGTCGTCAACGCCGAGGCCGACTTCGTCGAGCGGGTCCGCATGCACCAGCTCGCCACCGGCCAGGACCTCAAGCGCCGCGAGCTGAGCCAGGTGTACGCGGGCACCGGCGTGCGGGTGCGACGGGCCCGGGTCACCGCCGTCGACGTCGACCGCAGGACTGTCGCGCTGACCGACGAGAGCGGCGCCGACGAGATCGCCTACGACACCCTCGTGTACGCCCTCGGCAGCGCCGCCGCCGACCACGGCGTGCCCGGTGTCGCCGAGCACGCGTACGACGTCGCCGGCCGGCCGTCGGCGCTGCGGTTGCGTGACCGCCTCGGCCAGCTCGCGGCCGGCGCGACGGTGCTCGTCGTCGGCGGGGGCCTCACCGGCCTCGAAGCGGCCACCGAGATCGCCGAGGCCCGGCCCGACCTCGACGTCGCGCTCGCCACCCGCGGCAGCCTCGGTGACTGGCTCACCGGAAAGGCACGACAGCACCTGCGGGGCGTCACGGCCCGGCTCGGCATCACCGTCCACGAGCACACCGACATCGCCCGGGTGGAGGCGACCGGCGTCGTCACCGTCGACGGTCGGACGATCCCAGCCCAGGTGACCGTGTGGACGGCCGGCTTCGCCGTCCACCCCCTCGCCGCCGCCACGACCCTGACGGTCGCGGCCAGCGGGCAGATCGTCGTCGACGACACCATGCGCTCCGTCTCGCACCCCGACGTGTACGCCGTCGGCGACGCCGCACTCGCCGCCGGGCCGGGCGGCAAGCCCCTGCGGATGTCCTGCGCCTCGGGAGGCCCGATGGCCTGGCAGGCCGCCGACGCCATCGCCGCGCGCCTGACCGGTCAGGTGAAGATCCCGAAGGCCCCGCTGGGCTACTTCAACCAGTGCATCAGCCTCGGCCGCCGCGACGGCATCATCCAGTACGTGACCGCCGACGACCGGGCCAAGCCGTCCCTGCTCACCGGACGGCTGGCGGCCCGCTACAAGGAGGTCGTGTGCCGGGGCGCCGCGTGGAGCATCACCCACCCCATCCCGTACCCGGTGCGCCGCCGCCGCGTCACCGCCAGCCGGACGGAGACCGCCGCGACCCTGTCGTGACCTCGCTGTCAGGAGAACGGGTCGGTCCCCGAACCCACGCGTCACACGGGCAGCGCCCCGCAGACCGGTGATCCGGTCCGCGGGGCGCGGTTGGAGCAACAGGTGCCGCCGCCTCAGTGGACGGTGCACAGCGCCGCGTCGACGCTGCCGTTCACGTCGGCGAGCATCTGCTCACCGGTCGGCAGACCGGTCACGGCGACGACGGCGCCGCGGCCGTCCTCGGTGACGAGGTTGCGGGTCTCGAAGCCCTGGATGTCGCCGCCGTGGCCCCAGGCGTCGCCGCCGCAGGGCAGCTCGTGCCGGGCGATGCCCAGCCCGTACTCGTACTCGCCGGACGGTTCGAAGCCGGGCGCGGGCACTGTCGTCATCATGGCCGCCTGCTGCGCGGGCTTGAGCAGCCGGCCACCGACGAGCGCCTCGAAGAAGGTCCGCAGCTCGTCCGGGGTCGAGACCAGTTGGCCGGCGGCCCAGCCCAGGGACGGGTCCATGTCGGTGACGTCCACCCACGCAGCGCCCGGGGCCACCGCGACGTAGCCGTGGGGGTGCGTGCCCCGAAGGCGCTGCTCCCCCACGCCCGGCCAGTACGTGTCGCGCAGACCGAGCGGCCCGATGACACGGTCGGTGATCTCCTCGCCGATGGGACGTTCGGTGACCTGCTCGACGATGAGCCCCGCGAGGACGTAGTTGGTGTTGCTGTACTCCCACTTCACCCCGGGCGCGAAGTGCGGGGCGTTCGTGAGCGCGGCGTCCACCAGCCGGCGCGGCTGGTAGTACGAGTGACTCTTGTCGATCAGGTCCTGCGGCTGCGTGAACAGCACGTCGTCGTAGTCGGGCAGGCCGCTCGTCTGCTGCAGCAGCTGGCGTACGGTGATCGCTCCGCCGTCGTTGCCGTTGCCCCGTACGACGCCGGGCAGGTAGTGCTCGACAGTGGCGTCGAGGTCGATGCGGCCCTCCCCCACCAGTTGCAGGACGACCACGGCGGTGAAGGTCTTGGTGTTGCTGCCGATGCGGACCTGGCCGTCGCGGGGAACCGGAGCGTGCGAGCGGAGGTCGCGCACGCCGGCGGTGTAGTCGTGGACGCGTCCGTCGGCTCCCCGCACCGAGGCGAGCACGCCGGGAAAGCCGTCCTCGCTGACCAGCCGGTCCAGTTGCCGCTGCACGGCGTCGCGTGGGCCGGCGGGCCGACCGGATTCGGCCGCGGCGAACGCCGGAGGGCCGGTCAGGACGGCGACGGCGGCCAGCGTCCCGGCGGCCGCCCGCAGGGTCCGGCGACGGCGGGCGGACGTGCGCTCTTGCAGGGGCATGACGGGCTCCTCGGTATCGGACTCGCTTGACTCCATCAATGGTTCAAGGATTCCGATTCCGGGACGATCCCTCCTGCTGCCCTCCTGCGGTACAGCCTGCGCTACCCCGTAGCGGAGCGGGAGGCGGTCAGGCCGACGCGGAACGTTCCAGATCGTGTCGACTGAGGGCGGCGCGCAACCCCAGCCCCTCGGCGGCGAGGTTCTGCCGCCCGCCCTGCTCACGGTCGATCGCGCACACCACGGTGTCGATCACCGCGCCGCCCGCGCGCAGTTGCCGGCACGACGCCAGTAGCGCCCCGCCCGTCGTGACCACGTCCTCGATCACCACGACGCGCCTGCCGTCCACCGGGCCACCCTCGGCCGCCTTGCGGGTGCCGTACTCCTTGGCCTGCTTGCGGACGAAGACCGTCGGCAGCCCGGTCATCTGTGACATGACCGTGGCGATCGGTATGCCGCCCATCTCCATCCCGGCCAGCACGTCGCACCCGGGCAGCAGGGCGACCATCGCCTCGGCCACGTCGCGCAACAGAGCGGGCTGCCCCTCGAACAGATACTTGTCGAAGTAGTCGGGGCTCACCTGACCGGATCGCAGCCGGAACGATCCGGTCAGGTGACAGGCTTCGTACACGCGACGCGCGAGTAGGGACGGCACACCCGTCAGCCTCGCATCCCGGCTGGCGCGGTCATTGGCCAGGCTCACCCGCTAGCCGGCGTCGGGGCCCTGAATCCTGGCCAGCGCGGCGGCGAACTCGGCGTCGGTGAGCGCGCCCCGCTGGTGCTGCCGGGTCAGCGCGTGGACGTCCCGTCGCTGCTCAGCCGTCGGGCCGCCACGGTTGGTCACGGACCGGCCAACCCCCGCGGACCGGCGTCCCGTGGCGGCACCGGCGGTGGACTGCCGCGCCGGCCCATCGGCCTGCGCGGCATCTCGGGGCTGCGCGTCGCGCTGGTGTGCCCGCAGTGTCGTCAGGATCTCGTCGTAGTGCTCCGGCCAGGTGGCCAGCCGTCCCAGTTCGGGCCGGAACGTGAACGGCCGCAGCAGGTCACCGCGCTGGAGCGCGGTCTGGACCGCGACCCCGTCGGTTCGCTCGATGATGATCGCGGAGCGACCCATGTCCAGTCCCGCGATGGTGGCGATGCCGCTGTGGATGGACGCCACCGATGCCCACGGAACCGTTGTCGTGCGCAGTAGCGTCCGGGACCGGACGCCGGCCGCGCTGACGTAGACCCCGAGCATCGCCTGCCGTACGGCGACGGCGAGGCAGATGGCCATCCACGCCCCGAAAAGGATCGCGACCGGGGTCGGCACCGGCATCGGCCACCCGCGCACGTACGCGATCACGAGTAACGAGACGGCGGCGGCCACCCCCACCAGCCCCAGCATCGCGAAGCCGGTCGTGGCGTCGAGAGAGTACGGGCGTTGCCACTTACCCATGCCGTCATGGTGACCGGTGGCGTCCACCCGCCGGATGTCCTGGACCGCGCGTGCGGGTGTTCAGTACCGGACGCCGTTGCCGAGGAAGGGCGACGGCGGGCTGGGCTGGCCGTCCACAGTCGCGCCGGCGAAGGCGAGCCTCGGCGCGAGGTACCGGTTGTTGTCGGCCGGGAAGTTGAGAGCCGGTGCCGACACCTCGTCGAGCCGTGCGGTCTGCTCCGGCGACAACCGCACGTCCACCGCGGCCAGGTTCGCCTTCAGTTGGTCGAGACGCCGCGCCCCGATCAGCACCGACGACACACCCGGTCGGGCGCCGATCCAGGCCAGCGCCACCGCCGCCGGTGTCACGCCGGCGTCGGCCGCGACCTCGTGCAACACGTCGATCACCTGCCAGTCGCGCTCGCTCGGGCCGCCCACCAGTGCGGCGCGGGTCGTGTCGATGTCGCTGGCGCCGCGCACGTACTTGCCGGAGAGCCAACCGCTCTTGAGCGGACTCCACGGCAGGACGCCGAGACCGTGCTCGCCCGCCATCGGGATGAGCTCCCCCTCGACAGTCCGTTCGAGCAGCGAGTACTCCAACTGCATCCCGATCGCCGGCGTCCAGCCCCGGAAGTGCGCGACGACCTGCGCCTCGGCGGCCTTCCACGCGGGCAGGTCGGACAGGCCCACGTAGCGGATCTTGCCGGCCGTGACGAGGTCGTCCAGGGCGCGCAGCGTCTCCTCGACCGGTACGCCACGGTCCCAGTTGTGCAGCCAGTAGATGTCCAGGTGGTCGGTGCGCAGCCGGCGCAGCGACTCCTCGGCCTGGGCGACCACCGCCTTGCGCCCGGCGCCGCCGCCGTTGGGGTCGCCCGGGAAGAGGTTGCCGAAGAACTTCGAGCCGAGAATGATCCGGTCGCGCAGGCCGGGCCGGGCGGCCAGGTAGTCACCGATGATCTTCTCGGAGTGACCGTTGGTGTAGATGTTTGCGGTGTCGATGGAGTTGCCGCCACGTTCCAGGTACTCGCTGATCATCGCCTCCGACTCGTCGACCGGGGCGCCCCAGCCGTGGTCCTCGCCGAAGGTCATGGCACCCAGCGTGTACGGGCTGATGCGCAGGCCGGAGCGGCCCAGCGTGACAAAGTGATCGAGTGGCATGCGCCCAGTACACACCCGGAAACCGCCGACCCCGTAGGTCGATACTGCCAGCGCATTGCCTGATCCTGCCATTCTCGGCAGGATGGGCCCATGACCGCTCTGCCGGAGATCCGCGACCTGGTGCTGCGCCACGCCGGCCGGCCCACGCCCGGCGGTCTCGTCCTGCACCGCACCGACACGCCCACCGAGCCGATGCCGGCCCAGACCGCGCCACTCTTCGCGCTTGTCGCGCAGGGCGCGAAGTACGCGGTGCTGGGCGACGGTGTCTTCTCGTACGGCGTCGGGCAGTTCATCGTCGCCTCCATGGAGCTGCCGGTGATCAGCCACGTCAGCCAGGCCAGCCGCGCCGAGCCGTACCTGGTGCTGGGCCTCGCGCTGCGGCCGTCGCTGATCGCGGACCTGCTGTTGGACGCGCCCCCGGCCACCGGCGAGCCGGCGGCCGGCATCGCGGTCAGCACCGCCGACGACGACCTGCTCGACGCGGTGGTGCGGCTGCTGCGGCTGCTCGACCGCCCCGACGACCAGCGCGTGCTCTGGGCGGGTGTGGAGCGCGAACTCGTCTGGCGGTTGCTGACCAGCGAACAGGGCGGGACGGTCCGCCAGATCGGGGTGGGCGACGGCAACGTCGTCCAGATCGAGCGGGCGATCCGGTGGATCCGCGAGCACCACGCCGACCTGTTCCGCGTCGAGGACGTGGCGCGCGTGGCCGGGATGAGCGTGACCTCGCTGCACCGCCACTTCCGGGCGATCACGACGATGACACCGATCCAGTTCCAGAAGATGGTGCGCCTGCAGGAGGCGCGGGCCCGGCTGCTGGCCGATCCAGGTGACGTGGCGGCCGTCGGGTTCGCGGTCGGCTACGAGAGCGCGTCGCAGTTCAGCCGCGAGTACCGACGACTGTTCGGGCTGCCGCCGGGCCGGGACGCGGCCCGCCTCGCCCGGCTCGACCCGGCGCGGCTGGCGACTGTGTGAGGCCTCGAAATCGGTGGCACGATCCGGCAGCGGGGTGTTTCCTGACACCGGCCTGATCAACACCAGGGTGGGAAGGAACCACGTGATCGTCGTCTCCGCTGCCTCCGGAGCACTCGGCCGGCTCGTCGTCCGGCAACTCCTGACGCGGGTCCCCGCCGATCGGGTCGTCGCGGTGGTACGCCAACCCGCGCGCGCCGCCGAACTGGCCGCGCTCGGCGTTGCCGTGCGGCACGGCGACTACGACGATCCCGCGAGCCTCGGCTCGGCGTTTCGCGACGCGGAGCGGCTGCTGCTGATCTCCTCGCCCGAGCTGGCTCCGGACCGCCGGGTCGGGCACCATCTGGCCGCGCTGGAGGCAGCCACCGCCAACGGCGTACGCGCGATCGCCTACACCAGTTTCCTGGGCGCCGACCGCGACGGCTCGGGAATGAACGCCGCCCACCACGCCACCGAACGGGCGATCATCGAGAGCGGGATCGCGTACGCGATGCTGCGGAACCCGTTCTACAGCGAGGCGTTCCTCAACGCCGGCCTGCGTGCCGCCGCCGCGTCCGGGACGCTCACCAGTGGCACCGGCGGGCGTGGGCTCAACACCGCACTCCGCACGGACCTCGCCGCGGCGGCGGTGCGCGTGCTGACCGACGACGCGTACCTGGGTCGTGGCTACGACCTGACCGGCCCCTTGTGGACGTACCCACAGCTCGCCGAGGTCCTGAGCGACGCCACCGGGAAGATTGTCGACTATCACGAGGCCGCCGACGAGACGCCGGGGCCGATGGGCTTCCTGATGGGCCTGGCCCGGTCCGGGGCGCTGGAACGGCAGACCGAGGACCTGACCCGGCTGCTCGGCCGCCCACCGGCGACCCTCCGGCAGGCCGTGGCCGGCGCGTTGAGCGAGACCTGAGCCGCAACCCCTACCGCGCCGTGACGCGCCGATCCCGCTCCGCCTCGACCGACCGGTCGACGCGGAGCGGACTCGTCGACAGCTAGAACCCACCCCACGGGCGGGCCGAGCACTTCCAGGTCTTCCCGTCGTTGTGCGAGACGCAGACCACGAGGACCTTCCCGACGAGTGGCAGCCCGACAGTGAAGATGTGGATCCTCGTCTTCACATAGGGGACGCCCGACTTCTCGGCGACGTCGCCGAGCGCCCACCCGGCGTCCGGCCCCGGCACGCTCGCCACCCGGCGCAGCGAGCCGACGTCCCTGCCGGCGAGCAGCGTCTCGATCTCCTGCGCCGACGGTTCGCCGTCGCCGGTCAACGTGTCGACGGCGTACGGGCCCTCGGCGGCGACGCCGTTGGCCTTCTCGAAGGCAGCCTTCATCCCGCCCACAGTGGTGTCGCCGCCGAGGTCGAGGGTGAGCGTCTGGTCGCCGCGACGCGACAGGACGCACTCCCAGAAGGACTTGCCCGAGGCCATGCACATGGTCAGGCACCACTCCCGGCCCTCCGGCGTGGACGAGGCGAAGAGCAGGGAGGACGTCGCGGTCCCACTGTCACCCCTGCCGTCGTACACGCCGTCCGCGAGGTCGGCCATGGTCGTGTCGAGGACGTCCCGGCCGCCGGACATCGCCCCCAGGACCGTGACGCCGTCGACCTCTTTGCCGGCGACGAGCGCTTCGAGTTGGTCGGCGGTGAGGGTCCGGCCTCCGGTGTCGACGGCCAGCACCGTGTCCAGGTCGCCGACGGGTTGGCCGGTCATCTCCTCGAACCGTTGAAACATGATTCCCGGAGCGCCGGGCTGGTCGGTGACCGTCTGCCGGGCCGCGTCGTCGGCGGCGTGCGAGGGAGCGTACGAGGCCACCAGCGCGACGACCAGTGCCGCGGTGACGATGGTGACGCGCCTGATGACGTCCCGCAGAGCTGTCGGGGTCGTACGGGCTACCAGCGACATGTGACCACCACGCCCAGGCCGCTGGGAGAGGGCCCCCAGTCACAGTGCTCGCCGATCCACTCACCGATGTCGCTGATCGTGTCCGCGACCCACGCGAGCGCCGACCTGATCGCGCCCAGGATGCTGAAGTAGACGACTGTGGACTCGGGGGTGCCGCCGGCCTCGTCGATGATGTCCTTCGTCGACGCGGCGGGATCCGGCTTGTCGATGGTCTTCAGCACGCGTACGCCTGTGGTGTCCTTGCCGGCCAGCAGCGCCTCGACCTGCTCCGGGGTGCGTTCCTTTCCGTCGTCGACCGCCACGATCGCGCGGTCGATCAGCACCTCGCCGCTGCCGGTGACGGCCTGGGCGATGGCGGTGATCTCGCGCAGTGTGAGGTCGTTGCCGAGCGCGGGACCGGTGAACCGTCGGACCGAGACGGTGCCGGACGGGTCGAGCCAGAGCTCGTCGGCCACGATCATGTCGTCCGCCTCGTACGGGGCCCAGGCGAACGTCCACTGCCCGGCGACGCAGCGGAACTGACCGTGCTCCCGACCCTCGGGTTCGGTCTCGGTGCGGACGATCCCGCCGCGGTCGTCGAGGTACTGGACCAGACAGTCGCCCCCTCTGGTCGGCGGCTTGTCGGTCCGGGCCACGGCTGGGGAGGATGTGGCCAGCGCCATCGCGCCGACCACCCCCACCACCGCGAGGTTACGTGCCGATCGACTCATCGGATGCTCCATTCCTGGCGAGGGAAACTGGTGCCCGAAGAGTGCCGGGCCGGGCTGAAACGGCCCGGAAACCGCGCTGAAAGCGCGGGGCGTCAGGACAGCCGGGTGCCGTCGAGCTGTTCGAGGTCGGCACGCAGCGAGTCGGCGTCGGCGTCGCCGAGGTCGTCGAGGATGCTCAGGGCGCGGCGCCACGCGGCACGGGCGGCGCCCAGGTCGGCGAGCGCCCGGTGGCTGCCGCCCAGATTGACGTACGTGCTCGCTACCGCGTACCGGTCGTGGACCTGCGCGAAGAGTTCGAGTGCGTGCTCGTAGCAGGCGACCGCCCGCCGGTCGTCGCCGAGCTGGTGATGGGCGTGGCCGAGGCTGTCCCACGTGTCGGCCTGTCCCTGCACGTCGTCCACCTCCTGCAACACCCGCAGCGCCTCGCCGCACGACGTGAGGGCCCGGTGGTGGTTGCCGAGCAGCCCTTCCTGCCAACCCACCGCGTTGAGGGTGTACCCCTGCCCGGCACGGTTCCCGGCCCGCCGGAACAGCGTCAGCGCCCGCCGGGAGTGGCTGAGCGCCTGCTGGTGCCGCCCCTGCCGCTCGGCCAGCTGACCGAGGTTGAGGCAGGTGTGTGCCCGCCCGGCGTCGTCACCGACAGCGGTGAACAGGTCGAGCGCGCGCCGCAGGTGGTCGTCGGCCTCGTCGTACCGCCGGAGCCGGGAGCAGGCGAGGCCGAGGCTGCGGTGGGCGTGGCCCTGCCCGGCCCGATCGCCGACGCGGGACGCGGCGGCGAGAGCGATCCGCTGCGTACCGAGCCAGTCCTGCCAGTGCCCCTGCCGGTGCAGGAAGCCGGCCATGGCCCAGGCGAGCCGCCAGGCGTGCCCCTCGAAGCCGGACCGCGCCGCGAGCGGGACGGCGGCGAGCAGGACGGGGACCTCGGCGGTGAACCACGCCGTGGCCGCCGACCTGCTCCTGGGGTTCTCCGGCGTCACGTCGGGCCGGGGCGGCGGGAGACTGATCTCGCTGAAGTGCGGGTGCAGTGCGAGGTCCGCGGCGTGTGCCGCGCGCAGGCAGTGGTCCAGCAGCCGGTGCACGGCGTCGCGCCGGTCGGCCGGTGACTCCGCGTCGTCGGCGAGGCTGGCCGCGTACGCGCGCAGCAGGTCGTGGAACGCGTACCGCCCGTAGGTGTGCTCGGTGAGGAGGTTCGCCCTGGTCAGCTCGGTGAGCAGCGGACCGGTCGCCGCCGGGGCGACGCCGGCGAGGCTGGCCACGGCCGGGGCGCAGATGTCCGGGCCGGGATGCAGGCTCAGCAGCCGGAACAGCCGGACCGCTTGCGGGCTGAGCGTTCGGCACGACCAGGAGAACACCGCCCGGACGTCGGTGGCCTCGTCGCCGCCGTGAAAAGCGTTCAGGTCGCCCAGCTCACCGGCCACGGCGGCCAGGGAGAGACGCCTGTTGGTGGCGGCTCGGGCCGCGACGATGGCCAGCGCGAGGGGCAGCCCCGCGCAACGGTGGGCGATGTCGTCGGCAGCGGCGGGTTCGGCGGCGACCTGGTGCGCCCCGAGCCGGCGGACCAGCAGGTGGCGGGCTTCGTCGGGGCTCAGCAGGTCCAGGATCACCGGCTGGGCGCTCTCGGTGACGACCAGCGGGGTGAGCTGGTCCCGGCTGGTGATGACCGCCAGGCAGTCGGGTGAGCCGGGCAGCAGCGGTCGGACCTGTTCCGCGTCGCGCGCGTTGTCCAACACCACCAGCAGGCGCTTGCCGGCCACCGCCGTGCGGTACGCGCTCACCATCAGATCCTCGTCGCTGGGCATCCGCGCCGCCGGAACGCCGAGCGCCTCCAGGAATCCGTGCAGCGCTCGCGCCGGTTCGGTGGGGGTGGCCGCCGGGTCGAAGCCGCGCAGGTTGACGTAGAGCTGGCCGTCGGGGAAGCGCGCGGCCGCGCGGTGCGCCCAGTGCACGGCGAGCGCGGTCTTGCCGACGCCCGCGGTGCCGGACACCACCACGGCGCCACCGGAGTCGACGAGCGCGTCCAGGGTGGCGAGTTCCGCGTCGCGTCCGGTGAACGTCGGTACTCCGGGAGGCAACTGCGCCGCCACCGCCACCGGCCGAGCCGTCGCCGCTGGCGCGGGCGCGGGCGCGGCGATCGCGGTGTCCTGGCGCAGGATGGCGCGCTCCAGCTCCCGTAGCCGCGGACTGGGGTCGATGCCGAGGTTGTCCCGCAGGGCGGCGCGCAACCGCCGGTACGTGGTGACCGCCTCGCCCTGCCGGCCGTCCCGGTACAGGGCGAGCATCAGCTGCGCGTGCAGGTGCTCGTCGAAGGGATGCTGCCGGACGAGGCGTTCCAACCCGGGGACGAGCCGGGCGTGTTCACCGACCGACAGCCGGGCCTCGGCGAGCGCGCGTTCGGCCTCCAACCGCAGGCGTGCCAGGTGCTCGGCCTGCTCCTCGAGCCAGGCGGACCCGGCCACGTCGGCCAGCGGCGGGCCGCGCCACAGTGCCACCGCCTCCGTCAAGTGGGTCACCTGCTCGGCCCGGTCCGTCGCGCGGCGGGCCAGTTCCAGGAGGTGCTCGGCGACCTGGACGTCCGTGGACTCCGGCCCGGTGTTGAGCACGTAACCGGGCCGACGCGCCACTATCGATCCGGGCTCGCCGAGCACCCCACGCAGGTAGGAGACGTGGCGCTGGAGCGTGTTCTCCGCGGTGGCCGGCATCCGCTCGCCCCAGACCACGTCGATGAGCCGGTCGACGCTCACGACCCGGCCCGCGTGCAGCGCCAACGTCGCCAGTACCGCCTTGCGGCGCAACCCGTTCACCGCCTGCGGGCCGTCGGCGGCAACCACCTCCACCGGGCCGAGCAGCCGGACGCGTACGCCCGCGCCAGCCATCGACATCACCAAATCAGGCTAAATCCGCAGGCCGCAGGCTCGATCCGTTCGTCGCGCAATGGACACGACGCCTGATCGGTCCGGTGTACGGGCCCGTCGCGGGCGTCGCCTGACGTGCCGTCGTAGCGGGTCACGCGGGTTCTCGATCAGACTCCGTCGGGCCGGCGTACCCGGCTGTCGGCCTCGCGGATCATCGCGTCCGTCTCGGGATCGGGCATGAGCTCCCGGACGTCCTGCGCACACCGGCACGAGGCGGCGATCCTGGCAGCCCACGCCAGCGCGTCCTCGCGGGTGGGCACGTCGACGACCGAGAACCCGCCGACGACCTCCCTGGTCTCCGGGTACGGACCGTCGGTGACCGTTCCGTCCGTGGCCACGATGCTGGCCTGCTGCCTCTCCAGTCCGCCGCCGAACACCCACACGCCCGCGTTCACTGCCTCCTCGACCACCGCGTGCGAGGCCTTGCCGACGTCGGGCCAGTCCTCGGCGGGGATGTGGTCCATCGCGCCCTCGTTGAACGAAATCAGGTACCGCGGCATGACACGACTCCCTCGTCCCGGCGGTCTCCTCCGACCGCCTCCTGCATGTACTACGAACGGCTCGGCACGGATTCGACGCTACGCCGGGCCGCCGGATCGAAGGGCCCCACCGGGATGGTCGCGGCCGGCACTGTCCCGCCGCGTGGTTACTGTGTCGGAAATCGAAGCATCGAGAGGGGCGGCACAGGCGATGACGACGCCCAGGCCGGGACGGCAGGTACGAGGATCGAGCACCGGGCGCCCACTGATGGCAGCCCTCGACCTGTTCGGGCGGCGCTGGAACCTGCGGATCGTCTGGGAGCTGCGCCATGGACCGGTCGGGTTCCGTGCGCTGCGGCAGCGCTGCGACGACATGTCCTCCAGCGTTCTGCGGCAACGGCTCACCGAACTGCTCGACGCCCGCCTCGTCGCGCAGCAACCGGACACGACCTACGCCCTCACCGAGCTCGGCCACGGCGCCCATCAGGCCCTGCGCCCACTCGTCCGCTGGTCCGACCAGTGGGCCTCCGCCATGACCGAGGACGGCGCGCTCTAGCGCAGCGCAATCCTGGCGCTTCTAAAATCGAATCGTTATGGTGCGGTGGAGCCCGTAGTCGCGGGAGGTGACCATGGCTCGCATAGCTCCGCTCGACGCGCCGTTCACGGCCGACGTGGCAGCACAGCTCGCCACCATGATGCCGACCGGCATGCCACCGATCGCCCTGTTCCGGACGTACGCCAAGAACCTGCCGATGACCGTTGCGATGAGTCAGTGGGGCAGATACGAACTCGGTCGGCACCTGTCCCTGACGCTTCGCGAGCGGGAGATCGTCATCCTTCGCACCTGCGCGCGTTGCCGCTGCGAGTACGAGTGGGGCGTCCACCTGATGGTCTTCGCCCACCGCGCCGGGCTCACCCGCCCCGAGATCGCCTCGCTCACCGACGGCGTGCCGGACGACGCGTGCTGGACCACCGGTCGCGAACGGGCGCTCATCCAGGTGATGGACGCCCTGCACGACTCGTCGGACATCGACGACAGCCTGTGGCAGTCCGCCCGCGAGGTGCTGGACGAGCCGCAGGTGCTCGACCTGCTGCTGCTCTGCGGCTGGTACCACGCGATCTGCTTCGCCGCCCGCGCCGCCCGGGTCGACCTCGAGCCGGGTGCCCCTCGCTTCGCCGACGTCATGGCCTGATGCCCGGCCCACGGGTGATCATGGTGGACGCCTGCACCCGCGACGGGCGCGGCGGCAGCCCCACCGCGGTCGTGCTCGACGTTGCCAGCCGCACCGACGAGGAACGGCGCGCTGTCGCATCGACGGTCGGCGCGTCCCACACCGCGTTCGTCGACAGCAGCGGCGTGGGCCCGCCCCGCGTACGGTTCTTCACGGGCGAGGGAGAACTCCGCAACTGCGGCCACGGCACCATCGCCGCGCAGGCCGTCCTGCTGCACCGCGCCGGCGCCACCGAGCACCGCGGCCACCAGAACACCGGCGGCCGCACCGTCGCCGTGACCGCCACCCGCCGCCGCGACGGCATCGAAGTCTGGTTCGAGCAGGGCGTCATCGCGCTGTCGGGCCGCGCCGAACCGGCCGACAGCGCCGTCATCGCGGCCCTCGGTCTGACGCCTGGCGACATCGTCGCCGACGACCTGCGGGTCGCCTCGCCGGGCACGCCCCGGCTCCTCGTCCGGGTCCGGGAACGCCGGACGCTGTCAGCGCTGCGGCCCGACGTCGCCCGGCTGGCAGCCGAGTGTCGCCGGCTCGGCTATCTCGGCTGCTTCGCCTACGTGCTCGCGCCGACCGCGGGACCAGCCACCGCCCGCATGTTCGCCCCCGCGATCGGTGTGGACGAGGACATCGTCAACGCCAACAGCGTCGGCTGCCTCGCCGCCCACCTGCTCGACACGTCCCGCGACAGCGGCATCGCCGTTCACCAGGGTGACACGCTCGGTCGTCCGTCAGCCGTCCTCGCCACGGCGACACGGACCCCGGACGGCATCGTCGCCAGAATCGGCGGCCTGGTTCACCACCCGAGGGCACAGCCGACCGCCTCGCGGACCACCTGAGTCGCCACCGTCCCCTGTCGACACGGCAAAAAGACGCATGACGAGCGGACGGTGTCCGCCCTGGACGGCCGCCGGTGACGCCATCACCGCACCCGTGGGCGGACGACAGGAAGTGATTCCGTCTCCTAAAATCGCGGTGAGGCATGGCTGAGCGCGGATCCGGGGGTTGAGATGGCGTCGACGGACCCGTACGGGATCGACAAGGTGCTCGCCGACACGATGCGTGCGCTGTCCGCGCAGCAGTCGGGCGGGGCGCAGGAGGCCGACGTGCCCCAGCCTGAGGGGCGCGGTGAGGCGGCGGACGGGATGGTCCGGGTCTCCGCCGCGCCGCCGGGCCGGCTGACCACGTTGGAGGTTGACCCACGCCTGCGGCGACTCGACCTCACGACCCTGACCGAGCACATCATGACCGCCGTCAACGACGCCCTGGCAGATCTGCAGCAGGCGACGACGGCCACCGCCGGGCCGGTCGATCTGAGCGACCTCGGGCGGCAGCTGACCGAGATCCAGCAGGATGCCGCCAGGCAGTTCACCACGTTCCTCGACGGGCTCGCCGACGCGCAGGACCGGCTGGGCCGTCGAGGCGGGTGACGACGCCGTGCAGATCGACCCGGAGAGCCTCGCGGCCGCCGGCACCACCATGCGGTCGCTGGCGGACGGCTTCGCCGACAGGCTGACCGCCTTCCAGGCCCGACTGGCGTCGATAGGTCCCGCGTTCGGCGACGACGAGACCGGGTCACTGCTCGGTGTGGCGTACGGCGAGGCAGCGTCCTTCGTCTTCGAGTCACTGGTCGAGGCGCTCGACGAGCTCGGTTTCGCTGGCGACGACCTCACGGCGATGGCTCGCTCCCACGAAGCGAACGAGGCCGACAACGGCGACCTCTTTCGCGTACTCCTCAGACGGATGGATGGCTGACGCGTGGGTCTGCAGATTCCGGGCGAGCTGCGCAGCCTGCTCGACATCCTGGGCTACACCTGGCCGGCTTCGGACGAACAGAAGCTCTTCGAGCTCGGCCAGGCGTGGTGCGAATTCAGCAATGAGGTGGCCGAGTTCGTCCAGCAGGCGGAGACGGCCGCCAGGAACGCGCTGACCGGCAACGAGGGTGTCGACATCGAGGCATTCCGGGCCTGGTGGGGCCAACAGGAGAGCCCGATCGACAGCCTGCAGAGCAACGGGACCGGCGCCGTGGTCGGCGGTGCCGGGCTCATGATCTGCGCCGCGATCGTGCTGGCCCTGAAGATCGCGGTCATTGTGCAACTGACCCTGCTGGCGATCCAGATCGCGCAGGCGATCGCCACCGCCGGCCCGACGTTCGGTGCGTCGCTGCTGGAGATTCCGGTGTTCCAGACACTGACGCGCACCATCGTCGGCAATCTGATGCAGGAGGCCCTCTGGCGGTTGGCCGATGGGTAAGAACCGCACCGGCAAGATGGCCGCGAAGTTCGCCCGGGAATGGGTCAGGGACCTGCGCAAGGTCAAGCGTCGACGCCGTGGCGATCCGGGCGCACGCCCCACCAGGAACGCCTCTCCCGCCCGGCAGGCGTCCTACCGCGCCCGCCAGGAGGCCGACCGCCAGCAGCGCAACGGTCGGGTCAATGGCACCGCCGAGGCCGTGACCACTGCGGACGGGCGGCACACCGCCGTGTCGGTGAGCGACGGCCCCGACAAGATCTATCCGCACCACCGCGAGGTGGCCGGCGCGCTCGACCGCGTACCGCAGAACCTTCGCGCGCCGTGGCACGGAAACTGTGCGCTACCGCAGTCGTTGTCGAAGCTGCTGGACCGTGGCGTCGACCCGCGTGGTGGCGCGATCGGCGCCGCGCGGATCCGCGCACCGGGCAACCCCGGCCACGGGGCGCACAACCCGTGCTGCAACAGTTGTAAGGCGTTGCGCAACGAGTTCGACCTGAGGGAGGTGCTGTGATGCGGGGAGACGACCGCGCACTGCCGGACCGTGCGGCCCAGACACTCAGGACGGCAGGTTGGACGCCACGCCGCCGGGTGGACGTCGACGAGTGGGAGTCTGCGCTCGCCCCGGAGGGCTTTGCCATGCACGCTCCCGCTCGCGCCTTCCTGACCGAGTTCGGTGGACTCGTCGTCCCGGTGAGCGGTCCCGGTCGGGACTCCGCCCGCATCGGCGTACGCCTCGACCCGACGCTGTGCCTCGGTCAGAAGGTGTGGTTCGACAGTCTCTCCGGACCCACCGCCGGTCAGCTCTACCCCCTCGGCGAGGAGCACGACGGGCACGCCAGCCTGGCCATGGATGCCGACGGCACGATCCATCTGCTCTTCAACGACCAGATCAAGCGGATCGGCCCCGGCCTGACCGGCCTGGCCCGACTGCTCGAAGGCGAAGAGGCCCCGGCCGGGCAGTGACGGGTGCCGGGCCCTCGGCGCAAGCCCTGGCCTGCGGCTTCGCGGGTCTTGGACCCCCGTTCGTATCCGTACTGGTGGGGCGGGCGGGACTCGAACCCGCGACCGAGGGATTATGAGTCCCCTGCTCTAACCGGCTGAGCTACCGCCCCGACACCGCGCGGATCTTATCCCGCTCGGTGGATCACGGGCCAGCACCGGTGTGGCCCCGCCTCATCCCCGCCGCCGTCGCCACAGCAGCACGATGGGCAACGCGAGGATAACAGTGAGCAGCCAGCCCACCACGATGACGCCCCAGAACCATTCCTCGCCCGGCTCGGTGCCGGCGGCGACCATGACGTACGTCAGCAGCAGGCTCACCGCGCCCATCACCAGGACGGCCACGCCGCTGACCACGATCGCCGCGATCTCCCACCAGGGGCGGTCGGCGGGCGTCGCGGCCGGCTGTTCGGCTGCCGACGGCTGCGGGATGGCGTCCGGTGAGCGGGCCGGCATGGCGATGTGCCGGTCGGCCGGCACCTGGGCGTCGATGACCGGAAGCGCCGCCGGGTGCAGGTTGAACATCGTCGGCTCGACGTGCAGCACGATGGCGTCCGCGCCGATCAGTTGCCGCGCCCCGTCGGGCCAGGCGAGCATCGCGGAGCAGTCGGCGTACCGGACGGTCAGCGGCCCGTCGGTGCCCAGGTAGGTCACCCCGTCCACGCCGATGCGGAGCGCGCCGGCGCCCTGCTTCGCCGCGTACGTGGTGCCGTCGACGGTGTCGCTGGAGTGGGTGGGGGCCGCGACGAAGCCGGCCCAGTCGGCGCGGAGCCCGCCCGGCACCATGAGCAGCGCGGACGACGTCACCTCGCCGGCCACCTGGTGCAGGTCGGCGAGGCTGACGGCCTTCAGCTCGGCCCGGTGCTCGTCGATGCTGAGGTTCGGCTCGCCGGTCAACACGTTGAGGGCGTACCCCGGCAGGCGCGCGGCGTCGACCTCGGCGGTGCCGAGCACGTCCTGCCGCTTGGCGACTGTGGCGTCCAGGTCGGCCTGCTCGATCCGCCCGACCCGCAGCTTCGCCAGCACGTCGACGAAGCCGCCCAGCACGGCGTCCTGCTTCTCCGCCAGCGCGTCGGCGAGCGCCCGCAGCGTGGCGTACCCGTCGCCGCGCGGCTCGTACCCCGTGGTGGTGGTGTAGGAGAGCCCCGACTCCTGGCGCAGCGACCGGTACAGCTCCCGCTCGAGCACGCCGGAGAAGACGGTCGCAGCGGTGCTGCGCCGCACCACCGAGTCGAGCACGACGGCGCGGGCGCCGCTGACGAAGTACGCCGGGGTCTGCGGCAGCGCCGACGAGACCGCCGGCACCGGCTGCCGGACCCCACTGGGCAGCGCGAGGCGCAGCCCGGCGGGCACCCGGTCGCCGGCGATCCAGAGCACCGCGTTCTCCCGGGTGAACGAGCGGGCCGCCCACTCGCGCAGGTGGTCGGCGGTGAGCGCGCCCAGGCCCCACTCCGGGTAGCTGCTGAGCCCGAAGTCCCGCGCGCCGTGTCGCCACAGTGGGATGTCGTCGATCGCGGCGGCGCCCCGGCTGCTCCACTCGGTGCGCAGGATGTCCTTCTCGACGTCCAGCCGCGCCACCGGCAGGTCGGCCAGGTGCCCGCAGACGGCGGTCAGGAACGCCGCGATGTCCGCCTCGGAGCCCTGGGTGTGGAACATGGTGAACGCCGGGGCGGTCACGCCGTTGACGTGATAGTCGGCCAGGCCGAGCGGTGCGAGCGCGAGGTGCTCGATGAGGTGGGTGATGCCGGCGCGGCTGAGCGTCTCGTCGGCGGTGCCGACCCGGAAGGTCAGCCCGGCGCGCATCGGCCCACCGGTGGGGGCGAGCAGCGTGGGCACCCCGTCCACGTCCAGGTGCTGGATCATGACTGGCCACCCTTCGCGTACGCCTTGGCGCGGTACTTCGTGAAGCCCTCGGCGTCGTCGACGTAGGCCCAGGGGTATTCGGTGCCCAGGTTGCCCAGGGCGGTGAACTGGCTGGCGGCGGCGGGCCACTGCTCGGTGAGGCTGAACATCAGCGCGAACGTCGAGCGGATCCAGACCCAGCCCGGCCGGTCGACGAAGTCCGGGTGCAGCACGGATCGCTGCCCGGCCTGCATCACCTCGTCCACGACGGGCGCGCTGCGCACGTACGCGGTGCGCTCCCGGTCGGTGTCGAAGTCCAGCCAGCGTTCCAGGTGCGCCTCGGCGACCAGCACGGCGTTGGGCGCCCCGGCGGGCGCGGCCTGCGCGCACTCGCGGGCGAACGCGAAGGCCCGGTCCCAGTCACCGCTCCACTTCGGGCAGAGCTGCTGGAGCAGGGCCGCCTGTGCGGGGGCGTGGTGGGGGTGCTGCTGGGCGAGCCGGTCGTAGCGGCGGCGTGCCTCGTTCTGGCCCAGTTGCAGACCCCGGGCGATGGTGATCCGCTGCGTCCAGGCGGCCGCGTCGTCGGGGTACCGGGCGGTGACGTCGATGAGCACCTGCTCGGCGCGACGCAGGTGTTCGTGGAACTGCTCGAACTGCGACCGGCTGACGTGTTGGGCCCGGTAGGAGCTGCGGATCCGCCAGCCGTCGCAGATGAGGTGAGTGCCGTGCAGGGTGCCCGCCAGCCGGTCGGTGGTGTCGTCGTCGTACACGCGGTGCAGGAACGCCGCGGACGCGGCGTGGTCGCCGGCCTCCCTGACGAGCAGGGTGTGAAAGGCGGGGTCCCGGTCGGCGAACACGGCCCGGACGGCGGGCCAGTCGGCGGCGTCGAGCGCCTTGCGCAGGTCGTTGACCTCGGGGTACGCGGCAGCGGCATCGAAGGTGGGTGCCGGGAGGGGGGCGGGCATGGCGGCGATCATAGGTGATCAACTACGGCTGCGGTGCCCTCGTTCGAGGCGGGCTCAGCCGGCGCGCAACTCCTTGAGCACCGCCCCGGCGGCACGCCAGCCGCTGGCGAGAGCGCCCTGGATCGATGGACTGTCGCGGTGGTCACCGGCCACGAACAGCCCCTCCCCCATCGAGACGGGCTTGCGCAGCCGCCCCTGCGGCGGCGGCGCGGCGGGCAGCGCGTCCGGAACGACCACTGTGGTGAGGTGGGTCCAGTCGGTGGTGGATCGACCGTACAGCCGGGTCAACTCGGCCCGGATGGTCGACTCGGGCGGGGCCGTGGGACCCACCACCGACGTGGCCACGAGGTGCCGGCCGGCGGGCGCGTAGGTGCGTGCGGCGTTGCTGAGCACCACGGTGTTCGCGACGATCTCCCGCCGGTCGCCGTCGACGAGCAGGATCGGCTCGGCGAGCGGCGGCTCGGGCGCGCTGTGGTAGTACGTGGTGTAGCTGTGCATGCGTACCGTCGCCAGAGCCGGCAGCAGCGCGGCCGCGGCGGGCGGGTCGACGGCGACCACGACGGCCCGGCAGCGGATGTCGCCGGCCTGGGTGCGGACCAGGCCGGGCGCGACCCGCGCGACAGGGGTGTCCAGGTCGAGCAGTTCGGTGGGCAGTGGGTCGGCGATGGCCCGGGGCAGCGCGGCCATCCCCTCGGCGGGCAGGCCGATCCGGCCGCGGGCGAACGAGCGCAGCACCATCGCGAGCACGTGGCTGGACGTGGCCAGCTCCCGGTCGATGAACACGCCGGACAGGAACGGCCGCAGCAGCTCCTCGATGATCGCGTCGGAGAGACCGGCACGGCGCAACGCCGTCTCGGCGCTGGTCTCCGGCGCGGTGAGCAGCCGGGACACCGGCAGCGTGGCGCAGCCGGTGGCGAGCGCGGCGAAGCGCAGCCGGTCGAGCAGCGAGCCCACGCCGGCCAGCGCGGTACGCGGCCCGCCGGCCGGCTCCCGCAACGGGTTGACCAGCCGCAGCAGGTCGTCGCCCCGGCGCACCAGCACCCCGGACGTGAAGTAGCCGAGGTTGAGCCGGTCGGTGTCGAGCAGCGTGCCGAGCCGCGGGTAGGCCGTGTTGAGCACCTGGAAACCCCTGTCGATCAGGTAGCCGTCCACGACGTCGGTGGCGACCCGGCCGCCCAGCCGGCCGCCGGCCTCCAGCAGGCGCCAGGGCACGCCGGCGCGGTGCAGCCGGCGGGCGGCGGCGAGGCCGGCCAGGCCGCCGCCGACGACCACCACGTCGGTCTCAGCCAGCATCGCGCGCCTCCCGCTCACCGTTCGCCCGGGACAAGCGGCCCGGCCACCAGATCTTCGGCCCGATGTCGTACGCGAGCGCCGGCACCAGCAGCGACCGGACGATGATCGTGTCGATCAGTACCCCGATCGCGACAGCCGTGCCCAGCTCGACGAGCACCACCAGCGGCAGGACGGCCAGGGCGGAGAAGGTCGCGGCGAGCACGATGCCCGCGGAGGTGATCACCCCGCCGGTGACGGCGAGCCCGGCGAGCACACCGGCGCGGGTGCCCCGCTTGACCGACTCCTCGCGGACCCGGCTCATCAGGAAGATGTTGTAGTCGATCCCGAGGGCGACCAGGAAGACGAACGCGAACAGCGGAAACGACGAGTCCACGCCGGGGAAGTCGAAGACGTGGCGGAACAGCAGCGCGCAGAGACCGAGCGTCGCCGCGAAGCTGAGCAGCACCGTGCCGATGAGCAGCACGGGAGCGAGGAGGGCCCGCAGCAGCAGGGCCAGGATCACCGCGATGACCACCAGCACCACCGGGATGATGACGTTCTGGTCGCGTTTCGCGGCGTCGGAGGTGTCCACGTTGATGGCGGTGAAGCCGCCGACGACGGCGTCCGCGCCGGGCACCTGGTGTACGGCCACCCGCAGGTCGCGGATGGTCCGCTCGGCCCCGTCGCTGTCGGGCGGGTCGGCGAGCGTCGCCTCCAGCTGCACCCGCCCGTCGACGACCTTCGGCGGGGCATTCTGCTCGGGTGGGCCGGTCTGCGGGCCGTTGGAGAGTGGACGGACGTCCGCGACGCCGCGTACGCCCTGGGCCACCTGCGCCACCTGCCGCGCGCTCTGCTCGGTGGCGAAGATGGTTGCCGGGCTGCCGGTGCCGGCCGGGTAGTGCCGGGCGATGACGTCCTGACCGTCCACCGAGTCGGTGCGCTGCGTGAACAGGTCGGACTGGCCGAGGGTGGTGGCGCCGAGCTGGGTCAGGCCGAGCGTGAGGAGAGCCAGGACGACTGCGGTGCTCAGCCAGATCGGTCGGGCGTGCCGGGCCACGAAACCGGCGATGCGACTCCAGATGCCGTGCTCGGCCCGCGGGTCGGCCTGGTCGACGTGGGGCCGTCGGGGCCAGAACGCCCACCGGCCGCCGAGCACCAGCAGCGCCGGCAGGAAGGTGAGCATCACCAGCAGGGTGGCGGCGATGCCGATGGCGGCGACCGGGCCGAGCGCCCGGTTCGAGTTGAGGCTGGACAGCAGCAGGCAGAGCAGACTGACGATGACCGTGCCGCCGGACGCGATGATGGCCGGAGCGGCACCCCTCCACGCGGCACGCATCGCGTCCCACGGGCGGTCGTGCCGGTGCAGCTCCTCGCGGTAGCGGGCGATCAGCAGCAGCGCGTAGTCGGTGCCGGCGCCGAAGACCAGCACGGTGAGGATGCCCTGCGCCTGGCCGTTGAGCTTGACGATGTCGGCGTCCGCGAGCAGGTAGACGAAGACCGAGGCCAGCGCGTACGACATTCCGGCGGCCAGCAGCGGAAAGATCCACAAGACGGGGCTGCGGTAGACGATCAGCAGGATGATCAGCACCACCACGAGCGTGACCAGCAGCAGTGGCCCGTCGATGGCGGAGAAGACCTCGATCAGGTCGGCGAGCAGGCCGGCCGGGCCGGCGACGTCCACCGTGAGCCCGTCCCGGTCGCCGCCGGCGATGTCGCGCAACTGTTCGACGACCGAGCCGATCTCCTCGCCCTCGGCGTCGTCCACCGGCACGACGACCTGGAGTGCTTGGCCGTCCTCGCTGGGAATCGGCGGGGGCAGCGGGTTGACCACGCCCGGCACCTGGGCGAAGCGGGCGGCGTCGGCGCTCACCCGCTGCCGGTCCACGTCGGTGATCCCCGACGACCGCTCGTAGACGACAAGCGCCGGCACGGTCTCCCGGTCGACGAACCCAGCGGCGAGGTCCTGGGCACGGGTCGCCTCGGCGTCGGTGGGCAGGAAGGCGGCGTTGTCGTTGGTGGCGACCTCGCTGAGACGTCCGGCGTACGGGCCGGCCACACCGCCGATCACCAGCCAGGCCAGCACGACCGCCACCGCGACCAGTGTGGCCCGGCCGAAGCCGCCTCGTCCCGACATTGCGATCACCCCAAGAATCGACGCATCAATCGACGCAGCTGGAGTCTAGGTCGACATCGACCATCCTGCCGGGCACGAGACCCACAAGCAGCCCAAACCCCCCATTCCACCCACGCCCCCCACGCACGCCGCGCCGCCGCCCCAAGATCGTCACAACTTCGGGGATATTGCTGCCTCAGGCACGCGGGAGACAGCAACATCCCCGAAGTTGCTGCAGCGAATACCGACCCCACCCCGCCAGCACAGTCGCGGCCTCAGAACCCGCGCCGATCTTGCAGTTTCGGTCGTGGATATGCGCAGAGCGCCCCTTATGCCGGGACAGTAAGTGCAAGATCGCGGAGGCAGGGGGCGGAGGCGCGGGGGCAGCAGAAACGCCCGTCGGCGTGTTGCCGACGGGCGTTGGTGGAGAAGCTCCCCCGATTGGACTCGAACCAATAACCTGCCGGTTAACAGCCGGCTGCTCTGCCAATTGAGCTACAGGGGATCGTGCACCGCCTGGAACCGGATCTCGCCGGTGCCGTGCGACGGGACAAGAGTACAGGACATTCCCCGGTGGTGGTCCAGTGGGTTCCACAGGCATCGGCCCTTGATCCAGATTCGCAGGTCAGCGCCACGGGCGGATCGCAATCGGGGCAAATCGCCATCCCGGCACAAGCAGGCTTGAGCGGGGAGCAGGATGGGTAGTTAGCTGCGGACAGAGGACGCAGGCGCGAATTTGTCGCGCCCGACGGGGCAACCCGCCGGCGCGACGGCGCGTCAGGTACGGAAGGAGCCGCCATGCGCGGAAAGATCATGTTTCTTGGCGGGCTGGCTGCGGGATTCGTCCTGGGCGCCCGTGCCGGCCGGGAGAAGTACGAAGAGCTCGTGGTCCGGGGCCGCAAGGTGCTCGACCACCCGACCGTCCAGGAGGCGGCCGGGGTCGCGCAGGCCCAGGCCAACAAGCTCTACAGCGAGGGCAAGGACAAGCTCGGCCAGACCAAGCTGGGCGAGAAGCTGGGCACCGGCAACGGGAGCACCGGCAAGCAGGAGCTGACCGCCGCCGACGACGCGTTCGCCGGCACGCCCGCCACCGTGGGCGCCAAGGCGGGCAGCAGCTCGGTCGGCACGACCTCCGGGTCGCCGTCGGCCACCAACCCCCGCACCAAGCCGTCCGGCTCGGGCACCAACGCCAGCACGCTCTGATCCATCGCACGCAGACCCATCGCACGTCGACGGGCCGGTCGCCGAGAGGCGACCGGCCCGTGGTCTGTCCGAGCTGTGGTCAGTCCTTGCTGCTGAACGCCGCGTCGAAGGCGGCGCTCGGGGCGTCGAAGGCGAGCCGGCGGACGAACTGCAGCGCCTCCGGGGCGCCGACCAGGCGGTCCATCCCGGCGTCCTCCCACTCGACGGAGATCGGGCCGGTGTAGCCGATCGCGTTCAACGCCCGGAAGCAGTCCTCCCAGGGCACGTCGCCGTGGCCGGTGGAGACGAAGTCCCAGCCGCGGCGCAGGTCGGCCCAGGGCAGGTGCGAGGCGAGCCGGCCGCGCCGGCCGTCGCCGGTACGCACCTTCGCGTCCTTGCAGTCGACGTGGTAGATCCGGTCGGCGAAGTCGAAGATGAAGTTCACCGGGTCCAGCTCCTGCCAGACGAAGTGCGACGGGTCCCAGTTCAGCCCGAACGCGGGCCGGTTGCCGATCGCCTCCAGCGTCCGCTTGGTCGTCCAGTAGTCGTACGCGATCTCGCTGGGGTGCACCTCGTGCGCGAACCGCACCCCGACCTCGTCGAACACGTCGAGGATCGGGTTCCACCGATCCGCGAAGTCCTGGTAGCCGCGCTCGATCATCGACGGCGGCACCGGCGGGAACATCGCCAGGGTGTGCCAGATCGACGACCCGGTGAACCCGACGACGGTCTTCACCCCGAGCTTCGCCGCGGCCCGCGCGGTGTCCTTGATCTCCTCGGCGGCCCGCTGGCGGACCCCCTCGGGCTCCCCGTCGCCCCAGATCCGGGCGGGCAGGATGTCCTGGTGCCGCTCGTCGATCGGATGGTCGCAGACGGCCTGACCGACGAGGTGGTTGGAGATCGTGAAGACCTGAAGGTTGTGCTTCGCGAGCGTCTCCCGCTTGCGGTCGACGTACGAGTCGTCGGCGAGCGCCTTGTCGACCTCGAAGTGGTCGCCCCAGCAGGCGATCTCCAGGCCGTCGTAGCCCCACTCGGAGGCGAGCCGGCAGACCTCCTCGAACGGAAGGTCGGCCCACTGGCCGGTGAAGAGCGTGATGGGTCGCGCCATTGTCCTTCTCCCCTGATGTGATGGGGATTCCGTTGTGCGGACCGGGGCGAGGGTGACCGGTCAGACCGGTGCGTGGCACCGAGGCGGAACACCGGTGGGTGCCGAGCGCACCTGAGCCCGACGGGTTGCGCCTCCCACCGGGCCACCGGCCACCGTCACGGTCGCCGCCCCCACCCTATTTCCGCCGGGGTCATCGCGAAAGCCCCGGAGCGTCACTCGGCCGCTTCTTCGGGCGCGGGCAGGACCGCCCGGACGGTGAACCCGCCGCCGGGATTCGGGCCGGCCGAGAAGGTGCCGCCGGCCCGCTCGGTGCGCCCGCGCACCGCGGCCAGCCCCCGCCCGACGCCCCGGGTCTCCCCGGCCGGCGTCGCGGCACCGGCGCCGTCGTCGCGTACCTCGATGGTGATGCCCTCGGCGTCGTAGCGCAGCCGGACCGCGACCGCCGCGCCGGGGGCGTGTCGGCGCACGTCGGCCAGCGACTCCTCGATGATCCGGTACGCCGCCACGTCGACCGCGCCGGGCAGCGGCCGGGGTGCCCCGCCGAGGCTCCAGCGCACGGGCTGGCCTGCGGCGAAGCCCTCCGCCAGCGCGTCGAGACGGTTCAGGCTGGGAGCCGGCCCGGTCAACGGGTCGGGCTCCTCGGCCCGGTGCAGCGCTGCGCGCAGGCGGTGCCCCTGGGTCCGCGCCATCCGGCGCCATCGCGCGAAACGCCCCATGCTGGTCAAGGTACGGCAGGCTCCTGAGAGCGGGCCCGCGGCGTCCACACAACGCCCCCATCGCACCGGTGGCTCCGACCATCGAGAGGCGTATACCTGTGAGTCATATCTATGACTCACAGGTATACGCCTCTTCGGTGACATCGGCCTCGCCAAGGACGCGCCCGGTGAGGCGGAGCGCGTCCGGTGTCGCTGAGCGGGCGGCGTCGGGAGCGGGTGGCTCGCAGGGGCCGTCGGCCGCGACCGGCGGCCCCTGCGCGCTCAGTGAGCCTGGTGGGCTCGGTGCGGTTGGCAGGTCAGGGCAGGGTCCACTTCTGGTTGGCCGCGCCGTTGCAGGTCCAGAGGTGCACGACGGTGCTGTCGGCCGAGTTGTTGCCGGAGACGTCCAGGCACTTGCCCGAGGCGGTGTTGCGCAGGCTGCCGTCTGACTGGGCCGCCCAGTTCTGCGCGCCGGTGCCGTTGCAGGTCCAGAGCTGGATCTTGGTGCCGTCGGCGGTGCCGCTGCCGGACACGTCGAGGCACTTGCCGAGCGCCTTGATCGTCGAGTTCGGCGTCACGGTCCAGGTCTGCGCCGTACTGCCGTTGCAGGTGTAGATCTGGATCTGGGTGCCGTCGGCAGTGGCGCCGCTGCGTACGTCGAGGCACTTGCCGCCCAGGCCCTTGACCGGGCCGACCCCGGTGCTGCCGCCGGTCCCCTTGACCAGGGTGAAGTCGTCCACGTCGAAGAGCCCGGTGCCGCTGCCCCCGAACGTGAGGTAGAGGTTCTGGGCGCCGGACGGGACGTTGGACAACGACGCGGTGACGTTGGCGAACGTCGTCCAGCTGCCGGTGTTGGGCACCGTGACCGTGCCGAGCACCGGACCGGTGGCCGAGCCGGTGCGGACTGCGATGGTGCCGCCCGCGCCGCCGGAGACGACCCGGGCGGTGAACGAGGTGACGCCGGTCAGGTCCACGCCGTTGTACGCCGCCCAGTCGCCCGGGTCGATGTAGCCGACGGTCTGGCCGCCGTTGGCACCCGCCTTGGTGAACGCGGAGACGCCGTTGGCGGAGCTGAACGCCTCGGCCTGGATCGTGCCGGTCGGCGGAGGCGTGGTGCCCAGTTCCTTGATCCGGATGTTGCGGAACGAGGCGTCGTCGCCGGTGCCGTGGTTCTGGATGCCGATGTGGCCGGCCAGCGACCGTACCGGATTGGTGTTGGTGAAGTCGTTGATCTTCACCCCGTTGAGGAAGATCTGGAGCCGCTCGCCCTCGACCAGCAGCTCGTAGGTGTTCCACTCCCCCGGCGCGTTGAGCGCCGCGTCGCGGGCCGCGAGGTCCGCGGACTTGAAGGTGTAGACCGAGCCGGTGGTACGGTCCGCCGCGTCGGTGGCGTCGATCTGGATCTCGTAGCCATTGTCCACCGCCGACCACGGGTCGCTCGACGGCGGGAAGCCGATGAACACGCCCGAGTTGTCGTCGCCGGCCAGCTTCCAGTCCAGCTTCAGCGAGTAGTTGGTGAACTGCTTCGCGCTGTACCAGTACAGGCCCATGCCGCCCACCGAGGTGAGGGTGGCGTCGGAGTTGGTGAAGTTGCCCGGCCCGGCCTGCGACCAGCCGGTGGTGGAGCCGTTGTAGAGCGGGGTGTAGCCGGTCTCGGGCCGGCAGTCGGCCTTGCTCCGACCGGAGGCGTACCGGATGCCGCCGAGCAGGTGGTTCCGGAAGTTCGGCTCCGCGTACGACGCCTGGGTGTGCCCCGCGCCGGTGTAGAAGGAGCGGCCACCGTTGTAGCTCTTGCACCAGCTCAGCGGGTGGTCGGCGCCCATGCCGCCGCCGGAGTACGACGACTCGTCCAGGGTGGCCAGCACGTGCGCGGTCGACCGGGCGTTGGTGCGGTAGTTGTACCACTCGTCGGTGCGGGTCCAGGTCTGCGGCAGGTGACCGGTGGCGGCGTGGCCCCGGTCCTCCACCTTCATGTTGGCCTGCTGGATGGCCGGGTGCGAGGCGAACCACGCGCCGACCAGGTTGCCGTAGAACGGCCAGTCGTACTCGGTGTCGGCGGCGGCGTGCACACCCACGTACCCGCGACCGGAGGCGATGTACGACTCGAAGGCGGTCTGTTGGCTGGCGTTGAGCACGTCGCCTGTGGTGTTGAGGAAGACGACCGCCTCGTACTGGGCGAGGTTGCTCGTGGTGAACGCGGCGGCGTCCTCGGTGGCGGTGACGGTGAAGTTGTTCGCGGCGCCCAGGTCACGGATGGTCTGGATGCCGACCGGGATGGCGTCGTGCCGGAAGCCGGCGGTCTTGGAGAAGACCAGCACGTCGTACGGGGCGTCGGCGGCGCTGGCCGGGGTGGCGGGGGTGGTGCAGGCGATGACGGCGAGGACGGCGGTGGTGGCGCCGAGGACGGTTCGCAGGAGTCTGCGCATGTCGCTCTCCTATCGACGGTGGGAAGGGGCCCCCGCGCGACGGGGGCCCCTTCGCTCAGCTCAGGGCAGGGTCCACTTTTGGTTCGCGGCGGCGGTACAGGTCCAGAGGTGCACCACGGTGCTGTCCGCCGAGCTGTTGCCGGAGACGTCCAGGCACTTGCCGGACGCCACGTTGCGGAGCGTGCCGTCGGCCTGCGCGGACCAGTTCTGCGCCCCGGTGCCGTTGCAGGTGTAGAGCTGGATCTTGGTGCCGTCGGCGGTGGCGGCACCGGCGACGTCGAGGCACTTGCCCAACGACTTGATTGTGGAGTTCGGCGTGACCGCCCAGGTCTGGGCCGCGCTGGCGTTACAGGTGTAGATCTGGATCTGCGTGCCGTCGGCGGTGGCGGCGTTGCGCACGTCCAGGCACTTGCCGCCCAGACCCTTGATCGGACCGGTCCCGCCGGTGGGGGCCGAGCCGGTGGTGAAGGTGAACGCGTCCAGGTCGTAGAGCGCGCCGGTGCCCGTACCCGCGAACGTCAGGTAGAGCGTGGTGGTGCCGGTCGGCGGGTTGGTGATCGCTCCCGTGACGGTGGTGAAGGTTTCCCAGCCGCCGGTCACCGGGACCGTGGCGGAGCCGAGCACCGTGCCGGTGGCCGAGCCGGCCCGCACCTGGAGGGTGCCGCCGGAGCCCGCCGAGGAGACCCGGGCGGTGAACGAGGTGACGTTGCCGAGCCGGTACGGCTGGAACGCGATCCAGTCGCCGTTGTTGATGTCGCCGACGGTCTTGCCGCCCTCGGCCGGGGTCTTGCTGAACACGTTGATCCCGGACGAGCTGCCGAAGAACTCGGCCTGGCGGTGACGCGGCGGCAGCGTGTGCTGGGTGTGCGTGGTCAGCCCACCGGCGTCGGTGTACTCGGCGTCGAAGATGGCGAAGATGTTCGCCGCGTCGTCGTGCTCACCGTCGACCGGGATGGTGATCGAGCCGGAGCAGCCGGTCTTCGAGGTGATCTGGTGCCCGTGCTGGTCGTGCCCGAGCACGTAGGTCATCTTGACCTTCGTGCAGTCGATCGTGCCGTCCTCCGGGTCGGTCACCGTGATGCTGTACGGCACGGTGTCACCGAAGCTGAACAACTGCCCGTTGCCCGGGTTGTTGATGGTCACCGTGGGCGCGGTGTTGCCGACGTTGATCTGCACGCTGGCGCTGCCGGTGGCACCCTGCGGGTCCCGTACGGTCAGCGTGGCGGTGTAGGTGCCGTTGGTGCTGTACGTCTTCGTCGGGTTCGCCGCCGTGGAGGTGGTGCCGTCGCCGAAGTTCCACGAGTAGGTCAGCGCCCCACCCTCGGGGTCGGACGAGCCGGCCGAGGAGAACGTCACGGCCAGTGGGGCCGCGCCGGAGGTCTTGTTGGCGCTCGCGGCGGCGTTGGGCGCCCGGTTGCCGCCGGCGACGTAGTCGAAGCGGTAGAGCGCCGAGTTGGCGTCGCCGTTGAAGTAGCCGGTGCCGTAGTCGAGCACGTAGTAGGCGCCGTCCGGGCCGAAGGCCGAGTCCATCACCTGCTTGCCGACCCACGGGAAGGTGTCGATGGTGCCCCGGGAGCCGTCGGAGTTGACGTGGATGGGCTTGATCCAGCCCCGGCCGAACTCGGTGGCGAAGAACTGGCCGTCGAACGACTGCGGGAACTTGGTGGTGGAGGTCGACGAGGCGTTGTACCGGTAGACCGGGCCGCCCATCGGTGACTCGGAGCCGCCGCCGAACTCGGTGGGGGTGCCGGCGTCGCCGGCGTACCGGATCCAGGCCGGCTGGGCCGGCGGCAGGGTGGTCAGGCCGGTGTTGCGGAACGAGTTGTTGGTCGGCCCGCCGGTGCAGTTGTACTTCGCCCCGCTGGCGTTGGTGGCGAAGTCCCACTCGTTGTACGTCTCGGTGGTGGTGTTGGTGCCGGTGCAGTACGGCCAGCCGTAGTTGCCCGGCGCGGTGACCCGGTTGAACTCGACCTGGCCGGACGGCCCGCGGGTGGAGCTGGTGCTGCCGGCGTCCGGCCCGTAGTCACCGACGTAGACGACGCCGGTGCCCTTGTCCACGCTGATCCGGAACGGGTTGCGGAAACCCATGGCGTAGATCTCCGGCCGGGTCTTGGCCGTGCCGGGGGCGAACAGGTTGCCCGACGGGATGGAGTACGTGCCGTTGGCGTTCACCTTGATCCGCAGGATCTTGCCCCGCAGGTCGTTGGTGTTGCCGGCGCTGCGCTGCGCGTCGTACGCCGGGTTGCGGTTGGTCCGCTCGTCCAGGGGCGAGTAGCCGGCCGACTCGAAGGGGTTGGTGTCGTCGCCGGTGGACAGGTAGAGGTTGCCGGCGGCGTCGAAGTCGATGTCCCCGCCGACGTGGCAGCACAGTCCGCGGTCGGCCGGCACGTCGAGGACGTCGACCTTGCTGGCCTGGTTGACGGTGAAGTCGCTGTTGAGGGTGAACCGGGAGAGGCGGTTCACTCCCTGCCAGGCCGAGAAGTCGGTGCCGGTCGCTGGCGCGTCCCCGGTGGGGGTGGACAGCGGCGGCGCGTAGTAGAGGAAGATCTGCCGGTTGCTGGCGAAGTTCGGGTCGACACCGACGCCCTGCAACCCCTCCTCGTCGTGGTTGTAGACCGACAGGGTGCCGATCACCGACGTGGTGCCGTTCGCGTCGGTGCGGCGCAGCGTGCCGTTGCGGGCGGTGTGCAGGACCGAGCGGTCCGGCAGCACGGCCAGCGACATCGGCTCACCCATGTCGGACACGCCCCGGGCGAGTTCGACCTGCTGGAAGTCGGTGGCGTTGATCGTGTGCGCCTGGGCCGGTGTCGAGCTGGCCGCCAGGGTGACCGTGCCGGCCGCGGCCACGAGGAGCAGGGCCGATCCGGCGGAGAGCCATCGTCGGGATCGACGAGGGGGTGCGTCCTTGTTGGACATCTGTGCTGTCCCTTCCTGACGAGTGAGGCCAGGCCGGGCGCGCGCCGTCGCGCCGGATGCCGTAGCGGTGGTGGGGGTCGATGGGTTACCGCGCCGCCGGTTCACCTCGACGAAACAATGTCGTGTTGGCCCCGACACTAAGTCGCGCATGTCGATGTGTCCATACCTTCCGACGATCCAGCATCAACTTTCGTCGATTTGATCGAAAGTTGCCGGGTCGGGGCCGTACGGAAGGGTCCGGGGCGCGCCGACGCCACCCTCGTACTCAAGCGGGCGCGTAACCAGGGTGACGGCGTGCTG
>NZ_JBEZEA010000006.1:316481-379561 GCF_040648635.1 Micromonospora sp. NPDC049114 | reverse complement strand
CTCAACGACCGCCCCCGCATGACCCTCGGCTGGGCCACCCCCGGTGAGAAAATGGCCCAGCTACTCGGTGTTGCAACCACCGGTTGAGCCCGCCCGGCTAACGGAAACTGTCCAAGATCTCGTTGTATCCGGGCCGGCGAAGGCGACGCGGCGGTAGGGCTCGTCAGGCTCGCGCCAGCCTGTCCCCCTTGTCGGTGTTGGCCCACCAGCAGCCATCGCCGAGCGGATCCCCGTCCAGCTGCTGACACTGGGCGACGACCCTGCGCACAAGCTCATGCCGCGCCCCCGGCCATGCCTCGAACCCACTGTGGCCCAAGGTCGCCGGGGACCATGAGCCCTTCCTCGATCAGTCGTGCGATGAGGGCGGTCGCGACCTCCCGATGGTCGCCTCCGTCAGTAGCCACCGCCTCCCGGGCGTAGCCCGTGATGCGGGTCAGGGGGACCCAGTCAGCCAACCCCTCGTCCAGGAGTTCGTGAACGAGAACGTCAGCGTTGGGCATGCGCCACACCCCTTCGGTAGGTCCCGAGCACACTCGCTGGATCAGCGAATCGGTACCGGCGACGCGGGTGCGATGGTCAGGCGGCGGTCGCGCGGACGTACGCAACGCACTCGTCGTGCAGTGTCGACCACTGCTCGCCGAACGCCTGCTCGGCGGCGACGTCGGCGGTCTTGCGCTCGTGCACCACGGCCTTGAAGAAGGCGAGCAGCCGCTCCGGTCCGAACCTGTCGACGAGGTGGCGGACGGCGAGGTAGCCGACGCCGTAGCTGCCGCCGACCCGTTCGGCGGGCGCGTCGTCGGCGGGCGTGACGCCCTCCAGCCGGCCGTCCCAACCGCCCCGGACCAGCTTGCGCACCTCGGCGAGCCCCTCGTACCTGTCGACCGCCTGGCCGTCCGAGCCGGCGAACTCGGCCAGCCCTTCGACGAGCCACCAGGTCGTCTTGCCCGGGTAGCCGCGCTCCGGCAGCGAGGCAGCGTGGGTCAGCTCGTGCCGGAGCAGGTCGTCGGTGCCGCTGCTGGTCAATCCGTCGGCATTGAGCACCACCTCGTGGTGGCCGCCGCCCACGGTCACCGCGTAGCCGCCGGTCCACTGTGGGCGTCCGCCGCCGTACCAGCGCTGCCACTCCGTCCGACCGGCGTAGAAGATCCGGTAGCGGTCCGGCGGCGAGCCGGTCACCGCGTAGGTGTCGGCGACCGCGGCGGCGGCCTCCGCCTGGGTCAGCAGGCCGGCCAGTTTGCCGCGCAGCGCCGGCGTGGTGGCGACGATGGTCCGGGCGCCGACCGCCACGGCCAGCTCGCTGATCTCCCATGGTCGGGTGCCGGTCTCGGCGGACTTCGACTCCTCCAGCGCGATCAGTTGGGGCTGGTCGCCGTTCTCCCGCCAGCGGGTGCCGATCAGCACCGGGCTCGGTCGGCAGCCGGGCGCGACGAAGCAGTACTGGAAGCGCACCAGCAGCCGCCACTCGCCGGCCCTGCCGATGACGGGTACGGGCAGGCCGCTCGGCTCGGCCCTCCACACGGTCACCTTCAGGGCGCGCAGCGCGGCGAAGCGACGGCGCAGGTCGGAATGCGCGGCGGGGTCGGCGACGGCGAGGAAGCCGGCCCGGTCGCCGCCGAGCAGCGCCGTGGACTGTCGCTGGAGTTGCGCTGTCATCCGGTCGGACAGAGCGCGGGCGACGGCGGTGGCCGGGTCGTCCGTCGCTGTGGCGCCGGCCCGGCTGATCGTGGCCCGGCCGCCGGCCTCGCGGACCGCGCCGACGACCAGTGCCGCCGGAAGGCCGCAGCCCAGCAGCAGGACCATCACGACGAGCACGGTCCACAGCGGCCAGAGCCGCCGCGGTGCTGGCTGCTGCACCCCGTCAGTCACCCGCCGAAGGGTACGACCAAAGGGCGGATCGGGCGAGGCCGACCCGGGCCGATCGGACCGGGTCAGGCTCCGCGAGCCGGCCAGGAGCGGAATGCGGTGTCCAGGCCGGCGACCAACTGGTGGTACGACCTGTCGACCTCGCGCGGCAGGCCGAAGCCACCGGCGGCCTCCAGGGCGACGAAACCGTGCAGGGCGCTGCGCAGCGCCCGGGTCGCGTCCACCGCGTCGTCGCCGGTGAGTCCGTAGCCGCGCAGCACCGCGAAGATGGCGCCTACCGCGCGTTCGCCCGCCTCGACGTGGTCCGGGTCGGACGGGTCGGGCACCCGCTGGGTCGCGGGGTAGCGCCCGGGGTGCCGGTGGGCGTACGCGCGGTAGGCGTCCGCCATCGCCCGCAGCGCGTCCCCACCCGAGCGGCCGGCGGCCGCCGTGGTCAGCTCGGTGGCCAGCTCGGCGCTGGCCAGCGCGGCGAGCTTCTGGCTCAGCGCGTCCGCCCCTTTGATGTGCTTGTAGAGGCTGGGCAGCGCGACTCCGAGCCGGCTGGCGAGCGCGGCGAGGGTGAGCTGGTGGTAGCCGACCTCGTCGGCCAGCCGGGCGGCCTCGCGCACCACTGTCTGCTGGTTGAGCCCGGCCCTAGGCACCGGCACACACCGCCAGGAAGCCCACCAGCTCGTCGGCGGTGGCCCGCGGCCGGTCGGCGTGCGGGTAGTGCCCGGCCTCCTCGATCATCCGGGCCTCGGCGACGCGGAACAGCCGGCGGGCCGCCCTCGCCTCGGCCCCCGGGTCGGGGAAGTCCGGGTCCTTCGCGCCCATCAGCACCAGCACCGGTTGGCGTACCTGCGGCGCGCGGGCGGTCCAGTGCGGCTCGACCGGCGCGATCACACCGCGGGTCGCGGCCATCCGGCCGGGCTCGCGCAGGTTGGCCACCATCGACCGGCGGTACGCCGCGTCGTCGGCCGGCCGGTGCACGGGGAAGAGCGTGTTGTGGAACATCCCGAACAGTCGTGGACTGCGCAGCACGGCTCCCATCGCCAGCCGCAGCAGCGGGTTGAGTTTGGGCTGACCGACGAACGCGCCGATCTGCACGATGCCGGAGACCAGCTCGGGCGCGTCGGTCGCGGCGAAGACCACCGCCGCGGCGGCGGACGAGCTGCCGACCAGCACGGCCGGCCCGGCGTCGAGGTCACGGACGACGGCCAGCAGGTCGGCGCCGACCTCCGCCGGGGCGTACGTGGGCCAGCCGACGCTGGACTCCCCGTGCCCGCGAACGTCGACCGAGGCGACCCGGTGACCGGCGGCCACGAGCAGCGGCGCGAGGTGTCGGAAGCTCGCCCTGTTCTCGCCCATGCCGTGGGCGAGGACGACGAGTGGGCCGTCGCCGTGCACCTCGTACGCGATGTGTCCGCCGTCCCGCCACACCTGGCTAACTGTCATAGCTTGAAGCTAAGGCAATTAGCCAAGCGCGTCAAGCGGCTTCTACTTCTTGGAGACCAGGGCGCGGCCGAAGAAGACCAGGTTCGCCGGACGCTCGGCGAGCCGACGCATCAGGTAGCCGTACCACTCGTCGCCGTACGGGACGTAGGTGCGCACCGTGTAGCCCTCGCCGGCCAGCCGGGCCTGCTCCTCGGGCCGGATGCCGTAGAGCATCTGGAACTCGAAGCGATCCGGCCCCCGGTCGAACCAGCGTGCCCGGTCCTCGCCGATCGCGATCATCCGCGGATCGTGGGTCGCCAGCATCGGGTAGCCGTCGCCGGACATCAGGATGTTGAGGCAGCGGACGTAGGACTTGTCCACCTCGCGGGCCGACTGGTACGCCACCGACTCCGGCTCCCGGTACGCGCCCTTGCACAGACGCACCCGCGACCCGGCGGAGGACAACTCCCGGCAGTCCGACTCGGTCCGCCGCAGGTACGCCTGGAGCACCGCGCCTGTCGACGGGAAGTCCTTGCGCAGCTTGGCCAGCACCTCCAACGTCGAGTCGGTGGTGGTGTGGTCCTCCATGTCCAGGGTGACGGTGGTGCCCGCCGCGTCGGCGGCCGCACAGATGGCCCGCACGTTGTCGTACGCCAACTGCTCGTCGAACATCTGGCCGAGCGCGGAGAGCTTCACGCTCACCTCGGCGGCCGGCGTCAGCCCGGCCCCGGAGAGCATCTTCAGCAGCTTCAGATACTCGTCCCGGGTGGCCGTGGCCTGCTCGGGGGTGACGGTGTCCTCGCCCAGATGGTCGAGGGTGACGGCCAGACCGTCGTCGACGAGCCCGCGGGTCGCGCGCAACGCGTCGTCGGTGGCGGCGCCGGCGACGAACCGGCGAACGACGTCCCGGGTGTACGGGGCGGTCGCGACGAGCCGCTCGACCTGGGATGACCGGGAGGCGGCGAGGATGACGGAACGGAGCATGAGCCGAGCGTATCGCCCCTGCCAGGACCCCCGCCGAGGGGCGGCCGGGGCTGCGGTACTGGCGTCGATCGACTACAACGATGCCGTGGACCAACGCCCCCGCCGCCGACTCCGGTCGGCCTCCGTGCAGCTCGGCGCGCTCACCGCTCTCGCGCTCGCCCTCTCCGGCTGCAACATGACCTCGGACGACGACGATGACGACTGCGCCCTCGGGCCGGTCGGCGGCGGAGACACGGTCGCGCTGGCGATGCGGGTCACCGCGCCCGCCGCGGGGCGGACCGCCGGAGAGCCGACGACGGCCGCCCTGCCCGAGCGCGGCGGATTCGGCACCCACCTCGCCTCCTGCGGAGGCTGACGTGCGCCGCGAATCCGTGCCACCCCGGCCCGACTGGGACGCCACCATCCGCGCGCAGGGGCTGGTCTACGTCGACACCGAGCTGCCCGACGGCGGGATCATGTCGTACTGGGACGAGACCGCCGCGTACGCCTTCGACCTCGACGAGGTGCTGCGGCTGGAGGAGGCCACGGAGGAGCTGCACCGGATGTCGGTGGCCGCCGCCGAGCACGTGGTGGCGCAGCGCCGGTACGCCGAGTTCGGCATTCCCGCCTGGGCGGCCGACGCGGTGGCCCGGTCGCTGCGCGAGGCGCCACCCACCCTCTACGGGCGCTTCGACCTGGCGTACGACGGCACCTGGCCGCCGAAGATGCTGGAGTACAACGCCGACACACCTACGGCGCTCGTCGAGGCGAGCATCATCCAGTGGTACTGGCTGGAGCAGACCCGCCCCGAGCTGGACCAGTGGAACAGCCTGCACGAGCGACTGGTCGGTGCCTGGGCCAAGATCGGCGCTGGGCTGCACGACCCAGTGGTGCACGTGCTCTGGTCGAACGAGGAGGAGTCGGGCGAGGACCACATGACGGCCGGCTACCTCGCCGAGACCGCCCGGCAGGCCGGCCTGAGCGTCGAGCTGCAACCCATCCAGGAGATCGGCTGGGACGGCCGGCGCTTCGTCGACGCCGCCGACCGCCCGGTGACCACCTGCTTCAAGCTCTACCCCTGGGAGTGGATGCTGGCCGAGCCGTACGGGCCGCCCGCCCTGGCACCGGGCACCCCGACCACCTGGATCGAGCCGGCGTGGAAGCTGCTCCTGTCCAACAAGGCGCTGCTCGCGATCCTCTGGGAGTTGTACCCCGACCACGAGTACCTGCTCCCGGCGTACCTCGACTCGCCGCGGGGCATGCCCGAGTACGTGGCCAAGCCGCTGCTCGGCCGGGAGGGCGGCTCGGTACGCATCGTGACCGCCGCCGAGGAGATCACCAATCCGGGGATCTACGGCGACGAGGGCTGGTGCTACCAGGAGTTCCGGGCGCTGCCGCAGTTCGCCGGCAATCGGGTGGTGCTGGGCAGCTGGATCGTCGACGGCGAGTCGGCCGGGGTGGGCGTCCGGGAGAGCGCGAGTCTGATCACCGACGGTTACGCGCGGTTCCTGCCGCACTACATCGACGCGGCGCGCACCCCGTGAGTCGTCTACCGTTGGGGGCGTGAACTTCGACGCGTACGCCCGGACCGGCGTTGACCTGGTCAACGCCCGCCTGGACGACCTCGACGACCTGCGGGCTCTCTTCCCCGACGACAACGCCTGGATGCGCGACGAGGTCGCCGATCGTGACGTCGCGATCTTCCGGCGGGCGCAGAAGCGGCTCCGCGACGTCTTCGAGTACGGCACCTCGGGGCGCGACGCCCAGGCGGTGACCGAGCTGAACGCGCTGCTCGAGGCGTTCCCGGTCCAGCCGCGCATCTCCGGGCACGACTCCAGCGACTGGCACATGCACGTGACCAGCCGGGGCGCATCGGTCAGCGCCGAATACCTGGCCGGCGCGGTCTGGGGGCTGTCGGTCTGGCTCTGCGAGTACGGCAGCGCCCGCTTCGGGGTGTGCGCCGACGAGCGGTGCGGCAACGTCTACCTGGACACGTCGTCCAACTGCTGCCGGCGGTTCTGCTCGGAGCGCTGCGCCACCCGCTCGCACGTGGCGGCACACCGGGCCCGCAAGCGGGCCGCCATCGGTGAGCAGCTGCCGGTCGCCCCGCAGCCGACCTCGACCACCGAGTCGCTGACCCCGGTCAGCTGACGCCGGGCCCCGCCGGGGTCAGACGTCGACAGGTGACTGGGCGGGCAGGTGCTGGCGGGCGAACTCCAGCGCGGCGCGCAGGTCCGCCTCGCGCACCGCGCGGCTCTTCGCGCCCCGGGTCGCCACCTCGACGGCCACCGAGCCGGTGAAGCCCCGCGCCGCCAGCGAGGAGAGCAGTTCCCCGCAGGGCTGGGTGCCGCGCCCGGGCACCAGATGCTCGTCGCGGCCCTCGCCGGTGCCGTCGCCGAGGTGCACGTGGGCCAGGCCCGCGCCCATCCGGTCGGCCATCTCCAGCGGGTCGCTGTGCGAGGCCGCGCAGTGCGACAGATCCAGCGTGTACGACGGGTAGCCGGTGTCGGTGGGATCCCACCCGGGGACGTACGGGACGAACTGCCGACCCGCCATCCGCACCGGGTACATGTTCTCCACCGCGAAGCGCAGGCCGTTGAACCGGTCCGCGACAGTGGCCAGCCCCTCGGCGAAGTTGCGCGCGTAGTCCCGCTGCCAGGAGAACGGCGGGTGCACCACCACCGTCGGCGCTCCCAGCGTCTCGGCCAGCTCGGCGGCCCGGCGCAGTCGCTGCCACGGGTCGGGGCTCCACACCCGCTGGGTGACCAGCAGGCAGGGCGCGTGCACCGACAGCACCGGCACGTCGTAGTGCGCCGACAGGCCGCGCAGCGCGCCCGCGTCCTGGCTGACGACGTCGGTCCAGACCATCACCTCGACGCCGTCGTAGCCGAGCGCCGCGGCCAGTTGGAACGCCGCCGCGGTCGGCTCGGGGAAGACCGACGAGCTGGACAGGAGCACCGGAACGCGGGAAGTCACATCAGCCAGCGTAGCCCGGCTGTCGCGGGGCCATCAGGACGAGCACTGGCAAACCACTCGTAACCCGGCGCCCTGGTCAGATCGGCTCCAGTTGATCGAGTCGACGGAGGATGACCCCCTCCCGCAGGGCCCACGGGCAGATGTCCAGCGTGTCCAGGTCGAGCCGGCGCATCACCGCCTCGGCGACCACCGCGCCCGCCAGCAACTGGTGGGCCCGACCGGCGCTGACCCCCTCCAGCTCCATCAACTGGGTCGGTGGAATGTGCCGGATGAAGCCGATGACCTGCCGCAGACCGCCACGGGTCAGGCTGCGCCGCGTCCAGAGCCCGGCCCCGGACGGCGCCGCGCCGGCCAGTCGGGCCAGGGTGCGGAACGTCTTCGAGGTGGCCACCGCCCGACCCCAGCCCACCTCGGTCAGCTGGTCGACGACCTTGTCCAGCCGCCCGTCCACGTACTCCCGCAGCTTGTCGACGGTCTCGGCGGACGGCGGCGTCGTGCTGTCCGGGTCGACCCGCAGCCGCTCCCGGGTCAGCCGGCCGGCGCCGAGCGGCAGCGAGATCGCGACGTCCGGGTCCTCGTCGATCCCGGCGGCGATCTCCAGGGAGCCGCCACCGATGTCGAGCACCAGCAGACGCCCCGCCGACCAGCCGAACCAGCGCCGCACCGCCAGGAACGTCATCCGCGCCTCGTCCGCGCCGGAGAGCACCTCCAGGCGTACGCCTGTCTCGTCGCGGACCCGGGCGAGCACGTCGGCCGCGTTGGTGGCGTCGCGGACGGCGGACGTGGCGAACGCGATCAGGTCGTCCGCCTCCAACCCGGTGGCCGCCGCCTTGGCCATGCCGACCGCCTTGACCAGGCTGTCCGAGCCGGCCTCGGTCAACGCGCCGTCCGGGCCGATCTGCTCGGCGAGACGCAGGACGACCTTCTCCGAGTGCGCCGGCCAGGGGTGCGCGCCGTGGTGCGCGTCGACCACCAGCAGGTGCACCGTGTTGGATCCGACGTCGAGGACACCCAGTCGCATGGTGAAGACCCTAGGTGCAACACGTTCGTGCGGCTCGTCGGCCCACGGACGGCACCGCGCGTACGCTGGTCCGGGTGACGATGGAGCTCCGCGTGCTGGTGGACGACCCGGGCGACCCGCGCAGCCGCGAGGTGCCGCTGGACTTTCCCCGGGAGTGGATCGAGTTCGCCGACCCGGCCGACGAGACCCACCTGATCCGGGCCGACCTGACCTGGCTGCTCTCCCGCTGGACCTGCATCTTCGGTCGCGGTTGCCACGGCATCATCGCCGGTCGGTCCGCCGACGGCTGCTGCTCGCACGGGGCGTTCTTCACCGACTCGGACGACGAGAAGCGTGTCCGCAACGCCGTCAAACAGCTCACCTCGTCGACCTGGCAGCACTACCGGCGCGGTTTCAAGAACTGGACCGACGAGGACACGATCGACGGCAAGAACCCGGCCCGCCGCACCGCCACCCAGGGCGCCGACGGGCCGTGCGTCTTCCTCAACGACGCCGACTTCGCCGGCGGTGGAGGGTGCGCGCTGCACGCCCAGGCGCTGCGCGACGGGGTGCACCCGCTGGAATACAAGCCGGACGTCTGCTGGCAGCTGCCGATCCGGCGGGACCAGGACTGGGTCAAGCGACCCGACAACTCCAAGGTGCTGGTCTCCACGCTGTCCGAGTTCGACAGGCGCGGCTGGGGCGCCGGCGGGCACGATCTGGACTGGTGGTGCACCTCCTCGACGGACGCCCACGTGGGCGCCGAGCCGATGTACCTGTCGTACGGGCCGGAGCTGACCGCGCTGATCGGCGCGGCCGCGTACGAGCGGCTGGCCGAGCTGTGCGCGGCCCGGGTGCAGCAGGGCCTGGTCGCCCCGCACCCCGCCGACAATCTCTAGCCGATCTTGGTAGCACACTTGCTACCATCTGAGCATGGCGATGACCCTCCGGCTGGACGACGAACGCGAACGTCGACTTCGTCTTGTCGCGGACGAGGAAGCCCGATCCATGCACGCCGTCGTGGTAACCGCCATCGACGACTACCTCGCACGGCGGAACGCCAAGGAGTTCGGCGACCTGGCCGACGAGATCATTGAACGTCACGCCACACTGCTCGCCCGCCTGGCGGAGTGATGACGGTCCGCTATCCCACCCTCGCCGACGTGGCCGCCATCGCCCGCAAGCTCGGTGTCGGGATCAGGGACGCCGGCCTGGTGGAGTCGGCGGTGGCTCGACCGAAGACCAGTGTGTTCGGCGAGGACGCCTACCCCGACCTGTGGACCAAGGCGGCGGCGCTGCTGCACTCGCTGGCCAACAACCATCCGTTCGTGGACGGCAACAAGCGGATCAGTTGGATCGTGACGATCGCCTTCCTGCTCCAGAACCGCGCCGTCACCATCGCCCAGCTCGACGAGACCGACCAGGACATCGCGTACGACCTGGTCATCAGCGTGGCGGAGAGCCGCCTGACCGAGGTGGCCGACATCGCGACGGCGCTGCGCAAGCTGTTCTGAGCTGAGCGCCCGTCAGCGCAGTGCCGCGTCGACGAGGGTGCGGGCGCTGCGGCGGGCCGCGTCGGCGATCGCCGGGTCGCCGTCCAGCACACCACTGGCGAGCCCGCCGTCGAGCAGCAGGGTGAGCTGCCGGGCGAGCAGGTCCGGCTCGGCCGCGCCGGCCTGCCGGGCCAGCTCCGTCACCCAGGCCCGGACCACCGTCTTGTGCTCGACCGTCCGGGCGTGCACCGGGCCGCCGGCCGGCGACTCGGCGGCCGTGTTGATGAACGCGCAACCGTGGTAGCCGTCCCGCCGGCAGGCGCTGGCGAGCGCGTCGAACATCCCGACCAACTGGTCGCGCGGCTCGTCGCCGGCATCCCGGGCGGCGGCGCGCAGCGCACCGAACCACGCCTGGTCGACGCGGTCGAGGTACGCCAGCACCAGGTCGTCCTTGCGCGGGAAGTGCTTGTAGAGCGTCGCCTTCGCCACGCCCGACTCGGCGATGACCGTGTCCACCCCCACACCGCGCGGACCATGGGCGTAGAAGAGCCGGAACGCGGTCTCCAGGATCCGGTCCCGGGCCGAGCCGGCCGGCGTGCGGTGGGCAGGCATCGGCACTCCCTCGACGTGCTGGTGACGGCCGATTCTACAGACAGCTCCGTCTGCTGCCGCACGTCGTCCCGCGGCAGGGCCCGGTGGTGTCGTCGACTCCTGTCGAGCTGCCCCATGTGCGGGGCGGCGCCAATGGGAGGAGCCGTCGGAGTGAGCCACCGGTGCCGCGCCGCGTTCGCCCCCGCGCCCGGCCTCGCGTCCGGCCCTCGCCCAGCCCGCGTCCGGCCCCCGCCCAGCCCACGTTCGGCCCGCGCCCGGCCGCGCCCGGCCCCCCGCCCAGCCCACGTTCGGCCGCGCCCGGCCGCCCCATTTCTGGGGCAGCTCTACAGGCAATGAGAGACACCTGCCCTGTCGCCTCCCGAGGGGCAGCAGTAGACAGACCTGTCTGTTAGCCTACCGGCAGTCGGCGCGAGGCCACCGCGCCCGAGTGGAGGATCGATCGACATGCGCATAGCAGTTCTCGGCACCGGCTCGGTCGGCAGGACCATCAGCGCCCGCGCGGCGGAGCTGGGCCACCAGGTCACCATCGGCACCCGCGACGTCGCGACCACCCTGGCCGGCGACTACGCCGCCTGGACCGCCGAGCACCCCGAGGTGGGCCTGGCGACCCACGCGGATGCGGCCGCGGACGCCGAACTGGTGGTCAACGCCACCAGTGGCAGCGGCTCCCTGCCGGCGCTCACCGCGGCCGGCGCGGCGAACCTCGCCGGCAAGGTCCTGCTCGACATCGCCAACCCGCTCGACTTCAGCGCGGGCTTCCCACCCACCCTGACCGTGCAGGACACCGACTCCCTCGCCGAGCAGATCCAGCGGGAGTTCCCGCAGGCCAGGGTGGTCAAGTCGCTCAACACGCTGACCGCCGAGCTGATGGTGCGCCCGCGCCAGCTCGCCGACGGCGCGCACACGGTCTTCGTCTCCGGCGACGACGCGGAGGCCAAGCGGATCGTCACCGGGCTGCTCGTCAGCTTCGGCCACACCGACGTGATCGACCTCGGCGACCTCTCCACCGCCCGGGGCACCGAGATGCTCATGCCGCTGTGGTTGCGGCTCTACGGCCGGCTCAACACCGCCAACTTCAACATCAAGATCGTCCGCTGAGCGGACCCGGACCGGCCGAAGGGGGCCCACGCCGAGCGTGGACCCCCTTCGGGTCGGCCGATCACGGCTCGAACTTGTACCCCAGGCCCCGCACCGTGACGATGAAGCGCGGCGCCGACGGCTCCGGCTCGATCTTGGAGCGCAGCCGCTTGACGTGCACGTCAAGCGTCTTGGTGTCGCCCACGTAGTCGGCGCCCCAGACCCGGTCGATGAGCTGACCGCGGGTCAGCACCCGGCCCGCGTTGCGCAGCAGCAGCTCCAGCAACTCGAACTCCTTGAGCGGCAGCTGCACGGCCCCGCCCTCGACGGTCACCACGTGCCGCTCGATGTCCATCCGGACCGGGCCGGCGGCCAGCGTCGGGGCGCCCGCCTCGGCCACCTCCGGGCTCTGCCGGCGCAGCACCGCGCGGATCCGCGCGACCAGCTCCCGGGGAGAGTACGGCTTGGTGACGTAGTCGTCGGCGCCGATCTCCAGGCCGACCACCTTGTCGATCTCGCTGTCCCGCGCGGTGACCATGATGATCGGCACGGCCGAGCGCTGCCGGAGCTGCCGGCACACCTCGGTCCCCGACATCTCGGGCAACATCAGGTCGAGCAGCACGATGTCGGCGCCGGTTCGGTCGAACTCGGTGAGGGCATCGGTACCGGTCGCGGCGACCGAAACCTCGAAGCCCTCCTTACGGAGCATGTACGACAGGGCGTCGGAGAACGACTCCTCGTCCTCGACCACCAGAACGCGGCTCAACGGGGATTTCCTTTCCATTGCTGTCAGACCTGCCGTAGCTCGGCCGGACCGGCCTCGATCCCAACCGGCGGCAGTGTCGCCAGCAGGTCGTCAGGTGGACTGGCGGGCAACCGTAGGGTGAACGTCGATCCACCCCCAAGAGTGCTCGACACCTCCACCCGACCGCCATGGTTGCTCGCGATGTGTTTCACGATGGCCAGGCCGAGCCCGGTGCCACCTGTCGAACGCGAGCGGGCCTGGTCGGCCCGGTAGAACCGCTCGAAGATCCGGTCCACGTCCGTCGGGGCGATGCCGATGCCCTGGTCAGCGACCGCGACCTCGACATGTTCGCCGTCACCGCGGAGGGTGACCCGCACCGTGGTGTCCTCGCCCGAGTAGTTGATGGCGTTCTCCACCAGGTTCGCCACCGCCGTGGCGAGCTGACTGTCGCTGCCGTACGCGGTGAGACCCCGCTCGCCGTCGACAGTCACCTCGACCCCCCGGGCGGAAGCCGTGGTGCGGGTGCGGTCGACCACCTCGGCGATCACCCAGTCGAGCGCGACGGGCTCCGGTGGCGGCTGCGGTTCGGCGCCCTGCAGCCGGGTCAGCTCCAGCAACTCCTGCACCAGCCGGCCCAGCCGGGTCGACTCGTGCTGGATCCGTTCGGCGAACCGGCGGGCGGCGACCAGATCCTCGGAGAGGTCGGGCACCGCGGCGTCGGCCGGCTCGGTGGCGTCCAGCAGCGCCTCGGCGAGCAGTTGGAGCGCGCCGATCGGGGTCTTGAGCTCGTGGCTCACGTTCGCCACGAAGTCACGTCGGACCCGGGTCAGCCGGTGCGACTCGGTCACGTCGACCGCCTCCACGGCGATGAAGCCGTTCCCGAGGCCCATGGCCCGCAGGTGCACGCCCAGCGGGTTCTCCCCCGCGCTGTCGCGACCCCGCGGCAGGTCCAGCTCGATCTCGCGCCGCACGCCGGTGCGCCGCACCTGGCCGGCGAGCGTACGGATCAACGGGTGCGCGGCGATCGAGCCCGGGGTGCTGCCGGTACGCAGCAGACCCATCGCACGGGCGGCCGGGTTGATCAGCACGGGGACGTCGTCGTCGTCCAGTACCACGACACCGGCCCGGAGCGAATCGATCGTCCGGCGGCCGAGCCCGGCCTGCTGCTCGTCGGCTATCGCGGGCCTCCCCCTGCTCCAGCGGGAGCTCGCGCTGCCCGTCGACGTGGAGCGACCGCGCGCCGGCAGGAACCGGGGCAGCAGGAGGCCGACGACCAGTCCGGTCGCCAACGCCACGGCCACCACGACCGCCACCGCCCACTCCACCCGGCGATCGTAGGGTCATTGTTAACCTGGCTACCACACAGAACGGGACGAACCACCCGCACTTCGGAAAGTGTTCACCCCCACGTCTGGCGTCGTTCACCGTCGTTCATCCGGGATCCGTTCAGCCGCCCTACCGTTGGCGTCGCACCTGCTCAACCCCTGCGCCGGCACCCGCCGGCGGCGACCGACCACAGGACGTGATGATGCGCGACGAGTTCCGGGCCGACCTCCAGATCGTCAGCCAACTGCTGGTGGACATGGCGGAGGGCGTCCGCGCTGCCATGCGCCAGGCCACCCGGGCCCTGCTCACCGCCGACCGGCAGGCCGCCGAGACGGTCATCGAGCGGGACGCCGAGATCGACGACCTCTACCGGCACGTCGAGGAGCGGGTGTGTGACCTGCTCGCCCGGCAGGCGCCGGTCGCCTCCGACCTGCGTGCCATGATCACCGCGCTGCACGTGGCGGCCGACCTGGAGCGGATGGGCGACCTGGCCGACCACGTGGCGAAGACGGCGCTGCGGCGGCACCCCTCGCCCGCCGTACCTGCCGAGCTGCGGTCGATCTTCACCGAGATGGCCGACATCGCCGACCGGATGGCGGTGAAGATCGGTTCGGTGCTGGCCAAGCCCGACGTCGACCTGGCCGGCGAGTTGGACCGGGACGACGACGCCATGGACGAGCTGCACAAGAGCCTGTTCTCGGTGCTGCTCGGCGACGACTGGCCGTACGGGGTGGAGACCGCCATCGACGCCACCCTGCTGGGCCGCTTCTACGAGCGTTTCGCCGACCACGCGGTGAACGCCGGCGAGCACGTGATCTACCTGATCACGGGGGAGAACAGCCCGGCCGCCAGCTGACGTACACGAAAAGGGGCCCCCGCACCGCGCGGGGGCCCCTTTTCCTGTGCTCAGCGGCCCTGGTTGGCGACCGCGGCGGCGGCTTCCTTCGCTGCCGTCGGGTCGAGGTAGGTGCCGCCCAGGGTGAGCGGGCGCAGCTGCGGGTCGAGGTCGTAGCGCAGCGGGATGCCGGTCGGGATGTTCAGCTTGGCGATCGCCTCGTCGGAGATCTGGTCGAGGTGCTTGACCAGGGCGCGCAGCGAGTTGCCGTGCGCCGCCACCAGCACCGTCCGGCCGGCCAGGATGTCCGGCACGATCGAGTCGTACCAGTAGGGCAGCATCCGCTCGACGACGTCCTTGAGGCACTCGGTACGCGGCATCAGCTCGGTCGGCAGCAGCGCGTAGCGCGGGTCGCCCACCTGCGACCACTCGTCGTCGTCCGCGATCGGCGGCGGCGGCGTGTCGTACGAGCGGCGCCAGAGCATGAACTGCTCCTCGCCGTACTCGTCAAGGGTCTGCTTCTTGTTCTTGCCCTGTAGGGCGCCGTAGTGCCGCTCGTTGAGCCGCCACGACCGGCGCACCGCGATCCAGTGCCGGTCGGCGGCGTTCAGCGCCAACTCGGCGGTGCGGATCGCCCGGCGCATCACGCTGGTGTGCACGACGTCCGGCAGCAGGCTGTGCTCGCGCAGCAGCTCGCCGCCGCGCCGCGCCTCGCCCTCGCCCTTCTCGGTCAGGTCGACGTCCACCCAGCCGGTGAAGAGGTTCTTGGCGTTCCAGTCACTTTCGCCGTGCCGCAGCAGGACCAGCGTCCCGACGGTGGGCCCCTCGCTCGCAGTCATGCCGATCATCCTGCCTCAACCCCGTACCGGACACGCGGGCACCCGTCGTGACGACCACCACGTGAAAAAGCGGATGACCTGCGAATCCGGCCGCCACTAGGGTTGTAAGGCGCTGTAGTCACATCGGTCATTACTTGCAAGCGGGGGCACCACGTGCGGACGATGCGGAGCTGGTTCCGGGACACCACCGGCGGCCTGCCGGCCACCTTCTGGTACCTGTGGTCGGGCACCCTGATCAACCGGCTCGGCTCGTTCGTCCTCGTCTTCCTCGCCATCTACCTGACCCAGGAACGCGGCTTCTCCCCCTCCCAGGCCGGCCTGGTGCTCGGCCTGTGGGGTGTCGGCGGCGCGGTCGGCACCACCGCCGGCGGCACCCTGGCCGACCGGTGGGGTCGCCGACCGACGCTGCTCACCGCGCATGTCGGCGCGGCGGCCATGATGCTCGCCCTCGGGCTGGCCCGTGACCTCTGGGCGGTGGCGCTGGGTGCGCTGCTGCTGGGCATGTTCGCCGAGGCGGCCCGGCCGGCGTTCGGCGCCATGATGATCGACGTGGTGCCGGCCAAGGACCGCCTGCGCGCCTTCTCGCTCAACTACTGGGCCATCAACCTGGGCTTCGCCTGCGCCGCCATCCTCGCCGGTCTCGCCGCTCAGGCCGACTACCTGCTGCTGTTCGTGGTCGACGCGGGCACGATGCTGATCACCGCGCTGATCATCTTCGTCCGGGTGCCGGAGACGCGCCACGGCGGATTCACCGTCGCGGCGACCACGGCCCCGCGCGGCGCGCTGCGCACCATCCTCAGCGACCGGGTCTACCTCGGCTTCGTGGCTCTGAACCTGTTCGCCGCGATGGTCTTCCTCCAGCACATCTCGATGCTGCCGATCGCCATGGGGGACTCCGGCCTGAGCCCGGCCACCTACGGCTCGGTGATCGCGCTCAACGGCCTGCTCATCGTCGTCGGCCAACTCTTCGTGCCCCGACTGATCCGGGGTCGGAACCGTTCGCAGGTGCTCGCCCTCGCCGCCGTGGTGATGGGTGTCGGGTTCGGACTGACCGCGTTCGCCGGCAGCGCCTGGTTCTACGGGCTGACGGTGCTGATCTGGACGGTCGGCGAGATGCTGAACTCGCCCTCCAACTCCACGCTGATCGCCGAGCTCTCCCCGGCCGAGCTGCGCGGTCGCTACCAGGGCGTGTTCGGGCTCTCCTGGCAGATCGCCGGGGCGAGCGCGCCGATCCTCGGCGGCCTGGTGCGCGAGCACGTCGGCAACGCCGCGCTCTGGTTCGGCTGCGCCGTGATCGGCGTGCTGACGGCGGTGGCCCACCTCGCGTCCGGTCCCGCCCGGGAGCGGCGTGCCGTCGCGCTACGCCACGCCGCCGAAGCGTCCACGCCGGTCGGCACCCGCGCCGCAACGGCGCAGCCCGCCGAGGCGACAGCCTGAGCCCCTGCGCGAACGCCGAGGCGACAGCCTGAGCCCGGTGTGACCGCTGAGACGAACGGCTCATGATCAGGAAACCGACTGGCGCAACCCGGCCCGACTTCCTACCGTCCAGGAGAAACGGTTAAGAAACTGAACTGTCGGGAGGTCGGATGCACGCCCTGCGGCGCTGGTGGCACGACACCGCGGGCGGCCTACCCGCCACCTTCTGGTACCTCTGGGCGGGATTGCTGATCAACCGTGCCGGCGCGTTCGCCATGCTCTTCCTGTCGCTCTACCTCACCGCCGCCCGGGGAGCCAGCGAATCGGTGGCCGGCACCGTGGTCGGGGCGTACGGGGCCGGCGGGGCGGCCGGCGCGCTGCTCGGCGGGGTACTGGCCGACCGGTGGGGTCGCCGGGCCACCCTGCTCGCCGCCCACCTGGCCACCGCCGCCCTGATGGTGGCACTGGCCTTCAGCCGGCCCCTGCTGCTGATCGCGGCGCTCTCCGCGCTGGTCGGCGTGGTGCACTCGATGCCCAGCCCCGCCTTCGTGGCGGCGATCGTCGACGTGGTGCCCGCGCAGCGCCGCTCACGCGCGTTCAACCTCCAGTTCTGGGCGTTCAACCTGGGCATGGCCGTCGCGTCGCTGCTCGCCGGGGTGCTTGCCGAGGCGAGCTTCACCGCGCTGTTCCTGGTCGACGCCGGCGCCACGCTGACCGCTGCCGCCGTCATCGCCTGGAAGGTGCCGGAGACCCTGCGCCGGGCCGGCCCGGCCGCGCCCCTCCCACCCGCTGACCAGCAGGGGGTCGGCCGCTCGCGTCGACAGGGGCTGCACACCGCGCTCACCGACCGGAACTTCCTGATCTTCGTCGGGCTCACCTTCGTGCTGGCCGTCCTCACCCTGCAGACCTCGACGATCATGCCGCTGGCGATGCGCGCCGACGGTCTGGGACCGTCCGCGTACGGGGTGGTGGTGGCACTCGGGGGCGCGCTGATCGTGCTGGGGCAACTGTTCGTGCCCCGACTGATCGACAGGCACCGCAAGGACGTCGTACTGGCCGTCTCCACGGCCCTGCTGGCGGTCGGCTTCGGTGTGCTCACCGTCGCCGACGGCCTGGGCGTCTACCTCGGCGCGGCGGTGGTCTGGACGGTCGGTTCGATGCTCGCCGCGCCGCCCAACGCGCAGATCAACGCGGACCTGGCACCACCGCAGCTGCGCGCGCGGTACCAGTCGGTCTTCTACCTGACGTTCCCGGCCGCGGCGTTCGTCGCACCCACACTGGGCGGGGTGAGCTTGCAGCACCTCGGCGACCGGCACTGGCTGATCGTGGGCGGGCTGGGCCTGCTGGCCGCGCTGGGGCACCTGCTGGCCGGGCCGCCCCGCGACCGGCACGTCGACGCGTTGCGCCGGGCCGCCGACCGGGAGCCGGCGCCGCGCGGGGACCGCGTCCAGACCGGCTGACCATCCGACGGCAAAGCGCCCACCATGACCCGAAGGTCACGGTGGGCGCTCGCCGGTGGGGCCGGCGGCGGCGGGCAACACTCACCCCCGTAAGCATCGCCCGCTCGCGCCGCCGGTCCAAACAGGTGGGCACCGTCCCCCAACGGTTGATCCACCCGTCCCCTCGCACCTCGCCTGGTGCGCGGATCTGATCGATCCGCCGCTCCCCCGAACGTTTCCAAGCGTGGCGCGGTGCAATAAAGCTAGTTCGGCCGGATTCTGGATTCAACCCAGATGGGCTGTCTCGCCGGTCACAACTGACGAGTATCCCCAGCTCGCGCCTCGGTCTCTGGCAACAGCCGGGTACCCGTCGGGCATTCCCGCAAACACCTCAGCCGTCCTCACGATCGGGTGACTCCGTCCGGAAGAAGTTGCTCTGCCGGCCGTCACGCATCTGCTCCTGATAGATCAGGTTGAGCCGGCGCAGATCGAACGTGTAGAACCAGTCATCCCAGGTGATCTCGCGAATCCGGCTACTTTCCCGGTATCCGGGGATGTTGAAGGTCAACACTCCGGCCCGACCGTCCCGCTCGGTGCCCGCGATGGTCGCCGGCTTCGCGCCGCGCTCCATCGCCCAACGTCGGATCACCTCGTGATTCGCGGTGATCAGGCTCCGCCCCGGCCGCTCCGGCCGGTCGGCCGTCGACGAGATCACCTGCGAGCTGCGGACCGACCGTCCGCTGCCCCGTCCGGTCCGGATCCCACCGGCCGTCGTGCCACCGGCCGACGGTCGGCTGGCCGTGGCCCGCTTCGCCGGCGCCGCCCGCTTCGCCGTGGCCCGCTTGGCCGGTGCCGCCCGCTTCGCCGGCGCGGCCTTCGCAGTGGCCCGCTTGGCGGCCGGTCGCGACGGCGCCTTCTTCGCGGGCGCCTTTCGCGCTGGCGCGGTACGCGCGGTCGTCGACGTCCTGCGTGCGGCGGTCGACCTGGCCGCTGTCGTCTTCTTCGCCGCGGCCGTCTTACGGGCCGCCGTCGACGTCCGTGCGCTGGTCGTCCGCTTCGCCGCGGTCGACCTGCTCGCGGCGCTGGTCCGCTTCGCAGCCGTCGTCTTCTTCGCGGCGCTCGTCCTCTTCGCCGCTGTCGTCTTCTTCGCCGCGGCCCGCTTCGCGGGAGCGCTCTTGTTCGCGGGCGCCGCCTTCGCGCGACTCGGTGCGGCCCGCGACGCCGACTTCTTCGTCGCGGCGGCCCGACCGGCCGACGCCCTGGTGCCGGCGGCCCGACCTGCCGGTCCGGTGCTGCGTCGTCCCGCCCCACCGGCGTCGGAACGCATCGAGCGCACCAACTGTTTCACCAGGTCAGGCTTGCGCAACGCGGAGATCCCAGAGACCCCGCGTTTGCGCAACTGCCCGCGGATGTCGTCCACCCGCATCCGGGAGATCTCCGACTCGGAGACCCCGGGAGTAGCCGGGCTCTGGTTGCCGGCCTGCCGTTTGGTCCTGGTCGCAGTCCCGCCGCGACCTGAGCTGTTCCGCTGAGCCATGAAACGCTCCGCTCCTCGACACTCCGTCATCGGCGCGCGGGGGTCCCTCTGCCGCACCGCGCGGTGCGGCATACCCGTCAGGAGCAGTCCGAACCTCCAGCGACGAACCGGCTCGAACCGAAGCGGTCGGACCCCGGCCGCAAGCCGGTCACCGGGGGACGCAGCGCCGGTCGGCCCCGGTGGAGCGGGTGGAGCGACGCGGGGTCGGCCGTCAGGCGGGGTCGGTGTCGGGACCCGCGCCGGACGGCTCGAAGAGGTGGGCGAAGGCGGCCAGGTTCGCGGTCGACTCACCGCGCTTGACCCGCCACTCGTACTCGCGCCGGATCGAGCTGCCGAAGCCGATCTCCAGCATCGTGTCGAAGGACTCGTCGGAGTAGGTGAGCACCGAACCGAGCAGCCGGTCCAGCTCGTCGGCGTCCACGCCGGCCGGGTTGACCCGCCCGGTCAGGTACACGTCGCCGACCGCGTCGGTGGAGAAGGAGACCCCGTACATCCGGGCGTTGCGCTGCAACAGCCAGGCCCACAGCTCCTCGCGCCGCTCGTCGGGCTGGCGCATGACGAACGCCTCGATCCGCAGGGCGTGCTCACCGACGATCAGGTTGCAGATCGTCTTGAGCTTGTGGGTGCCCGGCAGGGTGACCGCGTACGAGCCGGGCCCGGTCGACTCCCAGGCCAGGTCACGTTCGGCACAGACCGACTCGATCAGAGTCGCAAGATCGCTCTTCGGGCTCACCGGACCCACTCTACGACCGCCCCGGCCCACGCGCCGGATGACGACGAGCCGGCGGACACCCCGACCGGCGTGCGGTTACCACCGGCCGGGCGGCCGGACCCCTGGTCACCAGGAGCAGGAGAGGGCGGGATCCGCGGCCAGGTCGGCGGCGAGGCGGGCCCGGCGGGCGGCGATCGCCTCGCCGTAGACGTCGAGCAGGCCCGAGACCGTGCGGTCCCAGGAGAAGTGCCGGGCGTGCTGCGCGGCGCCGCGGGACAGCCTGGCCCGCAGGGCACGGTCCGGCAGGAGGCGGCCCAGGGCGCGGGCCCAGTCCACCGGGTCGTGCCCGTCGATGAGCACCCCACTGGCGTGGTCGCGCACGGCCGTGACCAACCCGCCGACGGCGGCGGCCAGCACCGGCGTACCGCAGGCCTGCGCCTCCAGGGCGACGAGCCCGAAGGATTCGTTGTGCGACGGCACCGCGACCAGATCGGCGGCCCGGTACAGGGCCGGCAGGTCGTCGCCGGTGCGCGGCGGCAGGAAACGGACCCGGTCGGCGACTCCGAGCGTCGCGGCCAACTCGATCAGGGCGGTCGGCCGGTCCAGCCCACTGCCGCTGGGCCCGCCGCAGATCACCACTGTCACCTCGTCGGCCAGGACCGGATCACGCTGACGCAATGCGGCGATCGCGCGGATGAGCACGTCCGGCGCCTTGAGTGGTTGGATCCGACCGACGAAGGCCACCACGTACCCGTCGACCGGCAGACCCAGCCGGCGGCGGGCGGCGCGGGCGGCCACGAACCGGTCGCCCGACGCGGGCCGGAACCGGGCCAGGTCGACGCCCGGCTGTACGACGGAAACCTGGTCGGGGGCGGCGTCGTACCGCTCGACGAGGTCGCGGGCCTCAACCCTGGTGTTGGCGACCAGCCGGTCGGCCTCGGCGACGACCTGCTCCTCGCCGATCACCCGAGCCTTCGGTTCCGGTCGGTCGTCGGCGGCGAGCTGGGCGTTCTTGACCTTCGCCAGGGTGTGCGCGGTGTGCACGAGCGGCACTCCCCAGCGCTCCTTGGCCAGCCAACCGACCTGCCCCGACAACCAGTAGTGGGAGTGGATCAGGTCGTAGTGCCCGGGTGGGCGGGACGCCTCGGCGCGCAGCACCCCGGCGGTGAAGGCGCAGAGCTGGCCGGGCAGTTCCTCCTTGGTCAGCCCTTCCAGGGGACCGGAGGTGATGTGCCGGACCTGCACGCCGGGGGCCATCTCGACCACCGGGGGGAGATCACCCGAGGTGGCCCGGGTGAAGATCTCCACCTCGACGTCGGCCTCGGCGAGCCGCCGGGCGACCTCCAGGATGTAGACGTTCATCCCGCCGGCGTCGCCCGTGCCGGGCTGGTGCAGCGGAGAGGTGTGCACCGACAGGGTGGCGATGCGGCGGGGCCGGGGCCACGGTCGGGCACCTCGCTGACGACCGACACCGGTGTGCAGTTCCGCCACGTCCGCTCCTTCAGTCACGGTTAATGCCGTCTCGCACGACCGGCGCTTCTCGGTCAACCTGTACGCCGGATGTCATCTTCCCCATCGGGCTACGGAAATGCGTCGGCGCGGCCGGCCGGGGTGACGGACCTCATCAACCGGCGGCCCGCGCGACGGAGCCCCGCGCCCGATCGCAGGGCTTCGGACGACCGGGGCGACAATGACGAGATGACCTCTGTCGCCATCGTCACCGGAGCGTCCAGCGGGATCGGAGCAGCCACCGCCCGCCGGCTCGCCGCCGAGGGTTTCCACGTGCTCGCCGCCGCCCGCCGCGCCGAACGGCTCGCCGGCCTGGTCGCCGACATCACCGCCGCCGGCGGGCAGGCCACCGCGGTGACCTGCGACGTCACCTCGGACGAGTCGGTGGCCGGGTTGGCCGAGGCCGCCGCCGGTGCGCCCGGGCCGGTCACCCTCCTGGTGAACAACGCAGGCGGAGCGCGCGGGCTGGACCCGGTGGAGTCCGGCTCGGTAGCCGACTGGCAGTGGATGTACGACGTGAACGTGCTCGGCACCCTGCGGGTCACCCAGGCGCTGCTGCCGGCGCTGGAGGCGTCCGGTTCCGGCACCATCGTGGTGGTCTCCTCCACCGCCGGCCTGACCGTGTACGAGGGCGGCGGCGGCTACACCGCGGCGAAGCACGCGCAGACCGCCATCGCCGGCACGCTCCGCCTGGAGCTGTGCGGCAGGCCGCTGCGGGTCATCGAGATCGACCCCGGAATGGTGAAGACCGAGGAGTTCGGGCTGGTCCGCTTCGAGGGCGACGCCGAGCGGGCGGCCGCCGTCTACGCCGGGGTGCCGGGGCCGCTGGTCGCCGAGGACGTCGCCGACTGCATCGCCTGGTGCGCCACCCGCCCCGAGCACGTCAACATCGACCGGCTGGTGGTCCGGCCGCGGGCGCAGGCGGCGCAGCACAAGGTGCACCGGGTCTCCTGAGTCGGGGACCGGACCCATGAGCGGGGCTCCACGACGCCGGCCGCTCGGCGTGGTCACCCGGGGCACGACCAACCCGAACCGGCTGCGCCGGGTGGACAACTGGATCGTCGCTACCTGCGCCGACCGGCTGCGGGCGGCGGTCGATCCGCTGGTGGTGGACCTCGGGTACGGCGCCACGCCGGTGACCGCCGTGGAGTTGCGGGCCCGGCTGGCCGCCGGGGTCCGTCGGGACGTACGCCTGGTCGGGCTGGAGATCGACCCGGCGCGGGTGGCCGCCGCGACCCCGGCCGCCGACCCGCCGGGCCTGACCTTCGCCCGGGGTGGTTTCGAGTTGGCCGGGCTCCGGCCGGTGCTGGTCCGCGCGTTCAACGTCCTGCGCCAGTACGACGAGAGCGAGGTGGGCGACGCCTGGCGCACGATGACCGCAGCGCTCGCTCCGGGTGGGGCGCTCGTCGAGGGCACCTGCGACGAGCTGGGCCGGCTGGCGAGCTGGCTGCTGGTCGACGCGGACGGGCCGCGGACGTTGACCCTGGCCGCGAAGCTCACCACGCTGGGGAGTCCCGCCGAGTTGGCCGAGCGGCTGCCCAAGGCGCTGATCCACCGCAACGTCCCGGGTGAGGCGGTGCACGACCTGATCCGGGCCCTGGACGACGCCTGGCAGGCCGCAGCCCCGTACGCCACCTTCGGCCCCCGCCAGCGCTGGTTGCGGGCCGTGGGCAGGCTGCGGGACGACGGCTGGCCCGTGCGCGACGGCCCGCACCGCTGGCGGCACGGCGAGCTGACCCTCTCCTGGCCCCTCCCGCGCACGCACCCCTGACCTCGCGATCTTGCACTTTCGGTCGCCGTTTTGCCCGATTACATCCGTTATGCCACGACAGAAACTGCAAGATCGCGGAGCGGTGTGGAGGGTGGGGGGTTACAGGGCGCAGTTGATCAGGACCGGCTCGGGGTGCAGGGTTACGCCGAGGCGGTTGTGCACGGTGTCGCGGATGGTGCCGGCGAGAGCCAGCAGGTCGCTGGTGCTGGCGGTGCCGCTGCGGTTGGTCAGGGCCAGGGTGTGCTTGCTGGAGATGGCCACCCCACCCTCGCCGGGGTGGCCCTTGGTGAAGCCGGCCTTGTCGATCAGCCAGGCCGCGCTCACCTTGACCAGGCCGTCCGCCCCGGGCCAGGACGGGGGCTCGCCCAGGTCGGTGGAGCGTTCCAGGAGCTGCTCGTACGTCGCCCGGTCGAGCACCGGGTTGGTGAAGAAGGAGCCGACCGAGCGGGTGTCGGGATCGGCGGCGTCGAGCACCATGCCCTTGCCGGCGCGCAGCCGCAGCACCGCAGCCCGCGCGTCGGCCAGTGGCACCCGCTCGCCCACCTCGACTCCGAGCGCCCGGGCCAGCTCGGCGTAGCGCACCGGGCCGGACAGCGGCGAGCGGGTGAGCCGGAAGTCGACCGAGAGCACCACCCAGCGGTCCTGGTACTTGAAGATGCTGCCCCGGTAGGCGAACCCGCATTCGGCCGCGGGGACGACCCGACGGGTGCCGTCGAGCCGGTCGTACACCTCGACGCCGGTGATCGTCTCGGCGACCTCCTGGCCGTACGCGCCGACGTTCTGGATCGGGGTGGCGCCGGTGGAGCCGGGGATGCCGGATAGGCACTCCAGGCCGGCCCAGCCGTTTCCGATGGTCGCGGCGACCAGGTCGTCCCACGGCTCGCCGGCCTCGACGCGTACGGTGACCGACCCGGCGTCCTCGGTGAGGACCCGCAGGCCACCCGAGCGCACCAGCACGACAGTGCCGGGGAAGCCGGCGTCGCCGATCACCACGTTGCTGCCGCCGGCCAGGACGAGGATCGGCTCGTCCGCGACCTGGACCGCCTGGATGATCTCGTCGGCGCTGGTCGCGGCCACGATCCGCCCGGCCGGCCCGCCCATCCGTAGCGTGGTGTAGCCGGCCAGTGGACCCGGAATGGCACGATCGACTTCGGTTGTCGGCTGGGCGGAGGCGTCTGACACGTCTTTCACCTTAGGCTGATGGGCAGCCGTGGCACCCACTGGTGGTCCGGCACCCCCGGGAGGATGGCGATGAGCAGATTGCAGGGCAGCAAGGACTTCTGGATCGGGGCACTGCGGGCCGAGGGCCCAGCGTTCGCCGCGGCGGTCGCCGAGGCGCCGCCCGAGACACCCGTGCTGTCCTGTCCGGGCTGGACAGTCAATGATCTCACCCTGCACCTCGCGGGCATCTACCACTGGGTTTATTCCTTCGCCGGCTCCGGGAAGAACGAGGTGCCGGCCCGCCGGGACACGTCCGTGGCGCCGCCCTCCGGGCTGAGCGCGCTCCAGCTCTGGCAGCAGGGGTACGACCAGCTGATGACCCTCTTCGACGGGCTCGACCCGGAGGCGCCGGCGTGGAACTGGGCACCGCAGCCGAAGAAGGCCGGCTTCTGGCCGCGCCGGATGGCGCACGAGACGGCGGTGCACCGCTGGGACGCCCAGCTCGCCATCGCCGCCGGTGAACCGGTCGAGGCCAAGCTCGCCGCCGACGGGGTGAGCGAGGTGCTGGACACCTGGTTGCCGGCCGGCCGGCGGCAGGTGAAGGGCGACTGGCACGGGGTGGTGCAGCTCGCGGCGACGGACGCGGATCAGGAGTGGTATCTGCGGTTGCGCGGCGAGGGGGTGGCGCTGCTCGACACGGCGACCATCTTCGACCACGACGATCACCACGCCCGCGCGCAGGTCAGCGGCACCGCGAGCGATCTGCTGCTGGCGCTCTGGGGACGGGTGAGCTTCGAGACCCTCGACGTCACGGGTGACCGTGTGCTGCTCGACGGCCTGCGTACCGGCTGATTCGACACCGGGCGCGGCCCGGTCGACGTTGACGAGGGCGTCACCCCGACGGGGGTGACGCCCTCGTCGTGCGTCGGGTGTCGCCGACAGATTCGAGAGAGCGCTCTCTTGACAGTGCCCGGCGAACCCTCCACCCTGACGTGAGAGCGCTCTCTTGGCCTTCTGCCACCACCTGACCACCTTGAGAGAGGTCCATATCCGATGGCTGTCCTTCCGCGCCGCCGCCTCGCCGCGGTGGCCCTCGCCGCCACGACCGCCCTGCTCGTCACCGCCGGCTGCGGCGGCGGCGACGACGCCGAGGCGGACGGGCCGATCACGCTGACCGTCGACGTCTTCGGCCAGTTCGGCTACGACCAGCTCTACCAGGAGTACATGGCCGCGCACCCCGACGTGAAGATCGTCGAACGGGGCACCGGCAGCAACCTCGACGAGTACTCGCCGAAGTTGACCCAGTGGCTCGCCGCCGGCCGGGGCGCCGGTGACATCGTGGCCATTGAGGAGGGCCTGCTCGTCGAGTACAAGGCCAACCCCGGCAACTTCGTCAACCTGCTGGACCACGGCGCCGCCGACCTCAAGGGCAACTTCCTCGAATGGAAGTGGAACGCCGGCCTGACCCCCGACGGCAAGCAGCTCATCGGCCTCGGCACCGACGTCGGCGGCATCGCCATGTGCTACCGCAAGGACCTCTTCGAGAAGGCCGGGCTGCCCACCGAACGGGACGCGGTCTCGAAGCTCTGGCCGACCTGGCAGGACTACATCGCCACCGGCGAGAAGTTCGTCGCGGCCAAGACCGGCGCGTCCTTCCTCGACGCGGCCACCAACACGTTCAACACGATCCTGCTGCAGACCGCCGGCAACACCACCGGCTACAGCTACTACGACACCAACGGCAACGTCGTCGTCGACAGCAACCCGGCCGTACGGCAGTCCTGGGACACCACCATGGACATCATCGACTCGGGACTCTCCGGCAAGTACGGCTCGTGGTCCGAGGAGTGGGTGTCCGCCTTCAAGCAGACGAAGTTCGCCACCATCGCCTGCCCCGCCTGGATGACCGGTGTCATCGAGCAGAACTCCGGCCCGGCCGCCAAGGGCAAGTGGGACATCGCCCGGGTGCCCGGCAACGGCGGCAACTGGGGCGGGTCGCACCTCGCCGTGCCGAAGCAGAGCAAGCACCAGGCCGAGGCGATCGAGCTGGCCAAGTTCCTGACCAGCGCCAAGGGCCAGATCGGTGCGTTCAAGGCCAAGGGTCCGCTGCCGTCCTCGCCGCAGGCGCTCGACGACCCGGCGATCGCCGGCTCGACAAACGCGTACTTCTCCGGAGCGCCCGTCGGAGCGATCTTCGGTACCGGCGCGAAGAGCCTCAAGCCGGTCTACATGGGCCCCAAGAACCAGGCCGTCCGCACCGAGGTGGAGAACGCCGTACGGACCGTGGAGCTGGGCCAGCGCAGCCCGACGCAGGGCTGGACGGACGCGGTGACCAACGCGAAGAAGGCCGCCGCCAAGTAGCCCGAGCCAGCGTGCGGGCGGGCTCCTGGGAAACCGGGGTCCCGCCCGCGCGACGGAAAGGAGTCCTGAGGGCATGACCGTCCAGCTCGACGCCCGCCCCCCGGTCGCACCGACTGCCGGGCAACCCCGCCGATCCTCGGGTCGGCTCAGCCGGCTCGACACCCGCTTCTCGCCGTACCTCTTCATCGCCCCGTTCTTTTTGATCTTCGGAGTCTTCGGGGCGTACCCGCTGGCGTACACCTTCTGGGTCTCGCTGCACGACTGGGACCTGCTCGGCACCGACCACCCGTTCGTCGGCGCGGAGAACTACACCCGGCTGCTGGCTGACGCCGACTTCTGGCACGCGCTGGTCAACACGATGGGCATCTTCGTCATCTCCACGGTGCCGCAGCTGCTCGCCGCGCTCTGGCTGGCCAACCTCCTGAATCGGGGGCTGCGGGCGCGTACGGGCTGGCGGATGGCGGTGCTCGTTCCCAACGTCACCTCCACCGCCGCCGTGGCGATCGTCTTCGGGGTGCTCTTCGGCCGCGAGTTCGGCATGATCAACTGGCTGCTCGACCTGGTCGGCATGGACGCGATCGACTGGAAGTCCAACCGGGTCGCCTCCTGGGTGGCCATCTCCGCCATGGTCGACTGGCGGTGGACCGGCTACAACGCGCTGATCCTCCTGGCCGCGATGCAGGCCATCCCCCGCGACCTGTACGAGGCGGCGGCGATCGACGGCGCGAGCCGCGCCCGGCAGTTCTGGTCGGTCACCGTGCCACTGCTCAAACCGACGATCATCTTCTGCACGATCATCGCCACCATCGGCGGACTGCAGCTCTTCACCGAACCCCGGATGTTCAACTCCGGCACCAACCCGATCCGCGGCGGACCGCTGCGCGAGTCGCAGACCCTGACCATGTACATGTTCGAGAACGCCTTCGCCCCGCACTACAACTTCGGGTACGGCTCGGCCGTGGCCTGGCTGCTCTTCGCGCTCATCGCGATCGTCGCGGCGGTCAACGTGCTGATCCTGCGCCGACTCGGCGGCGGGGCCGGCCCTCGAAAAGGAGCAACCCGATGAGCCGGCTCTGGCGGGCGAGCCCGCTCACCTACCTGGCCCTGATGTTCGCCGCCATCCTGTCGATCTTCCCGATCTGGTGGATGTTCGTCATCGCCAGTCGCAGCAACGACGCGATGGGCCAACTGCCACCCCCGGTCACACCCGGCGGCAACCTGGGCGCCAACATCGCCCGCCTGTTCGACAACACCGACGCGTACTTCCTGACCGGGCTGATCAACTCGACGATCGTGGCCACCACGGTCACCGTCTCGGTCGTGTTCTTCTCCAGCCTGGCCGGGTTCGCCTTCGCGAAGCTGCGCTTCCGGGGGCGCAACGCGCTGCTGTTGGTGATCATCGCGACGATGATGGTGCCGACGCAGCTCGGCGTGATCCCGCTCTATCTCCTCATGACCAAGTTGCAGTGGAACGACAGGCTGCCCGCGGTGATCGTCCCGGTGCTGGTCACCGGCTTCGGGGTGTTCATGATGCGGCAGTACGCCGGCCAGGCCATCAGCGACGAGCTGATCGAGGCCGCCCGGATGGACGGCTGCGGCACCCCGCGGATCTGGTGGCACGTGGTGCTGCCGGCGCTGCGCCCGGCGGCCGCCGTGCTCGGCCTGCTCACGTTCATGACCACCTGGAACGACTTCCTGTGGCCGTACGCTGTGCTGAACGACCCGGCGAACCCGACCGTTCAGCTCTCCCTGCGAGCGCTGTCCGACGGGTATTACCAGGACATGTCGCAGGTGTTCACCGGGACGGCCATCGCGACGCTGCCCCTGTTGCTGGTCTTCGTGCTGTTTGGCCGCCAGATCATCGGCGGGATCATGGAAGGTGCGGTCAAGGCATGAGTGAACTCCGGTTTCCCGAGCACTTCCTCTGGGGTGCGGCCACCGCCGCGTACCAGATCGAGGGCGCGGCCCGCGACGACGGTCGCGGCCCGTCCATCTGGGACACCTTCTGCCGTACGCCAGGCAAGGTGTACCAGGGCCACACCGGTGACGTCGCCTGCGACCACTACCACCGGTACGCCGACGACGTCGCGCTGATGGCCGAGCTGGGCCTGCGGGCGTACCGGTTCTCGGTCGCCTGGCCCCGGATCCAGCCCGACGGCAGCGGCCCGGTCAACCCGCGCGGGCTGGACTTCTACGACCGGCTCACCGACACACTGCTCGACCGGGGCATCGACCCGATCGTCACCCTCTACCACTGGGACCTGCCGCAGAGCCTTGGCGACCGGGGCGGCTGGACCAACCGGGAGACCGCCGAACACTTCGCCACGTACGCCACTGCCGTGTACGCCCGCCTCGGCGACCGGATCGACGTCTGGACCACGCTCAACGAGCCGTGGTGCTCGGCCTACCTCGGTTACGGCAACGGGGTGCACGCGCCGGGCGAGCAGGACGGGGCGGCGGCCTTCACCGCCGTACACCATCTGCTGCTCGGGCACGGCCTGGCGGCGCGGGCGCTGCGGGCGGCCGGCGCGCGCAGCGTCGGCATCACCGTCAACCCGGCCGATGTACGCCCGGCGGACCCGCAGAGCGCGGCCGATGCCGCAGCCGTCCGCCTGGTCGACGGCCTGCACAACCGGATCTTCCTGGACCCGCTGCTGGCCGGCGGCTATCCCGACGACGTACGCGAGCACATGGCCCGCATCGTCGAGCCGACGTTCATCCGCGACGGCGACGAGAAGCTGATCGCCGCCCCGATCGACCTGCTCGGCATCAACTACTACGCGCCCACCTACGTCGCCGGCCGCCCCGACGGCGACGGCGACGGCGCCTACCCGGGCACCGAGGGCGCCGTGCACTTCCTGCCGCCGGCCGGGCCGCTCACCGACATGGGCTGGATGATCGAGCCGTCCGGGCTGACCCGGTTGTTGGAGCGGATCGCCACCGACTATCCCGGTGTGCCGCTGTTGATCACTGAGAACGGCGCGGCGTTCCCCGACAAGGCGGGCAGCGACTCGCCGGCCGGTCCGGGCCAGGTGATCGACAACGACCGGATCGCCTACCTCGACGGGCACCTGCGGGCGGCGCACGAGGCGATCTCCCGGGGCGTTGATCTGCGCGGGTATCTCGTATGGTCATTCCTGGACAACTTCGAGTGGGCGGAGGGTTACCGCAAGCGGTTCGGGATCGTGCACGTCGACTACCTGACCCAGCGGCGCACACCGAAGGCCAGCGCCCGGTGGTACCAGGAGGTGATCTCCCGGAACGGGCTGTGACGAGCGGGGGAAAGTCGCGATGACCACGGCTCAGCGGCCGACGCTCGAGGCGGTGGCGGCACGGGCCGGGGTGTCCCGGGCCACCGTCTCGCGGGTCGTCAACGGCTCCACCACAGTCGCCGAACCCATCCGGGAGGCCGTCAACCGGGCGGTCGCCGAGCTGGGGTACGTGCCCAACCTGGCCGCCCGCAGCCTGGTCACCCAGCGGACCGACTCGATCGCCCTGGTCATGCCGGAGGCGGCCACCCGGGTCTTCTCCGACGACCAGGTCTTTCCCGGCATCATCCGGGGCGTCAGTCAGGAGTTGGAGGCCGCCGACAAGCAGCTGGTGCTGATGCTGGCCGGCTCACCGGCCGGGCACCAGCGGGTCGAGCGGTACACCACAGGTCGCCACGTGGACGGGGTGCTCTTCGCCTCGCTGCACGGCGCCGATCCGCTGCCGGGCACGCTGGCCCGCCTCGGCATCCCCGTGGTGGTCAGCGGCCGGCCGCTCGGCGACGTGCCCGTGCCGTACGTCGACGTGGACCACGTCGGCGGCGTCACCACCGCCGTCCGACACATGATCGACGGCGGTCGCCGGCGGATCGCCACCATCGCCGGTCCGCAGGACATGGTCGCCGGGATCGAACGGCTGATCGGCTACCGGGAGACGGTGGCCGCCGCCGGGCTGCCCGAGCTGATCGCCGTCGGCGACTTCACCCGCGAGTCCGGTGCGGCGGCGATGGACCGCCTGCTCACCGACCATCCCGACCTGGACGGGGTGTTCGCCGCCTCGGACCTGATGGCACATGCGGCCCTGCGCACGCTGCGTGCGGCCGGCCGGCGGGTGCCGGAGGACGTGGCGGTGATCGGCTTCGACGACATCGAAACCGCCGCCTACACGGAACCGCCGCTGACCACCGTCCGGCAACCGATCGTGGAACTCGGCCGGCGGATGACCCAGCAACTGCTCCGCCTCGCCGCCGGCGAGGAGATCGAGCAGTCGCTGATGCTGCCGACCGAGCTGATCGTCCGCGCCTCGGCCTGACGGGGCTGCTGCCCGCTTCAAGATCCGCACAACGTCTCTCCGGGCACAGGGGGCGCTTAATGCGTCGCTGTGGCGGGCGATCGTCGTTAGCCTCGCCGACATGCCGGATCCTGTCGCGCTGCTGCACGTCCCCGCCCTGTCCGACGTCGCCGAGTACGCGTACGCCGCCACCGTCGATCCGCCCGCCCGGCTGGTGTTCACCGCCGGCGCGTGCCCCTTGGACGCCGAGGGCCGTACCGTCGCGCCAGGTGACCACGCCGCGCAGGCCCGGCAGGTGCTGACGAACCTCTCCACCGCCCTGGACGCGGCCGGCGCACGGCTGACCGACGTCGTCAAGACCACCGTGTACGTGGCGTCGTCGCAGCAGAAGGACCTGGTGACCGTGTGGGAGGTGGTCCGGGACTTCTTCGGCGACCACGACCCGCCCAGCACCCTGCTCGGGGTGGCCGTGCTCGGCTACACCGACCAGCTCGTCGAGGTCGAGGCCGTCGCCGCCGTACGGACGGGGGCCTGACATGCGTATCCGTGTGGCGCAGCCGGACGACGCCCCGGGCGTGGTGGCCCTGCGGGCGACCGTCCACCCGTACCTGGTGCGGGGGGTCGAGTCGACCCGCAAGATGATCGCCGAACCGCCGCCCGGGGAGGACTGGACGGCGTTCGTCGCCGAGGTGGACGGCCGCGTGGTGGGGTGGGTGTCCGCCGAACGCATCGGGACGACCTCGGCGGCGAACGTCGGTGGCATCAACCTGCTGCACGTGCACCCGGAGCACCGGCGGCGCGGCGTCGGGACGGCGTTGCTGACCGCCGCGACCGACTACCTGCGCCCGTTGGGTATCCGCCGGGTACGTGCCATGGCACAGCCGGACGCGCTGCCGTTCGCCCGTCACCACGGGTACGAGCCCAGTCGGGAGGTGCGCTATTCGGCGCTCGACCTGAATCCGGCGCCAGCGCTGCCCGAGCCGCCCCCGGGCGTACGGCTGCATCCGATCGCCGACCTGGACCCACACCTGCTGTACGTGGCGGACGTGGCCTCGGCGGTGGACGAACCGGGCGACGTGCCTGTCGACGCGAAGAGCTACGAGAGCTGGCAGTACGACGTGTGGGACAACCTCGGGCTGGACAAGACGTCCAGCACCGCCGTCGAGGTCGACGGTGCGGTGGTCGCGTTCAGCCTCGTGAAGCGCGACGGCGACCGGATGTGGTCGGACTACACCGGCTCCGTCCCCGCGTACCGGGGGCGTGGGCTGGCCCGGCTGGCCAAGGCGGCGGCGCTGCACCGGGCCGCCGCCAACGGCGTCCGGATCGCGTACACCTCGAACGACGAGGCCAACGCGCCGATGCTGGCGATCAACGCCCGACTGGGCTACCGGCCCGTGGGATCCCAGTGGTCCTGCCTGGCGGAGCTGACCTGACCAGCTCCGCCGGCAGCCTCAGCCGCTGTCGCGGTCGAGGTACGGGCTGAGGACCTCGCGGGCGAGGTTGGTCGCCTCGTCCAGGGCGAGCCCTCCCTCGATCATGCGACTCAGGGCGTAGACGATCGACTGCACCAGTTCGGCCACCCGGACCGGGTCCGAGGAGCCGTGGTCGGTGAGGGCGGCGCGCAGCGGGGCTTCCAGGCGGTCGTGCATGAGTCGGCTGGAGCTGGCGAGTGTCTCGCTGCTGCCGGCCGACGCCAGCGCGCGGGCCAGCGCGTGATCGCCGCGGGCAACCAGTTGCAGGTTGCTGTCCACGTACGCCTGGATCTTCTGGCCGGGGGTGCCGGCCGCGTCCATCTGCTTCTCGACGTAGGCCGACCAGCGGGGGAACGTCTCGGTGACGAGGGCGTCGAACATGTCGGCCCGGGACTTGAAGTACGAGTAGACGCTGGACCGGGCCAGACCGGCGTGCTGGGCCACCTCGGCCAGACCAGGGATCTGCTCGGGGTGTTTCGACAGCAGGGTGCGTGCCGCGTCGAGCAGCGCGGCGCGTTGGGACGCCCGGTGCTCGGCGACGGTCGCGGCCTGGATCTTCGGCACGCCGCCCCCCTCGTTCCGGACGGGCGTGGCCGGCCGGCCTCTGCGGCCGTGCCCCACCCGTCGTCGTGGTCAGCTGCTGGCCGCGAGCTTGCCGTCGACCATCTCGTAGACGGTGTCACAGTATTGCAGGACGTCGTGGTCGTGAGTGACCATGACCACCGCCACCGACCGCTGCCGGGCCTCGTGGGCCAGCAGCTGCACGATCTCGTGACTGCGTGCCCGGTCCAGCGCCGCCGTCGGTTCGTCGACCAGCAGCACGCTGGGCTCGGTGACCAGTGCCCGCGCGATTCCGACGCGCTGGCGTTCGCCGCCCGACAGCTGGTGGGGGCGCCGGCCGGCCTTGTCCGCCATACCGACGTCCGCGAGCAGTTCCAGCGGGTCCCGGCCGGACCGCTGGGACCGCGGCCCCAGCCGCAGGGGCAGCCGCAACTGGTCGGCGGCGGTCAACGCGGGCAGCAGGTTGCCCGACTGGAACACGAACCCCACATGCCGGCGGCGCAGCTCCGTCCGCGTACGGCGACTCGGAACTGTCATGTCCTGACCGGCCACGGTGACGGTTCCGTGGTCGGGCCGGGCCAGGCCGCCAGCGACGGCGAGCAGGCTGGACTTGCCCGCACCGGACGGACCCACGACTGCGGCGAGTTCACCGGGTCGCACCGTCAGGTCGACGTCGTCGAGCGCCTGCACGGTCTCGGCGGCGTTGCCGTGCCGCAGGGACACCGCACGCATCACCAACCCGAGCCGTCCGGGTGCGTCGTCGGCGGGTGTGGTCGAAGCGGTCGGAGCGGGACGGCTGCTCATCGGTTTCCTCCCAGAGCGGTGGCCGGGTCGACAGAGGTGATGCGGATGACCGCCGCGCCGGCTCCGATCAGGCCGAGGACGACGAGGCCGACCCCGGCCGCGGAGATGCTCGGCATGCTCAGCGCGAACGGGATACCGCTGCCGGTGATGAGGGCGCCGAGCGCGAGCCCGATGCCCACGCCGACGGCGACAGCAGCCGCCAACAGCACGAGGGCCTGCGTCAGCGCGTCGCGCAACACCCAGCCGGTCGAGGCGCCCAGCGCCCGCAGGACGGCCACCTCGGGCTTGCGCTGGATCGCCCACACCGCGAAGAACGCTCCGGCGACCAGCGCCGAGATCGCGTACAGGAATCCCTGGATCAGTTGCAGCGTGGTCGTCTCGGCGGTGTATCCCGGCGAGGCGCCGTAGGACTCCTTCAGGGTCAGGCTCTCGGTGCCCGCCGCGGTGTCCCCGGCGGCCAGGTCGACGGACTTACCGTCGTCCGCGCGGACCGCCACGGCAGTGATCTCCGTTGCGGCGCGCTGCGGCAGCGCCGTGCCGGGGGCGGTGCCGGACTTGATGGCCTGCCACGCGGCCAGCGGCACGTACGCCACGTCCACGTGCCCGAAGGTGTCCTGCTGCTCGGTGACGCCGACGACCCGCAGCCGCGTGCCGAGCCGATCGATGGTGACCGTGTCGCCCATCCGCAGGCCCGCGTCCAGCGCCGTGGGGCTGACCACGATCCCGTCCTCGGTTCCCAGTCGCTCACCCTGACTGACCGACGGCGACAGGAACGAGTCGGGCTGGACTCCGAACAGCGCCAGGTCGATCTCCGTTCCCCGGTCCGTACGCGTGTTCACCAGCGTGTTGCCGAAGGGTGCCGCATCCGCGACGCCCGGCTGGGCAGACCATTCGTCCACCGCCGACAGGTCCACCACGCTGCGGGAGAACGCCGAGTCACGCTGGACGTCGTGCGCGAAGGCGAATGAGGTGACCGGCAGGTTCTGCAGTCCGGACACCCCGTCGCGGACCAGCCCGACCGACAGGCCCGACAGCATCACCATCAGCACGGCGATCAGGGCGATCACCGCGCCCATCAACGCGAAGCGCAGGCGGGCAAAGCTCAGCTCACGAATGGCGAGGAACATCAGCACCCGCCAACAGGGGTTATCGACATCATGTCGACATGTTACCAACATGCTGTTGGCAAGATGGACGTGCGCAGGTGTCGCCCCCACCACACGCCATCCTGCGAAAACAGCCTGGGCGAGCTGACCGTGGACGCCAGCCAGGCCGCTAGTGATCAGGCGGGGAGACCCGCCTGCGTCGCGATCAGTCGGCTCGGCTGTCGCTGCGCGGGCGCGTCCACTCCAGGAACCGGGCGACGTACACCGCCGGGTCCGGTCGCAGGCCCAGCCTCAGCGCGTCGGCGAACGCCTCGCGCGCGAGCGTGGTCAACATGAGCAGCATCCCGACCCGATCGTCGCGCCAGCGAGCCAGCAGCGACAGCCGGGCCGCCGAACACGGCCAGTGGGCGCCGCACCGGGTACAGCGCCAGTGCGGCAGGCCCGCGTGATGCGGCCGCGATCGGGGGCTCATCCGACGCACGCTGCCTGGCGGGCGTTCATCAACTGCACGCCCTCGCGCCGCACGTACAGCTCCCGCCGGGCGACCGCGTCACCCCGCGAGCCCAATTCGTACGCGTCGAGCCACACCCACCCGTCGTACGTGTCCCACTCCAACTCACGGATGACCCGCACGGTGATCGGACGCAGGAACTGCACGCTCGCGGTGGCCGACAGGCGTAGCAGGTCGCCGGCCCGGAACGTCGGTCCTGGTGCTGCGGCCATGCCTCCCCCTCCGGTGGACTAGGAGGGGCCGCCCCTGAGTGCTCGCCCACGGGACGGCCCCGGCTGACACCGCCGCCGGGCTACACCTCCACCAGCAGTGCCGCTCACCTGCCACCCTGCCGAGCGGAGCTGGACGGCTACACCCGTAGATATACGTTCGGTAGACGTTAGGGACGTCCAGTGGGAGGCGACCATGAATCAGGCGCTACGGGCTGCACTGGCGGACTCGGGCGAGACTGTTGAGAGTCTTGCCGAGCAGGTGGGAGTAGATCCGAAGACGGTCACACGGTGGGTCACGCCGGGTAGAGTTCCCCATCCCCGCCATCGAGCGGCAGCGGCGAGTGTCCTGAAGGTTGAAGTGAGGGACATTTGGCCGGACGTTTTGAAGCGCCGTGAGCCGGCGTGGCTGCGGCCATGGGTCGAGACAGAGCTTCAGGCGACCGCTCTCCGCGCGTTCCAGGTATCGGTGATTCCCGGTCTGCTACAGACGCCGGAGTACGCAACTCTGGTCCTCAGCAGCGGGTTGTTGGACGCGGACGAGGTTGCGGGTTACGTGGAGACGCGGCTTCGCCGGCAGGCAGCCGTCCTTAACCGGCGGAAGCCTCCGCTGTTCATCGCGGTCATCGACGAATGCGCGTTGCGCCGCGGGGAGCCCGACATCATGCACCCGCAGCTGGACCACCTGATCGAAATGGCGCAGCGGCCCAACACCCTCCTCCACGTGTTACCGCTTGACGCGGGCATGCACGCCGGACAGGCCGGACCGTTCGTCATTGCAACCACTGAGGATGGCGACGTGGGATATCTCGACGATCAGGCATCGGGCCGGCTGACCAATGAGACAGCCCCACTCTGGGCCATCTGGGATACGCTGCGCTCAGTGGCTCTTCCTCGCCGCCACACCATCGACTTTCTGAGGGCACGAACATGGCTGACCTGAACGACGCCGAGTGGCGTACCAGCACCCGCAGCAGCTCTAACGGCGGCGACTGCGTCGAGGTCGCCGACAACCTGCCGGGCGTCGTCCTCGTTCGGGACACCAAGGACCGCGACGGCGGCACGCTCCGGTTCGCCCCTCACACCTGGCAGGGCTTCGTCGACATGGTGAAGACCCCCGCCCTCTGAGCAGCAGCGCCGACAAAGACCCTCGGGCGAACCCGAGGGTCTTTGCACTATGCCTGGCGACCGCTGTGGCGAACTGTGGTCGCACCAGGAAACAACGAGATCTTGGACAGTTACCGTTCTGAGCGAACGGTAACTGTCCAAGATCTGCGCGGAACCAGCGGAACCAGCGCGACCGGCGCGACCGGCGCGACCGGCGCGACCGGCGACGGGACCGGAAGCGCCGCGCGAAGCCTGTCGCGTGTCGAATCCTCGATCACGTGATGCTGACCAAATCCCTACGGTGACTCGCAACCGGTCAGGATCACGTGATCACGCTGCCGGCTACGCCGCCTCGAAGACCTCGCGGGCCGTCGCGTGCGTGTCGGCGCCGAAGAGCACCAGTCGGGCCTCGGTGACGGTTGCTGGGGAGGCCGAGCGCAGCACCGACAGCGCCTGGCGGACCGCGTCGTCGACCGGCCAGCCGTAGATACCGGCGGAGATCAGCGGAAACGCCACTGTGGACGCGCCCAGCTCGTCGGCGACCCGCAGGCTGTTCACGTAGCAGTCGCGCAGCAGTCCCGACCGGTCCTCGCCGGCCGAGAAGACCGGACCGACCGTGTGGATGACCCAGCGGGCCGGCAGGTTCCCGGCGGTGGTCGCCACCGCCTGCCCGGTGGGCAGCCCTCTGCCGTACTTGGCGGCGCGCAGCGCCCGGCACTCGGCCAGGATGGCTGGCCCGCCGCGTCGGTGGATGGCGCCGTCGACACCGCCGCCGCCGAGCAGGGACGAGTTCGCGGCGTTCACGACGGCGTCGACCCGCTGGGCGGTGATGTCTCCCTCGACCAGGGTGATCTCCACGTCAGCTCTCCTCGATCGACTGGCCGAGTGACCGGCGGGCCAGCAGGGTGGCACCGGCGACCGCGGCCGGCATGACCAGCACTGCGCCGAGCGGTATGAGGAAGCAGAGGAACACCGCCACCCCGAAGCCGAGCGCCATGGGCCGGTCCGCCTTGAGGATCGTCCGGCGTTGCGGCAGCCGCATGCCACGTCGGTAGAACGGCGCCCCGACCAGCTCGACGGCGAGGAACCAGCCACCCACCGCCGCCCCGATCACCGGCACGACAGTCTGGCCGACCACCGGGATGAAACCGGCGAAGAAGAGCGGGATGCCGACCAGCGCCGTGAGGGCCACCAGGCGTACCGAGTCGGCGAGGCTGCGGCGCAGCGACGACCAGAACGGCACGTCCACCGCGTCCGGAGTGCCGCCGAGCCGTTCCTCGACCCGCTCGGAGATCTTCTCGTAGAACGGATCGCCGATGACCAGGGTGACCGCCGTGAAGGCGAGGACACCGAGCAGGCCACCGAGCCCCAGGAAGGCCAGGCCGGCGATCACCCGGACCAGGCTGCGGCTGGTGCTCGACCAGTCGTCGGCGAACGGCGTGACAAGCGCGGCCAGGTCGTCCACGAAGTACACCAGGGTGGCGAGCGCGGTCACGAAGAGCGCACCGGAGATCAGCGCCGGCACGATGCCGAGCAGCATCAGCCCGGGGCTGCGGACATAGAGGCCCAGGCCGCGCAGGAGCAGCCTCACCCCGAGGAAGAAGCGTCCGACGGCCCCGGTCACCGGGCTGGCGATTCTGCTGGCGTCCACGATCGAGCAGCCTAACCAGCCGTGTTCGAAACCGCCGGGCGGAGCGCTAGCAGCGATGCCGCGCGTCCACATCAACCGATTGACGGACGGCGGCGATCCACCGGGATCGCCGGGGTCCGTCGCCGACCGGTCGATTCGCCGCCGGGCCAGCCCGACGACCCTTGAGGGGTACGAAGTCAGCGGCGGCGGAAGGCGGCACGATGCCGGTCATCGAGGTGACCCACCTGAAGAAGCGGTACGGCGATCTGGTCGCGGTGGACGACGTGTCGCTCACCGTAGAGGCCGGGGAGATCTTCGGCGTTCTCGGTCCGAACGGCGCCGGCAAGACCACCACGGTGGAATGTGTCGCCGGGCTGCGCGTCCCCGACGGGGGCGGGGTGTCGGTCCTCGGGCTCGACCCGCGCCGGGACGCGGTCCAGCTGCGGCAGCGGGTCGGGGTGCAGCTCCAGGAGAGCCAGCTGCCCGACCGGCTCCGGGTCGCCGAGGCCCTGGAGCTGTACGCCTCGTTCTACCGCAACCCCGCCGACCCGGCCGCGTTGATCGACAAGCTGGGCCTGGGCGAGAAGCGCAACACCGCGTACAAGAAGCTCTCCGGCGGTCAGAAGCAGCGGCTCTCCATCGCGCTGGCCCTGGTCGGCAACCCGGAGATCGCGATCCTCGACGAGCTGACCACCGGGCTGGACCCGCAGGCCCGCCGGGACACCTGGGGTCTCATCGAGCAGGTCCGCGACAGCGGAGTGACGATCGTGCTGGTCACCCACTTCATGGAGGAGGCCGAGCGGCTCTGCGACCGGATCGCGGTGATCGACCGCGGCCGGGTGGTCGCCCTGGACACCCCGACGGGCCTGGTGTCGGCGGTGGCTCCGGAGCAGCGGGTCCGGTTCCGGCCCTCGGCGCCTGTCGACGACCGGCTTCTCACCGACCTGCCCGAGGTGTCCGACGTGCGGCGGACCGGCGGTCAGGTGGTGGTGACCGGCACCGGTGACCTGCTGCACGCGGTCACCTCGGTGCTCGCCCGCCACCAGATCGTCGCCGCCGACCTGCGGCTGGAGCAGTCCACCCTCGACGACGCCTTCGTCGAGCTGACCGGGCACCGGCCCGTCGACTGAAAAGGGGCAAGCATGCACGCGTTCCGTCAGATCCTGAGGATCGAGGCGCGGCTCTACCTGCGCGACCTGCCGACGCTGCTCACCATAGTCGGGCTACCCACGATGATCCTGGTGGTGCTCGGGTTGATCCCCTCGCTCCGCGAGCCGGATCCGAACTTCGACGGGCAGAACTTCGTCAACTACTTCGCCCCGTCGCTGCTCGTGGTCACCCTGGCCATGGTCGGGGTGAACACGATGCCCATGGCGCTGGCGACCTACCGGGAACGCGGCGTGCTGCGTCGGCTGGCGACCACTCCTGCGCACCCGGGCGCTCTGCTCGCCGCCCAACTGGTGGTGGCCCTGGCCGCGATCCTGGCCAGCGCGCTGCTGCTGATCATCGTCGGCCGGTTGGCGTTCGGGGTGCCGCTCCCGGAGCACCCGCTCGGCTTCGCCCTGGCCTTCGTCCTCGGCACGGCGGCGCTGCTGGCGCTCGGGCTGCTGGTCGCCGCCGTGGCCCGGACGACGAAAGCGGCTCAGTCCCTGGCCGTGCCACTGTTCCTGCTCACCATGTTCTTCGGCGGGGTCTACCTGCCCCGGTTCCTGCTTCCGGACGCCGTGGCGCGGATCGGTGACTACACGCCGCCCGGGGTGCAGGCGCTCCTCGACGCCTGGACCGGCCCCTCGCCGCAGCCGCTGCACCTGGCGATAATGGCGGTGATCGCCGTGACGGCCGGGGCTGGCGCGGCGAAACTGTTCCGCTGGGAGTGAGCGGGGATCCGATGACCAGCAGCGGTGGGTACGACCGGCTGGCCAGCTGGCGAAAGCGCGAGGCGAACGTCTATCGCGTGTTCCCGTACGGCGGGCTGGCGCTGGGCACCCTGCTGGCCCTCGTCGCACCGGCACCCGCCAGCCCGGGGGCGGCGCCCACCCTCGCCGTCGCCGTCGCTGCCGGCTGCTGGGTCGCCTGGTTCGTCACCCTGCACCCCGACTGGCAGAGCCGGCGCAGGGTGATGGCTGTCTACTACGCCGGGCTGCTCACGTTCGCGGCTGTGCTGGTGGCGGCCAGCCCGTGGTACGGCTTCTTCGCCTGGATCGGATACATCCACGCCTTCCCGGTGCTGCCCGGGCGTTGGCGGGTCGCCGGAATGGTCACCACTGCCACCCTCGTCGCCACCTCGCAGGGCGGCGGTCTGGCCGTGGTGACGTCGCACTGGCCACTCTGGCTGGTGCTGGTGCTCTTCAACCTGCTCGTGGCCGGCTCGGTGAGCTGGTTCGCGACGATGGCCGAGAAGGAGGACGCCAATCGCCGACGGCTGATGGCGGAACTCGGCGAGGCCAACCGTCAACTCACCGAGACGGTCCGGGAGAACGCCGGGCTGCACGCCCAACTGCTCACCCAGGCGCGCGAGGCCGGCGTGCTGGACGAGCGCCAACGGATGGCGCGGGAGATCCACGACACCCTGGCCCAGGGGTTGACCGGGATCATCACGCAACTGGAGGCGGCCGAGCAGACCCGGGACCGCTCCGCCGACTGGCGCCGGCACGTCGACAACGCGCTCGCGCTGGCCCGGGAGAGCCTCACCGAGGCCCGCCGCTCGGTGCGGGCGGTCCGCCCGGAGCCGTTGGAGACGGCCCGGCTGCCGGACGCGCTCGTCGAGCTGGGTGGGCGCTGGGCGGCCCTGCACGGGGTACGGGCCGACGTCGCCACCACCGGTACGCCCCGCCCCCTGCACCCGGAGGTCGAGGTGACCCTGCTGCGGGCCGCCCAGGAGGCGCTGGCCAACGTGGCCCGGCACGCCGCCGCGTCACGGGTCGGGCTGACCCTGTCGTACATGACGGACGTGGTCACCCTCGACGTCCGTGACGACGGGACGGGCTTCGACGCCACCGGCCAACCGGCGTCCCGCGAGCCGGGCGGCGGGTACGGGTTGACCGCGATGCGGCAGCGGGTGACCCGGGTCGGTGGCGAGTTGGCGGTCGAGTCCGAGCCGGGCAACGGCACCGCCATCTCGGCGTCCGTCCCCGCGCTGCCGGGAGGTGCCGGTTGACCGCCCCGATCCGGCTGCTGATCGTCGACGACCATCCGGTGGTGCGCGACGGGTTGCGGGGCATGTTCACCGGCGACCCGGCATTCGAGGTGGTCGGTGAGGCGGCCGACGGCTCGGAGGCGTTGACCCTGGTCGCGACGGTGCGGCCGGACGTGGTGCTGATGGACCTGCGGATGCCCGGCATGGACGGGGTGACAGCCATCGGCACGTTGGCCCGCTCCGGCAGCACCGCCCGGGTGCTGGTGCTCACCACGTACGACACGGAGGCCGACGTGCTGCCGGCGATCGAGGCCGGCGCCACCGGCTACCTGCTCAAGGACGCGCCCCGCGAGGAGTTGGTCCGCGCGGTACGGGCCGCCGCCCGGGGTGAGTCGGTGCTCGCGCCGAGCGTCGCCGGGCGACTGATGGGCCGTCTCCGTACGCCGGTCGAGGAGCCGCTCAGCCAGCGTGAGCTGGAGGTGCTCACCCTGGTGGCCCGGGGTGCCTCCAATCGGGAGGCGGCGGCCCGGCTGTTCATCAGCGAGGCCACCGTCAAGACACACCTGCTGCACCTGTACGCCAAGCTCGGGGTCAACGACCGGGCCGCCGCGGTGGCCACCGCGTACGACCGGGGGCTGCTGACCCCCGGCGGGCGGTGAGCGGGGGCCGGGCAGGATGGGCTGGTGCGCGCGTCCCGACTGATCTCGCTGCTGCTGCTGTTGCAGGCGCGCGGATCGATGACGGCGGGTGAGCTGGCGCGGGAGCTGGAGGTCTCCGAACGGACCGTCTACCGGGACGTGTTGGCGCTGTCCGCCGCCGGGGTGCCGGTGTACGCCGACCGGGGCCGTGCCGGCGGCTACCGGCTGCTCGGCGGATACCGGACGCGGCTGACCGGGCTGACCCGCGACGAGGCGGAGGCCCTCTTCCTCGCCGGGCTGCCCGGCCCGGCCGGCGACATGGGCCTGGCCGACGCGGTGGCCGCCGCCGAGCTGAAGGTGCTCGCCGCGCTGCCGCCGGCGCTGCGCGACGCGCCGGTCCGCGCGGGGCAGCGGTTCCACCTGGACGTGCCGGGCTGGTTCCGGGAAACGCCGCCACCGCAGTGGTTGGCCGAGCTGGCGCGGGCGGTCTGGGGAGACCGGGTGGCGCAGCTGCGGTACCGGCGCGGCGCGCAGGAGGTGACCCGCCGGGTGCAGCCGTACGGGCTGGTCCTCAAGAACGGGGTCTGGTACCTGGTCGGCCGGGTCGGCGACGACACGCGCACCTACCGGGTGGACCGGGTGACCGGTGTCGAGGTGGGCGAGGAGCACTTCGAGCGGAACGAGGGCTTCGATCTGGCCGGGCACTGGCGGGAGCAGGCCGGGGAATTCCTGCGGACCATGCTGCGGGCCGAGGTGACCGTCCGGCTCACCCCCGCCGGCCTGCGCCAGCTCCGGCACCTGGTCGACGCCCCGCACGTGTACGACGAGGTGGTCGCCGCCGCAGGCGAGCCCGACGAGGAGGGCCGCGTGGTGACCCGGCTGCCCGTCGAGTCGGTAGATGTCGCGTACGCCCAGTTGCTGGCGCTGGGCCCGGAGGTGGAGGCGCTCGACCCGCCGGAGCTGCGCGCACGGATGGCGGACGCGGCACGCCGGGCCGCCGCACGCTACGACGGCCCGGCCGTGCCGTGACACCGGTCAGCGAGCCCGCCGGTGACCGGTCAGCGGGTCAGCGGTAGCCGGTGACGTCGGCGGGCTTGCCCGCGTCGACCACCTCGGTGATGTACCGGATGGCCTCCGGCTGGCTGCCGTCGACGTCGGTGAAGCCGTACACCTTCGACAGCGTCCCCGCGTCGACTGACTGACCGTTCCACCGGGCCTTCTCCTCGTCGGCGGCGAGCGCGGCCACCGCGCGGCCGACGAAGGCCGGGGTCTCCGAGATGAGGAAGTGCGGGTCGGTGGCGGCGCCGTCGCGCCAGTTCTCCTCGGTGACGCCGAAGTGCTCCAGCATCGCCTCGGAGCGCAGCCAGCCGGGGGTGAGCGCGACAGCCGTGCCGCCGTGCGGCTTCAGCTCGTGCGCCTGGGTGAAGGCGAGCCGGTTGACCGAGACCTTGGCCAGGTCGTAGAAGACCGAGAGGCGGTAGTTCTCGTCGTTGTACGCCTTGGTGCCGTCGCCGATCTCCACGACCAGGCCACCGGGCTTGCGGATCAGCAGCGGCAGGGCGAAGTGGCTCGTGATGATGTGCGTGTCGACGGCCAGCCGCAGGGTGCGGAAACCCGCCTCCAGCGGCTGCTCCCAGACCGGCTTGTCCCAGGTCACCAGGGGGTCGCCGCCCCAGATGTCGTTGACCAGCACGTCGAGTCGACCCTGCTCGGCGTCGATCCGGGCGACCAGGTCGCGGACCTGTTCGGGCACCAGGTGGTCGACCCGCACGGCGATGCCGGTGCCACCGGCCGCGGTGACCAGCTCGGCGGTCTCCTCGATGGTCTCCGACCGGTCCATCTCCGAACGGCCGGCGCGGCTGCTGCGGCCGGTGGCGTACACGGTGGCGCCGGCGGCACCCAACTGGACCGCGATCTGTCGACCGGCGCCCCGCGTGGCACCGGCGACGAGCGCGATCTTTCCTGCGAGCGGTTGTGTCATGCCTCCGAGGCTGCCAGCGATACCTGACAGCCGTCGTCCGAATTTGTCAGTCCACCAGCCGGACGCGGACGCGGCGGTTGGCCCGACCCTTGCTCTCCACCTTGACCACCTGCACCTTGCCGATCTGGGCGGTGGACGCGACATGGGTACCGCCGTCGGCCTGGACGTCCAGGCCGACGATGTCGACGATCCGGACCTCCTGCTCGTCCGGCGGAATGAGGTTGGACTGGGTACGGATGATGTCCGGAAGGGCCAACGCCTCGGTACGCGGCAGCACCCGCGTGGCGACCGAGCGGTCGGCCGCCACCTCGGCGTTGACCAGCTCCTCGATGCGGCTCTTGAAATCCGGGGGAACCTCGGGGAGGTTGAAGTCCATCCGGGCCTCGCCCGGTTCCATGTTGCCGCCGGTGACCAGCGCCCCGAAGTCGCGGAACACCACGCCGCAGAGCACGTGCAGCCCGGAGTGCGTACGCATCAGGCGGGTGCGGCGCTCGTCCTCCACCGCGCCGACGACCTCGGTGCCGACCGGCGGCAGCGGGTCACCCTCGGCGGGGATCAGGTACGGGTCGTCGCCCTTGCGGGTGCCGACGATCCGGGTCTGCACGCCCTGCCAGAGCAGTACGCCGTGATCCGGCGGTTGACCGCCGCCGCCCGGGTAGAACGCCGAGCGGTCCAGGACGATGCCCTGCTCCGGGTCGGCGTGCAGGACCGTGCAGGTCCACTCCCGCAGGGTCGGGTCGGCGAGATCCAGCCGGTGCGTGCGGCCATGTTGTGTGACGCCCATGACAGGGCACGTTACTCGTTGAGGAAGCCGGAGATGCGCCCGCGCAGATCGGCGCGTTCCGACCAGAGAACGCCCGGCCTGTCGTACACGTGCAGGGTGGCCTGGGGCAGCGCGGCGGCGAGCTGCTCGGCGACCTCGACCGGATGCAGGTCGTCGCCGGCGCAGCCGATCACCAGGGCCGGCGCGGTGACCGCCGCCAGGGCGGTGGCGTCGCTCAGCGGCACCTGATCCGCCAGGGTGGCCAGGCCGTCGGCCAGACCGTCGCGGAGCAGTTGGTCGAGCCGCTGCCGCAGGTACGCCCAGCCGGCCGGCGTGTTGCGGACCGCCACCGGTAGTTCCAGTGAGACGACGTCGGCGACGGCCGAGGCGTCACCGCTCTCGACGGCCTCCAGCAGGGCGCTGACACGTTCCCAGGCGACCGGCCCACGGGGCTGGTCGAGCACCGCCGGCAGGAAGAACACCAGTTTCTCGAAGCGCTCCGGGCTCTCGGCCAGCAGGGCACAGAGCGCGCCCGCGCCGAGGCTCGCCCCGAAAGCGCGGCTGGCGCCACCGAGATCGGCGATGGCCCGCAGGTCGCGGGCCAGGTCGAGGTAGGTCCACGGGCCGGGCGGCGCCTCGGAGCGGCCGTGCCCCCGGAACTGGAAGAACAGCCGACGACCGGCCACCCCGCTGCCGAACGGTCGCGTCGTGGCGATCCCGTTGCCCAGCCCGTGCGCGAAGACGGTGACCGGATCACCGACGCCGGTGACCAGGCGCTCCAGCTGCACGCCGTGCGGGGTGGCGACCAGTTCCGTCTCCGGCTCCGGCAGAGCGGGCCGGCCGGTACGCGGCCCGCCCGGGCCCGGCCCCCAGGTGCGGGGGCCGCTGTCCGGTGGAGGGGGCCAGCGGAAACCTCTCACCAGAACCCTTTGCCGTCGCTGAGGTCGCGGAGACCGACCCGCACGTCGAGCAGGTAGATGAGCGCGGCGGCGATGCCGATCAGTCCGAAGAGGCTGATCGGACCGCGACTGAGCAGGATCAGCACGAGGCAGACCGCCAGGATGGCGATCCAGCCGCCCTTGGGCAGCGTCCCGATGGCGGAGAATGCGTCGGAGCGCTGCGTGATGGCATGCACCAACGCGACACCCTGGATGATCAACGCGAAGACGAGCAGGATCAGCTCGATCACGTAACGGACTTCGAACGCGAAGATCGGCGCGGCGGTGGCCATGCCGGCAAGTTTATGTCGGCGATCCCGACTACGTCCGTCAAGGACGCCGTCGGGATCGCCGACCTGACGAACTACTCGGCCGCCGGGCGGGTCCGCTTGGTGGCCCGGGGCAGCTTGGCCGACGGGGTCTCGGCTGCCGGCTTGGCGGCCTTCGCCCGGGCGGCCTTCTTGACGGCTGCCGGCTTGGCCTCGGCGATCTCGGCCACCTCGGCCGGGCTCGGCACCTCGGCCGGGGCCGGCGTCGAGGCCGGAGCCGTCGGGGCGGTCGCAGCCGTCGGGGCCGTCGCCTCGGCCGCGGCCGGCGCGGCCTGGGTGGCCTCGATGTCGGCGTTGACCGTCTCGGCGGCCTCCAGCACGCCGGCGCCGACGACCCGCTCGCCACGGGCCACCAGCGCGCCGTAAGCGGCGAACGCCCGCTCCTGCGCGGCCTGGGCACCGGCGATCACCACGGCGGCGTTGCGGGTCGCGGCGGCCCGCAACTTGTCGATGTCGGCGACCTCGCGGAGCTTGGCCAGGTCGGCCGACTCGCGCAGCTTGGCGAGGTCCAGCTCGGCCTGCGCGCGACCGCGCAGGGTCTCGGCGGTCTCGTTGGCGGTACGCAGCGTCTCGGTGGCCTTCTGGCGCAGCTCGAAGCCGGTCAGCACCGCCCGGCCGCCGAGGTCGGCGACGACCCGGGTGCCGTGGAGGCCGACGGTCGCGGGCAGCTTGCGCAGCTGCTCGATGGCCAGTTCGGCGGCACCGGCGGCGGCGTAGATCGGGGCGGGGATGCGGTTGGTCTTCGGCTCGGTCATGACGTCTCCTCCTCGGCCGCCTCGGCGGCCTTCCGGACCGCCGGTCCGGCGGCCTTCTCTTCGGGGGTGCTGCGCTTCTCGGGGGTGCTGGTGCTGCTGCCCGGGGCGGGTGCGGTGCCCGCCTCGGTGACGGCGACCGACTCGAGCACGGCCTCGGTCGGGGTGCCGCCCGCGGTGGTGGGGCCGGTGGCTGCCAGGTTGGCCACGTCGGCCGGCTCGTCGGCGACGTCGGTCGGGGTGGTCGCGGCGGCGGCCTGGGCCTCGGAGAGCCGGGCGTTCTCCCGGCGGAACGTCTCGTAGATCTGGCTGAGCGACTGCTTCTGGGCCATCGTGAGGTCGGTGTCCACCGCGATGGCGGCGAGCACACCGTGGCCCTCCTTGTCGTCGAGCAGCCCGGCCCGCAGGTACATCGCCGGGGTCGAGACCCGCAGCGCGCTGGCCAGTTGCTGGAGCACCTCGGCGCTGGGCTTGCGCAGCCCGCGCTCGATCTGACTGAGGTACGGGTTGCTGACCCCCGCCTGCTCGGCGAGCTGACGCAGCGAGATCTTGGCGTTGCGCCGCAGATCGCGGATGAACCCGCCGACGTCGGGAAGGTCCTTGGGTGTGGCCATGACCCCGACGCTAGTGCCGCGTGCTAGCTCCTGCAAGCGAAATGCTTGCCAAAGTTAGCAAGGTCTCAGCACCACGTTTGCGCGCCGCTCGCCGGATCCGTACGGTCCGTTGGTGGACAAGATCACAGTCAACGGAGCACTTCTCGCGTACGACGAGGTCGGCACCGGTTCGCCAGTCGTACTGCTGCACGCCGGCATCGCCGACCGGCGGATGTGGCGGGGCGTCGTGCCCGCGCTCGCCGCCCGGCACCGGGTGATCGTCCCGGACCTGCGCGGGTACGGAGACTCGGAGCTGCCTCCGACGCCGTTCGCGCACCACGACGACGTGGCCGGCCTGCTGGACGCCCTCGACCTGCCCCGGGCCGCGCTGGTCGGCTGCTCCTTCGGTGGGTCGGTCGCCGTCGACACCGCGCTCGCGCATCCGGACCGGGTGAGCGCGCTGGCCCTCTTCGACACGGCGGTCTCCGGCAACGAGTGGTCCGAGGAGGCCAACGACCTCTGGGACGACCTGGTCGGCGAGGTCGACCCGGACGACTTCGTCGCCGGGGCGGCCGGCGAGGTGCGGTTCTGGGTGGTCGGGCCCGGCCGCCAGCCGGCCGACGTCGACCCCGGACTGCTGGCGTTCGCGCAGGAGATGGACCAGCGGGCCCTGGCCGCCGAGTTGGCGCTCGGTGCGGTCGAGGTGGGCGAGCTGACGCCTCCGGCCATCGGCCGCCTCGGTGAGCTGCGGGTGCCCGTCCTGGTCACCGCCGGCGCCGCCGACGTGCCGGACATCAGCCGCCTCGCCGACCGGATCGCCGCCGAGGTCCCCGGCGCGGTACGGCTGCCGGACGTGCCGGACGCCGCACACCTGTTGCCGCTGGAACGTCCGGAGCCGGTCAGCACCGCCCTGCTCGCGTTCCTGACCTGAACACAAACCCCGACCGCGCCTGGCGCCACCCACCCCGTCGATCATGAAGTTATTGCCACCCACGTCGGCGTGTCATGGCGATAACTTCATGATCAACGGGGTGGGGGCGGGTTACCAGAGCGGGCGGACCGCGCCTACCGGGAGGCCGCCGCCGAAGAGCGGGACCTCGGCGTACTCGGTCAGCACCGGGGCGTCCACGCCGAGCCGGCGCAGCGCGGAGACCAGCACCGGCATCCGGGCCCGGTCGGCCCCATCGTCGATCTTCAGAGCCACCGCGCCGACGCCCGGCAGCCCCACCGCGAACACGCCCTCGGCGCCGACCTTGGCCAGCAGGCCCGGGACACCGCGCATCAGCCGGGTGTCGTCGGCCTGCGTGCCACCGACGATCTCCGGGTGCGCCCGCATCGCGTCGGCCACCGTGCGCGGCACCGAGCCCGGCTCGGCGTCGACCAGCCGGAGGAACGCCCCGGCCAGGCCGGTCAGCGACACCGCCAGCACCGGGGCACCACAACCGTCGACCCCCACCGCCGCCGCCTGCTCACCGGTGAACTCCTCGATGGAGGCCCGCAAACCCTGCTGCAACGGGTGCTCCGGCCGCCAGTAGCCGTCCTGCGGCCACCCGGCGGCCTCGCAGGTCAGCAGCATTCCACTGTGCTTGCCGGAGCAGTTCATCTGCACCCGGCTCGGCCCGCCCCCGGCCCGCAGCACCGCCTCGCGGGCCGCCGCACCCACCGGCAGGTCGGGCGGGCAGTGCAGCGCCGAAGCGTCCAACCCGGCCCGGTGAAGGAGCGCGCCGACCCGGGCCAGGTGGAAGTCCTCCCCCGCGTGGCTGGCCGAGACCAACGCCAGGTCGGCCGGATCGGTCAGCGGCAGGCCGGCGCGGAGCATCCCGATCGTCTGCATCGGCTTGCTGGCCGAGCGCGGAAAGATCGGCGCGGTCACGTCCCCGGCGGTCGCCAACGGCACCCCGGCGGCGTCCAGCACCACCACCGAGCCGCGGTGCGCGCCCTCCACGAACCCGGACCGGACCACCTCGGCGAGCGGCACGCCGCCCTCGTACGTCTTTCCCACGTGCTGGACGGTACCCAGGAGGCTGGACCGCCCGTCGGCGGGGTGACCAGGTCGTCCATCGCCCGGGTGACAGGGGCGCGGGAGGTTGCCGGCCTTACAGCCCGAGCAGCGCGCGGGCCTCGGTGGTGGTCAGCGGCGGACGCTGGGCGAGTTGCGCGAAGCCGACCGCGCGGGCGACCAACTGCATGTTGGACTCGACCGGCCGACCCTTGGCGTACGTCACCGTGTCCTCCATGCCGACCCGCAGGTGCCCGCCGGTCGACAGCGACGCCAGCAGCACCGGGAGCGTGCTCCGACCGATGCCGGTGGCCGAGAAGGTGGTGCCCGCCGGCAGGTCCGCCAGCATCCGGTGGGCGGCGACAAGCGTCTCGGTGGTGCCCGGCATGCCGCCCGGCACCCCCATCACGAAGTCGACGTGCACGTGCCCGCCCGCCGGCAGGCCGTACTTGCCGAGGAGCCGCTGCAACGCGGACAGGTGGCCGAGGTCGAAGATCTCGTACTCCGGCACGATGCCGCGCTCCTGCATCCGGGTGTGCAGGTCGACGATGAACTCCCAGCGGTTGAGGAAGACGTCGTCGCCGAAGTTGACGGTGCCCATGGTGCAGGAGGCCATGTCCGGACGCGCGTCGAGCACGGCGAGCCGGGACGCCTCCGGGTCGGTCACCGCGCCGCCGGAGGAAAGCTGCACGATCAGGTCGGTGCTCTCCCGCAGCGCCGCCACCGTCTCGGCCAGCCGGGCCGGGTCGAGGGTGGGCCGGGCCTCGTCGTCACGGATGTGGACGTGGATCACGGCGGCGCCGAGCGCCTCGCACTCCTTGGCGGTGAGCAGCAGCTCGTCCAGGGTCACCGGCAGCGCCGGCACCTCCGCCTTGGCCGACTCCGCGCCGGTCGGGGCCACCGTGATCAACGTCCCTGTCGTCATGCCGGCGATCCTAGACGCCCCGCTCAGGACGGGTCGATCGCCGCCGCGGTCTCGCCGATCATCAGCGGGGCGTCGTCCGGAACGTTCCGCTTCAGCACCGCGAGAGCGACCTGACCCAGTTCGTGGTGCAGCACGGCGGTCCCCACGAAGCCCACCGCCCGCCCGTCGAGGGTCACCGGCGTACCGGCTGTCGGCGGCTGGTCGGTGGTCACCCCGTCCAGGTGCAGCAGCACCAGGCGGCGCGGGGGCCGACCCATGTTGTGTACGCGGGCCACCGTCTCCTGGCCCCGGTAGCAGCCCTTGTCCAGGTGCACCGCCGGGCCGATGAGGTCCACCTCGGCCGGAATGGTCCGGTGGTCGGTGTCCACCCCGACCCGCGGCTGCCGGGCGGCGACCCGGATCGCCTCGTACGCCCAGAGGCCGGCGACCGGCACGCCCGCCCCACGCAGCTCGGCGACCACCTGCTCCATCGCCGAACGGGGAACCAGCAGGTCCACCCCGAGGACGCCACGTCGCGCCCAGCCGCCCATCGGCAGCGGTCGGACGTCGTACCGGATGCCCGCTCGGGGCGGCACGGCCCCGGCGGCGAACTTCGGACCCGGCACCGGCACCAGGTCCGGCGCGGCCAGCCCGGTCACGCCGAGCGTGCCCAGGGCCTCCGACGCCGCCGGCCCGACCAGCGACAGCAGTGCCCGCTCGGCGGTGGCGTCGCGGGGGTCGACCTTGCTGAAGAACCGCATCTTCTCCAGGTACGCGAGCAGGCCCTCGGTCGCCCCCGGCTCGGTGTCCAGCCAGGTGGTCTCGCCGTCCTCGGCGACCAGGGCGTGCTGCTCGACGTGCCCGTGCGGGGAGAGCACCAGCAGCTCCGTGCCCTCGCCGGCGGCCAGCGTGCTCAGGTGCTGCGAGGTGATCGTGTGCAGCCAGCCGGCCCGCTCCTCGCCGGGCACCGCGATGATCCCCCGGTGCGACCTGTCGACCAGGCCGACAGCGGTGTCCAGGACGCGCTGCTCGCGCAGCGGGTCGCCGTAGTGCGCGGCCACCCCCCGCACCCCGGCCGCGACGTGCGCCGGGTCCGGCTGGTCACGGCTGGCCTCGTCGATGCTCTCGACGGCCACCGCGCCCGCGATGTCGATCATGTTTGATCCCCGTTCTCGCAGCGGTCGCAGACGCCGAAGAGTGACACGTGCCCGATGTCCACCCGGAAACCCCGCTGCTCGGCCAACTGCTCGGCCAGCGGTCGGAGCAGCTCCGGATCGATCTCGTCGATCGCGCCGCACTCCCGGCAGACCAGGTGGACGTGTTGGTGCTCACCCGCCGCGTGGTAGGTCGGCGAACCGTGCGAGAGGTGGGTGTGGGTCACCAGGCCGAGCCGTTCCAGCAGCTCCAGCGTGCGGTAGATGGTGGTGATGTTGACGCCGGCGGCGACCTCCCGGACCGCGGTGTGCACCTGCTCCGGTGTGGCGTGGCCCAGATCGAGCACCGCCTGGAGGACGAGCTGCCGCTGGGCCGTCAGCCGCAGCCCACGGGCCCGGAGCATTTCCGCGAGGGAGGATTCGGACACCATCCGATCATAGTTCGGCGATCGCGCCGACCTCCTGCGCGCGCCCGACGGCCGCTACGCTCGGCGGTCATGGTGACGTCGTCCGCGGGCAGTGTCCCGGCCAGGCCGAGCGCGCGGATCGCGGTGCTGGGGCGCGGCCTGATCCCGGCGGACGAACCCCTGCTGCGCGGCGACGACCTGGGCGTCCTGCACGGCGACGGGCTCTTCGAGTCGATGCACCTGCGCCAGGGGCGGCCGTGGCTGCGCGACGAGCACCTGGCCCGGATGGCCAGGGCGGCGGCGGCCGTCGACCTGGACCTGCCCCCCACCGACGCACTTACCGATCTGCTCGACTCGGTGCTCGCGGGCTGGCCGGCGCAGGTGGAGGGCGCGCTGCGGCTGGTCTGCACCCGCGGCTCGGAGGCCGGTGGCCCGCCGACCGTCTACGCCACGCTGACCGCGGTGCCGGCGTCGTCGCTGGCGGCCCGACGGAACGGGATCGCCGTGGCCCTCCTGCCGCTGGGGGTGCCCGCCGCCGCGCGTACCGGCCTGGACTGGCTGCCGGCCGGGATCAAATCCACGTCGTACGCGGTCAACAGCGCCGCCCGCCGCTGGGCGCGCGCCAACGGGGTGGACGACGTGCTCTGGGTCTCGTCCGACGGGTACGCCCTGGAGGGGCCCATCGCCAACGTGGTGTGGCTCACCGGGGACACGATCTGCACGGTGCCCGCCGCCACCACCGGCATCCTGCCCGGCACGACCGTCGCCTGGCTGCTCGCCCACGCCCACGAGCTGGGCCTCGACGGCGCAGAACGGATGGTGACCCCGGCCGAGCTGCACGCCGCCGACGGCGTCTGGTTCAGCTCGTCGATACGCGGAATCGCCGAGGTCCGGATGCTGGACGGGGTACGCCGGGACCGCTGCCCGCGTACCCCCGCCCTGCACGAACTGCTGGGTTTCCCCGTCGACTGAAGCGTCAGCCGCCCACCCGGACGAGCCGGGCGGAGAGGTGCGGGCTGAGGGGGTGGCCCATCGCCGCCATCTCCTGGGCGTACAGCAGCGCGCCCTCGACGATGCCGAAGAGGCGGTGCCCGCCGGTGACCTCCTTGGCGGTCGCCGTCCGCACCACCGCGTCGGTGGCGAACTCGACCTGGGTGCCGGTGCGCTTGCCGAGGTGCAGCTCCATCACCCCGGTCGGTGTGCTCAGCAGCGCCTCCAGCTCGTCGGTGGCCCGGCCGTCCACCATGACCGGCCGCCACCAGCCGACCTCACGCCCGGCGGGGCGGACGGGCCGGCTCTGCTCGTCGAGGATCCAGGCGCGCGACTCGTAGTGCAGGAACGGCCGGCCGTCGTGGCTGATCCGGATCTCCTGCGCGTAGTCGAAGTCCTCGATCGTGGGGAAGCCACCCTTGCCCCGGCCACGCCACAGACCGATGTACGGCAACAGGCCGTCCAGCGCCGGGTGCAGCTTCGGGCCGACCCGCAGGTCGTGACTCTCCTCGAACGGGTACTCCTCGACCGGCGGCGCGTTCAGCCACGGCGGCTGCAGCGGGTTCTCGTCGCTCACCGTTCCACCTTCGTTCGCGACTGCGGGGCTCGCAGACCCGGCTCACTCCTCGCGCTCACCAACGTCCCCTCGAAATCTTCACTGCCAGGTAGACCAGGCCGCCAGCGAGCCCGCCCAGGCCGGCGACCAGCAGGCTGACGAACCCGATCTCGGTAACCATCGTGACCATCCTATGCTGGGCCCCATGGCCCGCTCTCTCGTCGTCAAGGTCACCGCTGGGATGGACGCCCCGGAGCGGTGCGCGCAGGCGTTCACTGTCGCCGCCACGGCTGTCGCGGCCGGCGTGGACGTGTCGCTCTGGCTGACCGGGGAGTCGACCTGGTTCGCGCTGCCCGGCCGCGCCCAGGAGTTCGAGCTGCCGCACTCCGCGCCGCTGGCCGAGCTGCTGCACGTCATCCTGACCAGCGCCCGGGTGACCGCCTGCACGCAGTGCGCGGCCCGGCGGGAGATCGGCCCGGACGACGTACTGCCCGGTGTGCGGATCGCGGGCGCCGCGGTCTTCGTCGAGGAGGCGTTGGCCGAGGGCGCGCAGGCGCTCGTCTACTGACCACCGGCACGCCGCGGGGCGAGGGCATGGGCGGACTCCGGATACCGACCCGACATCTCGGACAGCTGCCTACGATTCGACTGTGACCGAGGCGACGGAGAGGTTCTTCGAATCGCTGCCGACGCGTGCGCCCACGATCCTGGGCGGCCTGGCCACGGGGACCCTGCAGATCGATCTCGGCATCGACCACCAGACCGAACACTGGCTGGTCCGGATGCGGCCGGGAGCGGTCCAGGCCAGCCGTGAGCGGGGCCCGGCCGACGCCATCTGGTACAGCAGCGCGGCCCTGTTCGACAGGCTGATCACCGGCGAGGCACAGGGACTCGCCGCGGTCCTGCGCAACGAGAGCACCTTCAGCGGTGACGTGGTGCTCTTCCTGGCCTTCCGCCGCTTCTTCCCGAACCCGCCGGGCACCCGTGACCCGCGCGAGGTGGCCCGACAGGCAGCCGGACGGCGGTCGTGAAGGATCTCGTCAGCATCCTGGACGGCAACACCTTCCTGGTCACCGACCACCGCGGAGACATCGAACCGTCCTTCGACTTCCCGACCGGGCTGTTCTCCTTCGACACGCGATTCCTGTCGAGCTGGGTGCTCACCCTCGACGGCGAGCGGCTGCACGCCCTCTCCGTGGACGACAGCGAGTCGTACCGGACCACGTTCTTTCTCGCGCCCGGCGAACCCACCCACTACCTCGACGCCAAGGTGTCGATGATCCGTCGGCGGGAGATCGGAGGTGGCTTCGAGGAGGAGCTGACCGTCCTCAACTACTCCGGCGCGGAGGCCGAGTTCACCGTCCGGGTCGAGATGGGCAGCGACTTCGCCGACCTGTTCGAGATCAAGCACGCCCAGCAGAAGGTCGGCCGGACGACCATCGGGGTGACCAACGACGAGCTGCGGTTGACGTACCGGCGGGAGGCCTTCCACCGCGAGACAGTGGTCCGCTCGACGGTGCCGGCGCAGGTCGACGCCGCCGGGATGACCTTCCGGGTCCGGATCGGGCGCAACAGCGAGTGGACGACCCGGCTGCACGTCTCCACTGTCGTCTACGGGGCGCGGGAGGAGGACATCCGGGCCACCCTGCCGTTCGCGGGCAACCGCGGCGCGGATGCCATCCGCGCCGAGCAGCAGGAGCTGATCGACCGGGCGCCCACGCTCGGCTGTGACTGCCAGCCGCTGGCCGGGGCGTACCGACGGAGCCTCAACGACCTGGCAGCGCTGCGCTACGAGTCGATCGCCCTGGGCGCACGGCTGATCGCCGCCGGGCTGCCGTGGTTCATGACCCTGTTCGGTAGGGACAGCATCATCACCTCGTTGCAGGTGCTGCCGTTCCTGCCGGAGCTGGTCCCGGCGACCATCCTCATGCTCGCCGGTCTCCAGGGGCACCGGGTGGACGACTTCCGCGACGAGGAGCCCGGCAAGATCCTGCACGAGCTGCGGTACGGCGAGACCGCCGGTTTCGAGGAGCAGCCGCACTCGCCGTACTACGGGTCGGCCGACTCGACGCCGCTGTTCGTCATCCTGATCGACGAGTACGAGCGCTGGACCGGCGACACCGCGCTGGTCAAGCGGCTGGAGCCACACGTCCGGGCGGCCCTTGAGTGGATCGACACGTACGGCGACCTTCTCGGCACCGGCTACCTCTGGTACCGCACCCGCAACCCCGAGACCGGGCTGCAGAACCAGTGCTGGAAGGACTCCTGGGACGCCATCTCGTACGCCGACGGCCGGCTGCCCGGCTTCCCCCGGGCCACCTGCGAGCTGCAGGGCTACGCGTACGACGCGAAGATCCGGGCCGCGCGGCTGGCCCGGAAGATCTGGAACGACCCGGCGTACGCCGACCGGCTGGAGCGGGAGGCGGCGGCGCTCAAGCAGCGGTTCAACCACGACTTCTGGATCGCCGACCGGGAGTACTACGCGCTCGCCCTGGACGCCGACGGCCGGCAGGTGGACGCGCTCACGTCGAACATCGGGCACCTGTTGTGGAGCGGGATCGTGGACGAGCCCCGAGCCGGCAAGGTGGTCGGCCACCTGCTCGGGCCTCGGCTCTTCTCCGGCTGGGGCGTGCGGACCCTGGCCGAGGGCGAGGGCCGGTACAACCCGATCGGCTACCACGTGGGCACCGTGTGGCCGTTCGACAACTCGATCATCGCCTGGGGCCTGGGCCGGTACGGCTACCGGGAGGAGGCCGGGCTGATCTGCGACGCGATGCTCGCGGCGTCCCGCTACTTCGACGGGCGGCTGCCGGAGGCGTTCGCCGGCTACGCCCGTAGCCGCACCGGCTACCCGGTGGAGTACCCGACCGCGTGCAGCCCGCAGGCCTGGTCGAGCGGCACGCCGCTGCTGTTGCTGCGGGTCATGCTGGGGCTGGAACCGCAGGGCGAACACCTGATCATCGATCCGGCCGTGCCACCGGGCATGGGCCGGGTGGAGCTGCTGGACATTCCCGGCCGCTGGGGCCGCGTGGACGCGTTGGGTCGCAGCCGAGGCCCGCAGGACCAGCAGACGGGCCGCTGATCCGGGCCCGACGTCCGGCTCAGGCGGGGCAGCCGACGGTGGCGGCGACCCGTGCGGTGTCCGGGCCGAGTTCGGCAAGCACTGTGACGTCGCCGGCGCGGTACGCGTACACCGGGGGGTTGTCCAGCAGTGGGGCGTCCCCGGCCAGCGGGGCGAGCGCGCCGGCGGTGGCCGGGCCCGGCCCGGCGGCGGACCGTGCGGTACGGGCCACGGCACCGTCCGGGCACGGCGCGGTGACCAGGTCCGGCGCGGCGTCGCCCGGCCGGTCGAGCGCGGTCAGGGCGGCCGTCAGGGCAACGGCCTCCGGGCCGGCGCCGGTGGCCGGCTTCGGGTCGTAGCCGGCGCCCAGCGGCCGGCAGCCGGTGTCGACTGTCAACCGGAGCCGGCCATCCCCGGTCGGTCGTCCCTCGACGGCGACGAATTCGCCCGCGTCGGCGTGGAGTTCCGGCCCGTCAAGGCCGGGGCCGACGCCGGCCCGCCAGGTGGACGGCAGCCGGTCGGCGATGCCGGCGAGCACGGTGCGCTCGGTGCCGGCGGGCGCGAGCACGCCGACCTCGCGCCGCAGCGCGGCGCCGTCGGAGAACGGGGTGACGCGGCAGCCGGCGTCGACCCGCACCGGGCCCAGCTCCAGCAGCCCGGCCGTGCCGGCGGCCCGGGCCAGCTCACCGACGGCCCGGTCGACCACCGGGGCGGCCTTGTCGAGGGACCGCTGCTCGCGCACCGTCGGCGGGTCGTCGCGGACCGACATCCAGGCCAGGCCGGCCAGCAGCACGGCCCACAACACTGTCGCGACCAGCAGCCAGCGCCGCCCACGCCGGGTCGGTGCCGGCGCGGGGGGATCGCTCGACGGGGCCCAACCCGTCTGGACAGCACCGCTCACCCGGCCATGGTGTCACGGGCGGTCCTCCGCACCGGAGGCAGCGGTCGGCGGTCGGGGTGACGGCGGAAGATCAGGCCGGCCGGGGCGGCGGGTCGAGCCGGTAGCCGACCCCGCGCACGGTGTGCACCCGCGGCCCACCCGGCAACCCGTGCAGCTTGCGCCGGAGCCGCTTGATCGCGGAGTGCAGGATCGCCGTGTCGCCGAGGTACGTGCCGGCCCAGACCGCGGCGAAGAGCTGCTCGTGGCTCCACACCACGAGCGGTGGACCGACGAGCCGGGCGAGCAGCTCCCGTTCGGTACGGGTGAGCGGGAGTGGATCGCCACGCCAGGTGACCACGTGCCCGGCCCGGTCGACGACCAGCTCACCCCAGCTGATGCGCCCCTGCGGCGACGGCATGGTGCTCGGTCCGACGGCCGGTGCCGCGCCTGCCGACGGTGGCAACAGCATCGCCCGCAGCTGGGCCAGGTCCGCGCAGGTCACTATCGGACCGTCGAGCTGCCGCAGCACCCGCTCGCGCACCGAGGCGTCCGCACTGACGCAGACGACGATCGGGACCTCCGCACCGGGCCCGCCGACTCCGCCCGCACCACCCGCTACCACCACCCGAAGATAGTGACGGATGCCGATGCATTTCGGGGCCCCGTCGCAACGGTCGGAATGACGCCACGTCACTGACCAGGCACTGACCGGCGTTGTTCACTGTGCACGGCGGTGCGCGCCCGTCCCGAACCCGTCGGGACCCAACGTGGGGAGGAACAGTGCTCCGACCATCAACCCTGAGGTCCGCTCTCTGGCGGACGGCCGTCGCGTGCTGCGCGGCCCTGCTGGCCCTCACCGCCCAGCCCGCGGTGGCCGCCCGACCCGCGCCCCGGCCGACACCGGCCCGCGTGGACCAGCGCCTGCTCGGCCAGCTCGGCACGTCGGGCAGCGCGAGCTTCCTGGTCTACCTGCGGGACACCGCGCCGCTGAGCCGGACGGCGAAGCTGCGCGACCCGGACGATCGGGCGCGCGAGGTGCGCCGGCTGCTCACGACGACCGCCAGGCGCACCCAGAAGGGTCTGCGCTCGCTGCTCACCACCCGCAAGGCGCCGTACACCACGTACTGGATCGCCAACGCCGTGCGCGTGACAGGTGACCGGGCGCTGCTCGACCAGATCGCCAAGCGACCCGAGGTGGCCCGGATCGAGCCCAGCCGCAGCTATCCCCTGCTCCGGCCGAAACCGGTCACCGGCGGCCGCGTCACCGCCAACGGCGCCGAGTGGGGACTCACCAACATCAACGCCCCGCAGGTGTGGAGCGAGTTCGCCGACCGTGGCGAGGGCATGGTGGTCGCCAACATCGACAGCGGCGTCCAGTACGACCACCCGGCGCTGGTGGGGGCGTACCGCGGCAACCTCGGCGGTGGCGCGTTCGACCACAACCACAACTGGTACGACCCGGCGGGCGTGTGCCCGAGCGCCGCGCCCTGCGACAACAACGGCCACGGCACGCACACCATGGGCACGATGGTCGGCGACGACCGCGCCGGCAACCAGATCGGCGTCGCACCCGGCGCGAAGTGGATCACCGCGAAGGGCTGCGAGACCGACTCCTGCACCGACTCATCGTTGCTCGCGGCCGGCCAGTGGGTGCTGGCACCGACCGACCTGAACGGCCAGAACCCCCGCCCCGACCTGCGCCCCGACGTGGTCAACAACTCCTGGGGCGGCGCCGGCGGCGACCCGTGGTTCCAGCAGACCATCGCGGCCTGGCGGGCGGCCGGCATCTTCGGCGTCTTCGCGGCGGGCAACGACGGCCCGGCCTGCGGCAGCGCCGGCTCACCCGGAGACAACGCCAACGCGTACGCGGTCGGCTCGTACGACGTGCACGACGCGATCTCCGACTTCTCCGGGCGGGGTGGCGGCACCGACACGTTGTCGTACAAGCCGAACGTCGCCGCACCGGGCAGCAACGTGCGCTCCAGCGTTCCGGGCGACTCCTACGCCGCCTTCGACGGCACCTCGATGGCCGCGCCGCACGTCTCCGGCACCGTCGCGCTGCTCTGGTCGGCGGCGCCGAGCCTGAAGGGTGACGTCACCGCCACCGAGGAGCTGCTGGACCGGACCGCCCGCGACGTCGACGCCACCGCCTGCGGAGGTACCGCCGCCGACAACAACGTCTTCGGCGAGGGCCGGCTGGACGCGTACGCGGCGGTGCGGGACGCCCCGCGCGGCGCCGTCGGGCGGATCACCGGCACGGTCACCGCCGCCGCTGACGGCGAGCCGATCGCCGGCGCGACAGTCGGCGACGGCACCCGCAGCGCCACCACCGGCGCGGACGGCCGGTACGCGCTCACTGTGCCGGCCGGCGCGGCCACTGTCACCGTCAGCGCCTACGGGTACGCCGCGCGGACGGCCACCGTCACCGTCACCGAGGGCGGCACGGTCACCGAGGACTTCGCCCTGACGGCGAACCCGTCGGTCACCGTGAGCGGCCGGGTCACCGACGGCTCCGGGCACGGCTGGCCGCTCTACGCCCGGATCGAGGTCACCGGCCGTCCCGGCGGACCGGTGTTCACCGACCCGGCCACCGGGCGGTACTCGTTCACCGTGCCGGGCGACACCACGTACCGGCTCACCGTCACCGCCCGCTACCCCGGCTACCGCACGATCACCCGGGACGTGGCCACCGGCGACGGGCCGGTTCCGGCCGACATCGCCGTACCTGTCGAGACCGCCTGCACGGCGGCCGGTTACACCGGCAGCTTCGGCACGCCGCTCCTGGCCGAAAGCTTCGACGGCGCCGCCGCGCCGGACGGCTGGTCGGTCCGCGACCGCACCGGGGACGGCGGCTGGACCTTCGACGACGCCGGTGAGCGGGGCAACCTCACCGGCGGCAGCGGCGCCTTCGCCATCGCCGACAGCGACCGTCTCGGCTCCGGTAGGACCCAGGACACCGACCTGGTGACCCCGACCGTCGACCTGCGCTCCACGCCCGCGCCGGTGCTGCGGTTCCACAGCGACTGGCGGGCGGTCGGCGTGACCGATGCCGCCGACGTGGACGTCTCCACCGACGGCGGCACCACCTGGACCACGGTGTGGCACCAGACCAGCAGCCGACGTGGACCGCTGCTCGAGGAGGTGCCCCTGGATCCGGCTGCCGGGGCGTCCGCCGTGCAGGTCCGGTTCCGCTTCCACGGCACCTTCGCGTGGTGGTGGCAGGTGGACGACGTGCAGCTGGTCAACCGCGACTGCGTGCCGGCAGCCGGCGGTCTGGTGCTCGGCCTGACCACCGACCGCAACACCGGCACCCCGCTCAACGGGGTCACGGTGGTGAGCGCCGACCGACCGGCGGACCGTGGCACGTCGGCGTCGACACCTGACGACCCGGCCCTGCCGGACGGCTTCTATCGGCTCTTCTCCGGGCTGACCGGGGCGCACCGGTTCACGGCCAGCCGTGCGCCGTACCAGGCGGCCACGCAGACGGCGACGGTGACTGCCGACGAGGTCCGACGGCTGGACGTCGCGCTGGCCGCCGGCAGACTCACCGTCACCCCCACGAACGTCCAGTCGTACCAGTCGTACGGCAGCACCCGGACCACGAAGCTGACGGTCCGCAACACCGGAAGCGCGCCGGCCGCCGTCAACCTGGTGGAGCGCGGCGGGCGGTTCGACCTGCTGTCCAGGGCCGGTGCGCCGCTGCGGGAGCAACGGATGAAGGGGATCAGCAAGGCCCGCACGGGTACCGCGTACGGCGGGGCGGAGACCGGAACCGAGGCCGCGCCACGGGCGCAGGACGGGTGGACCGGTATCGCCGACCTGCCCGCCGGCGTCTACGACAACGCGGCGGCCACCCTCGACGGGAAGGTCTACTCCGTCGGCGGTGGCGGTGGCAGCGGCCTGGAAGGCAAGGCGTGGCGCTACGACCCCGACACGGACGCCTGGGCCGCGCTGCCCGACCTGCCGACCGCGCGGGCCAAGCCGGTCGCGGCGGCCGTCGGCGGCAAGGTGTACGTCCTCGGTGGCTGGGGAGTCGACGACAACACGGTCGCCTCGGTGGACGTGTTCGACCCTGCCACGGAACGGTGGAGCACGGTGGCCGGAGCGACCAACCCGTTCCCGGCGGCGGCTGCCGGCGGCGCGGTGACCGGTGGGAAGGTCTACCTGGTCGGGGGCTGCCTGGACAACGACTGCACCGACTCGGACCGGCTCGTCGTCTTCGACCCGGCGACCGGCGCGTTGCACACCGGCGCGTCCTACCCGCATCGGGTCTCCTGGCTCTCCTGCGGCGGGATCGGCAGCGCGATCTACTGTGCCGGCGGCACCGGCGGCACCGAGTACACCGACGCCTACCGCTACGACCCGGCGGCGGACGCGTGGCGCCCACTGCCGAACCTGCCGCTGGACCTCTGGGGTTCCCAGTACACGGCGGCCGGGGACCTCCTGGTCCTGGCCGGCGGGGTCACGGCCGCGTCGACAACGGTGACCAACCGGACCATCGCGTACGACCCGGTGGCCGGAGGTTGGCGCGACCTGCCAAACGTCCAGTTCGGCAGGTACCGAGGCGCCGCCGCCTGCGGCGCGTACAAGATCGGTGGTTCGCCGTCGTCCTTCGTGGGCTCCGCCGAGAGTGAGCGGCTGAGCGGCCTGGAGCTGTGCGACGGGGAGGCGGACCTTCCCTGGCTCGCCACGACACCGGGCACCTTCACGCTGGCCGCGGGCGCCTCCCGAACGGTCACCGTCACCATGAGCGCCACTGTCGCGGCCGGCGTGGACCAGCCGGGCACCTACTCCGGCGAGCTGGGCGTCGCATCCGACACGCCGTACCGCGTCTCCGCGCTACCGGTGCGGATGAACGTGTCGCCGCCGGCCAGCTGGGGCAGGATCCAGGGCACCGTCACCGGGGTCACCTGCGCCGGGGTCACCGTCGGGGTCGCGGCGACGGTCCGGGTGAACCGGGTGGGGACGACTACCGGCTACACCCTGACCGCGGACGCCCAGGGCCGGTACGTGTGGTGGCTGCCGAAGGGCCGCTACGACGTGATCGTCGCCAAGGACGCCTGGGTGCCGCAGACACAGCGCACGCGGATCGAGGCGGGCATCGTCGACACACTCGACTTCACCCTCGATCCGGTCTCGTCCTGCACGAGAGCCACCGGCATCTGACCCGACACGCGTGGGTGGCCGGCGACCTGTCGGCCGCCGGCCACCCGCGCGACGACGACCGGGGCCGGGGCCCCCCGCCGGGTGTCCCGCCCCCGGGCGACAGAACG
>NZ_JBEZEA010000006.1:0-316471 GCF_040648635.1 Micromonospora sp. NPDC049114 | reverse complement strand
CGGGGGGGGGGCCGGCCGCCGGCCCGCCCGCGGCCCCCCGCCGCCACGACGACCGGGGCCGGTCACCCTCTGCGGGTGACCGGCCCCGGTCGATCAGAGCGATGGGTCAGGCGACGGTGACGGCGACCTCGTTGATGCCCCGGCCGGCAGTGACGGCGGCGTCGCCGTTGCCATGCCGGGACAGCGCCCGCAGCGTCCAGGAACCGGGCGCGGCGAAGAACCGGAACTGGCCGGCCGCCGAGGTGACAACCTCGGCGGTGAACTCACCTGTCGAGTCGAGCAGCCGGACGTACGCGCCCGGCACGACCTCGTCCGCCGACGAGCGGACGACGCCGGTGATGACGGTTTCCTTCTCCAGGTCCAGGCTGGCCGGCAGCGGCGCGGCCTGGTCGGGTGCGGCGCAACCCGCGGCGGTGGGAGCAGTCATGGCGGATCAGGCCTCCCCGGGCTCGTCGCCGAGCGCGACAGGCACGCCGACGAGCGAGCCGTACTCGGTCCACGAACCGTCGTAGTTCTTCACGTTGCGGTGACCGAGCAGCTCCTGCAGCACGAACCAGGTGTGCGAGGAACGCTCGCCGATCCGGCAGTACGCGATGGTCTCCTTGCTGTCGTCCAGCCCCGCGTCGCCGTAGATCCTGCGCAGCTCGTCGTCGGAGCGGAAGGTGCCGTCCTCGTTGGCCGCCTTGGACCACGGGACGCTGATCGCGGTCGGGATGTGACCGGCCCGCTGCGCCTGCTCCTGCGGCAGGTGCGCGGGGGCGAGCAGCCGACCGGCGAACTCGTCGGGGCTGCGCACGTCGACCAGGTTCTTGGTGCCGATCGCGGCGACGACCTCGTCGCGGAAGGCCCGGATGGAGGTGTCCGGCTCCTGCGCGACGTACTGGGTCGCCGGGCGGGCCGCCGTCTCGGTGACCAGCGGGCGGGCGTCCAGCTCCCACTTCTTGCGACCGCCGTCGAGCAGCTTCACGTCGCGGTGGCCGTAGAGCTTGAAGTACCAGTAGGCGTACGCCGCGAACCAGTTGTTGTTGCCGCCGTACAGGATCACGGTGTCGTCGTTGCTGATGCCCCGCTCGGACAGCAGCGCCTCGAACTGGGTCTTGTTGACGAAGTCCCGGCGGACCTGGTCCTGGAGGTCGGTCTTCCAGTCGATCTTGATGGCGCCGGCGATGTGGCCGGTCTCGTAGGCCGAGGTGTCCTCGTCGACCTCGACGAAGACGACGCCCGGGGCGTCGAGGTTCTTCTCGGCCCACTCGGCCGATACGAGTGCGGTGTCGCGACTCATCGAATCACTCCCTGGTGAGGATGGATGGTGAGCCAACGCGCGAATATCGATGGGTTGAACTGTCGCACCGCGCGCGGGACCCAGCGGAAGGACGGGATCACGGGTTCGTGCGACGGCGCCGCTGCCGGGCGTTCGGTGGGATCACCGGAAAGGGTCGAGGACCCTGCGTGCCGGTGGCCGCCGTCAGGCGGCCGAAAACAGCCCCGCCGTCAGATGACAGGGCGACACAGGCAGGTGGCCACGCGGCACAGGTCGACCGCGCGCCGTTTGGTGAGGTGGGTCCCCATGAGCACGGAGCCTACCAGCCAGTGACCGGGCTGCCACTGGACCGACCACCATCCGGGATCGTCCGGGCTGCGGGGCAGCTGAAGCGTCCCAGCGGCCCGGACGATTGAGGCGCGACTCAGCCGGCGGAGTTGATCGGCACGTTCTTCGCGTCGGCGGTGACCGCCAGCCCTTCGGGCAACGGCCGGACCTCCCGGACCGCGAGCTGGAACGGCAGCTCGGGCAGCGGCACGTCGATGGAGATCCCCTGGGCGTACCGGTTCAGGGCCAGCCGGGCCAGCGGCAGGTTCGGCAGGCCCGCGGCGTCCAGGTTGTTGAAGCGCAGGGCCACCTTGCCGTTCTCGGCGACGGTGACGTCGGCGGTGCCGGCGACGGTGAACTTCTGACCGAGGATGTCGACCGGGGCGGTGACGGCGAGCTTGCCGCCCTGCTCGCCGAGCTTGAGCCCGGGTCGGTTCAGCAGCGCGGCGAGGCTCTCGTAGCTGATCGTGCCGGTGCCGTTGACCGTGTCGGCGACGATGTCGCCCTGCCCGGTCCGCAGCGTGTCGATCGAGGCACGCACGTTGCGGGCGTCCACATCCAGCACCGGCAGCCGTACGGCGTCACCCTCGACCGACGCCTGCACGTCCCGCAGGGTGATGGAGATCCGCTCGTACCGCCCGTCCAGCACCTGGGTGAGGAACGGCGTCCCGCCGACCTCGACGTCGGGCTTGGCCGACTGCGCCCCCTGCTTGCTGACCTCCTGGCTGACCCGCTCGGCGATGAGCCGCTCGGCCACGCCGACCGCCACACGGTCGGCGACCACCAGCAGACCCCCCACCACCAGGAGCAGGACGACCAGGCCGATGAGCAGCTTGCGACCGCGCCGTCGGGGCCGGGCTTCGCCAGCCGGATACTCCTGGGCCACGCCGCCTCCTGTCTCCGCCCGCCGCTGATCGGCGGGACGTCCGAACCGGTGCCGCAGCGCGGCGCACCCGTAGGTACCCGACCGGCACCGGCCTCAACCGTGGGCTCAGAGGAACAGCATGCACATGGCGTACGCGGCGGGTGCGGCCAGGGCGAATCCGCCGAGCGGACCCTGCATGTGCCGGGCGACCCACATGGTGGGCGGTTCGCCGGCCATCAGGCGGCCCGCCTCCGCGTACCCCACGGCGAGATCGGAGAGGACTGCGGTGACGGCCGCGACCAGGCCGATCACCGCGGCCCGGGTCGGCGTGAAGGGGGTCACCAGATAGCTGCCGAGGAGCGCGCTGCCCAGCGTGCCCACCATCGCGCCGGCGACGACGCCTGCCGCGCCCCGGGGCACCTGCGGGGCCAGCCGGGGCCACGGCAGCACCGCGTCGGTGAGCCGGGCGACGGTCAGCGCGACCCCGCTCGCGGTCAGGCAGACCGTGATCGCCTGGGTGCCGGCCGGGATGCGGCTGAGCACGATCAGGGTGCCGAAGGCCACGACCCCGACCACGATGAGCAGGGTGGCGCCGAGGGAGTCGGTGACCCGGACCCGGTCGACGCGGCGGACCAGCTGGCCGAGCACGGCGGCGAGGAAGCCGCCGACGGCCAGGTAGCCCAGCGGCGCCAGACCGGCGACGTCACTCTGGACGGCGGCGATGTCGGCGGCCGCGGCGACCGCGGCGCTGATCCCGCCGACCAGCAGCAGCGCGGGTGGGCGCATGGCCATCGTCCAGGCGAGCACGAACAGCAGTTGGACGCCGAAGACGATGAACGCGAACGGCAGGCGGTGACCCGGCCCGGACGTCTGCGCGCCGAGCACCAGACCCACCCCGAGCAGCGCGGCGAAGCCGGCGATGGTCAGGGCCAGCGGCCGGTGCACCTCGACCGGAGCGACCGGCTCCTCCTCCGGCTCGTCGACCTCGTCCTCGGAACGACGGGCCGGCTCCCCGGCGCGGCGGGCCCGGCGCGGCCCACCCCGCCCACGGCGTTCGCCTTCGGCGACGGCCGGTCCGGTGCGCGGCGCGGGCGGATGGCCACGGGTCGGAGCGGCCGGACCCGGGCGGGGACCGTCGGACCACGATTCGCGGCCGGCGTCGGACGAGGTGGAGGGAAACACGCCCCGATCGTGCCAGATGGGCTGCCCGCCGCGCCGGTCACGGGTTTCCGCAACGTTAAAACCTGCGCCACGATCAGGGGCAAGCTAGACAAACGGGAAATGACCTCAAGGCGCAGCCGAGGCGATCGGTTACGCTCAACGCGTTACCCGCCCGTCAGCGACGCCGGGACCACGCTATTTCTCAGCGCACTCTGCCACGAGTGTGTCTGGTCGCGTGCGGCGTTGCGCCGCCGGGACGGAGGTGATCGTGGAGATCCTGCTGCTGGTGACCGCGCGCGCAGGGGAACCGTCGGCTGTGCTGCCGGCGCTCGACCTGCTGCCACACTCGGTTCGCACCGCGCCGCGCGACGTCCGCACCCTGGTTGCCGGGCCCAGCCCCGACGCGGTGCTGGTGGACGCCCGGTCGGAGTTGAGCGAGGCCCGAGCGACCTGTCGGATGCTGCACGCGACCGGGCTCGGGGTGCCACTGGTCGCGGTGGTGACCGAGGCCGGCCTGATCGCGCTGAACGCGGACTGGGGCGTCGACGACGTCATCCTCGCGTCGGCCGGTCCCGCCGAGGTCGAGGCTCGACTGCGGCTCGCGGTCGGCCGCCTGAGCAACGCGACCGCCGGTGCCGGCGGCTCGATCCGGGCCGGCGAGTTGACCATCGACCCCGACACGTACGCCGCCAAGCTGAAGGGTCGCCCGCTCGACCTCACCTACAAGGAGTTCGAGCTGCTGAAGTTCCTCGCCCAGCACCCGGGCCGCGTGTTCACCCGCGACCAGCTGTTGCGCGAGGTCTGGGGCTACGACTACTTCGGCGGCACCCGGACGGTGGACGTGCACGTCCGGCGGCTGCGCGCCAAGCTCGGCTCGGAGTACGAGTCGATGATCGGCACGGTCCGCCAGGTGGGTTACAAGTTCGTCGTCCCGCCGTCGCGTTCCCTGCCCGAGGCGGAGCACGCGCCGCTGCCCGTCTAGCCAGCCAGGGCGATTTCCCATATGCCCCTTTTGCGCGGCTCGCCGGTCATATTCTGACTGCCGGGTTTGTCGGAAAAGGGGGCGACGGTGCGGGCAGGTAGCACGGGGGCGAGGGGCCGGCGCGTCCGGCCAGCCGGGCGGAAGCCGTGACGCGGGTCAGCTCGACCGCGCGCGCGGCAGTGATCGTGACGGTGGTGGTGGTCGCGCTGCTCGGCTCGGCGTACGTGCTGGGCCGCAGTCTCGTCCCCGACCAGACCCAGCGACACGCCACAGGTGTCACCACCGAGGGCGACGGCACGCACTACGCCGACCAGCCTCCCGAGAAGCCCTCGACCGGCACCCCGACGGGCAGCCCGACCGCGAGCCAGAGCGCCGGCCCGACCGAGGCCGGCCAGGACGGCTCGGGGCAGAACGCCAGCGGCGACAAGCTGTTCGGCGCCCACACCGACACCGGCAACGCCCGACTCGCGCTGACCTTCGACGACGGGCCGGACCCGCGCTACACCCCGCAGGTCCTCGCGATCCTGCGCGAGTACGACGTCAAGGCCACCTTCTGCGTGGTGGGCGAGAACGCGCAGGATCATCCCGACCTCGTCCAGGCGATCGTCGCCGACGGCCACACCCTGTGCAATCACTCCTGGCACCACGACGTCACCCTGGGCAACAAGTCCGCCGACCAGATCCGCGCCGACCTGGTCCGCACCAACGAGGCGATCCGAGCGGCGGTCCCGGACGCCCCGATCGTCTGGTACCGCCAACCCGGCGGCGCCTGGACGTACCCGGTGGTGTCGGTGTCCCAGCAGCTCGGCATGACCCCGCTGCACTGGTCGGTGGACCCGTCGGACTGGCAGGCCCCGGGTGCCAGCAAGATCGCCGCGACCGTGCTCTCGCAGGTGGAACCGGGTGCCGTGGTCCTCATGCACGATGCCGGCGGCGACCGGCAGGGCACCGTCGACGCGCTGCGCCGGATTCTGCCCGCACTCAGCTCGCGTTACGAGTTGGAGGCACTGCCCACCGACCCGACGTGAGCCACTTCCCCCTACTCGGGCGAGAGTCCGGGACGCACCGGACGCAGCGGCTACGGTGATCCAATGAGCAGTGCGGAGCCGACCAGCGACCAGGTGACCCGGACCGACCGACTGGCCCCGACGGAGATCGCCGACGTGCTGGCCCTGGCGCGCACGGCGGGCGACACCGACGGCGCGGACCCGCTCGACGAACACGTCCTGCTCCGCCTGCGCGATCCGCAGGCGCCGGCCGTACACCTGCTGGCCCGCGCCGATGACGGCACCCTCACCGGGTACGCCCACCTCGACACCACCGACCCGGTGGGCGGGATCGGGGTGGAGCTGGTGGTGCACCCCGCGTACCGGCGGCGGGGCACGGGCCGGGCGCTGGCCCGGGGCGTGCTCGCCTCGGCCACCGGGCCACTGCGGGCGTGGGCGCACGGCGACCACCCGTCGGCGGCGGCGCTCGCCGTGGACCTCGGGTTCAGCCGGGCGCGCGTGCTCTGGCAGCTACGCCGGCCGTTGGCCGCCCCGCTGGGCGAGCCGCGTCTGCCCGACGGGGTGACGCTGCGTGCGTTCCGCCCCGGTGCCGACGACGCGGCCTGGCTGGCCCTGAACGCGCGGGCCTTCGCCGAGCATCCCGAGCAGGGGCGGTGGACCTCGGACGACCTGCGGGTCCGCCTCGCCGAGCCGTGGTTCGACCCGGCCGGTTTCCTGCTCGCCGAGGAGACCTCGACCGGTCGGCTGCTGGGCTTCCACTGGACGAAGGTGCACGAGCGGCCCGGGTCGGCCCGCATCGGCGAGGTGTACGTGCTCGGCGTGGAGCCGACCGCGCACGGTGGCGGGCTCGGTCGGGCGCTGACCACCGCGGGGCTCGCGTACCTGCGGGACAAGCGGGGCCTGGACCGGGTGATGCTCTTCGTGGACGACTCGAACACCGGGGCGGTAGCGCTCTACGAGCGGTTGGGCTTCGCCCGCTGGTCCGCGCACATCAACTACCACCTGGGCTGACCGTCGGCCGTCGGGCCGAGCGAGTCACCGGCGGGTAACGGCCGAGCGTCGGCGGGATAACGTTGAACCGGATATATACCCATACTTCCGACAGGTGTATCCCGGTTCACTTAACGGACAACTCACCCTCAGCAAGCGGTCACCTCGGGGGCCGTACGTGTTCACCTTGCGTTCACTTGCGACCGGCGAACCGGCTACCTGGCACTTCTAACTTTCGTGTCAGCCGGTCAAAGCCGGTCCTCGGGCCCCGGGATCGGGGCGCCAAGTCAGACGCGAAGGGAAACCCCTCAGGTGAAGCTCCAGCGGTACGGCGCTATTGCCGGCCTCGCTCTTGCCGCGACGCTCGGTCTCAGCGCATGCGGCTCGGACAACAACGAGCCCGCCTCCGGCGCAACTGCCGCGGGCTCGGCCGCCGCGGTCGACTGCGCTACCGGCACGCTGAACGCCCAGGGCTCGTCGGCGCAGAAGAACGCCATGGCCGAGTGGATCAAGGCGTACCAGCAGAAGTGCGCTGGCACCACGATCAACTACGAGGCTTCCGGCTCGGGCGCCGGCATCCAGGCGTTCATCGCCGGGACCGCCGACTTCGCCGGCTCCGACTCCGCGCTCAAGCCGGAGGAGCAGCCGCAGGCCGACGCCAAGTGCGCCGGCGGCAAGGCCATCCACCTGCCGATGGTGATCGGCCCGGTGGCCGTCGCCTACAACGTCAGCGGCGTGGACAACCTCCAGCTCAAGCCGGCCACCCTGGCGAAGATCTTCGCCGGCAAGGTCACCAAGTGGGACGACGCGGCGATCAAGGCCGACAACCCGGACGCCAAGCTCCCGGCGACCACCATCCAGACCGTCCACCGCTCGGACGAGTCGGGCACCACCGACAACTTCACCAAGTTCCTCTCGAAGACCTCCGAGGCGGACTGGACGCTGGGCAACGCCAAGGCCTGGAAGGCCCCGGGCGGCACCGGCGCCAAGGGTTCGGACGGCGTGGCCAGCTCGGTCAAGGGTGCCGACGGCTCCATCGGCTACATGGAGTGGTCGTTCGCCGAGAACGCCGGCCTGAACATGGCCAAGATCGGCAACGGTAACGGCGAGTTCGCCGCGCTGACCGCCGAGGCCGCTGGCAAGACCATCGCCGGCGCCAAGATCGATGGCCAGGGCGACGACCTCAAGCTGTCGATCGACTACAACACCAAGGAGGCCGGGGCCTACCCGATCGTCCTGGCGACGTACGAGATCGTCTGCAGCAAGGGCCTCGCGGCCGACAAGCTGGCACTGGTCAAGGGTCTGCTGGGCTACGCCGCCAGCGCCGAGGGCCAGAACTCGCTGACCGACCTCGGCTACGCCCCGCTGCCGGAGACGGTCCGCACCAAGGTCGAGACCGCGGTCAAGAACCTCTCCTGACCCGACCCCACCACCTCCGCAACCGAATCGAGCGAGCAGATGGGTGAATCCCCTCACCGCTCGGCCGACGCCGGCACCGGCGGGACGCGCGTGACCCAGAGTCACGAGTGGCCCGCCGGTGCCTCGGCGCGTGTGGCCGAGGCACCAGTCAGCACCCGTTCCCCGGGCGGCGACGGACTGGGCGGCGGCGGCGCACTGCCGCGCAGCCGCAAGTTCGGCGCCGAGCGGGCCTTCCGCGGTCTCACACTGGCCGCCGGCACCGCCGTTCTGGTCATCATCGCCGCCATCGCGATCTTCCTGATCGCCAAGGCGGTGCCGGCCCTGCGCGCCAACACCGAGAACTTCTGGTCCTACGAGGGCTGGTCCCCCAACGAGACGCAGCCGAAGTTCGGCATCGGCACACTCGCCTTCGGCACCGTGCTCAGCGCGGCGCTGGCGCTGCTCATGGCGGTGCCGGTGGCGCTGGGGATCGCGCTCTACCTCTCGCACTACGCACCTCGCCGGCTTGGCACAGCTCTCGGCTTCCTGGTCGACCTCCTCGCCGCCGTGCCGAGCGTGGTCTTCGGCCTCTGGGGGCGGGACATCTTCATCAACCCGGTCCGGGACTTCTCCGTCTGGCTGAACGAGTACTTCGGCTGGCTCCCGATCTTCGGCGGCGACGGCCCGTTCGGTAAGTCGATCATGCTGGGTGCCCTGGTACTCGCGATCATGGTGTTGCCGATCATCACCTCGCTCTCGCGCGAGGTGTTCCTCCAGACGCCGACCGCCAACGAGGAGGCCGCCCTCGCCCTGGGCGCCACCCGCTGGGAGATGCTCCGCACCGCGGTGCTCCCCTACGGCCGCCCCGGCATCATCGCCGCGGTGATGCTCGGCCTCGGCCGGGCGCTCGGCGAGACCATCGCCCTGGCGCTGACCCTCGGCATCACCTTCGGCATCTCGTTCAACCTGATCCAGAACGGCGGCAACACCATCGCCGCCAACATCGCCAACGCGTTCGGCGAGGCGAACGAGACCGGCCGGGGCGCGCTCATCGCCTCCGGCCTGGTGCTGTTCACCATCACGCTGATCGTCAACATCACGGCGCGGGCGATCATCTACCGCCGCCGGGAGTTCACGGAGTCGGCCGCATGACCACAACCGTCACCTCCCACCGCACCCGCCCGCCGGCCCAGCCGTCCTCGCTGCGGGCCCGGCGGCTGCCCGGGTACGCCGCCCCGGCCATCGCCGTGGCAGCCCTGGCGCTCTCCGCCGTGATCGTCTACGGCACCGACATCGGCGGCCCGGTCCTCGTGGTCGTCCTCGGCGCGATCCTCTACCTGGCCGGGCTCTTCGCCGCCGCCAACGCGGTCGAGGGGCGCCGGTCGGCCCGCAACCGCACCTGGAGCGCACTGATCCACTCCGCCTTCGTGCTGGCGGTGCTGCCGCTCGTCTCGGTGGTCTGGACGCTGGTCAGCAAGGGCGCCGAGCGGTTCGACGCCAACTTCTTCCAGACCTCGATGAACAACATCGGCGCCCGGGACCCGAACGGCGGCGCGTACCACGCGATCGTCGGCACGCTGGAGCAGGTCGGGATCGCCACCCTGATCACCGTCCCGCTCGGCGTCCTCTGCGCGATCTACATCGTCGAGTACGGGCGGGGCAAGTTCGCCTTCGCGATCCGATTCTTCGTGGACGTGATGACCGGCATCCCGTCGATCGTCTCCGGCCTCTTCGTGCTGGCGTTCTGGGTGCTGGTCGTGTCGCCGTGGTTCAACGACGGACGGCCGAGCTTCTCCGGCTTCGCCGCCGCGCTCGCGCTGAGCGTGCTCATGCTGCCCACCATCGTCCGGTCCACCGAGGAGATGCTCCGCCTCGTCCCGGCGCCACTGCGCGAGGGCGCGTACGCGCTCGGCATCCCCAAGTGGAAGACCATCCTGCGGGTGGTGGTGCCGACGGCGCTGCCCGGCATCGTCACCGGCGTCATGCTCGCCATCGCCCGCGCGGCCGGCGAGACCGCGCCGGTGCTCCTGGTCGCCGGCGGTGGCGCCGCCATCAACACCAACCCCTTCGAGAACAACCAGTCGTCGCTGTCCCTCTTCGTCTACCAGCAGGCCGGTGACGCGTCGAAGTACGCGCCGGCACGGGCGTGGACGGCGGCACTCACCCTGGTCGCCCTCGTGCTCATCCTGACGATCGCGGCGAAACTGCTGGCCCGTCGCAACAGGCTCAGCCGATGAACCCCGGAGGTACCACCATGGCCAAGCGCGTCTCCGCCTCGAACGTCACCGCCTACTACGGCGGGTTCAAGGCGATCGAGAACATCAACCTGACTGTCGAGCCGAAGACCGTCACCGCTCTCATCGGGCCGTCCGGCTGCGGCAAGTCGACCTTCCTGCGGTCGATCAACCGGATGCACGAGGTGCTGCCGGGCGCCCGGGTCGAGGGCAGCCTGACCATCGACGACCAGGACATCTACCACCGGGACGTGGACGTCACCGCGGTCCGGCGCACCATCGGCATGGTCTTCCAGCGGCCGAACCCGTTCCCCACCATGAGCATCTTCGAGAACGTGGTGGCCGGGCTGAAGCTCAACGGCGTGCGACGCAAGTCGATCCTGGACGAGGCGGCCGAGAAGGCGCTGCGCTCGGCGAACCTGTGGGACGAGGTCAAGGACCGGCTGGGCAAGCCCGGCGCGGGCCTCTCCGGCGGTCAGCAGCAGCGGCTCTGCATCGCCCGGACCATCGCTGTCGAGCCGCAGGTCGTGCTGATGGACGAGCCCTGCTCGGCCCTGGACCCGATCTCCACGCTGGCCATCGAGGACCTGATGTTCCAGCTCAAGGACAAGTTCACGATCATCATCGTGACGCACAACATGCAGCAGGCCGCCCGTGTGTCGGACCGGACCGCCTTCTTCTCCATCGAGAAGACCGGCGACCCGGGCCGTCTCATCGAGTACGACAACACCCAGAAGATCTTTAGCAACCCGAGCGTCAAGAAGACCGAGGACTACATCACCGGCCGCTTCGGCTGAACCTTCCTCTTCCCGTGCGCGACGCAGGCGGTCCGTCTCCGGACGGGCCGCTTCGTCGTTCCCACGGCCGATGACCGCCGATCCGTGAGCTGCCTACGATCATCGGGTGCGTTCACCCGGCAGGCTCCTGCGCGGATGCCGGCCCGACGTGCGGGTCGCCGTCGGCCTGTTCGTCGTGCTCGCGGCGCTGATCCTGGTCACGCCGAACGGTCCACACCACGTGCTCGGCTACGCCGCCGCCCTCGCGTTGGCGGCGGTGCAGGCCAGCACCATCGCGGTGCTGCGCCGCCAGCCGGAGGGCGCGATGGCGGTGGCCGTCCTCGCCGGGATCGGCATCGAGGCGCTCAGTCCGGCCATCGGCTGGCTCGGCCAGGTCGCCGCGGTGCTGGCCGGGTACGCGCGCCGGAGGCCACCGTCGCGGTCGCTGTGGGTGCTCGGCCTGCTGCTGGCCGGCACGCCCTGGAAGCTGGCGTACGGCGACTGGCGCAACGTGCTGCTCGCGATCGCCGGCCCGGCGCTCGGCTGGACCCTCGGTGAGCTGGGCCGGACCCGCGCGCTGCGCCGGCAGGACTCCGAGCGGCGCATCGTCACCCAGGAACGCGAACGGATCGCCCGCGAACTGCACGACGTGCTGGTCCACACGGTGTCGGTGATCGTCGTGCAGGCCGGCGCCGCGCAGGACGTCTTCGAGCGCCGACCCGACCTGGCCCGCACGGCGCTCGCCTCGATCGACCTGGCGGCCCGTTCCACCCTGGCCGAACTGCGGGTGCTGTTGCAGACGATGAGCGCCGACGCCGAGCCCGACTCGGCCACCCCGCAGCCCGGCCTGGCGCAACTGGACACGCTGGCCGCGTCGCTGGGTGCCACTGGCCTCACCGTCGAGCTGGACCGGGAGCCAGCCAGGTCACCGTTGCCGGCGGCGGTGGACCTCTCGTCGTACCGGATCGTCCAGGAGTCGCTGACCAACACGCTGCGGCACAGCCAGGCCACGACGGCCCGGGTGCTGGTGCGGTGCTCGCCCCGGTCGGTGCGGCTGGAGATCCGTGACGACGGCCCGGCCCGTCCGAGCGGCCGGGTCGACCGTTCCGCGCACCGGGGGATCGTGGGGATGCAGGAACGGGCCCGGTTGTTGGGCGGGACGCTGGACGCCGGACCGGTGCCCGGGGGCGGCTTTCGGGTACGGGCGGACCTGCCGCTCACCTCGCCATGACGGCGGCGGCCATCCGGGTGTTGATCGCCGACGATCAGGCCCTGGTGCGCGCCGGGTTCGCGATGATCATCGAGAGCCGCGAGGACCTCGAGGTGGTCGGCGAGGCGGGCGACGGCCTGGAGGCTGTCGAGCTGGCCGGGCGTCTGCGACCGGACGTGATCCTGATGGACGTACGGATGCCCCGGCTGGACGGCATCGAGGCGACCCGCCGGCTGGTCGCCGCCGGCCAGGCGGCGAGGATCATCATGCTGACCACGTTCGACCTGGACGAGCCGGTGTTCTCGGCGCTGCGGGCCGGCGCCAGCGGCTTCCTGCTCAAGGACATCCGGCCCGACGAGCTGGCCAGTGCGGTACGGGTGGTGGCGCGCGGTGAGGCGCTGCTCGCGCCGACAGTCACCCGGCGGCTGCTCGACAGGTTCGCCAGCGAACTGCCCGGCGGCACTCCCCCACCGGCGCTCGACGCGCTCAGCGCCCGGGAGATCGAGGTGCTCACGCTTGTCGCGCGGGCGCTCTCCAACGACGAGATCGCGGAGCGCCTGGTCCTCAGCCGGGCCACCGTGAAGACCCACCTGTCGGCGATCCTGCTCAAGCTCGGTCTGCGTGACCGGGTGCAGGCGGCCGTGCTCGCCTACGAGTGCGGCCTGGTGCGGCCGGGCACCGCTCCGCCCCGGGGATGACCGCGAGTCCCGTCCCGGGACTGATCCGGCAGGCCCGCCAGCCTGCCTAATCTCCCTCCAAAGAGGAGGGAACATGATCCGGACTGTGCTGGCACTGCTGACCGTCGTACCCCTGATCGTCACGCCGGTATCCGCCACCGACCCGCCTGCCGACAGGTGCGCGGGGTTGGCGCGTGCACGGATCCCGCAGGTGTCGGTGACGTCGGCGGAGCGCGACACCAATGCCGAGGGCCAGGAATTCTGCCTGGTGCAGGGGGTGATCCGGCCGCAGACACGGTTCACCGTCAAGCTCCCCGTCTCCGGCTGGACGGGGCAGTACGTGCAGCAGGGCTGTAGCGGGTTGTGCGGCACGGTGCCCGACCTGACCCTGCCGCTCTTCGGGTTCCAGTGCGCTGCCGCGCGGGACGGCAGGCTGGTGCTGGCCTCCGACGACACGGGGCACACCGGCGACCCGCAGACCACCGAGCCGGCGACCTGGGGCGCCGACCCGCGGGCGCGACTGGAGTTCGGGCTGCTGTCCGAGCACCGGCTGCGGCGGGTGGCGGACGCGGTGATGGTCGCGTACTACGGGCACGGGCCGACGTACCGGTACTTCGACGGCTGCTCGACCGGCGGCCGGCAGGGCCTGATGCTGGCGCAGCGGTTCCCGTCCGACTTCGACGGCATCCTGGCCGGCGCACCGGTACACAACCTGGCGCCGCTGGCGCTGCTCAACGCCTGGGTGGTGCTGCGCAACACCGACGCGTCGGGCCGGCAGATCCTCGGCCCGGAAAAGATCCCCGCGCTGCACGAGGCGGTTGTTCGACAGTGCGGCTCGGTCATCGAGGACCCCCGGCGGTGCGGGTTCCAGCCGTCGTCGCTGCGCTGCCCGCGCGGCACGGACCGGCCCGACTGCCTCACGCCCGCCCAGGTGGCTGCAGTTGTGGCGTTCTACCGCGGCCCGAACGGCCTCTACCCGGGCGGCATGCCGTACGGATCTGAGCTGGGCTGGATCGACGAGTTCGTGGTGCGCTCCGGCGCCCCGGTGGACGGCAACACCGCGAGGATCGCGCTCAACTACCTGAGGTACCTCGCGTACCCGCAGAACCCACCGGCCGACTTCCAGCTGACCGATGTGCGGTTCACCCGGGCCACCTTCGAGCGGCTGAACGTGCTGGGGGACGCCATCTACAACGCCACCGACGCGGATCTGTCCGCGTTCCGCGACCAGGGCGGCAAGCTGATCCTCTACCACGGCTGGGCGGACCCGTCCGTCCCCCCGTTCTCGACCGTCGACTACTACGCGGCGGTGCAGCGCCGCGGCGGCAGCGAGGCGTTCACGCGGCTGTACCTGGTGCCGGCCGGCTACCACTGCCTGTTCGGGCCGGAGCCGACCGAGCACCCGTCGGAGGTCGGCATCCCGGAGTTCCTGCAGCCGCTGATGGACTGGGTCGAGCGCGACGTCGCTCCGGGCGACATCGACGTCCTCACCTACGCGCCCAACGAGGAGGCGGACCAGCAGTTCGTCCGCTTCCTCACGGTGGCGCCGTTCGACGCGCTGGCACCGGCGCACGCCGCTCCGGGCAGCCTCAACGCCGACTACCGCTACGTCGGGCACTACTGACCGACCGGCGGTCCGCCGTACCCCAGGGATACGGCGGGCCGCCGGCCGAGTCAGCCGAGCACGAAGCGGGGCTCGCCGTCGGCCGGGAGGTCCAGGCGCGGAGTGATCGGCGTGGCGGCGTCCCGGTCGGCCGCCGCCCGCGCCACCCCGGCCAGGTCGCCGGCCGCCGCCACCTGGGCCAGCGTGACCACCGTCGGCGGCAGCATGGTCAGCTCGCCCGCCTCGGCGCGGGCCAGCGCGTCCGCCGGACGGATCCAGAGGGTGTGGTCGGCCTCGCCGGAGACGTCGCGGGTCCGCTGCCCCGCCGGCAACAGAGCGACGAAGAAGTACGTGTCGAAGCGGCGCGGCTCGAACTCCGGGGTGATCCAGCGGCTCCACGGCAGCAGCAGATCCGACCGCAGCGTGAGCTGACGGTCGGCGAGCAGCGCCGCGAAGCCCAGCCGACGCCCCTCCAGGTCCTGCCGGGCCGCCTCCCAGTCGTCACTGCTGACGTCACCCACCACCGTCGGATGCGCCTCGGCGGGGAGCCCACCGGCGGCGGCCGGGGCCGGGCCGGCGAGCAGGACGCCCGCCTCCTCGAAGACCTCCCGGGCGGCGGCGCAGACGATCGCCTGGGCGGCGTCCGGGGCCACCCCGAGCCGGTCCGCCCACTCGGTCGGCGTCGGGCCGGCCCAGTCCACGTGCGCCTCCGAGTCGGAGCGGTCGACCCCGCCGCCGGGGAAGGCGTACATCCCGCCGAAGGTCATCGCGGCGACGCGGCGGATGACGTACACCTCGAAGTCGGTGTCGGTCGGACGCAGCAGCAGCACGGTGGCGGCGACGCGCGGCGTCGCCGGGGTGCCGCCCTCGGCCCGGAACCGGCGGGCGTGCTCGACCAGGGCGGCGGGCGCGATGAAGCCGTCACTGTCGATCGTCATGCCGCGAGCCTAGTTCGCCGCCACACCGCGCTGCCGGGCCGCCGCTGACCCATGCTCAGCTCAGCCCCTTTGCTCTGCTTCAGCGGAGGCGACAGAAACGGCCCGTCGGTGTTGCCTGGGCTGAAGCAGAGCAAAGGGGGAACCCGGGGGGTGGCCGGGGCAGCGAGGGGCGGCGTTCGCCCCGCCGGCACAGGGGTTAGCGTTCCGGCATGACTCGTTGGGGCATCCTGGCCACCGGCCACATCGCCAGCCGTTTCGCCGAAGACCTCCGGCTGGTGCCGGACGCCGAACTGGTCGCGGTCGGCTCCCGCTCCGCCGACAGCGCGCAGCGGTTCGCCGACACGTACGGCGCGAAGCGCGCATACGGCTCCTGGGTGGAGCTGGCCGCCGATCCGGAGGTCGACGTGATCTACGTGGCGACCCCGCACGCCGCGCACCACGAGGCGGCGCTGACCTGCCTGACCGCCGGCCGGGCGGTGCTGCTGGAGAAGCCGTTCACCCTCGAACTGGCCACCAGCACCGAGCTGGTGGAAACCGCGCGCGCCGCGGGGGTCTTCCTGATGGAGGCCATGTGGATGAGGACGAACCCGCTCATCCTCCGCGCGGTCCAGCTGATCGCCGAGGGCGCGATCGGCACGGTGCGCAACGTCCGGGCCGACTTCGGGGTGGCCGGGCCGTTCCCGCCGGAGCACCGGATGCGCAACCCGGCGCTGGGTGGGGGCGCCCTGCTCGACCTGGGGATCTACCCGATCAGCCTCGCGCACCTGCTGCTGGGCGTGCCGCAGCACATCCGCTCCTGGGCGCACCTGGGCCCGGAGGGGACCGACGAGAACACCGGCATCCTGTTCGGCTACGACAGCGGGGCGGTGGCGACGCTGAGCTGCGGCATGGTCGGGGCGAGCTCGTTGGCTGCCTCGATCACCGGCAGCGCGGGCCGCATCGACCTGCCGGAGCCGTTCTTCCGGCCGGCTTCGCTGACCCTGCACCGGGACGGCTTCGAGCCCGAGACGATCTCCGGTGCGGAGGTCGGCAACGGCTACCAGTACGAGGCGATCGAGGTCCAGCGGTGCCTGGCCGCCGGGCTGACCGAGAGTCCGCTGGTGCCGCACACCACGACGCTCGAGGTGATGACCCTGCTGGACACGGTGCGCGAGCAGATCGGCGTGCGGTACGTCTGAACGGCGAAGGGCCCCTCGTCACGGTGAGACCGTGACGAGGGGCCCTTTCCCGAAGGTCAGCCGAAGATCGGCCGGACCAGCAGGTAGGTGAGGCAGGCGATAAGCGCCGCCGCCGGGAACGTGATGATCCAGGCGATCACGATGTTGCCGGCGACGTTCCAGCGGACCGCGGAGAGGCGCTTGGTCGCGCCCACACCCATGATCGCCGAGGTGATCGTGTGGGTCGTGGAGATCGGCGCCTTCAGCACCAGGGCGTTGAAGTAGAGCACCGCGCTGGCCACCGTCTCGGCGGCGAAGCCCTCCGGAGGCCCGAGATCGATGATCTTGCGGCCGAGGGTGCGGATGATCCGCCAGCCGCCCGAGTAGGTGCCGAGCGCCAGCATCGTCGCGGAGGTCCAGAAGACCCAGCCCGGGATGTGCGTCTTGTCGCTCTGGAAGTCACCGGTGTAGAGCGCCAGCACGATGATGCCCATGGTCTTCGCCGCGTCCTGCATGCCGTGGCCGACGGACATGGCCGCCGCCGAGAGGGTCTGTGCCCAGCGGAAACCGCGGTTGAGCTTGCCCGGCTGCCCCTTACGGAACAGCCAGAGGATGGCCAGCATCAGCAGGTAACCCAGGGTCAGGCCGACGATCGGCGACAGCACCATCGGCAGGAGGACCTTCTCGCCGATGGTGGCCCACTGCACCACTCCGCCGGCGGACAGCAGGGTCGCGCCGACCAGGCCACCGAACAGGGCGTGCGAGGACGACGACGGCAGGCCGAAGTACCAGGTGACCAGGTTCCAGGCGATGGCGCCGAGCACACCGGCGAAGACCACGCCGAGGCTGCTCACGCCGGGCGGGAGCGTGACCAGGCCGTCGCCGACGGTCTTGGCCACCCCGGCGCCGAAGTGCGCGCCGACGAAGTTGCCGACCGCGGCCAGCAGCAGGGCGAGCCGGGGTGTCAGCGCACGGGTGGAGACGCTTGTGGCGATTGCGTTCGCCGCGTCGTGGAAGCCGTTCGTGTAGTCGAACGCCATGGCGGCGACGATCACCGCCAGCACGGCGATGAGTTCGGGAGTCACCGGCTCAGGACTCCTTGACCGCGATGGTCTCGACCGTGTTGGCCACGTGCTCGAAGGCGTCGCAGGCGGCCTCCAGCTCGTCGGCGACCTCCTTCATCTTCAGCACCGTCAACGCGTCGTACTCACCTGAGAAGAGGCGGACGAGCAGCTGCCGGTTGATCCGGTCGCCCTCGTTCTCCAGCCGGTTGCACTCGATCCAGTAGTCCTCGAGATCCTTCATCGACTGCAGCCGGGGCATCGCCTCGGCCGTCAGCTTGGCCTGCTGGTCGAGCACGTTGACCATCTCGTGCAGCTCCCGCGGCAGCGCTGGCAGCTCGGTCAGCCCGTACAGGTACAGCAGGTCGCCGACCGCCTCCAGGTGGTCCATCACGTCGTCGAGCAGCGAGCCGAGCCGGTAGATGTCCTCCCGGTCGAACGGCGTGATGAAGGTCGAGTTGATCTTCTTGTAGAGATCGTGCGTGATCTGGTCGCTGTCGTGCTCGACCTCGGTCAGCCGCTCGCTGACCGACTGCACGTCGACACCGGGCAGAGCCAGCTCGTTCAACAACGCGGTGCCCCGGACCAGGTTCTGCGCGGCCCTGGTGAAGAGCTCGTAGAAGGCGCCCTCGGTGGGGCGGAAGGAAAACTTCACAGCACAGACCTCGTCGCGTCGGTGGAAGGGTGGCGGCGTCCGAAGGCGTCCGCTCGGTGAATGCTAGAAAACGCCAGAACCGCAACTTCGCCGGCCCACCCCTGGCCAGGCCACATTCACCGCTCGTTCACCTGCTGTTCATCTCGGGCGTCCCAACCGTCCCCGCACCCCCAGCGGCCAACCGCTCGCGCTCGCGCGCCACGTCGAAATCGGCAGGCGGATACCCCAGATCGAGCGTGTCGAACGTCTCCCGCAGCAGGTGGGCGACCGCCCAGTCCCGATACCACTTGCGGTCCGCCGGCACCACGAACCACGGCGCGGCGTCCGTGCCGCACCGGCTCAGCGCCTCGGCGTACGCGGCCTGGTAGTCGTCCCACTGCGCGCGGGAGTCGACGTCCGACGGGTTGTACTTCCAGTGCTTGTGCGGATCGGTGAGCCGTTCCAGCAGCCGCTCGCCCTGCTCGGCGTACGAGATGTGCAGCATCACCTTCACGACTGTCACCCCGTCGTCGACGAGCTCCCGCTCGAAGGCGTTGATCTGGTCGTAGCGGGCCCGCCAGATCGGCTCCGGCACCAACGACCCGACCCGGGCGATCAACACGTCCTCGTAGTGTGAGCGGTTGAACATCCCCACGTACCCGGGCGGCGGCAGCGCGCGGCGGATCCGCCACAGGAAGTCGTGCCGCAGCTCCTGCGGCGTCGGCGGACCGAACGAGCGGATGTGCAGACCCAGGGGGTTCATCGCGCCGGCGACCCGCTTGATCGTGCCGTCCTTGCCACCGCAGTCCATCGCCTGGAGCACCAGCAGCACCCGGTGCGCCGGCCGGGCCGACTCCGCCTTGGCCATCGCGAACAGCATCTCCTGCTGCCGGCCCAACTCCTCGCCGACCAGCTCCACCTGGGCACGGGCCCAGGTCTTGCGGTGCTCGCCGATGACGTCCGGCGGCGGCAGGCCGGGCGTGGACCGGGGATCGATGGCGGCGAGATCCACCGGCGCGGTCACCCGCAACAGGTCCCGCACCGACCCGCCGTCCGGCGCCACGACAGCTCCGCTCTGCCCTTGCCGGGGTTCGCTCATCCTCGGATCATCGCCCACCCGCCGGCCATCCGCGCGTCGAGGCCCGCCGACGGCAGCCGCCGACGCCCCCTATCGCGTCGAGGCCGCTCGATGCGCCACCGGCCCGCCGTCACGTCCGGGGCCGCCGGCGCGTCCGGTTGGTTGCAGGATGTACGCCAGGCACGTGGCGCTCGGGGGAGGGTGGTGGGTCGTGCGGGACCTGGCGACGGAGTTCGAGGCCGAGCGGGGCCGGCTGCTCGCGGTGGCCCACCGGATGCTGGGCAGCCGCAGCGAGGCCGAGGACGCGGTGCAGGAGACCTGGCTGCGCTACGCCGGGGCGCTCGCCGACCCGGCCGCCCGCGCCGAGATCCGCGATCTCTCCGCCTGGTTGACCACCACCTGCGCCCGGCTCTGCCTGGACGTGCTGCGCTCGGCGCGGGTCCGCCGCGAGGCGTACCCCGGGCAGTGGCTCCCGGAACCGGTCGTGAGCCCGCTGGACGGCGGGCCGCCCACCGGCGGGTACGCCCCCGACCCCGCCGAACACGCCGTCCGCAGCGACCAGGTCGGCACGGCGCTGCGGGTGCTGCTGGAACGCCTCGCGCCCGAACAGCGGCTCGCGTTCGTGCTGCACGACGTGTTCGCGGTGCCGTTCGCGCGGGTGGCGGACGTCCTCGGCACCAGCGAGGTGGCCGCCCGGCAGCTCGCCTCCCGGGCCCGCCGGGCCGTCGCCGCGCCGGACGCGCCCCGGCACACCGCCGACCCGGCCGAGCAGCGACGCGTCCTCGCGGCGTTCGTGGCCGCCACCGAGTCCGGCGAGCTGGATCCGCTGCTGCGGGTGCTCGCGCCGGACGTGGTCCTGATCGGCGACTCGGGCGGGCACTTCCCCACGGCCCGCCGGCCGGTGGTCGGCGCGGACACGGTGAGCCGCTTCACGCTCGGCCTGTTCGGCCGGACCGGGCGGTACGCGCGACGGATGCGGTCCCGCCCGGTGCTCGTCGACGGCGTCCTCGGCCTGCTGCTGGAGACGGCCCACAGCGACGGGCGGCCGATCCGGCTGGTCACCGCGTTCTCGGTCGACGACGGCCGGATCACCGGCATCTTCAATCAGCTCAACCCGGAGAAGCTGGCCGGCCTGCCGCCGCTGGGCGACGACGACACGTGGCCGCCGCGCTGGTGAGCCCGCGCCGGCTCAGACCACCAGCGCCAACCATTTGCGGTACGAGGTGGCGAACGGCTCGCTGCCGTCGCCGAGGGCGCCGTACAGCCACTGGGCCGCCGCCTCGGCCTCGACCACCACGTCCTGCGGGTAGCCGAAACGGGCCCGGTGCTCGGCGAACTCGTCCTCGTCGAGCAGCTCCACCAGACCGGTGGCCCGTCGCCGGACCACGTCCAGGTCGAGGTCGATCAGGTGGACGGTGTCGTCGGACTCCCAGCGGGCCGGGGTGGCGATGTCGCAGTAGACCTCGCTGGTCCGTGGCGGCGGGTTGAACATGCACGTCCACCAGGCGTGGTGCGGGACCAGCAGAACGAAGGGGATCTTCTCCACCGACGGCCGGCCGTGGTAGACCGACTCGGTGCCGAAGGGGACGCCCAGCCAGATGCCGAGGTCGTCCTCCGCGAGGCGACGGGCCGGGTAGTCACGGTGCGCGCTGCCGTCGTACTTGCGGTAGATCACTCGGACCACGTCGCTCGGCATGATTCGCACCCTAACCGATACTGCCCACGCGTCGTAGCACGGCCGTAACCGGACGGGGTGGACCAGCGGGGTCGATGGGTGGTCCGCGCCACGCGGGCGGATGGGCACGGTCGGTGTCGGCGGCGGCGGGTACCGTCGCACGGTGACTCCGCCCCGCACCGCCACCGGTTCCGCCACCCCGTCGGCCCGCGGCGGGAGCCGGCGGCGTGGTGCCCGGCCCAGCGGTACGGACCTGCTCGCGGCGGCGGTCGGCGCGGTCCCCGGCGGCACGGCGCGGCCCGGCCAGCAGCAGATGACGACCGCCATCGAGGAGTGCGTGACCAGCGGTGAGCACCTGCTCGTGCAGGCGGGCACCGGCACCGGCAAGTCGCTGGCCTACCTCGCGCCGGCCCTCACCGTGGACGGCCCGGTGGTGGTGTCCACGGCCACCCTGGCCCTGCAGTCCCAGCTCGTCGACCACGACCTGCCCCGGCTGGCCGACGCCGTCGAGCCGCTGCTCGGCCGCCGCCCCACGTTCGCGGTGCTCAAGGGCCGGCACCACTACCTCTGCCTGGCCCGGCTGGACAACTCCACCGCGGACGAGCCGGAGGAGACCCTCTTCGACGCCCCGGCCGCCCGCCCCGGCGGCGGCACGAAGTGGCTCGGCGAGGCGGGCCGGCTGGGAAAGCAGATCGAGCGACTGCGCGACTGGGCCGAGAAGACCGACACCGGCGACCGCGACGAGCTGGACCCGGGCGTCGACGACCAGGCGTGGCGGCTGGTCTCCATGCCGTCGCGGGAGTGCGTGGGCGCGACCCGCTGCCCGTTCGGCGCGGAGTGCTTCGCCGAGGCGTCCCGGGCCCGCGCCCGGGAGGCCGACATCGTGGTGACCAACCACAGCCTCCTGGCTGTCGACATGCTTGCCGACCGGCACATCGTCCCGCCGCACAAGCTGCTCATCGTCGACGAGGCACACGAGCTGGCCGACCGGGTCTCCTCGGCGGCGCAGGCCGAGCTGGTGCCGGAGCTGATCGACCGGACCACCCGGCGGGCCCGTACGCTGCTGCGGCCGGAGACCGCCGACGCGCTCACCGCCGCCGGTGACGCCCTCGCCGTCGGGCTGGCCGAGGCCCCGGCCGGTCGACTCACCGCCGGCCTGCCGACGCCGCTGCGCGAGGCGTGCACGCTGCTCGACGCGGCCACCCGCACCGCCCTGGACGCGATCGGCGAGGTCAAGTCGGACGATCCCGACCCGGTCCGCAAGCAGCAGGCCAAGGCCGCGCTGGACGAGCTCTCCACCACCGCCCAGCGGCTCCTCGAAGAGGCCGACCACGACGTGGCCTGGGTGGAGAAGAACGACAGCGGCAGCCGACGGGCCCTGGTGGTCGCGCCCCTGTCGGTCGCCGGCACCCTCGCCACCCACCTGTACGACGAACGCACCGTCGTGGCCACCTCGGCCACCCTGGCGCTCGGCGGCCGGTTCGACACGGTGGCCCGCGCCCTCGGGCTGGACGCGCCGCCGGTCCCAGCGTCGCCGGCCGCCGCCTCGCTGGCCGCCCGCACCGGCTCGGGCCGCCCGGCCGCCGAGACACCGGGCCGCCGGCTGGCGGATCCCGCCACCATCCCAGCGACCGAGGGGCCGGGCTGGCGCTCGCTGGACGTGGGCTCGCCGTTCGACTACGCCCGGCAGGGCATCCTGTACGTCGCCGCGCACCTGCCCCGGCCCAGCGTCTCCGGGCTGCCGGACGCGGCCGGGGAGGAGCTGCTCGGGCTCGTCGAGGCGCTCGGTGGTCGTACTCTCGGGTTGTTCTCCTCCCGGCGGGCCGCGACGCAGGCGGCGGAGCTGCTGCGCGCGCGGACCGACCTGCCGGTGTTGTTGCAGGGCGAGGAGGCGCTGCCGCTGCTGGTGCGCCGGTTCCGTGAGGAGCGGTCCAGCTGCCTGTTCGGGGTGATGTCGCTCTGGCAGGGGGTGGACGTGCCGGGCGACGCCTGCCAGCTCGTGGTCATCGACCGGCTGCCCTTCCCCCGGCCGGACGAACCCCTCGCGGCGGCCCGCGCCGCTGCCGTGGACGCGGGCGGCGGCTCCGGCTTCGCGGCGGTCAGCGTGCCGATCGCGGCGGTTCGGCTGGCGCAGGGCGTGGGCCGGCTGATCCGGGCGACCGGCGACAAGGGAGTCGTCGCGGTGCTCGACTCGCGGCTGGAGACGGCGCGCGGCTACGGGCCGTTCCTGCGCCGTTCGCTGCCCCCGTTCTGGTACACGACCCGCCCCGAGGTAGCCCGCGGCGCCCTGCAACGCCTAGCCACAACCTGACCCAACACGCCCCACCCCACCCCGAAGACGCGCCGATCTTGCAGTTTCTGTCGTCGATATGGGGTGGTACGCCCCTTGTGCGGCGACAGAAACTGCAAGATCGCGGAGAAAGGTCAGGGGGCCTGCGCGGCTACCACCACGGCGTCGGGTGGGGTGTCCGGGACCGTGCGGGCGGCCAGTCGGCGGACCGCGGTGTTCAGCACGGCGATCAGTGGCACCGAGACCAGCGCGCCGGTGATGCCGGCGAGCACCACGCCGGCGGCGATGCCGATGATCACCGCGAGCGGGTGGAGGGCGACCGCCCGCCCCATGATCAGCGGTTGAAGCACGTGCCCCTCGATCTGCTGCACGCCGATCACCGCTCCGAGGATGATCAACGCGGTGACCGGGCCGCTGTCGACAAGCGCCACCAACACCGCCACGCCGCCGGAGAGCGCCGCGCCGACGATCGGGATGAACGCGCCGAGGAACACCAGCGCCGCCAGCGGGAAGGCGAACGGCACGTCGAAGATGACCAGGAAGATGCCGATACCGACCGCGTCGATGAAGGCGACAAGCACCGTCGCGCGGACGTACGCGACGAGGGTCTGCCAGGAGGCGCGGCCGGCGTCGTCGACCTTCCACCGGGCGGCCACCGGCAGCAACCGGACCAGGAACCGCCAGATCCGGTTGCCGTCGCGCAGGAAGAAGAACGTCGCGAAGAGCACCAGGAGCGTGCCGGTCAGCACCTCCGCCAGCGTCGCCGCGGTGCTCAGCGCACCGCTGGTGAACTTCGAGGTGTTGTCGTTGATCCAGGCCTGCGCCTCGTCGATGTAGCGGTCGAGCTGGGTGTCGGAGAGGTGCAGCGGACCCGTCTTCAGCCAGTTCTGGATCTGCCGGACGCCTTCCGACGACTTCTCGCTCAGCTCGGGTACGCCGCGAATGAACTCGTTGACCACCAGCGTCAGCGTGCCGATGACTGCGACCAGGCCGCCGACCAGCACCACCGCCGTCGCCAGCGACCGGGGGAAACGGGCCCGCAACAGCCAGCCCACCGCTGGCGCGAGCAACGCGGAGAGCAGCAGCGCGATGGCCAGCGGAATGATCACGATCTTGATCGTGCCGACGATCCTGAGCAGGGCCCAGGCCACCACACCGATCACGATCAGCCGCCAGCACCACGCGGCGGCGATCCGCAGCCCGTGCGGGACGTCGGCGTCGTCCCGGCTGGCGGTGGAGCTGTGCAGCTCCGCCGCAGCATCCGCGCCGTAGACGGTGGCGCTCGGTGCTGCGGTCGGCCCCGGCACCGCCGGCGACGCCACACCGGCCGCCCCCGACACGTCGCTCAACTCCTCACTCAACGTGCCCTCGTCGACGCGCGTCGACTCCTGTCGTGACTGGTAGGCGCGGCGAAGCCGCCCGCGTACCCGCTCGAAGCGGCTCAAACGCACCTCCTGGCAGAAAACCCGGCCCGCCCACGGCGACAGGTCGGACAGCATACGTCCGTTCCCGACACCGTAGGACAGTTCAGCCACACATTGCCCCGACCATCTCCTGCGTAACCACCGGCCGGCCCCCGTCGGCCACACGGTAGCCTCTGCGGCGTGACCGCCGACAACGATCTCGACGCCGGCCTGCCGATCCGCCTACTGCACGACCGCGTGCTGGTACGCATGGACGGCAGCGAGGGCGAGCGCCGTTCCACCGCGGGCATCGTCATCCCGGCGACCGCCGCGGTCGGCAAGCGCCTCGCGTGGGCCACCGCGGTCGGCGTGGGGCCGAACGTCCGCGCCATCGTCTCCGGTGACCGGGTCCTCTTCGACCCGGACGACCGTTCCGAGGTCGAGCTGCACGGCCGCGGGTACGTGCTGCTGCGGGAGCGCGACGTGCACGCCGTGGCCGCCGAGCGGATCGAGAACGATTCCACAGGTCTCTATCTCTGACGCACCTCCCCTGGCCGGCGGACGCCACCGCGCCGTTTGCCAGCCCGTGGCGCGGGAAGCCAGCCGGCGACCGTGGGCCCTGGGGAGGGACGATGCCGGTATTCGTGAAGAAACTGCTGACCTGGGGCAGCGTCGCGTTCCTGATCTACTTCATGGCGTTCCGCCCGGACGGCGCCGCGCAGATGTTCAAGGCGATCGGGGCCGCGCTGATCGCGATGGCGCAGGGGCTCGGTGACTTCCTCACCACGCTGATGACCTGAGCCCGCCGACCGCCGTCAGGGGTGACCGGGCGGCGGCCACGGCGCTGCGGGGCGCAGACCGTGCCAGTTGGGCGGCGCGTAGCCCATCGGAGGCGGCGGCGGGGCGAGCACCACCGGGATCGGCACGACCGGCTCGTCGGGCGCGTCCACCGGTCGCTGCGTACCGTCCGGGAAGCGCAGGTGGTAACGGCTGCCGTCCCAGACACCCACCGGGGCCTGGGGGTCGCGACCCACGAAGTACGACCGGTACGCGGTGATCGCCTCCAGCAGTTGCCGCTCCTCGGCGAACGTCCGCTCCCGGTCAGCGGGCTTCCGGTCCAGACCACGAAGCGTCCCGTCGCGCAGCAGGGCCAGCCGGGTCGCGGCGAGCTGGTATCCGCGCATCGCCCGCACCCCGGCGTCCCCGGCGACCCGGCGTGCCCAGCTACGGGCGGCATGCCGACGGCCCAGGCTGCTCAGCGCGGCCACCTCGGGCGGGCTCAACCAGCCGGCGCGCACGTAGTCGGGCAGCGTCCGCTCGGTGAGCCGCCCCTCCCAGGCGCGCAGCCACACGGCCAGCCCGACCACGCCGAAGAACACCGGCACCATCAGACCCAGGAAGCCGTACAGCATGATCACGGCCTCGCCGGTGGCCTGGGTCAGCGTCGGCAGCAGGTTCCACGTGCCGTGCAGCATCATCGCCAGCAGCAGGCCGGCGATCGGAGCGAGCACCCGGACCCGCCGGTCGGCCGTCCGGGCGGCGACACCGAGCCCCACACCGGTCATCGAGGTGAAGAGGGGGTGGGCGAACCCGAACAGGAGGATCCGCACGATGAAGATGGCGATCACCTGCTGGGCGCCGGTCGCCGGGCCGTACCGGTCGGCGCCGGCCGCATAGCCGTACCCGCCCAGGTAGAGGATGTTCTCCACCATCGCGAAGCCGACCGCGGAGAGCCCGCAGTAGACCAGGCCGTCGGTGATCCCGGACCACTCCCGCCGCCGGAACACCAGCAGCAGGATCGGGCCGAGCGCCTTGGTCAGCTCCTCGATGAACGGCGCCACCAGCACGCCGGTCAGCGCGTCCGGCAGCCCCCAGTCGGCGAACCGCCCGGCGGCGAACTCGTTCACCTTCAACGAGGCGGCGGTGGAGACGAACGCGCCCCACGCGAAGCAGAAGATCAGGTATTTCAGGGGCTCCGGTTCGTAGCGGTCGAGCCAGAGGAAGCACGCGACGAGCACCGGCACCGGCAGGATCGCGGCGCCCACCCCGACCAGCAGCGCCTGTACGCCCAGCGACTGGCCGAGGGTGATGACCATGAAGACCGCGCACGCCGCGATGAACAGCACCACCCCGGCCAGCACCAGGAACCGCAGCCAGCCGAAGCGGCGCGGCGGGATCCCGGTTGACCCGCCGACGGGCGGGGCCGCCGGCGGGTGCGGCGGCGACGGTAGGGGTGCACCGGGCGGGGTGTCGGCCATGCGGTCAGCGTAGCCATCCGCCGCCGGCTGGTTCGGCCGCATCCACAGCCGCTATGCTGCCGGCAGGTCACGAGCGCCAGCGTCAAGCCCCGGCTTGCTGGCCGGCAACCCTCGTCGAGTTCGCGGTGGGGTGCCCCGGGTGATGACCGGGCCCAGCCCGATCGGCGTGCTGGGCAAGCGCGGACCCCGTCCCGAGGCCACACCCGGGGTCCCTGACCCCGGAGGTTCCGGCGTGTCCGTCACCCTCGTACCCTCGCTGCCCGCCCTGCCCACCGTCGCGCCCCAGCCGTCGGCGGCGCTCGACGTGCTCGGCGTACCCGGCGAGATCAACCTCGACTACGCGGCCACCGCGCCGTGCGCGCGGGCCGCGGCCGACGCGGTCACCGAACTGCTCCCCTGGTACGCCAGCGTGCACCGCGGCGCGGGAGCGCTGTCGCGGCGCTGCACCCTGGCCTACGAGCGGGCCCGGCAGACGGTAGGCGACTTCTTCGGCGCCCGCGCCGACGACCACGTGATCTTCACCCGGAACACCACCGACGCCCTCAACCTGCTGGCCCGGGCGCTGCCCGCCGGCACGACAGTCGTCACCTTCGCGGGCGAGCACCACGCCAACCTGCTGCCCTGGCCACGCGGCTCGGTGCGCCTGCCAGTGCCCGCCGACCCGGGCGGGGCGGTCCGCGCTCTCGCCGCCGCCCTCACCGAGCTGCGCCGCGACAGCAATCCCGCGCTGCCGGTGCTGGTCGCCGTGACCGGGGCGAGCAACGTGACCGGGGAGCTGTGGCCGGTCGCCGAGCTGGCCCGGGTGGCCCACCGGCACAACGCCCGGATCGTCCTCGACGCCGCGCAGCTCGCCCCGCACGCCCCGGTCGACATGCACACGCTCGACGTGGACTACCTGGCCGTCTCCGGCCACAAGCTGTACGCCCCGTTCGGCACGGGTGTGCTCATCGGCCGCACGGACTGGTTGGACGCCGCCGCGCCGTACCTCGCCGGCGGCGGCGCCACCAGCCACGTCGGGCCGGCCACCCACGACGTGACCTGGGCGAACGGCCCGGCCCGACACGAGGGCGGCACCCCGAATCTGCTGGGCGCGGTGGCGCTGGCGGCGGTGTGCGCGGCGCTGGCCGACGCCGACCGGGTGGCGCTGGCCGCCCGGGAACAGGCGCTGCTGGCCCGGCTGCGCACCGGCCTCGCCGCCCTGCCGCACGTGGTGGAGTTGCGCACGTTCGGCCCCGACGCGCCCCGGGTCGGCATCGTCTCGTTCGTGGTCGCCGGCCGGGACTCCGCCGCGGTGGCCGCCCGACTGGCCGCCGAACACCGGATCGGCGTCCGGGACGGGTTGTTCTGCGCCCACCCGCTGGCCCGGCGGCTGCTCGGCGAGGCCGCCGGGCGTACCGGCCGGCGGGATCTTCCGCCGACCGCGTTGCGCGCCAGCATCGGCCTGGGCAGCACCGCCGCCCAGGTCGACCGCCTACTGGCCGCGCTCGCCGAGCTGGCCTGAGCCGAGCTGGCCTGCGCCTGCGCCTGCGCCGGGCTGAGTCCCTGCCCCGGACGCCCCGCCGCCCCGCGCTCAGCCGACCGGCGGGGCGGTGGGTGGCTTCGGCGCCTCGCCCGGCTCGGCCGGTTCGCCGATCGGCCGTTCCTGCTCCCCGAAGGCCGTCCGGATCCACCGGTTCGCCTCCTCCTGCTCGACCCCGGAGGCCACCAGCAGGTCACTCGCCGTGGTCCGGATCTGGGCGATCACGACACTCCCGGAGAAGCCGACCCCCGCCCCGTACGCCCGGCCGGCCTCGCTGACGGCCCGCAGCGAGCGCTCCCGTGCCTTCTGCGGCTCCTCGCCCGCCGCGAACTCGTGCTTGAGCAGCCGGACCGACTCGGCGAGGTGGCCGATCGCGTCCGGCATCGGATCCGGCACCGGCTCGTCGTCCTCGATCAGGGTGACGGACCGGCGGATCAGCGTGCCGCTGTTACGCATGGCGCGGTCGATCGGGTCGGCCGCCTCCGCGTAGTGGATCAGCTCGCCGCGGCGGTGCCAGCGGGCCGGCGACAGGGTGGCCGTCTCCTTCGCGCCCTCGATCGCCTCGGCCAGGGTGGCCAGCTCGTCCTTGTTGTTGCGCAGCCGCTCCAGCGCCCGCTGGATGCCGGCCCGGTCCCGGTCGCGCAGCCCGTCGGCGGTGGCGTCGAGCTGGGCGGCGAGCAGGTCCAGCGCCGGCCGGGCGGCCCGGTTGATCACACGCAGTGGGTTCAGCGGCAACAGGACAGCCGTCACCAGCAGCGCGATGCCGCCGCCGAGAAAGGCGTCGACGAAGCGGGGGATCTCCAGGTTCTGGGTGGACGGGCTCAACGTCACGATCAGCACCGCCGTGGCGGCGGCCTGGATGACGATGGCCACGCTCGCCCCGGCGAAGATGGTGAGCAGGATCGCCACCGTGACCACCAGGCCGAGCTGCCACGCCCCGGTGCCGAGGAAGTAGATCAGGAGGTCGCCGACGAACACCCCGACGCCCACCCCGACGATCAGCTCGACGGTCCGGCGGAACCGCTGCCCGACCGACGCGGCGAGCGTGCCGACCGCGGAGATCGGCGCGAAGACCGGCTGCGGGTTGCCGAGCAACTTGTGCGAGACGAGGTACGCCAGCCCGGCCGCCAACCCGGCCTGGACGGCCAGCCCACCCGCCATCCGCACCCGGTGCAGCCGGTCGTGCAGGGTGGCCCGGCCGCGGTGCCGCAGTTGCTGGGTGGCCTCGGCGATGCGCGCCCCGTCGACGTCCACCAGGCCCTCGCGCAGCGGGGTACGCCGTACCACCGGAGGTTTCTTGTCCCGGGCCACCGCCATGGGCGCGACTACCCGTGGCGGGGGCCCTGAATCCTCTCTCCCGCGTGCGGCGCACGGATGCGGCAGACTCGGGCGGTGGCCGATCTGCTGGACCGGTGGCGGGCGGCGGCCCGTGACGCCGGGGCGAGACCCGACGAGCGCTCCACCCGGGCCGGGGAGGAGCTGCTGGCCCGGTGGCGGGAGCCGCACCGGCAGTACCACACGGTGGCGCACCTGAGCGCCGTCCTCGATGTGGTGGACCGGCACGCCGCGTCGGCCGACCGACCCGACCTGGTCCGGTTGGCCGCCTGGTGCCACGACGCGGTCTACGACCCGCGGGCCCCCGGCGACACCAACGAGCGGGACAGTGCCGCGCTGGCCGGGCACCTGCTCACCGGCCTCGGGGTGCCGGCGCCCGCGGTGGCCGAGGTGCGCCGGTTGGTCCTGCTCACCGCCGGGCACGCCGTGGGCCCTGGCGACCCCGACGGCGCCCTGCTCTGTGACGCGGACCTCGCCGTGCTGGCCGGACCGCCGGCCGCCTACGACAGCTACGCGGCGGCGATCCGGCGGGAGTACGCGCACGTGCCCGATCCGGCCTTCCGGACGGGACGGGCCACCGTGCTCACCGGGCTGCTGGCGCTGCCCGCGCTGTTCCGGCTGCCGCCGCTCGCCGACCGGTGGGAGCAGCCGGCCCGCGACAACCTGCGCCGTGAGCTGGCCGCACTCAGCGGATCGCCGACGAACCCGGCGTGACGAGGTGCTTCGGGCGACGCAGTCCCGCGTCGCGCAGCAACCTGACGAGTTCCCGGCTCGGCACCACCCGGGCCCCGAGCCACACCGCCGCCGCGAACCGGTCGGCCGGGATGTCGTAGTGGTCCCGGTCGAAGCCGCGCCGGGGTGCGCCAAGCGCCTCGGCGAAGGCGTGCAACTCGGCGTAGGAGACGTCGCTGATCAGGTGCGACCAGAGTCGACCGCGCCACGGCCAGGCCGGCCGGTCCAGGTAGAGCATGGTGCCCAAGCTAGCCCGCGTTGATGATCGGTGGTCGGCGACCTAGCCTCGGCGGCATGGCCCCCACCGGACTCCTCGACGACCTGCGCGCCGCCCTGGGCGAGAACGCCGTGCTCACCGACCCGGACCTGCTGCGCCTGCACCAGCGCGACGAGGCCGACCTCTGCGCCGCCGGAGTCCCGGCAGTGGTGACCCGCCCCCGCACCACCGAGCAGGTGGTGGCGGTGATCCGGGCGGCGGCACGGCACGGCGTACCTGTGGTGCCGCAGGGCGCGCGGACCGGGCTGGCCGGCGCGGCGAACGCGGTGGACGGCGCGGTGGTGATCAGCACCGTCGCGATGGACGAGATCCGCGAGATCGACCCGGTGGGCCGTATCGCTGTGGTCCAGCCCGGCGTGGTCAACGCCGCGCTCGCCGCGGCGGTCGCCAGGCAGGGCCTCTGGTACCCGCCGGACCCCGGCTCCTGGGAGTCGTCCACGATCGGCGGCAACGTGGCCACCAACGCCGGCGGCATGTGCTGCGTGAAGTACGGCGTGACCACCGAGTACGTGCTCGGCCTGGAGGTGGTGCTCGCCTCCGGCGAGGTGCTGCGCACCGGGCGGCGTACCGCCAAGGGGGTGGCCGGCTACGACCTGACGCGGCTCTTCGTCGGCTCGGAGGGCACCCTCGGGGTGATCACCGAGGTGACCGTGGCGCTGCGGCCGGCCCCGGCCGACTCGCTGACCCTGGTGGCGGTCTTCGGCTCCACGGCGGCGGCCGGCACGGCGGTGGCCCGGATCGCCGCGCGGGGCCTCACGCCCAGCCTGCTGGAACTGCTGGACCAGACCCACCTGCGGGCGATCGAGGCGTACCAGCCGATGGGGCTGCGGACCGACGCGCAGGCGGTGTTGCTGGCCGCCGCCGACACCGGCGACCGGGCGGGCGACGACCTGGCGGCCCTGGCCGAGGTGTGCGAGGCGGCTGGCGCCGAGGAGGTCTACGCGGCCACCGACGCACTGGAGGCCGCGGCGTTGTTGCAGGCCCGCCGCCTGGCCCACCCGGCGATGGAGAAGTTCGCGGCCGACACCCACCCGGGTGGCAACGGCGGCCTGGTGATCGACGATGTGGCGGTGCCGCGGGGCGCTCTCGCCGAACTGCTGGACGGGGTGGCCCGGATCGCGGCGGACTGCGAGGTGCCGATCGGTGTGGTGGGGCACGCCGGGGACGGCAACATGCACCCGAACATCGTCGTCGACCGGGCCGACCCGGCGAGCGTGGAGCGGGGCCGGCGGGCGTTCGACGAGATCATGCGGCTCGGCCTGGCCCTGGGGGGCACCTGCACAGGCGAGCACGGGGTGGGGCTGCTCAAGCGGGACTGGCTGGCGGCCGAGATCGGCCCGGTCGGCGTCCGGGTGCATCAGGCCATCAAGGCGGCGCTGGACCCGGCCGGCCTGCTCAACCCGGGCAAGGTGCTCTGACGGGCCGCGTCAGCCCTTGACCTCGGCGGGTGTCGCCTGGGTGAGCAGCAACAGGATCTCCCCCGCCACCGTCGGGCGTTCCTCACCCGGGCAGTCCTGCGAGGTGACCAGCCCGGACGAGGTGAGCAGGCTGGACGTCAGCGCGTCGATACAGGTGGTCCGGTAGCGCCGGACCTGGTCGGTCTCCTCGGCGAGCCGGGGGTCGGCGAGCAGGACCTGGAGGCGTTCGGTCTGCTCCGCGGCCAGCCTGCCCCGGGAGGTGACCCCGTCGCCGGCACAGTCGAGGCACTGCCATGAGCCGTCCCGCTCGACGCTCAACGTGCGCAGCGGGGCGTCGGCGCCGAGCCGTTGGATCAGGCTGACCTGGCCCGCGGCGACTGTCGTCGGGATCTCGGGCGCCGGCACACCGGCGGCCGAGCCGGCCGGCGGTTGGGCGACCGGCTTGTCGGCGTCGTCGCCGCCGAACAGCGAACACCCGGCCAGGGCGGCGGCGAGCGCCACGGCAAGAAGGGGGGTGAGGAGACGGGGGCGCGCGCGGTACAGCACGCGCGGAAACCTACCCCACCGTAGGTAGCGTTCGAAACCACCATCCGGGCCGGTATCGATAGTTACCACTCGGTAACGTTACTTTTCGGTCATTGTGGCGTGGGGCGCAGCTCGGCCTGGTCGTCGTCACCCCGGTCCGCCGCGTAACCCCGTACGTCAGGTGCGCCCAGTCGGGCCGCGTCCGCCCCGGCGTCGTCCGGCATCAGTTGGGACTGCCGCTCCGCCTCCACCCGCGCACGGTAGTTCTCGACCTCGCGGGCGCTCCTCGCCGCGTCCCACCCGAGCACCGCGCCCATCAGCTCGGCGGTGTGCTCGGCCGACTCCAGGCCACGGTGGCTGGTCTCGAAGGAGATCCGGGTCCGTCGGGTCAGCACGTCCTCCAGGTGCAGCGCACCCTCGGCCCGCGCCGCGTAGGCGACCTCCGCCGCCAGGTACTCCGGAGCACCGGCCAGCGGGGACGCCAGCAACGGGTCGGCGTCGATCAGCGCCAGCAGGTCGAGCGTGAGGGTGCCGTACCGCTCCAGCAGGTGCTCCACCACGCCCACCGGCACGCCGTGCCGGCGGGCCAGGTCGGCCCGGTCGCGCCACATCGCCGGGTAGCCGTCCGCGCCGAGCAGCGGCAGGTCGGCGGTACGCGACGCGCGGGCGCCACCCAACCGGCGTACGGCCCGGTCGACCACGTCGGACGCCATCACCCGGTACGTCGTGTACTTACCGCCGGCCACCAGCAGCAGCCCGAGCATCGGCTCGAACACGGCGTGCTCGCGGGAGAGCTTCGACGTGGAGTCGGCCTCACCGGCCAGCAACGGCCGCAGCCCGGCGTAGACGCCCTCGATGTCGGCGGTGGTCAACGGCCGGTCCAGCACGGTGTTGACCTGCTCCAACAGATAGTCGATGTCGCTGGCCGAGGCCGCCGGGTGGGATCTGTCCAATCGCCAGTCGGTGTCCGTCGTACCGATGATCCAGTGCCCGCCCCACGGGATGACGAAGAGCACCGACCGTGCCGTACGCAGGATGAGCCCCGTCTCGCCGGTGATCGCCGAGCGGGGCACCACCAGGTGCACCCCCTTCGAGGCGCGCACCCGGACGCCGGGCCGCAGGCCCACGTCGTTGAGCATCCGGGACATGTCGTCGCTCCACACACCGGTGGCGGCAATGACCGTGCGTGCCTGCACCTCGAACTCGGCGTCCGGGGACCCGGCGGGCGCCTCCAGGTCGCGGACCCGGACGCCGGTGACCTCCCGCGCCTGCCGGATCAGCCCGACGGCCCGGGCGCTGCTGACCACTGTGGCGCCGAGGCTGGCCGCGGTGCGGGCCAGGGTGACGACCAGCCGGGCGTCGTCGACCTGCCCGTCGTAGTAGCGGATCGCCCCGGCCAGCGCGTCGGCCCGCAGGCTCGGGAAGATCCGCCGGGCCCCCTCGCGGGTCAGGTGCCGGTGCAGCGGCATGCCCCGGCCACCGCCGAAGAGGCCGGCGAAGGCGTCGTACGTGGCCACGCCCGCGCCGTAGTACGAGCGGCGGAAGATCCGCGCGGGCAGGTCCCGCAGGCCGCGGCCGGCCGGCAGCGGCACCAGGAACGGCACCGGGCGGACCAGGTGCGGCGCGAGCCGGGTCGCCAGCAGGCCCCGCTCGGTCAGCGCCTCGTGGACCAGGTGGAACTCCAACTGCTCCAGGTAGCGCAGCCCACCGTGGATGAGCTTGCTGGATCGGCTCGACGTGCCCGAGGCGAAATCGCGGGCCTCGACGAGGGCCACCTTCAGGCCCCGGGACGCCGCGTCCAGGGCGGCGCCCGCACCTGTCACCCCGCCCCCGATGACCAGCACGTCGAAGCGCTCGGCGCGGAGTCGGCGCAGGTCGGCCGTACGGCGAACCGGCGAGAGCTGCCCGGCGACGGATCGGGAGATGTTGGGGTCACGCACCCATCCACCGTAACCGCCGTGCCGGCCGGTCGGCATTCGCCGCCCGCGCAGCCCGCCTCCTTCCGCGTCGCCCCGCGGAAGATCTTGGACAGTTTCCGTCAGCGGCTGCCGGAAACTGTCCCAGGATCTGCGCGGTTCTTCGATTCGCGACTGCTCGGGGTGGTCGTAGGGTTTCCGGATGCATGGTCAACCTGCGCATCCCGGGCTCGGCGACCGCAACTCCCCGTGGCCGGTGGTCGCGGCCGTGTTCGTCGGCTGCTGGACCGTGGCGGTCACGGTGGCCACCCAGACCGGTGGCTGGCTCACCGATCAGGTGCTGCTCGGCTTCGGACGGGACCGGGTGGGCTGGCTCTGGCCGGTGCTCGGCCTGACCGTCGTCGTGCTGGTGGGCACGCCCGCCCTGCTGCTGGCCGTGCTGCCCCGCTCGACCACGGTCCGGGCCACCGGGCGGGTCTGGCTGGTCGGGGCACTCGTGCTCGGGGTGCTCACGGCGCTGCGCGTCGTGCCGCCGGTGCACCACGAGGCGTACCTCGCCGCGCTGGCCGCCGCCGCATCCCTCAGCGCGCTCACCGTGGCCTGGTCGGCGCGACGATCGTCCGGCTCGAACGTCGGCACCGCGCCGGACGCCACCGCGCCGTGGGCCGGCGACGGTCTCGGCGGTGCGGTGCCGAACGGCGACGCCGCCACAGCTCGGGCCATCGAACGGCCCGAGGCGGGCGTCGACGTCGCCCCGTCGGCTGCCGGGGGCCCCGAGCCGGTCCGGGGACAGCGTGGATCGCGTCGGCCCGGGCCGGTGCCGCTGCTCGCGGTCGCCGCCGGGTTGGCGCTGCTGCTGCCGTGGGCCTGGTTGGGCGCGCTCGGCGGGCTCCTGGAGACCGTCCTCGCGGGCCTGGCGGCCGCCGCGCTGGGCGTGCTGGCGGCGGTGCTGCTGGACGCCACCTTCTGGTCCCGGTTCGCGGTCGGCCGGCCGCCCCGGCCGGCCCGCCTGGTGCTGGTCGGTGGCCTGGTGGCCGGGGTGGCGCTGCTGCTGCTCGCGGCCGGGACGGGCCAGTCCGGCGCGCAGTTGCCCGCCCTGCTGACGCTGCCGCCGACGGGCTTCGCGCTGGCCGCGCTGTACGCCGCGACCTGGCGACCGACCGCCGACCAGACCGCGACCGGCCGCCCCACCGCCGACCCGACCGCGACCGGGCAGCCCACCGCCGGCCCGACCGCGACCTGGCGACCGACGGCCGACCCGGCCGGCGCCGCACGCGCCGGCCGGACGGCGACCGGTTGGCTGGTGGGCCTGGCCGCGTTCGGCCCGCTGGCCTTCACCGACCCGGAAGAGATCAGCCTGCTGCTGATCGGCACCCGGGACGTCCCGTTCTGGGTGGCGGTCGCCGCCGGGGCCGGCCTCGCCGTCGCGGTACTGGTCGCCATCGGGTACGCGGTGCTGCTGGCCCGCCCGACGGCACGCACCCCGAGTCGCCGGGTCGCCGCGCTGGCCGCTGCGGTCCTGCTGGTGACCGTGGGTGTCGTCGACGTCGGGCCCGGCCAACCCGGCCTGTACGGGGAGCGGCTGCTGGTCGTGCTGCGTGAGCAGGCCGACCTGAGCGGCATCCCGGCCGGCGCTCCCGGGCAGGCCGGACGGGACGCCCGGGCGGCGGAGGTCTACCGGCTGCTGGTCACCACCGCCGACCGCAGTCAGGCCGACCTGCGCCGCACGGCGAGCCGGCTACGACTCGACCCGGTGCCGTACTACCTGGTCAATGCGGTCGAGGTGGATGGTGGCCCGGCCGTACGGGCCTGGCTCGCGCGGCGACCCGAGGTGGCCCGGGTGCTGGTCAGTCAGCGCCTGCGGCCGCTGCCGGCCCCGGCCGGGCAGAGCCGGGGCACCGCGCCTGCGCCGACCGGCCCGGAGTGGAACATCCGTCAGCTCGGCGCGGACCGCGTCTGGTCCCAACTGGGGGTGACCGGCAGGGGGATCGTCGTCGGCAGCTCCGATTCCGGCGTGGACGGCGGCCATCCGGCGCTGCGGGCCGGGTTCCGGGGCGGGGACGACTCCTGGTACGACCCGTGGGACGGCACCCGAACGCCGAACGACCAGGGCGGGCACGGCACCCACACGACGGGCAGCGCGGTCGGGCGGGACGGCATCGGGGTGGCCCCGGACGCGCAGTGGGTCGGCTGCGTCAATCTGGACCGCAATCTGGGCAGCCCGGGGCACTACCTGGACTGCCTCCAGTTCATGCTGGCGCCCTTCCCGGCCGGCGGTGATCCGTTCACCGACGGCCGGCCCGAGCGCGCCCCGCAGGTGCTGACCAACTCGTGGGGCTGCCCGGCGATCGAGGGCTGCGACCGGGAGGCCCTGCTCCCGGCCACCACGGCGCTGGACGCCGCCGGGATCTTCGTGGTCGCCGCGGCCGGCAACACCGGCCCGTGGTGCGCGTCGATCGACGACCCGCCCGCTCCGTACGCGAACGTGCTGACCGTGGGCGCGGTGGACGCGAAGCGGCGGGTGGCCGAGTTCTCCTCACGCGGACCGGTGCCGGGCGGCATCGGCAAACCTGACGTGCTGGCGCCCGGGGTGGGCGTGGTGTCGGCCATGCCCGGCGGCGGGTACGCGGCGCTGGACGGCACGTCGATGGCGACCCCGCAGGTGGCGGGAGTGGTGGCGCTCATGTGGTCGGCGAACCCGGCGCTGATCGGGGACCTGACCAGGACCCGGCAGATCCTGCGGGACACCGCGACGCCGGCCGAACCGACGTACCGTTCCGACAACCCCACCGACGCCTGCGGCGGCCCGGCGAACGTCACGGGCGCCGGCCAGGTCGACGCGTACGCAGCCGTTCGCGCCGCCCAGGGGTGAACGAGGGCGGGGCCGGTCACCGCCGGCAGGTGATCTAGGGTCGGCGACCATGGACGCCGAGATCACCGTCGCCGAACTGAGCCCCGACCTCGCGCCCACCGTGGCGCGGCTCTGCGCGCAGGCGCTCGACCTGCCCGAGGACGCGGCCGAGGCGGCAGCCATCGTGGACGTGCTGTGGACCCGGGCCGCCGCCGACCGCGCGGTGGTGGGGCTGGGCGCGTACCGGGGGAACGACCTGGTCGGGGTGCTGCTCTGCTCGGTGTCGCCGACCGAGGCGGGCATCGGGCACGTGGACCTGGTCGCGGTGCTCCCCGACCAGCGCCGCCGGGGGGTGGGTCGCGCGCTGCTGTCGCGCGCCGAGCAGGCACTCGGCCAGCGCGGCGTCACCGAGGTGCTGCTGGCCGGGAACCCGCCGTACTACGCCTGGCCGGGCATCGACGTGCGGTACACGCCGGCGGTGTGCGCCGCCCTGGCGCTCGGCTACCACCAGGACCGGACCGCCTGGAACATGACCGCCGACCTGTCGTACGACGGGTCACCGGCCCTGCGGTCCACGGAGGCCGCGGAGCAACGGCTGGCGGGGCAGGGCATCACGGTACGCCGGGCGGAGCCCGCGGACCTGCCGGCGCTGGCCGCGTTCGCCCGGTCCACCTTCGGTGGCACCTGGGACGGCGAGCTGGCCGGGTCGGTGGGCCGCGCCGGGGCCGGCTGCCACCTCGCGGAGCGGGCGGGTGAGGTGCTGGGCTTCGCCGCCTACGGGTCGTCCCGGCCGAGCTGGTTCGGGCCGATGGGCACCGCGCCCTCCGCCGAGGGTTCGGGCATCGGCGGCGTGCTGCTGCGACGTTGCCTGCGTGACCAGCGCGCGGCGGGGGTGGACCGGGCGCAGATCGGCTGGGTGGGGCCGGTGCCGTTCTACTCCGGCAGCGCGGGTGCCCGGATCGAGCGGGTCTTCTTCCTGTACCGGCGGACCCTACCGGTGACGTGAGAGGGCAAATGGGACATGAATCCATTCGCCCGCATGAGCCATCGACGCCCCTTACCGTTTCGGTAGAGGAGGCAGCCATGACCACGGATGACGACCAGACCGAGGACGGCCCGCCGATCACCTGGAAACCGGTCGGCGAACTGCCCGGCCAACTCCCGTTCGACCGGCTCGACTACGGCGACGCCGAGCAACTGGCCGAGATGACCACCGACGGCGAACCGCTGGCCGAGGAACCGCAGGAGATGGTGGACGCGCCGATCCAGCTGCTCCCGCCGTACGACCGGGCGCAGAAACGCCGTAACCAGCGCCCGCTGCCCACCTGACGACGAACGGGGCGGACCGCGTCAGCGGCCCGCCCCGTTCGGTGTGTCGGAACTGGACTCAGAAGTCCATGTCCCCGCCACCCGGGCCAGCCGGGGCAGCCGGGGTCTTCTCCGGCTTGTCCGCGACGACGGCCTCGGTGGTGAGGAACAGCGCGGCGATCGACGACGCGTTCTGCAGCGCCGAGCGCGTCACCTTGGCCGGGTCGATGATGCCCGCGGCCAGCAGGTCGACGTACTCGCCGTTGGCGGCGTTGAGGCCGTGACCCGCTTCGAGGTTACGGACCTTCTCCACCACGACGCCGCCCTCGAGGCCGGCGTTGACGGCGATCTGCCGCAGCGGGGCGTCCAGCGCCACCTTGACGATGTTGGCACCGGTCGCCTCGTCGCCGACCAGGTCCAGCTTGTCGAAGGCGGTCTTGCCGGCCTGCACCAGCGCGACGCCACCACCCGGGACGATGCCCTCCTCGACGGCCGCCTTCGCGTTGCGAACGGCGTCCTCGATGCGGTGCTTGCGCTCCTTGAGCTCGACCTCGGTGGCCGCGCCGACCTTGATCACCGCAACGCCACCGGCCAGCTTGGCCAGCCGCTCCTGCAGCTTCTCGCGGTCGTAGTCGGAGTCGCTCTTGTCGATCTCGGCCCGGATCTGGTTGACCCGGCCCTGGATCTGCTCGGCGTCACCGGCACCGTCGACGATGGTGGTCTCGTCCTTGGTGACCACGACCTTGCGGGCACGGCCCAGCATGTCGACGCCGACGGCGTCCAGCTTGAGGCCGACCTCCTCGCTGATGACCTGGCCACCGGTGAGGATGGCGATGTCGGCGAGCATGGCCTTGCGGCGGTCACCGAAGCCCGGCGCCTTGACGGCGACCGACTTGAAGGTGCCCCGGACCTTGTTGACGACCAGGGTGGCCAGGGCCTCGCCCTCGATGTCCTCGGCGATGATCAGCAGCGGCTTGCCGCCCTGCATGACCTTCTCCAGGATCGGGAGCAGGTCCTTGACCGACGAGATCTTGCTGTTGACGATCAGGAGGTAGGGGTCGTCGAAGACGGCCTCCATGCGCTCCGGGTCGGTCATGAAGTAGGCCGAGATGTAGCCCTTGTCGAAGCGCATACCCTCGGTGAGCTCCAGCTCCAGCCCGAAGGTGTTGCTCTCCTCGACGGTGATGACGCCTTCCTTGCCGACCTTGTCCATCGCCTCGGCGATGATCTCGCCGACGCTGGAGTCACCAGCGGAGATGGAGGCGGTGGAGGCGATCTGCTCCTTGGTCTCGACGTCCTTGGCGAGCTTGGACAGCTCCTCCGAGACGCTCGCGACCGCGGCCTCGATGCCCCGCTTCAGGGCCATCGGGTTGGCGCCGGCGGCCACGTTGCGCAGGCCCTCGCGAACCAGGGCCTGGGCCAGGACGGTCGCCGTCGTCGTGCCGTCACCGGCGACGTCGTCGGTCTTCTTGGCGACCTCCTTGACCAGCTCGGCGCCGATCTTCTCGTACGGGTCCTCGAGCTCGATCTCCTTGGCGATGCTCACACCATCGTTGGTGATGGTGGGGGCACCCCACTTCTTCTCGAGCACGACGTTGCGGCCCTTGGGGCCGAGGGTCACCTTTACGGCGTCGGCGAGCTGGTTCATGCCCCGCTCGAGGCCGCGGCGAGCCTCTTCGTCGAAAGCGATCATCTTGGCCATACGGCGTTGTCCTCCTGGACACTCACGGGCCACCCGAGATGTGTCCCCCGGATGGGCCGCCTGGTGTACGCACCTTGGGACGTCGCCACCTGGCGACGACGACGTCCTTCGGCCGGGCCGGATAGCCCGCGACGACCGGCCATGTGCCGCCCCGGCGTCTCCACGCCCGGGCAACCTGGCCCCACCGTCCCGACCATTGGCACTCACGGTATGCGAGTGCCAATGACTTGTTTAGCACTCTCACCTGCCGAGTGCAAGCACGATGGACCCGCTCAGCCGAGTTCCGCAGCCAGTGCGGCCCCGTTCACCGGCGCCTCATGGGCGCGTTGCTCGGCGTACGTGATCAGCAGGCCGATCAACTGGGCGAGGTGGGCCGGCAGCGCCAGCACCGCCGTGACACCGATCACCGCCACCGCCAGAACCGCGGTGCCCGGAGACGCGAACGGGTCCGTACCGATCCCGGTGGTGCCCACCGACTCCAGGACGCCCGGAACCACGGTGCCGACGATCACAGCCCCGCCCACCAGTGCCACCCGGCCGAGCAGCAGCCCGAGCCGAGCGTGGAACATCCCGAACGACCTGCCGATCGGGTTCTGCCGCTCGAACAGGTAGACCGGACCGGCCATGCTCAACGCGAACGCCAGGTAGATGCTCGGCAGGACGCAGAAGCAGAAGCCGATACCGATGAGCACACTGACCAGCAACGTCCAGCCCCACAGGCCGAGCGCCCGGCGCAGGCCGTACCGCAGCGCCGCGTCGACGCTGGCGGGCTGGCCGGTCGCCTGCTGGGTGATCACCCAACTGCCGGCGGCCCACCCCACGGCCTGCACCAGACCGATCAGCAGACTGCCGCCGACCAGCACGGCGACGAGGGTTACCAGGGTGGCGGCGAAGTTGTCCGGCAGTCCGGCGGCCGGGTCCATCTCGGCCTGCGCCTCCCAGCCGGGCGACGGGTCCAGGCCCAGCGAGACGACGGACAGCACCGCCGCCGGCAGGACCTGCGTGAGCAGCATGATCGGCACCAACTGCCGCCAGCCCCGCCGCAGCGCGCCACCGCACCGCTCGAACCAGGCCCCGACGCCGGCGCCGGGCGGAGTGACCAGGGCGTCGTTCGGGTCGAGCCCGTGACCCGGCGGGTACCAGCCGACCGGCGCCCCCGGATACCACGGCTGCCCACCGTAGGGGCCCGCCCCGGGCGGGTAGCCGCCGGTGGGCGGATAGGCCCAACCCTGCGGCGGCGCACCGGCCGGACCCCAGCCGCTCTGCGCCGGGTCCCAACCGGGCGGCGGCCCGGCCGGCGGACCCCAGCCACCCTGCGCGGGGTCCCAACCGGGCGGCGGCCCGGCCGGCGGACCCCAACCGCCCTGCGCGGTGGGATCCGGCGGACCGGCCTGGGGGGTGGGGCCCGGCGGCATCGCGGGGCCGGCGTCGTATCCGGGCGGCGTCGCGGGCGGCCCGGGGTCTGCGCCGGAGGCCGGTGACCCGCCCGGAGCCGCGCCGGAGACGGGTGAGGTGGGGTCGGACGGGCCCGGCTCACCCGGCCCGGAGGGCGTGGTGGGTGGGGGCGACTGGTCGGTCATGAACCCTCCTCAGCATCGGCTGGAACGGCTCACGATCTTCCCGGGTGGGCGTCCGCACCGCCAGCCCCGACCGGTCAGCCGATCGGGGGCTATCCGCTAGCGAGGAGGCCGGGAATTCGCTCAGGCGATGACGCGTACGTGTTCCGCCTGCGGGCCCTTCTGCCCCTGGGCGATCTCGAACTCCACCCGCTGGCCGTCGTCCAGCGCCTTGTAGCCGTCCATCTCGATCGCGGAGAAGTGAACGAACACGTCCTGACCGCCGTCGACGGCGATGAAGCCGTAGCCCTTCTCGGCGTTGAACCACTTCACGGAACCCTGTGCCACTGTGCACTTCCCTCACTCTTGCGCAGCGTTGCCTGCCCGGGCGCGCGGCACGGCCGGACGCCCTCGAACCACCGCCTCAGCGATCGACGACGGCCGCTGAAAGGGTGACCGAAATCGCACGCTACACGAGGAGTGACGGCCGCGCACGACCCCAAATCGGGCGTATTCCCGGGCGACCCGACCGGGTCCCGGGACGGGCCGGAACGGGCCCCGGACGTCCGGTCCCGGGGGTCCTCGGCGGCCCGCCAGCGGGGCGGGCCACGCCCCGAGGCAGCTCCGGCCCCTGTGGTAGGCATGCAGGCATGACCACCGATATCGGCTCAGCCGCCGTTCGGCAGGCCGAGATCCACCGGGTCCGGCCGGAGGACGCCGCCCGGATGCGGGCACTGCGCCTGGAGATGCTCGCCGACGCGCCGTTGGCCTTCCTGGAGACCCTGGCCGACGCGGCGGCCCGACCGCACAGCGAGTTCGCCGCGCGGGTGGCGTACACGTCGGTCGGCCCCCACAACGCGCAGTTCGTCGCGGACCCGGGAGGCCGTCTGGTCGGGCACGCCGGTGGCACGGTCGCTCCGAACGACCCGGGGTTGACAGTCATCTACGCCGTGTACGTGACGCCGGCCTGGCGGGGCAGTGGGCTGCTCGGCGAGCTGATCGACGGGGTGGCCGCCTGGTCGCGGGCCTGCGGCCGACCGGAGCTGCTGCTGGAGGTGGTGGTGGGCAACGACCGCGCCTACCGGGCCTACCAGCGGCTGGGCTTCACCGACACCGGCGTGCGGGTCCCCCACCCCACGATCCCCGCGCTGAACGAACTACAGATGCGCCGCCCCGCCTAAAAACAAGAGAACCGCCGCGGAAACAAAGAACCGCCCCGGAGCCAAGACAACCGACCCGGAGCCAGGAGAACCGCCCCGGAAACAAAGAACCCATCCCAAGGCAGAACCCCGGTGATGTCTCCCAAAGCCGGATGCGTGAGCGACAACAGTGCCCACGCCAGGGTTTCCGGGGCAGCCCGCCCCGCGCAGGGATCAAGCCTGACCGCCCGGAGCGGGGCGGGCTGCCCCGGAAACCCCAACCGCAACCACCGGAAACCCCAACCGCAACAATCAGACAGGCCGCCGCGACTGCACGATCCGGAACCGGTTGGCCACGTACGCCCCGTCGGTGAGCGCCGAGTTCGCCGCCGCGTTGGCGCCGCTGCCGTGGAAGTCGGAGAACGCCGCCGACTGGTTCACGAAGACCCCGCCGGTGAGGTTGCAGGACAGATGCACCCCGACCTCGATCGCCACCGCCTCGGTCGCGTCCAGCACGGCCTCGTCGGTCGAGTAGACCCCGGCCGTCAGCGCGCCCTTCTCGCCGACCGTCCGGCGCAGCAACTCCAGGCTGTGCGCGGTGGAGTCGGTGGCGATGGCGAACGAGATCGGCCCGAACCACTCCCGGCCGTACGTCTCCGCGTCGTCCGCCGCCAGCTTGACGATCGTCGGGGTACGCACCACCGCGTCGGCGTACGCCGGGTGGGCCACGGCCCGTGACTCCAGGACCGGCTCACCCACCTTGGTGACCTCGGCCAGCCGCTCCAGCACCCCGTCGTTGACGATGGCGCCGGTCAGCTCGACGCCCCGGGCCGGGTCGGCGGTCAGCTTGCCGACCGCCGCGGCGATCCCGCCGGCCACCTCGTCGAAGCTCTTGTGGCCCTGGTCGGTCTCGATGCCACCGGCGGGGATGAGGATGTTCTGCGAGGTGGTGCACATCTGGCCGCTGTAGAGGGTCAGGGTGAAGCCGAGGTTGCGGCACATGCCGGCGAAGTCGTCGGTGGAGTCGATGACCACCGTGTTCAGTCCGGCCTTCTCGGTGTAGACCGACGCCTGCCGGGCGTGCGTCTCCAGCCAGTCGCCGTACTCGGTGGAGCCGGTGAAGTCGACGATCTTGACGGAGCGGTGCAGGGCCAGGTCGCTGGCGAGCTTCTCGCCGGGCGCCTCGGCTGCCAGCATGATCAGGTTCGGGTCGAAGCCGGCCTCGGCGAGCACCTCCCGGGCGTACTTCACCGTGATGGCCAGGGGCAGCACCGCGCGCGGGTGCGGCTTGACGATCACCGGGTTGCCGGTGACCAGCGAGGCGAACAGCCCGGGGTACGAGTTCCAGGTCGGGAAGGTGTTGCAGCCGATCACCAGCGCCACCCCACGCGGGACCACGTGGAAGGTCTTGGTCATCCGCAGCGGGTCGCCCTTGCCGGCGGCCTTCTCCCAGCCGGCCGTGCCGGGGTGCCGGGTCATCTCGGCGTACGCGTACGCCAGCGCCTCCAGCGCCCGGTCCAGCGCGTGGGCGCCGCCGGCCTGGAAGGCCATCACGAACGCCTGCCCGCTGGTGAACTGCACCGCGTTGGCCAGCTCGAAGATGTTCTTGTGCAGCCGGTCGAGGATCTCCAGGCACACGCCCACGCGGGCCTGCGGGCCGGCGTCGCGCCAGGCCGGCAGCGCGGCGGAGGCGGCGGCGATCAGCTCGTCGGTGCCGGCGTGCGGGTAACGCACCGCCAGCTCGACCCCGAACGGGCTCGTCTCGGTGGCGATCCGCTCGCCGGTGCCCGGCTGGTCGAGCGGAAAATCACCACCCAGGTACGCCTCGAAGGCGGCCTTGCCGTCGGCGGCGGCGGTCTCGCCGTACACGCGGGGGCTGGGGGACTCGGGATAGGCGGACCAGTAGCCCCGCTCCGTGATCGCGGTCAGCGCACGGTTGAGGGTGTCGGCGTGCCTGTCGTACAGGGGATGCGGGGTCTCCGTCATGCCAGCCATCATGCCTGAGTCCGGTCGGCGAGCAGTAGCGCCGATACCCGTCAGACGGTGAGCTGCCAGTTGTTCCAGGCGTCCACCGGGCGGAAGCCGAGCTGCTCGTTGATCGCCACCATGTAGCTGTTGCTGGCCGCGTTCCAGGTGTCGATGACGCGTACCGCCGGCTCGTGGGTGAGCAGGTGGTGCAGGTTCTCCGCCTTGGCGATCAGGCCCAGGCGGTGCCCACGGTGGGCCGGGTCGACGATGGTGATCTGCTGGAAGGCGTGCCAGTCGGCGGAGGCGCCCACGTCGAGCAGTGTCCAGGCGACCAGCCGACCGGACGCTTCGTGCCGCATCCCGAGGTGGTAGCGCCGCCGGCCCCGGGCGTCCAACGCGCGCTCGTTGCCCCGGATGCGCTCGGCGTCCACCTGCTCCGGCTCCCACTGCACGTCACCCATTGGCGCGTCCATCAACAGTCGGCTGTCCAGGTAGGCGATGTCCGCCACGTACTCCGGCGGGGTGGCTCCCTGCCAGGAGACGGACCGGTAGCCCTCGGCGCGGGGCTGGGCCTCGGCCAGGGCCGCCCGCAGGGCAGGTCGGTCGATGTCGGCGATCTCCAGCCGGCGACGCACCTCGGCCAGGGCGGACTGCGCGCCGGTCGAGGCGGCGAACGCGTCGCCCGCCCCGGAACGGGCCGCACCGCCGGGCAGCGCGCGGACGGTCATCGCGACCACCCGCTTGCGGCCGTGCTCCCGCAGCAGGCGCACCCCGTACTCGTGCAGCGCCCGGCCGACGCCGCGCCGCCGCAGGTCGGGACGCACCGTCAGCTCGGCGGTGGCGTTGTCGGTGTTGTCGAGCTGCGGCAGGTCGAGTTGGAGGTATCCGGCCGGCACCCCGTCCAGCCGGGCCAATGCCCAGAGCGATCGGGTGCCGGGTGCCGGGGTGTGGAACAGCGCGTCGAAGCGACGCCGGCAGAAGGGCGGGAAGTCCGGGAGGTCGACCTCGTTGGCCGCCGCCCCGACCCGGTACGCCTCGTCGACCGCGGCCTGGTCGGCGCCGTCGAAGGACGTGATCGTGATGCTCATGCCCGGGAGCCTGACAGCCGCAAAAGCGATGAGGCCAGCGAATATTCGCTGGCCTCATCGGACGTGGTCGGGAGGGACACTCGCACAACGCCTCCGGCGTTGGGTCGCAAGAACTTCAAAAGTCTCCGGCGAAATGCCCTCCCGCACGGAGCATCTTGCGCCGTCCGGTTCCTGCCGTCAAGTCCAGACCGGCGGGTTTTCCATACTCACAGCGAAAACCCAGTTACGGGCAGGTCGCCCGACGGGGCACGAGGGTCAGCCGAGGAGGCCGGCGTCGCGGGCGGCGCGAAGGCTGGGCTTGATGTGGTGGGTCGGGCCGACCTGACTGGCCACCGCGTCGATGGTCTTCAGGCCCTCGCCGGTGTTGAACACGACAGTCTCCGCCGTGGGGTCGAGTCGCCCGGACTCGACCAGCTTGCGCAGCACCGCCGCGGTCACCCCGCCCGCCGTCTCGGCGAAGACGCCCGTGGTGCGGGCCAGGTCGCGGATGCCGGCGCGGATCTCGTCGTCGTCGGCGTACTCCATCCAACCGCCGGTGCGCCGGACCGCCTCCAGGGCGTAGAGGCCGGCTGCCGGGTCGCCGATGTTGAGCGACTTGGCGATGCCGGTGGGCTTGACCGGGGTGATCGTGTCCGTGTCGGCGTGCAGCGCGGCGGCGATCGGGTTGCAGCCGGCCGACTGTGCGCCGAAGACCTTCCAGCCGCCGGCCGGCGCCTCGACCAGGCCGATCTCGACCAGCTCGGAGAACGCCTTGTCAATCTTGGTGAGCAGCTCACCGCTGGCCATCGGGATGACCACCTGGGCCGGGATGCGCCAGCCGAGCTGCTCGGCCACCTCGTAACCGAGGGTCTTGGAGCCTTCCGCGTAGTACGGCCGGACGTTCACGTTGACGAACGCCGTGTCCTCGAATTCGTCGGTCTCCACCAGCTCACCGCAGAGCCGGTTGACGTCGTCGTACGAGCCGTCGATGGCGACCAGCTCGCCGCCGTAGACGGCGGTGGTGATGACCTTGCCCTGCTCCAGGTCACTGGGAATGAAGACCACCGAGGGCACACCGGCTCGGGCGGCGTGCGCGGCCACCGAGTTGGCCAGGTTGCCGGTGGACGCGCAGGCGAACCGGGTGAAGCCGAGTGCCTTCGCGGCGGTCAGCGCCACCGAGACGACCCGGTCCTTGAACGAGTGGGTCGGGTTGGCGCTGTCGTCCTTGACCCACAGCGGTGCGGTGATGCCCAGCTCGGCGGCGAGGTGCGGGGCCGCCACCAGCGGGGTCAGCCCCGGGTCGAGGGTGACCCGGGTGGCCGGGTCCTGGCCGGCGGGCAGCAGCGCGGCGTACCGCCAGATGTTGTTCGGGCCCGCCTCGATCTGCTCGCGGGTGACAGTGGCCAGGGCCGCGGTGTCGTAGTCCACTTCGAGGGGGCCGAAACACTCGTAGCAGGCGTGCTGGGCGGCGAGCGGGTAGCGGGCCGAACAGGCGCGACAGACCAGGGCGCGGGCGGGGCTTGCGGAGGTGTCGATGCCGGAGGCGGCGAGCGTCGACGTCATGTCGAGAGTCCTCTCATCTTTCCCCGCATCGCACGGTGCGGCGGGGACGGAATTGGCACCTGCCCCGCCTGTCGCTCAGCGGTGAGCGCGCGGGGTGGTTGCCGGGGCGTCGTCGGGCCGTATCCCTCAGCCCCTCTGGATGAGGTATGCAGTTGTGCCGTCGAGTCTAGGCAACGTTGCCTGTCGCCTCCACCGGGTATCCCAGTGAGTGGGTCAGCGGGCGGCCACCGCCACCGGGTCGACCACCGCGGCCGGGTCGGTGACCGCCGTGGGTTGCGGCAGGGACGACGACCGGGTCCGTGCCCTGGTGGCGAGGTTCGCGGCGACCAGGGCGGCGATGGTGATCGCGGCGCCGACCAGCTCGATGGCCTCGGGCCGGTAGCCGCGGGCGATCTGCACGACGAAGGTGGTCACCGGGACCAGGTTCATGAACAGGGCCGCGTTGGCGGAGCCCAGCCGCTGCACACCTGTGTTCCAGGCCAGCACCGCGACGACGGCGGCGACGATCACGGCGTACGCCAGTTGTGGGGCGACCGCCACGAGGTCGGCGGCGGCCGGCGCGTGCTGCCACCCGACAGCGTCGGCGCCGATGCTCGCGGCCAGCATGGCGGCCGTGCCGGCGAGCGCGGTAAGCGTGGTGAAGCGCAGCGGCGACCAGGCGCCGAACCGGCTGGCGCCGTGGGTGTAGATGCCCCAGCCGAGCACCGCGCCGATCATCATCAGGCCGCCGAGACCGAACTGGCCGAGACCGGCCAGGCTGCCGCGGGTGATCACCAGGCCGACTCCGAGGAGCGCCACCAGGGAGAGAGCCAGCAGAAGAGGCTTCGGTCGTACGCCGTCCCGCGCCCACCGGACCAGTTGGGTGATGACCGGTGTGGTGGCCACGAAGAGGGAGATCTGTTGCGGGGCGGCGTGTTCGAGCGCCAGGTTGGTGAGCAGGTTGAAGCCGGCGAAGCCGACGACGCCGAGCACCACCACCTCGACTCCCCGACCGCCGAGCCGCAGCGCGGTGGCGCCCTCGCGAACCAGCAGGATGGCGACCAGGATGACGGCGGCGAACAGGTAGCGGGCGGTGGTCAGGTTGAGTGGATCGACCCGGCTCAGCGCGCTGGCCAGGATCGGAAACATCGCGCCCCAGGCGAGCACGGCGAGCAGCGGATAGGCGGCGGCGCGGGATCGCATCGTCAGCTCCAATGTTCGAGTATCTTCGAACCAACGACACCGACCATAGGGTGTTGTTCGAAAGTTGTCGAACAAGGGTTACACTGGTCACATGGAGCCGCACGAACCCGACCTGGCCGCCGTACCGGTCACCGCTGTGCTGGCCGCACTCGCCGACGACGTGCGGCTACAGATCGTGCGGGCGCTCGCCGAGGGCGGCGAGGCCGCCTGCGGCAGCTTCGACTTCGGCGTCTCCAAGGCGACCCGCAGCCACCACCTGAAGGTGCTGCGCGAGGCGGGCCTGACCCGCACCCGGGCCGCCGGCACCAGCCGACTGGTCCGGCTGCGCCGCGACGAGGTGGACCAGCGGTACCCGGGCCTCCTGGACGCGGTCCTCGCCCCGCGCCCTCCGGCCTGACGCCCGCGCCCGCCTGCTCCGGCCTGCTTCCACTTCCGATCGACCCGGCCCGGCCAGGCCCGAGCCGGCCCGACCCTGACCGGGCGCGTCGCCGGAGCCGCCTCGTTGAGGCTCCGGCGACGCGCGGTTTCGGGTGCGGTCAGGCGGAAACCGGGGCGGGGTCGCTCACCGAGGCCGGTGGGGCGTCGGCGCGACGCCGGGCGAGCAGCGCGTCGAGCGCCCAGGGGCCCGAGCCGAGTGCCGCGACCAGCAGGAACGACCAGCAGAAGAGCGCCGACAGCTCACCGCCGTTGCGCAGCGGGAGCAGGCCTTCGGGCTGATGGACCACGAAATAGGCGTACGCCATCGAGCCGGAGGCGAGAAGCGCGGCGGGCCGGGTGAAGAGCCCGGCCAGCACCAGCGCGCCGCAGATCAGTTGGATCAGCGCGGCCCACCAGCCCGGCCAGGAGCCGAGCGGGATGGCCGCACCGGTCATGGGGTTGCCGCCGAACAACCCGAAGACCGAGGACAGTCCGTGCAGCATGAACAGCAGGCCGGTCACGATGCGGAACAGGGACAGGGTCGGCCCGCCGAGCCGAGAGACGTTCATGGAGACCTCCATCGAAGGGGACAGATCTCTTCAATGGTGGGCTACGAATGTATCGAAGTTAATAAATTCCTTGCTGGTGGGAAAATCCCCGATCGGAATATATCGCAGTATGGGAGCGCTCCCGCAAGAACGTATCGCCTGCCGGGGTGGCGTACAGCCTGTCGAGCTGCCCCATGTGTGGGGCAGAGGACCACCGGCGAGGCCGAGCGCATCGCCGGTGGCACGGCACCTGACCGTGGCGAGCGCGGGGCCGGCCTGCGGCGGAACGCCCGGGTGGGCGAGGATCGGCGGATGATCTCCCTCGGTACGGCAGCACGGCGACGGGTCGTCGCGGCGGTCGCGGCAGCCTTTCTGCTCACCGCCTGCACGACCGGCGACCATCGGGGCCAGGGCGGTGACCCTACGGGCCCGCCACCGCCCAGGCCCGCCACTACCCCGTCGGCGAGCGCCGACCCGGTCGCCGAGTGCCCGGCCTCCGGCGTCCGGATCCGGTCCACCGGCGGGGACGCGGCGATGGGCCTGCGCGCCCTCGGCCTGGAACTGGTCAACTGCGCCGACCGCCCCTACCAGCTCAACGGCTACCCCGTGCTGTGGGTCCTGAACGAGCAGCGCAAGCCGATCATCCTGCGGGTGGTGAACGGCGCGAAGGAGATCACCTCGGGCTTCGATCAGCCGCCGCAGCCGATCACGCTGCACAAGGGCGAGCGGGCGGTCGCCACCGTCCTCTGGCGCAACCTGGTCACCGATCCGACGGTGGTGGCCACCGCCGGGGCGTACCTGACGATCGCGCCCGCCGCCGGTCAGCCGGCCGAGGAGGTCGACCCGCACGGCCCGGTCGACGTGGGCAACACCGGCCGGATCGGCGTGAGCGCCTGGAAGGCGGCTACGACGTGATGTCCTTGCGGGTGAACCGCCAGAACGCCAACCCCCAGAACAGCGTCGCGTAGCTGATCGCCGAGATGCAGCCGCGTACCACGTCGTCCGTCTGCACCGGCGTGGAGAGCAGTCCCAGCCAGGCGGTGCTGAAGTGGGTGGGCAGGAAGTCACGCAGACCGCCCAGCGCGGTGATCTGGTCCAGGATGCTGGACAGGATCCAGAGCAGGACCGCTCCGCCGACCGCGCCGAGCGCGGCGTCCGTCGTCACCGACAGCAGGAACGCCAGGCCGGCCACCACCAGGAGTACGACCGCGAGGTAGCCGAGCACTGCCAGCAACCGGAGCAGCCCCTCGGTCGGCTCCAGCTCGGCGGCGACAGTGCTGCGCAGCGGCGACCAGCCGTAGCGCAGCGTGCCGGCGACCAGGGCGGTGCCGGCCAGCAGCAGCAGGGCCAGCCCCGAGTACGCGAGCGCGACCACCAGCTTCACCGTCAACAGCCGGGCCCGGGGCACCGGGATGGCCAGCAGGTAGCGCAGGCTGCCCCAGCTCGCCTCGCTGGCCACCGTGTCGCCGCAGAACAGCGCGACGACCACGACCAGCAGGAACGACGCCGACACGAAGATCGAGAAGAGGGTGAAGTTGAGCCCGCCGGAGGTGGCCAGGTCGACCAGGCTGGCGAACTCGTTGTTGCCGTTGTCGTCGTCGCCGCCGGAGTTGAACTGGAAGGCGACCAGGATGATCAGCGGCAGCAGCACCATGAACCCCAGCGCCAGCTGGGTCCGCCGCCGGGACGCCTGCCGGCGGAACTCCGCCGCGAAGGGCATCGTGGCCGAGGGGCGGTAGCCCCGGGCCGCACCGGCCGGGTCGGTGACGCCCACCGGCGCCTCGACGGAAGATCCAGCCATCACCGGTCACCACTTCCCCGAGAGTTCTCGCCCACCAGGGCGAGGAACGCGTCCTCCAGGCGTCGCCGGGGCACCACCCGGTCCACCCCGATGCCGGCGCGCACCAGCTCCGCCACCACCTCGCTGCGGGCCGTGCCGTTGGTGTCGACCACCAGCTGCCCGTCGCTCTCCGGCAGCACCCGTACGCCGTGCAGCCGGTCCAGCACCGCCCGCGCCGCCACCGGATCGGTCACGTCGAACAGCACGCTCGGCGACTCGCCGACGATCTCCTGCACCGGCCCGGACGCCACGATCCGGCCCTTGTTCACCACCACGGCGTGCGTGCACGTCTGCTCCACCTCGGCCAGCAGGTGGCTGGAGACCAGCACCGCGCGACCGTCGGTGGCGTAGCGCTGGAGCACCCGGCGCATCTCGGCGATCTGCGGCGGGTCGAGCCCGTCGGTCGGCTCGTCCAGCACCAGCAGCTCGGGAAGGCCGAGCATCGCCTGGGCGATGGCGAGCCGCTGGCGCATGCCGTGGCTGTAATTCTTGATCTTCCGGTGCACCGAGTCGCCCAGCCCGGCGATCTCCAGGGCCGTGTCGAAGTGCGCGTCCTCGGCCGGCCGGCCGGTGGCCTTCCAGTACGCCTTCAGGTTGTCCAGACCGGACAGGTGCGGCAGGAAACCGGGCCCCTCCACCAGCGCGCCGATCCGGGACAGCACCGGCGAGCCGGGCACCAGCCGACGACCGAAGACGTAGATCTCGCCGGCGGTCGGCTGGGTCAGCCCCATCAGCACCCGCAGGGTGGTGGTCTTACCGGCGCCGTTCGGCCCGAGCAGACCCACTACCTGACCGGGGTGCACCTCGAAGTCGACGTTCGACACCGCGACGAAGCCGTCCGCGTACTCCTTGCGCAGCGCGCGTACGGCCAGCGGGGTGTCCGCGTACTCCGGATGCACCGAGCGGTCCTGGCGGCGGTGCCGGCGGCGGACCAGGGCGACGACCACGACGAGCCCGATCACGATGGCGGCGAGCAGGCCGGCGAGCACCCAGCGCCAGATCGTGGCGGCGGTGGGGATCGGCTCGCCGCTGACGGTGGGCAGGCTGACCGCGCCGTCCGCGGCCACCGTGTAGACGGTCGGCGCGGCCGGCGTGGTGTACGCCTGGTCGGAGGTGGCCACCACCAGCCGCAGCCGGTGGCCGGCCTCGACGCGGCGGACGATCCCGGGCAGCGTCACGGTGACCGGGCGGGCGTCCTGCACCCGCTGCGGCAGGCCGGTGAGCCGGATCGGGGCGACCAGGCCGTTCGGCAGGGTGGCCGCGCCGTCGGGGTCGACGTCGTAGAGCTTGACGAAGAGCACCGCCTCCCCGGTCGGCGAGGCGGCCCGCACCGTGACGGTGGGTGCGCCCGCCACGTCCACCGCCTCGGTGAGCGGTGCCGACTCGAACCGGGCGTGCTGGCCGGGCACGTCACCGGCCACCCCGTCCAGCAGCGAGGCGAGCCCGCCCGCGAACGGGATCGAGGAGATGGCGGCCGGGTTGCCGTTCGGCGGGTTCGCGATCGGCTGCGCCGGACCGGTGACCGTCACCTCCCGGCGGGCGTTGCCGCCCAGGCCCGGATAGTCGGCGCGGCGGAAGCCGGTGGCGACCAGGCCCCGGTCGAGCGCGTCGAAGCCGGCGATCCGCGACCAGGTGAAGTCGTCGCCGGGCGCGTCGCCCTCGCCCTTGACGTAGTGGTCGAGCCACTGGACGGTCAGGAACTTCACCCGGTCCGAGTCCGAGCGGGGTCCACTGCCACCGTCGTGGCCGCCGGTGAACCAGGCGACCCGGACCGGGGTGCCGGCGGCGGCGATGCCCTTGGCGTTCGCGTCCGCCTCACCGAGCGGGAAGAGCGTGTCCGCCTCACCCTGCACCAGCAGGGTGGGGGCCTTGATCCGGTCCAGCACGCCCGCCGGGCTGGAGCGGCGCAGCAGGTCCACGGCGGCCTGATCGGCCTGGCCGGTGGTGGCGATCCGCAGGTACGCGGCGCACACGTCGGCGGCGAACCGCCCGCAGGACGGGTCGGCGGCGCCGGCCGGGGCGCCACCGGGAGCGGTGCCCGGGCCCGCACCCGGGCCCGGGCTGGGCGGGCCGGCCGACGCCGGCGCCTGCTCGGGCTGGGCGGCGGTCGTACCGGAGAGCCCGGCCGGGCCACTGCCCACGTTGCCGCCCCCACCGAAGAAGAGACCCGCCCAGCCCTTCTTGAACACGCCCTCGGTCGGTGCCGCGCCGGTGCTCTCCGGCAGGAACGCCCGGGACAGATCGTTCCAGGTGATCATGGGGACGATCGCGTCCACCCGCCGGTCCTGGGCGGCCAGCAGCAGCGCCAACCCGCCGCCGTACGAGCCGCCGACCACGCCGACCTTCGGATCACCCGGGGCGTCGGTGCGCACCTCGGGCCGGGCGGCCAGCCAGTCCAGCAGCCGCTCGGCGTCGCGCACCTCGTAGTCCGGGTTGTCCAGGTGGATCTCGCCGCCGCTGCGGCCGAAGCCCCGCGCGGTCCAGGTCAGCACCGCGTAGCCGCGCCCGGCGAACTCCTCCGCGTCCGAGCGCACCGACTCCTTCGTACCGCCGAACCCGTGCGCCAGCAGCACCGCCGGCACCTTCCGGCCGGACGAGGCGTCGTCCGGCAGGTAGAGGGTCGTGTCCAGATTCACCGGCTGGTCGCCGGCTGGTCCGGAGCGGACGGTGAGCATCGCGCTCTCGGTGCGTACGCCCGATCCCTGTGGCCACACCGCCCAGGTCACGGCGGCTGCCAGCAGCACGACGACAGCCACTGCGGCGATCGCGCGGCGGCGGGTGGGCAGGGCACGCCGGAACCACGCGGCCGGCGAGGGCGGTCTCATGCGGCACACGGTACGGGCCGCAGGCTGAGCGTTGGCTGAGATCCGCCGTACGTCCGTCCGGTTGCTCCGATCGGTGATCCACTCCGGTGCGACCGCCCATCCTCCGCCGCGGCCGGGTGAGTTGAGTTCGGATCCCGTGAATTCCGATCTTCCGCGGATATCCCCCTCGATCCCTTCATGTCACACACATCGACGGAACACAGCGTGCTCGGAACCCTGACGAACGGTGACATCGCTCGAACTGACGCAAACCTGACTCACCGGCAACCGGTCGACCCCCACAGGGTTCGGTTAGTTTTCCGGTCCGGTGGACGGGACCTGTCGGCGAGCCCGACGCCGCGCAGTTCCCCCGCCCGACGCCGGAGGAGACACACCATGACAGTCCCCGCGCCGCGGGCCCGTCGACGGACGTCCATGCTGGGCCGGTCGATGCCGCTGCTGCTCATCGTCGCGCTGCTGGCACCGGTGGGGCTGCTCTTCGCATCCACCTGGCGGCACACCGGTGACGACCGGAGCCTTGCCGACTCCGAGCGACTCGGCGTGCAGTACCTGCGCGCCCTGGCCCCGGTCACCGAGGCACTTGTGGAAGCCCAGTCCGCGGCCGTGGCCGGACGCCCCGTTCCCGGCGAGCCGCTGAGCCGCGCGGTCGAGCAGGCCGCCACGGTGGACGCCCGCATCGGCGGGAAACTGCGCAGCCAGGAACGGTGGGCCGGGCTACGGGCCAAGGTGGAGGCGCTGCGCGACCGCAGCCCCGCCGACCCGGAGGCCGCCTACACCGCGTACGGCGAGGTCACCGACCTGCTGCTCGCCCTGCACCGCAAGGTCCGGGAGAGCTCGGGACTGGGCCGTGACCCGGGCGCCGACTCGTTCTTCCTGCAGGACAGCGCCGGTCAGAAGCTGCCCGAGGCGGTGGTGGCCGCCGGCCGGCTCGCCGACCTGGGTGCGCTCGCCACCCGACGGCCGGCCGCCGAACGGCCCCGCAGCCTGATGGAGCTGACCGGCCTGCGGGTGTCCGCCCTGTTGCCCGCGAACGAGGTGGTCGACAACCTGCGCTCCGCCGTGGACAGCTCGGAGAGCACCGACCTGGGCGCCAACGTGCTGACCCCGCTGGACGCCTATCAGCGGTCGGTGGAGGCGCTGGCCCTGTACTCGACCCCGAGCGGCGGGGGCACCGTCGACCAGGGTCAACTGACCGCGGCGGCGCTCAACTCCCGCAACGCCGCGCGCCAGCTCCAACCGGTCATCCTCGGCGAACTGGACGCCCTGCTCACCGAGCGGAGCGACGGGCTGGCCCGGGACCGCTGGCTGGCCGCCGGAGCGGGTGTGGCAGCCTTCCTGCTGCTGGCCTGGCTCGCCTGGATACTGATCGCCGCCGGTCGACGCGCACGTCGACGGGCCGCCACGCCGGACGCCGGAAACCCCGCCACCCCGCCGCCCGGCGACCCCTGGCAACCGTCGGCCCCGACCGGCCAACCGGCCGAGCTTCGACCGCTGCAACCGGTCGGCGCGGCCCACGAGCCGATCCTCGCGCAGTGGGGGCCGTTCGATGCTTCTCGGTAGGCTTCGAATCCGCGGAAAGCTCGCGCTGCTCGTGGTGATCCCCCTGCTCAGCATGGTCGGCCTCGCGGTGCCCGTGGTGCTGGACCGGGTGGCCGCCGCGCAACGCGCCGCCGACATCACCGAGCAGGTGCGGCTCGCCAGCCGGGTCGGCAGCCTCGTCCAGGACCTGCAACAGGAACGCATCCTGTCGGTCGGCTTCCTCCTGCGCCGGGTCGACCGCTCCGAGGTGATCCGCAAGGCCGCCGACGTGGACGATCGGGTGGCCGACCTGCGTGCCGACGGCGGCGACGCGCTGACCGAGCAGGTCGACCACGCGCTCGACGGGGTGTCCAGGCTCGGCGACCTCCGCAGGGCGGTGCTGGGTCGGTCCGCGAACCCCGGCCAGGTCATGGACGCGTTCGGCCCCGTCAACAAAGAGTTGATCGGATCGCTACGGCTGGTCTTCAACGTGGACACCGAGACGTTGCCCGGCCGCCAGGTGCTCGCCCTCGACGGGCTGCTGCGTGCCGACGAGGGCATCGGCACCTGCGCCACCCTGAGCATCCTGGTCAAGGCGATCGGCACTCCGGACACCACCGCCGGCTACGTGGCGTGCATCGCCGCACTTCAGGTCGACAACGCGCGCTTCCGCAGCCTGATCACTCCGGAGCAGCTCAAGGTGGCCCAGCTCAACGACGCCGCGGTGGCCGCGCGTACCAGCCCCGACTTCCTGATCACCAGCGCACGGGACCCGGCCGGCGCGGTCCGCGACGTGCCGTTGGAGGCGCTCTTCCCGGCCGTCCGCACGATGATCCGGCTCGGCCAGTTCGTCGAGAAGAAGATCGTCGCCGACGTTCTCGCCGAGGTGAAGGCCGACCAGCGGCGGGCGCTTACCGCCGCGTACCTGGTGGGTGCCGCGGCGGCGCTGATCCTGGCGCTTGTGGTGCTGCTCAGCGCGGCGGTCGCGCGCACGGTGGCCCGACCGCTGAGTCAGCTCACCCGCTCCGCCGACCGGGTCGCCCGGGTCGCCGAGGCGGAGTTGGTCCGGGTCACCGACGACGAGACGGAGCACGTCCAGTCCGTCCGGTTGGAACCGGTGGTCGTCCGGTCCAACGACGAGATCGGTGACCTGGCCAAGGCCTTCGACCGGGTGCAGAACACCGCGGCCCAGCTGGTCGAGCGGCAGGTCGCCGGCCGGCGCAACGTGGCGCAGATGTTCGGCCACGTCGGTAGGCGTACGCAGAATCTGGTGAGTCGCCAGCTCGCGCTCATCGACCGGTTGGAGCAACAGGAGGCCGACGCGGGCCGCCTGGAACACCTGTACCGGCTCGACCACATCTCCAGCCGGCTGCGACGCAACGCCGGCAGCCTGGTGGTGCTCTCCGGCTCGGCCGGCGCCGACGCGCACACCGCGCCGGTGCCGCTGGCCGACGTGGTCCGGCTGGCGCTCGGCGAGATCGAGGACTACACCCGCGTCGAGGTGCAGGTGCCGGCCGGCATCGCCGCCGCTCCGGCGGTCGTCGGTGACCTCGTCCTGGCGCTGGCCGAGCTGATGGAGAACGCGACAGTCTTCTCCCCGCCGCACACCCGGGTGCTGGTGGCCGGCGAGACGTCCGGGCGGGGCGCCCGGATCACGGTGGTGGACAACGGCATCGGCATGAGCGAGCAGCGACTGGCCGAGGAGAACGCCCGGCTCACCCGGCGCGAACGTCTCGACCTGGCGCCGACCGAGGTGCTCGGCCTCTTCGTGGTGGGCCGGCTGGCCCGCCGCCACGGCTGGGAGGTGAGCCTCGCCGCCACCGCGGGCGGCGGGGTGACCGCGCAGGTGGAGATCCCGCAGACGTCGCTGGTGCTGCGCCGCGCCGACCGGGCCGGGGCGACTGTCGCCCGGGCGGCCGTGCCGGACCGGGGCCGACGGCCCGCTCTCGACTCCGCCCGCGAAACCCGCACCCGCGCCGCCGTCGCGGCACCTGCCGGATTCGACACGGACCTGCTCAGCCGGGCCACCCGCAGCCTGGAGTCGGGCCAGTCCTGGGACGCGTTCGGCGCTAGGGAAATCGTCGACACCGGCGTTCCCACCGCTACGGCAGCGGGTCCGGCCGCCACGGCACCCGGTCCGGCCGCCGCCCCGGACAGCCCGGCGACGGCGGCGGGTGCGACCGCCAGCCCCCGCATCCGGCAGCGGGTGCCCGGTGCCAGCCTCCCGGCCACCGCCACGCCGGCCCGGCCCGCAGACGCCAGCAGCGCCGACCCGGACGCGGCTCGCGCACTCGTCGAGGCGTTCCAGTCCGGCGTACGCCGGGCCGAGCTGAGCGTCCCGCCGGCCGCCGGCCGCGCCGTCGGGCAGTGGTCGATGCGGACGGCCACCGAGCCGACCACCAGCGCCGGCCCCACGCCGGAGGATCCGGGCGAGACGGTCGACCTGCCGGCCACCCCGGGCGGCCTCGGCCCCACGGTGGCGGACACCGCCGGCCCCGCCCGGATCCGTCCCCGACTGAGCCGTCGGGTGCCCGGCGCCAACCTCACGGTCTCCCCACCCTGCCAGCCGCCCAGCCAGCACCTCGGGGATCCGGCCGAGGTGCGCGACCTCATCACCGAGTTCGAGGCGGGCGTCGCCCGTGCTCTCCGCGAAGTCAGCCCAGACCGTCGGAACGAAGAAGGATCATCACGGTGACCAGCCCCTTCCTGCACGACAACGTCGAACACCAGAGCCAGCCCGGCGCCGTCGGGGACCTCAGTCCCGAGGCGCGCACGTTCAACTGGCTGCTGGACTCCTTCACCTCCAGCACAGCCGGGGTGCTGGAGGCGATCGCGGTCTCCTCGGACGGGCTGCTGATGGCCATGTCGGCGATCAAGGACCGCTCCAACGCGGAGCGGCTGGCCGCAGTGGTCTCCGGCATGACCAGCCTCGCCGGCGGCGCGGCCAGCTGGTACGCGCTCGGCGGCCTGAACCGGGTGATCGTCGACATGGCCGACGGCTACCTGCTGATCAGCGCGATCAGCAGTGGTTCCGTACTCGGCGTCGTCGCCGACCGGTCGGCGAACCTGGGCACCGTCGCGTACGAGATGACGCTCTTCGCCGGTCGGGCCGGTGGTGCGCTGACCCCGCGACTGATCGCCGAGCTGAAGAACGCCGTCCAGCAGTGACCCCCGACGTCGCCGGCGAGGACCCGGACCCGGAGCCCGGGACCCGGATCCGCCCCTACCTGCGCACGCCGCACCCGGGTGGGGGCGGCGTGCCGGCGGCGCCGGAGCCGCAGCAGAGCGGCGGCGGCCCGACAGGTCCGCGCCCGTTCGTGCTCACCTCCGGGCGGGTGGCCGGCGCGGATCCGGCGATCGGGCTGGAGACGCAGGTGACCCTGCGCCCGGACGGCGGCCGGTGGACCGAACCGCCGGTCGGCCTGCTGGCGCCGGAGCTCCAGGCGATCATCGCGCTCTGCGCCGAGCCGATCTCGGTGGCCGAACTCTCCGCCCGGACCCGGCTGCAGTTCGGCGTGACCCGGGTCCTGGTCGGCGACCTGCGGGCCGCCGGGCACCTGGACGTGCACGTCACCGACGCCGACGACGCCCTCGACCCCGACCTCATCCTGCGAGTGATTGATGGACTTCGTGCGATCTCCTGAATGGCCGGGCGTCCCGATCGGAGGGCTCGCCGGCAACAGCGCCACCGCCCGCTACAGCACGGCCCCGGGAACTCCTCCGGCGCTCGGGCGTGCCACGCCCCCGCCGCCGGGCCCACCACCGCCGTACCGGCCGCCGGCGGGCGACGGGCCGCCCAACCGGCCACCCGCGGCGCCCCCCGTGCCGGTCAAGATTCTCGTCGCCGGCGGGTTCGGCGTGGGCAAGACCACCACTGTCGGGGCGATCTCCGAGATCGCGCCGCTGACCACCGAGGCCGAGATGACCAGCGCCGGGATCGGCGTGGACGACCCGGGCATACGGTCGACCAAGACCACCACGACCGTGGCGATGGATTTTGGTTGCGTGACCATCGACCGCAGCCTGAAGCTCTACCTGTTCGGCACTCCCGGGCAGGCGCGGTTCGGTTTCATGTGGGACGACCTGGCCCGGGGTGCGCTCGGCGCGCTGGTGGTGGTCGACAGCTCCCGACTGGACGACTGTTTCCCGGCGATCGACTTCTTCGAGCGGGCAGGGTTGCCGTTCGTGGTCGGGGTCAACGCGTTCGACGGACGACTGGCCCTGGAACTCGGCGAGATCCGGTGGGCGCTCGCCATCGGCGATCATGTTCCCCTGGTGCAGTTCGACGCCCGGGACCGGCTCTCGGTACGGGACGCTCTACTGGTCGTCCTGGACCGGGCGTTGGACCGGGCCACCCGGGACAGGAAGGCCTGAGCCGACCGGCTCCGGCCGTGGCGGGAAGGGGTGAGCTGTGAGGGGCGACCTGGACGAGACGCTGGCCCGGTTGGCCCGGCGCGAGGAGGCGCTGCGCCGGCGGGTCACCGATCGGGACGACACCGCGCCACCGCCGGGCCCGACCGCCGGGCAGGGCGCCGCCACGGGTGGGCGCAACGCCGGGCCCGCCCGGCACGATGGTCGCCACGCGGAACCGGAGAGCCCCGGCGACGTCGTCGGGTGGGGTCCGGTCGAGGAGGTGGCCGAGGCCGTCCGCCAGGTCGTCGGCGCCCACCCGGGCCTGGCGGTGACCGTCCGCGTCGAGCACGACGGTCGGACGTACCCGCTGCGGGTCTCCTGGAACGGCCCGGACGTCACGGTCGGCCCGGAACCGCCCGCGGCCCCGGTGCAACCCCCGCCGTCCTGGCCGCTGTCCGGTCGGACGGTTCCGGCGTGGGCACCCGGCCCGGACGGGTTGACCCCGGACCCGGCGGCCCGGCTGGCAGAGCTGATCCGGCGGGATCCGTCGCTGCTGGATGAGCTGGATCCGCGGCGCTGACCGCGCCGACGTGCTGACGGCGGCTACGGTCGGGCGGTGGCCCAACCCGACCTGACCGTGACGGCGAGCCTGCGGCCCGCGGCGCTGGACGCCCGACGGGGCATCGTGCGGCTGCACCCGGAGGCGCTGACCGCGCTGGGGCTACGCCCCGGCGACCCGGTGCGACTGACGGGCCGCCGGGAGACCGCCGGGATCGTCGCCGCTGCCGGGTCGGGCGCGAGCAGCGCCCTGCTGTACGCCGACGACCTCACGCTGGGCAACCTGGGCCTGCGGGACGGCGCTCCGGTGCGGGTGTCGCCGCTGCCGCTGACCCCGGCGGCCCGGGTCACGTTGACCGGGCCGGTGCAGGTGCTGGCGTCGGTCAGCCCGGAGATGCTCCGGCTCGCCCTGCTCGGCAAGGTGGTCACGGCGGGCGACGACGTGTCGCTGCTGCCGCAGGACGTGCTGCCGGACGCCTCGACGCGCGGCCTCGTCGAGGCGGCCCGACGCAGCCTCGCCACCACCGTCGGCTTCGCGTGGACCAGCACCCTGCTCACCGTGGTCGCCGTCGAGGAGTCCGCCGGGTCGCTGGTCACCATGGACACGGTGGTCGCCTGGGAGCACGGCCCGGCCACCCACGGCGAGCCCGCCGCAGCCCCGGCGTCCGGCGCGGCCCCGACGGTGGACGCGGCCGGCGACGTGCCCGACGTGGACGAGCTGCCCGGCCTGCGCGCCCAGGCCGAGGAGCTGACCGAACTGTTCGATCTCGGCTTTCACCACCGGGAGGTGCTGGGCCGGCTGGGCACCACCATCTCGCTGGGCGTGCTGCTCTCCGGGCCGGCCGGTTCGGGGAAGTCGGCGCTGGTCCGGGCCGTCGCGGCCCGAGTGGGCGCGCGCGTCCACCCGCTGTGGGCGCCCGAGGTGGCCGCGTTGACCAACCAGGCGGCGGCCGACCGGCTGCGCGCGGCGGCGACGACGGTTCGGGCCGGCGGACCCGCGGTGCTGCTGGTCACCGATGTGGAGGCGTTGGCACCGGCGGAGGAGCCCGGCCCGGTGGCCACGGTGTTCCGGCAGGTGCTCGCCCAGGCCGTCCGGGCGGGTGTCGCAGTGGTCTGCACGACCGGGCGGCCCGAGGCGGTCGACCCGGCGCTGCGCGCACCGGACCTGTTGTCGCTGCGGATCAGCGTTCCGCTGCCCGATCCGGCCCTGCGCCGTGAGCAGCTCACCGTGCTGACCCGGCAGGTGCCGCTCGCCGACGACGTCCGGCTGGACGAGGTGGCCGGGCGTACCCCCGGGTTCGTGGCGGCGGACCTGGCCGCGCTGGTCCGGGAGGCCGGGGTACGCGCCGCGCTGCGGCAGAAGTCCGCGCGGACGCCGACGGTGGCGATGGCCGACTTCACCGCCGCCCTGGAGGTGGTCCGGCCGACGACGATGGCGGCGTCCACCCTGGAACTGGCGTCGGTGACCCTGGACGACGTCGGCGGTCTGGACGAGGTCAAGCAGACGCTTACCGAGTCGGTGCTGTGGCCGCTGACCTACCCGGACACGTTCGCCCGCCTCGGCGTGCAGCCACCGCGCGGCGTGCTGCTCTACGGCCCACCCGGCTGCGGCAAGACCTACCTGGTCGCCGCGCTCGCCGGTTCGGGACGGGCGAACGTGCTCTCGGTGAAGGGCGCGGAGCTGCTCTCCAAGTGGGTGGGCGAGAGCGAACGTGCGGTACGCGAGTTGTTCCGCCGGGCCCGGGAGGCCGCCCCGACGCTGATCTTCCTGGACGAGGTGGACGCGTTGGCGCCGGTACGCGGGCAGGCGACCGACGGGGGCACCACCGATCGGGTGGTCGCCGCGCTGCTCACCGAACTGGACGGGGTGGAGACGCTGCGCAACGTGGTGGTGGTCGGGGCCACGAACCGGCCGGACCTGGTCGACCCCGCGCTGCTGCGACCCGGCCGGTTGGGGCGACTGGTCTACGTGCCGCCGCCGGACGGGCCGGCCCGCGCGGAGATCCTGCGCGCCGCGGCCCGGCACGTGCCGCTGGCGCCCGACGTCGACCTGGCCGCGCTCGGCGCGGAGCTGACCGGCTTCTCGGCGGCGGACTGCGCGGCGGTGGTTCGGGAGGCGGCGCTCGCGGCGATGCGGGAGTCCCTGGCGGCCGCCACGGTCACCGCCGCGCACGTGGCGGCCGCCCGCGAACGGGTCCGGCCGTCGCTCGATGCGGCCCAGGTCGCCTGGCTCGCCGCGTACGCCGCCGGCAGGGACTGAGCGCCGCGCCCAACCTTTTGCCGTACCCGGCGCGTTACCAGAGCGGCACATTCCTCAGTGGAGAGATCCACTCGACGACAGGCGGTGTTCCTCTTGCGCAGGCTCCTCACTCTTCTCGTCGTCCCTCTGGTGGCCGCGGCCACCCTCACCACTGTCGGCTCGGCGGCGGCGGCGCACCCGACGCCGTCGTTCCCGTCCCGGATCGCCCTGCCGGACGGGTTCAGCCCGGAGGGTCTGACCATCGGTCGGGGCACGACCGTCTACGTCGGTTCGGTCGGCAACGGCGCGGTCTGGCGGGGCGACGTCCGTACCGGGCGCGGCTCGGTGCTCATCCCGGGTGCGCCGGGCCGGGAGAAGGCCGGTCTCAAGCTCGACCCGCAGGGCCGGCTGTGGACCGCCGACTTCTCCTCCGGTGGAGCCAGCGTCCACGACGGCGGCACCGGCGCCCAACTGGCCCACTACCAGTTCACCGACGAGCCGGGCAGCATCGTCAACGACCTCGTGGTCACCAGCCGCGCCGTCTACTTCACCGACTCGGCCCGGCCGGCGCTGTACGTCGTACCGCTGCTTCCGGGTGGTCGGCTGCCCGCCGCCGGCGCCGCGCGGGTCCTGCCGCTGCGCGGCCCGGCCGCGACGCCCGACGCGTTCAACAACGGGATCGTGGCGCTGCCCGACGGTGACCTGCTGGTCGCGCAGATGCTGACCGGCCGGCTGGTACGCGTCGACCCGCGCACCGGCGCGAGCCGTGTCTTCGACCTCGGCGGCTACTCGGTGGACCGGGCCGACGGGCTGGTGCTGCGCGGTCACACCCTCTACGTGATCCGCAACCTGACAAACGTCATCGCTGTCGTCGGGCTGAACGCCGACTACACCGCCGGCGTGGTGCGCCGGGAGATCACCGGTCCGGCCCTGCGGTCGCCGGCCACCGGCGACCTGCTCGGCTCGGCGCTGTACGTGGTGAACGGCCGGTTCGACGTCGAACCCGGCCCGGACGTCGACTACGACATCGTCCGTCTCCCGGCCTGATCGAGCGCGGTCGGCGGCGGCCCGTCCGGGTCACCGCCGACCGTCCCGGCCCGGGCCGATCGGGCGCGGGTCAGTCCGGCACGGGTCAGTCCGTGGGGAGGAGCGGGCCGAGCGGGCCGAGGTCCAGGTTCAGGTCCTCCGGGGCCAGACCGAAGTGCTCGCGCAGCCCCGCCATCTGCTCCTCCAGCGCCATCAGGGTGACGCCGATGCGCTCGACCTGCTCCTCGGTGAGGTCACCGAGGTCCACCCGGCGCAGCGCCTGCCGCTCCATCAGCTGGCGCAGCAACTCGACGACGGTGAGCACCAGGCTGGCCAGTCCCCGCTCGACCGAGTCACGGTCCACATCGATCCGGCGGTCCAACGGCGTGACCCGGGGTGGCCGCCACGACTGCGCGTCGAGCGCGGCGACCAACTCGCCCGCGTCGTCCCGGCCGGTCATCCGACATCCTCAGGTGGCGTCAGCGCGCCGACCGACGCGACGAGCGCCCGCAACGAGATCCGGACCAGGTCGACGTCGGCGATGGACAACGTGATGTCGCCGCTGATCACCACGCCGGTGGCGAGCACCCGGTCGAGGAGGTCGACCAGGGCGACCGGCCGGTAGGCCAGCGGATCGTCCGCGCTGCTCGGCGCGAGAGCGGTGGTCACCGCGACTCCCCGCCAGCGCCGGCGGGCTCCGGCCGTTCCGCCACGAAGGAGTACGCCGGCCACGGCCCGGTCAGCTCCAGCCGCAGGCCCGGATGACGGGAGCCCAACGAGCCGACCAGGTCGGTGAAGCGGGGCAGCGCCGCGGTGTCGACGAGGTACGCCCCGTTGAGCGCCATCGGTGCGGGCACCCCGGAGAGCCGCCGGTCCTGTGGGGCGTGCCGGCGTCCCGCCACGGCCACCTCGCACAGGGCGACGTGCACGGCGTCCGCTGCCGCGCTCGCCACCTGCTGGTGTTCCTCGCGGGCGGTCAACTGGGCACGCCTGCGGCGCAGGTACGCCGTCCCCACCCCGCCGCCGCCCGCCCCGGCGACGCTGGGCACGGACGCCCCCGGCACCAGGTAGCCCTTGACGCCCCACTCGCCGCGCCCGGTCAACCGGGCCAGGGTGGCGGACAGCTCGGCCCGCCGGGCCGCGAGCGACGCGGCGACCCGCCCGTCGTCGGTGTGCACGGTGGCGAGTCGGGCCGGCACCACCGGCCCCTGTCGGGCGAGCGCCGCGACCACTGCATGGTGCGTCCGCGCGGCCCGCTCCAACCAGGCCAGGTCCTCCAGGTTGCGGCGCAGCGGCTCCTCGCCGTACTCGTCGAGCGGGGCGGTGCTGACGACCGCGACCAGCCCGGCGGCCGACACCGCGCGGACCGGGACGCCACCCATCCCGGCGACCGTCGCCAGCGCCGCCCGGTCGACGTCCCGCACCACGCCGTGCAGCCAGACCCCGGTCACCGCGGCACGCCGGTCGGGAGCCACCTCAGCCGTCGAACTCATCCCACTCCTCCACCTCGGCGTCGCGACGTCGCGCCCGGGCCGCCACCCGGGGCCGCCGCTCCGCCTCGACCTGCTCCGGATCGCGCGGTCCCGGCTCCACGGGAGGGCGGGCACGGGAGCTGAGCCACGGGTCGTGCTCCCACCAGTCGATGCCGATCTGGCGTGCCGTGTCCACCGATGCGATGACCAGCCGCAGCTTCAACGTCAGCAGCTCGATGTCGAGCAGGCTGACCCGGATGTCCCCGGCGATGACGATGCCCCGGTCGAGCACCCGCTCCAGGATGTCGCCCAGGTTGGCCGGCTCGTGGCCGGCGGGCAGCACCTGGCCCGAGTTCTGCACCACCGAGGGCGGCTGCCCAGCGGTCATCTCAGCCCACCTCACCCTTTCCGCGCTGGTAGCGGCGCACCCGCCGATAGCCGAGCAGATTCCCCTCGATGTCCAACTCCACCTCGTACAGGCCGAGCAGGTCTGTCGAGTTGGGGATCCGGCGTGCCTCCACCACCTCCACCCCGACCAGCCAACCGTCCTCGGTGGGCTCCAGCGACGTGGTCACGGAGGGCTCGCGGCCGGTCAACTCGACGAGCTGCCGCAGGCCCGCGCGAGCCGCCTCGGCCGCCGACACGGGCTGCAGGTAATCCTCGTCGGCCGGCTCACGCTCGCGGGCCCTCGCGTCGTCGGTCACGGCGCACTCTCCTCTCCCGGACTGGGCCACGAGATCGTCCGTCAGCGGACGCCGAGCCCTCGGAACGCCGGCCCGCTCCCCCGGTGAGCCGGTCCAGCACCCGCTGCTCGGCGCGGTCGCGTTCCTCGGCGCTGAGTTCGCCGGCCGCCACGGCGGCGTCCAGCTCCTCCAGCTCGCGCCGGACGTTCACGGGGTTCCGCTGACGCGACTCGGCCTCCCGGGCCACCACAGCGACCACTGCGGTCAACCCGCGCACGGGGGCGTACGGCAGGGTCAGCAGCGCCCAGAGCAGGTCCACCGTCAGCCCGCCAACTGGTGGGCGTCGACGAAGTCGTACGGGGCGAGCGGCCCGAGCAGTCGCAGCCGCAGCAGCCCCCGCCGGTCCTGGGCGTACTGCTCCAGCACGTCGATGAGGTCCGCCTCGGTGTCGGTGTCCACCAGCAGCGCCACGTGCCCCGCGTCCATCTCGTGGGTCGGCGGGCGCAGTTGCGTGGTCACCACGTACTCGGCCGTGACGTCGAGCAGCCGCCGGTTCTCCGCCTCACGGCGCAACTCGACAGCCTGGCTGATCAGCTCCCCGAGTCGGATCCGGGGCTCCCTGCTGGCCGCCTCGCCCCGACCCCGTACCTGCTCGGCGAGCCGAGCGGCGTTCGGGTTCTCGTCGAGGACGGCGCGCAGCAACGCCCGCTCGTCGAAGCGGCCCTGCACCACGTACTGCACCCGGCCCTCGAACTCGGCGAGCGCGGCGGCGAACCGGTCGTGGTGCGGCCGGAGCAGGTCGAGCACCGCGTCCGGCCCGGTGACGACGGTGCCGAACCGCACCGGCAGCACCGGCGCCACGGCCGCCGTCCCGTCGAGCAGCTCCTGGTACGCCCGCAGGTCCGCCGACTGGCCCAGCGGCGCGTCCAGCGGCACCTCGCTGACCAGGGCCGCGAGGTCTCCGTGCCGGATGACAGTCACCTCGCCGGGTGGGTCGCCGACCCCGGCCGCGTCGGGTGTCGCCTCCACGTCCGCCGGCACCAGCCCGTAGATGAACAGTCCCGTGTCGTCCGCCATGTCAGCTCCTCCCGAGGTCCCGCACCGTGCCGGTGGCGTCGTCGGTGACGTCCCGCACGGAGCCCGTGACGTCCCGGACCGAACCGGTGACCTCGCGGACCGCGCCGGTGACGCCACCGACGAGGCCGGCCAATCCCTCGCCCTCGCCCGGGTCGAGGTCGAGCCGGTCGACCGCCTCGGCGAACCGCAGGTACGTCTCGATACTCGCCACGGTCACCCGGGCGTTGATCTCCACGAGGGGAATGCCGATGACCCCGACCGTCACCTGCGCGTCGATCACGATGCCCTTGTCGAGCACCGTCTCCACGACGTCGGCGAGCCCGCCGGCGGCACCCCCCACACGTTCCAGGGCCCCGCCAACGGCGTCACCGCCGGAGGCGAGCGTCACTCCTCCTCCTCCCGGCGGCGGCGTACCACGGGTCGGCGCGGCGGCTCCGATCCCCGGCGCACCGGCGGCCGGGGCCGCTGCGGCTCCTCGCGCGGCTGCGGGCGGCGGGCCCGCTCGGGAGCACGACGACGGGGTGGCGGCGGCGGCTCCTCCTCGTCGGGCTCGTCCGCGTACCCCTCGTCGTAGCCGTCCTCGTACGCCTCGTACTCCTCGTCGTACTCCGGCTCGGCCGGTCGCCGGGGTGGCCGCTGACGCAGTCGCCCGCCGGGCCGGCGGCGCGGCTCCTCCTCGGGCGGCTCCTGGTCGGCGTACTCCTCGTCATCCGGCTCGGTCGGAGCCTGGCCGCGCCCTTCCCGGCCGCGCTCCCGCTGCTCGCGCTGCTCCCGGTCTTCGCGCAGGCCGGTTTCGTGGTCCTTGACCACCTGGGAGTCGCGGATCTCGCCGCGCCAGCCCTGCACCTGGTCCGGGTCGAGCGCCACCTCGGTCATGACGTGCCGGACGAAGTGCTTCAACTCCAGCCGCACCCGCCGGCCCTGGGCCCGCCACAGGTTTCCGGTGTGCTCGAAGAGGCCCTGCGGGTGGTACTCGAGCACCACCAGGATGCGGGTCAGGTCGGGGGTTATCCCGTGGAAGCTGACGGTGCCGTCGACCGAGCCCTTCTCGCCCTTCGAACGCCAGTGGATGAGCCGGTCCGGCACCTGGCGGATGATCGTCGACTCCCACGTCCGGTGCGACCAGAAGACCTGCGCCTTCCAGGTCATCTTCTCGGCCTCGTCGTTCTCCGCCTGCTCGACCTTCTTCATGAAGCTCGGGAAGTCGCCGAACCGCGTCCACTGGTTGTACGCGGCTCGCACCGGTACACCAACCTCGATCGTCTCGACGATGTTGGTGACCTTCTGCTTCTTGCCGCCCTTACCGCCCTTGCCGCCCACGCGGCCGAGAGCCGACATCACTTTCTCCTTACCGCCGGCCACCCCGGCATGCACCATCGCCTTCATCGGTGAGCCGCCCTCGGCCAGCTTCTGCGCGCCGGTGGCGGCGGCGATCAGGCCCGGTCCTCCGCCCTGGCGCGCGTACTCGCTCAGGCGGCCCGTCGCACCGGTGATCCGCTCCGTCACCACGCTCACCGCGCGATCGCCGATCGCCCCGGCCAGGTTGCGCACCTCGTCGGCCAACTGGCCGCGGAGCTTGTCGCCGAGGCCTCCCGGTTTGGTGTCTCCCGCCATGGTCACCGCCCCCGTCGCTGCCCGGCCGCGTCGTTCCGGTCGCTCGTCGCGCCGCGATCGGCGCTCTGGTTGCCGTTGCCGCTCCGACTGCCGTCACCGCCGTTGTCGCCGTCGCTGTTGCCGCTCTGGTTGCCGGTGCGGCGGCGCAGCGCGTCGGCGGAGCCGCGCAGCCGGCCGGTGAGCGCGTCGACGCCGCTGCCGGCCGCGGCGGTCGCGGCGGACCGACCGGCGTTGACCAGCGGCCCGCCCAGCCGGCTCAGGTTGCTCAACTGCGGGGACGACTGGAGGAGGTCGCCACCTCGTTTCAGCAGACCGCCCGGGTCGCGGCTCGCCCGGCCGGCGGCCACCGCCGCGGCCAGGGTCAGGGCGGTACGCAGTTTGCGACGGCGGCCCAGCAGGTAGCCGAAGCCCACCGCCAGCCCGATTCGTGTTCCGGTCTTCATCAGGTCTCCCTCGCTCCCCGGTGGGTCCGGGACCGTCTGCCCGCGCAGGGGCCGGAGAAGGGCTACCGGGGAATAGCGCGCGCCACGCCCTCGATCAGACGTCCCGTATCTGCGGACCCGGCGGGCAGTACCCGGGGGAATTGCCGCGAAACCGCTCCGACAATTTCCGTGAGCGCGGCACCGGAGACATTCGGAAAGACGGCACCCAGCGGCACAGACAGGACTTTCAGGCGGTCTTGAGCAGGGAGGACACCAACGACGACGAAAGAGTGGAGCAGTTTCAGAGAGCGGGAGGCGTCGAATCGAGGCAGATTTCGGCGTGCACCTTTCCGCCGTCCTCACGCAGTTTCGCACCGCATTTTTCGAGAACTGCTACCGCGCCGACATTGTCCGACGTCGTCTCGGCGACCACGGCTCGCATGCCCGCGCGGGCGGCGACGTTGAGCAGTTCCCGCAGGGCCGCCGCGCCGATCCCCTGACCGCGCGCCGACAGGCCGAGCCACATGCCGGTCTCCACCGTGCCCGGCTCGTCACAGCGCGTCATCCGGATCATGCCGACCACCTCGCCGCCGACGAGGATCGCGTACATCTGGGAGCCGGTCGGGCCGTCCAGACCGGCGAAACTCGCCCGGTGGAACTCACGGAACGCCTCCCGGCGGGCGAGCGACCAGCCAGCGGGAGCCTCGACCGGAGGCATCACCTCACCCGGCTCGGCCTCGGCAGCCGCTACGGAGAGCAATGGCTCCAAGTTCTGCTCGTCCACCGGCTCAAGCCGGACCGCACCCGCCACGTGCCGCAGTCTGCCGGCCTCATCGGCCGAAGTCCACCCCATTGGACATCCACTGGCGGTCCGGCTACCCGTACCGGCCGGTCGGCCGGTTAGGGTGTTTCTCCTCACGCTCCGTCGTCATCTGGCCTATGGGGCGACCACCCCGAAGTCGCAGAACACCACCGAGGCGTCGTCGGTGGGCTTGTGCCTTCGCAGCCGGTCGGGATGATCGCGCTCGGCGTCGCGGACCCGGCCCAGCAGCCCGGCTGGCCCCTCGACGCTCAGCAGGTCCAGCAACCCCGCCCAGTCGGTCAGCCCGAACTGCTCGACCGCACTGGACGCGCCGTCGCTGAGCAGCGCGGCCCGGCGCAGGGCAGCCGGACCGCGCCGGGGCGCCGTCCCGGTCACCGCGTGGAAGGCCGCGTCGGGGTCGGCGGCGGCCACCCAGTAGCCGTGGGTGCGGTTCATTCGTTCCCGTTGGACGCCTACCGCGTGCCGGAACCGCGCGACCGGGTCCGCCGCGCGGGCCGGCACGGTCGCGACCGTCTGCCGCAGCTCGGCCATCGCCGTGTCCAGCCGGTCGTCGGTCACCACGCTGACCTGCCCGCCGACGTCCAGCACCAACGGGCTGTCGCAGAGCACCAGGTAGTCCACCTGGTCGCCGCAGTCCCGCAGCAGGCAGACAGTGCTGGACGGGGTGCCCGGATGGTCGAGGTCGCACTGCCCACCGTGGTCGGCGCGGACGGCGAGGATGGCCGCTGCCAGGTTGCTCGTCAGGCGGGCCGCCGGACGGGCCGCCTCGGCCACACCGAGCCGGGCCGCCAGGTGTCGGACGTACCACTCCGGGCCGTGGACGCAGCCGGTGTCGAAGCCGTCCGGCACTGTCGCGCCGTCCAGGACGCCGACCAGCGGGCCGAACTGAAAGACCAGGTCCTCGTTGACCGACCGGCCCGGGGCCGGCGCGGACGCGGAGCGTACGCGCATCATCGGCGCCGGCCCCGTCGCATCAGCGCTGCCGAAGCTGGTCGGCGGACGCATGCGCCTGTCCCTGCACCTGACCGGCGGCCGAGCGACCCTGGTCGCGTACCGCGGACATCCCCTGCTGGGCGCTGGAGCGCACCGACTGGGCCGCCTGCTGCGCGGGCTCCCGCAGGTTGTCCTGCATCTGGTGGCCGACCTGGCTCGCCTGCTCGCGCAGCTCACCCGAGTGCTCGCTCACCATCTCCCTCGCCCGGCCGGCGAGTTGCCGTTCCCGCCCGCTCGGCGGAATCAGCGAGGCGGCCAGCAGACCGACGCCGAAGGCGACCAGCCCGGCTGCCAACGGATTGCCCTGCGCCTGCTCGCGGGACTGCTGCCCGAGCGACCGGGTCTCGTCGCGGACGGAACCGGCGGCGTACGACATCCGCTGGCCGGCCTCCTGCCCGAGGTGATTCGAGCTGCCCATCATCTTCTCCTTCGCTCGGGTGAGAGCGCCGCGAGCCTGCCCGACGCTGTCACCGGCGATCCGACGCGGGTTGACCTTGTCGGCCAGGGCGTCGACGTCACTGCTCAACTCGTTGCGGGTGGTCTCGATCTCCCGCCGGATCCGATCCGGATCACTGGACATGGTCTGCTCTCCCTACCGACTCGGTCACCGGCCCCGCAGGGCGTCCGGCAACTCCCGGGCGGTCTGCTTCGTTCGGGGCAGGACCGCACGTGCCCGCTTCAGCTGGGTCCGCGCGTTGAGGAACAGGCCACCGGCGACGGCGGCCCAGAGGATCGCGACGATCAGCGCCGCCCACCCCTGGTCCATCGCGTTGGAAAGCCCCCACCACACGGCGTACGACACGAAGAGCACGGCGAGGAACCCGGCCAGCCCCGCAGCGCCGAACATACCGCCGGACTTGCCCGCCTGGGTCACCTCCTCGCGCAGCTCGGCCTTGGCCAGTTCGACCTCCTTGCGCACCAGGGTGGACATGTCCCGGGTCACGTCGCCGAGGAGGTCGCCAACCGATGCCTGGGTCCGCTCCTTCTCCGGGGCGCTCACGGTGCCACCCCGCCGGGCAGGTCCGACTGCGGCCGACCGGCGGGCGAGACGTTCTGGGCCCGCGCCGCCCCCACGTACGGCTGCTGTTGACCGGTCTCCGCCGGTGCGCCCTGCGGGGCGGGCTGGGCTGCGCCCTGGGGCGCGGGCTGGGCGCTCGGCGTGCCCGGGCTCCAGCCGTTGCCGGAGGCCGACGCCGTCAGGCCACGGGTGAGCCGTCCGACCAGCAGCCCGGCCACTGCCGCGCCGGCCAGGAAGGTCCCCGGGTGGCGCCGCGCGTAACTGCGCACGTCGTCGAGCACCTCGCCGGGTTCACGCTCGTCGAGCCAGCCGGCGGCCTGCTGGGCGGCGTCAGCCACCCGGCGTACCGCCTGGCCGGCCAGCCCGGAATCACCGTCGCGCTCGGCCATCGACCCCAGTTCACGACCAATGTCGCGCAGGCCCTCGGCGGCCCGCCGCTGCTGCGTCTGTGCCTGCTCTCGAAGCTGTCCGCCGGCCTGGCCGGTCAGCTGCCGGGCCTGTCTGCGCGCCTCGGCGGCCACCTGCCCGCCCTGGTCGGCGGCGGTGTGGGCGACCTGCCCACCGGCCTGCGTGGCCTGGTGGCCGACTCGGGACGCCTCCTGCCGGGCCTGCTGCCCGCTACCGCTCGGTGTGCCGCTCTGGTTCGTTGCCGTCATGCCCCGCTCCCCTCCTGGGTGCTCGGTCGCCTGGCGACCCCGGAACGTCCGTCGCCTACCCGCCGGGCCCGCCGACATGCGAACCGGTCGACGCGCCGACGGGGAAAGACCACCGATCAGGGCCAACGGACCGCATCGGAGGCAGCACGGACGGTAGCGTCAGCAACAGCCATCTCCGGAGTCTCCGAACGACCGGACCCGGCAGGAACGGTGAGTCCGGCGGATCGCGGACGGCGGTGTCCGGACCGCGCAGACCGTCCACAGCGTCAGGGGGATCGCATGTTGAAGCGGTTGCACGAATCGGGGCTCAAGGCGGAACACATGTACATGGCGGGCTTCGCCAGCATCGGCCTGTCGTTCACCAGCTGGTTCCTGTCCAGGCACCTGGAGCGGGCCGGTGTGGCGCGCGCGGACCGGTGGGGCATCTTCATCGGCGAGTGGGCGCCGACGTTCTTCGCCATCGGCAACGGCCTGCAGGGGTACGAGAAGAAGTAGGGCCGGCGGGCTCAGCGACGGCGGTTGCGGGCGCGCGACGAGCGGAGCCGGCGGAGCCGGCCGATCAGCACCGGGTCGGCGGCGAGCGCCGCCGGATTGTCCAGCAGCCCGTTGAGCAGTTGGTAGTACCGGGTGGAGGAGACGCCGAAGGTGTCCCGGACGGCCTGCTCCTTGGCGCCGGCGTGCCGCCACCACTGCTGCTCGAAGGCGAGGATGGCCAGTTCGCGCGCGGTCAGGCCCGCCGGGGGCGCGGCCGGGGCGGTGGCCGTCTCGTCGTCTGCCGCTTCGGTGTCGGCCGGCGGGGCGTCGTCGGTGCTCTCGACGGGCGGTGCCGGGCGGGGGGTCGGGACGCTGGGCGCGACACCGCCGGCCAGCTCGCCCGGACGAGCGTCGGTGGACGGCTCGGGAGCGGTAGGCGCGGCGTCGGCGGGCATGACGTTCAGCCTAGCCAGGGCCGACCACTGTCGCAGCAGCCGGCACGGCCGGCTCCGCACGTCGGAAAACCCGACGGTGGGGCCGGCCGTGCCGTTGACTCCGTGACGTCGATCAGGTGATGTCGCGTCGACGCATCGTCCAGAGCGCCGCGCCGAGGATCACCACGACCCCGATCGAGAACAGTACGGACGACTGCTGCCAGGTGATGTCCATGGTGTCCGGCTTGCACTCCCCGGAGTAGGTGGCGTTGCAGGCGTCCCAGTCCTGCAGTGTCACCTTCTTGGTCATCCACGCCAGGGCGTAGGTGGGCAGCAGCCACGCCTCGGCGAACTTCACGCTGGCCATCGACAGCAGAATGCCCAGGCCGAACTGGCCGACCACCATGAGCGCCACGACACCACCGAGGGCCATCGCGGTGTGCCGGCCCAGCGAGGCCAGCGCGAAGCCGATGGTGGTGAGCACGAGCACCAGCGCCACGCCGCGTACCCCGGTCAGGGCGAACGACTGCCAGGCACCCGAGGTCATCTTCTCGGTGCTGCCCCGGAAGCTGGCCACCGCCCAGAACCCGGCGAACCACAGCACCGCGGCGGGCAGCGTCACCGCCAGGATGCCGGTGAGCAGCGCGGCCAGCTTGGTGAGCAGTACGGTGAGCCGCTTCGGCCGCCAGAGCAGCAGGTTCATCATGCCGCCGGTGCTCCACTCGGCGCCGACGAAGGACGCGCCGATGACGAACCCGACCAGGGCGAGGATCGCCGCGAACGGGACCAGTGTCTCGTCGAACGTCTTGCGGAAGTTGAACGTCGAGGGCAGGAACCACTCCGCCTCGATCTGGTCCCGCGACGGGGCCGTGATCACCGAGCAGTCGTCGGGGTAGCGGCCGTCGTTCGACGTGCCGGCCGTCTTGGCCTGCTCGCAGTTGACCCGCTCCTGCTCGCTCCAGCGGACCTGCTCCTGGTACTGCTGGTCGGCCTGACGCTCGGCCTTGGCGAGCTGACCGGCGTCGATCTTGTGGTTGGTGAAGAAGACACCGACCACTACCGCGGCCAGCACCAGCAGGCCGAGAAGCGTCATGTAGCGGGTGAAGCGCCGCTTGGTCAGCCGGCGCAGCTCCGTCCGAAAGAGGCTCACGCGCCCCACCCTCCCGCGGTGGCGCCGGGCTGACCCGTCCCACCAACCTTCGTGGACTCGTCAACCTGGCGGTGCTGGCCGGGGACCGGCGCGGTGGCGGTCAGTTCGAGGAAGACGCTCTCCAGGTCGACCGCGATCGGGGCCAGCTCGCTGACGTACAGGTTGTGCTCGGCGAGCAGCCGGGTCACGGTGGCCGGCTTGTCGACACCGCTCAGCATCAGGTGGTCGGGGTGCCCGGTGACCCGGATCCCGGCCCGGGTGAGGGCCTCGGTGGCCGTCGGCAGGTCGCTGACCGCCTCCAGGCGGACCCGGACCGCGCCGGACGAGTGCTGGGCGAGCACCTCGTCGACCGGGCCGAAGGCGACCCGTCGGCCGAGCGAGATGATGGTGACCGAGTCGCAGATCAGCTGGATCTCGCCGAGGATGTGGCTGGACAGCAGCACTGTCATCCCGGATTCGGCGAGCGTCCGCATCAGCGTGCGCATCTCCCGGATGCCGCCCGGGTCGAGGCCGTTGGCCGGCTCGTCGAGGATGAGCAGCGTCGGGTTCTTCAGCAGGGCGGACGCGACCGCGAGCCGCTGCTTCATGCCCAGCGAGTACGTCTTGACGCGCTCGCCGGCGCGGTCGCGCAGCCCGACCAGCTCCAGCACCTCGTCGACCCGCGTGGCGGGCACCTCCCCGGCCCCGGCCAGCAGGGACAGCGTGTCCCGGGCCGAGAAGTGCGGGAAGAACTGCGGGCTCTCGACGATCGCGCCGACGTTGCCGGCGACGGTGGGCAGCGCGGCGGGAACCTCGTGCCCGAGCAGCGTCATCCGGCCACCGTCGGGCCGGATGAGGCCGAGCAGCGTACGCAGCGTGGTCGTCTTGCCGGACCCGTTGGGGCCCAGGAAGCCGTGCACCTGCCCCGCGTCGACCCGCATGTCGAAGCCGTCGAGCGCGTTGCGGGTGCCGCGTCGACGACTCTTGTACGTCTTACGTAGACCTTCGATCTCCAGGACAGCTGGCAAGCTGCACCTCCCCCGATGGTGGGCGTGACAGCCGACACCATACGCGGTATGCAGCGCCGCGCAATACCCGGTATGCATCGACACGCCGATCGATGCGTTTCAGCTACGGAGTGTCGCCATTCAGGCGCAGACGACCTGCACGCCGGCCGCCCGGAAGGCGTCCACGAGCTCCGGGGCCGCCCCCGAGTCGGTCACCAGCGTCTCGACCCGCTCGACCGGGCAGATGCGGGCGAAGGCGTGACCGCCCAACTTGGACGAGTCCGCGATGATCACGACCCGCTTGGCGCGGGCCACCATCAGGTTGTTCATGGCCGCCTCACCCTCGTGGTGCGCGGCGGCGCCGAGTTGCGGGTCGATCGCGTCCACGCCGAGCAACGCGACATCCAGGGTGACCTCCCGCAGCAGCGCACCGCCCAGCGGGCCGACCAGCTCGAACGACTTCGGCCGCACCACCCCGCCGGCGACCACCACCTTCATCCGCGACCGCACGAGCAGCTCGTTGGCGATGTTCAGCGCGTTGGTCACCACCGTGAGCTGGGCACCCTCGGCGCTGGTGTTCAGGTCCGGTCGTACGGCGAGGGCCCGGGCCACCTCCGTGCTGGTGGTGCCACCGTTGAGGCCGACCACGGTGCCGGGCGTGACGAGCGCCGCGGCGGCGGCGCCGATCCGCTGCTTCTCAGCCGAGTGCTTGGCCGTCTTGTAGCGCAGCGGCAGGTCGTACGAGACACCGTTGGCGACCGCGCCACCCCGGGTCCTGGTGATCATCTGCTGCTGGGCGAGCTGGTCGAAGTCACGTCGGATGGTGGCCTGGGAGACGTCCAGCCGCTCGGCGGCCGCCTCGACGCTGACCCGGCCGTTGTCGGTCAGCATCTCCAGCAGGGCGTTCCATCTGGCGTACCGGTCCACCGCGGGGGCCCTCCCAGCAACTGCACGCTCGGTGATTGATTGCGTGCACACTAGTGCGCGAAACTAGCCTGGCGCAAAAGGCTCATCTGCGCGATCGGCCGGGCGGTTGCCACGACGACCCCGCTTCGCGCAGAATAACGCGCGAAATACGGGTGTAACGAGCCGTATTGCGCAGACAGGTCGGCCCGGCGAGGAGTTTCCCATGGCGTACGTGGACGCGGAGATCGCGAGCCAGCCCGACTGTTGGCGGGAGGCCGCCGAGCTGTCCGGTGCCGTACGCGGCGACCTTCCCCGCCCCGGCGAGCGGGTCGCCGTCGTCGGTTGCGGCACGTCGTGGTTCATGGCGATGGCGTACGCGGCCCGCCGCGAGCAGGCCGGCCAGGGCGAGACCGACGCGTTCCAGGCGTCCGAGTTCCCGGCCGGCCGCCACTACGACCGGCTGATCGCGATCACCCGCTCCGGCACCACCACCGAGGTGCTGGAGCTGCTCGCCGCGCTGCGCGGACGGACACCCACCACAGTCATCGTCGGCGACCCGGCCGCGCCGGCGGTCGACCTGGCCACGGCCGCGGTGACCATGCCGTTCGCCGACGAGCGGTCGGTGGTGCAGACCCGTTTCGCGACGACCGCGCTGGCCCTGCTCCGGGCACACCTCGGCGACCCGGTGACCGCGCTCGCCGCCGACGCCGAGGTGGCGGTGCGCTCCCCGCTGCCGATCGACCCGGCCACCATCGGGCAGGCCACCTTCCTCGGCCGGGGGTGGACGGTCGGCCTCGCCCAGGAGGCCGCGCTGAAGTGCCGCGAGGCGGCCACCTTCTGGGCCGAGGCGTACCCGGCGATGGACTACCGGCACGGCCCCATCTCGATCGCCGCACCGGGGCGGCTCGTGTGGGCGTTCGGCGAGCTGCCCGAGGGGCTGCCCGAGGACGTGGCCGCCACCGGCGCGGCCTTCGTGCACAGCCGTACACACGGCTGGCGCACGGTGCTCGGCAGCTGGTCCGCCGGTCGTACGCCGGTGGACCCGATGGCCGACCTGATCCTGGCCCAGCGCTTCGCGGTCGCCCTGGCGACCAGCCGGGGCCTCGACCCCGACGCGCCCCGGCACCTCAGCCGGTCCGTGGTGCTGGCATGAGCGCGAGGAGTGAGCCGGGGTTGCGAGCCCCGCAGTCGCGAACCGAGCCTGCGCCGTGAGCGGTGCCGTGAGCGATGACCGGGTGGTCGTGGCGCTGGACGTCGGCGGCACCGGCATGAAGTGCGCCCTGGTCCGACCGGACGGCGTCGTCGTACACACCGAGCGACACCCCACCGACGCCGCGCGCGGCCCGGCCGCCGTGATCGACACCATCCTCGACGTGGCCGACGGGCTGATCGGCAAGGCCCGGGCCGACGGCCTCACCCCGGTCGCGACAGGCATCGCCGTCCCCGGAGTGGTGGACGAGGCACGCGGGGTCGCGGTCTGGTCGGCGAACGTGGGCTTCCGGGACGTACCGCTGCGGGACCTGGCCGTGACGCGGCTCGGGCTGCCCACAGCGCTCGGCCACGACGTGCGCGCCGGCGGCCTCGCCGAGGCCCGGCTCGGCGCCGGGCGCGACGCCGACCACGTGCTCTTCGTGGCGATCGGCACCGGCATCGCCGCCGCGTACGTCGTCGACGGCTCGGCCGCCGTCGGCGCGCACGGCGCCGCCGGGGAGATCGGCCACATCCTGGTCCGTCCCGACGGCCCGCGCTGCGGCTGCGGGCGACCCGGTTGCCTGGAGGCGGTCGCCTCGGCGGCCGCGATCGGCCGCCGCTACAGCGAGCTGGCCGGCGACGGCGCGGAGCAGATGCCCGGTGCCGCCGTGACGGCCGCCATGGTGGCCGAGCGGGCGGCCGCCGGTGAGCCCCTCGCCAGCCGGGTCTGGCAGGAGGCGGTCGAGGCCCTCGCCGACGGCCTCGCCACCGGGCAGGCGCTGTTCGACGTGTCGACGATCGTGCTCGGCGGCGGCCTGGCCCAGGCGGGCGACGGCCTCCTCGGCCCACTGCGGGCGGCGCTGCACGAGCGGATGACCTTCCACCGGGAGCCGCGGCTGGTCGCGGCGGCCCTCGGTGACGAGGCGGGCTGCCTCGGCGCCGCCCTGCTCGCGCTGGACGCCGCGGGCGTCCGTGACACGGACGCCGCCCGCGTCCTTGACCATCAGGAGGAGCGATGACCGTACGGGTGAACGGCAAAGTGGTGACCCCGACCGGTGTCATCCGGCAGGGCTGCGTCGAGTGGGACGGCGACCGCATCACGGCCGTGGCCGAGTATCCGTCGGTCCGCGACGGACACTGGATCCTGCCGGGCTTCGTCGACATGCACACCCACGGCGGCGGCGGGCACACCTTCACCACCGGGGACGCCGACCAGGCGCGCGCCGCGGCCGGCTTCCACCTGGCGCACGGCACCACGACGCTGCTGGCCAGCCTGGTCAGCGCGCCCTTTGCGGTGATGCGCTCGGCCACCGAGGCGTTCGCGCCGCTGGTCGACGAGGGCGTGCTGGCGGGCGTCCACTTCGAGGGCCCCTACCTCTCCGCGGCCCGTTGCGGGGCACAGAACCCGGAGTACCTGCGCGACCCGTCGACGGACGAGCTGACCGAGCTGATCGAGTTGGGTCGGGGCGCGATCCGCATGGTCACCCTCGCCCCGGAACGCGACGGCGCGCTGGAGGCGATCAAGCTGCTCACCACCCACCGCGTGGTGGCGGCCGTGGGCCACACCGACGCCACCTACGAGCAGACCGGCGCTGCCATCGCGGCCGGCGCGAGCGTGGGTACGCACCTGTTCAACGGCATGCGGCCCGTGCACCATCGCGAGCCGGGCCCGGTGGTGGCCATGCTCGACGCGCCGACCGTGATCTGTGAACTGGTCGCCGACGGGGTGCACCTGCACGACGGCATCCTGACCTTCACCACCGCGACAGTCGGCCCGGACCGCGCCGCGCTCATCACCGACGCGATGGCCGCCGCGGGGATGGCCGACGGCGAGTACGAGTTGGGCGGTCAGGCCGTCACGGTGACCGACGGGGTGGCCCGACTCGCCCGCGACGGCGCGATCGCCGGCAGCACACTGACCATGGACGCGGCGCTGCGACACGCCGTGCACGCCGGAATCCCGATGGCCGACGCCGCCCGGATGGTGGCCACCACCCCGGCTCGCGCCATCGGCCTGGGCGACCGGGTCGGTGCCCTCCAGGTCGGCCTCCGCGCCGACCTGGTCGTGCTCGACGACGACCTCAACGTGGTGCGGGTGCTGCGCGGCGGCTCCTGGGTGGAGTGACGCGCCTTGGGCTGCCCCTCCCGTCGCGCTCGCCGCGCGCGCCCGGACGGCAACGCCCCTTGCTACTGCACACGCTGTCGAGCTGCCCCATAGGTGGGGCTAGGACCTGGGGCGGCGACTGCCCCATATCTGGGGCAGCTCGACAGGACGCGTCTCCATCCCTGTCGAGGGGCTGGCCGTCCGGGACGTGTCGGACTCAAGGCTCCGGTCGCGACGACCGCAACAGCACCAGAGGGCGACGGGCGGCGACAAGCGGCGGCCAGCACGGCGGCGCCGTGAAGCGGAGGCCGTCTCAGCCCAGGGCGGGGACGTCGACGCCGAGCACGGCCTGTTCGTCGGGGCGGTGCACCAGCACGTCGGACAGGTACGACTGCACTGCGGGCGCCATCCCGACGTCCCGGCCGGCCTGCTCGGAGAGCAGCCACTTGTGCTCGATGATCTGGGCGAACAGCTCCTGCGGCTCCAGCTTGCGGCGCAGGTGTGCGGGCACGGCCCGGACCACCGGCTCGAAGACCTCGGTGAGCCAGCGGTGCGCCGCCTGCTGCTCGTCGGTCAGATCGCTCTCCGCCCGGTACGCGTCCAGGTCGTTGAGCAGCTTGCGGGCCTGGTTCTCCTCGGCGTCGAGACCGGTCAGCCGCAGCAGTCGCCGGGTGTGGTAGCCGGCGTCGACCACCTTCGGTCGCACCAGGTAGCGCCCGTCGTCGATCGTCGACATGGCGACCTCGGCCACGTCGAAGCCCAGCTCGTTGAGCCGGCGGATGCGGCCCTCGATGTCGTGCCGCGCCTCCCGTTCGACCGCCTGCTCGTAGGTGATCTCGTGCCAGAGCCGCTCGTAGCGCTGCACGACCTCCTCGCAGACCACCTCCGGGTCGATGGACTCGTGCAGCAGGCCGGCGGCCTGGAGGTCCAGCGCCTCACCGAAGATGTTCACCCGGGCGATCTCCAGGTCCTCGCCGCGCTGCCCGTTGGAGAGCGAGTTGTGCAGGGCGCCCGTCTCCGCGTCGACCAGGTAGGCGGCGAACGCGCCCGCGTCGCGGCGGAACAGCGTGTTCGACAGCGAGCAGTCGCCCCAGAAGAAGCCGGTCAGGTGCATCCGCACGATCAGGGCGGCGAGCGCGTCGAGCAGCCGGCTCATCGTCTCGGGGCGCAGGGTGTGCGAGAAGAGCGCCCGGTACGGCAGCGAGAACTGCAGGTGCCGCGTGATCAGCACCGATTCGAGGGGCTCGCCGTCGTCGGTCTGCCGGTCGGCGACCACCGCCACCGCCTCGACGGACGGGAAGTCGATGCGCTCCAGGGCCCGCAGCAGGTCGTACTCCCGCTCGGCGATCCGCTCGCGGGTCTCCTTGAACGCGTAGACGTAGTCGCCCAGGCGGACAAAGCGGACGATGTGTCGGGAGATGCCCTGGGGCAGGGCCACCAGGTGCTGGGCAGGCCACTCCTCCAGCGGTGTCGACCAGGGCAGGTCGAGCAGCGCCGGGTCCACGAGGGCAGACGTGATCCGCACGGGCACAAGCATGACGGGTCGCCCCCCGCATCCGCCTCACATCGTGGCTCGGCCCACAACGCCGAACACCCCGGCCTCGCGTCGGCCCGGTAGCGTGGTCGCGTGCTCAAACCCACGGCGGTACGACGTGACCTGCGGCTACGGCCCGTCCGCCCGGCCGGTTGGTGGTTCGACGCCCTGCTGCTGGCCGCCCTGGTCGGGTTGACCGTCGCCCTCGTCGCCCACCAGCTCTTCGGGTTGGACCGGGCCGTCGCCGACTGGGCCGAGGCGCACCGGCCGACGGTCGCGTACTGGGTGGCCCGGGTGTTCAACCTGCTCGGCCAGGGCACCCCGCTGACTCTCATCGCCGCCGGGTTGGGCGTGCTGCTGGCCGTCCGGCTGCGGTCGGTGCGGCCGATCCTGCCGCCGGTGGTCGGCTTCGTGCTGACCTACCTGACGATCGGCCCGCTCAAGGTCTGGACCGCCCGGGCGGCACCGAGCGCCAGCGTCAAGGAGCCGTTCCTGCCGCCCGAGCAGACCCTGCCGCTGTTCCACGACGACCTGCCGGTGCGGTTCGCCCAGTCCTACCCGTCCGGGCACGTCGCCAACGCGATCGTCTGGTACGGCGTCATCGCCCTGCTGCTCGCCCCTCTCGCGCGCAGCTTCGGCCGGCACCTGCCGCCCCGGCTGGTCACCGTGATCCGGGTGGTGCCACCGTTGGTGGTCCTCACCACCACCACCTATCTGGGCTGGCACTGGCTGACCGACTCGGTGGCCGGGCTGCTGCTCGGGCTTCTCCTGGACCGGCTGCTGCACCGGGTGCCCTGGGACGATCTGCCACTGGGCGGCCGGCTACGCCACTGGGACCAGCCGTTCACCTCGTACCCCTAGGGTCGAAGCGTGGATCAACTGGCGCGGCGGCTCGGCGTACACGATGCGGTTGTCATCGGGTTGGGCTCGATGCTCGGCGCGGGCGTCTTCGTGGTGTTCGGTCCGGCCGCGGCGGCGGCCGGCGGCGCCGGCCTGCTGCCCGCGCTGGTGCTCGCCGGCTTCATCGCCTTCTGCAACGCGACCAGCTCGGCCCGGTTGGCGGCCCGCTACCCGGAATCCGGTGGCACCTACGTCTACGGCCGGGAACGGCTCGGACCGTTGGCCGGCTTCGTGGCCGGCTGGGGTTTCGTGGTCGGCAAGACGGCGAGCTGCGCGGCGATGGCGTTGACCATCGGGGCGTACCTGTGGCCGGGGCAGGCGCGGTTGGTCGCGGTCGGCGCGGTGGTCGCGGTGACGGCGGTGAACCTGCGCGGCATCGGCAAGACCGCCACCGCCACGAAGGCCCTCGTCGGCGTGGTGCTCGTGGTGCTGACGTTTGTCGCGGTCGTCGGCGTGGTGGGTGGGCCGGTGCATCTGGATCGGCTCGGCGACCCCGGTGGCTCCGGCCGGGGTGTGCTCACCGCCGCCGGGCTGCTGTTCTTCGCCTTCGCGGGCTACGCACGGATCGCCACGCTCGGCGAGGAGGTCCGCGACCCGCAGCGGACCATCCCCCGCGCGGTGCCGCTGGCACTCGGCGCGGTGCTCGCGATCTACCTGGTGCTGGCCGTGGTGACGCTCGGCGTGCTCGGCGCCGACCGGCTGGCCGGTTCGGCTGCGCCCCTGGTCGACGTGGTGACCGCCGCCGGCCTGCCCGGTCTGGCCTGGGTGGTCCGCGCCGGGGCCACGATCGCCGTCGTCGGGGTGCTGCTGTCCCTCGTCGCCGGGGTCGGCCGGACGACCCTCGCGATGGCCCGCCGCCGCGACCTTCCCGGCGCGCTGGCCGCCGTGCACCAGGTGCACCAGGTGCCGCACCGCGCCGAGCTGGCCGTCGCCGCCGTGGTGATCGTGGTGGTGCTGCTCGGCGACGTACGGCAGGCGATCGGCTTCTCCAGCTGCACGGTGCTCGTCTACTACGCGATCACCAACGCGGCGGCGCTCACGCTCGGCCGGGATCGGGAGCGGAGACTACCGGTGCAGGTGCTCGCCGGCCTGGGGCTTGTCGGTTGCCTGCTGCTGGCGGTCAGCCTGCCGCTCAGCAGCGTCCTCGCCGGGTTCGGGGTGCTCGTCGCGGGCGTCGTCGGGTACGGCCTGCGGCAGCGGAGTCGCTGAGAGGTCCGCCGGGCGCGGCACCGTCGACGGGATCGATTCGCCGCCGGGCGCGGACCCGGTCGGCCGGGGAATTGGACCGGTACGGGCGGGCGGGGCGCACTGGGTGGTCAGCCAGTCCAGGCCACGCCGGCGGGCGACCACGGTGAGCCGGTCACCGGCGAAGATCACCTGTCGCGGGTCGAGGTCCCTCCACCAGATCGTCTTCGCCCCACCGGCGGCCGTCCGGGCGATCAGGCGGACCTGTCCGTTCCGGGAGACCGCCTCCAGCGGTGCGCCGTCCAGCTCCGAGCCCGCGGCGACCGGCACCTCGGCGACCGGCAGCGCATGCCTGTCGACCGGGATCGTCGTGATCACCGCGCGTTCGGTGAGCGCGCCGATGAAGGCCGGGGCCGCCAGGTAGGAGACCGATCGGGACACCCCGAGAGCGAAGGTCTCCTCCACCCGTTCGGCGAAGTCACCGTCGAAGAGCCGCAGCACCACCCGCAGGTCGTCGCGGAGATCGCGCGCGGCCAGGGCCGCCTCCAGGTTGGCGACGTCGTCGGTGGACGCCACCACCAACGCCTGGCAGTCGGCCACCGACGCGGCGGCCAGTGTCTCAGGCAGCGCGGCGTCGCCGACGATCAGCGGCACCTCCAGCTGGCGGGCCAGCGCCCCGCCGCGCGGCTCCGGATCCTTGTCGATCGCCACCACCTCGACGTCGTACTCGCGGAGCTGTGCCATCACCCGCGTGCCGACGTTGCCCAGACCGATCACCACCACGTGCCCGGCGCGAGCCGGTTGCAGCCGGCCGGTGTGCAGGGCCAGCCGGGCGTTGACGATGCCGTCCACGACGACCGCGGTGATCAGCGGGATCAGCGCCAACCCGGCCAGGTTGAGCACCACCTGCATGATCTGCGCGTCGGCCGCCTTGTCGGTGTCCGGGTCGGCGCCGCTGAGCGTGGTGACCAACGTCAGGTAGAGCGCCTCCAGCGGTGAGACGTCCTCGGCGCGGGAGATCAGCGCTCCCAGGACCGCGATGACCGCGAGCACCAGCATCACCGCGATGCCGATCTTGCGCGTGGCGAAGCCGCGTACGGCCCTCATCAGCACCGCGATCGGGCGGCGCCGCCGCCGCGCCCGGACCAGCCGCCGGGCGGCGACCTCGGTGCCCGGCGGCTGCCCGGTCACCTCCGCGAGCACCAGGTCGGCGGGGACCCACTCGTCCGGCAGCAACTCCACGCCCTGCTGCTCGGTGAGGTGGGCCAGCGCGCAGACCACGTCCTGCTCCCGCACGTCGGCACGCCGCGCCACCCGCAACGTCTTGTCCCGATGCTGGAAGGAGCTGGGGTCGACCTCGCCGAGCGCGGCGGCCACGAACGCCGGCGCGGCCATCTCGGCGTCGGAGAGCACCTCGACGGGCGCCTTGAGCAGCTTGCGTACGCCGTCGGCGAGGGTGCCGTTGAACATCCGCAGCACCTGGCGCACCCGCTGGTCGACGGCCTGGGCGCAGAGCGCGGCGTGCAGGTTGCCGACGTCGTCCTGGTGCAGCAGGGCCAGACCGGTCGCCCCGGCCAGCCCGGCGGCCTCGAAGGTCGCCACGTCCAGGCGCTCCGAGCGGACCACGCGGACCCCGCGCAGCCCGGCCACGTCCGGCCCGTTGCGGCGGTAGCGCTCCGGCAGCACGACCGTCACCCGGACGCCGCCGGCCGGGAGGTCGGATTCGACCATCGCGCGGGCCACGTAGTAGGCGAGAGCGTCCTGACCGCAGATCACGTAGTGCGGACGCGGGTCACCGGCGGCGCGTAGCCGCCAGTTCCACTCGACCGCCCGTCGCGCCCGGTCCCGCCACGGCTCCGCCATGCCCGGATCGTAACCAGCACGACCACACTGGGCGACCCCGCCCGGATCATCCCGGCCACGCACGGAGACCAGGCATGTCGACAGGGGCGGCGGGTAGAGCAGCGGGATGCAGACCTTCCTGCCGTACCCGGATTTTCTGGCCAGCGCCCGCGCGCTGGACCAGAAGCGGCTGGGCAAGCAGCGGGTGGAGGCCATCCAGGTGCTGCGCGGGCTCACCTGGCCGGGGTACGGGTGGCGCAACCATCCGGCGGTGAAGATGTGGGCCGGGTACGAGGAGGCGCTCACCCGCTACGGGCTGGACATGTGTGCCGTCTGGACCGAGCCGGGACGCGCCGACACCTGCGCCACCACGCTGACCGTCGACCTCGCCGCCGCCTGCGGGGCCGGCGTCGTCCGCACGCAGGACGAGTTGGCCCGCGCCGGTGACCTGCCGCCCTGGCTGGGCCGCGACGACCTGCACCTGAGCCACCGCTCGTCGCTGCTGCGCAAGGACCCGACGCACTACCGCCCGATCTTCGGCGCCGACACCCCCGACGACCTGGAGTACGTCTGGCCCGCGTCCGACCGCGAGCGCCGCTGCCTGCCGTAGGGGAGACTGGGCCCGAAGAGGGAGGTGCGCGTGGCGCTGTCGCGTGTGGTGGGTCGGCTCATCGGCGTACGTCAGCACCAGGTGGACCCGGGTGGAGGTGGCGCCGACCGCGTGCCGCGACCGGTCGCGGCGGTGGTTGTCGGCGGCGGGATCGCCGGCATGTCGGCGGCGGTCGTGCTCGCCGAGCGGGGTGTTGCGGTGACGGTGCTGGAGGCGGCGCCCACGCTTGGCGGGCGGCTCGGCGCGTGGCCCGAAGCGCTCGGCGACGGCGAGCAGCAGAACGAGCACGGGTTCCACGCGTTCTTCCGGCAGTACTACAACTGGCGCTCGATCCTCCGTCGGGTCGATCCCGACCTGGGTTTCCTCAAGCCGATTCCGGGTTACCCGATCCTCAGTGCACAGTGGCCGACCGAGGAGTTCGGCAGGCTGCCGCCCGCGCCGCCGGCGAACCTGCTGGCGCTGCTGCTGCGCAGTCCCAGTCTGCGCCTGGCCGACCTGCGGTCGATGGACCGGGACGCGGCGTTGCCGCTGCTCACCTACGACCCGGTCCGCACCTACGCGGAGTTGGACGACACCACCGCCGACGAGCTGCTGGCCTCGCTACGGCTGCCGGACCGGGCGCGGGCGATGCTGTTCGAGGTCTTCTCGCACTCGTTCTTCAACCACGAGGCGGAGATGTCGGCGGCGGAGATGGTAGCCCAGTTCCACTTCTACCTGCTCGGCAATCCGGAGGGGCTGGCCTTCGACTGCCCCGACGAGGACTACGCGACGGCGATCTGGCAGCCGCTGACGAGGCACGTGGAGAAGCACGGCGGTCGGGTGGTCACCGGCTCCGGCGCCACGGGGGTGCACCGTGACGGCGAGGGTTGGCGGGTGACGACCACCGACGGTGGCAGCCACCCGGCGGCCCACGTGGTGCTCGCGGTGGATCCGCCGGCGCTGGCCGCGCTGGTGGCGGCCTCCCCCGACCTGGTCGGGCGGGCACCGGAGCTGGCGGCGCGGATGCCCCGCTTCGGCACGCCCGGCCCGCCGTACGCGGTGGCGCGGTACTGGTGCGACGGGGACGTGTCGGCCGACCGCGCCGTGTTCAGCGGGGTGTCGCGCCAGCCCACACTGGACTCGGTGACGCTCTACCACCGGCTGGAGAACGAGTCGCGCCGTTGGGCGCGGCAGACCGGCGGTTCGATAATCGAGCTGCACGCGTACGCCTGTGAGCCCGGTGTGCCGGCCGAGGAGCTGGCCGAGCGGATGCGCCGCGAGCTGGTGGCGCTCTGGCCGGAGGCGGCTGACCTGCGGGTCCGGGAGCTGCGTGCCCGGGTGGAGGCGCAGGCGCCGGCGTTCACGCCGGGCAGCCACGCCTGGCGGCCCGGGGTGCGCACCGAGGCGTCCGGCGTCTATCTGGCCGGTGACGGCATCGCCACGGACTTCCCGAGCGCCCTGATGGAGCGGTCCGCAGCCACCGGGATCATCGCGGCGAACCACATCCTGCGCGCGGAGGGCGCCGCGGCCGAGCCGGTGCGCTCGATCCGGCCCCGGGGCCTGCTGGCCGGGCGGAGCACCCCAAACCGACAAAAACCAACATAAGCGACGCTACGCTGCCGTACGCTCGAATGATCATCCGTCGATCGGCCGGGCGGGAGGGCAGCAGCGATGTCACCACTGCACCGCGCCGGCCCGGCGGACGTCCGGCCGGCCGACGAGACCATCCGGGACGACGCGTACCCGATGCTCCGCGACGAGCGCGCCTGCGTCGTCATCGCGCTGCGGCTGGGCTGGTGGATGGCCGACGCGTACCACCACGGGCAGCACGCCGAACCCGGCCCGACCGTCCCGGCCCACCCACCGGCCAAGCTCTCCAACCTGACCGAGATGTCACTCCCGCGCCGGATGCGGATGTACCTCGACGGCGTGGACGTCGCGCTGGCCCAGATCTCGGCGCTCACCCGGCACACCGGACCGCTGCCGGACACGTCCGCAGCCCGGACCCGGCTGCCCGACCTGGACCGGCTGCCCGAGGCGGAACAGTCGGACACCGCCGACACCGAACCGCTGCTGCTCGCCCTCGACGACCTCAACGTGGACGTGCTGCGCTGGGCGATGGCCACCAACCTCCGCGTCGGGCTCGCCTACCGGCTGGGCCGGTCCCTGGCCGACACGGTCCGGCCCGGCGACGCCGCCCAACTGCTGCGCCGCTTCGACGGCCGGCAGATCCAGATCAGCCGGTGGCTGGACGAGTTGGCCAGCGTGCTGCCGCCGTACTCCGCCGCTGTGGTGCGCCGCTCGCTGGCTGCCTGGGCGGTCGCCGTGGAACGGGCCGGCCGGGGCGATCCGGCCGAACCCGAGCCGGCCGAGCTGAGCCGCGAACTACGCAACCAGGGTGACCTCTGGCGCGGCGTACTCACCGGCGGCCTGCACCCGCGCGACCTGCTCGACGAGGAGGACTACGCGGTGGTCGCCCGGAACCTGATCATCCGGGACCGGCGACTGGTGGCCCAGGCCGCCCGGGGCATCTTCTGGCCGGTGCTGGTGCCCCTGCTGGTGGTGCTCTTCGCGGTGGTCGGGGTGAGCGCCGCCGCCGCGGCCGGTTCGCCGACCACGCGGGCCACCGTCGCTCTGCTCGGGCTGGGCGCCGGGCTGGCCGCCATCTGGCGTTCCGTCTCCGGTCCCGCGCTGGCTGTCGCGGGGGAGGTCAACCGGCCGCTGCTGGACAGCGAACTCACCGCGCGGATGGCCCTGCGGCTGGACCGGCCCCTGGCCAACGCCCGTCGCGCGGCAGGGGTCGCTCCCCCGACCCGGCGCGCTCCACGGACCCGGCGCGCTCCACGGACCCGACGTCAGCGTCGTCCCGCGGAGCCGGGCGGCCCATCGAAATACGTTGCCCCGCTCTCGGGTGCCGACCTACCGTGATCGCGCAAGGTCAACCACCGCCGCGGGAGCCGATCATGACGATGTCGCACGTCACCACCGTGCTGTCGTCGACGCTGCCCGGCGACGGTTGGCGAGCGGAAGGCCCCCGGACGGGCCGGCCCGACTGACGCGTTCCCGTACGCGCCGAGCCGCCCCGTCCGAACGCCGGACCGGGCGGCTCTTCGCTGTCCGTCACCAGCTGAAAGGAGTCCCCGGTGGACGCCGTCCTCGTCATCAACGCCGACCTCGGCCCGTTGCACCGGGTCACCGTTCAGCACGCCGTCCGGATGCTCTGCCGCCGGGTGGCCGAGATCCACGAGGCGGAGCCGGACCAGGTGATCGGCGTCTTCCCGCTGCCCCGGGTGGTGCGACTGGTCCGCTACGTGGTCACCCGGTGGCGGTTCAACTCCGGGCCGGCCTGGTCCCGGGCCGGGGTGCTCCGCCGCGACGAGCGCTGCTGCGCGTACTGCGGCGGGATCGCGTCGACCATCGACCACATCCTGCCGCGCTCACGGGGCGGCCGGAACACCTGGCGAAACACCACCGCCGCCTGCTACGGCTGCAATCAGCGCAAGGGCGACCGCACCCCGGCGGAGGCGGGCATGCCGCTGCGCCGGGAGCCGGTGAACCCCGGCTGGGCGTCGCTGGCGGGGCGGTGACCGACCGGCCGGCGGGAACGGGGGGCCGCGTCGGGGTACGCCCCGGCGCGGCACCCGCCGGCCCCGGTCAGAGAGCCCGTTCCTTGACCTTCGGCACCGGACGGCCGCTCGCGCAGTGCGCACGGATCTCGCTGCTGTGCTCGGTCGAGGTCAGCTCGATTTGGACCTGCTTCGCCGGACCCGGGTCGTAGGGCTCCGCTCGAAAGCCCGACGCGGGCGTCACCGTGACAAGTTCGGCAGATCCCCCGAGGCAGCGGACGGTGACCGTCCCGCCCTGAGCCTGCACCGGGACCAGCACGGGGTCGGTGGGCGTCGGCGTCGGCGTGGGCGTGGGCGTCGGTGTGGGCGGGGTCGGCGCCGGCGTGGACGGTCCGTCCGAACCCGTCGCTGAGCTGGCCCGGGGGACGGCCGGGGTCTTCCGGGCCGACGGGCCGGCGGACGGACGGGTCTCGGACGGTTCGGGCTGTTCGACTGTCTGCGGCAGCCCCACAGTGGTGGTGCCACCCGAGCCGATGCCGGTTCGTGGCACGGTGCCGTCGTGCTGCCGGGTGGCGTAGTCGCCCAGCGAGCCGGCCACCGCCACCGCGGCGATCACCGCGCTGCTGACCGCCAGCACCACCCGGTGCCGACGCCAGAACTGTCGCCGGGAAGCACGGGTCGGGTCGGGGATGACCCCGGCGGGGGGCTCGGGCACGTCGTCGACCGGCGCACCCCCGGTGGCCGCCGAACCGACCCCGGACGCTCCGCCCGGGGCTGGGGCCACATCCGCGGTCGCCGGCCCGGCGGCAGCTCCGAGCAGGATGCGGGCCGCATCGGCGGCCGAGGGCCGGTCGGCGGGATCGCGGGCCAGGCACCAGCGGTAGAGCCGATGGATCTCGGCGGGCACTCCGTCGATCTCGGGCAACGGGTCCGGCTCGACGTGGACGTGGGCGCGGAGCATCGCGGTCTGCGCCTCGGGAGCCCAGGGCAGCCGACCGGTGAGCGTCCGGTGCAGGAGCAGGCCGAGGGCGTACACGTCGCAGGCCGGCAGGACCTCGCCGGCCGCCAGCCGCTCCGGGGCGAGGTAGGCGGGCGTACCGAGCAGCCGACCATCGAAGTCGATCTCGGGGTCGCCGACGGCCGCCGCGATACCGAAGTCGAGCACCTTCGCGCCGGTGGGGGTGAGCATCACGTTGCTCGGTTTCACGTCGCGGTGCACCAGCTCCTGGGCGTGCGCGGCCTCAAGGGCCGAGGCCACCTCCGCGCAGACCCGCAGCGCGGCGCGGGGTGGCAGCGGACCGGCGGCCAACCGTTGTTCGAGGGTGACGCCGTTGAGCAGTTCCAGCACCACGAACGGCACCTGGACGCCGTCCACGACCGACTCACCGAAGTCGTAGACGCTTGTGACGTACGGGTGTGACAACCGGGCTGCCGCCTTGGCCTCGGCCCGGATCCGCTGTCGGGCGTTGACGTCCGAGCCGACGAGCACCTTCACCGCCACGTCCCGTTCGAGCACCTCGTCGTACGCCCGATGGACCGCGGACATGCCGCCGCTGCCGAGGCGCTCCAGGAGCCGGTAGCGGCCCGCAAGCAACCGATCACGCTGCACGACCGACAGCCTGCCGTACCGCACCGGCCCGGCACCACCCGGGATCGAGGTTTCGCAATGAATGGAACTCCGGCCGAGGCATGGCCGACCCGGCGCGCGGGGTCCGCGGATACCTATGCACGCCCTTTGCTCTGCTTCAGCGGAGGCGACACTCACGGCCCGCGAGTGTCGCCTCCGCTGAAGCAGAGCAAAGGGAAGAAAGGGAGGGTGCTACCGGGCCGAGCCGGCACCGGGATCCAGCGCGGCGGGCGGGCCTACCGCAGCGATGCCTCGGCCGACGGCGGCGACGGCGGCGACGACGACGACGACGGCGACGGCGACGACGACGACGGCGACGGCGACGGCGGCGGCGGCGCTCAGGCGACCAGTCTCAACGCTGTGTCGGCGCGCGCCAGGCGAAGCGGGGCGTCCTGCGCTCGGCGATGGCCGCGACGCCTTCGCGGGCCTCGCCGCTGTCCGCCACCTTCCGGTGCCACCAGGCGATCCGCGCCGGTCCGGCCCGGTCGTCGACGATCTCCTTGGCGGCGGCGACGCTCAGCGGCGATCGCTGGGCGATCGTGGCGGTGAGGTCGTCCACCCGGGCGGCGAGCCGGTCGCCCGGCAGCACCTCGTCGACGAGGCCGATCCGCAGGGCACGGTCGGCGTCGATCAGCTCGGCGGTGAACAGCAGGTGCTTCGCCGCCGACGGGCCGACCAGCCGGGCCAGCCGCCGCGTCGTCGGTGCCGGGTAGACCAGCCCGAGCCGGGCCGGCGGTACGCCGAAGCGAGCGTCATCCGAGGCGATCCGCAGGTCACAGGCGACCGCGAGCTGAGCGCCACCCCCGACGCAGGCGCCCCGGATCGCCGCGATGGTCGGCTTGGCGAAGCCGGCCAGCCGCTCCTCGGCGGCCACCGCGATGCTGGTGTCACCGGCGTCCAGCAGCTCGGCCAGGTCACCGAGGTCGGCGCCGGCGCAGAAGGCGTCGCCCGCGCCGGTGAGCACCAGGGCCCGTACGTCGGGGTCGGGCTCCAGCCGGTCGAGCAGTTCGGGGAGCTGCCGCCACATGGCGGCCGTCATCGCGTTGCGACGGGCCGGGTTGTGGATCACCACGGTCGCCACCGGCCCGGTCACCGCGACGGTCAGTTCCGCGTCCGACACGTTCACCCCGAATTCCACGCTGAAGCGAATCTTGGACAGTTTCCGTCATGAGCTCACGACAACTGTCCAAGATTGCCAGAAACACGACGGCGCGGACCCGGCGGCCACCGTTGGGGATGGCCGCCGGGCCCGCGTGCCGGTCAGGTCAGGACACGTTGAGAGCGGTGTCGTCGACCACGAAGGACGTCTGCAACGAGGAGTCCTCGACGCCGGTGAACTTCAGGTTGACGGTCTGGCCGGCGTACGCGGCCAGGGAGAAGGACTTCTGGCTGTAGCCGGTGGCCTTGTTCAGGTTGGAGTAGGTCGCCAGCGTGGCCAGCACCGTCCCGCCCGAGTTGAGCACCTGCACGCGCAGCGTGTCGTACGCCGTGCTCGTGGTGGTCTCGGCCGAGTCGATGTGCAGCCAGAAACTGACCGTGTACGACGAGCAGCCGGCCGGGAGGGCCACCGACTGGGCGAGCGTGTCGGTGTGGCTGGTGCCGTACCCGTTCAGCCATGCCTTGTACGACCCGCCGTGGGCCGCCTGGCTGCTGGAGTTGGTGATCACGCCGGAGCTGGTCGTCCAGCCGGTCGAACCGGACTCGAAGCCCGGGTTGGCCAGCTTCTGGCCCGCCGAGGTGCAGCCGCCCCCGGTGCCGTTCACGGTCAGCGTGTAGGTGGCGCTGCGGGTGACCGCTCCCACGCCGTTGACGGTGACCGAGTAGGTGCCGGGGGGCGTGCTCGCCGAGGTGCTGATGGTGAGGGTGGACGAGCCGCCCGAGGTCACCGAGGCGGGGCTGAACGCGGCGCTCGCCCCGCTGGGCAGGCCGGACGCGGAGAACGTCACGGTCTGCGCCGTACCGCTTGTGGTGGCGGTCGACACGGTGGTGGAGGCCGCGCTGCCCGGGTTCACCGAGCCGGCGGTCGGCGACAGCGACACGGAGAAGTCGTTGCCGGTCGAGCAGTTCGAGTCGCTGCCGGCCACGTTCACGGCCGTCCAGGCGGCCTGCACGGCCTTGTACTCGGTGGAGCAGCTGCCGTACAGGTCGGTCGCGGCCCGCAGGCTGTAGGCGCGGGCGGTGTTCGCCGGGTTGCTGGTGTTGACGTACGACGTGTTGGAGGTGAAGTAGACGTCCAGAGCCCGGTACCAGATCTTCTCCGCCTTGGCGCGGCCGATGCCGGTGACCGCCGGAGCGGAACCGCAGACCGGCGAGGTGCCGTACGAGGTGGCGCCGGTGCCCTCGGCGAGGTTGAAGAAGAAGTGGTTGCCGACGCCGGAGGAGTAGTGCACGTCCTTGCTCTTGGTGCTGGTGGACCAGCAACTGTCGGACGAGCCGTCCAGCGACGGGTTGTACATGTAGCGCAGCGGGGTGCCGTTGCCGTTGATGTTGATCTTCTCGCCGACCTGGTAGTCGCCCGGGTCGCTCGGCGCGGCGGCGTAGAACTCCATCATGTTGCCGAAGATGTCACTGGTGGACTCGTTGAGGCCACCGGCCTCACCGGAGTAGACCAGGCCAGCGAGCGCCTCGGTGACGCCGTGGCTCATCTCGTGCCCGGCCACGTCCAGCGAGACCAGCGGTCGGGCGTTGCTGGAGCCGTCACCGTAGGTCATCTGGGCGCCGTCCCAGAACGCGTTGACGTAGTTGTTGCCGTAGTGCACGCGGCTGGGCACACCGCTGCCGTTGCCGAAGATGCCGTTGCGGCCGTGCACGTTCTTGAAGTAGTCGAAGGTCTTCGCGGCACCGAAGTGCGCGTCCACGGCGGCCGACTGCCGGTTGGAGTTGGCGCCGGTGCCCCACGCGTTGTCGGCGTCGGTGAAGGTGGTGCAGGTGGAGGTGCCGTTGTTCATGTCGCAGGTGCGGCCGTTGCCGCGCACCGGGTCGATCATCTGGTACGTGCTGCCGGAGAGCGTCGTGTCGATGCTCACCGAGCCGGTGTAGATGCCCTGGCCGCTGCCGGTGACCGACTCGATCTCGTCGAACGAGCCGACGGTCGCGCCGGAGGTGGCGTCGGTGATCACGTGCAGCCGCGACGGCGTCTGCCCGTCCGGCTGCCAGCCGCTGACCACCGTCTCCCAGGCCAGCCGGCCCTTGCCGGAGCTGGCGTCGACGAACAGTTCCGGAGCGCCCACGGCCTCGGCCTTGCCGTTGAACCCGGCGCGGGCCGCCTTCTTCGCCGCGTCCGCGGTGATCCGGGCCGTGGTGGGGACGGTCAGTGGCGCGGCAAGTGCAACCGAACTGCCGGCGTAGGTGCCGTTCGGCGCGGTGTGGATGACGAAGTCACCGCCGTACACCCGAAGCCCCTGGTAGGTGCGGGTGTAGCGGGTGTGCGCCGCACCGGAGGCGTCCACCCGGGTGCTGCGCACCTGGTAGGACTCGGCGCTCGAACCCTGGACGGCGCCGGGGTTCGTCCGCAGGACGGTCGCCGCTCGGGCCGCGGCGGAGGCGTCCGGCGCGGGAGCGGTGGGTGGGGCGGCGTGCGCCGCGGTGGCGACGCAGGTCAGCAGGCCGCTGGTGAGCAGCGCTGCGCTGACGGCCGCGAGGGGTCGTTTCACGTGCCCTCCTGAAAGGAGAAAGGGTGTGACGGGGGTAGTCACGCATGTAGATATAGCGATGTGTTGAGGAAAAGAGAAGCCTTGGACCGCTCCCAGACATTGAGACTGGCCGAACGGATGAGGGCCTTGACAAGGGAACCAACGCCGGCAATGACACGTCCGACGGACATGAGACCCGCCTCGACGACCGGCGTCACGATCGCGCTCCTGGCCGCCCTCCTGGCCGGCTGCACCGGCACCGACCGGGCTGCCGCCCCCACCGACCTGCCCTCGGGCAGCGGCGCGACCGCAGGCCCGGACCTCACGAACATCCCCGCACCGAGCGGCCCAGTCCCGAGCGGCCCCGGGCAGAGCGGCCCCGGGAAGAGCGGCCCGAAAGCCGACGACCGGGCGCGCGTCGCGCTGTTCCGCTCCGGCGGGTTCGCCGGGCGCGGCGACAACATCACCGTCGAGCCGGACGGGCGGTGGACCGTGGTTGACCGGGCCGGCAGCCGTCGTACCGGAAAGCTCGACGCCGCCGACCTCGGCCGGCTACGCGGCCTGGCGGCCGACCCCCGACTGACCACCGAGGCCCGCCGCACGGCCACCGCGTCGAGCTGCGCGGACGCGTTCACCTACCGCCTGAGGATCGGCGCCGTCGAGACCGGGTACGTCGACTGCCCCGCCGATCCCGCGCCGCCGCCGGCGACCCGTGCGCTCGTCGAGCTGCTGCTGCGGGTCACCGGCTGACCGGCGGCTCAGACCAGGTAGTCCGGGGGAAGACCGGTGCCGCGCAGTTCCGCCGGCAGGTGCGCCACGTCGTTGACGGCGATCAGGTTCGGCGGCCCCGCCACGCCGTACCGGATGACTGTCAACCCCGCGTTGTGGTGGTTCAAACCCAGCCACCGCCGCTCCGGCGCGTCGAGGGCATGCCGGACCAGCCAGGCGATCAGGAAGGTGTGCGTCACCACCAGTTCACGAACCGGCTCGCCGTCGGCTGCACCCTCGTCGGCAACCGCCGGGCCGGTGAAGCGCCGCACCGCCGCCGCCGTCACCCGCGGCCCGTCGGCCCGCTCGGCCGTCGAGAACCCGGCCAGGAAATTGGCGTACGCCAACGGCAGCCCGGCCGGGTCCGTGTCGTGCGGAAGGTGGTCGCCGGCCAGCTCCGTGGCGTACACCGGAACGCCTGGCAGTGCCGCGGCGACCACCTCGGCGGTCTGCGCGGCCCTGCGCAACGGCCCGTGGTGTACGGCGGCGAACGGTCGGCCCCGCAGCCGCTCACCGAGCAGCGTGGCCTGCCGCCGGCCGCGCTCGGACAGGCCGGAATCCGGCTCGATCGAGTCCGTGTCGGCATGCCCGGTGAGGTCCTGTTCGGCGTGCCGGGCCAGGTACAGCAACCGCGTTCGCATGCCGTACACCCAAACACACCCGAGGGCGCGGGACCGGCCCGCGCCCTCGGGTTTTCGATCTTGACGTTACGCCCGGGGGAACATCTGGCCGATACGGATCTTGTTGCCGAACGGGTCCCGGATGCCGAAGTCGATCCCGTACGGGCGCTCGGTCGGCTCGTCGGTGATCTCGACGCCCTTCGCCACGAGATCCTCGTGGGTCTTGCGGGCGTCGTCGGTGGTCATGAAGAGGTACCCACCCAGGGCGCCCTTGGTGAGCAGCTCCCGCACCTGCTCGGCAGTCGCCGGGTCGAGCGCCGGCGGGCCCGGCTTCTCCAGCAGGATCTCGCGCTCCGGGTCACCGGGCAGGTTCACCGTCAACCAGCGCATGAAGCCGAGATCCTGATCGGTGTTGACCTCCATACCGAGCTTGTTGACATAAAAGTCCAGCGCCGCGTCCTGGTCGAGGACGTAGATCTGGGAGCGGCTGATCGCGTTCATCGTCATGCCATGACCGTAGAGGGTGGCCCTGACCTGCTGCTTATCCAAAACTGCTGGGACGCGTCCACGCCTTGGTGAAGCAGGACGGCACGTTGCCCGTCGCCGCGCGGCGACGCCGGAAATCCGTGGGGGACTCCCCCACGATCTGCCGGAACGTCCGACTGAACGTGCCCAGGCTGCCGAAGCCGACGGCGTAGCAGATGTCCGTGACGTCCCGGTCCGTCTCCACCAGCAGCGTCATGGCCCGCTCCACCCGGCGGCGTTGCAGGTAGCGGTGTGGCGTCTCGCCGAACGTGGCCCGGAACGTGCGGATGAAATGCGCCTCGGAGACGTGCGCGATCCGGGCCAACGCGGGGATGTCCAGTGGCTCGGCGTACGACCGGTCCATCGCGTCGCGCGCCCGCAGCATCGCCCGGTTGGACTCCTCCACGGCCCGGCTCACCGCAGGCCGCCCGGCGGAAGGACCGACGTCTGCGCCACGTCCTGGTCGCGCAGCTTGGCGTAGACGACCTCGGACGTGAACCCGCCGATGAACCCGATGGCCAGGACGAAGAAGACCAACTGCCGCGCCGCGTCACCGTCGAGCAGGCCCGGGTTCGTGGCGATCTGCGCCGCGACGAACAGCAGGAAGGCGATGACACCGGCGGCCGAGCCCAACGCCGCCGCCCGCAGCCAGCTGCCACCGCCGTCGTACGCGTTACGCACGATCGCACCCCACACCGAGGCGAACAGCGGGGCGGCCACGAGAACCGCGACGTTCTGCCAGCCGCCGGCCGGAGCGGCGTACGCCAGCGGGATCGTGGCGAGGGCGAGCAGCAGGAGGACAAGCGCGGTGACCAGGCCCGCCACCGTACGCCGCCCGGCAGCCCGCTCGGCCTCGCGGGAGGCGCGTTCCTGCTCGGCTCGGCGCTGCACCTGGGCGCAGAGCGCGGTGACGATCGGCTCGGCGGCGCCCGGCTGCCACGGCCTGGCGAGCACCGCCACCTCCTCCTCGGTGGCGACGCCGCGTTCGCCGCTGAGGCGCTGCCAGACCTTCTCCGCGCCTCCACCGAACGCGGCGACCGCCGCCACCGGGATGCGCCGGGACAGACCGATGAGCCCGGCGATGAACGTGGAGCGTTCGCCGCCCACCAGCAGCAACGCGTCGGCCGTCAGCAGCGACCGGTAGAAGCTGACCTCCCAGTCGTCGGTCGACTCGGGCACGACCGTGAACAGCTCCGGGTGCCGCTCGGCCTCCGCGAAGCCCGCGTCCTGCTGGTAGCGACCACGGACCAGGATCGACCCGGGCGTCGCCCGGCCGGAGCTGATGTAGCCGCGCACGACGTCCCGTTCCAGGTATTCGGGATCACCGGAGTACACGACGATGCGGCAGCCCTGGTTGGCGAGTGCCGCGCCCAGTTCCGCCGCCGCGGCGGGAGCGGCTCCCGGGTCGCGTACGGCGGGCGAGTAGGAGCGGTTGACCTGGGCACTGCCGGCGATCGCGACGACCGGGCTCATGCGACTCCTCGACGGTCGGTGATACCCGAACTATAGGAGCGGCAGATCGACGATCTCGACAGCCACTTGGCCGCCCTCGTCACCGCCACCGCCCCGGATCTGGTCGCGCTGCCTGGCGTCGGAGTCGACACCGCTGGGCAACTCCTCGTCACCGCCGGCGACAACCCTCATCGCCTGCACTCCGAAGCGGCTTTCGCCCGGCTCTGCGGCGTCGCCCCCATCCCGGCCAGCTCCGGACGCAATGCAGCGGGTGCCTGCGCCGGCAGAAGCATCAGGTCAATCGGAGGCAGCGCTCGGGGCAGACTGCCGCTGCACGAAGAGGTCCGCCTCCAGCAGCCGTCCCGAGAGCCGGCCTGCCTCGTGGATTTCATCGGCGGTCATTCGTGGCACGGTCGCGTGTGCTTCGTGGATGCCGTCGCCGCTGCCGACATTCAACATGGCGAGGTACCACCGAAGTGCCTGCACAAGGTCGACCGGTCCGCCGAATCCGTCGCGGTACCAGCAAGCCGCCGCGAACATGCTGCCCTTGTCGCCGACCTCGGCGCCGCGCACGTACCACTGCAGCGCCTCCTCGTCGAGGTCACGCTCGCTGAGTCGGTCACCCAGCCGTGGATACGCCTCAGTGACCCCGGCCTCGGCCGCTTGGCGCAGCCAGCGCACCGCCTCGTCAGACCCACCGGACAGCACCCCCAGGTTGAACGCAGCAAATGCGTCCCCTGCCTCGGCTGCGGCCTGGTAGAGAGCGTTCGCGCGAGCGTCGTCCTGTGTCGTGCCGATGCCATGCTGGACCAGATACGCGAGCGTGCGCTGGGCAACTGGGTCCCCGTCATCCGCCGATACGGTCAGTAGTTCCACGCCTCCGGCCGGATCTCCGAGATGGAACGCGTGGATCACGCCGAGCATCGTGCGCGCCCGGCTGTCTACCGAAGCCGGCATGCTTAGCTTCGGCGCTAGCAAAGCCAGTTCCCGCTCGGCCATCTCGATGCCCGCCTTGGCCGCCTCCAGATACCAGAACGCAGCCTCCGGCGGGTCCACCTTGTGGTACGCGAAGAGGGTGCCCAGATCGTGCAGCGCCTGCGCCTCCCCGGCGGCGCCAGCCATGCGCCAGTGCCGCTCCGCCTCGTCCTGGTCCACCGGCACGCCCTGGCCGGTGGCGTACATCAGCCCGACCATCCGGCGAGCGGGCACGCTGCCCAACTCGGCCGAACGCTGATACCACCGCAACGCCGCCGCCTGGTCCTGCTCGACTCCCCGGCCGGTGGCGTACAGGACCCCGAGGTTATGAGCCGCCTCGGCATTGCCCAACTCAGCCGCACGCTCGTACAACCCGCGCGCCCTCACCGGATCTGCCTGCTCGCCGTGGCCGCTGCTGGCCAGCTGGCCCAGCAGGAGCAGCGCCCGGTCATCCGGCCCGGCCAGCTCCAACTGCTCGCGAGCCTGCTCGAAGGCCCGGCGCTGCACAGCGAGCACCCCACGGTCGTACGCCTGCAGTGTCACGCGGTGCAGTGTAGAGAGGTTGCGACTGAAGTGACCCCCTGAGACCGGACACCTCCTGACTTGGCATCCTGCCGAGGAGGAGGAAACCGCTGTGGCTCGACAGAGCAAGTACCCCGAGGAGTTCCGGCGTCAGGCCGCGGCGTTGGTGCTCGACTCCGGTCGCACGCTGCGGGACGTGGGCCGGGAGTTGGGCGTCAACCACGAGACGCTGCGTAACTGGGTCGACCGGATGCGGCAGGAACGCGACGGCGGCCGGCTGAGCGATCTGGCCGCTGACGAGCGGGCTGAGCTGGTGCGGCTGCGGCGTCAGGTCGCGCAGCTAGAGCTGGAGAAGGAGATCTTGAAAAAGCGGCGGTCTTCTTCGCACGCGAGACGGAGCGGTGAACCGGACTGAGGTGTACCGGTTCATCGACGCGGGGAAGACCAGCTACCCGGTCGGTCTGCTCTGCCGACTGCTCGGCGTCGGCCACAGCGCCTTCTACGACTGGCTTCGGCAGGGGCGTCAGCGCGCTGTCGAGCGGGAACGCCACGACCAGCAGCGCGTTGAGATTACCCAGCAGGCATGGTCAGAGCACCGCGGTGTCTATGGCGCCCGACGGCTCACCGCCGAGCTGCACGAGCGCGGCCACCGGTGGAACCGCAAGGCGGTGGCCCGGCTGATGCGGCTGGCCGGCATTGAGGGCGCCCACCGCCGGCGGCGCGGTAAGCCCCGCCGCAGGGCCGCGTCCACGGCGACCGCGCCGGACCTGGTCCAGCGACAGTTCACCGCCACCGCACCGAACCGGCTGTGGGTCGCCGACATCTCCTACCTGCGCACCTGGGAAGGCTTCCTCTACCTCACGGTCGTGGTCGACGCCTACTCCCGCCGCGTCGTGGGCTGGGCGATGGCCGATCACCTGCGGACTGAGCTGATCCTCGACGCCGTCGGCATGGCCATCCAGCACCGCCGACCCGCCCGAGACCAGGTCATTCACCATTCGGACCGCGGGACTCAGACCGGGCTCAAGTGGTCGTCGCAACACTGCCTTGTCTGAGTGATAGTAGGTGGTCGTTGAGTGCTTCAGCGGGAGTTCGCCAACCGAGTGTCTTGCGGGGGCGGCTGTTGAGCGCGAGAGCGACGGCCGCCAGGTCGTCAACGCTGTGTCTACTGAGGTCGGTGCCCTGGGGGAAGTATTGGCGTAGCAGGCCGTTGGTGTTCTCGTTGGTTCCGCGCTGCCACGGGCTGTGGGGATCGCAGAAGAAGACCGGGATGCGACGCGATGCGTCAGGCTCTTGGCAAGCTCGACGGGAAGCTCTCGTGAGTGCCGTTGCTGTCAGCGTTGCTGTCAACCGATCGACTCATGGCAGAGTCGATCGGGAAAAGCCTTGTGGATATGGAGCCCCCGGCCGGGATCGAACCGGCGACATCTCGCTTACAAGGCGAGTGCTCTGGCCAGCTGAGCTACAGGGGCGCGTGCGTCGAGGTCAGCATAGCGACTGACGTCCGGATATCCCGCTCGCGAGGGCTCCCGAGCACGGGAAACGTCAACAACCCGACGCCCCACCGCCTTGAGGAGACGTCGATTGATACCTGCCCGTGCCCGAGTGCCCGGAATGCGTGGGCAATGGATCACTTCCGAGGGCCCCTCACCTTGGCAGCGCGGTGAAAGCCGTTTACGGTGCAGTGACACGGACGACACCACGGCCGCCCCCGCGGCCGACCCGCCGTCCGCTGACCGGCACGGGTACGTGCCGGTCGCTCCTTCACTCGGATCGTCCGGCACGTTCCTGCCGGTGAAAGGAAGCGCACCACCATGGCTACGGTCACCTATTCCAAGGCATCCCGGATCTACCCGGGCACCGAGCGTCCCGCCGTCAACGAGCTGAACCTCGAGATCGGCGACGGCGAGTTTCTCGTTCTCGTCGGCCCCTCCGGTTGTGGCAAGTCCACCAGCCTGCGCATGCTCGCCGGCCTGGAGGACGTCGACGCCGGCTCGATCTACATCGACCAGCGCGACGTCACCCACCTGCCCCCGAAGGCCCGCGACATCGCGATGGTCTTCCAGAACTACGCCCTCTACCCGCACATGACGGTGTACGAGAACATGGCGTTCGCCCTCAAGCTGCGCAAGACCTCCAAGTCGGAGATCGACCGGCGGGTCAAGGAGGCGGCCGGGCTGCTCCAGCTGGAGGAGTACCTGAGCCGCAAGCCGAAGGCGCTCTCCGGCGGTCAGCGTCAGCGTGTCGCGATGGGCCGGGCGATCGTCCGCGAGCCGCAGGTCTTCCTCATGGACGAGCCGCTGTCGAACCTCGACGCCAAGCTGCGCGTGCAGACCCGTACCCAGATCGCGTCGCTCCAGGCCAAGCTGGGCGTCACCACGGTCTACGTCACGCACGACCAGGTCGAGGCCATGACCATGGGCCACCGGGTCGCCGTGCTGCTCGACGGTGTGCTCCAGCAGGTGGACACCCCGCGGGCGCTGTACGACACCCCGGCCAACGTGTTCGTCGCCGGCTTCATGGGCTCTCCCGCCATGAACATCAAGACCGTTCCGCTGAACGAGCAGGGCGCCGAGTTCGCCGAGCTGCACATCCCGCTGACCCGCGAGCAGGTCGCTGCGGCCCGCGCCGAGGGTGGCGACGGCAAGGTGACCGTGGGCTTCCGCCCGGAGGACTGCGACCTGGTCAGCCCGACCGAGGGCGGCATGCCGGTCGTCGTCGAGCTGGTCGAGGACCTCGGCTCGGACGCCAACGTCTACGGGCACGCCGCGCTGGGTGGCAACTCGGAGCGCTTCGTCGTCCGCACCGACCGGCGCACCATGCCGAACATGGGCGACACCGTGTTCGTCAAGCCGCGCACCGGCCGCAGCCACGTCTTCCACGCCGCCACCGGCGGCCGGATCTGACGTAACGCCGTACCGGAAAGGGGCGGTCCGCTTCGGCGGGCCGCCCCTTTCGTCGTACCCGGAAAGGGTTTCTCACCCCCAGGTGCCAGCACCAATGTGGCTCCGCGGGGTGACTCGGCAGGGCGGGCCGCGCCCGTAGCGTCGCGGCACGCCCAACCCGAGGAGACGCCGTGTCCGCCACCGTTCACCCGATCACCAGTTCCCGGCTTGGCCGGACGGCCCGCCTGACCGGCCGCAGCCTCGCCTACTGCGCGGCGCTGGTGCCGGTCGCCCTGCTCGCGCTGGTGACCGCCCCGGTGGGTGGCGCCGGTGCGGCCGCCGCGCGGTGGCGCAGGCTTCGCACCGGACTGCTCGGAGCACCCCCGGTGCCCGCGCCCGACCGGCGACCCGGCCCGTTCAGCGTGCTCGGCCACGGGCTGCTCAGCCTGCTGCTCGGCCTCGTGGCCCTGCTGCCGCTCGGTGTTCAACTGCTGATGGTGCTGCGCGGCGTGCTGTACGGCATCGTCGACCGCGGCCCCTACGACCACTCCTGGGGTGGTCCGACCCGGGCCGGCGCGTGGGTGGCGCACTTCCTCGTCGGCCTGCCGATGGCCACCGCCGGCCTGCTCGCGTTGATCGGCATCGCCGCCGTGCACCAGCGGCTGACCCGACGTCTCGACGGGGAGCGCGCCCCGGCGTGGCTGATTCCGGTCACGCTGCTGATCGCGGTGGCCGGGGCGCTGCTCTTCGTCGCCTGGACCCACCAGATCTGACGACGAGGCCCCCTCCCGCACACCTGCGGGAAGGGGCCTCGTCGACAGTCGTTACAGCTCGACCGAGCGCCGGCGGGCGACCTCGGCGAGGGTGACCGCGGCGGCCACACTGGCGTTGAGCGACTCCACCTCGGAGATCATCGGGATGCTCACGGTCAGGTCGCAGGTCTCGCCGACCAGCCGGGACAACCCGCGCCCCTCGGAGCCGACCACCACCACCAGCGGCCCGACAGCGGCCTCCAGGTCGTACAGGTCGGTGTCGCCGTCGGCGTCCAGGCCGACCACCATGAAGCCGGCGTCCCGGCACGCCTTCAGCGACCGGGTCAGGTTGGTGACCTGGGCCACCGGCACCCGCGCGGCCGCGCCGGCGCTGGTCCGCCAGGCGGTCGCGGTGATCCCGGCAGCCCGCCGCTCGGGTACGAAGACACCCTGCGCGCCGAACGCGGCGGCCGAACGGATCACCGCGCCCAGGTTGCGCGGGTCGGTGACCCCGTCCAGCGCCACCAGGAGCGGCGCCTGCTGCTCCAGGGCCGCGGCGACCATGTCCTCGAAGGGCTGGTACGCGAAGGGCGGCACCTGCAACCCGACGCCCTGGTGCAGCACGCCGCCGGTCATCCGGTCCAGTTCGGCGCGGCTGATCTCCAGGTTGGCGATGCCCCGGTCGGCGGCCGTCCGGATGATCTCGTTGATCCGGTCGTCCATGTCGATGCCCTGGGCGACGTACAGCGCCGTCGCCGGCACCTGGGCGCGCAGCGCCTCCAGCACCGGGTTGCGCCCGACCAGCAGCTCCGGGGTGTCCTTGGACGGGTTGGACTTGCGACCCGGCGCGACCCGGGGGCCGCTCCGGCCGGCGGTCGGCCGACCACCCCGACCCGCGGCGCCACCCCGACTCGCCGGTACGCCCCGGCCACCGCCCTTGCCCCAGGTGGTGTCCTTGCTGCCCGGCTGGCCGATCTTGGGGGCACGCCCCTCCTCGGCCGCCGCCCGGCGCTCCTTGTCCTGCTTCCAGGCGGTGCGCTGCGGCAGCTTCTCGGTGCCCGAGTAACCCTTGTGCCAGGGTCGCTCGTCGGCGGGCAGGGTGCGTCCGCGTCCGGTGAGGGAGTCCTTGTTCTTGCCGCCGGAGCCCTTGGGGGCGCCCGCCTTCGGCGTCAGTCGCCGGCCACGGCGCTGCGAGTTGCCGGCCATCAGTCCTGCTCTCCAATAGTCCAACGGGGGCCCTGGGGGGTGTCCTCGACCGCCACGCCGGCCAGCTTGAGCTGGTCGCGTACCGCATCGGCGGCGGCCCAGTCCTTGCGGCCCCGGGCCTGCGCGCGCTGCTCCAGGGCCAGCGCGATCAGGGAGTCCACCACGGCGCGCAGATCGTTCGAGCTGCCGCCGCCGGTCCAGGCCTCGTCGAAGGGGTCGATGCCGAGGATATCCAGCATCGCCCGTACCGCGGCCAGGGTGGTGCGGACGGTCACATCGTCGCCGGTGCTCAGCGCGGTGTTGCCGTCGCGCAGGTGCTGTTGCAGCACGGCCAGCGCGGCGGAGGTGTTGAGGTCGTCGTCCATGGCCGCGACGAAGCCGGCTGGCAGCTCACCGAGCTGCCCGGGGCCCACCCGCTCGGCGGCCCGCTGCACGAAACCCTCGATCCGCCGGTACGCGGTGGCCGCGTCGCGCAGCGAGTCCTCCGAGTAGTCGATCACCGAGCGGTAGTGGGCGGCGGCGTAGTAGTAGCGCAGCTCCACCGGCCGCACGCCGAGCGAATCCACGTACGCCAGGTCGAGCGCGTTGCCGGCGGACTTGCCCATTTTGGCTCCGCCGATGCTGAGCAGCCCGTGGTGCACCCAGTAGCGGGCGAACGGCAACCCGGCCGCCTGGGACTGGGCGATCTCGTTCTCGTGGTGCGGGAACGTCAGGTCCAGACCACCGCCGTGGATGTCGAACTCCGGGCCGAGGTAGCGCCAGCACATCGCCGAGCACTCGATGTGCCACCCCGGGCGGCCCAGCCCCCACGGCGACGGCCAGTACGCGTCCGCCGGCTCGTCCGGCTTGGCGCCCTTCCAGAGGGCGAAGTCGCGGGGGTCCCGCTTACCCCGGTCGGGGGCGTCCCCCGCCGACTGCATCGCGTCCGGCGACTGACCCGACAGCGACCCGTACGCCGGCCAGGACGCCACGTCGAAGTAGACGTCCCCGGAGCCGTCGGTGGCCGGGTACGCGTGCCCGTCCGCGATCAACTTCGTGATCAGCTCGTGCATCTCCGGGATGTGCCCGGTGGCGCGCGGCTCGTAGGTGGGCGCCAGCACGTTCAACGCCCGGTACGACTCGGCGAGGATCAACTCGTTGGCGTACGCGATCGACCAGAACGGCAGACCCCGCTCCCCCGCCTTGACGAGGATCTTGTCGTCGATGTCGGTCAGGTTGCGGATGAACGTGACCTCGTAGCCGGCGGCCAGCAACCAGCGACGCAGCACGTCATAGTTGACGCCGGACCGAAGATGACCGATGTGCGGCGGCGCCTGGAGGGTGAGACCACACAGGTAGACCCCCACCTTGCCGGCTTCCCGCGGGACGAAGTCCCGCACCGATCGGGTGGCGGTGTCATACAGGCGTAGCGTCACCGTACAAGGGTAGCCGTCCGCGCCTGTACGGGTCCGCCGGTGCCGGGTCGTACGCTGCGTGCTGTGGATGAGACGGCGGGGTCCGGCCGGGCCGGGGAGACGTCCCAGACTCTCGACCGGGGTCTGCGACTGCTGCACCTGGTCGCCGACGCGCCGGCCGGGTTGACGGTCACCGAGGTGGCGACGCGACTCGGCATCGGCCGGGCGGCCGTCTACCGGCTCGTCGGCCCGCTGACCACGCACGGGATGCTGCGCCGCGACAGCGACGGCCGGCTCCGCCTCGGCGCCGGGGTGCTGCACCTGGCCCGACGCGCCCAGCCGCTGCTCGCCGAGGGGGCGCTGCCCGCGCTACGCCGGCTCGCCGAGCAGGCCGGCGCCACGGCACACCTGACAGTGGTGGAGGGCGGCGAGGGCGTCGCCCTGGCCGTGGTCGAGCCGAGCTGGACGTCGTTCCACGTCGCGTACCGGACCGGGGCGCGGCATCCCCTGGACCGAGGTGCCGCGGGTCGGGCGATCCTGGCCGGTCGGGGCGGCGCCGCGGAGCCGGTGAGCAGCAGCGGCGAGCTGCAGTCCGGGGCGTACGGGGTGGCCGCGCCGGTGCTCGGCGTGCCAGGTCTGGAGGCCAGCGTCGGGGTGGTCGCGCTCGCCCCGCTGGACGTCGACCTGATCGGTCCCCAGGTGCTCGCCGCCGCCACAGCCGTCACCGCCGCCCTCCGCTGACCCACCCGACCCTTGATCAACTCGGGTTCGTGAAAAGCGCGGTATCCCAGCACCAGCGACAGCCCGATTTCCATGAACGCGAGTCGATCACCGTGGGTGTCATACCAAGATCGGCGCGTGAGCACGCGGTTGTCCACAGGGTCCGACGGAGGCTCGGGGCGGGTTGTCCACAGGGGTTTCGTCCGGTGGTTCGCGGTCCGCACGCTGTTCGACATGCCACCTCGTCCGTACCGACCCGATGCCCTCACCTGGCAGGTCTTCCGTGGCTCCGACGCTGTCCGGGCCGGCCTTCTCAGCGAGCACCAGTTGCGCAGCGCCGCCTGGGTGCGGCTGCGCCACGACATCTACGCCGACGCGCGGCTGGATCGGGACCACGCCCTGGCCTGTCGCGCCGCCCTCCTCCGGCTACCGCCCGGGGTAGCCGTCGGTGGCCCGTCGGCCGCCTTCCTGCACGGCATCGAACACGCCGCCGCCTTCACCGACGACGTGCACGTCCTCGTGCCCCGATCGCTTCGGGTCGGCGCGCAACGCGGCCTCCGCGTGCACGTCCACCCCGCGCCCCTTGACCCGGAGGCGCGCGGTCGGCTGATGACCTGCCCGGGCACCAGCGCTGCGCCGAAAGCGGGACACCCGACCGGAACGATTCACCCAACAGGACCTGAGCACCCGGCCGCGTCAGGCTCTCCACGAACAGCCCACCCAACCGGCAATTCCCACCCACCCGGGTCAGCACGCCCACCCGGCCCAGAACGCCCACCCGGCCCAGAACGCCCACCCGGCCCAGAACGGCCGCCCGGGTCAGAACGCCCACCCGGGTCGGGCCCCGCACCACGAGCGGGCGCTACCCGCCCCGTGGACGCGCGGCGGTCCCGGGGGCGCGCGATGGCGGCCGGACGGGCCAACTCGGCGGGGGGCGGGTGGGGTGAGAGCCGGACGCCCGCCGAGCCCCTCCGGTTCCCGCGCGGCTCGATCCCCCGCTCCGACCCCGGGCAGGCCGCCTGGGAGACCGCAGTCTGGCTCGACCCGATCCGTGCGGTCAGCATCATCGACGCGATGCTCGGGCAGGGGCTGACCGATCGCGGCGCTCTGATCGAGGCGGCGGCTCGTAACGCGAACCGGGCCGGGAGTCGCCGGGCAGGTTGGCTCTTCGACCTGGCTGACGGCGGAGCCCAGTCCCCGCCGGAATCGCAGCTGCGGGTGCGGTTGGTGCTGGGCAGGCTGCCCCGCCCCGTCGTTCAACATCCGATACGCCTGCCCAACGGCGTGGTCCTCCATCCGGACCTGGCGTGGCCGGAATACCGCGTAGCGGTCGAGTACGACGGGCAGTGGCACGCCGACGCCGATCAGCTGCATCGCGATCGTCGACGACTCAACCTGCTCGTCGGAGCGGGTTGGTTGGTGCTGCATGTGACCAGTCGACGAATGCATACCGAGTTCCCGGCAGTGCTCCGCGAGGTGCGCGCCGCGCTGAGTGCCCGCGGCTGGCGGCGTCACCCGGGGCCGACGTGATCCACTCGGATTCCTGGAAGTCGGGCTGTCCCCGGGCCCGCGATACCCCGCCATCCAGGAACCCGAGTCGATCAAGCCCGAGGCCCGGACGCCGAAGACGCCGACGAGGCCCGGTCGACGAGCGTCGACCGGGCCTCGCGGTGGTGACTTACGGGCGGGCGTTCGGCTTGAGCGGGGTCTTCACCGCCGCGTACGCGTCGACGATTCCGTACCCGTAGAAGCCGTTGAAGTTGACCCCACCGGCGCAGTACGCGTCGTAGGTCTCGTCCCGGCCCTCGTTGCGGTACTGCTGGAGGCGCGGCTCCGGGCAGGCGTGCTCGGCTGCCGTGCGGTAGAGGTGCTGCTCGACCACGTCCGGCGACATGCCGAAGCCACCCCGGCCCTGCGGCTTGCCGTACCGGCTGACGATCAGCGCGGCGACACCGGCGGCGTGCGGGGACGCCATCGAGGTGCCCTGGAGGTAGGTGTAGTAGCCGCACTCACCGTTGGGCTTGCACTGCTTGAAGACGCTCGTGGCGACCCGCGGGTCGATGTTGCCGTTCGCGTCCACCTTCGGGTCCGGGATGGTGGTGGAGATCGGCTCCTCCTGGAGCACCTTCAGCGGGTAGCTGGAGAGGATCCGGTTGCCGGGGGTGTTGTACGTCGGGGTCCCGAACCCGTCCCGGGCCCACCCACCCGGCGCGGCGACGGAGATCTGCTCGGTGCCGTAGTTGGAGAAGTCCGACTTCTTGCCCGACGGACCGACCGACGACACGCCGATCACGTGCGGGCCCTCGGTGGGCAGGTCCCAGCAGCTGTTGTTGTCGATCGGCCGGGGGTACGGGTCGGCGCCGTAGTCCGGGCTCGTGGTGTCCGTACGCGGTGCGCCCAGGTCCTCGTTGCCGTTGCCGAGCGCGCCGACCAGGGTGACGCCCTTATTGTGCGCGAAGATCAGCGCCCGCTTCATCGCCTTGATGATGGCCCGCTGCTCGGCCTGCGCCTGCGCCGAGTCGGCCGGGTTGGCGGTGCAGTTGTAGAGCCACGGGTCGACGTAGAACGACATGTTGACCACGTCGATCCCGGACCGGCCTGCGTAGATCAGGGCGTTGACCACCGGGTTGAGGAAGAAGTAGCCGGAGTCCTGGCCACCCTTGAGCTCGACCAGGGAGACGTTCGGGGCGACACCGGAGAGGCCGAAGCCGTTGGCGGCGGCGCCGATGGTGCCGGCCACGTGGGTGCCGTGCCCGCCGTCGTCGGTGCCGACGGCGTCGAGGCAGCTCGGCACCTCGCACGGCCCGTCCACATCGGTCATGTCGGGTGCGAAGTTGCGCGACAGCGACCAGTTGAAGTTCGGCGCGATGTCCGGGTTGCTGGCGTCGACGCCGGTGTCCAGGACGCCGACGGTGACCCGACGGTCGCCGGGCTCGACCTTGCGGGCCTCGTCGGCCCGGATCATCTTCAGACCCCAGAGCTTCTCGTCGAGCGGGTCCAGCTTGGCACCCTTCTTCCCGGCACCGGCCGCACCGGCAGCGCCGGCCGCGCCAGCTGCGCTCGCAGCACCGGCCGCGCCAGCAGCCTGCTCCTGCTCGACCCGGTCCAGCTTCGGCTTGCGGCCGATGGCCTTCTGCTCGGCCGCGCCGATCAGGCTCGGGGCTGCCGTCGCCCTGGCCGCGAAGTCGGCCCGATCACTGGTGACCTGGAACATGCCGACCTCGTCGGACCGGGACACCACGGTGCCGCCGGCCGCCTGGATGGCGGCGACAGCCGTGTCGGCGGCGAAGCCGTCCTCGGCCACGACAGTGAAGGTGCGGGAGGTGCTCGGCGCGGCGGTGGCCGGTACACCCAGGCCCGCTGCCGTAAGTGCCAGTGTTGCCGCGGTCGCGACGGCACCGGCGGTGAAGCGCTTGCTCACCACATCGGATCCTCTCGTTGAGGGACGTGGCAGCCATCACACAACACCTGCCGGCTTTACGCCAGGTGAACGTCCGTTATGGCGGTGAATCTCTCCTTCATCCGCCCAGCTCGATGCCCACGTCCACCCGGTCGGCCGATCCCGTCGCCAGTTCCGACAGGACCATCGGCAGGTCGGCCAGGGTGGCCACCTCCGCGTCGGGGGTGACCCCGGCCGGGCGGGGCAGCCCGTACCGGTTCAACCACACCGACCGCAGGCCGGCCCGTCGGGGTGCCACCACGTCGTGCTCCCACGAGTCACCGACGTACACGATCTGCTCGGCGGGGACTCCGGCGGTCGCGACCACCGCCGCGTAGAACTCCGGGGCGGGCTTCTTGGGCAGGCCGTTCTCGTGCGCGTACATCTCGAAGGCGAACTCCCCGGCGAGCCCGCAGCGTTCGGCGCGGCTGTTGCCGTTGGTGGCGAAGCCCAGCGTGTACCGGGTGCGCAGCGCGGCCAGGGCCGGCGGGACGTCCGGGAAGGGCCGGGTGAGGGCGAAACGGCGGGCGAAGAAGAGGGCGGCGATCTCGTCCAGGTGGTCGTCGAGCCCGGCGCGGGCCAGCGACCGGGCCAGCGCGGCGCGGCGGATCTCCAGCACCGGAGCGGCGCTCAGCTCGCCGAAGACGGCATCCCAGTCGGACTCCAGCTCGGCGAGCGTCACGTCGGCGGCGTCCGGCGTTCGGCGGCGCATCTCGTCGAGGACGGTCACCAGCCCGGCGGTCACCGCCGGCCGCAGGTCCAGCAGGGTCTCGTCGGCGTCGAACACCACTGTGGTCAGCACGGGTACCACTCTCTCACCGGGTGGTTGCCGCCAGCGCGGGCTCACCGGGGGCGGGCGCGGGCGTACCGCGCAGTTCGTCGAGGCGCACCAGGGCGACCCCGGCGATGATCAGCGCGCCGCCGAAGAGCTGCCACGCGGTCGGCAGTTCGTCGAGGAACAGCCAGGCGATCAGCACCGCGAACAGCACCTCGGTCAACCCGACGAACGACGACAGCCGGGGCCCGAGGATGCGGGTGCCGGCGATGCCGGCGAGGTAGGCGATCACGGCGGCGACCAGGGTGAGCCCGACGATGGGCAGCAGCCAGGAGGTGCGGTGCCCGGCGAACGCGACATCGCCGAACGTGGCGCGCAGCGGCAGCAGACCGGTCAGCCCGACGAGGAGCAGCACGGCCGCGCCGACGGCCATCCCGCCGCTGGCCATGGCGACCGAGGGCAGCCGGGGGTCGACCCGTCCGGCGAGCACGAAGTAGCCGGCCAGGCCGAACGCGGCACCCAGCCCCCACAGCACGCCGACCGGGTGGAAGCCGGCGGTGCCGGTGATATCCAGGACGAAGGCCAGCCCGCACAGGGCGGCGGCCGAGCCGGCCACGGTGAGCCGCCGGGGGCGTTGACCGTGCCGCAGCCACATCCAGCCGACGACCAGGATGATGCCCAGGTATTCCAGCAGGAGCGCGATGCCGACCGGCAGGTAACGCACGGCGTTGAAGAAGCACACCTGCGCCAGGGCGACCCCCAGCAGCCCGAACATCACGACCGCCGCGCTGTTGCTGCGCAGCACGTGCCACCTGCCACGCAGGGACAGCACTGCGGGGATCGCCAGCACCAGGGCGGCCACGCCGACCCGCGCGATCACGGCGGCCTCGGCCGACCAGCCGGCTTCGATGAGCGACCGCGCGAAGGTGCCCGAGGTGGCGAACGTGACTGCGGAGAGCAGCGCCAGCGCAGCGCCGGCGGCGGGTCGTGACTGCATCTCGCGCTCCTCGGGGACGACACGGTGTCATGAGCAAACTATCCTTGTGCTCATGACGCTAGGCGGCCACCGTGACAGGAGTCAAGTTGCTATTCGCTCATGACACCGAATGTTCGTTGATCGCCGCCACCGCGTTGGTCAACACCGCGGGCCGCGACGGCGAGCTGCTGCCCGACGTCGCCGCGCTGGACGCCTTCTTCACCCGGCACGCCTACAGCGGGCGCCACGAGCACACCGACGCCGAGCTGCGCGCCGTGCGGCAGTTGCGCCCCCGGCTGCGCCGGATCTGGCACGCCGAACCGCCCGAGGTCGTCGCCATGGTCAACGCCCTGCTGCTGGAACACCGGGCGTTGCCGCAGCTCATCGAGCACGACGACGAGCCGTACCACCTGCACGCCGTGCCCCGCGACGCGCCGCTGGCCACCCGGATGGCGGTGGAGGCGGCGATGGCGATCGCCGACCTGGTCCGCATGGGCGAGCTGAGCCGGTTGCGGATCTGCGAGTACCCGGACTGCGACAACGTCGTCGTCGACCTGTCCCGCAACCGGTCGCGGCGGTTCTGCGAGGCCGGCTGCGGCAACCGGGCCGCCGTGACCGCCTACCGCGCCCGCAGGGCCGCCGGCAGGTCCTGAGGGACGTCGGCCCGCAGCTCGTACTCCACCTCGCCGTGCTCGGTCCCCGGGATCGGGTCGTCGAACTGGAGGTGGAAGGTGCGCACGTGGCGCAGCCCCGCCTTCACCATCACCCGCCGGGACCGCTCGTTGACAGCCATCGTCTGCGCCCACACCCGACGCACACCCACGACGTCCAGGGCGTACCGGACCAACGCCCGCGACCCCTCGGTGGCCAGGCCGCGCCCCCACGTCGCGCGGCGCAGCCGGTAGCCCAACTCGGCCTCGGCGCCGTCCTTTGACGGATCGAGGGCGAACCAGCCCAGGAAGTCACCGGTCTCCCGATCGAGGGCCGCCCACCGACCGAGGCCGGGATGCCTGTCGTACTGGGCGAGCAGCTTCGGCAGGTGCTCGCCCTGAACTGTGGCGCGCGGGGTGGCGACGCCGCCGGTGAGGAAACGCATCACCTCGGGATCGCTGTCCAACTCGACCAACGCGTCCACGTCGGCAACGGTCAACCGCCGGAACCGCAGCCGCTCGCTCCCTGGAGGAACCAGGTCGTCGCCATCCATGGCTGGATCATCCCCGCCGTCCCGCGACACGGTCGAGCCGTTTTCGCGCCGCCGTGGGCACTGCTGTCGCGTCAGCGCGGGGGCGCGACCACGAAGAGCCGCCAGGAGTACGCGTCGACCACGAGCACGGGCCCGTCCGGGTCCTTACTGTCGCGCACCCCGACCACGCCCCCAAGGTTCGTAGCCACCTCGACGCACTGGTCGTTGGAACCACTCCGGATGCTCTTGCGCCAGACAGCTCGGGTCAACTCCACGACTCCGCCACTTCCCTCAGCACCTCAACCGACTCCTGCGGTGGCAACGCCTGCCCGAGAGTAGCCTCCCAGGTCCGCTGTAGACGCAGCAGATCCGCTGGTCCGTCCAGCTCCTGGCCGCCGATCTGGCCACCGAGGTAGGCGAGGTCGCTGTGGTCTGCCACGGTGGCGAGGATGAACGGTCCGTTCAGACCTGGGTACTCCTCGGCCGAGCGAGGCACCACATGTAGCTGGACTCGCGGATGCTCGGTTGCCAACCGCGCCAGGTGCAGAGCCTGCTCGCACATGACCTTCCGCCCGCCGACGCGCCGCCGAAGCACGGACTCGTCGAGCACAGCGACGACGTGCGGCGGTCGGTCCGAGTAGAGAACCTGCTGACTGTCCATCCGATCCGTCAGTCGCCGCTCCACCTCATCGGTGTCGAGCAGTCTGTCCGATTCGAAGACAGCGCGTGCATAGCCTTCGGTTTGCAGCAGGCCAGGGACGTGCAGCGGGTCGAACCATCGCAGTGCCCGCGCCTCCGCGAGGATTGCACGCCAACCGCGCAGCCAGACCTGCGCTTTGTCCAGGCTGACCAGTTCGGAGGCCATGCGGGTGAAGAGGCCGCCGGTGTCCAGGGCGCGGTCGACGAGTTCCAGGTACTTGCCGGTGGGCGGCTGCTGGCCCAGCTCGACGGCGCTGACCATGGACGGCGAGTAGTTGACCGCCTTGGCCAGCTCGTCCTGACTCCAACCCCGGCGGACGCGCGCCCGGCGCAGCTCGGTGACCAGGAACGCCGCCGCCGTCATCTGCCCATCGGCCATGACCTGCCGCCTCTCCACCCCGTCGACGATCAACTCCAGCCGGCCGCCAGCGGCATCACCACCGGAAACAGGACGGCTGTGACGACCCGGCAAAACCCTTCCGACCGTAGTCGCCCGATCACCAGACTGTGAAGTGCGGCACCGCTCCCCGTCCCCCGGGCCCGGCGGCGTCGCGCGGGACCGCCCGAACCCCCGTGCCGGGCGGTCCCACCCCCAGGCTGGGCGAACTATTCGAGATCTTGGACAGTTTCCGTTAGCCACCAACGGAAACTGTCCAAGATCTCGGTGGTTGGGGCGGATGGCGGTCATCGCGCGGTCGACCACGAACTCGGCGACGTCGCCGAAAGCGAGACGGCCCACGGGGAGGTGACGTCAGAGACGATTCAGCTCGAAAGGACTCCCACGCCATGTCCCGGACCGCCCCGGACGACCGCGCGATCACGCCACGACCGCACCTGCCGCTGCGTCCACTGTGGCTCTGTCGGGTCTGCGCCGGGCCCTGGCCATGCGCGGTCGCCCGGCTCAGCCTCCGCCGCGAGTACGCCCACGACCGGATCGCGTTGAGCATCTACCTGTGCACCGTTCTGCACGACGCGGCGGCGGACCTGTACCGACTCAACCCGCACGACGGCCCGGACCCGGCAGCGCTCTACGTGCGCTTCCTCGGCTGGGCTGCGCTGCCCGAACCCTGACGCTCGTCGACGGCGGCCCGGCCGTCGAGGGGAGCGTCTAGCGCATGGCGAGCCGTTCCAGCAGGGCGGCGCTGCGGGCCAGCAACGCCCGCTCCTCGTCCGTGAGTTCGGCTTCGATGGCCTGGGCGAGCCAACCGGCTCTGCGGCTGCGCTCCGCCTCCAGTGCGGCCCGGCCGGCGTCCGACAGCTCGACCAGCGACTTGCGGCCGTCCGTGGGGTGCGCCCGTCGCGTGATCAGCTTCTGCTCCATGAGCAGCCCCACCGCCCGGGCCATCGACTGGGGGCGTACGCGCTGGTCGGCGGCGAGGTCGCTGGTGGTCATGGCGCCGTCGCGGTCGAGTGCGCCGAGCACGGCGATCTGACCGAGCGGGATGCGGTCCTCGTGCTTGACGCGCCGGGTGAGCTTGCCCATCGCGGTGCGCAGTTCGGCGGCGATGGCGGCGGCTTCCGAGGTGGGCACACGGCACTTTACCCCGTTCGTCAGCACTGCTGGGCACCTGACCTGCACAGCAATGCTGTTCAGCGGGGCTGTTCAGCATGACTGATCAGCATTGCTGTAGGGTTTGCCGCTGTCGGGCTCAGCGCCAGCGTTGTCGCAGCTGGGGTCACGGCAGGCGACAACGAAAAGGACCTCCCATGTCCGCACTGGAAGCCGGAACCATCACCACCACCATCGAGACCGTCACCGCCCGCCGCGTCATCGACAGCCGGGGCAACCCCACAGTCGAGGTCGACGTCACGGTGACGGACGGGTCTCTGGGCCGGGCCGCCGTCCCCTCCGGCGCCTCCACCGGCGCCCGGGAGGCCGTGGAGCTGCGCGACGCAGACCCGACGCGCTGGCACGGCAAGGGCGTCGACCGTGCGGTGGCCAACGTCAACGGGGAGATCGCGGCGGCCGTGCGCGGCCGGGACGCGGCAGACCAGGCGGGTCTGGACGCCGCGCTGATCGCCCTCGACGGCACCGCCACGAAGTCCCGGCTCGGCGCCAACGCGATCCTCGGCGTCTCCCTCGCCGTCGCCAAGGCCGCCGCGGCGGCCCACCGCCAGCCCCTCTACCGCTACCTCGGCGGCGCCGACGCGCACCTCCTGCCGCTGCCGATGATGAACATCGTCAACGGCGGCGCCCACGCCGACAACCCGCTCGACTTCCAGGAGTTCATGATCGTTCCCGTGGGCGCGGACTCCTTCGCCGAAGCCGTCCGCATGGGCAGCGAGGTCTTCCACACCCTGCGCCGCGATCTGCTGGCCGCCGGGCACTCCACGGGCGTGGGCGACGAGGGTGGCTTCGCGCCCGAGCTGCGTACCGCCGAGGAGGCGCTCGACTTCGTGCTGACCGCCGTCGAGGGCGCCGGCTACCGCCCCGGAACGGACATCGGCCTCGTCATGGACCCGGCGTCATCCGAGTTCTTCCGCGACGGCGTGTACGACTACGCGGGCGAGGGAGTACGCCGCACCTCCGCCGAGCACGCCGACTACCTGGCCCGGCTGATCGACGCCTATCCGATCGTCTCCATCGAGGACCCGATGGCCGAGGACGACCTGGACGGCTGGCGCGAGCTGACCGCCCGCGTCGGCGACCGCTGCCAGCTCACCGGCGACGACGTGTTCTGCACCAACGAGACGCTGCTGAGCGAGGGCATCCGCACCGGCGTCGGCAACTCGGTCCTGGTCAAGGTCAATCAGGTCGGCACCCTGACCGAGGCGCTGGCCACGGTGACGACGGCCCAGCGGGCGGGCTGGACCGTCGTCATGTCGCACCGCTCCGGCGAGACGGAGGACACCACCATCGCGGATCTGGCGGTCGCCACCGGCTGCGGTCAGCTCAAGACCGGCTCGCTCTCCCGCTCCGACCGGACGGCGAAGTACAACCAGCTGATCCGGATCGAAGAGGAGCTGGGCGACTCGGCGCGCTTCGCGGGCCGCGCCGCACTGCTCCGGGCGTGAGCAGCGCGCCGCACTGCGCCGGGCGTGAAGGATCGCGCCGCACTGCGCCGGGCGTGAAGGATCGCGCCGCGCTTCGCCGGGCGTGAGCAGAGGGCGGCGCTGGTCAGGGGTGGGTCATCCGGAGCAGGTCGAGCACCTCGTCGAGCTGGGTCTCGGTGAGCTTGCCCGAGTCGACGTGACCTCGGGCGATCACGACCTCCCGGATGGACGCCTGCTTGGCCAGCGCCTCCTTGGCGATCGAGGCGGCCTCGTCGTACCCGAGGTAGCGGTTCAGCGGGGTGACGATCGACGGCGACCCCTCGGCGTACGCCAGGCAGACCTCGGCGTCCGCGACCAGGCCGGCCACCAGGCGGTCGGCGAACAGCCGACTCGCCGCGGCCAGCAGCCGGATCGACTCCAGCAGGTTGCGGCCCATCACCGGCAGCATGACGTTCAGCTCGAAGTCGCCCTGTGACCCGGCGAAACCGACAGTCGCGTCGTTGCCGATCACCTGGGCGCAGACCTGCCGCATCGCCTCGGCCACCACCGGGTTGACCTTGCCCGGCATGATCGACGAGCCGGGCTGGAGGTCGGGGATGCGCAGCTCGCGCAGGCCGGCCCGGGGGCCCGAGCCCATCCAGCGAATGTCGTTCGCGACCTTGTAGAGGCCCACGGCGATGGTCCGCAACTGCCCCGAGGTCTCCACCAGCGCGTCGCGGGCGCCCTGCGCCTCGAAGTGGTTGCGGGCCTCGGACAGCGGCAGCCCGGTCGACTCACGCAGCTTGCCGATCACGGCGGCGGCGAAGCCGAGTGGCGTGTTGATCCCGGTGCCCACGGCCGTGCCGCCCAACGGCAGCTCGGCCAGCCGGGGCAGCGACCCCTCCAACCGCTCGATGCCGTAGCGGACCTGGGCGGCGTACCCGCCGAACTCCTGCCCGAGGGTGACCGGGGTGGCGTCCATCAGGTGCGTACGCCCCGCCTTCACCACCGTCTCGAACTCGGCCGCCTTGCCCTCCAGCGCCTCGGCGAGATGGGTCAGCGACGGCAGCAGATCCTCCGCGATGAACTGGGTGGCCGCCAGGTGGATCGAGGACGGGAACACGTCGTTGCTGGACTGGGAGGCGTTGACGTGGTCGTTCGGGTGCACGGCCGAGCCCAGTTCACGGCTCGCCAGGGTGGCGATCACCTCGTTGGCGTTCATGTTGGACGACGTTCCGGAACCGGTCTGGAACACGTCGACCGGGAACTGGTCGTCGTACCCGCCGTCGGCGACGTGCGCGGCGGCGGCGGCGATCGCGGCGGCCACGTTGGCGTCGATCACGCCCAACTCGCCGTTGACCTCGGCCGCGGCACCCTTGATCTGGGCCAGGGCCTTGATCTGGGCCGGTTCGATGCCCCGCCCGGAGATCGGGAAGTTCTGCACCGCGCGCTGGGTCTGCGCCCGCCACAGCGCCTCGGCGGGCACCTCCACCTCGCCCATCGAGTCACGTTCGATCCGGTAACCGGTCGTCTCTGGAGTCGTCACGCGTACCATCCTGCCGCGCCCGTGGCCGACCCGCAGATGATCCGTCAGCCCAACTCGGCGAGCAGCCGTTCCACCTCGTGCCGGTCTGGCACGTCGATCTGCCGGTACAGGGACAGTGCTCGGGTCAGGTGCGCACGGGCCGCCGCCGGGTCGGTGTCGCGTACGCACCGGGCGATGCCCTGAAGCGCCCGGGCCTGCTCGTAGCGGGCGCCCAGCCGGCCGGCGTCGACGAGTACCCGGCGGTGCAGGTCGAGCGCGCTGGCGGCATCTCCCTGCGCCAGCATGGCCACGGCCAGCAGGTTGCGCGAGGCGCACTGGCCGATCCGGTCGCCGGCCTCCATCATCGCCACCAACGCGTCCCGGTGCAGGGCCGCGGCGCGTTCCGGCTCTCCGGCGTTGCGCTCCATCACGCCCAGCTCGTTGAGCACCTCACCCTGGCCGAACCGATTCCGCACCCTGCGCCGGAAATGCAGCGCGAGTCGAAGAATCCGACGAGCCGGACCGACGTCACCCATCCGATGACGGACGATGCCGAGGTGCCCGAGCGCGTGTGCGATCTGCGGCAGGTCCAGGTCCACCGTCTGACGGGCCAGGACGAGGTGCTGCCGGACCAGGGGCAGCGCCTCGTCGTACCGACCCCAGGCGATGAGTCCCAGGCACAGGTTGTTCAGCAGGTTCGCCAGTTCGTTCGCGTCGCCCCGGCCGGCGATGAGTTCGAGAGCCTCCTCGAACTTCGCCTTGCCCTGCCGGAAGTCGCCGTTCGCGGAATACGACACGGCCAGGTTCCACAGCGTGGTGAGCACTTCGCCGCGCAGCCCGAGCCGGCGACGCAGTTCGAGTGCCACGTCCATCGCTCTGATCGCCTCGGGGAAGCGGGCAAGCCGGAAGTACGCCGACGCAAGGTAGTTCAACATCGTGGCCACCGCCGCCTCGTCGCCCAGTTCCTCGGCGGCTCGTAGGCCAGTCGTGTGGGTCTCGATCAGCTCGTCGAGGTGCCCGCCGTCGAAGTTGAGTCGCCAGCAGGCTCGGGCCAGCTGCCAGCACCGAACTCCGAAGCCCTCCTCGGCAGCCAGGCGTACCAGCGCGGTGAGCGCGGCGTGGTTCTCCTCGAACCACGCCGGCCCCTGCGCCACCGGGGCGTCGATCAGATCGGGTCGACCGGGCGTGTGCGCGGGGATGGTGCGGCGGCTGCCCGCCGCCTCGATGGTCCGGGCGATCGCCAGGGTGACAGCCAGGTGGTGGTCGAGCAGCCGCGCCAGGGCGGCCCGACGCTCGGCCTGCCGCTCCGGCTCGCCGAGCAGCAGGCGGGCGTACTCGCGGAGCAGGTCGTGCAGGCGGTAGCGGTCCGGCTGCACCTCCTCGACCAGATGGGCGTCGACCAGCTCGTCCAGCAGGTCCTGCGCGTCGGTCAGGGGCAGCTCGGCGAGGGCTGCGGCCACCCGACCGTCCAGCCACCCGCCGGGGTGGAGACCGAGCAGTGGGAACAGCCGCTGCGCCGCGGGAGTGATCTGCTCGTACGACAACGCGAACGCCCGCCCCACCGACCGCTGCCCCGCGGTCAGTTCGGGCAGCGCTCCCGCTCCGGCGAGCATCCGTTCGGCAAGGTCGGCGACGCGCCAGCGGGGCCGGTGCGCCAGGCGGGCGCCGGCCAGCCGGATCGCGAGCGGCAGGTGGCCGCAGCGCCGCACCACCTCGGCTGCCGCCTCCGGTTCGGCGGCGACCCGCTCCGCGCCGACCACCCGCCCGAGCAGTTCCACGGCCTCGTCGGCGTCGAGCACCGCCAGCGACGACGGGCGACCCTCGTCGAGCCCGACCAGTCGACGACGGCTGGTGATCAGCACCTGGCAGTGCGGACCGTTGGGTAGCAACGGCGCGACCTGGTCGGCGGCGAACGCATTGTCCAGCACCACCAGGGCGCGCAGGCCGGCCAGCTCCGTACGCCACAGCGCCAGTCGGTCGTCGGTGTCCTCCGGTATCCACCTGGTCGGCACGCCGAGCTGACGCAGCAGGGCGGCTGCGGCCGTCGCCGGTGTCAACGGGTCACGCTCACTGTGCCCGTGCAGGTCGATGAAGAGCTGAGCGTCCGGGTACCGCTCGGCCAGGGCGCTGGCGACGTGCACGGCGAGCGTCGTCTTGCCGCTGCCGGCCATGCCGTCGATCACCTGGATCCGGGTACCGTCCTCCTCGATCTCCTTGACCAGGCGGGCCACCGTCTCCCGCCGGCCGATGAAGTCGCCGATCGCCCGGGGCAGCGACCGTACCGGCCCCGTCGACCGGCCGTCCCGACCGGCCAGAGCCAGATCACCGGCGAGTACGCGTTGGTGCAGCTCCTGCAGATCGGCGCCCGGTTCGAGGCCCAGCTCGTCGGCGTAGAACTGCCGGCCCTCCCGGTAGACCGCGAGCGCGTCGGCCTGCCGACCGACCGAGGAGAGCGCGAGCATCAACTGACCCCGCAGCCGGTCCCGCAGCGGATGTTGATCGACGCTCTCGGTCAACTCCTCGATCAACTCGGCGGCCCGCCCGAGGCGCAGCTCGACGTCGACGCACTCCTCCAGCACGGTGAGCCGCTGTTCGTCGAGCGCCTGCGCCCGGCGACGGACGCTGCGGCTGGTGATGCCGCTGCAGGCCGGCCCCCGCCACCGGGCCAGGGCGGCCCGGAAGTGCGTACGGGCTTCGACCAGACGACCGGCCGCGACGGCGGCACGGGCCGCCTCGACACCCCGGGTGAACAGGTGCGCGTCCAGGTCGGCGGGGTCGGTACGCACGCCGTACCCGGCCGGGTCGGTGACTATGGTTTCCGGGGCCAGCCCCAGCTCGCTGAACCGGCGACGCAACCGCGACACGCAGGTCTGCAACTGGGCACGGGCGGTGGCCGGAGGATGCTCCTCCCAGACCGCGTCGACCAGTTCCTCGACCGGCACGAGCCGACCGGCGCGGAGCAGCAGCATCGCGAGCACGACCCGGTCCCGGCCGGCGGTAACTGTGGACTCGCCACCGCCGACGCGCAGAGGCCCCAGGATCCCGAACCGCATCTGCTCCCCCGTGTCGACGACACACCAGCCAGCAGCGTAGTCCGGGGATCACAGCCCGACATCGCCCGGTGATAGTGATCTGAGAGCGAATCGAGCGTGGCGCATCGCAGACTTGTCCAGGTTGCCGGTGACGACATCCGACGGGGGCGGTGCGCCCCTCCCACCCCCCAGCGGGCGGGCGTACCGATGTCGGTGGAGGTGCTACCGACGCAAGAGGCGCCAGGTGCGAGCCTGGCGCCTCTTCGCGTGACGGAACGGTCAGCGGCGGCCGACGGTGAGCACCGGCTTGGTGACCTCGGCGAAGAAGTCGTTGCCCTTGTCGTCGACCACGATGAAGGCGGGGAAGTCCTCGACCTCGATCTTCCAGACCGCCTCCATGCCCAGCTCCGGGTATTCGAGGACCTCGACGTGCTTGATGCAGTCCTGGGCGAGGCGGGCGGCGGGGCCGCCGATGGAGCCGAGGTAGAACCCGCCGTGCTGCTGGCAGGAGCGGGTCACCTGACCGGACCGGTTGCCCTTGGCCAGCATCACCTGCGAACCACCGGCGGCCTGGAACTTCTCCACGTACGCGTCCATCCGCCCGGCAGTGGTCGGGCCGAACGAGCCGGACGCGTACCCCTCGGGGGTCTTCGCCGGGCCGGCGTAGTAGACCGCGTGGTCACGCAGGTACTGCGGCATCGGCTCGCCGGCGTCCAGCCGCTCGGCGATCTTGGCGTGGGCGATGTCGCGGGCCACCACCAGCGGGCCGGACAGCGACAGTCGGGTCTTCACCGGGTACTTGGACAGCTCGGCGCGGATCTCGTCCATCGGCCGGTTCAGGTCCACCCGGACGACCATCTCGGAGTCGAGGGTGTCGTCGGTGACGTCGGGCAGGAACCGCGCCGGGTCGGTCTCCAGCCGCTCCAGCCAGACGCCCGACGGGGTGATCTTGGCGACGGCCTGCCGGTCGGCCGAGCAGGAGACGGCGATCGCCACCGGGCACGAGGCGCCGTGCCGGGGCAGCCGGACCACCCGCACGTCGTGGCAGAAGTACCGGCCGCCGAACTGCGCGCCGATGCCGAAGTTGCGGGTCAGCTCCAGCACCTCCGCCTCCAGCTCCAGGTCCCGGAAGCCGTGGGCGCTCATCGAACCCTGCGTCGGCAGCGCGTCCAGATACTTGGCGGAGGCGTACTTCGCGGTCTTCAGCGCGTATTCGGCGGAGGTGCCGCCGATGACGATGGCCAGGTGGTACGGCGGGCAGGCGGCAGTGCCGATCAGCCGCAGCTTCTCCTCCAGGAACTGCATCATCCGCGTCGGGTTGAGCAGCGCCTTCGTCTCCTGGTAGAGGTACGACTTGTTGGCCGAGCCGCCGCCCTTGGCCATGAACAGGAACTTGTACGCGTCGGGGTGCCCGTCCGGGTCCTCGGCGTACAACTCCACCTGGGCCGGCAGGTTGCTGCCGGTGTTCCGCTCGTCCCACATGGTCAGCGGGGCGAGCTGGGAGTAGCGCAGGTTGAGCTTCGTGTACGCCTGGTAGACACCGCGCGAGATGGCTTCGGCGTCGGCCCCGTCGGTCAGCACGTGCCGGCCACGCTTGCCCATCACGATCGCGGTGCCGGTGTCCTGGCACATCGGCAGCACCCCGCCGGCGGCGATGTTGGCGTTGCGCAGCAGGTCCAACGCGACGAACCGGTCGTTCGGCGACGCGGCCGGGTCATCGATGATCGCCCGGAGCTGGGCCAGGTGCGCCGGGCGCAGGAAGTGCGCGATGTCGTGCATCGCCTCGGCGGTCAGCGCGGTGAGCGCGGCCGGCTCCACGGTGAGGAAACGACGGCCCCCCGGGCCGTGTACGACGTCCACGCCCTCGTCGGTGACCAGGCGATAGTCCGTCTGGTCGGGACCGGTCGGCAGCAGAGGGGCGTACGAGAATGCGGCGGCACTGCTCATGAGCGGCAAGCCTAGGGCAGACCGGTCGATCATTCCCACCCGCCGGGCTGGGTCTGGGACGCCGCTCTCATCCCCCGGGCCCCGGCGCGCTGGGCGCACCGGTGTCGTGCCCGCTCAGCCGTCCTTGCCGCTGCCGGGATCGGGGCACAGTTCACGCTTGGGCCCGCAGTTGTCGTCGCCGTCGTTGCCGTCGTTGCCCCGGCCGGGGCCGGTGCCGCCGGGGCCGGGGTTGCCACCGTCGCCGGGAGGCGGGACGGGGGCGCTTCCAGTGGCGCCGAAGCGGACGTACCCGATCTCCCGCCCCTCACCGATGATCATTCCCTGCGATCCGACGGCGAGAGCGTTCGCGGAGGTCCGCAGGACCGCCAGTTCCCGGCCGCTGCGCGGGTCGAGGGCGACCAACCTCGACGGCTTCTCGTCGGTGAGCACCGCCGCGTACGGGGTGAGTGCCGCGCCGGACTTGGCACCTGCCGGACGGGTCCACCGCACCCGGTCGGCGCCGAGGTCACGCGACACCACCGAGCGCTTGTCCGCGGAGCGGAACACCGCGTAGCGGTCGTCGACCGCGACGAGCTTGGTGCTCGCCTCACCGACCCAGAGAAGCCGCCCGTCGTACCCGTCGATGACCGCCTCGCGGCCGTCCGGGCCCACGCCGATCAGCACGTTGCGCGCCCCCTGCGGGTCCTCGCGCTGGACGCAGCCGGCGGTGTCGGCGGTGCGCAGGTTGACCCCGGCCCGCTGCCACGCCTCCTGCCCCGTCGCCGGGTCCCGCGCCGAGATGGTGAAGTAGCAGGTGCCGTCCTGGGAGCGGGCGGCGATCCGCAACATCCGGCCGCCCACCACGGAGAGCCGCTCGTCCCGGCCCGGCTCGACGTTCTGCAGCACCCGGCCGGTGGCGGTGTCCACGACGTGCACCCGGCCGTCGACCGGGAAGCCGAGCAGCGGAGGCACCGGCTCCGGCCCGGCCACCCCGTCGTCGATGCGGGTGGCGCCGAGCCGGCGGGTGCCGCGCAGGCCCGGGTTGTCGGCGAGCAGGCCGCTGTGCACGCCGGGCAGGAAGGCAGTCCACAGTGGGGCGGTGCCCCGCGGGTCCCACGCGCTCAGGGTGCAGTCGGTGGCGTCCGTGCAGCGGGCGTCCAGCAGCAGGTTGCGGTACGTCCACACGGCCACCGCGTCGTCGTCGCGTCGCCGGGTCGCCCCGGTGGTCGGGTCGAGCAGCTCGTACCCCTTGACCAGGAGCTTGCCCACGGCGACGACCGGGTCGGAGTCGCCGCCCGCGACCGCCGACCAGTCCGCCTTGCGTTCCCAGAGCTGGGCGCCGGTGGCCAGGCTGCGGGCTTCCACCCGGGTGCGCTGCTCGACCACGACGGCGTCCCCGGCGATGGTCACGCTGCGCGGGGTGCCGCCGACCCGCTGCTGCCAGACCACGTCCGGCTCGGAGATGGGTTCGCTGCGGTCCACCCACTCCCACAGGCCGGGGAACGGGTTCCACACGCCGGTGGCGGCGAGCGCGACGACCACGGCGAGGCCGACCAGCAGCCCGCCGCGCACGCTCCCCTTCGCCACCCGCACACCGTAGCCACGATCACGGATCTTCCGTACGCCCGCGCCGCCGTGTCGCCGCGCTTTCTGGGGCCGAAGGTGTTAACGGGGGGCCTTGCACTGCCGGAGGCGTCAGGAAGGAGCCCTTCCTTCGGCCCGGACGGCGCTGCGCACCAGCGGCAGCGTGCGGTACGGGATCTGCTCGGCCAGCGCGATGATCGTCGACGCGCGGGTGATGCCGGCCGACGAGACGATCTGGTCGATGACCCGTTGCAGGTCGGTGTTGGAGCGGGCCACGATCCGGCAGAGCAGGTCGCTGGAGCCGGTGATGGTGTGCGCCTCCAGCACCTCGGGGATCGCCGCGAGGTGGGCGGTGACCGGGTCGTGCCCCTGCCGTTGACTGATCTCCAGCGTGACGAAGCTGGTCACCCCGAATCCGATCGCGGCAGGCGAGATCTCCGGGCCGAAGCCACCGATGACACCCCTGTCGACAAGCTTGTCCAGCCGGGCCTGCACGGTGCCCCGGGCCACGCCGAGCCGCCGGGAGCACTCCAGGACCCCGATCCGCGGCTCCTCGGCGAGCAGTTCGACCAATCGCACGTCGAGGACGTCGAGCTGCACAGCTTGCTCACCCTTCACGGGTTCAGACCATACCGAATGCACAACCTGACCAGCATTTACACCGACAGTTGCCCACTCGATGCCCGCACCGCGATCCTTCGGTCAAGAACCGGCCCACGAGGCCGGCCGGTACGCGAGGGAGGCCACCATGACCCAGGCGATCGACCGACCCCAGTCGACCGAGGACGTCGACGTCGACCGGCTCGTCGGCGCTGTCGACCACGACATCAGCCACGACCCGTTCCCCGTCCGTGGGCTCGACCACGTGCACTTCCTGGTCGGCAACGCCAAGCAGGCCGCGCACTACTACTCCACCGCCTTCGGCATGACCTGCGTGGCGTACCGGGGCCCGGAGCAGGGCTACCGCGACCACGCCCAGTACGTGCTGACCAGCGGCTCGGCCCGGTTCGTGCTGACCGGCGCGGTGCGCCCGGACGCCGACGGCGCCGAGCACGTGGCGAAGCACAGCGACGGGATCAGCGACATCGCGCTGGAGGTGCCGGACGTCGACGCCGCGTACGCGCACGCCGTCGCCCAGGGCGCCACCGGCGTCGTCGAGCCCCATGAGGTGAGCGACGAGAACGGCACCGTCCGGATGGCCGCCATCGCCGCGTACGGCGACACCCGGCACACCCTTGTCGACCGGTCCCGCTACCGCGGCCCGTTCCTGCCCGGCTTCGTGGCCCGCGGCCCGATCGTCGACCGGCAGCCGATGATCGACGCCGGCATTCAGCCGAAGCGGTTCTTCCAGGCCGTCGACCACGTGGTCGGCAACGTGGAGCTGGGCCGGATGGACGAGTGGGTCGAGTTCTACAAGCGGGTGATGGGCTTCTCCAACATGGCGGAGTTCATCGGCGACGACATCGCCACCGACTACTCGGCGCTGATGAGCAAGGTCGTCGCGAACGGCACCCGCAAGGTGAAGTTCCCGCTCAACGAGCCGGCCATCGCCCGCAAGAAGTCGCAGATCGACGAGTACCTGGAGTTCTACCAGGGCCCCGGCGCCCAGCACATCGCCGTCGCCACCAACGACATCGTGGCCAGCGTCGACGCAATGCGCGCCGCCGGCGTGGAGTTCCTGGACACCCCGGACTCGTACTACGAGGACCCGGAGCTGCGGGCCCGCATCGGCAACGTGCGGGTGCCGATCGAGGAGCTGAAGGCCCGCAAGATCCTGGTCGACCGGGACGAGGACGGCTACCTGCTGCAGATCTTCACCAAGCCGGTGCAGGACCGCCCGACCGTCTTCTTCGAGCTGATCGAGCGGCACGGCTCGCTGGGCTTCGGCAAGGGCAACTTCAAGGCCCTCTTCCAGGCCATCGAGCGGGAGCAGGAAGCCCGCGGCAACCTGTAACACTGTCGAGCGTGACGCAGCCTCCGCCGTACCCGACGCCGCCGGTCGGTGGGCCCCCGCCCGCCGCCGGCGGCGTCGCGCCGCCGCCCGGACAGATCCCCCAGGGGTACGCCGTGCCGCCGCACCACGCCCCACCCGGGTACGCAATCCCACCGCAGTACGCGCCGCCCGGCTACGGCCCACCGCCGTGGTATCCCGGCCCACCCCGGCCGGTGGCCCCGCCGCCGACGCTGAGCCCCGGTGGGCAGCCGCTCGCCAGCTTCACCGACCGGCTGCTGGCCACCCTGATCGACTACGCGGTCTTCATGGTGATCGGCATGGTGTTCACCGTGCCCGCGATGATCTACTTCTTCGTCGTCATCGCGCCCGACGTGTTCCAGGTCAAGGCGGACGGCACGATGGTGGAGCCGGACTTCTACCACGACTTCCTGCTGCCCCTGCTGTGGCTGGAACTCGCGATCTTCGCCGCTTCGCTCGTGCTCTCGTACGTGTACTACGTCGAGATGATGTTCCGGACCGGCCAGACCCTCGGCAAGAAGACCATGAAGTTGCGGGTCGTGCCGCTCGATCCGACCCGCACCCTCGACCGCTGGACCGCCGCCAAGCGGTTCCTGGTGCAGCAACTCGCCGGCCTGGTGCCCGGGGGCAGCTACCTCGACGGGTTCTGGCAGCTCTGGGACAAGCCCTGGCAGCAGTGCCTCCACGACAAGGCCGCCGAAACGATCGTCGTTAAGGTTGCCTCGTGAGCGAGCGAACCAGCAGGTACAGCAGCGGAGCGTCGGCGTGAGCGTGCAACCCGGCTGGTATGTCGACCCCGCCGACACCGAGACCCGGCGGTACTGGGACGGCGAGGGCTGGCTCGGCGCACCCATTCCCGTCGACGCCACCCCGCCGGACGGGCCGCCGCCGGCCGAGCCGCCGCCCGCACCGGTCACCCCTGCCGCTCCGGCCACCGACCAACCGGTGAGCACCGCGCCGGGCTGGCCTCCGCACTCCGGGCCGGCCTCGCAACCGGGGCACGGTCCGGTCGGCGCGGGTGGGGGCCCGCAGGCCGGCCCACCCGGCTGGACGCCGCAGGGCGTGCCGCCCGGCTGGGGACCGCAGGCCGGTCCTCCCGGCTGGACGCCGCAGGGCGGTCCCCCGGGCTGGACGCCGCAGGGCGTGCCGCCGGGCTGGCTCGGCCGACCGCCCGAGCCCCGGCCGCACGGGCTCAGGTTGGCCGGTTACGGCCGCCGGCTCGTCGCCCGGCTGATCGACTTCGGTCTCGTGTTCGCGCTGAACGTGCTGGTCAACGGCTGGTTCGTCTGGCGGTGGCTGGACGAGCTGATGCCGTACTGGCGGGAGGCGTTCCGGCGCGGCCTGGAGGGCAACACCTCCACCGAGGGGATGCCACCGATCAGCGAGCAGACCGGGCTCCTCCAGGTGGTGATCGTGGTGATCGCCACCGCGCTGTGGCTGGCGTACGAGGTGCCCGCCATGGCGGCCAACGGGCAGACCATCGGCAAGCGGCTGATGCGGATCAAGGCGGTCCCGATCGCCGCCGACCAGCCGTTGGGCTTCGGTCGGGCGCTGACCCGCTGGACGACACTGGGCCTGCCCACCCTGCTCTGGTACTGCGCCGGGCTCGGCCTGCTGCTGCAACTTGTCGACTCCCTGTCCCCGCTCTTCGACCACCCGCTGCGCCGGGCGCTGCACGACAAGCGCGCGCAGACGGTGGTCGTCGAGGTCCCCGACACCGCCGCTTCCCCCGCCCCAGACGACCACCCCCAGCCCTCGGGAGACACGCCATGACCGACTCCGGACGTCACGAGCCCGCGCTGCGACTGACCCGCGCCGACCTGGACGCGCTGCCCAACTACGTGCCGGGGCGCAGCCCTGCCGACCTCGCGCGCGAACTGGGTCTGCCGGAGGCCATCAAGCTGGCCAGCAACGAGGTGCCGTACGGGCCGCTGCCCGGTGTGGTCGAGGCGGTCACCGAGGCGGTCATGGCCTCGCACCGTTACCCGGACATGGGCGTTGTCGCGCTGCGCGACGCGTTGGCGCAGCGCTACGGCGTGGACGCGGACCGGATCGCCACCGGCTGCGGGTCGGTGGCGCTCGCCGAGCACCTCGTCCGGGCCACCTGCCTGCCCGGCGACGAGGTCCTCTACTCGTGGCGGTCGTTCGAGGCGTACCCGATCATCGCGGCGACCAGCGGCGCGACGAGCATGCGGGTGCCCAACGACGCCGGGCACGGGCACGACCTGGCGGCCATGGCGGCGGCGGTGACCGACCGGACCCGGATGATCCTGGTCTGCAACCCGAACAACCCCACCGGCACTGCCGTACGCCGGGACGAGCTGGACCGGTTCCTCGACGCGGTGCCGGACGACGTGCTGGTGGTCATCGACGAGGCGTACCGGGAGTTCGTCACCGACGCCGAGGTGCCGGACGGTCTCGACTACCTCGACCGGCCGAACGTGGCGGTGCTGCGCACCCTGTCCAAGGCGTGGGGCCTGGCCGGGCTCCGGATCGGCTGGCTGGTCGCCCAGCCGGCGGTGGCGGCGGCCATCCGCAAGGTGGTCACGCCGTTCTCGACGAGCACGGCCGCCCAGGCGGGCGCGCTCGCGGCGCTGACCCAGGCCGGCGAGATGGAGCGCCGCTGCGCGCTTGTCGTCGCCGAGCGGGACCGGGTCACCGAGGCGCTGCGCAAGTTCGTGCCGGACGTGCCGACCAGCCAGGCCAACTTCGTCTGGCTGCCGCTGGGCGAGAAGGCCGTGGCGTTCGGCAAGGCGTGCGAGGCGCGCGGGGTGATCGTCCGGCCGTTCGCCGGGGACGGCGTGCGGGTCACCATCGGCACTCCGGCCGAGAACGACGCGTTCCTGGCCGCCGCGGAGGCGGCGCTCACCTGAGCGGACGCGGTGTGACCAACCGATGACATAAGACTGGTTTGTCCAGTTTTGCGTGTTATTTGCCCTATCTTCCGAAGTAGCCGGCGTGGCGCGGACCCGCGCCGGCTCACTTCGAGAAAACGGGGTAACGAACAGTGCGTACTGCCAAGATCTGTCTCGCCGGAGCGGCCGCCGCCGCGATGGTCGGCTTCCTCGCCGCACCCGCCGTCGCGGCGCCCACCGACACCACGACGGTCACCTTCGAGGTCCTCGTCGGCACCCTCGACATCGACGCGCCGGCCACCGCCGACCTGGGCACCGGCGCACCCGGCGGCACCATCACCGGCCCGCTCGGCACGGTGACCGTTACCGATTCCCGAGGCGCCGCTGACGCGTCCTGGGTCGCCTCGGTGACGGCGACTGTCTTCCAGACCGGCGGTGGTTCTCCTCCCGAGACGGTCCTGCCGTCCGAGATCGACTACTGGTCCGGCCCGGCGACCGCCACCACTGGTGACGGCACCTTCACGCCCGGACAGGCCACCGCTGGCGACGCGGCGCCGCTGGACAGCGTCACCCCGCTCACCGCGTTCACCCACTCCGGCGGCACGGGCGGCAACACCGCCTCCTGGAACCCCACCCTGGTGGTCAACGTCCCGCTGGACAGCATCGCGGGCGTCTACACCGGCACGGTGACACATTCGGTGGCGTGACCGCCGGGGGCGGTCGACCATCGCGGTCGCGCTCGCCCTGTTCTGCCTCGCCGGTCCGGGTCCATCGACCCGGGCCGGTGCGGCCGAGCCGGCTGCGGGATCGGACGAGGGCAGCATCGGGATCCGGTTGCTGGAGGCCCCGACCGACCGCCGCGACGACCCGCGGGCGCTGCGCTACATCGTCGACCACCTACCGCCGGGCACCACAATCAAGCGGCAACTGCTGATCGTCAACCGGACCGGCGAGCCGCGCCACGTCGACGTGTACCCGGCAGCGGCGACCCTGGAGGGTTCGGCGTTCACCTTCGGTGAGGGCCGCGCGGCAAACGAGCTAACGTCCTGGACCACCATCGACCGCAGCGCCGTGGAGCTGGAACCGTGGGGCGAGGCCCGGGTGCGGGCCACCATCACCGTGCCACCGCCCGCCTCCCGGGGCGAGCGGTACGGGGTGCTCTGGGCGTCCACCACCTCGACACCCCGGGCGAGCGGCGAGGTCAAGCAGATCCACCGGGTCGGCGTCCGGATGTATCTCGACGTCGGTCCCGGTGGCGAACCGGCCTCCGACTTCGCGATCGGCGACCTGCGGCCGGCCCGTGGCCCCGAGGGCGTGCCGTCGCTGACCGTCCAGGTCACCAACACCGGCGGCCGTGCCGTCGACCTGACCGGCGCGATAACCCTGAGCGACGGACCGGCCGGCAGCCGGGCCGGCCCGTTCCCGGTCGGGGAGGGCGTCACCCTGCCCCCGGGTGGCACCGGACAGGTCGTCGCCCGGTTTCCCGCCGAGTTGCCGAACGGCCCCTGGAAAGCCGAGGTGCACCTGGAGAGCGGTCTGGTGAAGCGGAATCTGACCGCACAGATCCGGTTCCCCGACCCGGGTCAGGTTGGCCGCAAGGGCAGCGTCGTCTCCCGCATGCTGTCCCCCTGGACGCTGGGGGCGACAGTCGCGGCACTGCTGCTGGCCACCGGTCTCGCGCTGCTCCTGCGTCGGTCCCGCCGGTCCCGTCGCTCCCCCGCCGCCGCGCCCCACGAGCGGGTCCCGGCGGGACGCTGACATCCGCCGGGGAACGTCAGCTGGGTCGGCGGCGGCGTGCGGCAAGCCAACCGACGGCCAGCAGGGTCAGGCCCAGCGCGGCGAGGAGCAGGACCGACCCACCCGAGCCGGTGACCGGCAACTCTCCACCGTGGCTGGGCGTCGGAGGGTGCGGGTGCCGGGTCGGGGTCGGGGTCGGGGTCGGCGTGGTCGGGGTGGCGGTCGGCGTAGCCGGCACCACCTCGAAGGTGACACCCGTGTCGTCCGACGGCGCGACCCGCACGGCGGCGAACGCGCTGGCCGACGTCCCATCCGACACGAGCGCCGGCGGCACCGTGATCACGAGGCCCGCGGTCGCGGCAAGCACGCCGCCGACCCACCATCTGGCTGCCCTGCTGGCCATGCGCCGACCCCTCTCACCGGAAACCTGAACCGTGAGAAAAGTACCTTTTCTGGTCAGAGTGGGTGAAAGTTTCATGACCCGGTGCCCCGATCAGGTGGCGGCCAGGATCACCGCCTCGGAGGTCAGGTAGTAGCGCTGGTCGTCGCCGTTCGGGTCGACCGGCTCGCGCAGCCGTTCCACCGCGACGTAGCCGTCCTCGGCCCAGACCGCCCCGGGCGCCCAGCCCGTGCCGTCCGAGCCCACGTTGAGCGTGTAACGGGAGAGCAGCGCCCCGGTCACCGGGTCGAGTGTCACCAGCTCGTTGGCCTCGGTCAGCAGATGCGCCCGGCCGGGCTGCACCGCGAGCACCCGCGCCGGTCCCAGGCCGGCGAAACGCCACAGCTCGGCGCCCGTCCGCGCCGACCGCCCCACCGCCACCCCGTCGACGACGGCGATGGCCTGGTCACCGGCCAGCGTGGCCCCGGCCGGGTCCAGCGCGGGCGCGGCCAGCGGCCCGCCACCGCCCAGCAGCCAGCCCCGGCCACCGGCGTCCCCGGGGCCTGCGGTCCGCAGGCCCAGACAACCCGACCGGCCGGTACGACAACCGAGTGGAGTGACCACCAGCCGATCCGGGCCGCCCGGCGGTCGCCAACGCTCGCCCACCACACCCGTCGCGGCATCCCGGAACTCGACAGTGGCCGGCCCGGCGCAGGCGTCCAGGCCGATCACCTGCCCGGTCGCCGTGGTGCCGAGGTCGCTGCGGCAGGCGCCGGGCAGATCGGCTCGCCACAGTTCCCGACCGCCGGCCACCTCCACCCCGCGGGCCTGCGTGTCACCGGTGACCGTCAGCACCGTCCGGCCGTCCGCCAGGTCGGTGAGGAGGAGCCCGCGCGCGTCCCAGACCGTCGCGGCCCCGGTCCGCCGGATCACCTCCGGGTTCTCGGCGGGCACCGGACCGTCGGCCCGCCACCGCACCCGCCCGGTCGACGCGTCGAGCGCGACGAGCCGGCCGTCGGACCAGCGACTGATCACTGTGCTGCCGCTCGCCACCACCCCGGTCAGCTCCGCCGGCCAGCGCCGGTACGACCAGTACGGCGTTGTCCGGTGCCGCCCGTCGACCGGGCGGTCGGCGTAGACCTGGCGGTGTGCGGCGTACACCCGCAGCCTGCCGTCCACGATCAACGGGGCGACCGGCAGCCGACCGACCACACCTGCGGCCGGCCGGGGCGCGGCCGGATACGCGCCGTGCGCCGGCGTGCTCACCTCGGCCGGCGCGAGCACCCGGTGGACGATGACCGCGACGGCTGCCACGGCGAGCAGCACCACCGCCGCCAGCACGAGCCGTCGTCGGCCCCTCGGGAACCCCATGCCGCACCTCCGCCCGGCACCCTACCCAGCGCAACCGACCGGACCCCGGCCAGGTTGTCCGGGACGCGGTGCGCGGGCGAATGGGTCAGGCGGCCTCGACCGAGCCGAGAGTGCCGGCCGCGACGGCCAGGTCGGCGAGGTCGCGCCGGAGCGCCACCTCGACCGCCCGGGCGGCGAGGCCACCGAGCAGCAGCGCCACCACCCGGCCGTACGGATCGGTGGGCACGGCCTCCTGGGTGACGGTGACCGCCGTGCGGGCGCGGCGGCGACGTCGGACCGGCCGCAGGCTCCAGGTGATCCGGTAGTCCGCGCCGGCACCTGAGGAACAGAGCACCAGACGCTGCGGCGCGAGCGCCTCCACCACCAGAAACTCCTCGGTGAGGGTGCCGCCGCCCGGCTGGGCGCGCGCCTCGCGCCAGGCGGTGCCCGGTCCGAACGGGCCCGGGGTCAGCACCTCGACCGGGCCGGTCGCGCTGAGGCGGGTGGCCCGGCCGGGCAGGTCGGTCAGCAGCCGCCAGACATCGACAGCGTGCGCCTCGATGAACCCGGTAACCGCCACCGTCGACATGCTGCCCTCCCGTGTCGTCGACGGTACGCGCGGTGCGGGCCGGACGAGGCCCCCGGACGGAATTTTCACCGTCCGGAGGCCCCGTTGTCCGTTCCGGCTGTCGCCTGGCACCGATCGTGCACGAATGCCCGGCGTGCCGGTCAGCGGTCGAAGCGACCACCCCTGATCGCGCCGATGAACGCTGTCCACCCCGGCGGGCTGACGGCCAGCGTGGGGCCGGCCTGGTCCTTCGAGTCGCGCAGAGCGACCAGACCGAGGACGTCGACCAGGTTGTCCGCAACCTCCACGCAGAGCCCCTGGTCGTTGGAACGGCTGCTGGTGCGCCAGAGCGCTCCGGTGAGATCGTGCATCGTCGTTACCTCCGTGTGCGTCGGGATGCCCCACCACCCGCGGCCGGGCGTGCTCCGGCGGTACGGGTGGCACGGCGACGTGGTCCGCGTGACCAACGGGGTAACCAGGCTTGGTGATCGCACAGCGGGTGCGATCACCAGTCTCATCGATGAGACGGCCCGACGGGCAGGCGCTCAGGCGGCTCCGACGCGGGCCGAGGTGAACCCGGCGGACCCTTTGCTCTGCTTCAACGGACGCAACAGCGAGCGGTCCCAGGTGTTGCGTGGGGTGAAGCAGAGCAAAGGAAGCCGAGGTCGAGCCAGGTGGCAGGCGGGCCGGGCGCGGGCCCGCGGGACGGGCCGACTCAGCGGGCCGGGCGGACCGTTCCGGTGACCTCGCCGAGGGCGATGGTGGTGCCGTCCGGGCCGGGCGCGGTGGCGGTGATGGTGACCGTGTCGCCGTCGGCCAGGAAGGTACGGCTCTCGGTGCCGACCTTCGCGGGCTCGGCCCCGCCCCACGTCAGTTCCAGGAAGGAGCCGACCTGGGAACGGTCCGGACCGGAGACGGTGCCCGAGGCGTACAGGTCGCCGGTTCGCAGGGACGCGCCGTTGACGGTGAGGTGCGCCAACTGCTGCGCCGGGGTCCAGTACATGGTGGCGAACGGCGGTTCGCTGACCCGTTCGCCGTTCCACTCGACCGCCAGGCGCAGGTCGAGCCCGAGGTGCGGCACGTCGCGCAGGTAGTCGACGACCGGCGGGTCCTGCTCCGGAGCCGGCACGAAGGCCTCGGCCAGCGCGTCCAACGGCGTCACCCAGGCCGAAACCGAGGTGGCGAAGGACTTGCCGAGGAACGGGCCGAGCGGCTGGTACTCCCAAGCCTGGATGTCGCGGGCCGACCAGTCGTTGACCAGCACCACTCCGAAGACGTGGTCGGCGAAGTCGTCGACGGACACCCGGGCCCCCAGCGGGCTGGGCACACCGACCACGAAACCGACCTCGGCCTCGATGTCGAGGCGTACCGACGGGCCGGTGACCGGACCCTCGGCGGACGCCCGCTGGCCGGTGGGCCGGACCACGGGCGTGCCGGAGACGACGACGGTGCCCGCGCGGCCGTGGTAGCCGATCGGCAGGTGCTTCCAGTTGGGCAGCAGCGGCGGCTGACCGGGGCGGAAGATCTGCCCGACGTTCGAGGCGTGGTGCTCGGAGGAGTAGAAGTCGACGTAGTCGGCCACCTCGAACGGAAGCAGCAGCTCCACGTCGGCCAGGGGCACCAGCAGCGGTTCCACAGCCGACCGGTGCGCCGGGTCGGTCAGCAGCTCGACGATCCGCTGACGCACCGCCGTCCACTGCGGACGCCCCAACGCCATGAAGTCGTTGAGGGTGGGCCGGCACAGCGCGCCAGCGGCCAGCACCAGCTCGGCGGTCTCGGCACCGGCCAGGTCGAACACCCACGACCCGATCCGTACGCCGATCCGCGGCTCGTCCCCGCCTGCGGAGAACACCCCGTACGGCAGGTTCGTCACCCCGTACGGCGAACCGTCAACGCCGGTCACCCAGGTCATGCGTCGTGCCCCCCGTTCACCAGCCCCAGCCGGATCAGATCGGTAAGTGGTTCCAGGATGCTGCACGAGCCGAAGCCGACCCAGAGTGGGCGCGGCGCGTCCAGCCGTTCGTTGGCGCGTTCGAGCAGCGGGCGCGGGTCGAGCGCGGTCAGCAGCTCGGCGACCACCCGCACGCCCGCCCCGTCGGCCGCGGCGAGCGTCGCGGCCAGCACGTTGGCGTACCCGTGGTGGGTGAACCCGGTCTCCGGGTCGAGGTGTCGCACGGCCTGGTGCAGCCCGGCGGTCAGCTTGAACGGCAGGTTCCGGTCCCGGCAGGCGCAGATCACGGCGGCCAGCTCGGCCGGCGTGGGGAACAGTTCGGCGGCCAGCCCGCCGGTGCGGAACTTGGCGGCGATCGGCACGCCGTCGGCGCGGGCGGCGGCGACCGCGTCGAGGGCGCCCATCAGCCCGAAGGTCAGCGGCAGCTCGGCGTAGACGGCGTCGACATCCGGCAGTTCCTCGGTCAGCCGCAGCAGCTCGGCGATGCCGGGCAGCGGGTTCTCGCCCCGCTTGGCGACGGCCACCTCGACCTGGCGTGCGGTAACGCCGTCGGGTGCCAGGAACGAGAGCGCGAAGGGTAGACGACCGATACCGGTGTCACCGATCAGCCCGATCACCAGGCCCTCGGCCGGGTCGACGAGACCGCTCAGCTCACCGGCCGCGACTGTCGAGGCGGGGATGAGCAGCGGGCCCACCAGGTCGGCGTACCGGGCGGTGCGGTGCCGGCGGTGGGCGGCCAGGGCGTCGGGCAGCGCGGCGCTGCCCGGAGGGAAGACGGCGGCGTCGTCCACCAGGCCGTGAAGGAGCGCGGGCACCTGCGTTGACACGGAACAAGAATGTACGGGACGCTACAAGGAACGGACAACAGCGTCCGATTATCGGACGCCTCTGGCCGGTGAACGGGATATATCGGGAGGCGAGATGCCGTACTACCGCAGCGTCGGCGAGGTGCCGCGCAAGCGCCACACCCAGTTCCGCCAGCCCGACGGCAGCCTCTACGCCGAGGAGCTGATGGGCCAGGAGGGCTTCTCCTCCGACTCGTCCCTGCTCTACCACCGGCACGCCCCCACGGCGATCCTGGCCGCCGACGAGTTCACCCCGCCGACGTTCACCCGTGCGCCGAACCTGCCGCTCAAGCCGCGCCACCTGCGCACCCACAAGCTCGACGCGGGCGGCGCCGACCCGATCCTCGGCCGGCAGTACCTGCTCGCCAACGACGACGTCCGCATCGGGTACGTCCTCGCCGACCGGCCCTCCCCGCTGTTTCGCGACGCCACCGGTGACCACTGCCTCTACGTCGAGGCGGGCACCCTGCGGGTCGAGTCGCCGTTCGGCGCGCTGGACGCGGTCGCCGGCGACTACGTCGTCATCCCCACCTCGACCATCCACCGGCTGGTGCCCACCGGCGACCAGCCCGTCCGGCTGCTCACCGTCGAGGCGGCCGGGCACATCGGTCCACCCAAGCGCTACCTCTCCGTCCGCGGCCAGTTCCTGGAGCACTCGCCGTACTGCGAGCGCGACGTCCGCGGCCCGGACGCCCCGCTGCTCGTCGACGGCGAGGAGGTCGAGGTGCTGGTCCGCCACCGTCGTGGCTGGACCCGCTACGTGTACGCCAACCACCCGTTCGACGTGGTCGGCTGGGACGGGCACCTCTACCCGTGGGCGTTCTCCATCCACGACTTCGAGCCGATCACCGGCCGCATCCACCAGCCCCCGCCCGTGCACCAGACCTTCCAGGGCCCCAACTTCGTCATCTGCTCGTTCGTGCCCCGCAAGGTCGATTACCACCCGCAGTCGATCCCGGTGCCGTACAACCACCACAACGTCGACTCGGACGAGATGCTCTTCTACACCGGCGGGAACTACGAGGCCCGACGCGGCTCCGGCATCGAGCAGGGCTCCATCTCGCTGCACCCGTCCGGCTTCACCCACGGCCCTCAGCCGGGCGCCGCCGAACGCTCCATCGGCGCGGACTACTTCGACGAGTTGGCAGTCATGGTGGACACCTTCCGGCCCCTCGACCTGTGCGACGCGGCGCGCGCCTGCGAGGACGAGGGGTACGCCTGGACGTGGGCACGTTCTGTTTAGTCGCCCTTTGGGTTTTCGCCGGAGCCCGCCCGCTCTGGGCGGTCAGGCTTGATCCCGACGCGGGCGGGCTCCGGCGAAAACCCTGACCTGGGCGAGCTGAACGACGCTTGTTGAGCTGTTGTGGTGTTGCCGAAGGTGGGTTGCCTGGTCAGCGGAAGGTTGTTCTGGTGAAGACGGCGAACTCGGCTATCGCGGTGGCGACGATCGCCAGCACCAGCGGCCACGGCGAGCCGACCACCGCGTACACGAGCAGCAGCACCGGCGCGGCGGCCACCGCGTAGATCGCCAGGGCCATCGTGCGGTCCGAATGCAGCATGGCCGGCAGGACGGTCCGGGTGAGCCCCGGCAGCCGCGCCGCGAGCTGCCAGACCACGACGCCGCCGGTGAGGGCCGCGAGCACCGCCAGCACACGGGAGAACCCGTCGCTCGTCGAGGCCGCGAACGCCACCACCACCGCGGCGACCAGTGACCAGCCCGCACCGTAGAGCACCAGGCGGTGCAGGCCGTACGCGAGGGTCCGCGGGGAGTCGACCCGGCTCGGGCCCATCGTCACCGCTTCCGCCACGTGCGCCAACGCCTCGGACCAGCGACGCTGCTCCAGGTGCAGGACACCGACGCCGTGCTCGACCTCGCTGAGGCGCGGATCGAGCCGGAGCGCCTCCCGGTAGGCCCGCTCGGCCAGGTCGAACAGCTCCAGCCGGGCCGCGACCAGGCTGAGCACCAGGTGCGCCTGCGCCTCCTGCGGGGCCAGCTCAACCCCCCGCCAGGCCGCGTTCAGCGCCGGCTGCCCGTTGCGCGAGTCGGCCAGGATCGCCGCCGCGCTGCGCTGGGCGTACGCGTCGGTCGGCCCGAGCGCCAGCAGCCGGTCGGCGGTGGCCGCCGCGTCGGCGTAGCGCCCCAGGTCGACAAGCGCCATGGCCCGGACGACGAGCGCCGGCAGGGCCTGCGGTGCGGCGGCCACTGCCGCGTCGGCGGCGGCGAGCGCGTCGGCCGGCCGGTCGGCGACGAGATGCACCCGGGCCAGCATGGTGAGGGCCTGCGAATCCGCGGGCTTCAGCGCGAGCCCTTCGGTCAGCTCGCCAGCCGCCTCGTCGTGGCGTCCCAGCTCGGCGAGGAGCTGGGCGCGTTCGAGATAGCCGTCGCCGGCGAACCGGTCGGGGGCGGGTTCGGTGGACATCGCGGCGAGCCTAGGCGGCCGGCGCGTCGTACACCAGGGCCACCGCGATGCCCGCCAGACCTTCCTCACGGCCGGCGAAACCGAGCCCGTCGGTGGTCGCGGCGGAGACGGTGACCGGGGCGCCGACAGCGTCGGAGAGCACCTGCTGGGCCTCGTCCCGACGGCGGCCGATCTTGGGACGGTTGCCGACGATCTGCACGGAGACGTTGCCGATCTCCAAGCCGGCGGCCCGCACCCGGCGGGCCGTCTCGGCCAGCAGCGCCACGCCGGACGCCCCGGCCCACTCCGGCTGGTCCACGCCGAAGGCGGCGCCGAGATCACCGAGGCCGGCGGCGGAGAGCAGCGCGTTGCAGGCGGCGTGGGCGGCGACGTCGGCGTCCGAGTGCCCGGCGAGACCGTCCTGGTCGGGCCAGAGCAGGCCGGCCACCCAGCAGGGCCGACCCGGCTCGAACGCGTGCACATCGGTGCCGATGGCCACCCGAGGAACGATCATGATCAGAGGTTACGCGTCAGCCGGCGGCGGCGAGCAGGTGCTCCGCCAACGCCAGGTCGAACGGACGGGTGATCTTCAGGGCGTACTCCGAGCCGGGCACGCAGCTCACGGCGATGCCCTGCTTCTCGACCAGGCCGGCGTCGTCGGTGAGCGGGTCGCCGGCCGCGGCGTGCGCGGCGGTCAGGACCGACCGGCGGAAGCCCTGCGGGGTCTGCACCGCCCGCAGGGCGGCCCGGTCGACGGTGCCCAGCACCACCTCGTCCGCGCCGACCTCCTTGATCGTGTCGACGACCGGCAGGACGGGAATCACCGCGGCCCGGCCACCCCGGACCGCGGCGGCGACCGATTCCACCAACTCGGGCGGGGTCAACGCTCGGGCGGCATCGTGCACCAGGATGATCGTCGGGCCGGCCGGCACCGCCGCCAGCGCGGCGGCGACCGAGGCCTGCCGCTCGGCGCCACCCGGCACCACGATCACCGGAGCCACCGGCGCCAGCAGTTCACGGACGCCCACCACCTCAGCGGCGGGCGCGGCCACCACTATCGTGTGCACCGACGCCGCGGCGGCGAGCCGGCGTACGGCGTGCACCAGCAACGGCTCGCCAGCGAGCAGGCGCAGCGCCTTGGGTCGGCCGGGACCGAGCCGTACGCCGGCACCCGCCGCAGGCACGAGGACCGCGACGTCACCGCGCGGATTGAGCTGCGCGGTCACGTCGCGGTCCTCGGTGGTTTCTTCGCTACGAAGTGGGTACGACGATGCTGTGCGGACTAGGCCTCGGTGAGGACCTTGTCGAGCAGCGTCTCCGCCTCGTCCTTGGTGCTCTTCTCAGCCAGCGCGACCTCGCCGACGAGAATGTCGCGGGCCTTGGCCAGCATCCGCTTCTCGCCTGCGGAGAGGCCCCGCTCCCGCTCCCGGCGCCACAGGTCACGCACGACCTCGGCGACCTTCAGCGGGTTGCCGGAGGCCAGCTTTTCCAGGTTGGCCTTGTAACGCCGCGACCAGTTGGTCGGCTCCTCGGTGTGCGGAGCCCGGAGAACGTCGAAGACCTTACCGAGGCCCTCTTCGCCGACCACCTCACGGACGCCCACGATCTCGGCGTTCTCGGCCGGCACCCGGACCGTCAGGTCACCCTGCGCGACCCTCAGGACGAGATACTGCTTGGGCTCGCCCTTGATGACCCGAGTCTCGATTGCCTCGATGAGTGCGGCCCCGTGGTGGGGGTAAACAACGGTCTCGCCGACACTGAAAACCATAGGTTCGAAACCCCTTTCGCTGTGTCTAGGGTAACACGCTCAGGCAACGATGTCTCACCGATGTCCTGACCGTTGGCGCAGCTCAGGGGCCCTGTGAGAGGTCTTTCTTCAGCTTGACAGGCGGTCAAACCGATGGTTCGAACACGCTCCGTAACGCACGGATGACTTCCCGGTACGGGTGAACAGAACGTCGAGATCAAGGGCAATGCGCTCCTCCCATGGTATCCCGCCCGGCGGAAACGCGCCCAGGTGTAGCGGGAGGTGCCCCCGGTGCGGGACGCTGGAGTCCGAGCCGCACTCCGCTCTCGAGACGCTTCGGAGGGGGTCCGATGGGCAAGCCGGACGCAGAGGGCCACGGGCCTCCCGACGGCCTGCCCGACCTGCCACCCGAGTGGGGCCGCGTCGTCGTCCCCGACGACGCTTCGGCCCTGGCGAGCGAGGCGGCCGCGGTGCGCCGCGAGCTGCGCCGCGCGGCCGGCCGCCACACCGGGCACCGCGCCCTCACCCTGCCGCTGCTGGTCCTGCTGGTGGCGATGCTCACCACCGTGGCCGGCCTGGTCGCCGTGACCTGGCCCCGCGTCGGCCGGGGCACCGACCGACCCACCCCGACGCCCTCGACGCCGCCCGTGACGCTCACCGGCCAGCCGCTGCCCGCGCTGGACCTGGTCGACGCCGGGCAGGCGCCGGTGCCGCTGCGTGGCCTGCTGCCCGCCATGATCATCCTCGTGGACGACTGCGGCTGCCCGGACGTCGTCACCGAGGCCGTGGCGGCGGCGCCCGCCGGTGTCACAGTCGTCACCGTTACCGAGAGACGGGCTGTCGCGACCGCACCGCCGGCCAGGGGCGTCCGGGCGCTGGCGGATCCCGCTGGTGGGCTGCGCTCGTTCCTCGGGCCCGGCGCCGCGAACGCGCTGCTGGTCGACCGCACCGGCGTGGTGACCCGGGTGCTGCCGGACCCGGGGTCTGTCGACGCGTACCAGGACGACCTGATCTCCCTGGCCCGCTGAGCGGTCGTCCTAGGCGGGGGGCAGCGCGACGAGCTGCGCCTGGACGTCGATGGGCTCGTCACCGGCGGTCGACAGGGTCACCCCGAACGGCCCCCCGCCGGGCAGCACCTCAGCGGAGGCCAGCGTGCCGTCGCAGTCGATGCGCGGCGGGCCGGCGATCCCGGCCCCCGTGCTCGTCACCGCCAGCGTGCCCGGTCGAGTGCACCGGTACTGCAGCAGATAGCGCGAGCCGTCGTCGGACGACTGACGCGTCACCTCCTGGCCGGGGGTGAGCTCCCGCTGCTCCCGCCAGACCGTGGCGCGGAACGAGGGCAGGTCACTCCCGGGAGAGAGCACGCCCTGATCGTCGCCGAGATCGACGACAGCGCCCGTCGCCGGGTCGACCAGCGAGGACCCGCGCTCCACCCGGACGGCCTCACCCGTTTCGGGATCCACCCGCACCGTCACCCGTCCCTCGGGCACACCACGGGCCAGGACACGCTCCAACTCGGTGCTGACGCTCGGCTCGGCGCTCGGTTCGCCCACCGGCCCGGCCATTGGCGTGGGCGCGGCGGCACGCCACCACCAGCCGCCGACCGCCAGCGCGGCCAGGGTCACCCCGGCCAGCACCGCCGACCGCAGCCGGTCCTCCGCCGCATCCATGTGGTGAGCGTACCGGTCGGGTCGCCGGCGCTCAGTCCTGTCGATCCAGCAGGGCGGCGTACAGGGTGAGGCCCGGACCGAACGCCAGCATGAGGACCCGCCGGGGCGCCGGAGTCGAACGGCCCAGCCGGTCCAGGATCAGCAGGACTGTCGGCGACGAGCAGTTGCCGTGCTCGTCGAGCGTCGCCCGGGACGCGGCCAACGCCTCCGGCGGCAGGGCCAGTTCCCGCTCCACCACGTTGAGGATGCGGGGCCCACCCGGATGCACCGCCCAGCCGTCCACGTCGGAACTGACGCCGCCGTGCCGGGCCAACAGGTCATCCACCAGCCCCCGGACGTGCCGGGAGAGGACCTGGGGCACCTTCGGCGACAGCCCCATCCGGAACCCCGCGTCGGTGACGTCCCAGGTCATGTGGTCGGCGGTCGAGGTGTCGGTGACCGACGTGACCTCGCGCAACGCGTACCCCCGACCGCCGGGCACCAGCACGGCGGCGACCGCCGCGTCCGAGAAGAGCGCGTGCGACACGATCTGCTGGGTGTCCACCCGGGCGGTGGACGGCTGGATGTGCAGGCTGGTCAGCTCCGCGCAGAGCAGCAGCGCCGGCCGGCCCCGGGCGGTCACGAAGTCACTCGCCGCGCCCAACCCCGGAAGCGCCGCGTAGCAGCCCATGTGGCCGACGAACATCCGCTGCGTGTCCGCTGCCATGCCCAGGTCGCGGGCGAGCAGGATGTCCAGCCCCGGGGTGGCGTACCCGGTGCAGGAGCAGACGATGAACAGCCCGATGTCGCTGGCGTCCAGACCGGCGGCCGTCAGCGCACGCCCCACCGCCTCCTTGCCGAGCGGCAGCGCCTCCACCTGGTACCGACGCATCCGGCGCTCGGTCGGCCAGTCCGAGACGTCCTCGAGCAGCGGGTTGACCGCGGCCTGCCGTCGGGTCACCCCCGAGTTCGCGAAGATCCGCTGGGCCAACGACCGGGTGGTGCCGGTGAAGTGCCGGGAGAAGAAGCCCTCCCACAACTCGTCCTGCGAAGCGGACGGCGGCTGTGCTGTCCCGAGCCCCGCGATCACTGGTACGGACACGATCCCCACCTCTCGTCAGACGCTGTCCTCCCCCTGGCCGTCCCACCGGCCACCTCGGCCGGCCCCTCCCCCGTACGTGTAACGCCGCGCGGGCTCACCAACGCGGTACCGATGCGTCGCGATCCGGGTCCCCGCCCAGAGCGGCGATGCCCAGCCAGTCGGCGCAGACGTCCGAGGTGGCCGGGTGCAGCGAGCCGCAGCGGGCGTCCCGGTAGAGCCGCTCCAACGGGTGACCACGCCGGGTCGCCGACGTCCCCGCCGCCTCCAGCATCGACGCCGCCACCTCGGCGGCAGTGGTGCCGGCCAGCAGCTTCGCCCGCCACACCCAGCGGTTGGTCTCCGCGTCTCCCGGGGCGTCGTCCACCCGGCGGGCCGCCTCGGCCACCACCAGTTGGGCCGCCGCGGTCGCCGCGTCCGCCCGGCCCAGCCGCGCCCGCACCGCCGGCAGGCCGGCCAGGTTGCGGGCGTTGAGATGCTCGGCCGCCGCGTCGATCGCCGCCCGGGCCACCCCCACGTAGACGGCCGCGTAACTGGCCACCAGCCAGTGCGGCATCAGCTGGGCGACCACCAGCGCCAACCCCTCCACCCCGCCGAGCAGCCGGTCGGTCGGCACGGTGACGTCCAGGTGCAGGTCGTGCGACGACGTGGCGCGCATGCCGAGGGCGTCCCAGGTCGGCTCGACGCTCAGACCGTCACCGGCCGGCACCAGGAACTGCGACACCACCGACTGGTCGGCGGAGCTACGCGCGGCCACCAGGTAACCGTCGGCGTGCCCGGCACCGGAGCAGAACGTCTTGCTGCCCTTGAGGTGCCACCCCTCGTCGGTCGCCTCGTAGACCGTGCTCAACGCCGAGAGTCGCGCACCTGCGCCGCGCTCGCTCATCGCCACGGCGTACCAGGAGCCCTCCGCGGCGGCGGTGAGCAGTCGGTCCCGGGCGGCCAGCGCCTCGTCCGGCACACCCAGGGCCTCGGCCAACTCCTCGGTGACCGCGCCCAGCGCGCCCGTCACCGAGGCGTGCATGTTGAACACCAGCGCGGTCGCGCCGTTGCCCCGGGCAAGTTCGGTGGCGACCGCGGCGTACTCGGCGAAGCTGGCGCCCAGGCCACCCAGCGCGCGGGGCACCATCAGCCCGAACAGGCCGGCCTCCCGCAGGTCGCGGAAGTCGTCGACCGGAAAGGAGCCGTCCCGGTCGTGCTCCGCCGCCCGCGCGGCGAACCGCGGCGCCAACCGGCGGGCCGCCTCAAGCGCGTGCACCGTCATATCGCTTCCTCCTCGGCGTCCCATACCCCGCCACGAAGCCGACTATCCTCTGCGGACCCCCTGGCCCTGGTACAGCACGGCGGTGGACCGCGTCGGCACGATGCGCGGGACCCGGCCCGTCGACGTCGCGCCCGGCGTCCGCGCCGCGCGCGCCCGGCGCACCAGCCAGCCGACCAGGCCGCCGACCTGCGGACGGATGCCGCGCAGACGCAGCTCGACACCGTGCCGGGCGCACTCGGCCACCAGCGCGCGAGCGTCCACGAACAACCGTGGATCGTGGATGCCACGCGGCACGGTCGGCAGCCGCTCGGCGATCCGTACCGCGACCAGCCGGGCCAGCGCCGTGTCGTTGAGCGTGTCCAGCACCAGCAGGCCGCCCGGGCGCAGCAGCCGACACGCCTCGGCCACCGCGCGCGGCCAGTCCGGAACATGTTCCAGCAGCTCACCGGCCGAGACCACGTCGGCGCACCCGTCCGGCAGCGGCACCGCGGTGACATCACCCTGGACCACGCGCACCCCGTGCCCGGCGGCCTGGACCAGCGCCGAGCGGGTCAGGTCGACACCGACGTGCCGGTATCCCTTGCCGGCGAGGTGCGGCGCGAGCAGCCCGGCGCCGCAACCCAGATCGACCAGGACCGCGCCCGGGCGGGTCGCCGGCGGCACGAGCGCAGCGCGGGCCTCGGCCAGCCAGTGCAGCATCGCGAACGCGCCATCGGGCCGCCACCACTCGCCGGCCAGGTCGTCGTACTGGCGCGGGTCGTTGCGCGGCAGCACCCGAGGACCGGTGGACGCCGCGGCCGCAGCCACGTCTCGCATGGCACCGAGCGTGGCACGACTGCTCGGTAACGACCAGACTTCCCTTATGTCGTCGAGGGTGTTAGGGCTGGTCAGAGCGAGCCATCCGGAACCGGCCGTCGCAGTGACCACGGTGTCCGGTCTGCTGGCCTGGGGAGTGGGGCACCGGCCGTCGGGAATCGTCTCGGTGGTGCTCGCCGTACTCGCCAGCCAGCTCGCCGTCGGCTGGACCAACGACGCGTTGGACGCCGAGCGGGACGCCACTGTGGGGCGTACCGACAAACCGGTCGCCGCCGGCGCGGTGGGCCGGCGCGTCACGGCCTGGGCCGCGGCGGCGGCCGCGCTGGCCTGCCCGCTGCTGGCGCTGACCACGAACCCTCCGGCGGCGCTCTGGCTGACTGTCGCCCTCGTCTCCGCGCTGCTCTACGACTGGCCGCTCAAGGCCACCGTCTTCTCGGTGGTGCCGTACGCCGTGTCCTTCGGCGCGTTGCCCGGCTTCGTGGTGCTGGCGCTGCCCGGCGAGCCGACCCCGCCGGCCTGGCTGCTGGCGGCGGCGGCCTGCCTGGGGGCCGGCGCGCACTTCGCCAACGTGCTGCCGGACCTGGCCGACGACGCCCGGACGGGGGTACGCGGTCTGCCGCACCGCCTCGGCGCGGCGGGCAGCCGGGCGGCCGCCGCGGGCCTGCTGCTCGCCGCGACCGCCATCCTGGTCCTCGGGCCGCCCGGGCCGCCGTCGGCCCTCGGGCTGGCGGCGGTCGGCACGGCCGCCGTCGTGCCGCCACTGAGCTGGTACGCCGGACGCTCGGCGGCCCGGGCGGGCCGGCGGCCGGTGTCCGCCTTCCGGGCGGTCATGCTGGTGGCCCTCATCGACGTCGTTCTGCTGGTGGCGAGCGGTCGGGTGGTGTGACGGGCACCCGGAAAGGTGGCATTGCCGGGTCCCCGTGCGGGCCTCGATCAGCTCCAACTACCCTGGAGCGCGGTCTGCGCGGGTATGGCCACCGTGCCCGGCGTGCGGCCGGGTGGGGATCGTAACGAGGAGGACCGACGTGACGCGCTCGATCAGGGGATCCCGGCGGGCGGCCCTGCTGCTGTCCGGGATGGCGGCGGCTACCAGCCTGCTCGCGTCCGGATGCGGCGCCGGCCAGATCGCCGAGACGGCTTTGAAGGAGCCGTCGGTCCAGGGCGTCAACCTCACGACCCCCAACGGCGCCTACTCGGTGCGTGGTCTGCTGGTCACCTACCCGGGCACCGAGGGTTACCGGGCCGGTCAGGACGCCCCGCTCAACGCCGTGATCTACAACGATTCGAAGAGCACCGTGACGGTCACCGTCACCACCCAGAGCGCGCGCGAGGTGTTGATCTCGGGTGGTTCGGCGAGCCCGACGCCGTCGGCCTCCGAGTCGGCGTCCGCCACTCCGTCGGCCTCCGCGTCCGGCTCGGCCACCCCGTCGGCGCCCGAGTCCCGCTCGGCCAGCCCGTCGGCGACCCCGTCCGAGACCGGTTCGTCGTCGGCGACGCCGTCGGCCCCGGAGTCGGCGCGGGCATCGGGTTCGGCGAGCGCCGCTGCGCCGGGTCAGCCCGCCCGGATCGAGCTGGCCCCGCTGAGCTACCTCCAGCTCAACTCGGAGGCCACCACCCAGCTGCGGCTGGTCGGCCTGACCGAGGCGCTGCGCTCCGGCCAGAACGTCGTCGTGACCTTCGACTTCGGCAACGGCAACACGGTCACCGGCCAGGCGCCGATCGCCGTCCCGCTCACCCCGGCCGCGCCCGCCTCGCCGATCATCGAGCGTGAGGGCGGCTACGAGGGCGACGAGGGCGGCACCACCCACGGCTGACCCCGACCCCGACATCGACGAACACCCCGGCGTGGGAACCACCACGCCGGGGTGTTTTCGTCGTACGAGAGGGCTAGCGTCCCTGTGGTGACCACCTCCCGAACGACCTCTGGCCGTGGCGGCACGGCCGGTGCCGCCCGCGGCCGGTCCGCCACCCGCGACCCGCGTCCGGCGTACGAGTGCGACGCCTGCGGGCACCAGCCGCCCAAGTGGGTGGGTCGCTGCCCGGAGTGCGGCGAGTGGGGCTCGGTGGTCGAGTCCACGGTGACCGGCCCGACCGTCTCCGGTCGGGTGGTGAGCTCCCGGCTGCCGGCCGAGCCGGCCCGGCCGATCGCCACCATCAGCGCCGCTCCGGCCCGCGCCCGGCCCACCGGCGTGAGTGAGCTCGACCGGGTGCTCGGCGGTGGGCTGGTCCCCGGTGCCGTGGTGCTGCTCGCCGGCGAGCCCGGCGTGGGCAAGTCGACCCTTCTGCTCGACGTGGCACAGCAGTGGGCGGTGGGCGCCGGCAGCCCTTCCCTGGTGGTCAGCGGCGAAGAGTCGGTAAGCCAGGTCCGGCTGCGTGCCGAGCGGATGGGCACCCTGCACGACCAGCTTTACCTGGCGGCCGAGAGCGACCTGGCCTCGGTGCTCGGGCACCTCGACGCGGTCAAGCCCGGCCTGCTGGTGCTCGACTCGGTGCAGACCATCTCGACGACCGGCACCGAGGGCGTGCCCGGTGGCGTCACCCAGGTGCGCGCGGTCACCGCCGCCCTGGTCTCGGTCGCCAAGGAACGGGGCATCGCCACCGTGCTGGTCGGCCACGTCACCAAGGACGGCCAGGTGGCCGGGCCCCGGGTGCTGGAGCACCTGGTCGACGTGGTGCTGCACTTCGAGGGCGACAAGCACTCCTCGCTGCGGCTGGTGCGGGGCGTCAAGAACCGGTTCGGCGCGGCCGACGAGGTCGGCTGCTTCGAGATGCACGAGGGCGGCATCAGCAGCCTGGCCGATCCGTCCGGGCTGTTCCTCACCCGCTACTCCGAACCCGTGCCCGGCACCTGCGTGACAGTGGCCATGGAGGGGCGGCGGGCCCTCGTCACCGAGGTACAGGCCCTGATCGGCGCGACTGTTGCCGGCTCACCCCGTCGTACGGTCTCCGGCCTCGACTCCGCGCGCCTGGCCATGGTGCTCGCGGTGCTGCAACGGCGTACCGAGCGGTTGACCCTGCACGACCGCGAGGTCTTCGCGGCCACCGTGGGCGGCATCCGGGTGGTGGAGCCCGCGGCCGACCTCGCGGTCGCGCTGGCGGTCGCCTCCGGAGGGCTCAACCTGGCGATCGCGCCGCACCTCGTGGCGATCGGCGAGGTGGGGTTGACCGGCGAGGTGCGCCGGGTGGGAGCGGTGCCGCGCCGGCTCGCCGAGGCGGCCCGCCTGGGGTTCAAGGTGGCGCTGGTGCCGACCGGCTGTGGGCCGGCCAGCACGGGCGCCGGGCCCGACGGGATGCGGGTGACGGAGGTCACTGATGTCCGCTCCGCGCTGCACCATGCGGCCCGCGCGTCCGCTGAGTGACCGAGCGTGTCGACGCGAGCGGCGATACCGGACAGCATCGGCGCAAGTGGAAACGGTTCGAAGGGCGGCATCGTGACACATCACAGTAACCACGACAGCACCCACCGCACGGCAGTCCGTAGACTGTGCCCGTGCCGATCGACCGCGATACCACCAAGCCTGCCGGTGCGCCGCCCCAGGCCCGCACCGGCGCCGTGGGCTCGCCAGCCCGCCCGATCAGCGTGAGTGTGACCGCCGCTGCCGGGAGCGCCGGCGATCCGCTGCGGGCGAACCTCGCCCTGATGGCACCCGGCACCGCGCTGCGGGACGGGTTGGAGCGCATCCTGCGGGGGCGCACCGGCGCGCTCATCGTGCTCGGCTACGACAAGGTCGTCGAGGGTCTCTGCACCGGCGGCTTCCCGCTGGACGTCGAGTTCTCCGCGACCCGGGTGCGGGAGCTGTGCAAGATGGACGGGGCCGTGGTGCTCTCCAGCGACGGCACCCGCATCGTCCGGGCGGCCGTGCACCTGATGCCCGACCCGTCCATCCCGACGGAGGAGTCGGGCACCCGGCACCGCACCGCGGAGCGGGTCGCCCGGCAGACCGGCTACCCGGTGATCTCGGTCAGCCAGTCGATGCGGATCATCAGCCTCTACGTCAACGGTCAGCGGCACGTGCTGGACGACTCGGCGGCGATCCTGTCCCGGGCCAACCAGGCGCTGGCCACCCTCGAGCGGTACAAGCTGCGCCTGGACGAGGTCTCCGGCACGCTCTCCGCGCTCGAGATCGAAGACCTGGTCACCGTGCGGGATGCGGTGGCAGTGGTGCAGCGTCTGGAGATGGTCCGCCGGATCGCCGACGAGATCGCCGGTTACGTCGTCGAGTTGGGCACCGACGGGCGACTGCTCGCCCTTCAGCTCGACGAGCTGATGGCCGGGGTCGACGCCGACCGCACGCTGGTCATCCGGGACTACCTCCCGGTCGGCCGCAAGTCCCGCACGCTGGACGAGGCGCTGGTCGAGCTGGATCTGCTCGGCGCCACCGAGCTGATCGACCTGGTGTCGGTCGCCAAGGCCATCGGCTACCCGGCCGCATCGGACGCGCTGGACGCCGCCGTCAGCCCGCGCGGCTTCCGGCTGCTGGCCAAGGTGCCGCGTCTACCGGTGGCCGTGGTCGACCGCCTGGTGCTGCACTTCGGCAGCCTTCAGCGGCTGCTGGGCGCGACCGTGGAAGACCTGCAGGCCGTCGAGGGCGTGGGCGACGCCCGTGCCCGGGGCGTCCGGGAGGGCCTGTCCCGGCTCGCCGAGGCATCCATCCTGGAGCGGTACGTCTGATCCGGCTCAGCCGGTGATGGTGATCTTCACGGGTGCGCTGTACTTGGTGCCGACCCGCGCGAACACCTGGTACGTCCCGGCCGGCGGGAAGGGGCCGGCGGCCAGCCCGGCGCCGTCGCAGCGGGTGGTGTCCCGCCCGTTCCAGCCCACCTGGTAGGAGCGCTCGAACCCGGGCGTGAAGGACTGCACATCCGAGCCCTGGACCTTGCCGCAGGTGTCCGAGGACCACACCTTCTCGGCGCCGGCCTTGATGAAGATCTCCTGAAGGTCGGCGCCGACGTTGCGGCTGCACGTCCGCTGCGAAGTGTTCTTGATCTTCAGTTGCAGGTCGACCACCGCACCGCGCTGGACCGACGTGGGCCGCGCCACCGAGGTCACGCTGATCTCCGCGTCGGTGCAGGTGCCGTCGTCGACCGACCCGGCCGCGCCCGGCGGCGGGTCGTTGCTGGTGGTCTCGGGGCTCGGGTCCGTGGTGTTCGGACCGGCCGACCCGTCCGGAGCATTCGACTCGGCGGGCGCGGACGCCGACGGCGCCCCGGTCTGCGGGCTCAACAGCGGACCGCCCGGCCCGGGACTCGCCGTGGACGTCGGAGTCGACGTCGAGCCCGCCCCCGCATTCGGTTTGTCGCCGGAGCGGCTCGACCCGGTGCAGGAGTAGAGCAGGACAATCAGGAAAAGAAGCCCCGCTCCGAGTACGACGGCGCGACGCCGCCAGTACACGGCGGGTGGCAGGGGGCCGACCGTCAGACGCATGATGCCCCCCACCGTAGCCGCGCGGCACCCACCAGCCCGTCACGACGCGCCGGAGCGTCACCGGGCCACCGTGGCCAATCTCCACAAAGGACGGAAGCGCCGACAGTCCGCGGCCCGCTCAGAGGTACACCTTGCGCTGGTAGACGGCGTGCGCGCCGGCCACCCGATCCAGGAAGAGCAGCCCCGCGCAGTGGTCGATCTCGTGCTGCAACGCCCGCGCCTCGAAGCCGTCCGTCACCAACCGGACCGCCGCACCGGTGCCCGGCAGGTCACCCTCCACCACCAGCCGACTGGCCCGCTTCACATCCCCGGTCAGGTCCGGCACCGACATGCACCCCTCCCGGCCCGGCTTCCAGCGGGTCGCCTCGACCACCCGGGCGTTGCAGAGCACGAAGGTGCCGTGCACGGTGACCGCCTTCGGATGCCCCGTCACGTCGACGGCGAAGACCCGCGCAGGCACACCGACCTGCGGCGCCGCCAACCCCACGCAGCCCGGCGACACCCGCATCGTGGCGACCAGGTCGGCGGCCAGCCGGACCGTCTCCTCGGCCGTCGGATCGACATCGTCCCCGGCCCGGCTCAACACCGGATGCGGGGCCGAGACCACGGCCCGCACCTCGCCCGCCACCGCCAGCGACTCCGGCGTCCAGTCCCCCAGACCGGCGTACGCCTCGACGTCCCGGCCGGCGTCCGGCCCGCTCCGCCCCTCGCTCACAGCAGATCCGGGTCTGCCGGCCGGAGGGTGACCTCGACCCCCAACTCGGCGGCCGTCCGGTGCAGCCGTCCCGTCACCGCCTCGGCCACCCCCGCCGGCAACTCGACCTCGGCCAACACCACGTAGAGCGAACCCGCCAGGCGGGTGCTCAGGTCGGTCACGTTGCCACCGGCGTCCACCAGCACCCGGGTCATCGCCGCGACGATGCCCATCCGGTCCGACCCGTGCACCGCAAGCACGTACGGCTCGCCGGCCGGGGCCACCTCACCGTCGGGCGTCACCGCGCGGACTGTCGCCAACAGCTGCCCCTCGGCGGTCAGCGGCGCCAGCGCCGCCTCCACACCTGCGGCGTCCGGCCCGGTGCAGATGAGGGTCATCGCGAAATGCCCCCGCAGGCGGGTCATCGTGCTGTCGGTGAGGTTCGCGCCCAGTTGGGCCAGCACCTCGGCGACGTCGGCCACGATGCCCGGCCGGTCCCGACCGATGACGGTGATCGCGAGCTCGTTCATCCGCGCATTCTGCCCGATCCGCCCACCGCCACCGCGACACCCCGCCCGAGCCGCCCATCCAGCGGGACCGGACCGCGTGACATCATCGACGGCGCCATGACTCAACCCGATTTCGCCACAGTGGTCAGCCGGTGGTTCCAGCAGCACGCCCGTGACCTGCCGTGGCGGGAACCCGGGGTCAGCCCCTGGGCCATCCTGGTCAGCGAGGTCATGCTCCAGCAGACCCCGGTCGTCCGGGTCGTGCCGGCCTGGCACGCCTGGCTGGCCCGCTGGCCCGACCCGGCCGCGCTGGCGGCCGACACCCCGGCCGAGGCGATCCGCATGTGGGGGCGCCTCGGCTATCCCCGCCGGGCCGTCCGACTGCGGGAGTGCGCGATAGCGATCGTGGACCGGCACGGCGGTCAGGTGCCGGACCGGTTGGAGCAGTTGCTGGCGCTGCCCGGCGTGGGCACCTACACGGCGCGTGCGGTGGCCGCGTTCGCGTACGGGCAGCGACATCCGGTGGTCGACACAAACGTACGACGGGTGGTCTGTCGCGCCGTTGCCGGTGAACCGGACGCCGGACCGGTCACCCGACCCGCCGACCTGGTCGCCACCGAGGAGCTGCTGCCCGCGGAGCCCGCCGCCGCGGCACTGGCCAGCGCCGCGTTCATGGAGCTGGGAGCGGTGCTCTGCACGGCCCGGTCACCACGGTGCACGGCCTGCCCGGTCGAGTCGGTCTGCGCGTGGCGGGCCTCCGGGCAGGCGCCGGCGACCGGCCCGACCCGCCGCCCCCAGCGGTACGCGGGCACCGACCGGCAGGTACGCGGACTGCTGCTCGGGGTGCTCCGGGAAACCACCGGGCCGGTCCCGCACCAGCGCCTCGACCAGGTCTGGACCGACGACGTGCAGCGCGCCCGGGCGTTGGCCGGCCTCGTACAGGACGGGCTGGTGGAACCGGTCGGCACCGACTCGTTCCGGCTGGCCGGCGACGGCCCGGCCCTGCCAACGGCCGACCTCACGACCTGACCTGCCCACGCCCCGCATCCTGCCCAGCGACCCGCTGGCCGCACATCCGCGCGCGCTCCAGCCCCGCCGCAGGCCCACACCGCGCTCGCCCACGCGCCTTCACGCCGCATGCCGCATGCCGCATGCCGCGCGCCGCTGGCAGCTCACTCCAAGATCGTGCTCGATCCTGGATGTAGTGGTGTCAGACCAGGCGGATGCCCCTACATCCTGGATCGAGCACGATCTTGCGGACGGAGGCCCCGTCGCAGGCCACAACATCAGGGAAACTGCTGCCTCCGGACGCCGTGAGGCGACACTTTCCCTGATGTTGCGCGGATCTTGCCGGCCGTGGCAGCGGCGACGGCGGGCGACGCGAGCGGGCGAGCGACGGCGAGCGGGCGGGCGAAGGCGAGCGACGGCGAGTGGGCCGCCGACGGCGAGCGGGCCGCCGAAGGCGAGCGGGCCGCCGAAGGCGAGCGGGCCGCCGACGGCGAGCGGGCCGCCGACGGCGAGCGGGCCGCCGAAGGCGAGCGGGCCGCCGAAGGCGAGCGGGCCGCCGAAGGCGAGCGGGTGGGTGGGTGCTGCGCGTCGGGAGGGCGGCTTGGAGATCGGCTTCGGCGACGGCCTGCTCCTCGCCGATCACCCGAGCCTTGGGTTCCGGCCGGTCGTCGGCGGCGGTGGCTGGCCGGGGTGGTCGCGGGGGGTGTCGAGCGGGGGCGGGGGTGTTGCCTGTGCGGGTAGCGCACAAAGGCGGGGCCCCGGTGGCTTGCGCCACCGGGGCCCCGCCCCCTGCTGCTGGTCGTGCTACTCGTCGGCGCCCGCCGCAGCGGTGCCGGCGGCGGTGCCACCGAGGTCGGCAGGGACGGCGTCCGGAACCTCGACCGGCTTGTCCGCACCGTGGAAGACGAGCTTGGACTTGTCGATGTCGTTCGGGTCGCCCTCGCAGTCCACCACGACGATCTGACCGGGGGTCAGCTCGTTGAAGAGGATCCGCTCGGAGAGGTTGTCCTCGATGTCGCGCTGAATCGTGCGACGAAGCGGACGGGCACCAAGCACCGGGTCGAAGCCCTTCGCCGCCAGGTACTTCTTGGCGTTGTCGGTCAGCTCCAGACCCATGTCCTTGTTGCGCAGCTGCGTCTCGATCCGCTGGATCATGATGTCCACGATGGAGAGGATCTCGGTCTGGCGCAGCTGGTGGAAGACGATGGTGTCGTCGATCCGGTTGAGGAACTCAGGCCGGAAGTGCTGCTTGAGCTCGTCGTTGACCTTCTGCTTCATCCGGTCGTAGTTGGACTCGGAGTCCTCCGACGCCTGGAAGCCCAGCGACACCGCCTTGGCCACGTCGCGGGTGCCCAGGTTGGTGGTCAGGATGATGACCGTGTTCTTGAAGTCCACGATCCGACCCTGACCGTCGGTGAGCCGACCGTCTTCCAGGATCTGCAGGAGCGTGTTGAACACGTCCGGGTGGGCCTTCTCGATCTCGTCGAAGAGAACCACCGAGAACGGCCGACGCCGCACCTTCTCGGTCAGCTGCCCGCCCTCGTCGTAGCCGACGTAGCCGGGAGGGGCACCCACGAGGCGGGACACCGTGTACCGGTCGTGGAACTCGGACATGTCCAGCTGGATGAGGGCGTCCTCGCTGCCGAAGAGGAACTCGGCGAGCGCCTTGGACAGCTCGGTCTTACCGACACCGGACGGGCCGGCGAAGATGAACGAGCCCGACGGGCGCTTCGGGTCCTTCAGGCCGGCCCGGGTACGCCGGATCGCCTTCGAGACCGCCTTGACCGCGTCCTCCTGGCCGATGACGCGCTTGTGCAGCTCGTCCTCCATGCGCAGCAGGCGCGAGGTCTCCTCCTCGGTCAGCTTGTAGACCGGGATGCCCGTCCAGTTGCCGAGCACCTCGGCGATCTGCTCGTCGTCAACCTCGCTGACGACGTCCAGGTCACCGGCCTTCCACTCCTTCTCCCGCTGAGCCTTCTGGCCGAGGAGCTGCTTCTCCTTGTCGCGCAGCTGGGCGGCGCGCTCGAAGTCCTGCGCGTCGATCGCGGACTCCTTGTCGCGACGCACCTGGGCGATGCGCTCGTCGAAGTCACGCAGGTCTGGCGGCGCGGTCATCCGACGGATCCGCATCCGGGCGCCGGCCTCGTCGATCAGGTCGATCGCCTTGTCCGGCAGGAAGCGGTCGGAGATGTACCGGTCGGCAAGCGTCGCCGCAGCCACCAGAGCGGCGTCGGTGATGCTCACCCGGTGGTGCGCCTCGTAGCGGTCGCGCAGGCCCTTGAGGATCTCGATGGTGTGCGCCAGCGACGGCTCACCCACCTGGATCGGCTGGAACCGGCGCTCGAGAGCGGCGTCCTTCTCCAGGTGCTTGCGGTACTCGTCGAGCGTGGTGGCACCGATGGTCTGCAGCTCACCACGGGCCAGCATCGGCTTGAGGATGCTTGCGGCGTCGATCGCGCCCTCGGCGGCACCCGCACCCACCAGGGTGTGGATCTCGTCGATGAACAGGATGATGTCGCCGCGGGTGCGGATCTCCTTGAGCACCTTCTTGAGGCGCTCCTCGAAGTCACCGCGGTAGCGGGAACCGGCGACCAGGGCACCGAGGTCGAGCGTGTAGAGCTGCTTGTCCTTGAGAGTCTCGGGCACCTCGCCCTTGATGATCTTCTGGGAAAGCCCCTCCACCACGGCGGTCTTACCGACGCCGGGCTCACCGATCAGGACCGGGTTGTTCTTGGTACGGCGGGAGAGCACCTGCATGACCCGCTCGATTTCCTTCTCGCGCCCGATGACCGGGTCGAGCTTGCCCTCGCGGGCGGCCTGGGTCAGGTTGCGGCCGAACTGGTCCAGCACGAGGCTGGTCGACGGCGCGGCCTCACCCGGCGCGGCACCCGCCGCGGCGGGCTCCTTGCCCTGGTAGCCGGAGAGCAGCTGGATCACCTGCTGGCGGACCCGGTTGAGGTCGGCGCCGAGCTTGACCAGCACCTGGGCGGCGACGCCCTCGCCCTCGCGGATCAGCCCGAGCAGGATGTGCTCAGTGCCGATGTAGTTGTGGCCGAGCTGCAGCGCCTCGCGCAGCGACAGCTCCAGCACCTTCTTGGCCCGCGGCGTGAACGGGATGTGCCCGCTCGGCGCCTGCTGGCCCTGGCCGATGATCTCCTCGACCTGCTGGCGGACGCCCTCCAGGGAGATGCCGAGGCTCTCCAGGGCCTTTGCCGCGACGCCTTCACCTTCGTGGATCAGGCCCAGCAGGATGTGTTCCGTACCGATGTAGTTGTGGTTGAGCATCCGGGCCTCTTCTTGGGCCAGGACGACAACCCGTCGCGCTCGGTCGGTGAACCGCTCGAACATGCCCTCGTGCTCCTCACGTGCCGTGCGCCTTGATGGTCAAGATCTTGGCGGGGCCGGTGCACGAACGTCCAGGACGGGCGTCCGTGCCTCCTTACTCTATCGTCGCTGACCGACTCAGCTGAGGTCGTGTCTCTCCGGTCTGGGTCAGTTCCACGTCGTTTTGCACAACCGTCCGCGCTCAGGAGGTGTTCCGGTACCCCTGGCGCTACGCGCAGAGCGAAATCCGACCGACCCCACGGAAGGCTCCGCAGTGCCCGGGGATGGCCTTCGACGGCCTCCAGCGGGTGTCGCGGGGGGCGAGCGCCGGTCGTCGGCACCGTTCGGGCTGCCGCACCCGACCCCTTTCGGGAAGTTGTCCACAGGTTGTGGATAGTTACTCCACCGCCTGTGGACAACGCCGGCCGGGCCGGGAAACATTCCGGCCGGCCCGTCCCGGGCGCGGATACGGCGACGCCGGCCCGGAGGATGCTCCGGCCCGGCGTCGGTGTCGCCCTTGCGGTGGCGGCTGCCACCGGTCAGCTGAACGGATCAGCGCTTGGCGTGGTACTCGTCGACGATCTCCTGCGGGATACGGCCCCGGTCCGAGATGTCCTTGCCGGACTTCTTGGCCCACTCCCGGATCGCCTTGTTCTGCTCCCGGTCGGCTGTGGCGCCACCCCGACCGCGGGCGGCCCGCCCACCGATCACCACGCCACCGCGACCCACCTTGGTGCCTGCACCGACGTACGGAGCGAATACGTCGCGCAATTTCGCGGCGTTGGCACCGGACAGGTCGATCTCGTACTGAACGCCGTCGAGCGCGAACTTGACGGTCTCGTCAGCGTCCCCACCGTCCAGGTCATCGACCAGCTTGTGAATGATCTGCTTGGCCACGTCCCACATTCCTTTCGAGCAGGGCGCTCCTGCTAACGAGAGCACAATAACCCCCGCGCTGCTCGCCCCGTCAATAGGATGCCGTTACGACTCGCTGGGAGTCGGCGGACGACTACTCCGGGCGGACCAAGGGGAAGAGGATCGTTTCCCGAATTCCGAGGCCGGTCAGGGCCATCAACAGCCGGTCGATTCCCATTCCCATACCCCCGGCCGGCGGCATTCCGTACTCCATGGCCCGGAGAAAGTCCTCGTCGAGACGCATCGCCTCGTCGTCGCCACGGGCGGCCAACTGCGCCTGGGCCACCAGCCGTTCCCGCTGCACCACCGGGTCGACCAGCTCGGAGTACGCGGTGCCCAGCTCGAAGCCGAGAACGTAGAGGTCCCACTTTTCGGCCAGCCCCGGCTCGCTGCGGTGCGCCCGGGTCAGTGGGCTGGTCTCCTCCGGGTAGTCGCGTACGAAGGTGGGCGCCTGCAGGCCCGGGACGACCAGTTCCTCGAACAGTTCCTCGGCGAGCTTGCCCGGGCCCCACTTCGGGTCCACGGCCAATCCCACCTTGTCCGCGTACTCCACCAGCCGGGAACGGTCGGTGCGGACGGTGACCTCCTCGCCGAGTGCCTCGGAAAGGACACCGAACAGGGTCACCGATCGCCACTCGCCGCCCAGGTCGAACTCCCGCCCGTCGGCATGGGTCACCACCGTCGACCCGCTGACCGCGATCGCCGCCTGTTGCACGAGATTGCGGGTCAACTCGGCCATCGTGTCGTAGTCGCCGTACGCCTGGTACGTCTCCAGCATCGCGAACTCCGGCGAGTGCGAGGAGTCGACACCCTCATTACGGAAGTTGCGGTTGATCTCGAAGACGCGGTCCACACCACCAACGACCGCGCGCTTCAAAAACAGTTCCGGAGCGATTCGCAGATACAGATCGGTGCTCAACGCATTGCTGTGGGTCACGAAGGGTCGGGCCGCCGCGCCACCGTGCAGGAGTTGCAGCATCGGCGTTTCCACCTCGATGAAGCCCTGGCCGTGCAGTGAATCGCGCAGGCTGCGCACCGCCGCCGCCCGGGTGCGGACCATCTGCCGGGCCTGCGGCCGGACGATCAGATCGACGTAGCGCTGCCGGACCCGAGCCTCCTCGGAGAGCGGCTTGTGGGCCACCGGGAGCGGCCGCAGGGCCTTGGCCGTCATCTCCCACCGCTGGGCGAGCACGGACAGCTCGCCCCGCCGGCTGGTGATCACCTCGCCGGTCACGCCGACGTGGTCGCCCAGGTCGACCAGGCGCTTCCACGCCTCCAGTCCCTCCGGACCGACCCGGTCCAGGGAGAGCATGGCCTGCAACTCGGTGCCGTCGCCATCGCGCAGGGTGGCGAAGCAGAGCTTGCCGGTGTTGCGTACGAAGATCACCCGGCCGGTGACCGACACCTGGTCGCCGGTGGCGGTGTCGGTGGGCAGGTCCGCGTACTTCGCGCGGATCTCGGCGAGCGTCGTGGTGCGGGGGAAGCCGACCGGGTACGGCTCCACGCCCTCGGCGAGCATCCGGTCCCGCTTCTCCCGGCGGACCTTCATCTGCTCGGGAAGGTCGTCGGCGGGGTCCACTGGCACGGCGTTCTGCTCGGTCACGGCACGCTTCCTCGTCACGAAGACTACGGGGGGTCAGGCCCGAGCGTACTCAAGCGCTCAGGTGGTCGTTATCGGATAACCTGCCCGCCATGGCGGATCACACTCAGGCGCTCTCGTTCGGCGTGGCCGCAGCCGACTATGACCGGTTCCGGCCCCGCTATCCGGTGGCGGCCGTGCGGTGGGCGCTCGACGGGCTGGACGATTCCGCAGAGGTCGTCGACCTGGGCGCAGGCACCGGCATCCTCACCCGGGGAGTGCTCGCTCTCGGCCACCGGGTGACCCCGGTGGAGCCGGACCCCAAGATGCGCGCCCAGCTGGACGCCGCCACCCCCGGCGTCACCGCTCTGGCCGGCGGCGCCGAGTCGCTGCCGCTGCCCGACGGGTTCGCCGACGCCATGGTGGTGGGCCAGGCGTACCACTGGTTCGACCGGGAGCTGGCGCACGCAGAGATCGCACGGGTGCTGCGGCCCGGCGGGACGTTCGCCCCGATCTGGAACATGCGGGACGAACGGGTCGACTGGGTGGCCGAGCTGGGTCGGATCGCCCACCTCGGTGACAACGCCGGCGACGTCGTCGGACGGTACGAGGACTTCGGCTCCGCGTTCACACCTGTCGAGCTGGGCGAGTTCACGCACCACACGACCCTCACACCCGACGAGGTGATCGCGATGCTGCACACCCGCTCGTACTGGCTCACCGCCGGACCCGAGCGACGGGAGCGCATCGACCGGGAACTGGGCGACCTCTTCGCGGGCCATCCCGAGCTGGCCGGACGGGAAACCGTCGACCTGCCGTACCGCACGGTCGTGCTGCGGGCCCGGCGGCGCTGAGGGGCCGCCCGCAGGACGGCCCCGGCGGCGGCCGGGGTTCACAGGTTGCGGTCGTAGACCATCCGCAGGCCGATCAGCGTGATCATCGGCTCGTGGTGGGTGATGGTGCTGCACTCGTTGATCACCAGGGAGGCGAGGCCGCCGGTGGCGATCACCGCCTTCACCTCGCCCAACTCCTCGGTCATCCGCTCGACGATCCGGTCCACCTGCCCGGCGAACCCGAAGTAGAGACCGGCCTGCAGGCACTCCACGGTGTTCTTGCCGATCACCGAGCGGGGCTTGGTGGCCTCAACCTTGCGCAGCTGGGCGGCGCGGGCGGCCAGCGCGTCGAAGGAGATCTCGATGCCCGGGGCGAACGCCCCGCCCAGGAACTCGCCCCGGCCGCTGATCACGTCGAAGTTGGTGGTGGTGCCGAAGTCCACAACTATCGACGGCCCGCCGTAGAGGGTGAACGCCGCAAGCGTGTTCACCACCCGGTCGGCGCCCACCTCCTTCGGGTTGTCGATCGCCAGCTGCACCCCGGTGCGCACGCCCGGCTCGACGATCACGCTCGGCAGGTCGGCGTAGTAGCGGCCCAGCATGGTCCGCAGCGACCGCAGCGCGGCCGGCACCGTGGAGCAGGCGGCCACACCGGTGATCTCGACGTTGTCCCCGGCGAGCAGGCCCCGGAACATCAGGCCCAGCTCGTCCGCCGTCGAGCGGGCATCGGTCTTGATCCGCCAGGAGTGCACCAGCTTGTCGCCGTCGAAGGTCGCCAGCACGGTGTTGGTGTTTCCGATGTCGATGCAGAGCAGCACTGTCGCAGCCTAGACAACTACTCGGTGCGCAGGTCCATCGCGATGTCCAGGATCGGCGACGAGTGGGTCAACGCGCCCACCGAGAGGAAGTCGACGCCGGTCGCCGCGTACCTGGCGGCCACCTCCAAGGTCAGCCCGCCGGTCGCCTCCAGCTCCGCCCGGTCGCCCACCGCGGCCACCGCCTCGGCCAGCACCTCCGGCGTCATGTTGTCGCAGAGCAGGAAGTCCGCCCCCGCCTCCACCGCCTCCACCGCCTCGGCGACAGTGGTCACCTCGACCTGCACCGGGACCTCCGGAAACGCCTCCCGGACCCGCCGGTACGCCGCAGTGATGCCCCCGGCCGCCAGCTTGTGGTTGTCCTTGATCATGGCCACGTCGTAGAGGCCCATCCGCTTGTTGGTGCCCCCACCGGCCCGCACCGCGTACTTCTCCAGCGCCCGCAGGCCCGGCGTCGTCTTGCGGGTGTCCAGCACCATCGCCTTCGTGCCGGCCAGGGCGTCCGCCCAGGCACGCGTGTGGGTGGCCACCCCGGACATCCGGCAGAGCAGGTTGAGCGCCGTCCGCTCGGCCGTCAGCAGCAGCCGGGTCGGGCCGGTCACCGTCGCCAGCACGTCGCCGCGGGCCACCCGCTCACCGTCGCGGGCCAGCACCGACACCTCGACGGTACGACCGAAGCCGGTCACCTCGCCCACCAGCTCGAACACGGCGGCGGCCACGGCCAGCCCGGCCACCACGCCGTCGGCGCGGGCCACCAGGTCGGCGGTGTCGGTCTGCTCCGCTCCGATGGTGGCCACGCTCGTCACGTCGAGGAAATCGGGCCCCAGATCCTCGACCAGCGCGCCCTCGATCACCCGCCGCACCTGCTCCGGGTCCAGCCCGGTCGCCCGCAACGCCGCCTCGGTCGACCCCGTCAACGCCACCTTGGTTCGCGACTCCGGGGCTCGCGAAACCGGCTCACTCCTCGCGCTCACTGGGCCATCTCCGTTCGCGACTGCGGGGCTCGCAACCCCGGCTCACTCCTCGCGCTCACTGGGCCATCTCCGTTCGCGACTGCGGGGCTCGCAACCCCGGCTCACTCCTCGCGCTCACTGTGCACTCCCCTCCCACTGCTCCGTCACCAGGCCCTGCGCCCCGACCGACCCGACCAGGTGGCCCAGCCACCGCTCGTCGGCCGTCGGGAAGTCCTCCCGCCAGTGGCAGCCCCGGGTCTCGGCGCGGGCGTACGCCGCCGCGACAAGCGTCGACGCCACCGTGAGCAGGTTGGTCGCCTCCCAGTCGGCGGTGCGCGGTCGGCCCCGGGCCGCGCCCAGCTCGGTAAGCGTCCCGGCCGTCTCGGCCAGCGTCGCCGCGGACCGGAGCACCCCGGCCCCCCGGGTCATCGCCCGCTGGAGCGTCGGCGTCACCCCGGCCGGCACGACCCAGCCCGCACCGCCGCGCCATGCGCCGACGTCCGCCGGCTGGGCCTGCTCGGGCAGGCCGGCCGCGATGTCGTCGGCGATCCGCCGGGAGAACACCAACCCCTCCAGCAGCGAGTTGCTGGCCAGCCGGTTCGCGCCGTGCACGCCCGTGCAGGCGACCTCGCCGCAGGCGTACAGGCCGGGGATCGACGTGCGGCCGCGCAGATCGGTGCGGACGCCGCCGGAGGCGTAGTGCGCGGCCGGGGCGACCGGGATCAGGTCGGTGGCCGGGTCCACGCCGATCGCCAGGCAGGACGCCACGATGGTCGGGAACCGCCCGGCCAGGAAATCGCCGCCCAGATGGCGGGCGTCGAGAAAGACGTGGTCCGCGCCGCTGGCCATCAGCACCCGGTGGATGCCCTTGGCCACCACGTCCCGGGGGGCCAACTCGGCCAGCTCGTGCTGGCCCACCATGAACCGCTTGCCGTCGGAGTCCACCAGGTACGCGCCCTCGCCGCGCAGCGCCTCGGAGACCAGTGGCTGCTGCGCGTGCCCGGCGCCGGGCACCCCCGCGCCGGGCGGGGTGATCAGGGCAGTCGGGTGGAACTGGACGAACTCCACGTCGGTCACCGCCGCGCCGGCCCGCATCGCCAGCGCCACCCCGTCGCCGGTGGAGACCGCCGGGTTGGTGGTGGCCGCGAAGATCTGCCCCATCCCGCCGGTGGCCAGCACCACCGCCCGCGCCAGCAACGCGCCGACGCCGTCCTCGCTGCCCTCACCGAGCACGTGCAGGGTGATCCCGCAGGCCGGACCGAGCCCGTCCGGGCCGTCGCCGGGCGCCCGCAGCAGGTCCAGCACCAGGGCGTGCTCCACCAGCCGGATCCACGGGTCGCGCTGCACGGCGGCGTGCAGGGCCCGCTGCACCTCGGCGCCGGTGGCGTCCCCGCCCGCGTGCACGATCCGGTCCGCCCGGTGTCCACCCTCCCGGGTCAGCATCAGCGAACCGTCCGGGTGGCGATCGAACTCGGCCCCGATCCGCATCAGCTCCCGCAGCCGGGTCGGCCCCTCCTCGACGAGCACCCGGACCGCCGCGGGGTCGCAGAGCCCCACACCGGCGATCTCGGTGTCCCGGGCGTGCGCCGCGGGGGTGTCCGTCGGGTCGAGCACGGCGGCGATGCCGCCCTGCGCCCACCGGGTCGAGCCGTCGTCAATGTTGACCTTGGTGACGACCGTGACGTGCAGGCCCGCCTCACGCAGGTGCAACGCGGCGGTCAGTCCCGCGACCCCGGACCCCACCACGATCACGTCGGTGGTCTCCACCCAGCCGGGCTCGGGCGCGGCCAGCAGTCTGGGCAGGGCCGGCAGATCGACCGTCGGAACGTCCATCCCACCAGTCAACCCGAAGGATCCTCGCCGGGGGAGGCGGGGGCTCAACGAGTGGTTTGGGCTACCCCGTCCGGCCCGAACCGTGCCGCGCCGCTCACTTCGTCCGCACCGGCAGGCCGGCCGGACCGGCGCCCTTCAACGACGCGGTCACCGTACGGTCGCTCAGCCACAGGTAACAGCGCACTCCCCGGTCACCGACCCGCCAACGCCCCGCACCCGGCGGGCGCACCACCACCCTGCTGCGGAACCGCAGGTCGGAGTCGTCAGGCACGCCGACATAGCGGCCGAGGACGGTGCGGCAGCCGGTGTAGAGCGGCGCCCAGTCGGCATCCTTGGCCGGGTACGGCCGGTCCGGCGCGCGCCACACCCCGACGAACTCGGCGTCGTGCCGACCGCCGCACTCCACCGGGACCAGCGTCTGCACACCCCGGCCCGCCCCGGAGCGGGTCTGCTGGCAGCCCAACCGCAGCCCGGAGGCCCCCTTCAACGCGTCCCGCAGGCTGCCCGACCGGACCACCACAGTGGCGGCCGCCTCGACGGTCGTCAACTCGGTCAGGTCGCACCGGAACCAGCGGGAACCGGCTGCCCAGCCCGGCCCGGAGGGCAGCGCCACCGACAGCCGCAGCCGCCCGGCCCGCCAGTCGTCGCCCACGTACGCCGAGGCCCGGGTGTCGCACTCGGTGAACGCCCCGCGCAGCTCCACCGACCCGTTGGCCGGGGCGGCAGCCCGCTCCGGCGGGAACACCCCGACGTGCACGGTCTCCACCCGGTGCGGGCCGGCGCAGTCCATCGGTTGATAGGCGGCCAGCGTCACCACCTCGACGAAGTCGGCGGCCTGACACACCCCGACGGCCGGCGTGAACGCCATGGCCGGTGGCAGTGCCGCCCAGTCGTCGGTCAGGTCACCGTCCAGACCGCCGGACCCGGCGCAGCCGACCAGCAGCACTGCCGTGACGGCAGTAGCGAACAGGGTCGTCATGGCACGGCGCATCGCGGCCTCCCCCAGCCACCTACCGGCTTCCGCCAGCGTGCCCAGGGTAACCGCACATGACCTTCCGGTGACAGACCGGAATCGGCTCGCGCGAGATCAGACTCCGGACACGGCGAACGGGCTCGGCACCGGGTCGCCGGCCGTGCCCGGGGCCGCCACCGCCGGGTTCGCCCCCAGCTCGACGATCCGGTTGTCGGTGTCGACGTGCACCACCCGCGGCCGGTACGACCGGGCCTCGGCGTCGTCCATCTGCCCGTACGAGATCAGGATGACCAGGTCACCGGGGTGCACGAGGTGCGCGGCGGCCCCGTTGATGCCGATCACGCCGCTGCCCCGCTCCCCCGGGATGACGTACGTCTCCAGCCGGGCGCCGTTGGTGATGTCCACGATCGCGACCTGCTCCCCCGAGAGCAGGTCGGCGGCGTCGAGCAGGTCCTCGTCCACAGTCACCGAACCGATGTAGTGCAGGTCGGCCTGGGTCACGGTGGCCCGGTGGATCTTCGACTTGAGCATGGTCCGCAGCATCGGGCTCGCCTTTCGCGAAAGAAGTGGTGGTGGGGTGCGGCCGGGTCAGGGACGAGGGGCGAGGTGGATCGCCGCGTTGTCGATCAACCGGGTGGCGCCGACCCAGGCGGCGATCACCAGTCGGGCCGGCCCGGACACCGGCCCCGGCTCCAGTTCGGGGTCGGTGAGCACCAGGTAGTCGAGCTGAGCGCCGGGCGTACCGGCGCCGAACGCGGCGTGCGCGGCGGACAGCACCTCCCCCGCGTCCAGGCCGTCGTCGGCGGCCCGGGCACCCGCCCGCAGCGCGGCGGACAGGCTCAGCGCCGCCGCCCGCTCGGGCTCGCTCAGGTAACGGTTGCGGCTGGACAGCGCCAACCCGTCCGCCTCCCGGACGGTCGGTACGCCGATCACCTCGACCGGCACGTCCAGGTCCCGGGCCATCCGCCGCACCAGGGTGAGCTGCTGATAGTCCTTCTCACCGAAGAAGGCCAGGTCAGGACGCGTGAGTTGGAGCAGCTTCAGGACCACGGTGAGCACCCCGTGGAAGAAGCCGGGACGGCTCGCGCCCTCCAGCTCCCCGCCCAGCGGACCCGGGTCGAGGCGTACGCGGGGCTGGCCGTCCGGATACATGTCGGTTACCGACGGCGCGAAGACGAGGTCGGCGCCGGCCCGCCGGCACACCTCCAGGTCGGCGTCGAGGGTGCGCGGATAGCGGTCGAAGTCCTCGTTCGGCCCGAACTGCAGCGGATTCACGAAGATCGTCACCAGTACGTGGTCGGCCTGCTCCCGGGCGGCGCGCAGCAGCGTCTCGTGGCCGGAGTGCAGGGCGCCCATGGTCATCACCACGCCGACGGTGCCCTTCAACGCCGCCCGGGCCTCGGCCAACTCGGCGCGCGTGTGGACAAGCTGCGTCATGCGGCCACCTCCCGGCTCGTCCCGGCGAGCACACCGAGCAGCGGCTGGGCGTCCACCGGACGCAGGCGGCCCGCGGCGATCGCCCGGTCGGCGGTACGCCGGGCCAGCGCCAGGTACGCGGGGACCGACTCCGGCGCGGTGGCGGCCAGCCGGGCCAGGTGCCGCTCGACGGTGCCCGCGTCGCCCCGGGACACCGGACCGGTCAGCGCGTCGTCGCCGAGGCGCAACGCGTTCTCCAGGGCGGCCCGCAGCAGGGGGGCGAGCACCTTCTCCGGACGGGCCACGCCGGCGTCGCGCAGCCGGTCGGTCGCCTCGTTCACCAGGGTCACCAGGTGGTTCGCGCCGTGTGCGAGCGCGGCGTGGTACAGCGGGCGATCCCCCTCGGCCACCCACTCGGGGACGCCACCGAGGTCGGCGACCAGCCGGGCGGCCAGCGGACGCAGGTCAGCCGGGGCGGTCACCCCGTACGAGATGCCGGACAGCCGGGGCAGGTCGTCCGGCGTACCGGTGAAAGTCATGGCGGGATGCAGGGCCAGCGGACGGGCGCCGACCGCGGCGGCCGGCGCCAGCACGGCGAGACCGTGCGCGCCCGAGGTGTGCGCGACCACCTGGCCCGGGTGCAGGGCACCCCGGTCGACGAGGTCGGCTACCACTGCGGCCAGCGCGTCGTCCGGCACCGCGATCAGCAGCAGGTCGGCGGCGGCGCGCGCGACGGCGGTGACCGGGCGGCGGGGCACCTCGGGCAGCAGCAGGGCCAGCCGTGCCCGGCTGGTCCCGGAGTCACCCGCCACAGCCACCACCCGGTGCCCGGCGGCCGCGAGCGCGGCGCCCAGGACGGCACCGACCCGGCCGGCGCCGACGACGCCGACAGTGAGCAGGCGGGACGTGGGGGTGCCGGTGACGGCGGAATCCCGCGGTGCGGCAGGCCCAAGCTGGGCGGCCGGACGCGGGCGCAGCGGTGCGCTCATGACGACGATCCAGTCCTCGAGAAGGGGTACCGGTCGATCGCAAGTATGCGCCCGCGCCACAGAGCCGAGACAGGATGTGTGAAAACGTTCACCGCCGAAGCAAGGGGCTCGGCGCAGGTCGGTCGGGCTCAGCCGGAGGCCGACGTGATCGCGCGTAGTTCGGTGGCCACCTCGGCGATCAGGTCGGTGAGCGGAACGTCACCGCCGGGCGCGACCCAGCGGGCGTACGCGACCCGGAAGACCGTGGCACCCGACTCGGTGGCCAGGGTGGCCGTGCTCTCGTCGAGGCCCTTGGCACGCAGGGCGGCGGTGACCGCGGCCACCAGCGAACCCGTCTTGCGCAGCTCACGCTCCTGGAGCTCGGGGCTGCTCTCGATGATGGCCTGTCGCGCCCGGACCAGTTCGAGGCGGTCGGCGAAGATCTCCTCCGCCACCCGGCGGAAGGCGGCGATGACCACCTCGAACGGGCCGGCGTCCGTCTCGGCCACCGTCCTGGCCAGGACCTCCTCCAGGTGCGCGCTGCCGCTGAAGAGCGCCTCGCGCTTGTCTCCGAAGAGCCGGTAGAAGGTGCGCTTGTCGAGGCCCGCGCGGCCGGCGATGTCGGCGACGGTGGTCTGCTCGAAGCCGCGCTCGCGGAACAGCTCGAAGGCGGCCGCCTCCAGGCGGCCGCGCGCGTCGGGTTGCCAGCGGGCCATGCGGCGAATCGTATCCGACGTCACACTGCGACATTACTTCCGCCGCGATGTCGCGCCGCGACATCGTGCGGGGTAGCGTGATGTCGCAAGGTGACATCGGCACTCACGAAGGAACCCGCCATGCGCGTATTCGTCACAGGCGCCTCCGGCCACGTCGGCTCCGCCGTCGTCCCGGAACTCCTCTCCGCTGGGCACGAGGTCGTCGGCCTCGCCCGCTCCGACACGTCCGCCGCCGCCATCGAGAAGCTCGGCGCCCAGGCACACCGCGGCGACCTTTCCGACCTCGACGTGCTCCGGGAAGAGGCGGCTGCCGCCGACGGAGTGATCCACCTGGCGTTCCGCCACGACCTCATGGTCAGCGGCGACCTGGCCAGCGCCGCCAAGGCCGACCTGGACGCCCTCACGGCACTCGCCGACGGCCTGGCCGGCTCCGGCAAGCCCCTGGTCGGCACCGGCGGGACGGCCATGCTCGTGATGGGCGGCGTCGTCGGCCGCCCCGGCACCGAACGCGACATCTTCCCCGGCGGCGGCTACCGGATCGACGCGGAGAACTTCGTGGCCGGCCTCGCCTCCCGCGATGTGCGCTCGTCCATCGTCCGACTCGCGCCCACGGTGCACAGCTCGCTCGACCACAACGGCTTCATCACCGCCGTCATCGCCGCGGCGCGACGCACGGGGTACTCCGCCTACGTCGGCGAGGGCGCCAACCGATGGCCGGCCGTCCACACACTCGACGCGGCCGTGCTGTACCGACTCGCTCTCGAAAAGGCCCCGGCCGGCACGCGCCTGCACGGCGCCGACGACGAAGGAGTTCCCTTCCGGGAGATCGCCGAGGCCATCGGCCACAAGCTCGACATCCCGGTCCGGGGCGTCAGCCCCGCCGAGGCCGACGACCACTTCGGCTTCCTCGGATCGTTCGTCCAGCTCGACAACCCGACGTCGTCCGCCCTCACCCGCGAACTGCTGGGCTGGACCCCCACCCACCCCCGCCTGATCGCCGACCTGCACGAGGGGCACTACTTCCGGACGGCATGAGCGAGGAAGCCGCCCGGCGGGGATCGGGAGTCGTCGCCCCGCCGGGTGGCCGTAGGGTCGGCACGGTGACACCTCCTGAACCCGGAGTGAGCTGATGCCGATCCCGTGGCGGGACGCGATGAGCCACGCCCTCTACGGGCCGGACGGCTTCTTCGTGGCCGGCGGCGGTCCGGCCGATCACTTCCGGACCAGCGTGCACGCCTCCCCCGCCTTCGCCACCGCGCTGCTGCGCCTTGTCAAGCAGGTCGACGCCGCTCTGGGCCATCCGCCACGGCTCGACGTGGTCGACGTGGGGGCTGGGCGGGGGGAGTTGTTGCGGGCGCTCGCCGGGCTCGCGGTGGGGGTTTCCGGGGAGCCCACCCACTCCGGGCGGTCAGGCTTGATCCCTGCGTGGGCGGGCTCCCCGGAAACCCCGACTTCCACGGCCTCCGTCCGTCGGTCGCCCGACGGTCCGTCGTCCGGCACCGTCCGTCGCTCGCTCGCGGAACGCGTGCGGTTCACAGCAGTCGAGTACGCCCACCGCCCCGAGAACCTGCCGGAAGAGATCAACTGGACCGCTGAGATACCCGACGAGATCAACGGACTGTTGATCGCTACCGAGTGGTTGGACAACGTCCCGTTGGACGTGGCGGTGCACACCACCGAGGGCTGGCGATATGTGCTGGTCGACCCCGACAGCGGCGTGGAGACGGTTGGCGAGTTGGTCAACGCTGCCGATGTTGACTGGCTGAACACCTGGTGGCCCAGTCCCGCGAGCCCTTCGAGTGCTAGCGGTGACCCGGATCTGGGGTTGACCTGGTCGGACGCGACCAGCCCGGAAACCCCCCACAGCGACTACCAGCGAGCCGAGATCGGCCGAAGCAGAGACGAGGCTTGGGCCAACGCGGTGCGACAGATCAGCCGAGGGCTGGCGGTCGCTGTCGACTACGGGCATCTGCGGGAGGGTCGGCCGGTGGACGGGACGTTGACCGGGTATCGGGGTGGACGGCAGGTGCCTCCGGTGCCGGACGGGTCGAGTGATGTGACAGCGCACGTGGCAATGGACTCGGTCGCCTCCGCCGGTGCGGCGGTCGCCAGGTGTGCGTACTCCCTGATCTCGCAGGCCGAGGCGCTGCGGGCGCTCGGGGCCGACGGTGGGCGACCGCCGCTGAGCCTGGCCGGCACCGACCCGGCCGGCTACGTGCGGGCGCTGGCCGCGGCGTCGGCGGTGGCCGAGCTGACCGACCCGGCCGGGCTCGGCGGACACTTGTGGCTGCACCAACCGGTCGGCATCGGGCTACCGCCGGCCGTGGCACGATGACGGGCATGACCACCGACGCCGGGGCCCTTCGTGAACTGACCGTCGGCACCGGGGCCGGTCTGGTCGCCGGCACCGGCGATCAGCAGCTCGGCACCGACATGGTGCTCAACATCGGCCCGCAGCACCCCTCGACGCACGGCGTGCTGCGCCTGAAGCTGGTGCTCGACGGCGAGCGGGTCATCGCCTGCGAACCGATCGTCGGCTACATGCACCGGGGCGCGGAGAAGCTCTTCGAGGTGCGCGACTACCGGCAGATCATCGTGCTGGCCAACCGGCACGACTGGCTCTCGGCGTTCTCGAACGAGCTGGGTGTGGTGCTCGCTGTGGAACGCCTGATGGGCATGGAGGTGCCGGAGCGGGCCACCTGGCTGCGGATGGCCCTCGCCGAGCTGAACCGGGTGCTCAACCACCTGATGTTCCTCGGTTCCTACCCGCTGGAGATCGGGGCCATCACGCCGGTCTTCTACGCCTTCCGGGAACGGGAGACCATCCAGGCGGTGATGGAGGAGGTCTCCGGCGGCCGGATCCACTACATGTTCAACCGGGTGGGCGGGCTGAAGGAGGAGGTGCCGTACGGCTGGACCGGGCGGGCCCGCGCGGCGATCGGCGAGGTCCGTCGGCGGCTGCCCGACCTCGACCACCTGATCCGGCGTAACGAGATCTTCCTCGCCCGCACGGTGGGCGTGGGCGTGCTGTCCGCCGCCGACGCCGCCGCGTTCGGGGCGTCCGGGCCGGTGGCCCGCGCCTCCGGGCTCGACCTGGACCTGCGCCGGGACGACCCCTATCTGGCGTACGACGAGCTGGACGTGCCGGTGGTGACCAAGACCGCCGGGGACTGCCATGCCCGCTTCGAGGTGCTGCTCGACCAGGTGTACGTCTCGTTGGATCTCGCCGAGCGGTGCCTGGACCGGGTGGACCAGCTGACCGGGCCGATCAACACCCGCCTGCCGAAGGTGCTCAAGGCGCCGGAGGGGCACACGTACGCCTGGACGGAGAACCCGCTCGGCATCAACGGCTACTACCTGGTGTCCCGGGGCGAGAAGACCCCGTGGCGGTTGAAGCTGCGCACCGCCTCGTACGCGAATGTGCAGGCGCTTGCCACCCTGCTCCCCGGCTGCCTCGTGCCGGACCTGATCGCCATCCTCGGCTCGATGTTCTTCGTGGTCGGCGACATCGACAAGTGACCGTCGCCGGTGAGAGCGCCGGCGCCGGCGGTCGGTGACCGGGGCTGGTCGGGGCGTCAGCGCCAGCGGTCGCCGGGCGGGGCGCCGCCGGCACGCGGCACGTCGTCCTGCGGCGGGTAACCGTAGCGTTCCTCGACCCGGCGTCGGCCGGCCCGCTCGGGGGCCGGCTCCGGTTCGTGACCGCGCTGGCGCGGCGGGCGCCACTCGTCCGGCACGGGCACGCCGCCGACCGGCAGCGCGGCCCGGCCGCCCGGCTCGGACCGGTGGTACGACTCGCGCTCGTCCTGCCAGCGGGCTTCGTCGTGCCGGCGCGGGTCCTCGTGGCGGCGGGGATCCTCGTGCCGGCGTGGGTCGTCCTGCCGGCGCGGGTCCTCGTGGCGGCGCGGGTCCTCGTGCCGGACGGACGCCCAACGGTCCGCCATCCGGTACTCGGTCCCCGTGGCGTCGGCGTGCACCTCGGCCCGGCGTTCCCCGACGTGCAGCTCCCTGCCGTTCTCGTCGTCCCGGACGGCCGCCCACCGGTCGCCGGCCCGCAGCTGCGACCAGTACTCGCCGGTGTCGTCAGCTCGCAGGGCCGGACCGGGCTGCGGCGCACCGGCGTGGTCGGGCTCGGCCTGCTCCGACCAGCCACGGTCGTCGCGCGGCGAACGGCCGCCCCAGGCGGGTTGGTCGGCCTGGGCGTACCCGTCGCGCTGCCCGGTCCACTCCGGCTCGTCGCGGCGAGTCGTCCAGCCCGGCTTCTCGTCGCCGCGGTCGGGCCCGTTCCGGTCGGAGCCCGAGCCGTCCCGGGCGCCCCCGAAACCGGACTCACCCCGGGCGGCGGGCTGCTGACCCCAGGACCGGTCGTCGGCTGGGCGGGCACGGTCGTCGGCGTACGTGGACCGGGGGTTCTCCGGGTCGCCCCACGAGCGGTCGGCCGGGCGGGCACGTCCCTCCGTGCCACCGCCCCGGGTCCACTCCTGGGCCGACGGGTTCCACTGGCCGGCGTACCCGCCGCCGTAGCGCCCGCCCGGCTCGGCCGGTCCGCCGTCGACGACTGTGTGCCGGGTGGTGACGTGCACGGTCTCGGTGTGCCGGACCACGCCGACCGGCCGGTGCGCCGGCTCCGGACGGTCGTGCTCACGCGGGCGTTCGTGCTCACGAGGGCGGTCGTGCTCACGAGGGTGGTCGTGCTCACGAGGGCGGGGAGTGGCGGCGTACCCGGGCGTGGGCCGTTCGGCGCCGTAGACACCGCCGGCGGTCGGCTCGGGTGGCACGTCGGCGGCGGCGCGGTGGCGGTACGCCGGTTCCTCGTCGGCGCGCTCGTCGCGACCCCACCGACCGGCGACCTCGTCCGGGGCCGGCGCCCGAACCCGACCGGCCACCTCGTCCGGCCCGCGTCCCGGAACCCGGCCGGCGTCATCCGGAGCGGGCACCCGGACCCGGGCGACCGGGGCGTCGCCGGGGACCGGTACGCGGCTGCGGGCGGGCGGAGTCTCGTCCACCTGATCGGCGGCCGGAACCCGCACCCTACCGGCACCGACGGGCTCGGCCGGCGGGGCGGCGCCGGCGAGGGCCGCTCCGGTGGCATCGAGGCGACGGCGGACCGCCGCGATCCCCTCCTGGGCTCGCTGCGCCTGGTCGAGCGCCTGGTTGCCGCGCTGCGCGGCGGCCACGATCTCGGCGCGCAACTCCCGGCGCAGCTCTTCGATCTCGTCCAGCAGCTCATCGGCCCGAGCGTCGTCACCGTCGGGGCGCAACGCGATGGAGAGACCGATCAGGACCACCGCCGCGATGGCGAGCACCGCCGCGAAGCGCAGCGGGCCGTTACCGTCGGCGACCAGAAGGATCAGCGCCGCCACCGGGGCCAGGGCCACGCCGCCCCAGAAGAGCACGGTCAGCAGCAGCGGTTGACGCCGGGCGTCGGGGGTGACCGGGGCTGGCATGGGTGTGCAGCCTACCGACGATCCCCAGCGGAGGGAACGGGTCCCGGGACGCGCGGACGCCCCCGCCCCGAGATGGGGAGGGGGCGTCCGCGGCACAACCGAGGAGGGCCTCAGCTGGTGGCGAAGGCACCGTCCGAGGAGAAGACCAGACCGACGCTGATCTTGCCCTCACGCAGACCGTTCTTGGTCAGCGGCCCGCCCTGGTCCAGCGAGGAGAACGAGCCCACCGAGAGCCCGTACGTCTTCTCCAGGCCCGGCTTGCAGAACGGACGCTGCTGGCACTCCGGCGGGCCGCCCAGCACAGTCGCGCTGCCGGAGCACTTCGCGGCCAGCTCGGAGAGGGTCCGTACGCCGTACTTGTCGGCGAACTGCTGGGTGACCGCGAACGCGTTCTGGTCCTGTGCGGCGGCCGGAGTGCCGAAGGTGATGCCCACCTTGTCGCCCTCGGCCTTGAGCTTGGTCACCGTCGCGTTGATGTCGGGCGAGGACACCGGCTGGGCGTTCTTGCCGTTGGCCTTGGTGTTGAGGAACTCGGCCATGGTCGACGCGTACTCCGGGACGACCTGGATCTCGCCCTTCTCCAGCGCCGGCTCGTACAGCTCCCGGTTGCCGATCTGCTGCACCTTGACCTGGTAACCGGCGGCGGTGAGCACGATCCGGTACAGCTCGCCCAGGGTCTGGCTCTCGCTGAAGTTGCCGGCGCCCACCACGATCTCGCCGCCCGGGCCCTTGGCGATGCCCGCGGTGATGTTGTTGGCGCTGGCGAACTCCTCGGCGGCCACCTTGGGCGTCTTGCGGTCGGCGTCGACGGCCTTGTTGAGCTGGATCAGCTTCGGGGTGTCGAGCGCCGCGGAGACCTTGTCCAGCGCGGCGAGCAACTGCGGGTTGGCCACCTTGCTGTTGACCGCCGGGATGACGTTGTCGGAGTTCTGGAGCTTCTTGTCGTCCGTCAGGGCGATGAGCTGCTGACCGGCGACCGGGGCGCACCCGGCGCCGGAGGCGCTCGTCTGGGGAGCGTCGGTGCCGGACGAGCCGGCATCGCCACACCCGGTGAGGAGTGCTGCCCCGGCGACGGCGCCGATGGCGCCGATGGCCAGACGTGTACGTGCGCGCATGTGCCGCCCGCCTTCCGTGTCCCGGCGCGACCCGTCCCGGGCCGGCCGCGTGTCCGACGGGCGAACCTGACTGTGGCCGCCCGCGACTTTCCACCCAACATCTTCCGGGAGCGACCGACAACCTGGGATGGGCTTCGTCACCGCATCGTCACCGAACGGCCCGCCGCTGGTCGCCGCTTCGGCGTCCACTCACCCGGACGGATCACGAAGGGGTGTCAGGCGCGGCCGGTGGCGTCGGCGGGCCGCGGTCGGCCCGCGCGCTGCCGCCCGCGCCGCAGCGGACGGGGAGTGACCAGGCGTTCAACGATCCCGAGGAGCAGCTCGGCCAGCAGTGCCAGCCCGGCCACCAGCACCCCACCGGCCACGATCTGCCCGCCACCGGCGGCGATGCTCAGACCGAATCCGGTACGGATGATCTCGCCGAGACCGCCACCGTTGACGAACGAGGCCAGCGCGGTCGTCGCGATGACCTGCACGGCGGCGGTCCGGAAGCCGGCAGCCAGATACGGCACCGCGAGCGGCAGCTCCACCCGACGCAGCAACTGCCCGCCGGACAGGCCCATCCCGCGGGCCGCGTCGCGCGCCTCCGGATCGGCCTGACGTACGCCGGTGTAGGCGTTGGCCAGCAGCGGTGGGACGGCGAAGACGGCGAGCGCCACCACCACCGGCGTACGCCCGAAGCCGAGGAAGGTCAGCGGCAGGATGGTCAGCAGCGCCAGGGTGGGAATGGCCAGGGTGGCGTTGGACACCAGCACCACCAGGCCACCGCCGCGGCCGGTGTGCCCGAGCCACAGCCCGACCGGCCAGGCCACCAGGCAGCCCAGCGCCACGGCCAGGGCGGAGATCGTCAGGTGCTCGCCGAGCCGGTCCAGGATGCCGCCCGGGTTGCTCCAGTTCAGGGGGTCGTTGAGCCAGAGCACGGCCTGGTGCACGGGGTTGGCCGCGGCGCTCACCGGACACCCCGGGCGGACCAGGGGGTGATCAGCCGGCCGACGAGGACCAGCAGCAGGTCCAGCAGCACCGCCAGCGCCACGCAGAGCACCGTACCGGTCATGATCTCGGCCTTGTAAAGGTTGTTCTGGAAGCCCGCGAAGATCAGTTGGCCGAGGCCGCCGTGCCCCACCAGCACACCGACGGTGACCAGCGCGACAGTCGACACGGTGGCCAGGCGCAAGCCGGTCAGGATGCCGGGGATCGCCAGCGGCAGGTCGATCCGGAAGAGCCGCCGCCAGCGGCCGTAACCCATTCCGTCGGCGGCCTCGCCGACCTCCGGCGGCACCTGGTTGAGCCCCGCCACCACGTTGCGGACGATCAGCAGCAGCGCGTACAGGACCAACCCGACCAGCACCGTGGTGGCGCCGGTGCCCAGGTACGGCGCGATGAACGCGAACAGCGCCAGTGACGGGATGGTGTAGATCACGCCGGTGACGCCGAGGATCGGGCCGGCCAGCGGGCGGACCCAGTACGCGAGCACGGACAACGGCAGGGCGATCAGCACCGCGATCAGCACCGCGCGTCCCGTGAGGGAGGCGTGTTCGCGCACGGCGGCGAGGATCGTGTCAGAGTTGTCCCGCACGTACTGCCAGGAGAACCAGGGGTTACCCGGGTCGGCCCGGTAGCTCAGGCGGAAGGACATACGTGGACGTTACCCCGGAGGCCGCCAGCGTGGCCGAATCCCCTCGCGCGGCGTCGATCTCCCTGCAGGGCATCCAGAAGCGCTACCCGAACGGCACCGAGGCCGTGCGGGACCTGAGCCTGGACGTCAAGGCCGGCGAGCTGGTGGTGCTGATCGGCCCGTCCGGCTGCGGCAAGTCGACAGTGCTCCGCATGGTCAACCGGCTGATCGAGCCGACGGCCGGGCGGATCATGCTCGGCGACGAGGACGTCACCGACGTCGACCCGGTGCGGCTACGCCGCCGGATCGGCTACGTGATCCAGAACGTCGGCCTCTTTCCACACCAGACCGTCCGCGCGAACGTGGCAACCGTCCCGGGCCTGCTCCGCTGGTCCCGGGATCGGACCCGGGCCCGCGTCGACGAGCTGCTCGACCTGGTCGGTCTGGATCCGAGCCAGTTCGGCCGCCGCTATCCGCACGAGCTGTCGGGCGGCCAGCGGCAGCGGGTTGGCGTGGCCCGCGCGCTCGCCGCCGACCCGGTGGTGCTGCTGATGGACGAGCCGTTCTCGGCAGTCGACCCGATCGTCCGGGCCCGCCTCCAGGAGGAGTTCCTCCGCCTCCAGGCCGAGGTCCGCAAGACGATCGTGCTGGTCACCCACGACCTCGACGAGGCCGTCCGGCTCGGCGACCGGATCGCCGTGCTGTCCCAGGGCGGGCATCTCGAGCAGTACGACACGCCGGCCGCCCTGCTCGGCGCACCGGCCACCCCGTTCGTCCGCGAATTCGTCGGAGCCGACCGGGGCATCCGCCGGCTGGCGGTCACCCCGCTCGACCGGGAGTCCCTGGAGCCGGTGCCCTCAGGCGCCGCCGCGGATCTGCCCACCGTGGCGCTGGACGGCACGGCGTACGACGCGCTGGCGGTGCTGCTCACGTCGGGACGGGACCAGCTCGTCGTGACCGACGACGGCCGTCCGGTGGGCGCGCTCAGCCGCCAACGTCTGCTCGACCTGGGCCGCTCGCCGAGCTGACCCGGGCCCGTGACCCGGCCGGCGTCGGCGGCACCCGCCCGGCCGGGTGTCGCTCTTCTCAGGCGCGACCACCGAGGCTCGCGGTGCCGATGATCCAGCCGGTGAGGAAGCCGTAGCCGGCGCCGCTGCTGGCGTCGCGCAGTGCTGCCAGCAGCGACGGGTCCGGGCCGAGCAGCGCCGCCAGCACGGCGGCGAGCCCGCCGGCCAGCACGTACGCGGCCCAGCCGGAGAAGAACTGGCTGACCGGACCGGGCACCCGGGCCACCTGGGCGGCCGGCAGCAGATAGAGCAGCGCCACCGCGAGGACCACCAGCGCCACGGCCCGCAGGTCGGCGGCGAACAGTCCGCCGGCCTGCCCGTCCGCGTCCAGCCGCCAGGCCGGCCAGGCGAGCAGGCGCAGATAGAAGCCACCTGCCGAGTCCGGGTCGGTGAGCGTGGCGGCGGCCCAGCCGGTGTACGCCGGACTGCCACAGATGCCGACCAGCAGCAGCACGGCGAGCGCGCCGGTGCCGGCGGCCGTCCCGTAGCCGCTCACCGGGCCCGTACGGACGAGTCCCATGATCCGCCCAGGTCCCGTGCCGGCCGGCCGGGCGGACCTGGGCTGCCCCGAACGGCTCAGTGCTTCAGCAGGTAGTCGATGAAGGCGGCCCGCAGCAGCGGCGCCGACTCCTCGTAGCCGTGCCCGGTCAGCTCCCGCCACAGGGCGTTCGCCTCGTCGATGGTCGGGCCGATCGAGTTCGGCGCACCGTCCAGCACCGTGGCCTCGTCCGCGTTCGGCAGGTGCCGCAGCACCGACCAGTAGAAGCCCACGTCGCGACGCTCCCGGGCCCGGGCGAACGCCCGCTCCCGCAGTTCCTCCGTGGACAGCGCGTCGAGTTCCTCGAACGAGGTTCCGCCGGGGGTGGCGGCAGGTGTGTCGGTCATGCGGCGAGCCTAACGGTCGAGATCAGCGCCGGCTCGGCGGACGGGACACGGCTCACCTGCCGTCGGCGTCCCAGTGCCGCGGGCCGGTCTCCCAGCGGGGGTCACGCCACGGGTCGGCCGGTTCCGGTGCGGGCGGTGTCGGCAGCGTCGGAGGCCAGTTTTCGGCCGGCGGTTGCCGGGGCACGTTCCATCCCGTGCTGATCGTGCCGTCGCCCACCGGCTCGATCCTCTCCACGCTGCCCGGCCGGGGTCGCCCGAACGTCTCGACCAGCCGGGTCACCAGCAACCCGACGCCGAGGGCCACGCCACCGAGCGCCCAGCGACTCACCGTCCAGTCGCGCTCCGGCGCGTACGCCTGGAAGACGGTGACCAGGCCGACGGCCAGCACCGTGCCGAACACCCCGCCGCGGCGGCCGTACGCGCTGGTGCCGCCGAGCAGGGACACGCCGATGGCCAGGACGGTCCAGTCCAGCCCGGAGGTGGGCGTGACCGCCCCGGGGCCGTTGGCGGCGAGCAGGACACCGGCGAGCGTGGCCAGCACCGTGGAACCGACAAGCGCGACGGCGGCTACCACGGCTGCCAGCGTGCCCCGGCGACGGGCCGGGTCGGCCACCGGCCGGTACCTACCCACCAGCCGGCGGATCGACCTGATCGTGCCGAACAGACCGCCGAGGACCGCGACGGCTGCGAACCCGACGAAGAGGTAGCCGGCGGTGCGCCTCGGGTCGTAGTCCCCCTGCACCAGAATCGACGTCGAACGGCGCTCGATGTACACCACGACCCCGGCCGCCGCGGCCAGGCTCGCCGCCCAGGCGGGCACCTGTAACACCACCACGGCCAGCGCCAACACGAGACCGCCCACCGCGGCGACCACGACAGCCGACCCGACTGACGCCGTCAGACCCCGGTCGCCCTGCTCCGCGTAGTGCAGCGCTGCGGCGACCGCGACCGGTCCGACGGCCAGGTTGGGGGTGGAGGTGCGCAGGCTCAGCCCGGCGGCGAGAGCGAGCAGCCCGAGGCCGACCGCGCCGACCAGCAACGCACGCAGGCCGGCGCCGCGCAGCGCGTCCGGGTCGACCCGCCAGAGTAGCCAGCCCAGGGCGGCGAGACCGACCAGCAGCAGGAATTCCCAGATCATGTGCACGCCGACGCGGTCCCGGCCCGGCTCGCCGTGGGTGGGATCGTCGAAGACGTTCTCCAGGACGGCGGCAGGAACCCCGGACGAGGGTTCGACCGACCGGTCCCGGCCCGTGTCTTCGTACCCCATGGCACCGCCTCCCCAGTGGCCGGCCGCCCCCGGTCCGGCGCACGGACGGATCGGGGGCGGCCGTTGCTCTCCGATCGGAGGCACCGTACCCGCGCCCGGAGCCGGGCGTAACCCCCTGCTCAGCGCTGGCCGGGACGGCTCTGACGCTGGTCGGGCTCGTGCTCGTCGTCCGGGCGCTCCGGGACCCGACAGGATCGCTCCAGCCAGAGCGCGGCCCCGACCAGCGCCAGCGACGCCAGCAACCCGCCCCCGGCGGCCGGCCGGTCCTCGATGGCGGCCCGGGTGGTCTCGACGAAGAGCCAGCCGCTGAGACCGGCGTAGAAACCGGCGAAGATGGCCCCGGCCAGCGCCGACGCCTTGGCCAGCACCACGAACCGGGCGACCATCAGCGGGTTCACCGGATCCCGGCCGGGCTTGCGCTCGATGCGACCACGGGTGTTGACGGCCGCGTAGGCCTCCAGCACCGCGAGCGCGGCCAGCGTCACCACCGGCAGCCACGGCAGACGGGGGATGCCGCTGTAGTAGAGGGTGCTGATCAGCAGCCAGGCGACAGCCGCCGCGCCCAGGGCGGCCACGACCAGGGTCGAGATGCGGGTGGGGCCCATCCGCGACCGGTCCGGGCCCGGCCCGCCCGGTGGTGGGGACTTCGCCTGCGTCATGCCCGCCGGCTCCACTGGGTCATGCCGTCGACTCTAACGCCAGTTCGGGCCGGGGACGCAGTTCCAGCGCGTCGTCGGCGACCGGACCGGCGGTGAGCAGGTCGGTCAACCAGCCGTGGCCGGGCAGTCGCCCGTACGGCTGGATGTCGATCCACGGTCGCAGCACGAACGCGCGCAGGTGCGCCCGGGGGTGCGGCAGGGTCAGCTCCTCGTCGTCGCTGAGCACCGGCTCGTCGTCGTCGCCCCAGACCGCGATCACGTCCACGTCGAGGGTCCGCGGCCCGAACCGCCGCCCCGGGTCACGGACCCGGCCGGCCGCACGCTCCGCGACCCGGGACCGCTCCAGCCAGTCGCGGGGCGTGGCGGCCGCGTCCTGGGCCAGCAGCACGGCGTTGAGGTACGCGGGCTGGTCGGCGTCCCCCCACGGTGGAGTCTCGTACACGCCGGAGACCACAAGTACGGTGTCGCCGAACGTGGCGACTGCCGTCCGGAGGTGTTCCAGGCGGTCGCCGAGGTTGCTGCCGAGCGAGAGCACGGCCCGGGTCATCGGGTACGCGTCCGGGTCATCGTGACTGCCACGTCGGTGAACGTGTGCGGCACCGGCGCCTCCGGCTTGTGCACGGTGACCGTGGCGGTGCGGACCCGTTCGTCGGCCAGGCAGACGGCGAGCAGCCGGTCGGCGAGGGTCTCGATCAGGTTGACCGGCTCGCCGGTCACCACCGCCACCAGACGTTCGGCCAGCTCGCCGTAGTGGACCGTGGCGGTGACGTCGTCGCTGGCCGCCGCCGGGGCGAGGTCCAACTCCAGGACGGCGTCGACCACGAAGTCCTGCCCCTGGGCCCGTTCGAAGTCGTACACCCCGTGCCGGCCGCGGGCCCGCAGGCCGGTCAACTGGATCCGGTCGCTCATCGGTCTCCCTCTCGTCGGCCGGCGGCTGCGCGCACGGTCGGCCCAGCCGGGCCGGCCGGCACCAGGCGCGGGCTGCCGGTGGCGGCCCAGACGGCGAGCGCGTCCACGGTGGCCCGCACGTCGTGCACGCGTACGCCCCACGCGCCAGCCGCTACGGCGAGCACGCTGGTGGCCACGGTGGCGGCCTCCCGTTCGGCGGTGGGTCGTGGTGTGCCGTCGGCGCCGGCGAGCAGTCGACCGAGGTAGGACTTGCGGCTGGCGCCGAAGAGCAGCGGGTACCCGAGGTCCAGCAGCTCCGGCAGTCGGGCGCTGAGTTCCCAGTTGTGGGCGGCCGTCTTGGCGAAGCCGAGGCCGGGGTCGATGACGATGCGGTCCGCAGTGACCCCGGCGGCCAGTGCCTCGTCGATCCGCTGGGACAGCTCGTCCCGCACATCTGTCACCACGTCGATGTAGCTGGCCAGGTCGCGCATCTGCCGGGAATGCCCCCGCCAGTGCATCAGGACCCAGGGGCAGCCGGCGTCGCGGACGACCCGGGCCATGTCGGGGTCGGCCAACCCACCGGATACGTCGTTGACCACGGCCGCGCCGGCACCCAGCGCGGCCTCGGCAACGCGCGCCCGGCTGGTGTCGATGCTGACCGGCACACCGGCGGCGGTCAGCTCGCGGATGACCGGTAGCACCCGTTCCGCCTCGGTGACCGCGTCGATCCGCTCGGCGCCGGGGCGGGTCGACTCGCCGCCGATGTCGATCAGGTGCGCCCCGGCCGCGCGCAGACGGACGCCGTGTCCGACTGCCGCGTCGAGGTCGGCGTACCGTCCGCCGTCGGAGAAGGAGTCCGGCGTGACGTTGAGGACGCCCATCACCACCGGGCCCGGAGCCCGCACCAGATCGGTCACGACTAGACGGTACCGGTCGCGGCGGCGGCACCCGGCGGCCCGGGTCGACCACCCCTGACGTGCTCATTAGAACAGGTGTACGATCGGTCATCCGGGCAGCATCAGGCAGTCCCTTCGCGGCTTGTCGCATAGCGGGGCGGCCCGTACGCTTTGGAATTGGCCAGCATCGAGATGGCGAAGCTTGGAGGGAGGGCCGAAGCGGGGGAAAACCGCCCAAACCTCGCCACCCTCCGTGGTGAGTAACGAACGCAGGGTCAAGAACGCTGCGCCCTGTGGAGCACATTTCCCGCCAGGCTCGTCCATTGCACCGCTGCGGCACCGCCGGCCGCGCTATGGGGAGGTTCCAGTGATCGCCTTCGAGCTCATGGAGACGGCGTCTTCCGGCGTCGCCCACGCGCTCTCCACTCTGGCGTCGGCTCCACTCGCGGAGCCGGCACCGAAGGGGATCGACACCAGCGGTGTCGTCACCTTCTTCGCCAGCAAGATCGCGCCGATCCTGCTCGCCGTCCTGGGCGTCATCTTCATCGGTCGCGCCAGCCGAGGCGAGATCTCCAAGGTGCTGACCAGCTCCGCGATCGCCATCGTCGGGCTCGCCTTCATCGCCGGCGCGGCAACACTCTTCTTCGTCGGCGATTACCTGATCGACCTGATCTTCGAATAGGCGCGTTCACCAGATGCGGCTACGCACCGACGACGACATCTACCGGGCCCGCCTGGTCTACCTCGGGCCGCCCGGCTACACCCTTCCGGTCCACCTGCCCTACGCCCAGTACGGGCTCTTCATGCTGCTCGTCCCCCTCTACATGTTCATCCACTGGCTGTTCACGTTGACTGTCGAGCTCTTCCCAGCGTGGGAGATCGCGCTAGCCATCGTGACCACGTCGTTCATCTTCCGGCACGTCGACCCCGACCGGCCGGCGCGGGTGGTCATCCGCACCGCGCTGACCGACTGGCGACGCACCCGGGAGCCGGCGATCGAGCAGCGCGACCCGCGTCTGGTCGGCAGCCGGATCAGGATCCGGGAGGAGCTGGCATGACCGGGCGTACGCCGAGCGGTCTGTTGCACGACGCGGGTGAGGCGGTCGCATGAGTCGCTCGTCCCCGCCGGGTCCCCCGGCCGGCCGCCCGGCCGTGCCGGCCAGTCACCGTGCGCAGTCATTTGATTACCCCGACGCCGAGGATGAGGTGGCGCTCGATCCCGCGCTGGTGACCTCGCCCGGCCACGGCGCGGTAGGTGTGTTCCAGGCACCTCGGCCGGTCACCCGCCGGACGCCGCCCGCCGAGCCCAGCACGGTCTCGGCCGGCGAGAACGCCGACATCGACTCGCCGTTCCTGGACCTGTTCGGTGGCGCGCGACCTGGTGGTCCACGGGCCGTGACGGCAGGCCCCGCGACCCGGAGCCAGCCGGCGATCCCGCAGCAGCCGCCCGCGGCCGCCCCGACGCCGGCCCGGCCGGCTCCCGAGTTGGAGCCACCGTGGACGCCCGACGACCGGTCCACCAGCGACCGGCAGGCCGTCGAGCCACGACGGGCGGACGTCTACCCGGCCGGTGAATCCCGGGTGCCGCATCAGGCGGGCGACCGCCACCCGATGCCGCACTCCTCGGACGACCCCGAGCCGAGCGCCGCAGCCATCGGCTCGGCACCTCGGACGTCCAGCACCGCGCCCGTCGCCCCACCGGCGGCATCGGTGCGGCGTCCGACCGCCCCGCAGGACCGGCCGACCGTGCCGGCGGAACGGCCGGCCACCGCCGCCCCGAGCGACCGGCCGGCGCTGGAGCGGGCGCCACGCCGCTCCGGGTCGGAGCGGTCCAGGGAGGCCGGGAAAGAGGTCGCACCGCCCCGTCAGCGGGCCGCGAGCAACCAGGACCGGCCGATCAAGCCGACCCGCGTCCGGGCTCCGAAAATCAAATTCGGCGACCGGGATCCGTCGGTCGAGCTGGCAATCACCGAGATCGCCGGCCACCTGACCTTCACCCCCAACACGGTCACCGCCTGGTACTGGCTGCCCGAGGTCCGCTGGGCCTTCCGCCCGGACGCCGAGCGTGAGGCGCTGTTGTCGGCGATCTCCGAGCAGTACGCGGGCCTGGCCGGCTTCCGGCTGCACCTGCGCCGGACCACCCGACCGTTCCCCGCCGACGAGTGGGCGCGCACCATCGACGCGCACACCCCGGCACCGCTGCCCGACGTGGCCGGCACCACCGGCTGGGCGGACCACCTGGTCGCCGCCCAGCGGCACCTGATGGCCGTCAACCACGCCGAGGGGCAGACCTACCTGGGCGTCACCTTCGCCCGCCGCTCCCTCGGCGACTCCATGACCGAACGCCTGCTCCGCACCTTCGGCCGGGGCACCGCCGAGGGCGAGCGCCGCAAGCTGGGTCGCACCGTGGAACAGTTCGACGAGGTGCTCGGCGCGTTCGGCATGCGCGGCCGACGAGTCACCGCCCAGGAGCTGGAGTGGCTGCTCTACCGCTCGGTGGCGCTGTGCATGGCACCCCCGGGCCGGCTATCTCCGGTGACCGACGGGCACTGGGAGCGCGGTGACCTGCTCGCGCTGACCGAGCAGGTCGAGCGCTACCGCACCCCGTACGGCTCGACAGTGAAACTGGTCAACCGGATGACCGGCGAGGAACGGCACGTGGCCGTGCTCGCCGTCGGCCGGATGGAGCCGCTGGAGATCCCGGAGCGGCACGAGCCCTGGCTGCACTTCCACGAGCGCCTGCCCTGGCCGATGGAGATCTCCACCCGGGTCGACATCCTCGGTTCCGGCGACTCGTTCCGCAATCTCGAACACCGGCTGCGGATGATCCGCTCCCAGCAGCTCGACTACGCCGAGCACCCCACCGACCACGGTGAGGACGGTTCGCAGTCGGCGGCGGCGCGGTTGTGGTGCCGGCGCTGGCGGGGCCGGCGGCAGCTGCTCGGACGGAGTCCGTTGGGCCGGTACGCGGGAGACCTGGGAACCGGCGGGGGGCTGCACTGATTCCACCTCCTGAAGTTATCGGCTGGACGGCCCGGAGCCAATGCCTCAGATCCAGCGGATCGTGACGGACCCCTCCCCACCGGTGAGATCCGCGACAACACCGGCGCACCGCCGTGGTACCTCCCGGAGGAGCGGCTCGGGCTGGGATACCGTCACTGCTCGGGGAGGGGTTGCCAACCTCGGGTGAGGGGGTGGACACGGTGGCCGGTCCGAAGGCACGCACGAACCGGGCGGCGGCGCTGCACCGCCGGGCCGCAGCTGTCGTGACCGCCGCGGCCGGCATCCTCGACGAGACTCGACCGGCCCCCGCGGATCAGCGCCGCCAGTACGAGTTGGCCGACCGGCTGCGGGTGGTTGCCGCGCGGCTGGCGCCGGGCTGGTCGGGCGCCAATCTGGACTCGCTCACCGTGGATTCGCCGGCGGGTGACGGCCCGCCTCCCTTCGTGCGGGTGGGTACGGCGGCGCCGTTGGATGACGCCCGCTTCCCGGCGCTCGTGCCGCTGATCGGGGTCGGCCATCTGAGCGTGGACGCCGATGCGCGGGAGCCCCGGGTGGCGGGGTTGCTGCGGGCCGTGCTGCTGCGGTTGCTGGGCGGGGCGCCGGCCGGTGCGCTGCTGGTGCGCGCGGTGGACGCCACGGGTGCGGTGCTGACGCCGTTCGCCGCACTGGGCGATGCCGGGCTGCTGCCGCCACCGGCGGTGGACGTGGCGGGTCTGCGGGCGGTGTTGACGGAGGCGGAGCAGTGGGTGACCCCGGGTGCGAGCGGGCGTCGTCGCCACGATCGCACCCTGCTGCTGGTGGTCGCCGCGTTGCCGGAGCTGACCGGCCCGACCGACCTGGCCCGGATCGAGGCGCTGGCCGAGCAGGGGCCCGCAGCCGGCCTGCACCTGGTGGTGGCCGGTTGGCCGCCGCCGGGCCCGTACGCGTCCCGGGCGCCGTTGCCGCAGGCGACCTCGCTGGTGCTGCGCAACGCGTACGCGCTGCTCGGCGACCCGCCGGGGGCGTCGTTCGCGAGCCCCGGTGCCGAGCCACCGGGCGGGTTGAACTCACCGGTCTTCGTGGAGACGGACCCGCCGGCGGATCTCGTCGACGCGGTCTGTCGACGGCTCGCCGCCCAGGTGGAGGCGGGTTCCCGGCTGGCGTTGGCCGATCTCCTGCCGGCGACGGGTGAGCAACTCTGGGAGGCGGACTCCTCGGACAGCCTCACCACGATGGTGGGTGACGCCGGGGGCCGGCCGGTGCCGCTGGGCTTCACCGAGTTGACCCCGCACTGGCTGGTCAGCGGCCGTTCCGGGGCGGGACGTGCGGCGTTCCTGACCACCGCGCTGCTGGGGCTCGCTGCGCGGTACGGCCCGGACGACCTGGCGCTGTACCTGGCGGATCTGGGCGACGGCGAGTCGTTCGTGGAGTTTCTGCAGACCGAGCGCGACCGCTCCTGGATCCCGCACGTGCGGGCTGCGGCGATGGCCGCCGACCGGGAGTACGTCCGGGACCTGCTCGACCAGTTGACGGCCGAGGTGCAGCGCCGTGCGGAGGCGGCCGGGCGGGCCGGGGGGCAGCGCTTCGCGGAGCTGCGCCAGCACCGCTCGCTGCCCCGCATCGTCTGTGTGGTGGACAATGTGCCGCTGCTCTTCGCTGAGCGGGATCGGCTGGCCGGCGAGCTGACCGCGCAGGTGGACCAGCTGGCCCGCACCGGTCGGGCGTACGGCGTACACCTGGTGCTGGCCGGCGCGGGTGAGCTGGGGTTGAGTGGCCGAGCGGACGCCGGGCACCGGGATTCGGTTCTCGGACAGTTCCCGGTGCGGGTGGCGTTGCCGGGTGGCGGTCCGGTGCTGGAGCCGACCAACGACTCGGCCGCGGGGCTGCCGGTGGGCAGCGCGGTGGTGAACACCGCCGGAGGGCTGGGTGGCCCCCGGGGCGCGATCCGTGGCCACGAGCGGTTGATCCGGCACCCGGATCCGCTGGACCATCCGGAGGTCGTCGAGCAACTGCGGCACGAGCTGTGGGCGGCCCGGCCGGCCGGGTCGGCGCCACCTGTGGTGTTCGCCGGTTACGCTCGCCCGCTGCTGAGCAACGATCCGCGGCACCGGGCGGCCCTGGCGGGCCAGGCGCACGGGCCGGCGGCTCTGCTCGGCCGGGCGGCGGACGTGGCCCGTACGACGGTTGCCGTTCCGATGGGGCCGGCGGCCGGTCGGAACCTCGCCGTGCTGGGCTCGGGACCGGCGGCGGGTGGCCTGTTGGCGACGGCGGCCCGGAGCACCGCAGCTCATCACCTGCCGGGCACCGCCCGGTTCCTGGTGGCCGCGCCGGACCAGGGGTCACGCCCACTGGCGGAGGAGTTGACGGCCGAGCTGGCCGCCCGCCATCCGGCGTGCCTGGTGGACGTGCCGACGCTGCTCGCGGACACCGACGGGGAGCTGCCGACGTACCTGGTGGTCTTCGGGTTGGATCGGCCCGGGCCGCGGGAGTTGCCGGCCGACCGGCTGCGCGCGCTGCTGCGGGACGGGCCGCCGGCGGGCCGGCACCTGCTGGGGTGGTGGCGGGCGGTGCCGCCGTTCGCCGCGCTGTTGGAGCCGGACGGCGAGGTCGACAAGCTCGCCGCCGTCGTGGTGCTGGACGTGCCGGCGGCGCAGCTCGCCGCCGTCTTCGGCCGGCCGGTCCAGTGGCGGGCGAACCCGGAGCGGGCGGCGCTGTGGGACGGTCCGGACGAGCGGGGCACGGTCCTGGTGCCGTTCGCCGACGGGGTGGGGTGAGCGGGCGGTGCGCGCGGGAGGTGTCGGTGTGGGGTCGAACGCTACGGTGACCGGGCCGGGGCGGCAGCGGACCGCCGGGTCGGACGGCGATGGCACGCCGGCGGCTGCCGAACCCGTCAGCGGGTGGGCCGAGTATCTGGCGGCGGCGCGGCAACTGGATGCGATCCGGCGCGGCGCGGCTGCCGCTGCCGGTGAGCAGGCCCGCTCGGCGGAGGCCGCCCGGGAGGAACTGACTGTCGTGCGTGCCGGGCTGGCGAGTCAGCAGGAGCGGCTGCGGGAGCGCGGCGTACCGGCGATCTCGCTGGTGCCGTCGCCGCCGGAGCTGACCGAGGCGGCCCGGTCGATGGCCGGCGGTCCGGCCGCCGTGCTGGCGGCGCTGCGGGCCGCGCGGGGTCAGGCCGAGGCCGCGGACGCGGCGTTGGCCGCACGCCGCGGCCTCCGACCGGCCTCCTGGCCCGCGCGGGCGCGCAACCTCCTGGTGTACGGGCCGTTGGCGCTGCTGGTGCCGCTGATCCAGGTCATCGTGTACGCGACGACGGGTACTGGCCCGGCCAGCGTGGCAGCCTTGATCGCTGGGCTCCCGATGCCGGCGGTCGCCTTCGTCGCCGGCTGGGTGGGTGTGGGTCGGGTGTTCCGCGCCAGCCCCGGCGAGCGGCTGGACCGGACGGTACGCCTCGGTGCGCTGGTCTGTCTGGTGCCGGCGGTGCTGGTCACGGCCGGCCTGCTGCTGGCCCTGCTGGCCGGCTGACCCGCCGCCGCGCAGGTCAAACCGAACCGAGCGCCGGCCACCGCAGAGGCGACACCGGAGATGCGACGGCCGGCCACCCCGGGAGGGGACGGCCGGCCGTTGTCGCGTTCGCCAGGTCAGCGGGGGATGATCAGCGCCATCGCCTCGGCCCGCGACTTGGAGTCGGACTGCAGGATGCCGCGCACCGCCGAGGTGATGGTCTTGGCACCGGACTTCTGGATGCCCCGCATCGCCATGCACATGTGCTCGCATTCGAGCACGACGACGACGCCGCGCGGGGCGAGCTTGCTCATCAGCAGGTCGGCGACCTGCGAGGTGAGCCGCTCCTGCACCTGGGGTCGGCGGGCGAAGACCTCCACGAGGCGGGCCAGCTTGGACAGGCCGGTGATCCGCCCGTCCGGGCCGGGGATGTAGCCGATGTGCGCGCTGCCCCGGAACGGCAGCAGGTGGTGCTCGCAGAGGCTCATCACGTCGATGTCCCGGACGATCACCAGCTCTTCGTGGTTAGCCTCGAAGGTGGTGCTGAGCACCTGGGCCGGGTCGACGCGCAGGCCGGCGAAGAGCTCGGCGTACGCGCGGGCCACCCGGGCCGGGGTCTGCTGGAGCCCGTCGCGGTCCGGGTCCTCGCCGACGGCGATCAGGATCTCCCGGACGGCCTTCTCGATCCGGCCGAGGTCGACTGCGTCCTCGACCGGGCGGCCGGTCAACCGGCCGCTGATCAGCCGGGCGGCAACGTAGTCCAGCCCGTCGTCGCCGTCGGGCTCGGTCGCGGAAACGGCCAGCTCCCGGTGCGGGGAGCTGGCCGTCGGGTCGTCGCTCAGTGCGTACCGTCCGAGTTGTTGGACGGCGTGCCGCCGCCAACGGACGCCTGCGCGCCGTCGGCCTGGGCCTGCGCCTTGAGCTTGTCCTTCTCCGCAGGGGTGAGCACGGGCGGCTCGGTGGACGGCTGGCGCTTGCCGAAGCCGTTGTACGGAGCCAGCGGCGGGCGCTTGACGACCCGCGCGCAGATCCGCGCCATGTCGGCCGTGGAGAGGGTCTCCTTCTCCATCAGCTCGAGCACGATGCTGTCCAGGACGTCCCGGTATTCCACCAGGATCTCCCAGGCCTCGTCGTGCGCCAGCTCGACAAGTGCCCGCATCTCGCCGTCGATCTCGGCGGCCACCGAGTCCGAGTAGTCCCGCTCGTGGCCCATGTTGCGGCCGAGGAACGGCTCGTCCCCGCTCGTGCCGTACTTGATCGCGCCGAGCTTCGAGCTCATGCCGTACTGGGTGATCATCGCGCGGGCCAGCTGGGTGGCCTTCTCGATGTCGTTGCCGGCACCGGTGGTGGGCTCGTGGAAGACCAGCTCCTCAGCGGCCCGGCCGCCCAGCGCGTACGCCAGGGTGTCGATCATTTCGGCGCGGGTCTGGGTGTACTTGTCCTCGGTCGGCAGCACCAGGGTGTGGCCCAGCGAGCGGCCGCGGGACAGGATCGTCACCTTGTGCACCGGCGCGGCGTGCGGCAGCGCCCAGGCGACCAGCGCGTGCCCACCCTCGTGGTACGCGGTGATCTTCTTTTCCTGGTCGCTCATCACCCGGGTCCGTCGCTGCGGACCGGCGATCACCCGGTCGATCGACTCCTCCAGGGAGTCGTTGGTGATCGCCCGCTGGTCCTTGCGGGCGGTGAGCAGGGCCGACTCGTTGATCACGTTGGCCAGGTCGGCGCCGCTGAAGCCCGGGGTACGCCGCGCCACCGAGTCGAGGTCGACGTCGGGGGTGAACGGCTTGCCCTTGGCGTGCACCCGCAGGATGGCCTTGCGGCCCTCCATGTCGGGGGCGTCCACCGGGATCTGCCTGTCGAACCGGCCCGGGCGCAGCAGCGCCGGGTCGAGGATGTCCGGCCGGTTGGTGGCCGCGATCAGGATGACCCCGCCCTTGGTGTCGAAGCCGTCCATCTCGACGAGCAGCTGGTTGAGCGTCTGCTCCCGCTCGTCGTGGCCGCCGCCCATGCCGGCGCCGCGGTGGCGGCCGACGGCGTCGATCTCGTCGACGAAGACGATCGCCGGGGCGTTCGACTTGGCCTGCTCGAAGAGGTCGCGGACCCGGCTCGCGCCGACACCGACGAACATCTCGACGAAGTCGGAGCCGGAGATCGAGTAGAAGGGCACCCCGGCCTCGCCGGCGACCGCGCGGGCCAGCAGGGTCTTGCCGGTGCCGGGCGGGCCGAACAGCAGCACGCCCTTCGGGATCTTGGCGCCCAGGGCCTGGTACTTCGCGGGGTTCTGCAGGAAGTCCTTGATCTCGTGCAGCTCCTCGACGGCCTCCTCGGCACCCGCGACGTCCGCGAAGGTCGTCTTCGGAGTGTCCTTGGTGATCATCTTCGCCTTGGACTTGCCGAAGTTGAGCACCCGGGAGCCGCCGCCCTGCATCTGCGACATGAAGAACAGCAGCAGGAGCACGAGCAGCGCGATAGGCAGCAGGTTGACCAGCAGGCTCACCCAGATGCTGTCCGACGAGACCTTGGCGTCGGCCGGGCCGGTGACCCGGTTGGCCGCCTTGGCGTCCAGCACCTCATTCCAGATCTCGTCCCCAGCCTGGTACGGGAACTGGGCCTCGATCCGGTCGGTGTTGGTGTCACCGAACTTGGTCTTGTTCTTCAGGTCCAGCTGGAGCGTCTGCTCCTTGTCCTGGAAGACGACCTTGTTGATCTGGGCGGTGTGGAGCTGGTCGAGCGCAACGGAAGTGTCCACGCGGTGGTAGCTGGGACCAGCGGTGAACAGCTGACTGAGCACAACGGCGCCGAGGATGACCAGGATGATCCAGACCACCGGTCGGCGGAAGAAACGCGTACGTTCCATACTGTTGTCGAGCGCCGGAGCGCCCGCATCCTCCTGATCGACGTCCTGACCGTCTGATGGTGTCGCCGCCCTGGGCGGCGTCGGAGCCGCCGTGCGGGCCGGCCTCGACCCCGAGGCGCGAAAACTGCCGCGCCGCGGTCATTCGACGGTACACCGTGTACGCGAGGAGTGAGCTTGCGAGCCCCGCAGTGGTGCATCAATCGAAGGCCCGTGCACGTGAGGAGCAGGCCCGCGAGTCCCACCCCCGGCTGTCCGTCGCCATCGACGACGGGCTCCGTGAGCGGCCTCGCCAGCCCCGCACCAGGCGTACGGCGGGTCCGGGCAAGAACCGGCGTGGCGGGGAATCCGGCCCGGCCACCCGCACGCCCGGTCACGCGGTCGAGGGGCCGGGCGCGAAGTTGCCTCCGCGCCACCGGGCTCCACGGTAACCGGAACAGCTGAGAGCCCGCTGAACGTCGGCTTGACGAATACCGATGCGAGTTGCTCTCACTCGGCCGGGGCGCGACCCGTCCGGGCCGGGCCGGGCGGCGCCAGGACCAGGCGAGCGGCAGCCAGAACCGGCTGCCGGCCGTCAGGACCGGGCGTAGACCTCGGGCTTGAGCACCCCGACGTAGGGCAGCTCCCGGTACCGCTCGCCGAAGTCGAGGCCGTACCCGACCACGAACTCGGTGGGGATGTCGAAGCCGACGTACTTCACCGGCACCGGCACCTTGACCGCGTCCGGCTTGCGGAAGAGCGCGACCACCTCGACGCTCGCCGCCGAGCGCGACTCCAGGTAGCGCAGCAGCCAGGAGAGCGTCAGGCCGGAGTCGACGATGTCCTCCACGACCACGACGTGCCGACCGGCGATGTCCCGGTCGAGGTCCTTGAGGATGCGGACCACCCCGGAGGAGGTGGTGCCCTGGCCGTAGGACGAGATGGCCATGAAGTCGAGTTCGGCCGGGGGGCCGTTGCGGCCCAACGCCCGGGCGAAGTCCGCCATGAACATCACCGCACCCTTGAGCACGCAGACCAGCAGCAGTCCGTCGCCCACGTGGGCGTAGTCGGCGGAGACCTGCTTGGCCAGCTCCGCTGTCTTCTCGCGGATCTGCGCCTCGGAAATGATCACGTGGTCGATGTCGGCGTCGTACCAGGAGCCGTCAGCCATGACTCCTAGCCTGCCGTACGTCCGATGGCCTCCGTCGGCGGGGCCGCACCTTTCGGCGCGGTCCCGCCGGGGATCTTCGGCGCAAAGGCCATCAAACGCATCAGCTGGTGCGAGACCGCCAGCGGCGGCCGTCCTCGCTGGGCTTCCAGTCGGCCGAGTCGTGGCTGTCCGCGGTGAGGCCGGCCGCCGAGGCGGCGACGAGCAGGACGAGGAACAGGAGGAAGAGCAGGAACTCCATGGCGGCGCTCACTTTCGCATGGTTGCTGTCGGTTTCGCCGCCGGTGCGCACCGGACTGAGACCAGTCTCCGCCGACTCCCGCCGGCCGGACAGTGGCAGAGATGCCACTGGGCATCGATTTACTGCCACCTCTGGGGTTACCCTCGTCACATGCTCCGATCCGTCGCCGTCCTCGCCCTCGACCAGGTCGCCCCCTTCGAGCTCGGCGTGCTGGCCGAGGTGTTCGGCACCGACCGGACGGCCGACGGCTTCCCGGGGTACCGGTTCGACGTGTGCAGCCCCGACGGCGCTGCCGTCCGGACGTCCGCCGGCTTCCACCTCACCCCGAACGCCGACCTCGGCCCGCTGGAGGAGGCCGACCTGGTGGCCGTCCCCGCGCACAGCGCGGGCACCGTCATCCCCGACGCGGTGCTCGACGCGCTGCGCCGCGCCGACGCGCGCGGCGCGCACCTGTTCAGCGTCTGCTCCGGCGCCTTCCTGCTCGGCGCTGCGGGCCTGCTGGACGACCGGGAGTGCACCACCCACTGGCGCTACGTCGACGAGCTGCAGCGCCGGCATCCCCGCGCCCGGGTGCGCTGCAACTCGCTCTACGTCCAGGACGGCCGGCTGCTCACCAGCGCCGGCACCGCGGCCGGCATCGACGCCTGCCTGCACCTGATCCGCCAGGTGCACGGCTCGGCCACCGCGACCCGGCTGGCCCGGCGGATGGTGGTCCCGCCGCACCGCGACGGCGGCCAGTCGCAGTACGTCGAGGCACCCATCCCCCGGGCCCCCGAGGCGCCCACGCTCGAACCGGTGCTGGAGTGGCTGATGGGGCACCTGGACCGGGCGATCACAGTGGAGGAGCTGGCCGCCCGCGCCGGCATGGCCCCGCGCACGTTCGCCCGCCGGTTCCGCGCCGAGACCGGCACCACCCCGCACGACTGGCTCACCAACCAGCGGGTGCTGCTCGCCCGGCGACTGCTGGAGGAGACCCCGTTGAGCGTGGAGGCCGTCGCCGACCAGGCCGGCTTCAGCGACGCCGCCGCGCTGCGCCACCACTTCAGCCGCCGGGTCGGCGCCACCCCGCACAGCTACCGGACCACCTTCCGGGACCGGGCCGACGCCGCCGGGGCGCTCAGCCCGAGCTGAGGGCCGTCAGCCGGTCGCCACGACGGAGTACGCGGACACCCCCGGGCAGGTCGGTGGGACCCTGACCGTGCCAGTCGGTGACCAGGGCGTCCAGCGCGGCGACGTGCCGATGCGACAGCGCCCCGGGCACCGCGCCCAGCTCCCGTGCCCAGGCGTGCAGCACCCGGGTGCGTACGGCGGCGGCCAGACCGGCCAGCTCCGGCACCGCGAGCCCACCGGCGGCGTGCCGGGCCGCCGCCAGCGCCGCCGCCGCCGTCTCGTCGAGGGCGGCGTTGTCCGCCGCCACCAGCCGGGCGGTACGCGCCAGGTTGTCCACCACGCCCGGCCCGAGCGCCCGCACCAACGCCGGCAGCACGTCGGCGCGCACCCGGGAGCGGGCGTACGACGGGTCGGTGTTGTGCGGGTCCTGCCACGGGCTGAGCCCGAGCGCGGCACAGGCAGCGCGGGTCTGCTCCCGACCGATCTCCAGCAGCGGCCGCAGCAGCGGCACCCCGCCCAGGTCACGTCGGCCGGGCATGCCGGCCAGCCCGCGTGGACCGGCGCCCCGGGCGAGCGCGAGCAGCACGGTCTCCGCCTGGTCGTCGCGGGTGTGCCCGGTGAGCACCGCGACCGCCTCGTGCCGCCGAGCCGCCTCGGTCAACGCCTCGTAGCGGGCCTCCCGGGCCGCCGCCTCGGGGCCACCCACCCGGCCGGCCACCTCGACCCGGGCGACGGTCACGGGCGCGAACCCGGACTCGCGGGCCCAGCCGGCCACCGCCTCCGCGCGCTGCGCCGAGCCGGCCTGCAGGCCGTGGTCGACGGTCACCAGACCGGCGGGCCGACCCAGCCGGGGCGCCACGAACACGGCCGCCGCCGCCAGGGCCAGCGAATCGGCCCCACCGGAACAGGCGACCAGCACCGGGCCGCCGGCCGGCAGGTGAGTCAGCGCGCGACGGACCGCCACCCGGATCGCGGCCACCGGCGGCGCGAGCGCGCCCATCGACTGACGGTCAGCCGGCGGCCGGTACGGTGCCGGCCGGCCCGTGCACACGCGCCACCCAGGCGTCCGGGTCGCCCAGCTCGGACAACCGGGGCAGGGTCAGCGGCGAGTTGAAGATCGAGTTGAAGCCCGGCATGCCGACCCGCTCGACCACACCGTGCACGAACTTGCGGCCCTCGGCGTACTGACGCATCTTGACGTCCACCCCGAGCAGCCGACGGATCGCCTTCTCCAACGGGTTACCTGCCTCGCGACGCCTGTTGAACGACGACCGGATGCGCTCCACGCTCGGGATCACCTGCGGGCCGACGCCGTCCATCACGAACTCGGCGTGCCCCTCCAGCAGGGTCATCAGGGCGGTGAGCCGGTCGAGGACGGCCCGCTGCGCCGGGGTCTGCACGATGTCCAGCACGCTCGTGCGGCTCTCCGGGTCACGGACCGCCTCGGACAGCGTCGCCACCCCGCGTCGCAGCCGCTCGACGAGGTGCTCGCCGCCGCTGGACGAGGCGTCGACGAACGCCTGCACCTCGCTGAGGAAGTAGGCCCGCATCCACGGCACGGCGGTGAACTGCGTCCGGTGGGTGACCTCGTGCAGGCAGACCCACAGCCGGAAGTCCCGGGGGTCGGCGCCGAGCTTGCGCTCCACCTCGACGATGTTCGGCGCCACCAGCAGCAGTTGGCCCGGGTCGGCGGAGAAGACCTCGTACTGGCCGAGCACCCGGCCGGAGAGGTAGGCCAGCACGGTGCCGGCCTGCACCCCGGTCAGCCGGGACCCGATCGCCTCGGTGAGCGCGCCGGGCGGCTTGTCACCGGACAGCCGGCTGACCAGCGGAGTGATCACCTCACGCAGCCCGGCGATGTTGGTGGCCGCCCAGTCCCGGCGGTCGACGACCCGCACCGGCGGGTGCGCCACCTGCGCCCGCAGCCCCGTGTAGTCGGCCACGTGCCCGGCCGCCTCCTCGGTCAGCCGACGCAGGTCGCCGACCACGTCGGTGGCCTCGGAGTACGACACCCGGGGGCCCGACTTGCTCAACGCCCCCGCGGTCGCGGCGGCCAGATCCCAGTCCACGAACTGCGCCATGAACCCACCGTACCCGCGTCGCGACACCCCGGCCCGGGCTCGCGTCGGCGATCGACGCCGGTCGCGGCCCCCGCACCGGCCGGGTGACCGGCCCGGACGAGGTCAGCGGTAGCCACGGCACGCCATCACCCGCCGGGGGTGAGACCCGCCCCGACGACGGTCAGCGGCAACCGCAGCCGGCCAGCGCGGCCGCGATGCGGTCCAGCGCCGGTTGGGCGGTGTCCGTCCCGCCGGGCACCTTGTCGGTGAGCACCGCGAACGTGAGCAGCCGGCCGTCGGCGGTGGTGACCAGGCCCGCGATGGCGTGCACCCCGGTCAGGGTGCCGGTCTTGGCGCGGACGGCGCCCGCCCCGGCGGCGGTGCCGGGAGCACCCCGGTACCGCTCGCCCAGCGTGCCGGACCAGCCGCCCACGGGCAGACCGCCGAAGACGCCGGCCAGCTCCGGGTGGTCCGGGCTGGCGGCCAGCCGGATCAGGTCGGTGAGCAGCGACGGGCTGATCCGGTTCTTGCGGGACAGCCCACTGCCGTCGGAGAGGGTGATCTCCTCGGCGGGCAGGCCCAGCGCCGCCACCTCGGCGTCCATCGCGGCGGCGGCGCCGTCGAACGAGGCCTTCTGGCTGCGGGCCAGCGCCACCTGGCGGGCCAGCGCCTCGGCCAGCAGGTTGTCACTCTCGCTGATCATGATGTCGACCAGCCGGATCAACGGCGGCGACTGCACCGCGCCCAGCTCCGTACCGGGAGGCGGGGTGCCACCGGCGGCGGTGGCCAGGGCCGGGGCCGTGCCCCGCTTGACGGTGCTGGTGGGTACGCCGAGCAGCCGGGCGAACGACCGGCCGGCGGCGAGGTCCGGCTCGGCGACCCGCTCGGCGCCGCCGGGCTCGGCGCCCGGGTCCTTGCGCGCACCGTCGGTCATCAGCGCGGTCACCGCGCCGCCGTACCCGCCGGTCGGGATGTCGTCGTCCCAACCGGGGCCGTACAGCGGGCCGGAGTAGATCGTGCCGTCGACGGTGACGCTGGTCGGGGCCGTGCCGCCGAGCGCGGTGCGCACCTGCGCGGCCAGGTCGTCCAGGCGTGCCGCGCCGGGGTAGTAGCCCTTCTTGTCGACCGCGAGCGTGGGGTCGCCACCACCGACGATCACCACCTCGCCGGGCTTGGCGCCGGCCACCGCCCGGGTGGGGATCCGGTACCCGGGCCCGCGGGCGGCCAACACGGTCACCGCGGTCGCCAGCTTCGTCACCGAGGCGGGCACCGTCCCGTCGTCCGCCCCCTTGGCGAACAGCGTCTGACCGGTGGTCACGTCGGCCACCGAGACGTTCACCCGGTCGCCCAGGGCGGGGACACCGACCAACGGGTCCAGCGCGGCCCGTACGCCGTCGGGCGCGGGCAGCGGGGCGTTCGGGTCGGGCCCGTCCAGCACGTCCGCCGGGTCGGGTTCCGCGGCGGGGCCGGCGGCGGCCTGCGTGGACGCCGCCTCCTCACCCAACCAGCCGGCGACCGGGCCGGGCCGGGTCACCACGACGCCGACACCCGTCAGCACGAGCAGCACCACCAGTGCCAGCACGGTCACCAGCCGCCGGCGGCGGCGTGGCGGGGACGGCGCCAGCGGCGGCTCGGCGTCGGCCGGCGCCGGCAGCGCGGAGATCGGCGGGCCCAGCGGCGGTACGCCGGTCGGAATGCGGACAGTCGGGCCGTCACCGGACGGTGCGCCAGCCCGGGCAGGGCTGGCCGGGGCGGAGCCTGCCGGGGCGGGGCTGGTCGGCTGTGCGCCGTTCGGCGGGGCGCTCGTGGGACGGTCTCCACCGCCGAGGACCGGGAAGCGACCGCTGTTCGGCCCGGCGGAATTCGCCTCCGACGGGCGCCACGGCAGTGGCGGAGGCCGCTCGGGCACCGACTCCTCGGGCGGCCGGGGAAGGTGGGCGTCGGGCACCGGCACCCGTCCGGTGGCGCCGCCGGAGCCGGATCGTCCGGTACCACGCGCGGTGCCCCCGTCCGGGCGGTAGTGTGAATCTTCCCTCCCCACGACCCCCTCCTCCCCCAGCGAAAATCGGCTTGGGTGACACTACTTCGGTCCGAAGACTATGCGGCGGCCGGAGTCGGCGGGTGGGCATTCACCTGTCCGGAGGGTCGCCAGTGGTTCCGTTAGCCAGCGTGGGCAGACGAGGGAGCGTGCAGATGGATTTCGACGTGACGGTTGAGATCCCCAAGGGTCACCGGAACAAGTACGAGGTGGACCACAAGACCGGCCGCATCCGGCTGGACCGCACCCTGTTCACGTCCACGCAGTACCCGGCGGACTACGGGTTCATCGAGGAGACGCTGGGCGAGGACGGCGACCCGCTGGACGCGCTGGTGCTGGTCCCCGAACCGACCTTCCCGGGCTGCCTCATCCGCTGCCGGACCATCGGCATGTTCCGGATGACCGACGAGAAGGGCGGCGACGACAAGGTCCTCTGCGTGCCCTACGAGGACCCCCGCCAGGAGCACCTGCGCGACATCCACCACCTGGGTGAGTTCGACCGCCTGGAGATCCAGCACTTCTTCGAGGTCTACAAGGACCTGGAGCCCGGTAAGTCGGTCGAGGGCGCGACCTGGGTCGGCCGCACCGAGGCCGAGGCCGAGATCCGGGCCTCCTACCAGCGGGCCCGCGACGCCGAGGCGCGCGGCGAGTCCGCCCACTGACGATCGCTTACCGACCGGGCCCGGGAGCCGCTCAACCGAGCAGCCCCCGGGCCCGGTCGTACAGGTCGAGCACCGCGCAGGCGACCGGCACCACGGCGACCACCAGGGCCGTGTCGGTGAGGTCCGCGACCCTTGCGAGGTACGGCGAGACCGCTCGCCGGGCGTAGCCGGTGCCGGCGGCCACGGTCACCAGGCCCAGCGCCGCGCCACCGAGGACCAGCGCCAGCCGGCCGGTGTCGTCGGCCCGGTCGAGAAGCACCGCACCCAGCACCGCGTAGCCGGCGAGCCCGGCGAGCACCGTCGGCACCCGGTGCCGCAGCGCCACGAACAGCCGCGAGCGCAGCAGCAGCACCGCCGAGACCACGGCCACCAGCACCGGGCCGGCGGTCCCACCGGCCACCCCGAGGATGACCGCCGCGCCCACCGCCAGCACGGCGTGCCCGAGCAGCATCCCGGTCAGCACCTCCTCGGTGCGGGTGACGGCCGCGTGCACCCGACCCCGGTCCGGCAGGTCCCGGGGGCGCTCCGGCTCGGCGCCCGACACGGCGGCCGGCAGGGTGATCGGCGGTAACGGCAGCTTGCCCAACCGGATGGCGAGCAACGGGATCGCCCCCAGGGCGAAGACCAGAGCGCTGAGCAGCACCGCCGCCGTGCCGGCGGGGGTCAGCAGCAGCGCGCCGAGCGCCGCGCAGGCACCCAGCAGACCGACAGTCACGCCGGCCACGAAGACCCGCAGCCGGCTGGCCACCCCGAGCAGACCGACCAGCGCCACCAGCAGCAACGCCACCGAGCCGGTCAGCAGTTCGGGTGCGCCGACCCAGCGCACCGGTCCGAGCGGGCCGACCGGATCACCAGAGCCGATCGCCAGGGCGCCGGCGACGAAGGCGTACGGCAGGGCGTAGCCGCCGAGCGTCGCTCCCGCGGCGCCGTCGCCGTTGGCGCGGGAGGCGACCGCGCCGGCAACCGTGAGCAGCAGCGCCACCACCGCCGCCGCGAACCAGCCGCTGGGCAGCGTCGGACCGCCCGCGAGCAGCGCGAACAGCCCGACGGCGAGCGGCACGGCGGCACCGGCCAGACCGGCCACCCGGGTGGCGTCCGGTGACCACGCCCCACCCCGGCGGCGGGCGCCGTCGGCGATCGCCTCCACCACGTCGTCGTACTCCAACTCGGGCCAGTGGGCGCGGGCCGGCACCAGGTGCAGCACCTCGCCGTCGCGGACCCCCTGCGGCAGCAGCGCCTGCGCCGTCGCCAGCAGCGCCCCGTCGGTACGACGCAGCACCCAGCCGCCGTGCCGCTCGCCGTCGTCGGCCAGGCCCTCGCCGGCGTGTCGCAGCACGTCGGGCAGCAGCTCGGCCAGGGGCACCTGCTCCGGCAGTGCGACGTCGACCCGCCGTTGCGGCGCGCTGATGGTGACGCGGGCCAGCCCGGTTGTCATCGAGGGATCTCCATATCGACGGGGATCGGAGGCTGCGCGGACGACAGGACTTTACCTACGATGAGCCAGGCTCGGGTTACCCAGCGCTGTCAGGAGGCCGAGTGTCCACAGTCGTCATCAAGCGTCCGCCGCGACGGCCGGCGCCGGAGATCCCCGTCGGCGAGCTGCCCGTCGAGGCGCCGCCGGAGATCCCCGCGGTGACCGGCGGCCGGTGGCAGCAGATGCTGATGGTGCTGCCCATGCTCGGCGGCACGGTGGCGATGGCGATGATGTTCGGCCGGGGTGGCGGCGCCTACTCGTACGTGGTGGGCGGGATGTTCGGGCTCTCGTCGCTGGCGATGCTGGTCACCTCGTGGGGCAGCGCCTCGGGCACCCCGAAGAAGTCGGAGATGATGGCGGCCCGCCGGGAGTACCTGCGCCACCTGGCCACACTGCGCCGCCGGGTCCGGCAGACCGCCGGGCAGCAGCGGGCCGGCCTCTACTATCGACACCCCGACCCGGGTCGGCTGTGGTCGACGGTGGACAGCGGCCGGGTCTGGGAACGCCGTCCCGCCGACCCGGACTTCGCGGTCGTACGCGTCGCCGTCGGGCCGCAGACCCTGGCCACCCCGCTCGTCGGACCGGTCACCCGGCCGCTCGAGGAGTTGGAGCCGATGACCGCCGGCGCGCTGCGCCGCTTCCTGGACGCGTACTCCGTGGTGCCGGAGCTGCCGGTGGCCCTGTCGCTGCGCAGCTTCGCCCGGGTGCACGTGCGGACCGCCGCCGGTGGTCCGGCCGGCGGTGAACCGCCCCTCGGCGACCGGGCCGCCCAGGCCCTGGCCCGGGCGGTGCTGACCCAGCTGGCCGTGTTCCACGCCCCCGACGAGCTGCTGATCGCGGTCTGCGCCGGCCCGGAACGCCGGGCCGACTGGGAGTGGGTGAAGTGGCTCCCGCACGCGCACCATCCCTCTCGTACGGACGCGCTCGGGCCGGTGCGGCTGGTGACCTCGTCGGGCGCGGAGCTGGAACGGCTGCTCGGCGACGTGCTGGCCAGCCGGTCCCGGTTCAGCCCTGCCGGACCGGCCACCGACGGCCCGCACGTGGTGGTGGTCCTCGACGGCGGCGACCTGACCGGCGCCACCGACCTGACCGGCGACGGCGGCATCGACGCGGTCACCGTGCTGGACCTGGACACTCCGCCGCCCCGCCTGCTCGACCGGTACGCGCTGCTGTTGGAGCTGCGCGGTCGGCGGCTGCACTCGTGGTCGGTGGAGGGGCACGCGGAGGTCGGCACCGCCGACCACCTCGACCTCGCCGACGCCGAGGCGGTCGCCCGGCGGTTGGCGCCGCTGCGGCTGGCCGGCGCGGCCCGCGGCCCGGACGCCCCGCTCCAGGTCGAGCTGGGCCTGCCGGAGCTGCTCGGCCTCGGCGATCCGGAGAGCTTCACCGCCGAGCAGGGCTGGGCGCCGCGCTCGGCCCGGGACCGACTGCGGGTGCCGATCGGGGTGGGTGTCGACGGCGGCGCCATCGAGCTGGACCTCAAGGAGTCCGCCCAGGACGGGATGGGCCCGCACGGCCTGCTCATCGGGGCCACCGGGTCCGGCAAGTCCGAGCTGCTCCGCACGCTGGTGCTGGGGTTGGCGGCGACGCACAGCAGCGAGCAGCTCAACTTCGTCCTGGTCGACTTCAAGGGCGGCGCCACCTTCGCGCCGTTCGACCGGCTGCCGCACACCGCCGCCGTGATCACCAACCTGGCCGACGCGCTGCCCCTGGTCGACCGGATGGTCGACGCGATCAACGGGGAGCTGGTCCGCCGGCAGGAGCTGCTGCGCCGTGCCGGCAACTTCGCCAGCGTGCGCGACTACGAGCGGGCCCGCGCGGCCGGCAGTCCACTCGCGCCGCTGCCGTCGCTGCTGCTGATCTGCGACGAGTTCTCCGAACTGCTCTCCGCCAAGCCGGACTTCATCGACCTGTTCGTGCAGATCGGCCGCCTGGGCCGGTCGCTGGGCGTGCACCTGCTGCTCGCCAGCCAACGCCTGGAGGAGGGCCGGCTGCGCGGGCTCGACACCCACCTGTCGTACCGGATCGGGTTGCGCACCTTCTCCGCGCTGGAGTCCCGGACGGTGCTCGGTGTGCCGGACGCGCACGAGCTGCCCCGCTCGCCGGGCTACGGCTACCTGCGGGCCGGCACCGATCCGCTGGCCCGTTTCAAGGCCGCGTACGTCTCCGGAACGGTGCGCCGCCGCGCCGCGACGGCGGGGGCCTCGGCCGGCGGCGGCGCCCGCCTGCTCACGTTCACCACCCACGCCGTGCCGCTGCCCGAGCCGGCCACCCCGGCCCTGACCATGGTCGCCGAGGACGAGGGCGATCGGGAGACCCTGCTCGACCTGCTGGTCGACCGGCTCGTCGGGCAGGGCCCGCCCGCCCACCAGGTGTGGCTTCCGCCGCTCGGCGAGCCACCGGCCCTGGACGAGCTGGTGGGCCCCGTCGAGGTGGACCAGGCGCGCGGACTCACCGTGGGCAACCCCGAGCTGCACGGTGCGCTGGGGGTGCCGGTGGCGGTGGTGGACCGGCCGTTGGAGCAGCGGCGGGACCTGCTCTGGCTGACCCTGGACGGCGCGGCCGGACACGTCGCGGTCGTCGGTGCGCCGCAGAGCGGCAAGTCCACCGTGCTGCGCACGCTGATCTGCGCGTTGGCGCTCACCCACACTCCGGCCGAGGCGCAGGTCTACTGTCTCGACTTCGGCGGCGGTGGCCTCGCGGCGTTGCGCGATCTGCCGCACGTGGGCGGGGTGGCCGGCCGCGCCGATCCGACCGCCGTGCGGCGCACGGTCGGCGAGATGACGACAGTGCTGGCCGAGCGGGAGCGCCGGTTCGCGGAGCTGGGCGTGGAGTCGATGGCCGCGTACCGGCAGCGTCGCGCCACGGCGGGTACGACCAGCCAGCCGGGCGCCGACCCGTTCGGCGACGTCTTTCTGGTGATCGACGGCTGGAGCACCGTCCGCGGCGAGTACGACGACCTGGAACCGCTGGTCACCGACCTGGCCACCCGGGGCCTGTCGTACGGGGTGCACGTGGTCGCCACGGCGCTGCGCTGGCTGGACTTCCGCCCGGCGATCCGGGACCTGTTCGGCTCCCGGTTGGAGCTGCGCCTCGGCGATCCGGCCGACTCCCTGGTGGCCCGGCGGGCGGCGGCGAACGTGCCGGAGCGCCCCGGCCGGGGGGTGACGGCGGAGAGCCTGCACTTCCTCACCGCGCTCCCGCAGCTCGCCGCCCCGGGCGGGGGCACCACAGACCTCGTCAAACGGATCGCCGACTGCTGGGCCGGGCCGGTGGCCCCCCGGGTCCGGCTCCTCCCGCCGGTGCTGCCGTACGCCGACCTGGATCTGGCCGCGACGACCGGGCTGCGGCTGCCGATCGGGATCGCCGAGGCGGACCTGCGGCCGGTGCTGCTCGACTTCGCGAGTGAGCCGCACTTCGTGGTCTTCGGGGACGCGGAGTGCGGCAAGTCGACGTTCCTGCGGGCGCTGGCCACCTCGATCACCACCCGGTTCGCGCCGGAGGAGGCCCGGGTGATCCTGGTCGACTACCGGCGCAGTCTGCTCGGCGCCATCGAGACGCCGCACCTCATCGGGTACGGCACGGCCGCCGCGCACACCGCCGACCTGGTCGAGTCGGCCGTCGGATACCTGGAGCGGCGGGCTCCGGGGCCGGAGGTCACTCCGGCCCAGTTGCGGGACCGGTCCTGGTGGTCGGGACCGGAACTGTTCGTGCTCGTCGACGACTACGACCTGGTGGCGGCGGGGCCGGCGAACCCGTTGCGGGCCCTGGAGGAGCATCTGCCGCACGCCCGCGACGTCGGGCTGCACCTGGTGCTGGCCCGCCGCTCCGGAGGCGCGGGACGTTCCCAGTACGAGCCGATCGTGCAGCGGCTGCGGGAGCTCTCCACCGCCGGGCTGGTGATGGCGGGCAGCCCCGAGGAGGGTGCGCTGGTCGGCCCGGTGCGGCCCGGACCGCTGCCGGCGGGCCGTGGTCGGCTGGTCACCCGACGGGAGGGCGTACGCCTCGTGCAGCTCGCACATCTGCCGCCACCATGACCTGTCTCCGTAGTTCCTCCCGTGACGGGTGGGGAAACCGGTAATCTCCGATCGTCGTGGTTCCGTCGGGATGAATGGCTGAGGATGTGACAGGGGTTCGGCACAGCGGTCCTGCAGTGGCCCGACGGGCCGGCCGGGCGCTGCTCGGTGTGGCGGCGATGCTCGCCGTCGCGGTCCCGGCCGCCGCACCTGTCGCCGCGCCCAGCAGCGGCGGGCAACTCGCCGGCGCACCGGTGGCGCTCGCCCCCGGTGACAGCGTGGCCCGCACCGACCAGGTCCGTGACGAGCAGTGGCAGCTCGACGAGTTGCGGGCCGACACGGCGTGGCGCAGCTCGACCGGCCGGGGCGTGACCGTGGCGGTGGTCGACTCCGGTGTGGACGCCAACCATCCCGACCTGGCCGGCCAGGTGCTGCCCGGCCTCGACCTGGTCGGGCCCGCTGGCGGCGCCGGTCCGGATCCGGTCGGTCACGGCACCACTGTCGCCGGCCTGATCGCCGGGCGTAACGACGACAAGCGGGGCGTGGTCGGCCTGGCGCCGGATTCCCGGATCCTCCCGGTCCGCGTGCTGGACGAGCGCAACAAGTACGACGACGCCCTGATCGTCGCGAAGGGTGTCCGCTGGGCGGTCGACAACGGCGCCCGGGTGATCAACCTGTCGCTGGGCGGCAGCGGGGACAGCCCGGCCCTGGCCGCGGCTCTGGACTACGCGTTCGCCCGGGACGTGGTCGTGGTCGCCTGCACCGGCAACCTGGCCACGTCGACCGACTCCAGGGTCTGGTACCCGGCTCGCGAGCCGGGCGTGATCGCGGTCGCCGGGCTGGAGCGCAGCAGCGACAACCTGTGGTCCGGCTCGATCACCGGCCGGGCGACGGTGCTCACCGCCCCCGCCACCGGCCTGGTCGGCGCCCGCCCGGCGGACGGGTACTGGCGGGTGCAGGGCACCAGCTTCGCCGCGCCGTTGGTGGCCGCGACCGCCGCGCTGGTCCGGTCCCGTTTTCCGGACATGCCCGCCGGCGAGGTGGTCAACCGGCTGCTGGCCACCGCCCGTGACCTCGGCCCGACCGGCCGGGACGACCGCTTCGGGTACGGGGTGGTCGACCCGGTGGCGGCGCTGACCGCGGACGTTCCCCCGGTCACCGTCAACCCGCTGGACGATCTGACCTCGCCGGGCGTGGTCGGCTTCGGTCCGGCCCCCGGTTCGGACGACAACGGCCCGGTCAGCGGCGCCGGCAGCGACCCGCTCGGTTTCACCGCCGGACGACAGCAGACCGGGTGGACGGCCCGACCGGCGGGCGCTCCGGCCGAATCGGCGCCGGAGCAACTGTGGACCGGTGTCGCGCTCCTCGCTGCCCTGGTGACCGGTGCGGCGCTGATGGTGCGCCGGTTCCGCCAGCGCAGTCGCTGAGCGTCGCGGACGGCAGGCCTGAAGGCCCGGCGGGTGGGGTAGAACCGTCCGCATGAGCACGCCCGCCGCACGAACCCTCGACACCGACCGGCGCCCGTCCTGGCGGCGTCGCCGCCTCGACCCGGACCACTCGTTGGGTCTGCGGCTGACCCTGGCGGCGACGGCGACGTTCCTGGTGCTGGTGCCGTTCGCCCTGCTCGCACTGCTGGTGCTCGGTGCGTGGGGGCCGCTGCACCGGCTGGACACGACGATCACCGACGCGCTGCACGACCATGCGGTGCGCCACCCGGCCTGGGTCGCGTTGATGGACGTCTGGAGCGCGGTGTTCGCGCCCCTGCCGCTGCGGGTCGTGGCCCTGCTCGTGGTGATCTGGCTGCTGCGCCGCCGGGCCCGCCGGCTGGCCCTCTGGGTGGCCACGACGATGGTGGTCGGCGGGTTGATGGGTCCACTGCTCAAGTTGCTCGTCGGCCGGGACCGGCCGGAACTGCTCGACCCGGTGGCGCGGGCCGCCGGCTACTCGTTCCCCTCCGGGCACGCCCTGAACGCCACCCTGGCCGCCGGGGTGCTGCTGCTGGTGTTCCTGCCGTACGTCCGGCGCTGGGCCGCGCGGGTCGCGCTCTGGATCGCCGCACTGCTGCTCACCCTGGTGACCGGGCTGAGCAGGGTCTCGCTCGGTGTGCACTTCACCAGTGACGTGCTCGGCGGTTGGCTGCTCGGCGTGGCGGTGATCGCGGCGACCACCGCCGCGTTCACCAGTTGGCGGGCGCACACCGGCCTCCGACCGGTCCGGCCGGTGCGCGACGGCGTCGCGCCCGAGGTCGAGCGGCAGCCGGACAAGACCTGAGGCGTGACGACGACGTCGATCGGGTATTGGCCGGCTCATGTCCGACACCGTGGTCCAGATCCTCCGGCGGGTGCTGCTGCCGGTGTCCCTCCTGTTCGGTTTCATGGTGCTGCTCGGGGTGCTGATCACCCGCGTGTTCGAACGGACCTGGCCGTTCACCGTCGAGGACTCGGTGAATCGGGAGTTCGCGGGTGACCGCACCGGCGGCTGGAACGACGTCTCGCTGGTGTTCAGCACGCTGGCCAGCACCCAGATGATCGTCGTGGTCACCGTGCTGGTGGCCCTGGTGCTGCGACTCTGGCTCAAGCGCTGGCGGGAGCCGCTGTTCCTGTGCGCGGCGGTGACCGCCCAGGCGTTGGTGTTCCTGTTCACCACGATGGTGATCGACCGGCAGCGGCCGGCGGTGGAGCACATGGACACCTCGCCGCCCACGTCGAGTTTTCCGTCCGGGCACACCTCGGCGGCGGTGGCCCTCTACGTCGGTATCGCGGTGCTGATGGCCCTGCGGGCACGCAGCACGGGAGCGAAGGTCGCCTGGTGGACGCTGCTGCTGGTGCCGGTGGGTGTGGCGCTGACCCGCATGTACCGGGGGATGCACCACCCGAGCGACGTGGTGGCGTCCTTCATCAACGGCGGCACCTGCGTCGCGATCATGGCCCGGGCGGTGCTGGACCGGGGACTGCGCTGGGGACGCGCCAAGCTGCCGATGGCCGCCACGGCCCGGACCTGATCCGGCGCACCGCTCAGGTGCACTCGCCGGTGGCGACGGCCCGGTTGCGCTCGGCCCCGGCCAGCGCCACCGGCCTGGCCTCGGCGGCGGTCACGGCGAACCCGGTGTTGGGGTCGTCCGCCGCCGCCGCGAAGATCACGCCGAGCACCAGACCGTTGGCCGAGAGCAGCGGTCCACCGGAGTTGCCGCTGCGCACCAGCGCACGAATGGTGTAGATCTCCCGGGTGACGTCGCCGGAGGAGTAGATGTCCGGCCCCTTGATTTTGTCGACGTCACGAACGCGGGCCGACTGCGCGTTGTACGGGCCATCCAGCGGGAAGCCGAGCACGATGGCGTCCGAGCCGCTGCCCGCGTTGCCGGCGGCGAACCGCAGCGACGGGCCGGGCAGCCCCGGCACGAGCAGCACCGCCAGGTCGCGGTTCGGGTCGTAGACCACCACCTGACCGTCGTACCGCTCCCCGCCCAGCTCCACCGCCACCGAACGGGTGCCGGCGACCACGTGGGCGTTGGTCATGACCCGGTCGTCGGCGTACACGAAGCCGGAGCCCTCGATGCGGCGCGAGCAGCTGGGCGCGGAGCCGAGCACCTTGACCACCGAACGCTGACCGTTGACCACCACCTGCGAGCCGGCCAGCGCCGGGTCGGGCGGGTCGACCTGGCGGGCCCGGGTGGGCGTGAGACCACCGAAGACGTCCGGGAACCCGTCGGTGTCGACGGTGTCCTCCAGGGCGGTGGAGAGGCGGTGCGCCTCCTCCGGCAGGACCCCGTTCACCACGCCGATCAGCGCGCTGTTGCGCACCGCGGAGGCGAGCCAGGGCACCGACGACGACCCGAGCGGCACGGCGACCAGCCAGGCCAGCAGGAGCACCGCGAACAGTGAGACGAACGCCCCGCCGATGTCGTCGATCCGCCGACCCACGTCGCTGGTGATCGTCTTGCGCAGGTGCGAGCCGAGCCAGCCGGCGAGCGCCTGCCCGATCACTGCCAACCCGAAGATCGCCACCAGTGAGATCAGCACCCGGGTGCCGGCGTCGACGAACTGCCGGGCGAACAGCGGCCCGAGTTGCAGGCCGAGCAGCAGCCCCAGAAAGAAGCCGGACAGCGACGTGATGCCGATGACGAAACCCTGGCGGTATCCGCTGATCGCGAACACGAGCATGAGCAGCAGCAGGACGAGATCCACGACGGACACGGGGTCCAGCGTACGGGCAGTGCGCCCGCCGGATGACCACCGCTTGCGGAAGGTGACCGCGTGGTCAGCGCAGGGCGGTCTCGTCGACGTCTTCGGTGCCGGCCGACGGCGCGGGAGTGGCCCCCGTGGGCGGCAGATCGACCAGCCGGCCGGGCGACCACGGGCGGGCCCAACCACCCATGTCCAGCAGGGTCGCCAGCACCCCGGCGGTGAAGCCCCAGACGAGCATGCCGCGCGCCGAGAACGCCGGCCCCACCCAGCCGCTGGGATGGCGGACCCGCAGCCGGTTGGCGGGGTCGACCAGCTCGCGGACCGGCAGTCGCGCCACGTGCGCCACCTCGGCGGGCTCGGCCGGGTGCACCGGGTGCGGGTCGTGCCACCAGGCCAGCACCGGGGTGACCACGAAGTCGCTGACCGGGATCCACAACTTCGGCAGCTCGGCAAGCACGGTGACGCTGGCCGGGTCGAGGCCGACCTCCTCGTTCGCCTCGCGCAGCGCGGTGGCCCGGACGTCGGCGTCCTCCGGGTCGGCCGCCCCGCCGGGGAAGGCCGGCTGACCGGCGTGGTTGCGCAGGGTGGCGGCCCGTTGCAGGACCAGCACGTCGGGGCCGAGGTCGGGCTGCTCACCGAGAAGCACCAGCACGGCGCTCTCCCGGCCGCCCTCGGAGGGGGTGGTCAGCCGGGTGAAGTCCTCGGCGCGGGCGGTGCCCAGCCGGGTCAGCAACGGCTCGATCCATTCCGGCGGTCGGCGGGTCATGCCGGCACCGTCAGGCCGAGATGCTGGCGGACCAGCTTGGCGATCTGGGCGTCATCGAGGGCCCCGGTGGCGTCGATGTGCCGGATGCGGCCCTGCGCGTCGACGAAGAGGGTCAGCGGAATGGCGTTGCGCTTCAGTTCGCGCTGTAGCGCCTCGCCCTGGTCGACCAGGATCGGGAACCGGACGCCGAAGTCCTCACCGATGGACTGGGCGCCGCTGCGGCTGTCCCGGCTGTTGACCCCGACCACCTGGAGCTGACCGGCGGCCCGTTCGCTGAGGCGTTGGAAAGCGGGCAACTCCTTGCGGCACGGCGGGCACCAGGAGGCCCACACGTTGATCACGGCCGGCCCGGCCACGTCGCGCAGCGCGACGGGCGCCCCGCCGGTGAAGCAGGAGAGCGTCAGCTCCGGCAGCTGCTGCCCACCGGCGGTGGGGGTCGGCGTGCCGGACGTGCCAGAGGCCGCTGTGCCCGAACCGGGCGACGCAGGGGTCGCCGGGCCGGAGCCGGGTGCCCCGGCCGTGGGTGCCGTGCTCAGGGCGGCGCAGTCCCGGAAGGGGGATGGCCGCTCGGCCGCGGCCGGGCGGGTCGCTGGTGCGTCGTCGGCCGGGTTGCCCGTGCAGCCGGCAACGGCCAGCAGCAGCGGCAGGACGGCGAGGGCGAGGCGGCGGTTCACGGCACCTCCGCGGCGACCGCCTGCGCCGGCACCAGCTCCGGGTCGACCCCGGCGGCCACCGCGAGGTCACGCGCGCGGGGGCCCTTGAGCAGCTTGGCGGCGGCGGCCGGCTCGGTCGGGCCGGTGCCGTAGGAGGGGCACAGCTTCGCGAGCGTGCACGCCCCGCAGGCGGGCTTGCGGGCGTGGCAGACCCGTCGCCCGTGGAAGATGATCCGGTGCGACAGCATGGTCCAGTCGCGCTTCGGGTAGAGCGCGCCGATCGCGTGCTCGATCTTGACCGGGTCGGTCTCGGTGGTCAGCTGCCACCGGTGCACCAGCCGCTGGAAGTGCGTGTCGACAGTGATGCCGGGGACGTCGAAGGCGTTGCCGAGAATGACGTTGGCGGTCTTGCGGCCGATCCCGGGAAGCGTCACCAGGTCGACGAGCCGGCCGGGGACCTGACCGTCGTACCTGTCGACGAGGGCCTGCCCCAGCTTGAGCAGCGAGTCGGTCTTGTTGCGGTAGAAGCCGGTGGGCCGGATCAGCTCCTCCATCTCGCCCCGGTCGGCCCCGGCGTACGCGGGGGCGCTCGGGTAGCGGGCGAAGAGCTTCGGGGTGACCTCGTTGACCTTCTTGTCGGTGCACTGCGCCGAGAGGATGGTGGCGACGGCCAGCTCCAGGGCGTTGGAGTGGTCCAGTTCACAGTGCGCGTCGGGGTGCGTCTCGGCCAGCACCCGGCCGATCTTGCGGGCACGACGTGTGCGCCCGAGGTCGGTCTCGCTGGCACCGGGAGAGCTACTGGTCACGACGGTCAGCCTACGTCGCGCCCCGGACGTTCCTCCTCGGGTCAACCCGCCGTCGGCGCGGTGATCCTGCCCTGCCCGTCGAACCGGGCCCCACCCTTGGGGAAGTCGGCGCGGCTCAGCTCGGTGACCAGGCCCAGGCCGCGGTCGTCCGGGTCCATCGTCGGCTTGCCTGCGGAGTTCATGTACGTCGAGGTGAACGAGCCGCCGGCCCAGCTCCCGTCGGGCTTGAGCGACACCTTGAGCACCCCGCCCCAGCCGAGCCGGCCGGTATTGATCAACGTGTTGCTACCGCCGGCGAAGTTGCCCAGGCTGTACGCGATCAGGCGGCCCTGGTAGAACTCCATGCCGCGCAGCACGTGTGGCCCGTGCCCGACGATCAGGTCCGCGCCTGCGTCGATCATGGCGTGCGAGAACTTGACCGGGTCCCCCCGGTTCTCACCCAGGAAGATCTCGGTGCCCGGCTTCACCCGGGTCTTGTCCGCGCCCTCGCCGCCCATGTGCACCTGCACCACGACCAGGTCGGCCATGGTGGCTGCCTTGGCGACCACCGTCTTGGCCTTGGCGATGTCGACCAGGCTGTTGGACCAGACGTACGACGAGAAACCCACCACGGCCACCTTGACGCCCTTGACGTCGACCACGGTGGTCTCGTCCGGGGCGCCGGTGTGCTTCAGGTCGTACTTCTCCAGCGCCTTCTGCGTGTTCTCGTAGCCCTTCGGCCCGTAGTCGTAGCCGTGGTTGTTGGCCTGGTTGAGCACCTCGAAGCCGGCGTCGCGCAGGTGCGCGGCGTACTCCGGCGGGGCCCGGAACTGGTAGCAGCGGGTCGAGTTGGCCCCGCACTTGCCGGTGCCGGTGTCCACCGTCAGCGGCTCCTCCAGGTTGCCCATCACCAGGTCGGCCTTGAGCGCCTGCTTGACCGAGTCGAAGAAGCCCTTGCCGCCGGCGGCGGGCAGCCGGCTCGGCGCGTTGCCCATGATGATGTCGCCGGTCGCGGAGAGCGAGATGGCGCCGCCCCCGCCCGACGCCGAGGCACCGCCGCTGGCCTTGGGGCCGGCCGTGCTCACCGGCGCTCCGGTGCCACCACCACCGGCGCCGGGCTGCCACACCGGGGCCTCCCCGCTGTCGGCACAGCCGGCGACGAGCAGGGCGGCCAGCAGCGCCGCGAGGCCGATGGCGACGCGGCGGAACGGGCGGGACGCGAGGGGGGCGGTAGCGTACATCGTCCGCGACCCTACCGGCCGCTCAACGCGCCGACGAGGGCCGATCGGTCGGAAGTTCAGCCGTTCACCCGGTCCGACCAGGGCACCACCGGCCGGTCCCCGCCCGCGCGTACGGCGGCGTGCACGGCTCGGGCCAGCGGGGCGCCCCAGGTGGAGCGCGGCCCGCCGTACGCGGCCGCGGGGCCGTCCACCGGACAGAGCACGGTGACCGAGTCGGTGGGGGTGCCGGTCCCGGGCAACCCCAGCTCGACGATCGCCTGGGTCTTCGCCTCGGTGGCGGTGGCGACGGCGTTGACCAGGGCCGAGTCGGCGAGCCGGGCCGGCACGTACACCACGATGTTGACAGTGCCCACCCGCTGGGCGAGGGCGGCCGGTTCCGGCGCGGCGGCGGGCACCGGGGTGCCGAGCCCGACCGTCGCCCAGACCCGCACGCCGCTGTCGGTCCGGGCGACCACCTCGGTCACGTCGACGCCGGTCAGCAGGCCCACCCCGGGCCCGTCGAGGGCCAGGTCCGCGGCGAGCGCGGTCAGGTGGGCGGCGGGGTCGTCCCGGTCGTACGACATGGGCACTGTCGCGTTCAGCACCCAGTGCCGGACGCCGACGCCACCGCCGAGCGGGCCGCTGCTGACCGCTCGCAGGGGCCTGTTGGGCCGCCAGACGAGCAGCGGAATGTGCCGCCCGTCTTCGGCGCGGCTGGTCAGGGTCGGGTCGCTCAGCACGTCGGGCAGGTTACGCCCACCGATCAAGATTCCAGGGCCGACCTCTGATTCGTGCTCACATGCGCCTAGACTTGGCGGCGCGCGAGGGGATCAGCGGACGGCGGCCCCGGCCGACGGACGGCACGCGTAACCGGAGGTGCGCGATGGATGAGGTACTGGCCCGCAGCGGGATCTTCCAGGGTGTCGACCCGGAAGCTGCCGAGGCGCTCGCCAAGGAGATGGAGACGATCGAGGTCCGCAAGGGCGAGATCGTCTTCAATGAGGGCGAGCCCGGCGACAGCCTCTATATCCTGCTGTCCGGGAAGATCAAGGTCGGCCGCCGGGCGGCGGACGGCCGGCAGAACCTGATCGCGGTGATGGGGCCGTCGGACATGGTCGGTGAGCTGTCGCTCTTCGACCCGGGTCCGCGTACGGCGACCGCCACCGCGGTGACCGACACCCGGCTGGTGCGGCTGCGCAAGCAGGCACTGCGGCCGTGGCTCAACAACCGCCCGGAGATCGCCGAGCAGCTGCTCCGGGTGCTCGCCCGGCGACTGCGCCGGACCAACGACTCGCTCGCCGACCTGATCTTCACGGACGTGCCGGGCCGGGTCGCGAAGAACCTGCTCCAGATGGCCGGCCGGTTCGGCACGCGCGACGGCGGCGTGCTGCGCGTGACGCACGACCTCACCCAGGAGGAGATCGCCCAGCTCGTCGGCGCCTCCCGGGAGACGGTGAACAAGGCGCTCGCCGACTTCGCCTCGCGCGGCTGGCTGCGGCTGGACGGCAAGAGCATCATCATCCTGGACCCGGAGCGCCTGGCCCGCCGCGCCCGCGTCTGAGCGGTACGTCCCGTCCCCGCCTTCCCTCATCGACGGGAGGCGGGGACGTTTCGTCTGCCCGGCGCAGAAATGCTGGCTCGCGGCGGCTGAAGTGGTGAGGGTGGGGCCATGGTGAACAGAGTTGCGGTGCTCTCCGACATCCACGGCGTACTGCCCGCGCTGGAGGCCGTCCTGGCCGAGCCGGACGTCGCCGCCGCCGACCTCATCGTGCTGACCGGCGACATCGCTTCCGGTCCACAGCCGGTCGAGGTGCTGGACGTGCTCGCCGACCTGGGTGACCGGGTCTGCTGGGTGGGCGGCAACTGCGAACGTGAGCTGGTTGACGCGCGGGCCGGACGGCCCGCCGCTTTCGAGGTGTCCAACTGGGCGGCCGGGCAGCTCCGCGACGATCAGGTGGCCCGGCTCGCCGCGCTGCCGGCGACCGTGACGGTGGAGATCGACGGCCTCGGGCCGACACTGTTCTGCCACGCGACGCCCCGCGACGACGAGGAGGTGGTGCTCGTCGACTCCCGGATGGCGCGCTGGGAGGAGGTGTTCGCGGGCCTGCCCGCCGAGGTCGGGACGGTGGTCTGCGGCCACACCCACATGCCGTTCACCCGGCTGGTCGACCGGCGCCTGGTGGTCAATCCGGGCAGCGTCGGCATGCCGTACGGGGGTGCGGGCGCGTGGTGGGCGCTGCTCGGGCCGGGCGTACAGCTGCGCCGCACCGCCTTCGACGTGGACGCGGCCTGCGCCCGGGTGGCGGCGGAGTCGACGTACCCGGACGCCGCCGCCTGGGCCGACGAGTACCTGCGCTCCCAGCACAGCGACGCCGACGCCCTCGCCGTCTTCGGCCCGCGCGACGGCCGCTGACCCCCACCGATCCGACGCCGCACATCCCCTCGACCCCGCACGTTTCCTCGGCCGTGCACGTGTCCTCGACCCCGCACGTCCCCTCAACGCGGCGCATCCCTCGCCGCGCAGATAGCCGCTGATCCGGCGAGTCAGCTGAGGCCCGTGGACCCGCTCTCCTACCTGTCGAGCTGCCCCAGGAGTGGGGCAGCTCGACAGGGCACGGGAAGGGGCAGATGGCGCACCGCCGCCGTCCCACTCGTGGGGCAGCTCGACAGGGCACGGGTAGGGCAGTCGAGGTCGGCTCGACCGGAGCACGGCCGCCGACTCGGCCATAAAAAGTCAGTCTTGACTGTTTGTTTCGGAGGCCGCAGGCTGTTGCCGTGTCCGCCACATCAACGTCCGCCACATCAACGTCCGCCGCATCGACATCTGCCGGCGCGACGCGTGTTCCTCAGCAGGAACGCAGTCGTGCCACCCAGGCCCGCCTGCTGGAGGCGACAGTCGACTGCCTGATCGATCACGGCTGGTCGGGCACCACGACCACAGTCGTGGCGGCGCGGGCCGGTGTCTCGCGGGGTGCGCAGCTGCACCACTACCCGACCAAGGCCGCGCTGGTCACGGCCGCCGTCGCCCATCTGGCCGAGCGCCGGGCCAACGAGCTGCGCACCGAGGCCGAGGCGTTGCCGGCCGGCCCGCAGCGGCTCGACCGCGTGATCGACCTGCTCGGGGTGGCCTTCACCGGGCCACTCTTCGTCGCCGCGCTCGAACTGTGGGTGGCCGCCCGCACCGACCAGGAGCTGCGCGACGCCCTGGTCCCGCTGGAGGCGACGGTCGGCCGGGAGATGCACCGCCTCACCGTCGCCCTGCTCGGGGTCGACGAGCGCCGTCCCGGCGTCCGCGAAGCCGTGCAGGCCACCCTCGACCTGCTGCGCGGGCTCGGGGTGGCCAACCTGCTCAGCGACGACTCGGCCCGCCGCGCCGCCCTGCTCGCCACCTGGAAACGCCAGCTCGCCACCCTCCTCACGCCCTGACCCCGGCCACACCGGCCCAGCACCGACCGGAGGCATCATGGTCGACCTCAGTGACCTGCTCGCGGATCTGGCCGCCGAGTCCGCCGACCTGGACGCGTTGGTGGCGCCCCTGCCTGCGGCCGACTGGGCCCGCCCGACCCCGGCGGCGGGCTGGAGCATCGGGCACCAGATCGCCCACCTCGCCTGGACCGACCACGTGGCCCTGCTGGCCGCCACCGACGCCGACGCCTTCTACGCGACGGTGACGGCCGCGCCGGACCCGAACCGGATGGTCGACGCGGGCGCCGAGGCGTTCCTCGCCCCGCCCGCCGACCTGCTCGCCCGCTGGCGGGCCGGACGGGCGGCGCTCAACGACGCGCTCCTCGCGGTCCCGGCCGGCGAGAAGCTGCCCTGGTACGGCACCCGGATGTCGGCCGCGTCGATGGCGACCGCCCGGATCATGGAGACCTGGGCGCACGGTGAAGACGTGGCCGACGCCCTCGGTGTCGTCCGCCCCGCCACCGACCGCCTCCGGCACGTGGCGCACCTCGGTGTGCGTACTCTCGGGCACGGATTCGCCGCCCACGGCCGACCGGCACCGGCGGCACCGGTCCGGGTCGAGTTGACCGGACCCGGCGGGGAGACGTGGACCTGGGGCCCGGCGGACGCCGCCGACCGCCTGAGCGGTCCCCTCCTGGACTTCTGCCTGCTCGTCACCCGCCGCCGCCACCGCGCGGACCTCGCCCTGCTGGCCAGCGGCCCCGTCGCCGACGAGTGGCTCGACGTGGCGCAGGCGTTCGCCGGCCCGCCGGGCACCGGGCGCGAACCGTCGAGCCGACGCGGAGTCACGGCGTGATCCGCATCGGCAACGCTTCCGGCTTCTACGGCGACCGGTTCACGGCCTGGCGGGAGATGCTCGACGGCGGCGAACTGGACGTGCTGACCGGTGACTACCTGGCCGAGCTGACCATGCTGATCCTCGGTCGGGACCGGCTGCGCGACCCCGACCTCGGCTACGCGAAGACGTTCCTGCGTCAGCTGGAGACGTGCCTGGGCACGGCCCTCGACCGGGGGGTGCGGATCGTGACCAACGCCGGCGGGCTGAATCCGGCCGGCCTGGCCGCCGCCATCGAGGCGCTCGCCGGCCGTCTGGGCCTGTCGGCCCAGGTGGGGTACGTCGAGGGCGACGCGCTCCGGCGGCCCGACGCGCTCACCGCGAACGCGTACCTGGGCGCGTTCGGGATCGCCGCCTGCCTCGACGCCGGCGCGGACGTGGTGGTCACCGGCCGGGTCACCGACGCGTCGTTGGTGGTCGGCCCGGCCATCGCCAGGTACGGGTGGGGTCGCGACGATCTCGACGAGCTGGCCGGGGCGACAGTCGCCGGGCACCTCCTGGAGTGCGGCGCCCAGGTCACCGGCGGCAACTTCAGCTTCTTCACCGAACTGCCCGACGGCGGGCACCGCCCCGGCTTCCCGATCGCCGAGGTGCACTCCGACGGCTCATCCGTGGTCACCAAGCATCCCGGCACCGGCGGTGCGGTCACCGTGGAGACCGTCACCGCCCAACTGCTCTACGAGATCGGCGGGCCGGCGTACCTGGGACCGGACGTGGTCACCCGGCTGGACTCCGTGACGCTGCGCCCCGACGGGCCGGACCGGGTCCGGATCTTCGGCGTCCGGGGCACCCCGCCGCCGGCGACGCTCAAGGTCGGCGTCAACAACCTCGGCGGCTTCCGGAACTCGATGACGTTCGTCCTCTGCGGGTTGGACATCGAGGCGAAGGCGGCCCTGGTGCGGGGGCAGATCGAGGAGGCGGTGGGCAAGGACGGGCTGGAGTTCACGCTCGCCCGCACCGACCACCCGGACGCGGCCGACACCGAGGTCGCGAGCGCCCTGCTGCACGTACACCTGCGCGACGGCGACAAGGCACGGGCCGGGCGGGCCTTCTCGGCCGCCGCGGTGGAACTGGCCCTGGCCTCCTACCCGGGCTGCACGCTGACCACCCTCCCGGGCGACGCGACACCGTACGGCGTCTTCACCGCCGACACCGTGCCGCAGGACGCGGTGGCGCACGTCGCGGTCCGGCCCGGCGGTGAACGGGTGCCGATCGCCCCGCCGGTCCGTACCGCCCCCACGGTGCGGGACGAGACCGTGCCGGGCGGCGGCGCGGCGGTCGACGGCCCGACCCGGCGCGGGGCACTCGGCGAACTGGTCGGCGCGCGCTCGGGCGACAAGGGCGGTGACGCCAACCTCGGCGTCTGGGCCCGGACCGACGCCGGGTACGCGTGGCTGCGCGCCTGGTTGACAGTCGAGCGGCTGGCCGAGCTGCTGCCGGAGACGGCGTCGCTGTCGGTGCGGCGCTACGAGCTGCCGAACCTGCGGGCGGCCAACTTCGTGATCGAGGGTCTGCTGGGGGCCGGGGTGGCCGCGTCCACCCGGTTCGACCCGCAGGCCAAGGCGCTCGGCGAGCTGCTGCGCGCCCGGATCGTCGACCTGCCCGCCGAGGTGCTGACGGGGGTGGCGCGATGAGCATCGTGGACACCCCCGAACGGCGGCAGCTGCGCGAGCTGACCAGGGCCTTCGTGACCCGGGAGGTCCTGCCGCACCTGGACGACTGGGAGCGGGCCGGCGAGGTCCCCCGGGCCCTGCACGCGACCGCCGCGAAGCTCGGCCTGCTCGGCATCGGCTTTCCCGAGTCGGTGGGCGGCAGCGGCGGTGACCTGCTCGACTCGATCATCGTGACGGAGGAGCTGATCCGCGCTGGCGGCTCGTCCGGCCTGGTGGCGGCCCTGTTCACGCACGGCATCGCATTGCCGCACATGGTCGCCGCGGCCGGCGCCCGCACCGGCGGGTCGCTGGGCGGCCGGCTCGGCGGCACCCCGTCGCCGGCCGACGGCGGCCTGATCGAACGGTACGTCCGGCCCACCCTGGCCGGCACGATGATCGGCGCGTTGGCGATCACCGAGCCGGACGGCGGCTCCGACGTCGCCGGCATCCGTACGACCGCCCGCCGCGACGGCGAGCACTACGTGGTGAACGGGTCGAAGACGTACATCACCAGCGGTCATCGGGCGGACTTCGTGACCACCGCGGTGTGCACCGACTTTCCCGGCAGCGGTGAACTGACCCTGCTCGTCATCGACAAGGGGTCGCCCGGGTTCACGGTGGGGCGCCGACTGGAGAAGCTGGGCTGGCACTGCTCGGACACGGCGGAGCTGTCGTTCGTGGACGTGCGGGTGCCGGTGGCCAACCGGATCGGCGCGGAGAACACCGGCTTCCTGGCGATCATGCAGCACTTCGCCGCCGAGCGACTGTCTCTGGCGACCCAGGCGTACGCGACCGCGCAGCGCTGTGTCGAGCTGGCGGTGCGCTGGTGCCGGGACCGGGAGACCTTCGGGCGTCCGCTGGCCAGCCGGCAGCTGGTCCGGCACCGGCTGGCCGAGATGCACACGCGGGCCGAGGCGGCCCGGTCGTACGTGCACGAGGTGGCCGTCCGGGTGGCCGCGGGCGAGCCGGTGGTGACGGAGGTGGCGATGGCGAAGAACGTCGCGGTGGCCGCCTGCGACCAGGTCGTCGACCAGGCGCTGCAACTGCACGGCGGCTTCGGCTACCTGCGGGACGCCGAGGTGGAGCGGCACTACCGCGACGCCCGGATCCTCGGCATCGGCGGCGGCACCACCGAGATCATGAACGAGATCATCGCGAAGGGCATGGGCCTGTGACCACACTGGACAGCAGGGTGGACCCCGCCGCACCGGGGTACGCCGCGAACCGGACGGCGTTGCTGGAGCGGCTGGCCGAGCTGGACGCCGCGCTGGACCAGGCCCGGGCGGGCGGCGGCGAGAAGTACGTGTCCCGGCACCACAAGCGCGGCAAGCTGCTCCCCCGCGAGCGGATCGAGCTGCTGGTGGACGCCGACAGCCCGTTCCTGGAGTTGTCGCCGGTCGCCGCGTACGGCACGGACTTCCCAGTCGGGGCCAGCGTGGTCACGGGCATCGGCGTGGTCGAGGGCGTGGAGTGCCTGATCGTCGCCAACGATCCGACGGTACGCGGCGGCGCGGTCAACCCGTGGTCGCTCGCGAAGACCCGGCGGGCCGGCGAGATCGCCCTGGCCAACCGGCTACCGATGGTGAACCTTGTCGAGTCGGCCGGGGCGGACCTGCCCACCCAGGCGGAGATCTTCATCCCGGGTGGTCGGGTGTTCCGGGACCTGACGCGGCTCTCGGCGGCGGGCATCCCCACGGTCAGCGTGGTCTTCGGCAACGCCACTGCCGGTGGCGCGTACGTGCCGGGGATGTCCGACCACGTGATCATGATCCGGGACCGGTCGCAGGTCTACCTGGCCGGGCCGCCGCTGGTGAAGATGGCGACCGGTGAGGTCACCGACGACGAGTCGCTGGGTGGCGCGGCGATGCACGCCGGCACGTCCGGCCTCGCCGACCACCTGGCCGAGGACGAGCGCGACGGCATCCGCCTGGCCCGGCAGTGCGTCCGCCGGCTCAACTGGCGCAAGCACGGGCCGTCGCCGCGTACGGCGGTGCCGCAGCCGCCGAAGTACGACCCGGAGGAGCTGCTGGGCATCGTCAGCGCCGATCTGAAGGTGCCGTTCGATCCCCGCGAGGTCCTGGCCCGGATCCTGGACGGCAGCGACTTCGACGAGTTCAAGCCGGCGTACGGGGACGCGTTGGTCACCGGCTGGGGCGAGCTGCACGGGTACCCGGTGGGGGTGCTGGCGAACGCCCGGGGGGTGCTGTTCAGCGCGGAGGCGCAGAAGGCGGCCCAGTTCATCCAGCTCGCGAACGCCTCGGACACCCCGTTGATCTTCCTGCAGAACACCACCGGCTACATGGTCGGCACCGAGTACGAGCAGCGCGGCATCATCAAGCACGGCGCGTTGATGATCAACGCGGTGTCGAACTCGACGGTGCCGCACCTGACGGTGAACCTGGGCGCCTCGTACGGGGCCGGCAACTACGGCATGTGCGGCCGGGCGTACGAGCCGAGGTTCCTGTTCACCTGGCCGAACGCGAAGTCGGCGGTGATGGGCCCGGCGCAGCTCGCCGGGGTGCTGTCGATCGTGGCCCGGCAGGCCGCCGCAGCTCGGGGGCGCGACTACGACGAGGACTCCGACGCGGCGATGCGGATGATGGTCGAGCAGCAGATCGAGTCGCAGTCCGGGGCGCTGTTTCTCTCCGGCCGGCTCTACGACGACGGGGTGATCGACCCTCGGGACACCCGCACCGTCCTCGGGCTCTGCCTCTCGGCGATCCACAACGGACCGGTGAAGGGCGCCGACGGCTTCGGCGTCTTCCGGATGTAGAGAGGCCACTCATGATCAACAGACTGCTCGTGGCCAACCGGGGCGAGATCGCCCGCCGGGTCTTCGCCACCTGCCGCGCGATGGGCGTGCAGACCGTCGCCGTGTACTCCGACGCGGACGCCGACGCGCCGTTCGTCGCCGAGGCCGACCTGGCCGTACGCCTGCCGGGAAGCTCACCGGCCGAGACGTACCTGCGGGTGGATCTGATCCTGGACGCGGCCCGCAAGGCCGGCGCGGACGCCGTCCACCCCGGCTACGGCTTCCTCGCCGAGAACGCCGAGTTCGCGGCGGCGGTGACCGACGCGGGGCTGACCTGGATCGGGCCGCCGGCCAAGGTGATCGCCGCGATGGGCGACAAGTTGGCGGCGAAGGCGCTGCTCGCCGAGGCGGGCGTGCCGATGCTGCCGAGCTGGACCGACGCCGACGAGGTCACCGACTTCCCGGTGCTGGTGAAGGCGTCCGCTGGCGGCGGCGGCCGGGGCATGCGGATCGTGCGGTCCGCGGACGAGCTGGCGGAGGCCGTCGCCGGCGCCAGCCGGGAGGCGGCTGCCGCGTTCGGCGACGGCACGGTCTTCATCGAGCGGTACGTCGAGCGTGGTCGGCACGTCGAGGTGCAGATCTTCGGCGACTCGCACGGCACGGTGGCCGCCCTCGGGGTGCGCGAGTGCTCGATCCAGCGCCGACACCAGAAGATCATCGAGGAGGCCCCCGGGGTGCTCCCGGAGGAGTTGCGTCCGGCGCTGCACGAGGCGGCGGTGTCCGCCGGACGTGCCGTCGACTACGTGGGCGCCGGCACTGTGGAGTTCCTGCTGGCTCCGACCGGTGAGTTCTTCTTCCTCGAGATGAACACCCGCTTGCAGGTGGAGCACCCGGTCACCGAGCTGACCGGGCCCGTCGGGCTCGACCTGGTCCGGTGGCAACTGCTCGTCGCCGAGGGCGTGCCGCTGCCGGAGCACCTGCACGAGCCGGGTGTACGCGGCTACGCGATCGAGGTGCGGTTGTGCGCCGAGGACCCGGCGCAGGGCTGGCGACCCGCGACAGGTGTGCTGCGCCGGTTCGCGGTGCCGGGGGTGGACCGGGAGTTCGGTGGCCTCCAGCACGCCGGCCTGCGGCTGGACTCCGGCGTCGGGACGGGCTCCGAGGTGAGCGTGCACTACGACTCCATGCTCGCCAAGCTGATCGCCTGGGCGCCGACCCGGGCCGAGGCGGCCCGCGCGCTGGCCGGCGCGCTGGCCCGTGCCGAGCTGCACGGGGTGGCCACCAACCGCGATCTGCTGGTCCGGGTGCTGCGCAGCCCGGAGTTCGCGGCTGCGGAGATCGACACCGGTTTCCTGGACCGGCACCCCGAGGTCTTCGCGCCGCTGCTGCCCGCCGATCAGCTTCCGCTGACCGCCCTGGCGGCCGCGCTGGCGGGTGCGGCCCAACGCCGAGCGACCGCGCCGGTGCTCGGCGGGCTGCCCTCCGGCTGGCGCAACGTGCCCGCCGTACCGCAGGTCAGCCGCTTCACCGGCCCGGACGGCGAGATTGAGGTCCGCTACCGACTGGACCGCACCGGCCGACTCGCCGACTGGTCCGCAGCGCCGCCCGGCGACACGGTGGCGTTGGAGGGGAAGCCGCCGACGGTAGCGCTGGCGGAGGTCACCCCGGACCGGGTGGCGCTCGACGTCGACGGCGTTCGGCGCGCGTACCGCGTACACCGGGTGGGGTCGGAGATCTTCGTGGATGGCCCGGACGGGGCGGCGAGCCTCGTCGAGCTGCCGCGCCTCCCGCTGCCCACGGCGGCGGTGGCGGCCGGGTCGCTGCTCGCGCCGCTGCCCGGCGCGGTGACCCGGGTGCACGTGCAGGTCGGCCAGCGGGTCACGGCCGGCGAACCACTGCTCACGCTGGAAGCGATGAAGCTGGAACATCAGGTGCTGGCCCCGACCGACGGGGTGGTCATCGAACTCCCGGTGCCGGCCGGCGCTCAGGTGCGCACCGGCACCGTCCTGGCCGTCATCGACGGCTCCCCCGCAAGCGACGACCCGACGCCGTCGAACCCCGAGGAGGACCCCCGATGACCTTCGACCTCACCCCCGAGCAGGACCAGCTCCGCGACGCCGTGCGGGCGCTGGGCCGCCGGTACGGCCACGGCTACTTCGTCGAGAAGGCGAAGGCCGGTGAGCACACCACCGAGTTGTGGGCCGAGGCGGGACGGCTCGGCTATCTGGGGGTCAACATCCCCACCGAGTACGGCGGCGGGGGCGGCGGCATCACCGAGCTGGCCATCGTCTGCGAGGAGCTGGCGGCGGCGGGGTGCCCGCTGCTGCTGCTGGTGGTCTCCCCCGCCATCGCGGCGACGGTGCTCGCCCGGCACGGCACCGAGGAGCAGCGCAAACGGCACCTGCCCGGCCTCGCGGACGGCTCGGCGAAGATCGTCTTCGCGATCACCGAGCCGGAGGCCGGTTCCAACTTCCACCGGCTCGGCACGGTGGCCCGCCGCGACGGCGACGACTGGCTGCTCAACGGCCGCAAGTGCTACATCTCCGGGGTCGACGAGGCCGGGCACGTCCTGGTGGTGGCCCGGACCGAGGACTCCTCCACCGGCAAGCTCAAGCCCGCGCTGTTCCTGGTGCCTACCGACGCGGCGGGGCTGACCCGGTCCAAGCTGGACATGGAGATCGTCTCTCCGGAGAACCAGTTCCTGCTCTACCTCGACGACGTGCGGGTGCCCGCCGACGCGCTGGTCGGCGAATCCCTGGACGCCGGGCTGCCGGCGCTCTTCGCCGGGCTCAACCCGGAGCGGATCACGGTGGCCGCGATGGGCGCCGGCACCGGTCGGTACGCCATCGAGCGGGCCACCGAGTACACCGCCACCCGCAAGGTGTGGGGTGGCCGGAGCATCGGCTCGCACCAGGGGGTGGCGCATCCGCTCGCCCACGCGGCGGTGCAGGTGGAGCTGGCCCGCCTGATGATCCAGAAGGCGGCCACCCTGTACGACGCCGGCCGCGACCTGGAGGCCGGGGTGGCCGGCAACATGGCCAAGTACGCGGCCGGGGAGGCCGCCGCCCTCGCCGTGGACACCGCAGTGCAGGCCCTCGGCGGGGCGGGCATGACCACGGAATACGGGGTGGCCACCCTGCTCGGCGCGGTCCGGGCCGGGCGGATCGCCCCGGTCAGCCGCGAGATGATCCTGAACTTCGTCGCCCAGCACGTCCTCGGCCAGGACAAGTCCTACTAACCTCAGCCGGGGGCGCGGCAGGCCGCGTCGATGCGGTGCACCGGGCGGACGCGGCGGCCCAACCCCTCCAGCAGCGAGTCCTCGATGTGGAAGTCGTGGATCCGCAGCCGGTGCCGGGGCAACTCCTCCTCGCTCGGGCAGAGCACCTGCGCGCGGACGAGGTCTACCGGCACGTACCGGACTCCGCCCCGTTCCTGCAGGATCACCATGTTGACGTCGTCGGTGGTCACCACGTGCCCTCGGACGTCCTCGGTCGGGCCGTTCTCGACGCCCACGGTGGTGACGGTGAGCGGGAGCACCGGTGTGCTGATCACCGGCAGCGCGGCCCAGACCAGCATGGCCAGCACCGCCACCTCGGTCAGCGACGCCAGCGGCCGGATCACCATGCCGGGCAGCGGCCCGGCGATGAACAGCGCCAACACCGGCGGCACCACGAGAAGTGCGAACACCAGCAGCTCGCGCTGCCCGGCCGCGTCGCGCAGCGTCGGCAGCAGCAGCCAGCCGTACCCGGCGAGCAGCGCGACGATCGCCGCCAACCGGGGTACGACCCACTCGTGCAGCCGGTCCGGACGAAGCTGGAACGCGGCAGCGAACGCCGGCAGCAGCAGCGGCAGGTAGAGCAGCGGCCAGGTGAGCAGGGCGAGCAGGAAGCTCGCCAGCACCACCCAGGCCGGGGTGAGGTCCGCCCAGCGGGCGAAGAGCGGGCGGCGACGGGTGCCCGGCGGCAGTCGGTCCACGCTCACGGCCAGCACCGCGCCGAGCGCGAAGACGGCGACCAGCCCGGTGGAGAGCAGTCGAGCCGCGGTGGTCAGGAAGCCCGCGAGCAGGTTGACCGGCCCGACGTTGGCGACCAGCAGCAGCGTGGTCTGCAGCTCCCCACCCGCCTCGACGCCGAGCCGGAGCACCGAGAAGATCGCCGGTACGCCCACGACCGCCGTCCAGAACGACTGGCTGGCCCGCGCCCGCCGCTCCGCCGGATCCCACCGCACCGGCACCTGCTCGACGTCGGCGACCGGCACTGCGGGTTCGGCCCGCGGCACACCGGCCGGCCACCCGCCGGGGTCCACCTCGACGTGGTCGGTCGGCACGGCGGGCCGGGGCGGCGGCACCGTGCCACCGGGGCTCGCGTCGCCGGTGGTGGTCGGCACCGTGCTCACCGCCGGGGCGCCTTGTCGTCGAAGTCGACAAGCTTCGGCACCTCAAGTGGCTGTGGCTGGGTCTTCTCGACGCGCAGCCACGGGCCCAGGGTCCGGTTGTACGCCGTCAGCCACGGACTGGCCTGCCCGTTGCGGCCCTGCTGGTAGCTCTTCTGCAGAAAGAAGGCGACCAGGTCACGCAGCGCCGGATCGCCGATCGGCACGCCGATGCCCAACAGCTCGCTCGTGCCGAAGGGCAGATCGACGATCTCGAACTCCTTGGGGTACGTGGCCAGGAAGCCCGCGAGGATCGTCTCGTCCGAGCTGACCACGTCGTACCGGCCGGCGCGGATGCCTGTCACGCAGTCCCAGACGTCCTTCACCACAAGCGCCTTGACCTGGCGCTTCTCCAGCTCGGCCTCGGTGGTGGAGCCGCCGGTGGTGCAGACCTTGTATGCCGGGTCGCGCAGGTCCTCGATGGTGCGGATCCTGTCCTTGAGCCGGACCGGCACCAACACCTCCTGCGTGGTGACGAAGTACGGCCCGGCGAAGCTGACCAGCTTCTTGCGCTCCTCGGTCATCGAGAAGCTGGAGATCACCAGGTCGACGGTGCCGCCCTGCAGGTACGGGATCCGGTCCTCGGTGGCCGCCGACACGAACTCCAACTGCTGCTCGCCCTGGTAACCGAGGGACGCGGCGATGTACCTGCCGATCTCGACGTCGAAGCCGACGTGCTGGCCGTTGCGGAGGTCGCCCATCAACGGCTCGTTGGTGGCGACGCCGATACGCAGCTTCGACTGCCCGTAGATGTGCGACTCGCGCAACTTCTCCTGCACCGACGGCAGGTCCGGTTCCTTGCGGCTCTCGCAGCCGGCGGCGGCGGAGAGGGTGAGGGTCAGGGCGACCGCCAGTGTCGACGCGACCGAGCGGAGCCGGGACTGGGAACTGCGTACGTTCATGGGCGACCTCGCTGACGGAGCAGCCTGCGGAACACCGAGAGTAGCGAGACGAGTCCACTGCGTGTGCACGCCGACCGGTCAGGTCGGATGGTCCGTTCGATCAACACTGATCGGCGCGGCGGATCGCCTCTCCGGTTGACAGCGGGCCAGGCCGCGACATGCTGGAGGGGTGAGTCGACTGTCCAGGATCGATGCGCGGATGGTGGCGGCGGTCGCGGCGCCGGGTGCCGTCGCGCTGCTGGCCCTGCTTGTCGTTCTGCGCCGGCAGGACCTTCTCGGCGTGGTTCTCGCACTGCTCTGCGTGCTGCTGGCCATGGTCGCCGCGGTCGCCGTGTCCGCCGTCCGCCAGCGCGCCGAACCGGAGCCGGCGGACCAGCCACACGCCACCGCACCGCCGGAGTTGATGCCGTACGGGATCGACGCCGACACGCTCGACGCCCTGGACAGCCGGGACGCGTTGCGTGCGGTGCGTGACCGGGGACGGGCGCGCGGCGGGTTCAGCGACCGGTGAGCGTGGGCGCGGTGAGCGCGTCGACGCCCCGCCCCGCCAGGCACCGGTAGACCCGGTCGACGTTGCCGTCCACCGGCGGCAACACCTCCAGGTGCCAGCCGACCGGCTCGGCGATCTCCGTGGTCAGTCGGAACGTCGTGGCGCTGCAGACCTGTCGTACCGGCTCGGCGGCGATCACCTCGTCGTAGGCCGCGCCGACGAGCTGCACCGGCAGGATGCCCTCGGCGTACGTCTCCCAGGTGTGCCGGCCGTCGCACGGGACGCGGGCCGCCTCGGCGCGGGCACCGCGGATGCGTACCGGGCCGAAGCACTCCAGCTCGGGCAGGCAACGGGCGCCGCTGGGCAGCGCGGTCGGCGCCCCGGCACCTGACGCGCAGCCGGGCAGCGGCCCGGTCGCCGGTGCCGCGACCTGGGTCACCGAGGGGGACGGGCCGGGCGGCGGGCCACCGCTCGCCAGCCAGGCCCCGGTGGTGGCCGAGGCGGCGAGCGCCAGCACCCCGGCGCCGCCGAGGAACCAGCGTCGTCGCCACCGCCGGCCGCCGGGAACGCTGGGGCGGGAGTCCTCGACCGGCGGCCGGGGCGCTGGCTGGCCGGTGCCGTACAGGCCGGACCGGCTCGGGCCACCACTGACCGGGGCGCCGCTGATCGGTGAGCCGCTGGTCGGGACGCCGCTAACCGGGGCGGACGGTGAGCCGAACGGCAGGTTGGCGAGCAGGTCGTGCAGTTCGAGGGCGGACGGCCGCTCGGCCGGGTCGTTGGCCATGCCGAGACGCAGCACGTCGATGAGCTCGTCCGGTACGCCCGGGAGGCCGGGAAGCGGCTGGTTGAACATCTCCAGCACGGTGACCAGGCTGGGGTTGCGCTCGGACTGCCAGCGGGGCGGCCGGCCGTGCATCACCGCGTAGAGGGTGGCGCAGAGCGCGTACACGTCGACGGCAGGCGACGGTGGGCTGTGGCTGAACATCTCCGGCGGCGCGTACGCCGGGGTGAGCACCTCCAGGGTGACCGAGGCGTCGCGCGCCTCGGCCAGCACGGCCAGCCCGAAGTCGGCGAGCACCGCCGAGTTGAAGTGCGAGTAGAGGATGTTCGCGGGCTTCACGTCCCGGTGCAGCACCCCGGCTCCGTGTGAGTGCGCCAACGCATCCGCGATCTTGATGCCGAGATCGCGGGCCTCCACCGGGCCGAGCGGCGAGCTGCGCATCCGCTCGGCGTACGACCCGTCACAGAGTTCCATGATCAGGTAGGGGTGCTGGTCGACGGTGACGCCCACGTCGAAGAGGTCCACCACGTGCGGGTGCGACGACATCCGCCCGGCGGCACGCGCCTCGCGCAGGAAACGGGCCTGATCGCGTTCGCTGTCCAGCGTGCGGTTCTCGACCTTGACGGCGACCTCTCGACCGACCGAGATCTGGGTGGCCTGGTAGACGGTGGCGTAGCCGCCTCGGGCAAAGACCCGCAAATCAGTCAGACCGGGCACGATCGGCACCGGCAAGCCGCCGGTCGGGGTGTCGGTCACCGCTCGAAAATACCCAACCCGGCCGGCGGCTCAGCGCGCCGCGTCCGCCGGAGCGGCACCGGCCGCGCCGGGCGCCTCTCCGGTGCCTTCCGGCGCGTCGGCATCGGCCGACGTGGAGGCGGCGGGCGCAGCGGGCGCGGAGGCGGGAGCGGGAGCAGGCGGAGCGGACGCCGCGGCGGGAGACGCGGCGGGAGTGGGAGACACGGCAGCGGTGTCGACGGCGGCCGGCGTGCCCCGACGGGCGTCCATCCGCAGTCCGATCGCCGTGGCAACCGCGCCCAACCCCTCCCACGCGGCCACGCCGAAGAACCGGTCGGGGGCGATGTCGGCCAGCACGGCGATGCTGAACACGGTGAAGGTCACCAGCCGGAAGACCACCGTGAAACGGTAGAACGCCCGCCACTCGGTGACCGTCGCGAGCAGGTAGTAGACGCCCATGTTGAACGACGCCATCGACGACGCCAGCAGGAAGGTGCCGGTGTAGTCGCCAGCGCCACGAGTCGCCGGCACCTCGAACCCGAGCAGACGCAGCTGCGCCTCCGGCCACAGCAACCCGACCGCGCCCATCACCAGCGCCAGCACGCCGAAGACCGCGATGGTCCAGCCCGCGACGGAACGCGGCAGCTTCATGATGGCCTCCCCAGGCACGGCGACGGTCGCCACTGTGGACCACCGCACGGTGGTGACACGCTAGCCCCTCGCCCCGACCACCACATCCCCAGAACCGCCAAAACCGCCCCACCCCACCCCTTGCGGCCCCACCCGCACCGCGCGGTGATCATGAAGTTGTTGCCACCAATGCCGGCGCGTCGGCGCAACAACTTCATGATCAACCGCGGGAGGCCCGGGTAGGGGCCGGGTGGGTGGAGTGGGGTTAGGGGAGGGTCAGGCGGGCTTGTAGGGACTTTGCGGCTGCTCGTTCGCTGCGTTGTTCGGTGGCGTAGGCGAGGCGGACCGCCTCGTCGGCGCAGGACCGGGCTTCCGCCGAGTGGCCGCAGGCCGCCAGCGCCTCGGCGAGCACGCTCGCCGCGATCACCTGACTGCGTACGTCCTCGGCGGGCGCGGTGACCGCCCGTCTCGCCCAGTCCAGCGCCTGCTCCCGCTGACCGTGCGCGAGCAGCGCCGACGCGTACCGGGCCATGGTCTGGCGGCGGGAGAAGAGCAGCGAGGGCGCGTTGGCGGCGGCCGTCGCCACCGGGGCGAGCAGCCCGACCGCGGTCGCGGGGTCACCGGCGGCAAGCCGGGCGGTGGCCAGCAGCACCCGGGGCGCGACCTGCGCCGGCGCCTGCGGGTTGTGCGGTTCGACGGCCGTCAGCACCGCCCGGGCGGCCTGCTCGGCGGTCTCGTGGTCGCCCATGTCCAGCGCCACGAAGCCGCGCAGCGTGCCCGCCATTCCGGTGAGCAGCGGGTGCGAGGTCTGGTCGGCGTACACCAGGGCGTCGGTGAGCAGGTCGGCCGCGTGCTCCGGCTCGCCCAGTCCACGAGCGACGACGGCCCGGACGACGAGCGCGAACCCGCGACCCCAGTCGTCGGACGCGGCGGCGAACTCGCGGTACGCCCGGCGGGCCTCCCGGTCGGCCTCGGCCAGGTCGCCCAACTCGGCGGTGGCGAACGCGGCGACCGCGCGCAGCGTGCCCACCGCCCACGCCTCGCCGACCCGCTCGCCGAAGGGCAGGAAGACCTGCGCCATCCGGCACGCCTCCCGCAGCCGACCGGCGAGCAGCCGGGCGAACGCGGTGGTGCCCCGCAGCCAGGCCCGCCCGTACGGGTCCTTCAGCTCGGCGAAGAGCCGCGCGGCCCGGCCGAGGACGGCATCGGTGCCGGCGAAGTCACCCCGGGTCGTGGTCACCCAGGCCAGGTTCTGCAGCGACCAGGCCTGCCCACGCCGGTCCTGCGCGCCGAGGCTGACCTGGTACGCGGCGGCCAACCGGCTGCTCGCCTGGCTGAGCCGGCCGGCCACGAAGTCGCCCATGCCGAGCCGACGCATGGCGGACGCGCGCAGCGTGGGCAGCCCGCCGGCCGTGGCCACCTGCAACGCCTCCTGCCAGGCGGCCTCCGCCCGACCCTGGTCGCCGAGGGTCTGCTGGGCCTGCCCGGCGAGCAGCAGGGCGCTGGCACGGGTGGCTTCGTCCCCCGCGTTCGCGGCGATCTTCTCGGCGAAGGCGAGCGCGTCGGCGACCCGGCCGATCTGCAGCAGCGCACGGGCGTGCACCACCCGGTCGATCGCCGGTATCCCGTCGCGGGCCAGTTCGCTGGCGCGTTCGGCGTACTCGACGGCGAGCGCGGGCTCCCCGGCGGACAGCGACCGGCGGGCGGCCCGGCCGAGCGCGGCGATCCCGAGCGGGACCACGGCGCGGGCCGGCGCGTCCGGTCGCAGTTTCACCGCGTCGGCGAGCGTGGCGGCCCGCTGGACGTGCACGGCGACGAAGTCGTCGCGTGCCTCTTCGGTGAACCCGCCCACCGCGCCGGCCGTAGCCCCGTCGACGGGCGCCGCCCAGCGGGCCAGCGCGGCGTGCCGCTCGGCCAGTTCCGCCTTGCTCACCCCGGCGTACGCGGCCTCCCGCATGAGCGGGGTGGCGAACGCGTAGCCGGCTCGGGTGCGGTGCAGCATGCGGCGTTGCAGCAGCTCCTCGACGGCCCGGTCGAACTCCACGGCGACCACCGCCGAGGGCCTCCCGTCGCGGCCGGCCCGCTGCTCGCGCAGCGCCTCCAGCGCGCCGGTCGGCACTGTGTCACCGACCACCGCCGCGTCCCGCAGGACGGAACGGGCGTCCGGTGGCAGCGCGTCGATGCGGGCGGCGAGGACTGCCGCGAGGTCCCGGGAGAGCAGCCGGCTGCCCAGCGAACCGGGCACGAGGCGCCAGCCGGCCGGCGTGGCCGGGTCACCGTCACCGGACGCCTGCCGCTCCGCGGTCAGCGCGCCGCGTTCGATCAGCAGGGTGACCAGCTCCGCCAGGTAGAACGGGTTGCCCTGGGCGGTGGCGAGCAGCCGATCCGCGTCGGCCGGTGGCAGCTTCCCTCCGCCGAGGTAGCTGGTGAGCAGCCGGGCGGCGTCGGCGCCGCGCAGCGGCGGCAGGGAGTGCACCTCGGCGTCCGCGACGCGGGTCAGCGCGCCGGCGGTACGGACCAGCTCGGGGCGGCCGAGCAGCAGCACGAGCACCGGACCGGTGAGTCGGGAGAGCGCCAACCCGAGAGCGCGGATGGTCTCGGGGGTGGCGTCGTGCAGGTCGTCCACCACGATGACCAGGGGCGCCTCCGAGGCGAGCCCGCTGAGCAGGTCGGCGACCGCGTTCGGCACCGCCTCGGCATCGGCGGGCGAGGCGGTGGAGCTGCCCCACTCGCCGTTGTCGGCACCGCCGTGCGCGGGCAGTTCGGCGTAACCGAGCAGGGCGAGCAGCTGGTCGGTGGCGATCGGGGGCGACTCGCCGCCGGAGCGGGCGAGCCGCTGACCGAGCCGGCGCAGCCGCTCCTCCACAGCCGGCCGGGTCAGCGCGGTTGCCGCATCACTGGGCAGACCGACCGCGGCGCGGACCAGGTCTGCCAACGGCGCGAGCCTGCGTCGCTCACCGAAGGCGGCGCAACGCACCGAGAGCACCCGGGCGCCGGTGTGCGCGGCGTACCGGCCGGCGCCCACGTCGTACCCGGCGGCGAGACGCTCGACCTCGGCGGCGAACCGGGACTTGCCGATGCCCGCCTCGGCGGTCATCAGCAGCACCCGCGGGTCGCCTTGGTCGATCACCTCGGCGAGTCGGCCGGCGACCCGACCGATCTCGGTCTCCCGGCCCACGTAGGGCGCCTCGTCGCCGAGACCCGACCGGGTGCCCGGCGCGTCCAGCAGGCCCAGCAGCTCGTACGCCTCGACCGGCTCGCGCTTGCCCTTGAGCCGGAGCGGGCGCAGCGCCCGCCAGGAGGCGACGTGCCGGGTCGCTGCGGCGGTCCGCCCGCCGGCGTAGACCGCGCCGACAGCGGCGGCGTCGGCCAACCGGGCGGCGGTGTTCACCGTGTCGCCGATGACCGTGTATTCGATGGCCGCCTGGATGCCGGCGATGACGTCGCCGGTGTTCAGGCCGACCCGCAGGCCGAGCGGTGCGCCGCCGCCGCGCTCGTCGTCGAGCACCCGGCGGACGGCCCGCTGCATGGACAGGGCGGCCCGCATGGCCCGCTCGGCGTCGTCCTCGTGCGCCACCGGCGCCCCGAAGACCGCCATGATCCCGTCGCCGGTCAGCTTGTCGACGTGCCCGCCGAACGTCTTCACCGCCCCCGCGAGGGAGGCGAGCACCCGGTCGGTGACCGCGCCGACCCGTTCCGGGTCGAGGTCCTCCGACCAGGACGTGAATTCCGAGAGGTCACCGAAGAGCACGGTGACGACCCGACGCTCGGCCGCCGGCAACGTGGCGGCGGCCGGCAGCGCGGCACCGCAGTTGTGGCAGAACCGTGCGCCGGGGACAGCGACAGTTCCGCACACCGGGCAGGTCACATGTGCTCCAACCCACTGACCCCAGGCGCAGATTCCCCGGTGTCGACGCCCAGATACTCCAACTGGGCACGGACCGACCATTCCGCAGCCCACCAGAGCGAGCGGTCCACGTCGGCGTAGACCGCCGCGACCACGTCCGCGGGTGTCCGCGCGCCGGCGGCGACCGCCGCGCGGACCTGGTCGAGCCGGGCCCGGCGGTGGGCAAGATAGAAGGTGGCTGCGGCGGCGCAGTCGGCCAGCGCCGGGCCGTGCCCGGGCAGCGCCGGGATTCCGGCGTACGCGGACAGCAGCTCCAGGCTGCTCAGGTAGTCGCCGAGGTGCCCGTCGGGATGGGCCACCACCGTGGTGCCGCGGCCGAGGATAGTGTCACCGGTGAGCACCGCGCGTTCGTCGCCGTGCTCGACCAGGAAGCAGACCGAGTCGGCGGTGTGCCCCGGGGTGGCCAGCAGCCGGATGCCCAGGCCGAAGCCGCCCAGGTGCGCGTCGGTCAGGGGCGTGCCGCCGATGGCGTGCGCCGGGTCGACGGCGAGGACGTGCACCCCGCCGAGCAGTTTGCTGAGCCGGGCGGCGCCCTCGGTGTGGTCGGGGTGGCCGTGCGTGATCAGGATCAGCCCGATCGGGCCGTGTGCGGCGATCGCCGCCAGGTGTCCCTCGTCGGCCGGCCCGGGGTCGACGACCACCGCCGGGTCACCCGGTGCCGCGCGCAGCAGCCAGGTGTTGGTGCCGTCGAGGGTCATCGGGCCGGGGTTCGGCGCGCGCAGCAGTGTCACCCAGCTCGGCAGCCTGTCGGCCAGCGCCGCAGTCGCCCCCGTCACGTGCCCGCTCATGGCTGCGATCGTACGACCCTGCCCGCCACGTCCCGCGATCATGCACGTCCGGCCCCTGATTCGTCCCTGTTCAGGGCTTTCCTCCGGGCCAGCGGCGCATGATCGCGGGACGGTGGCGGTGCGGTCAGGTCAGGCGACCTCGACGATCAGTTCGATCTCCACCGGGGCGTCCAGGGGCAGCTCGGCCACCCCGACGGCGCTGCGGGCGTGGCGACCGGCCTCGCCGAAGACGGTGCCGAACAGGTCGGAGGCGCCGTTGATCACGGCGGGCTGACCGATGAAGCCGGGGGCCGACGCCACGAACCCGGTCAGCTTGACCACCTTGACCACGTTCTCCAGGCCGACCAACGAGTCGACAGCGGCCAGCGCGTTGAGCGCGCACCGCTGGGCCAGGTCCTTCGCCTGCTCGGCGGAGATGCCGGCGCCGACCTTGCCGGTCGCCAGCAGCTTGCCCTCGGCGATCGGCAGCTGGCCGGAGACGTACACGTGCTGCCCGGACTGCACTGCCGGCACGTAGCTGGCCACCGGCGGCACCACGTCGGGCAGTTCGAGGCCCAGCTCGGCGAGCTTCGCGTGGGGACCGTTGCTCATCGCGTCACCCCGTGGCCCGCGACCGCGGTGCCGCGCCGCGCCGCGCTCACGCCTTGGGCCGCTTCAGGTACGCCACCAGCTGGTCGGGGTTGGGGCCGGGGACCACGGCGACGAGTTCCCACCCGTCCTCACCCCAGTTGTCGAGGATCTGCTTGGTCGCGTGGACCAGCAGAGGGACCGTGGAGTATTCCCACTTCTGCATCGCTGGAGGGCTCCCTCGTGGTGCGGACTTCGTCGGGCACAGCCTACGGTCCGCTGGCCGGACGAGGCGCGGGACGCTGCTCCGGCGCGGTCGGCAGCTCTCCACAGGGGCCCTCGTGCTCGTACCCCTGGGGGCAGCGCGACCGGTCGGGCAGCAGCAGGTCGCAGAAAACCCGGTGGCGGTTGTTCTGGTCGTCGGCGTTGGACACGGTGGTCTCGCCGGCGTCCAGCTCCGGCAGGAAGCCCAGCGACTCCGCGACGCGACCGGCCAGCACGGTCGCCGAGGCCAGGTCGGGCACCCGGATCGGCAGGTGGATGACGAACCCGGGCTCGTCGTCGTCCCGCAGCCGCTCGACGGGCTGGCTCGACATCCGGATCACTTCCGGGGGCTCCGGAACCCGACGGTACGACCGCTCGTTGATGGGCAGGCTGCCCAACGGCCCGCCGGCCACCTCGCCCACGGATGCGGGCCGGCGTTGCCGTTCGTTCGTCGGGAATTGGGTGCGAGGGATGTTGTCCGCGTCGCGCATGAACTGCCTCCGGTCGTACCTCTCGGACCACGCTTCCGGCCCGGACCATTCATCCGTTCCGGCCCCCCCGCCCGGACGAAGGTAGGTCTCCGGCGGCGGTCCCGCCAACAGGACGCGCACGATCAGTCACCGAGAGTCACATATGTGACAGATGTCGGGCAGGAATCCCGACTGCGAGTGATCTCACCGTCTGCGTGATGCACGCCATGCCCACACACCGCGCGATAGGGGCGACACCGAACCGTCGGCTGGCCGCTACCCTTCCGGTCGGACGGTCGCACAGCGCCCGGCCGCCCGCTCGATCTCGCTCGGCGCCAGGGGTGGCGGCCGGGCGCCGCACCCCCGGGGGAACGAGATGACCCAACCGCCCAGCGGCGACCAGGCCGGCCCGCGCGCTCTTCCGTCGGCGACCCCGGATTCCGCCGGTCAACCCGAGAAGACGGCAATCCCCGCACAGCCCGACCCGACGGCTTCCGGCCAGCCGGATCCGACGTCCGCCGGCCAGCCGATCCCCGGGCAACCCGACCCGCGCACCCCCGTGGGCGAGCCCGAAGCGGCGACAGTCACTTCACCCGGCCCGGTCGCCCAGCCCGCACTTCCCGCCCCGGCCGCCCCTTCCGGCTCGGCGGTCCCGTCCGGCCCGTCCGCCCAGCCAGGCCAGCTCGCCCTTCCGGGGCAGCCCGCTCTGCCCGGGCAGCCCGCGCCGGGGGGATTCCCCGCGCAGCCGGGCGTGCCGACCCAGCCCGGCCCGCCCGCTGGCCTTCCGCAGACCGATGTTCCGACCGGCACGCCGCAGTCTCCCGGCGCCCCGGGCGCGTTCCCGCCGCCCCCGCCCGGCTACCCGCCGTACCAGGGCACTGCCGAGCCGAAGAAGAAGCGCGGTCTGCTGATCGCGGCAATCGCGCTGGTCGTGATCATGGTGCTCTGCGTGGGCGGCGGCGTCGTGGCGTTCCTGACCCTGCGCAACGCCGAGTCCGGCGAGGGCGCGAAGGAGCCGGCGGTCGCCGTCGACGAGTTCCTCACGGCCGTGTACAAGGACCGGGACGCGACCAAGGCCGCCAAGCACGTCTGCGCTGCCTCCCGGGACGACAAGAAGATCGCGGCGAAGGTGGCCGAGGTGCAGAAGTACGCGTCCGAGTACCAGAACCCCCGGTTCAAGTGGGCCACCCCGAAGGTCGACAACCAGACCGGCGACCGGGCCACCGTCTCCACCCGCATCACCATGACCACCGCCGACGAGAAGGTGGCCGACCAGGACCTGCGCTTCACTGTGGTGCAGAAGACGGGTTGGTGGGTCTGCGAGGTCGCCTGACCGGCGAGCCTGGATAGGCTCGACGGGTGCGTGCAGCTGAGCGGCCGTCCGACCCGGCCGGTACCGGATGGTCGGCCCGCCTCCACGTGGTGACCGGCAAGGGCGGCACCGGCAAGACCAGCGTGGCCGCGGCGCTGGCCCTGGCGCTGGCCGCCGGTGGCCGGCGCACCCTGCTGGTGGAGGTGGAGGGCCGGCAGGGCATCGCCCAGCTCTTCGGCATCGACCCGCTGCCGTACGAGGAGCGTCGCCTCGCCGACGCACCGGACGGCGGTGAGGTGCGCGCGCTCGCGGTGGACGCCGAGGAGGCGTTGCTCGAATACCTGGACATGTTCTACAAGCTGGGCGCCGCGGGCCGGGCCCTGCGCAAGCTCGGCGCCATCGACTTCGCCACGACCATCGCCCCGGGCCTGCGTGACGTGCTGCTCACCGGCAAGGTGAAGGAGGCCACCACCCGCACCACGGGGCAGCGACGCGCGTACGACGCGGTAGTGCTGGATGCGCCGCCCACCGGTCGGATCGGCCGCTTCCTCAACGTCACTGCGGAGACGGCGCGGCTCGCCAAGGTCGGCCCGATCAAGACCCAGAGCGAGGGGGTGTCCGCGCTGCTGCGCTCCCCGATGACCGCCGTCCACGTGGTCACGCTGCTGGAGGAGATGCCGGTGCAGGAGACGGTGGACGCCATCGCCGACCTGACCGCGCTCGGCTTCGGCATCGGGAAGGTGATCGTCAACGGCGCCCGGCCTCCACTGCCGGCCGGCCCGGCGGTCACCGCCGCGGAACTCCGGCGCGGTCTGGTCGCCGCCGGGCTGCCTGCCGATCAGGACATCGTGGCCGGGTTGCACGACGAGGCGCGAGACCAGCTCATCCGGCGCGAACTGGAGGATTCGCTCCGCGCCGACCTGGTGGAGTTGGGGCTGCCGATGATCGAGCTGCCATTGCTGCCCGACGGGGTGGACCGGGCGGGCCTCACGGCACTGGCCCGTGCCCTCGTCAGCGCCGATTGACTCACACCTGAGCTCAGCACGGGCGCATGGACCGACGCGGCCCGATACGCTCGATTGGTGCCTTCCGAAGACGCGGCGCCGCAGCTGGACGTCGACCAGATCCTCGCCGACCCGGGCGTGCGGATCGTCGTGTGCTGCGGTGCCGGCGGGGTGGGTAAGACGACCACGGCCGCGGCGCTGGCGCTGCGGGCCGCCGAACACCACGGCCGGCGCACGGTGGTGCTCACCATCGACCCGGCCCGCCGGCTGGCCCAGTCACTGGGCCTGACCGAGCTGGACAACACACCCCGCCAGGTCAAGGGCATCGACGTCGAGGCCAGCGGCGGTGAGCTGCACGCCATGATGCTGGACATGAAGCGCACCTTCGACGACGTGGTGCTCCAGCACACCGACCCGGCGAAGGCCGCGGAGATCTTCGCGAACCCGTTCTACCAGGCGATGAGTTCGACGTTCGCCGGCACGCAGGAATACATGGCGATGGAGAAGCTGGGCCAGCTGCACGCCCGGGGCGAGTGGGACCTCATCGTGGTGGACACGCCGCCGTCCCGCTCCGCGCTGGACTTCCTGGACGCGCCGGCCCGGCTGTCCCGCTTCCTCGACGGCCGGATGCTGCGCCTGCTGCTGGCACCGGCGCGCAGCGGCGGACGGAGCATGTTCAACCTGGTCACGGCCTCGTTCGGGATGTTCTCGAAGGTGGTGCAGAAGGTGCTCGGCGCGCAGCTGCTCACCGACCTGTCCGGCTTCGTGGCCGCGCTCGACTCGATGTTCGGGGGTTTCCGGCAACGGGCGGAGCAGACGTACCGCATCCTGCAGGCGCGGGAGACGGCCTTCGTGCTGGTCGCGGCGCCGGAGCCGGACGCGGTCCGGGAGGCCGCCTATTTCGCGGGCCGGCTGCGGGAGGAGAAGATGCCCCTGGCCGGCCTGGTGCTCAACCGCGTGCACCGACCGGCGGTCCCGGAGCTGGACGCCGAGCAGAGTCGGGCCGCCGCGGAGCGGCTGGCCGAGCTGGGTGGGCACGAGGCCACCGCCGACGTGCTGCGGGCGCACGCCGCGCTGGCCCGTCAGGCGGTACGCGAGCAGCAGGTCGCCGCGCGGTTCACCGAGGCGTTCCCGGCGGTGCCGGCGGTGTCGGTGACGGCGCAGCCCGCCGACGTGCACGACGTCGACGGGCTGCGGACGATCGGCGCGGCGATCAGCCGGTCGTGACCGGCGTCAGGTGGCCGCGCTGACGAGGATCTTGTCCTTGCCAGCCTTGTCCTTGCTGTTCTTCTTCATCGCTGCCTCGAACATCTTGCGCCAGCTCGTCACCTGGGGGTGACGACGCAGCAACGCCCGGCGTTCGCGTTCGGTCATACCGCCCCACACACCGAACTCGATCCGGTTGTCCAGCGCGTCGGCCAGGCACTCGTACCGAACTGGGCAGCTCCGGCAGATCCGCTTCGCCACGTTCTGTTCGGCGCCCTGTACGAACAACGCGTCCGGGTCCCCGTTCTGACACGCCGCCAGCGACGGCCAGTCAGTGATCATGCCCATGTGTACACGTCCCCCCTTGCAGTACCTACCGACCTCGTTGCACGGCAGCCGGCAATTTCCCCCCGGTCGCCCGGCCGCCTTCCCCAAGGCGGTGCGGACGACATGTGGCGCTGTCGCCGCCATCATCATGCTCTGTAGTCGACTGATTACGCAACGTTGTCGGCGAAATCCATCATTCCGGACACTCCCGGCTTCCCGGGCTCTCGACCGCCGGTTACCCCGCCGAGGTCGGCGAAAACGCTGCGGAGCCTCCGCCAAACGGTGGAGACTCGCGCCAGGTCACACGCAACCTCGTACGGGGGGTCATGCGTTTAGCACAACGAGGGCAGCGCACGCAGGAAATGGGGAAAGACGCCCAGGCGGCCCTCGTTCCCTACTCGCGTACCATGCCGAGGTGACCTGGATGCGGAAACGTGACCACAATGTGCTGACCAACGCCGCATCGCTGCTCATATGTGGCCTGTTGGCTGGCGTGGTGGTCGCTGCGGCGGCCTTCCCCGCGGTGGCGATGTCCGGCTTGGCCGCCAAGGCCGGGGCAGAGACATTCGGCAACCTGCCGACAGAGCTGACGGTGGCCCGCGCGCCACAGATCAGCTATCTGCTGGCGTCGGACGGCAAGACGCCGCTCGCGACGATGTACGACGAGAACCGTCGCGACGTGAAGCTCGCCGACATCTCGCCGTACATGATCAAGGCCATCATCGCGGCCGAGGATCACGACTTCTACAAGCACAACGGCGTCGACATCAACGGTGTCGCCCGCGCGTTCGTCAACAACCAGAGCGAGGGCTCCGGGCGCCAGGGCGCCTCGACGCTGACCATGCAGTACGTCCGGCTGGCCATCGCCTACTCGGCCACCCACCCGGCCGACGTGGTCGCCGCGACCGAGGACACCAGCGCCCGCAAGCTCCGCGAGATGCGGCTGGCCCTGCAGGTCGACAAGGAGTTCTCCAAGGACGAGATCCTGACCCGCTACCTCAACCTCGCCTCGTTCGGCAACGGCGCGTACGGCATCTACGCCGCCAGCCAGGTCTACTTCGGCAAGCCGCCGAGCAAGCTGAAGATCGAGGAAGCCGCGCTGCTGGCCGGCATGGTGAAGGCCCCGACGACGAACGACCCGACCACCAAGAGCGGCTACCCGCTGGCGCTGGACCGTCGTAACTACGTCATCCAGAACATGGTCGACACCAAGGCCATCACCCAGCAGGAGGCCGACGCCGCCAAGGCGGTCAAGCTGAAGGTGCAGGACAAGCGCACCCCGAACGGCTGCGTCGCCACCAACGTCAACAGCTGGGGCTTCTTCTGCGACTACTTCTACCGCTGGTGGATGCAGCAGGAGACGTTCGGTTCGACCTCGTACGACCGTGAGCGGCGACTGAAGAGTGGCGGCTACACCGTCGTGACCTCGATCGACGTCCAGGCACAGAAGGGCGCCGACGCGGCGGTCCGCCGGGCCAAGAAGGAGACCAGCAAGGAAGCCGCCATGGTCGCCGTGGTGGAGCCGGGCACCGGCCGGGTGCGGGCGCTCGCGGTCAACCGGCAGTTCAAGTTGGACGATCCGAAGAGCCCGAAGAACAAGATCTCCAGCGACCCGGCGAAGAGCAAGCGCGGCATCAAGGGCAACTACCCGGCGACGGTCAACCCGCTGCTCACCGGCGGCGACGGCATCGCCGGCTACCAGGCCGGCTCGACGTTCAAGATCTTCACGATCGTCGCCGCCCTGGAGAAGGGCATCCCCCTCAGTTATTCGTTCAACGCGCCGCAGCAGTTCAAGTCGGAATACATCATCGACAGCAACAGCCCTGCCGCCTGCTCCGGCACCCACTTCTACTGCCCGACCAACTCGGGCAAGAAGGCCGGCGGCGTGCAGAACATGTGGAGCGCCTTCGCCCAGTCGATCAACACCTACTTCGTGCCGCTTCAGCAGCAGGTCGGCGCGGAGAACGTGGTCGACGTCGCCAAGCGGGCCGGCATCCAGTTCCGGGCCAGCAACGACGCCAAGTTCGCCGCCACCAAGGACTCGGCCCACCAGTGGGGCGCCTTCACCCTCGGCGTCTCCTCCACCACTCCGCTGGACCTGGCCAACGCGTACGCGACGCTCGCGGCGGACGGCAAGTACTGCGAGCCGATCCCGGTGCAGGAGATCCGCGACCCCGAGGGCAAGAAGCTGGACATCGCCAACCCGCGCTGCGAGAAGCGGTTCAGCACCGACGTGGCCCGCGCCGCCGTGGACGCCGCCCGCTGCCCGGTCGGCGACAACTCCAAGACCAGCAAGTGCGGCAGCAGCCGTACGGCCGGCGTCGTGAAGGGCATCGTCGACGCGCCGGTGGCCGGCAAGTCCGGCACCACCGACTCCGAGAAGACCGCCGCCCTGGTCGCGATGACCAAGCAGTACGCGGTGGCCGGCATCATGGCCGACCCGGACTGGCCGCAGACAAACGTCAAGATGAAGCACGCCGAGAAGGACGGCATCAACCCGCCGGTGTACGAGACGCTGCGAGACGCCATGAAGGGCAAGCCGCGGATCAACTTCGAGCCACCCGGCCAGAAGATCTCCGAGGGTGACCAGCGCAGCATCCCGGACGTGAAGTGCCAGCCGGTGGAGACCGCCAAGTCCCGGATCAAGGGCGCGGGCTTCGAGCCGATCGTCTCCCAGACGAAGGTGACCTCCCCCTGCCCGGCGGGCACCGCCGCCGGTACCAACCCGGACGGGCGCACCATCAAGGGCGGCCCCGTCACCATCGAGATCAGCACCGGCGGCGGCGCCGCCGGCACGCCGCCGGCCAAGAAGCCGGGGCAGCCCGGCAACCCGCCAGGCCGCCCGGGCGGCTGATCAGCAGCAGTACGCACGAACGGGCGGGCACCCTCTGTGGGGGTGACCGCCCGTTCGCATGTCCGGACTGGGCGCTGGGGATCAGAGCCCGAGCTGTCGGCGTACCTCGGCGGCGACCCGACCACCCTCGGCCTGGCCGGCCACCGCGGCCTGGGCCGCCTTCATGGCCGGGCCCATCTGGGCCTTGCCGGTGAAGCCGCCCGCGGCGAGCGCCCCCGCGACCAGCTCGGTCAGCTCGGCGTCCGAGAGCTGCTTGGGCAGGTAGCGGTCCAGCACCTCACCCTCGGCGGTCTCCTTCGCGGCCTGCTCGGCGCGGCCCGCGTCGGCGAAGGCGGTGGCCGCCTCCCGACGTTTCTTGGCCTCCTTGGTCAGCACCGCGAGCACCTCGTCATCGGTGAGCTCGCGCTTGGCCTTGCCGGCGACCTCGGCATTGCCCACGGCGGCCAGGGCCATCCGCAGCGTGGAGGTGGTCAGCTCGTCGCGCGCCTTGAGCGCGGAACGCATGTCGGCGGTGAGGCGGTCCTTCAGCGTGCTCATGGACGGTCAAACTACCCTGAACGCCATGCGAAAGCGCACACTATTCCGCCTCGCCGCCGGAACCGCAGCGGTCGGCGCGACCACACTCGCGTACGCGTCGCTCGTCGAGCGCAACATGTTCACCCTCCGGCGGTACGACGTGCCGACGCTGCCGGCCGACGCGGAGCCGCTGCGCGTGCTGCACCTGTCGGACCTGCACATGATGCCCGACCAGGCGCGCAAGCAGCGCTGGGTGGCGTCGCTGGCCGCCCTCGACCCGGACCTGGTCGTGGTCACCGGCGACAACATGGCGCACCCGGGCGCGGTGCCGGGCGTGCTGCGGGCGCTGCAACCGCTGCTCGACTACCCGGGCGCGTTCGTGTTCGGCTCCAACGACTACACCGGGCCGGTGCTGAAGAACCCGTTCACCTACTTCCTGCCTGACCGGGAGTACACCGAGGGCGTCGACCTGCCCTACGAGGAACTGCGCCAGGTGTTCACCGGCGCCGGCTGGGCCGACCTCAACAACGCCCGGACCACCCTCAAGGCCGGCGGCCGGGAAGTGGACCTCGTGGGCGTCGACGACCCGCACATCGACCGGGACGACTACCCTGTCGTCTCCGGCCGCGTCTCGTCCTCTGCCGATCTGTCCATCGCCGTGACACACTCCCCCGAGCCACGGGTGCTCGACCAGATGGCCGCCGACGGCTTCGGCCTGCTGCTGGCCGGGCACACCCACGGCGGCCAGGTCTGCGTCCCGGGGTACGGGGCGCTGGTGACCAACTGCGGCCTGCCCCGCTCGATGGCACGTGGCCTGCACCGGTGGCCGGGATCGGACTCCTGGCTGCACGTCTCCGCCGGCCTCGGCACCCACCCGACCGCACCGATCCGCTTCGCCTGCCCCCCGGAGGCCAGCATCCTGACCCTCATCCCCCGCTGACCTGTCCCGCCGCGCCTCCCCGACCGCCCCCGACCACCCGCCCCGCCGTCGCCCCGCCCTCGTCCCCGCCGTCGCCCCGCCCTCGTCCCCGCCGTCGCCTCGCCGCGCCCCAAGATCCGCGCAGTATCGGGGATGTTGCTGCCTCGCCGTGCCGGGAGGCAGCAACATCGGGGAAGTTGCGCGGATCTTGGCGGCTGCGGGCGTGATTCGGCCGGGTCGGGCGGCGGGGGTACCGAGTTTGACCATCGGAGCGGGTGGGCTACTATTTGTCGGCACGCCTCGGGGTGTGGCGCAGCTTGGTAGCGCGCTTCGTTCGGGACGAAGAGGTCGTCGGTTCGAATCCGGCCACCCCGACCAGAGGTAAGAGGGCACATCCGATCGATGGATGTGCCCTCTTGTGTCTGTCGGCGACGGTCACCGCCCACGGCAACCCCTGCCGTCAGTCCTGCCGTTCGGTGCGCTCGATCTCGGTGAACGCGGCGGCCAGATAGTCGTCCAACGGCACGCCCGTCACCGCCAACAGGTCGGCCACGAGCAGCGGGGCGTGCCGGGCCAGGGCGGCCGCGTCCGGCCGCGACTCGTCGCCCTCGGGGTCGTACACACCGAGCGCTCCGGCGAGCAGGACGAGCACCACGTGCGGGTCCACATCGCGACGCCACCGCATCGCGCCCTGCACGCAGCGGGTCAGCACCTGACGGATGTCGTCGCCGGCCAGCCCCTCCGGGTGGCACTCCTCCAGCAGGAGCCGCACCACAGTTCCGAGCACCAGACCGGACCGCTCGTCGGCCGCGAGATCAACGACCGCCTCGTCGTACGCCTGATCGTCGCGGGCCTGGGCTGCGGCGACGGCCGCCGTGGCGGTCACCGCGATGGCGCGGGCGGTAGCGGGCAGGTGGCGCCAGGTGCCGGTCATCGGGCCAGCATCGCAGACCCGGCGGACACCGACGATCGCCGTGGGGTTGGTCACGCGGCGGCCCGGGAACAGCGTCGCCGCTGCAAAACGCTTCGCGGGGCGTCACACCCACCGAACAGAATGCCGGACATGCTGCGTCGATCCCTGCCCCGCCGTCCGGAAGCCCGCCGGATCCTCCTCGGCACCCTGCTGTCGGCGATCGGGCGGGGTCTGACCCTGCCGTTCCTGTTCATCTACCTCACCGACGTACGCGGGCTCACCGACACCCGCGCCGGCCTGGTGATCGGCTGGTACGGCGTCGTCACGCTGGCGTTGTCGCCGCTGGGCGGGACGCTCATCGACCGGTTCGGCGCGCGCCGGGTGGTGGTGCCGTGTCTCGTGATCGAGGCGATCGGCACCGGTTCGCTGGCGCTGGTCCACTCGACCGGCTCGGCCCTGCTCGTGATGACCGTGATCGCCGTCGGCAGCTCGGCGATCTGGTCCGGGCAGAACACCATCCTCGCCTCGCTCACCGACGACGGTGAGCGGCAACGGGTCTTCGGGCTGAACTTCGCGCTGCTCAACCTCGGCATCGGTATCGGCGGCATGACGTCCGGCGCGATCGTCGACACGGCGCGACCCGCCACCTTCCAGACGATCTACCTGCTGGATTCGGTCAGCTACCTGATGCCGGCTCTGATCCTGTTGACCCTGCCCGGCGTCGGCCACCGACTCGGCCACCGCTCCGCCGGCGACGGACCGTCGAGCGGCGGCTACCTGACAGTGCTCCGGGATCGTCCGTTCCGCCGGCTGGTGATCTTCGGTCTGGTCCTCACCACCTGCGGGTACGCCCAGGTCGAGGTCGGCTTCGCCGCGTTCGCGGTACGCGTCGCCGAGGTGAACCCCCGGGTGGTGGCCTGGGCGCTCGCGGCCAACACGGTGATGATCGTGCTCGCCCAACTGCTGGTGATCCGCCGGATCGAGGGGCGTAGCCGCACCGGCGCGCTCGCCGTGGTCGGGGCGGTATTCGCCGCCGCCTGGCTGGTCCTCGGTGTCGCCGGTGTGGTCAGCACCGGCAACGCCCTGGTGGCCGCCCTGTGCGTGGTGGCCTGCTCGGCGATCTTCGGCCTCGGCGAGACGCTGCTGTCGCCGGTGATGCCGGCGCTGACCAACGCGCTCGCCACCGACGAGCTGCGCGGCAGGTACAACGCCATGAGTTCGATGATCTTCGGGATCAGCGGTGTGATCGGTCCGGTGACCGCCGGCCCGCTCATCGGCGCGGCCAACGGCATGGTCTGGGTCGCGGTGGTGGTGGGCGGTTGCCTGGTCGCCTCGCTCATCGCGCTCTCCCTGCGCCGACTCCTCACCACCGATCAGGACGGCCGCCCGACGATCACCGCGCCCGCCCCGGCACCCGCCCCCGTCTGACCCGACGCGGTAGCCGCGTTCGGATGCGCGGGCAGCCCGGACCGCGGGCAGGGCGGCGTCGCGCGCGTCCGCAAGATCATGCTCGAACCTGGATGTAGTGGCATCCCTGCGCCCGAAGGCCACTACAACCAGGATCGAGCGCGATCTTGCGGAGGCGGACCGCCGGCGCTGCCCGGGCCGGGCAGGCCGCCAGGCGCGGCCAACGCGCAGCGCGCGGGCAACACGCGGGACGGCAGCAGGGCGTCGCGGCGCCGGTGCCCGGGGACGGGTCGGGCCCCGGAGCGGGTGCTCCGGGGCCCGATCGTTGCGGGGTACGCCGTCAGGCGGCGGGGACCTCGGCAGTGGTGCGGATGCGGTCGAGCGTCGGTGCGGAGACCGGCGACTGCGCGGTCAGGTACGCCACGAACGCGTCGAGGTCGATCTGGCCGGTGACCAGGTTGGTCCCGGCGGTGAGGGCGCTGAAGCCGTCGCCGCCGCCGGCCAGGAAGTTGTTCACCGTCACCCGGTAGGTGGCGGCGGTGTCGACGGCGGTGCCGCCGATGGTGAGGCTGCCCCGGACCACGCGGGTGCCGGCGCACGGGTCGGCGGCGGTGCCGGTGGTGCCAGCCGGGTCGACCACGTAGCCGACGGTCGACGACGGGTACAGCACCCGACCGGTGACGAACTGCTGCTCCAGTACGCAGTAGAGCTGCGCGCCGGTCAGGTCCAGCGTCACGAGGTTGTTGGCGAACGGCTGCACCGTGAACGCCTCCTCGTAGGTGACCGGGCCGGCGTTGAGGTCGGCCCGGACCCCACCCGGGTTCATGAAGGCGGCGACCGCGTTCTGCTCGTCGTCGGTGGCGGCGAGCTGCGCGTCGGCGATCAGGTTGCCCAGTGGCGACTCGCCCACTGTCGTACCGAAGAGGGTTTCCTGGGTCTTGGTGATCGCGGTGGTGGTCTCGCCGACCTGGCGGTCGGCGACCGGGCCGAGCACCGTCTTGTACCTGTCGATCAACGCGGTCTGCTTCGGGTCCTTGGCGACGTCCCGGGTGACCACCACGTTGTTCGCGGCGGCCGAGAGCACGTCCCCGGACCGGCGGTCGATCTTCAGGTCGATGTCGGTGACCAGGCGGCCGAACGAGCTGGCGCTGGTGACCAGCTTGCCGTTGATGTTGCAGTTGTACGCCTGGTGGGTGTGGCCGCTGACGACCACGTCGATCGAAGGGTCCATCCGGTTGGCGATGTCCACGATGGGCCCGGTCATGCCGACGCAGTCGTTGATGCCACCGGTCGCCGCCTGGGCACCACCCTCGTGCAGCAGCACGACGATCGTCTCCACGCCCTTGCGGCGCAGCTCACGGGCGTACCGGTTGGCGGTCTCCGCCTCGTCGGCGAAGGTGAGGCCCGCGACGCCCTGCTGGCTGACGATCTGCGGGGTGCCCTCCAGGGTCATCCCGATGAAGCCGACCTTGACGCCCTGCACCTTGTGGATCGCGTACGGCGCCATCAGCGGCTTGCCGGTGGCGGTCTTGAAGGCGTTGGCGGACAGGTACTGGAAGCCGGCGCCCCGGTACGGGGTGCCGTCGGCGCAGCCGTCCACCGGGTGGCAGCCGCCGTTCTGGATCCGCAGCAGCTCGGCGGCGCCCTCGTCGAACTCGTGGTTGCCGACGCTGGCGTAGTCCAGCCCGGCCATGCTCAGCGCCTCGATTGTCGGCTCGTCGTGGAACGCCGCGGAGAGCAGGGGGGACGCGCCGATCAGGTCACCGGCGGCGACGGTGATGGTGTTCTGCTTCTTGGCGGCGGCGCGCAGCTCGGCCAGGTGGGTCGCGAGATATTCGACGCCTCCGGCGGTCTGCCCGGCGATGGTGCCGCTGGACCCGCTCGGCGGTTCGAGGTTGCCGTGGAAGTCGTTGAGGGCCAGCAGGGTGACGTCGACCGGCTTCGGTCGCGCGTCGGCCTGCTCGGGAGTGGTGGCGACCGCGCCGAGCGCTGCCACCGCGAGCGCGGTCAGGCCGACAGCGGCCCGACGCATCCCGGGTATGGACATGGAACTCCTCGTGAGAATCGGCGCGTGCGGTGGCCGGCCTGTGGGTCGACCGGGCCGCCGACCGACGCCGTCGGAAGGGTCGGTCGCGGATGGCGGCGGTTGGGAATTGCCGCCCGCACCGAAAGCCTCTCATCCGGAGGCCGGTCGGTCGAGCCGGGCAGCGGATCGAAGCCGTTCCGCGGACAGCGCGTCAGAGCTGCGGATACGCCAGCATCGGCGCGGGGGTCGACATGGCCCGTGGTCGACAGCGGTCTGCCGGACATTGTCGGTCCGCTGGTCTAGAAAGGACGGGACGGCAGACGCGGATGGAGGCGGCATCGTGAGCGGAACAGCCCCAACGGTGGAGCAGGTGCGATCGGCGGACGGCACGCCCATCGCGTACGAGCGGTCCGGGGCCGGACCGGCGATCATCCTGGTGGGCGGCGCGTTCAACGACCGCGGCACGACCCGGGCGTTGGGCGAGGCGCTGGCACCGGACTTCACCGCCGTCGGCTACGACCGTCGGGGGCGGGGCCACAGCGGGGACACGGCGCCGTACGCGGTCGATCGGGAGATCGAGGACCTGGCCGCCGTGGTCGACGCGGTCGGTGGCAGCGCCGCCCTCTACGGGATCTCCTCGGGCGCGATCCTGGCCGCCCTCGCTGCCGCACAGGGCCTGCCGTTGACCGGGCTGATCCTGTTCGAGCCGCCCTTCCAGGTCGGTCCGCATGTCGGCATCCGGGAGGACATCTCGGCGCGACTCACCGAGCGGATCGCCGCCGGCGACCGGGACGGCACGGTGGAGATGTTCCTCCTCGAATCGGTGGGTCTGCCGGCCGAGGCGGTCGCCGGCATGCGGGCGCAGCCGATGTGGGAGTCGCTGGCCGCGATCGCGCACACCCTGCCGTACGACGCGCTGGTCAGTGCCGGTGGCGCACTCCCGGTCGACCGGCTGGGAGCGATCGCCACCCCGACGCTCACGGTGGACAGCACCGGCAGTCCACAGTGGCTGCGCGACGCGAGCCACGCCACCGCCGAGGCGATTCCGGGCGGCCGGTCGATCAGCCTCGACGGCGGCTACCACGAGGTGCCGCCCGCCACGCTCGCCCCCGCGCTACGCCAGTTCCTGCTCGGCTGACGACCGCCGACCGCCCAGGCCCCGACCACACCCCCGGCCCACGCCGACCGGCGCGGTCAGTCAGCGGCGAGCCTATCGCTGACCAGCCCATCGACGGTGGGCCCGCCGCCAGCCAGCGCTTCGGTGGCGAGCGCTTCGGTGACCAGGGTCGTGACGGCGTCGGGCGGCCAGCAGTCGACGACTCCGGGACGTTGTGCCAGGTAGTCGGCGACCCGCTCGGCGGGCCAGCCGTGTGACTCGCGCAGCCCTCGGGCGATCATGCGCAGGTAGGTCGGTGCCGGTGGCCGGCAGCGCACGGCCGACGCCGGCTCGGGGGCGGTGAAGGTGAGCATCGGAACGCCGGCGCGCAGCCCGGGGCAGATCAGGGTCTCGTAGCGGCCCGGGCCGAGCGTCGCCCGCCCCTTCGCGACGGCGGTGTCGACAGCCGCGCCGGTCGCCGGAATGAGGTCGGCGGTGTCGCCCGTCGGGCGGTACATCTCCTGGGCGGCGATGTCGGTGAACTGCTCGATGGTGACCAGGTAGGCCCGCGCGGCGGCCTCGCCCGGCAGCTGCGGGTCGTAGAACGCCATCCCGCCGGTCCACGCGCCGGACTCGCCGGCGAAGTAGATCCCGCCCGGAAGCCACACCGGCGCCGACCGGCTCGGCGGGCGGGGGTCGCGGCAACCCGGGTACGTCCGCCGACCGCCGGGCGGGCAGCCGCCGACGATGTACCAGGCCAGCCGGGCGGCGTGCATGTTCGAGCCGTACGCGACGTACCAGACGGTGCCGAGCATGGGCGGCGGGCTCAGAAGCCGCAGGTCTGGCCGGCCGAGTGGCTGACCTGTACGACGTGGGTCGTGCAGCCGTCTGGCTCGATGCGGTGCAGCAGGAAGGCGGTCGGCTCGGCGACCCAGCCGATCACCTCGTCGGCGGCCATCGTGAGGGTGCTCTGCTTCCAGGTGCTGGGTGCCACGGTGAGCACCGTGCCGGCGTACCCAATGGTGACCGGACGGTGCAGGTGCCCGGCGGCGACCCGCACGACGTGCCGGTGCCGGCCGATCACCTCGGCCAGCGCGGGCCCGTCGGCGAGCCGGATGGCGTCCGCCGCCGGGATGCCGACCGCGACCGGCGGGTGGTGCAGGAAGATCGCGGCAGGCACGTCGGGCCGACCGGAGAGCACGCCGTCGAGCCAGGCGAGCTGCTCCTCGCCCAGGTTGCCGCCGCCGCCGGGGGTGAGCGAGTCGAGCACGACGACAGTCGCCGCCTCGTGGTCGACGTGGTAGTAGGCGGAGAACCCGCCGCCGAGCCAGGGTGTGCCGCCGAACGCGTCGAGCAGCGACTCCCGGTCGTCGTGGTTGCCGGCGGCCAGGTACACCGGCAGCGGGAATCGGCCGATCAGCTCGCGCAGCGCAGCGTACTCGTCGGGTCGGCCGTGGTCGACCAGGTCGCCGGTGATGACCACGCAGTCGGGTCGCGGGCGTAGGGCCAGCACCCGGCCGAGCGCCCGGTGCAGCCCGGCGGCGGGCTCGGCGGCGAGCAGGCCGGTGGTCACGTGCGGATCACTGAGCTGGGCGATGAGCATGAGTGCTCGCCTCCTCGGCGACGGGAGTTCCACGCTATCGCCCGCCGCTTCTTCCCACAGGCTGCGTCCACAGCCTGTGGATAGCACATGTGTACGAAGCTCGGGGCGGTTCCGTCGGCGTGGGTACGCTTGATCGCGCAGAACCCTCCCCTACCTGGAACGACGTGCGAGTGGATCATCAGCGAGTCATCCGTGACGGCACCGTCGGCCTGTCGATGGCGTCGACCGCGCCGGAGGCCTGCCGGCGGACGGTCGCCGCGCTGTCGCGCCACACCCCGGCCACCATCTCGGTGCTGCTCGAGGCCCACGACCGCCTGCGGTGCGTGGCGGCGACCGGCGCGTGGCAGGTCTTCGCGACCGTCCCGGCCCGCACCGGGATCGTCGGCCGGGTGTACGCCACCGACGTCGCGGCGGTCGTCCCGGACGTCACCGCCGACCCCGACTACCTTCCGGTACGCCCGGACGTGACCGCTGAGCTGTGCGTGCCGGTGCGCGACCCGGCGGGCCGGGTCTTCGGCGTACTGGACCTGCAGTGGAGTGGGCCGGTCGACCTGGAGCCGTGGCAGGAGACCGCGCAGCGGCTGGCGGCCCGGCTCGGCGCGCGCATCGCCGCGCTGGGCGGCCCTCCGTCGGAGAGCCGGAGCGAGAAGCTGCTCCGGCACGCCGCCGCGCTCTCCGCCGCGCCGACCGAGGAAGCCGTGATCAGCGCGGCGACCTCGGCCGCCCGGGAGGTGTCCACCCTCTCCACCGCGGTGCTGCTGATCGGCGGCCCGGAGGGCGCCCAGCTCGGGCCGCCGGCGCTGGCGGGGTGCGAGTTGGAGACCCGCATCCGGGCCGAGTTGGCCGAGGCGGGGCCGGAGGCTCTCGGCCGGATGATCGACCGGGCGCACCGGTACGGCGCAGGCTACACACTGGGCGAGGCGGGCCACCCGCCGACCGAGGACTACCGGCCGCTGACCCGGGCCGGGGTACGCACGCTGATCGCCGTTCCGGTGGGTCCACCGGACGTCGGTGGGGCGCTGCTCGTCGCCGACGAGCGGGCGCTGCGGCCGGACCCGACCACGGTCAGCCTGATGGAGCTGCTCGCCGGGCAGGTGTGGACCAGCCTGGACCGGCTGCGTACGCTCGCCCGGCTGCGGGAGCAGGCCAGCTCGGACCCGCTGACGGGGCTGCGGCACACCGGCCCGTTCGGGCAGCGGATCGCGGCGGCCACCCCGGGGCGTACGGCTCTGCTGGCGATCGACGTGGACGGCTTCAAGACGGTCAACGACACGTACGGCCATCAGGCCGGCGACCAGGTGCTCGTCGGGTTGGCGCGGGCGCTGGAGGGGGCGTTGCGCCACGGCGACGAGCTGTACCGGATCGGCGGCGACGAGTTCGTGGCGGTGATCGAGGTGAGCCGTCCGGAGGAGGCGGTCCGGATCGCCGAGCGGCTGACCGAGGCTGCTCGCCGGACCGGTCGCACGATCAGCGTGGGCGTCGCCCTCCCCCGCCCCGGCGAGTCCCCCGACCGCACCCTACGAAGGGCCGACCAGGCCCTCTACGCGGTAAAACGCCAGGGCCGAGACGGAGTCCACCTGGCCGCGGCGTGAACCTCCCCGCCGATCTTGCACTTTCGGTCGTCGTTTCGTCACCTTCACGCCTTATGCGGGGACAGAAAGTGCAAGATCGGCGCGGAGAGGGGCGGGGGGCGAGGGTGCGGGTGGGGCGGGGCTAGGGGGTGCGGAGTTCCTTGGCCAGGAGTTCGGCGATCTGGGCCGTGTTGAGGGCGGCGCCCTTGCGGAGGTTGTCGCCGGTGACGAAGAAGTCGAGGGCGCGCGGGTCGTCCAGGGCGCGGCGGATGCGGCCGACCCAGCTCGGGTCGGTGCCGACCGCGTCGATCGGCATCGGGAACTCACCGGCGGCGGGGTCGTCGACGAGGATCACGCCGGGGGCGTTGCGCAGTGCCTCGCGGGCGCCCTCGGCGTCGACCTCGGTGGCGAAGACCGCGTGCACGGCCACCGAGTGGCCGGTCACCACCGGCACGCGCACGCAGGTGGCGCTCACCTTGAGGTCGGGCAGGCCGAGGATCTTCCGCGACTCGTTGCGGATCTTCATCTCCTCCGACGACCAGCCGCCGTCGGCCGGCGAGCCCGCCCAGGGCACCACGTTGAGCGCCAGCGGCGCCGGGAACGGGCCGAGGTCGTCGCCGACCGCCTGGCGGACGTCGCCGGTACGCGAGCCGAGCGCTCGATCCCCGGCGACCTTGGTGAGCTGGTCGTGCAGGATGTCCACGCCGGCCTTACCGGCGCCGGAGACCGCCTGGTAGGAGGCGAGCACCAGCTCCCGCAGGCCGTACTCGCGGTGCAGGGGCGCGACCGCGACGATCATCGCGAGGGTGGTGCAGTTGGCGTTCGCGATGATGCCCCGGGGCCGGTTGCGGACCTGCTCGGGATTGATCTCCGGGACGACAAGTGGGACGTCCCGGTCCATCCGGAAGGCGCCGGAGTTGTCCACGGCGATCGCGCCCCGGGCGACGGCGATGGGCGCCCACTCGGCGGAGACCTCGTCGGGCACGTCGAACATCGCCACGTCGACCCCGTCGAACGCCTCCGGGGTCAGCGCCTGGACGACGATGTCCTCGCCCCGGCAGCGCACCCGCCTGCCGACCGAACGCTCGGAGGCGAGGAGCCGGATCTCACCCCAGACGTTGCGACGCCCGCTGAGCAGCTCACACATCACGGTGCCGACGGCACCTGTCGCTCCGACCACGGCGAGGGTGGGCAGCGCCGTCATCGGCGCTACCTTCCCGTCCCGGCGTAGACCACGGCTTCGGTGTCGCCGCCCAGCTCGAACTGGTCGTGGATGGCGCGGACCGCGGCGTCGAGGTCGGTGTCCCGGCAGACGACGGACACGCGGATCTCGGAGGTGGAGATCATCTCGATGTTGACCCCGGCAGCGCCGAGCGCGGCGAAGAAGCCGGCGGCCACGCCGGGGTGCGAGCGCATGCCGGCGCCGATCAGGGACACCTTGCCGACGTGGTCGTCGTAGAGCAGGCCCTTGAACTTGACCGGCTCCTGGATCTTGCTGAGGGCGGCCATCGCGGTCGGGCCGTCGGCCTTGGGCAGCGTGAACGAGATGTCCGTCCGGCCGGTGCCCTCGGTGGAGACGTTCTGCACGATCATGTCGATGTTGATCTCGGCGCCGGCGACGGTGTCGAAGATCCGCGCGGCGGCACCCGGCTCGTCGGGCACGCCGACGATCGTGATCTTGGCCTCGCTGCGGTCGTGCGCGACCCCGGTGATCAGTGCCTGCTCCACGGAAAGGTCCTCCATCGATCCGGTGACCATCGTGCCGGTGTTGGTCGAGTATGACGAACGGACGTGGATCGGCAACCCCGCCCGGCGGGCGTACTCCACGCTACGCAGGTGCAGCACCTTCGCGCCGCACGCGGCCAGCTCCAGCATCTCCTCGTAGGTGATGTCCCGGATGTGGCGGGCGTTGGGCACGATCCGCGGGTCGGCGGTGAAGATGCCGTCCACGTCGGTGTAGATCTCGCAGACGTCGGCGTGCAGCGCGGCGGCGAGCGCCACGGCCGTGGTGTCCGAGCCGCCGCGGCCCAGCGTGGTGACGTCCTTGGTGTCCTGCGAGACGCCCTGGAAGCCGGCCACGATGACCACCGAGCCCTCGTCGAGCGCGCCCTTGAGCCGCCCCGGGGTGACATCGATGATCCGCGCCCGGCCGTGCACCGAGGTGGTGATCACACCGGCCTGCGAGCCGGTGAACGAGCGGGCCTCGTACCCCAGGTTGTGAATCGCCATGGCCAGCAGGGCCATCGAGATCCGCTCCCCGGCGGTGAGCAGCATGTCCAGCTCGCGGCCCGGCGGCAGCGGGCTGACCTGGTTGGCCAGGTCGAGCAGCTCGTCGGTGGTGTCCCCCATCGCGGAGACCACCACCACCACGTCGTCGCCGGCCTTGCGGGCGGCGACGATGCGCTCGGCCACCCGCTTGATCCGCTCGGCGTTGGCGACGGAGGACCCGCCGTACTTCTGCACAACGAGTGCCACGACGGTGCACTCCCTCCCAGTGACCCTGAGCGTGCCGACGCCGCCGGAACCGGGGCCGGCGGCGCGTGTCAGACCCCATGAGGGTATCCGGCGGGTCACGGCGGCGGGTCGGGTGATCCCACCATCCGGCCCGCGCGGCCGTCCGGGCAACGCGGGTGGCCAGGTCCGCGAGTTCGGGCGGTACGCCGAAAGTCCGTGCCCGACACGCCGGGGCGGACGGCTGCCCGCCGCTGCCCACACCTGGCCCGCACCCACCAGAATGGGCCGGTGCCCGTCCTTCACCGCTCGGCCAGCCGCGTGCTCGGGCCGCTCGTGTTCGCCCTGCCGGTAGTCCTGGTCTCCTGCACCAGCGAGCAACCTCCGCCGCCTCCGCCGCCGGCCGATCCCGGGCCGGTCGAGGTGGACGGCGCCCGGGACGAGCTGGCCGCCCTGGCCGCCGCCGCACAGGATCGCCACCTGGTGGCGCGGTACGTGTTCGGCCGGACCGGCCAACCGGACCGCAGCATCGTGTTCACCAGCGCGAACGACGGCAGTTGGCGGGTCGACGTGCCGGGCGGGGCGCTGGGTGGCACCGCCGACGTCTCGCTGGCCGCCACCGGCGACGGGCTGTTCCAGTGCGCGCTGCCCTCGACCGGCCATCCGGAGCCGGCGCGCTGCGTACGCCTCGGCGAACGGGACGACGCGCTCCCGCGCCGGCTGGACCCCCGGATCCAGCATCCACTCACCGATTGGCTGGACGTGCTGACCGACCGGCGTGCGCCGCTCGCGGTGGCCCTGGCCGCCACGCCCAAGGGGTTGACCGGGACCTGCTACTCGGTGGAGTCCACCTCCGCCTCGCTGAACGCGCCGTTGGACGTCGGCATCTACTGCTACGACACCGACGGCACGCCTACCGGCGTCCGGACCGAGGCCGGCACGCTGCGGTTGGCGGCCCCGCCCGGCCCGGCGCCCGCCACCGTGCAGCTCGCCGGGCCGGTGGTGGTGGACGCGGAGCCCCTCGACACCGCCGCCCCTCCGACGCCCGATCCGACACTCAGCCCGAGCGCGGGAACGCCCTGATCTTCATACCGTTACGGGTGCTTTTGCCCACATACGGCGAGCCCACGTTGAGTGGCGAATCACCCATACAGGACAATTCTCGGCATGGCTGACCTGACCCCGCTGCTCGCCTTCCGCTGGAGCCCTCGGGCCTTCGACCCGGGCGCCACCCTGACCTCGGACGAGGCGGCCTCGCTGCTGGAGGCCGCGCGGTGGGCGCCGTCGGCGGACAACGGGCAGCCCTGGCGGTTCGCCCTCGGCCACCGGGACGACCAGAACTGGAAACGGATCCTGATCAACCTGCCCGCCGACGACCAGGGCTGGGCCCGGCACGCCGCGACCCTGGTGGTCGGCGCGCACACCGGCGGCGACGCCGAGCGGGCCGCGTACGACCTCGGTCAGGCGATGGCCCACCTCACGCTCCAGGCCACCGCGCTCGGTCTGCACGTCCGCCAGCTCGTCCGCTTCGACCGGGCCGGCCTCGCCATCGAACTCGACCTGCCCGGCGGCGTCCGACCGCTGGTGGTCGCCGCCGTCGGCCGGCTCGGCGACCCGTTCGCCCTCCCGGCCGAGCTGCGAGCCCGGGAGACCGGCCTGCGGCACCGTCGGCCGGTCGCCGACCTGCTGCTCGCCTGATCACCCGACCGGGTCGGCCGCCCCGCTGGCCCGCAGCAGAACCTCTGCGGCGTCGGTGTTGCGGTAGAGGACGTGCCGACCCTGTCGAGACCGGCTGACCAGGCCGGCGGCATGCAACGCGGCCAGGTGCTGCGAGACGTTCCCCGCGGACATCCCGGTGCGGCGGGCCAGGTCGGTGGTGGTGGTGGCCGTGTCGAGCAGGTGCAGCAGCGCGGCGCGGCCGGGGCCGATCACCCGTGCCAGCGGGTCGCCGGGCGGTGGCGCGGTCGCCTCCCAGAGCGTCCCGACCGCCCGGACCGGGTACGCGCCGGCCGGCAGCGAATCCTCCAGCAGGTTCCACAGCACCTGCCGCCCGCTGAACACCGTCGGGTTCAGCGCCAGCCCGCGACCGCGCAGGTCGAAGTCCCGTCCGAACGTGTCGTCGCTGATCACCCGGTCCCCGTGCCAGTGCAGGCTCGGGTGGAGCTGCTCGAAGAACCGACCGGCGCCGTTCTCGGCGAGCTGGGCGGCGCGGTACGCCACGTCGGCGTCGAGCAGCGCCCGCATCCGCGGCCAGTCCGGGGCGATCGCCTCGTCGTACCAGACCCGCACCGCGTCGACGAGCTGCGGCAGCAGTCCACGGGGGTCGGCGAGCAGCGCCTGCCCGAACGGATTGAGCGGCCGGCTCGGGACGGTCGCCAGCAGATCCTGGACCACCACGCTCGGCGGTGTCGCGGCGATCTGCTCAAGCTGCTCGGCCATCTCCACGTTCGGCCGGGCCGCCGGGGTGAGGAAGTCGGGCAACCAGCGCCCCCGCCCGACCATCTGCGTCAGCGGACCGACCCGGGCGGCCACCTCGGGGCGACGCAGGGTCACCCGGGCCCGGTCGATCCAGGGCAGGTGCACCGCGTAGCGGACCGGGCTGGCCATCGCCCACATGCTCATGACCGTCTCGTTGACCGGCGACACGGCGAGCCGCACCCCCGCGACGTCGGCCAGGCTGAACCGCAACTCGGACACTGACACCCCCCTCGGGAGCAGGATTCGGTCCAGCCTAAAAGGCTCGACCGTCGTCATGGGGGCACGGTTCACTCCCGGCCATGGGGGCCAGAGAAACCATCCGCACTGCCGTCCGAAACGTCGTACCGCCGGCCGGGTTGATCCGCGCGCTGGCCGTGCAGGCCACGGTCTACGCCGTCGGCAGCGGCCTGTTCCATGCCGGCAGCGCCGTCTTCTTCACCCGGGCGCTCGGGCTCAGCGCCGCCCAGGTCGGGCTGGGGCTGTCCATCGCGGCGGGGGTGTCGCTGCTGGGCACGGTGCCGCTGGGCGGGCTCACCGACCGGTACGGACCGCAGCGGGTCTGGATCGTCGGGCTGGTGCTGGACGCGGCGCTCTTCGCCACGTACCCGTTCGTGGGCGGCTTCGCCAGCTTCCTCGCCGTGGTGGTGGCACTGGCGGCCGTGGATGCGTCGACAGGCGTGGCCCGGCAGGTCTACTCGATCAACGCACTCCCCCCGGCCGAGCGGGTCACCGCGATGGCGTACCAGCGTTCGTCGCTGAACGTCGGCTTCGGGCTGGGCGCGGTGATCAGCGGCGTGGTGCTGGCGGTGGACACGATCGAGGCGTACCGCGCGATGGTCTGGTTCATCGCGGCGGTGATCCTGGTGACGGCCCTGTTCGTACGGCGGCTGCCCCGGCTGCCGCAGGTGACCCGGCCGGTGGAGCCGATGAGTCGGCTCGCCGTGCTGCGGGACCGCCCGTTCATGGCGGTGTCCCTGCTCTCCGGGCTGCTCACCGCGCACCAGGCGCTCTACCTGACGGTCATGCCGCTCTGGATCCTCACCCACACGGACGCCCCGAAGACGGTGATCGCCGCCCTGGTGCTGCTCAACACTGTCCTGATCGTGCTGCTCCAGGTGCGCGTGAGCCGGGGCGCCGACACCGCCGCGGACGCGGCGAAGGCCTCCCGCCGGGGCGCGCTGTTGATCGCCTCGTTCTGTCTGGTCCTGCCGATCTCCGGGTTCACCCGGGGCTGGCTCACCATCGTGGTGCTGGTGGCCGCCGCGACGGTGCTGATCCTGGCCGAGCTGATCGAGTCGGCGGGCACCTGGGGGCTCACCGCCACCCTGCCGCCGGCCGGCCAACGCGGCGCGTACGTGGGGGCGTTCCGGCTCGGCGAGCAGGTGCAGTACTTGATCGCCCCGGCGGGGCTGACCGCGCTCGGCGTGACCACCGGCGGCTGGGGATGGTTACCGACGGCAGCGATCTTCGTGCTGGTCGGAGTGGCGATCGTGCCCGCGGTGGCCTGGGCTCTACGGACGCCGAGGCTGGGCGCCGAGGTCCCGGAGCCGGCCATGACTCCGGTCCCATAGTCCGGACCGACCTTTCCACCCTCCGTTCCATCACGTAGGGTGACCTGGTCATGTGGCGGGCGCTTCTTCTCCTTAGCCGCCGCGACGAGGCCTGACCGGCCGGCACCTCGTCGCGGAGTCGCATCGCGCCGTCCAGCACATCTGAGTTTCCTCTCGGCACCGCCGCGCACCGTCGCCCGGCACCTCGCCGACACCTTCCGATCTGCTGACGCCACATGTTCCAGGGAGCACTCTGAGATGGCTCAACCTGTCACCGACGCCGATACCGATACCGATCCGATCGCCCGGCAACGCCCGAGCCGGATGCCGTACCACCGCTACCAGCCGTACCGGGAGCAGTTCCGGATCGACCTGCCGGACCGCACCTGGCCCACCCGTACCGTCGAGGCCGCTCCGCGCTGGTGCGCGGTGGATCTCCGGGACGGCAACCAGGCGCTGATCGACCCGATGTCGCCCGAGCGCAAGCGGCGGATGTTCCAACTGCTGGTCCAGATGGGCTACAAGGAGATCGAGGTCGGCTTCCCGTCGGCCAGCCAGACCGACTTCGACTTCGTCCGGCAGCTCATCGAGCAGGACATGATCCCGGAGGACGTCACCATCCAGGTGCTCACCCAGTGCCGGGAGCACCTGATCGACCGGACGTTCGAGTCGCTGCGCGGCGCCAAGCGGGCGATCGTGCACTTCTACAACTCGACCTCCACCCTCCAGCGGCGGGTGGTCTTCGGCCTGGACAAGGACGGCATCGCCGACATCGCCACCACCGGCGCGCGGCTCTGCCAGAAGTACGCGGAGATCCACACCCCGGACACGGAGATCTTCTACGAGTACTCGCCGGAGTCGTACACGGGCACCGAGCTGGAGTACGCGCTGGAGGTCTGCTCCCGGGTGATCGACGTGATCGACCCGACGCCCGACCGGCCGCTGATCATCAACCTGCCGGCCACGGTCGAGATGGCCACCCCCAACGTGTACGCGGACTCGATCGAGTGGATGCACCGGCACCTGCCGCGTCGCGACAGCGTGGTGCTGAGCCTGCACCCGCACAACGACCGGGGCACCGGGGTCGCCGCCGCCGAGCTGGGCCTGCTGGCCGGCGCGGACCGGATCGAGGGCTGCCTGTTCGGCAACGGCGAGCGCACCGGCAACGTCGACCTGGTGACCCTGGGGCTCAACCTCTTCTCCCAGGGCATCGACCCGATGATCGACTTCTCGAACATCGACGAGATCCGGCGGGCCGTCGAGTACTGCAACCAGCTGCCGGTGCACGAGCGCCACCCGTACGCGGGCGACCTGGTCTACACCGCCTTCTCCGGCTCCCACCAGGACGCCATCAAGAAGGGCTTCGACGCCCTCGCCGCCGACGCGAAGGCGGCCGGCGTGCCGATGGACGAGCACACCTGGGCGGTGCCGTACCTGCCGATCGACCCGAAGGACCTGGGCCGCACCTACGAGGCGGTCATCCGGGTCAACTCGCAGTCCGGCAAGGGCGGCGTCGCGTACATCATGAAGAGCGAGCACCAGCTGGACCTGCCCCGCCGCCTCCAGATCGAGTTCTCCGGGGTCGTGCAGCAGGTCACCGACCACGACGGCGGCGAGGTCGACCCGCGCGCCATGTGGGAGATCTTCGCGACGCACTACCTGCTCGACCACCAGCCCGACCCGGCGATCCGGTTCGGCGGCTACACGATCGGCACCACCGACGGCAAGGTCGAGATCGAGGCACAGGTCGGCGTGGGCGGCGAGCAGCGCTCGCTCGCCGCAGTCGGCAACGGCCCGATCGACGCGTACGTCAACGCGCTCGGTTCGGTGGGGGTGGGCGTCCGGGTGCTCGACTACCACGAGCACGCGCTGTCCTCCGGTGGCGACGCGCAGGCCGCCGCCTATGTGGAGTGCGAGGTGGACGGTCGGACGGTCTGGGGTGTCGGCACCGACGCCAACATCGTCACCGCGTCGATCAAGGCGGTCACCAGCGCCGTCAACCGCGCCCGCGGCTGACGTTCCCGCCACGCCCCCGAAGTCGGTCTACTTCGGGGGCGTGGCGGCGGGCATCTGGTGGCAGGGCTGCGACGGCGGCGCCGCGCGCGGGGGCCGGTGCACCAGCACGAGGGCCAGCACCGCGCCGGCCAGCAGCAGCCCCGCGCACCAGGCCAGCGCTCCCCGGAACGCGTCGGTCAGCTCGGTCTTCTGCTCGTACCCGCCGCCGGAGAGGCCGACCAGCAGCGGCAGCGCGGCGACCGCGAGCAGACCGCCGGCCCGGGACGCGGCGTTGTTGAAGCCGCTGGCCACCCCGGAGAAACGGTCCTGCACCGCCGCGAGGACCGACGCAGTGAGCGGCGCCACCACCAGGGTCAGCCCGACGCCGAAGAGCAGCACCCCGGGCAGCACGTCGGTCCAGTACGACGCGCCGGGGCCGACGCCGCGCAGCAGCAGCAGACCGAGGGCGGCGATCACCGGCCCGACGGTCAGCGGCAGCCGGGGGCCGATCCGCGCCGACAGCGCGCCCGCCCGGGCCGACCCGATGAGCAGCAGCACCGTCATCGGCAGCAGCGCGATCCCGGTGCGGAAGGCCGACCATTCGACCACGTTCTGCAGATAGACGGCGAAGAAGAACGTGAACCCGTTGAGCGCCGCGTAGACCACGACGGTGAAGATGTTCAGGACGGAGAAGAGCCGGCTGCTGAACAGCCCGGTGGGCAGCATCGCCGTGTCGCCGCGCCGTCTCTCCAGCAGCACGAAGGCCACCGCGGCCACCACCCCCACCAGCGCGGCGACCAGCACCGACGCCGAGGCGAAGCCCCGCGCGGGCGCGTCGATCAGGGCGTACGTGACGCCGGCGAGCGCGAGCGCGCCGAGCAGCGCCCCGGCCACGTCGAACCGGCGTCGCGTCCGGCCCGGCCCGTGCGTCCGGGAGGCGTTCTCGTCCCGGCTCTCCGGCACCCAGCGGACCGTGGCCAGCACGACAAGCACGGCGAGCGGCAGGTTCAGGAAGAAGATCCACCGCCACGACAGCGCGTCGATCAACCAGCCACCGAGGAACGGGCCCAGCGCCGTGGACACACCGGACAGCCCGGCCCAGGCGCCGATCGCCTTGCCCCGGTCGTCCGGGTGGAAGCTGGCCTGGAGCACCGACAGGGAGCCGGGGGTGAGCAGCGCCCCGCCGGCGCCCTGGAGGAACCGGGCGGCGATCAGGGTGCCGGTGCCCTGGGACAGCCCGCACAGCACCGAGGCCACGGTGAACCACACCACCCCGATCAGGAAGACCCGTCGCCGACCGAAGCGGTCCCCGAGAGCTCCACCGAGCAGCACGAACGCCGCCAGCATCAGCAGGTAGCCGTTCACGGTCCACTGGAGATCGGCCACGTTGGCCCCGAGATCCTGACCGAGTTTCGGCAGCGCGACGTTGACGACGGTGCTGTCGAGGAAGACCATGCCGGAGGCGAGCACCGCGGCGAGCAGCGTCCCCCGGCCGGCGGCGGTGCCCATCCGCAGAGCGGGCGATGGTACGGCTGTGGTCATCTCACCAATCTGCCTTGCAGGATGTGGGAGACGCCACGAAACGCCGAAACCATGCCCGGGTACTGTGCGCAATCGCCGGGAGCCCGCAAGCTGGAGAGGTGTCGTCTGTGCGTACCAGATCAGGACAGCGCGCGGCGGTGACCGCGCTCGTCGCGGCGCTGGCGCTCGGCGTAGCCGGTTGCGTCCCGCCCGAGGAGCCGGAGGGAACGCCGGCACCGGGTGGCGGCGGCAACGCCGTCGAGCAGTTGGGCCAGCTGACCGTCGCCACCGCCGGCTCGATGAAGGGTTACAGCCGGGAGCGCTTCCCGCACTGGCGGGACACCGGCAAGAACTGCGACGTGCGGGACAGCATCCTGCAACGCGACGGCAAGGACGTGAAGCTGTCCGGCTGCAACGTGGTCGGCGGCCGCTGGGAGAGCGTGTACGACGGCCGGAGCGCTACCGATCCCTCCGACGTGGACATCGACCACACGGTGCCGTTGGCCAACGCGTGGCGCTCGGGCGCCGACGAGTGGGACAACGCCAAGCGGGGTGACTTCGCCAACGACACGACACGTCCGCAGCTCATCGCGGTTTCCGCGTCCTCCAATCGGGCAAAGGGTGACCAGGATCCGTCCCAGTGGAAGCCGGCAAACCGGTCGTACTGGTGCCAGTACGCCAAGGACTGGGTGACGGTGAAGCACTACTGGAAGCTGACGGTGACGAGCGCCGAGAAGAGCGCCCTGACCGACATGCTGGAGGGCTGTTGATGAGCGAGGAACCGGCGACAGACGCCAAGACGGCGGCGGACACGGCCCCGTCCGCCGCCGGGATGACCGCCGACGGCACCGGCGACACGCCGGCCGCGGTGCCGGGCGCCGGCATGGTCGCGGACTCGACCGGCGCGAGCGCGCCGCAGAGCCGGACCGCCGACATCGTGCCCGGACCGGGCGGGGTGATGACCGACGAGGTCGGCGTCGTCACCGGTGAGCTGACCCTGCGCACCGAGTACGCGGACGGCAAGGTCACGCTGCGGGTGCAGTACAAGGACGCGGACGAGTGGTACGCGGTGACCGGCGGATCGGTCGCGCTGGCCGATCCGGCGGGGCTGGACGCCGTGCACGCCGTCGCGGTGGCCCTGCTGAACCGTCCCGAGGGCTGAGGCCCCGTACGCAGATCCGGGGCCGTCCGTCGCGGACGGCCCCGGACCGCGTCACGGGGTGGGGATCAGTTCGCCCGGTGGGTCGACGGGACCGGTGCCATCGGTCGGGCGCACCAGCTCCACCTCGACCTCGTGCGGCCGGATCCGGCCGGCGGCGATGTCCTCGGCGAAGTGGCAGGCCACCCGGTGGCCGCCGACCACGTCGCGCAGTTCGGGCCGATCGGTGGCGCAGCGGGTCGGCTGCGCCCACGGGCACCGGGTGTGGAACCGGCAGCCCGAGGGCGGGTTGGTGGGCGAGGGCAGGTCGCCGGCGAGCAGGATGCGCTCGCGGCGGTCCTCGACGACCGGGTCGGGCACCGGCACGGCGGACATCAGCGCCCGGGTGTACGGGTGCATCGGCTCGCGGTAGAGGTCGTCGCTGGACGCCTCCTCCACCAGACCACCCAGGTACATCACGCCTACCGTGTCGGCGATGTGCCGGACCACAGCCAGGTCGTGCGCGATGATCAGGTAGGTCAGGCCCCGCTCGTTCTGCAGGTCCTCGAGCAGGTTGAGCACCTGCGCCTGGATCGACACGTCCAGTGCGGAGACCGGCTCGTCGGCGACGATCAGGTCCGGGTCGAGCACCAGGGCCCGGGCGATGCCGATGCGCTGGCGCTGACCGCCGGAGAACTCGTGCGGGTACTTGCTGAGGGCGGACGCGGGCAGGCCCACCGCCTCCAGCGTCTCGCGCAGTCGCCGGTTCGTCTCGGCCTTGTCGCCGGCCAGCCCGTGCGCCTTCAGGCCCTCCACCAGCAGCGACTCCACCGACTGTCGAGGGTCGAGACTGGACAGCGGATCCTGGAAGATCATCTGCATGCGGCGACGGGCGTGCCGCATCGCCTCGCCCTTGAGGGCCCGGACGTCGGTGCCGTCGAAGACGATCTCGCCGTCGGTGGGCTCGACGAGCCGCAGCAGGCCACGACCCAGCGTCGACTTGCCGCAGCCCGACTCGCCGACCAGGCCGTACGTCTCGCCCTTGCGGATGCTCAGTGACACGCCGTCGACGGCGTAGACGTAGCCGACGGTCCGGTCGAAGAGCAGGCCGCTCTTGATCGGAAAGTGGACCTTGACGTCGCGCAGCTCGATCAGCGGGGTGGTCTCTTCGGTCATCGGGCCGCCACCTCCTCGGAGACGGGGTTGTTGCAGCGCAGGTCGCCGCCGGTGGCGGTGGGTTCGAGCGGCGGAGGCCCCTCCAGGCAGGCGTCCACGACGTTGTCGCAGCGCGGGGCGAACGCGCACCCCTCGGTCCACGGGATGTTGTCGGAGACCGACCCGCGGATGGCGTGCAGCCGCTCACCGCGCGGGGAGTCCAGCCGCGGCACCGAGTTGAGCAGCCCGTGGGTGTACGGGTGCCGGGCGTGCGCGAACAGCTCGTGCCGGCGGGCCCGCTCCACGACCTTGCCGCCGTAGAGCACGTTGACGGTGTCGCAGAGCCCGGCCACCACGCCGAGGTCGTGCGTGATCATCACGAGCGCGGTGCCGGTCTCGTCGACCAACTGCTTGAGCAGGGTGAGGATCTGCGCCTGGATTGTCACGTCGAGCGCGGTGGTCGGCTCGTCGGCGATCAGCAGCCGCGGCTTGCAGGCCAGGGCGATGGCGATGAGCGCGCGCTGGCGCATCCCGCCGGAGATCTGGTGCGGGTACTCGCTGAGTCGCCGTTGCGGGTCGGGAATCCCGACGGCGTCGAGCAGGTCCCGTGCCTCCCGCAGCGCCTGCTTGCGGTCCCGGCCCTGGTGGCGTTCGAGCACCTCGGCCACCTGGATGCCGATCGGGATGACCGGGTTCAACGACGACAGCGGGTCCTGGAAGATCATGCTGATCTCCCGGCCGCGCCGGTCGCGCATGTCGTCGGGACGCAGCTTCAGCAGGTCGGTGCCGTCGAAGTGCACCTCGCCGCTCACCTTGTTGCCCCGCTTGGGCAGCAGGCCCATGATGGCCAGGCTGGTCACGCTCTTGCCGCAGCCGGATTCGCCGACCAGGCCGACGGTCTGCCCCGGCTCCACGGTGAAGCTGACCTTGTCGACAGCGGTGAAGGGCCGCTCGCCCCGCCGCTGGAACACGACGCTCAGGTCACGGACGTCGAGCAGGCTCATCGGGTCACTTCCTCACTGCTGTGGTCCTTCACTCGCGACTGCGGGGCTCGCAAGCTCACTCCTCGCGCTCGCCCGAGGCACGGGCCGGCCGTGCTGATTGCGCGCACCGCGGTCACCGCCGGTTCTTCGGGTCGATCGCCTCGCGCATCGCCTCACCCAGCAGGGTGAAGCCGAGCGCGACCACGATGATCGCGAGCGCCGGGTAGTACGCCAGCTCCGGACGGACCTCGAAGTAGCGCTGACCGTCCACGCCGAGCATCAGGCCCCACTCGGCCCGGTTGATGTCCGGGTCACCGAGGCCCAGGAACGAGAGCGCCGCGGCGTCCAGGATGGCCACCGCGAAGGTCAGGGTGGCCTGCACGATCACGGCGGTCAGCGAGTTGGGCAGCATGTGCCGCAGCACGATGTTGCGCTGCTTGACGCCGAGCGCGCGGGCGGCGAGCACGTGGTCGCTCTCCCGCTGGGCCAGCATCGAGCCGCGCAGCAGCCGGGCGAAGATCGGCACGTTGACGATGGCCACCGCGAAGATGACAGTCCACTGGCTCGACCGGCTGGCCATCGCGACCAGGGTGATCGCGAGCAGCAGGCTCGGCAGGGCCAGCATCACGTCGGTGAGTCGCATCAGGACGACGTCGACCCAGCCGCCGAAGGCGCCGGCGATCGCGCCGATCAGCACGCCGAGCGCCAGACCGATGAGGGTGGCGAGCACACCCACGAACAGCGTCTGCCGGGCACCGTAGATCATCCGGGACAGGAAGTCCCGGCCGAGCGGGTCGGAGCCGAACGGGAAGTCACCGCTGGCGCCCGGGATGCTGTCCACCGTGAGGTTCTTCGTCAGCTCCTCAAAGCGCTGCACCGGGTCGTGCGGCGCGATGAGCGGGGCGAAGATCGCCACCAGGACGAACAGGCCGACGATGCTGGCGCCGACGATGGCGACGGGGTTGCGTCGCAGCCGGCGTACGGCGTCGCGGACGAGGCTGATGCCGCCCCGGTCGGACGCGCTGGCCCGGGCCAACTCGTCCAGTCGTGCCTTCTTGCGGTCGCCGAGCACGCCGATGCTGCGCTCGCTCATGCCGGGGCGGGGCTTGTCGTCCCCGCTGCGGGGCGTCGGCGCTCCGGCCTGGGTGATGGGGTCACTCATCGCACACGCACCCTGGGGTCGATGAAGGCGTAGGAGAGGTCGACCAGCAGGTTGACCACCACGAAGACCAGCGCCGCGAGCAGGATGATCGCCTGGAGCACCGGGTAGTCCCGGCCGCCGCTGATCGAGTCGGTGATCAGCGTGCCGATGCCGCCCCAGTTGTAGACCTTCTCGGTGAGCACCGCGCCGGAGAGGAGCGCGCCGGTCTGCAGGCCGATGGTGGTGACCACCGGGAGCAGCGCGTTGCGCAGGATGTGCCGGCCGCGGATGGTGCGGTGCCGCAGGCCCTTGGCCTCGGCGGTCCGCACGTAGTCCTCGTTGAGGACGTCGAGCACGCTGGCCCGGGTGATCCGCACGATCACCGCCAGCGGGATGGTGGCGAGCGTGATCGCCGGCAGGATCAGGTGCCACAGCGCGTCCGCGCTGGCGTCGAACTCCCGGGTCAACAGGCCGTCGAGCACGAAGAAGCCGGTGACGTGGGTGTTGTCCAGACCCGTGGTGAGCCGTCCGGACGGCGGGAACCAGTGGATGTTCTGGGTGAAGACGTCCTTGAGCAGGTAGCCCAGGAAGAAGATCGGGATCGAGATGCCGAGCAGGGTGCCGGCGATGGTGAGGTTGTCCAGCGATCGTCCGCGCCAGCGAGCGGCGAGGTAGCCGAGCGGCACGCCGAGTCCGACCGCGATGATCATCGCGGCGAGGGCCAGTTCGACGGTGGCCGGGAAGGCGCGGCTGATGACCTCGGTGACCGGGTCACCGGTCCGGATCGAGTTGCCGAAGTCGCCGGTGACGACTCGCTGCATGAACTTGCCGTACTGCACCAGGATCGGCTGGTCGTAGCCGAGCGCCTTGGTCAGCAGCACGCGGCGCTCGGGTGTGGCCCGCTCGCCGAGCAGCGCCTCGACCGGGCCACCGGGCAGGTTCCGCAGCCAGATGAAGATCAGCGCCGACAGCGCTATGAGGGTCACCACCAGCTGCAACAGGCGGCGGACTATGACTCGCAACATCTCTCACACACCAGACTCTCGATGAATCGCGGATCGGCCCGGGCCGGGAGGAACCCCGGACCCGGGCCGATCACGCCTACGGCCTCAGCCGAGGGACGTCACTTGCTGACGCTGACCGTGTTGAATCGCTCGTCGGTCAACGGGCTGGCCACCATGCCCTTGACGTCCTTGGTGACGACGATGGCCGGCGGGGCGTGCCAGAGCGGCACGGCCGGCAGCCACTTGGTGGCGATGTCCCGGTTGACCTGCTCCCAGGCCGCCTTCTTGCCGGCCTCGTCGACGGTGCCGTCGGCCTTGGCGATCGCGTCGAACATCTCGGTCATCGACTGGTCGCCGAACTCGACCTTGGCCCGTCCGAAGAACGTGCCGACGAAGTTGCCCGGGTCGTTGTAGTCACCGGTCCAGCCGAGGATGTGCAGGTCCTGCTTACCGAACTGCTGCACGTCGTCCTTGAAGCCACCGTTCCACGGGCGAGGCACACCGTTGACCTTGATGCCCACGGCCTGGAGGTCGTTGGCGAGGACGGTGAAGATCTCCTGCGGGTTCGGCATGTACGGCCGGGAGACGTCCGGCGGGTAGTAGAAGTTCAGCGTCAGACCCTCGGCGCCGGCCTCCTTGAGCAGCTGCTTGGCCTTGTCCGGGTTGTACTCGTACTTCTGCACGTCCGGGGCGTAGCCGAGCACGGTGTCCGGCATGAACTCGTCGGCGACCTTGGCGCCACCCGGGCCCTTGGTCTGCACCAGCTGCTGGCGGTTGAGGGCGTAGGCGATCGCCTGGCGCACCCGCAGGTCCTTGAGCTTCGGGTTCTTCTGGTTGAGGCCCAGGTAGAGGACGTTGAACGCCGGACGGTTGATGACCTGGAAGCCCTCACCCTCCAGCGCCTTACGGTCGGCCGGGGCCGGGAAGTCGATGCCCTGGACGGTGCCGGCGCGGAGCTCCTGCTTGCGGGTGCTCTCGTCCTTGATGACCTTGATGATCACCTTGTCGACCTTGGCCTTGTCACCCCAGTAGTCCGCGTTGCGGTTCAGGGTGATCTCGTTCTTGGCCTTGTCCCAGCCACCGAAGGTGAACGGCCCGGTGCCGACCGGGTTGGTGGTGGCGAACGCGCTGTACTCGAACGAGTCGCCGTTCTGCTTCACCGTGTTGGCGTCGTACTTCTTCAGCGCCTCGGGGCTGGCGATCGAGAGCGAGGTCAGCGCGAACGCGCCGGGGAACGCACCCTTGTACTGGTTGAGGGTGACGACGGCGGTGCCGCCGTCCTTCGCCTCGCACTTGTTGTAGATCGGCTTGCCGGCGTCCGGGCTCTCGTTGTTGGCGAAGCCCCCGAAGACGTCCATGTAGTAGATCATCTGGGACTGGGCGGCAGCGCCCTTCATGTTGTACCAGCGGTCGAAGTTGAAGCAGACCGCCGCGGCGTCGAACGGGGTGCCGTCGTGGAACTTCACACCCTGGCGGAGCTTGAACGTCCAGACCTTGCCGTCGGGGTCGTGCTCCCAGCTCTCGGCCAGGCCGCCCTGCAGCTCCGCGGTGCCCGGCTTGTGGCTCACCAGGGTGTCGAACATCTGCCGGACCGGCCGGAACGACTCACCGTCATCGTTGAAGATCGGATCGAAGTTCTTCGGGTCACCGGCACCCGCGAAGATGAAGGTGCCGCCAGTCTTGGCCTCGCCACTGTCGCCGTCGCGATCGCTCTTCGCGCAGCCGGCCGCGCCGACCGCCAGAGCGGCAACGGCCGCGATGGCCATGGCCGATTTAAGCCTTCTCGCCTGCATCTCTCACCTCTGTCATGCGCATGACCACGCCGAGCTGTGGCTCGGTCCGTGTGCGGGAGGCTATGACATGTAACACCGGAAGCGGAACGGCCGTCAGGCAATCGCTACCAAGCCGACACCTTGCGCGGACGTCTGACAGTCGACGGCACGGGGAATACATCGAGCGACACATGAATTCGACGCCACGACGCCAGCCGTCGACGCCTGTCGTCGACGACCCCGGGGTGCGTCAGGAGGGCGACGGCCAGGCCACCGGCGGTGGGCAGTCGGCCAACCGCTCGACGGTCGAACCCGCCGTGGCCGTGCCCAGGTCGTGGAAGGTCACGCGGTGGCAGGCGTTCACGTGACTCACTCCGAACACCACGCCGAAAGGGGCGGAACCGTACACGGTCACCACCAGGTCAGGCGCCCGGCGGACCTCCTGCACCTCGACCTGGGTGCCCTCCGCGACCGCCGCCAACCGTTCGTCGGTCGGCGCCGGATCACCGGTGGCGACCACCGCCGCGCCGTACGCCTGGGCGTTCCGGGTCACCGCGGCTTCGGCCTCGGCTTCCCCGGCACGGGTGTCCGCGGCGGTTCGCCGGCTCCCCACCTCGATCGCCACGAGGACGCCGGCGAAGGCAAGCGCCAGCACGGCCACCAGCACCGCCGGGGCCCAGGACCGCCGGGCCGGCCGCTGCCTCGCCACTCGCCACCTCCCTGAGGTACGCCGGTGGGCCCGCGCTCGTCGCACGGACCCACCGGAGTCACCTCAGTTGTACCGGCCGCCGACAACCCCAACGGCGTACGGCGTCAGACGGCTCGGCGCCCCTCGAAGGCCCGGCCCAGGGTGATCTCGTCGGCGTACTCCAGATCGCCGCCGACGGGCAGCCCACTGGCCAGCCGGGTCACCGCGATCCCCATCGGCTTCACCATCAGCGCCAGATAGGTGGCGGTCGCCTCGCCCTCCGTGTTCGGGTCGGTGGCCAGGATCAACTCCCGGACCGCCCCGCCGCTCAGCCGGGTCATCAGCTCCCGGATGCGCAGATTGTCCGGGCCGATCCCCTCCAGCGGATTGATCGCGCCGCCGAGCACGTGGTAGCGACCGCGGAACTCGCCGGTCCGCTCGATGGCCACCACGTCCTTGGGCTCCTCCACCACGCACAGCACCTCGTCGGTGCGGCGCTGATCGCGGCAGATCCGGCACTGCTCGGACTCGGCCACGTTGTAACAGGTCGTGCAGAAGCGCACCAGCTCCTTGACCTTGCGCAGCGCGCCGGCCAGCCGGTTGACGTCGGCCGGGTCGGCCGACAGGACGTGGAACGCGATCCGCTGGGCGCTCTTCGGGCCCACGCCCGGCAGTCGTCCCAGCTCGTCGATCAGATCCTGGATGGCGCCTTCGTACATCTGCCGGCTCAGAAACCGGGCAGGCCGAGGCCGCCCATGCCGCCGGCGACCGGACCCATCTTGCGCTCGGTCAACTCGCGCGCGGCCTCGGCGGCGTTGTGCACGGCCGCAACCACCAGGTCCTCAAGCGTCTCCACGTCGTCCGGGTCGACGGCCTTCGGGTCGATCTTGATGGACTTCAGATCACCGGAGCCGGAGACGGTAGCGGTGACCAGCCCTCCGCCGGCGGTGCCGGTCAGCTCGGCCTCGGCCAGCTCGGCCTGGGCGGCGGCGATCTGCTGCTGCATCTTCTGCGCCTGCTTCAGCATCTGCTGCATGTTCGGCTGTCCACCTGGGCGCACGGATGGCTCCTTCTCGCACTCGTCTGCTCGGCCGCCGACCAGCCTAACCGCTGGGACCGACCCCGCCCCGCCCGGTGCGTCCGCCCACGCCGGGCCGTGCCGGGGCTTTACCGCCGCCCGCTCGGACGACCTGCGAGGTATGGCTGGCACCACCGGGAACCGGCCATCTGCGGGTAGTGCGTCGGCACCCCCCGCGCTGGTCTGCTCGACAGCATGAACCTCAACCCCACGGGCCGGGTCGGCGCGCTGTGCTGGGTGATCGCCGCACCTGTCTTCCTCGTCGCCAGCCTGGTCACCGGCCTGCGCTGGCGCGAGCCGGCCTACAGCTGGGCCAGCCACAACATCAGCGACCTCGGCAACGTCCACTGCGGCAGCTGGGACACCACCCGGCCCCGGTACGTCTGCTCCCCCTGGCACCCGTTGATGAACGCCGCGATCCTGGCCACCGCCGTGCTGCTCGCCGCCGGGCTCCTGCTGACCTGGCGGTTACTCGGTCGCGGCGCGGTGGTGCGCTCGGCGCAGACGCTGCTGCTGCTGTCTGCCGGTGGGTACGCCCTGGTGGCCCTCTACCCGGCGGACGTCGACGAGAACCGGCACGTCCTCGGCGCGTTCCTGATCATGGGCCTGGGCAACATCGGGCTGCTCCTCGCCGGCTTCGCGCCGCACACCACGATGCTCGGCCGGTGGCGAGCGCTCACCCTTGCCGCCGGGCTGACCGCGCTGGCGGGGACCATGCTGTTCTTCGCCCAGCAGGGCCTCGGGATCGGCGTGGGCGGCATGGAACGCGTGGCGGTGCTGCCCTTTCCCGTGTGGGCCTGCTGCCTGGGTGCCCTGCTCGCGGAAACCCCGCCCGTCAACGTCGCCCAGGAACCCGCGAGCCACATCGCTTCATGATCGGCGGGCCGGGTGTCAGCGGGCGTCCACCTCGTCGATCTTCTCGGCGCCGAAGGTCTCCCGGAGCAGCCGTACCGCCTGTTCCTCGCTGGACTCCCGGGCCGTCTTCTCGTCGATGACCTCGTCCAACGGTTCGTCGCCCGGGTCGAACCCCTCATAGGTCGGTACCGCCGCCGGCGCCCCGCCGCCACCCGGGCGCCTACCGCGCTGCGGGCCGTCGAAGTCCGGGTCGTAAGGCGGTTCGCCGGCCCATTCGGCGTCCGCGACGGGCCGGGCCGCCGATGCGGTACGCGTACCGCGCCCCGCCGCCGCCGCTCGTGCGGCGGCGATGGCGCTGCTCACCGGTGCGCCACCGGCTGACGCCGGCTGCCGGGCCCCCGGCGTCGGGTTGCCCGCCCGCGCGTCCGGCTTGCCGGTCACCGCGCCGGAGCCGCCGGGGCCGCCACCGTTCGCCCCCGGGCCGGAACCGTTCGCGGCGCCGTTCGATCGGGTGTGGGCCGCGTCGGCACCGTTCACGCTTGTCGACGCGGGTACGGAGGCGGAGTCGCTGTCGTCCACCGCGGTGCCGCCCGGTCGGGCGGCCTCCGGCCAGTCCTCGTCATCGGTCGCCGGGGCGGCGGGAGCACTGCCACCGGGGCGCGCAGCCTCCGGCCAGTCGTCCTCGTCGTCAGCGGCCGCCGGGGTGTTCGTCGCGCCAGCCGGGGCGGCCGTGTTCGCCGAGGCCGGAGACACGGTGGGCGACGTGTTCGTGGGGGCAGATCGGACATCCGCCGGAGCAGTCGGCGCGGCGGCAGCCGGCGCGGCCGGGGTCTGGGTCGGCGTGCCCGGGGTCGGCATGGACGGCTGCGCGGCAGCGGTCGGCACGGTCGAGGTCGGTGCAGTCGACTGCGGGGCAGCCATCGGCGCGTTCGAGGTCGGCGCGGTCGGCTGCGGGGCAGCGGTCGGCGCGGCCGGGGTCGGCGCGGCCGGGGTCGGCGCAGTCGAGTGCGGGGCAGCGGTCGGCACGGTCGAGGTCGGCGCGCTCGGCTGCGCGGCAGCGGTCGGCGCGGTTGGCGCGGTTGGCTGCGCGGCAGCGGTCGGCGCGGTTGGCGCGGTTGGCTGCGCGGCAGCGGTCGGCGCGGTTGGCTGCGTGGTAGCGGTCGGGCGGGGTGGCGCGGCCGGCTGGGAGCGCGGCGGACCGGACAGCGACACGCCACCCCGCTCGCCGGCCACCTCGCAGCGGATCTGCCAGCGTCCGCCCAGCTCCTCGTAGAGCGCGTCGGTGAGCACCGCCGCGTGGTCGGCCATCATCTTGGCCAGCACCGTGGACTTCACCGTCAGCACCAGCATGTCGCCGTCGAGTTCGCGCACTACCGCGTCGCGCATGAGGGCGGCGATCCGCTTGTTGGTCCGGTTGACCTTGCCGACCACGTCGGGCCAGACCCGGCGGACGGCCACCGCGTCCAGTGCGGCGGCCGGCGCACCGGGGCGAGGCGGCACGGGTGTCGCCGGGTCGGGCAGCACGGCCGACGGCGGCACCACGCGACGCGGGGGCGTGCCCGGTCCGGCGGGCGAGACGGGTGCGGTGGCCGGGTCAGCGACGGCCGACGCACCGGGTGAGGCCGGAATCGGTGAGTCGGCGCCCGAGGGCGTGTACGAGGCCGGTGCGCCGGAAACGCGAGCGCCCGAGCCGGTGGCACCCGAACCCACCACGCCCGAGCCGGCGACGTCGGCAGCCCGAGCGCCAGGGGTCGGGGACGCGGTCGGGTCGACGTCCCACGGCGGTGCGGAGGTCGGGGCGTTCACTGGCGCCGGGGTGGCGGCAGCCGGGACCGGAGGGGCGTGCTGTGGGCGTACTCCTTGGGGGGCTGCTGACGCGGAGCCGGCGGTGGCCGACGGTGCGTCGGTGCCGCCCAGGGTGAGCCGGCGTTCCATCCGTTCGAGGCGCTGGAGGAGGCCGCCTGCGGAGTCGTCCACGCCGGGCAGCAGCATCCGGGCGCAGATCAGCTCCAGCAGCAGGCGGGGCGCGGTGGTGCCGCGCATCTCCACCAGGCCGTCGTGCACGATGTCGGCGCAGCGGGAGAGCGTGGCCGGGCCGAGCTGGGACGCCTGGGCGGCCATCCGCTCGATCTGGTCGGCGGGGCCGTCGATCAGGCCCTTCGCGGCGGCGTCCGGCACCTGCTGGAGCACGATGAGGTCGCGCAGCCGTTCCAGCAGGTCGGAGGCGAATCGGCGCGGGTCGTGCCCGGCCTCGGCGACCCGGTCGACGGTGGCGTACGCGGCGGCGCCGTCACCGGCGGCCAGCGCGTCGCACATCTCGTCGATCAGCGCGGCGTCGGTGACCCCGAGCAGCGCGGCGGCGCGGGCGTAGCTGACGCCCTCCGGACCGGCGCCGGCGATGAGCTGGTCGAGCACGGAGAGGCTGTCCCGGGCACTGCCCCCACCGGCGCGGACCACAAGCGGGAAGACCGCCGGTTCGACGGCGACGCCCTCGGCCTGGGTGAGCTGCTCCAGGTACGGGCGGAGGATCTTCGGCGGGATCAGCCGGAACGGGTAGTGGTGGGTCCGCGACCGGATCGTGCCGAGGACCTTCTCCGGCTCGGTGGTGGCGAAGATGAACTTGACGTACTCCGGGGGCTCCTCGACGAGCTTGAGCAGGGCGTTGAAGCCCTGGGTCGAGACCATGTGTGCCTCGTCGATCACGTAGATCTTGAAGCGGCTGCTGGCGGGCGCGAAGAACGCGCGCTCGCGCAGCTCACGGGCGTCGTCGACACCACCGTGGCTGGCCGCGTCGATCTCGATCACGTCGATGGAGCCGGCGCCGTCGATGGCCAGCGAGCGGCACGACTCACACTTGCCGCACGGCTCGGGGGTGGGGCCCTGCTCACAGTTGAGCGAGCGCGCGAGGATCCGGGCGCTGGAGGTCTTGCCGCAGCCACGGGGGCCGGAGAAGAGGTAGGCGTGGTTGAGCCGGCCGCTACGCAGCGCCTGCGACAACGGCTCGGTGACGTGTTCCTGCCCGATGACCTCGGCGAAGGTACGTGGCCGGTACTTGCGGTAGAGCGCCAGCGTCACTCGTCCCGCCTCCTCTCGACCGAGCCATTCTGCGCCGGTCGGGCGCGGGTGACCACCCACCCCGCCGGGCAGCTTGGGTTACCCCGGGTTGCCGCGATTGATCGACTCCATCTCGGCGACGTGGCGGTATCCACGGCCCAGAACAGCCCCACCTCGGCGACCTGGAGTGGATCAAGGCCCCGGAGACAAAAAGGCCTCCCGTGCACCCGGCAGAGCTCGCTTATCCTTGCTGCCTTCCGGCCCTGGGGAGGTTCACGAGATACCGCCGCACGGGAGGTGACGCCAACCCTACCCGACGGCCCGTCGATCTTCAGGGGGTGGTGGGGTGGCCCGACCGACGGGGGCCTGTATCCTGGCTCGCGGAGGATTCGCCTAGAGGCCTAGGGCGCACGCTTGGAAAGCGTGTTGGGTTTACACCCTCACGAGTTCGAATCTCGTATCCTCCGCTCGCCTGAGCAGCAGCAACGCCCAGCAGACCGATAACCGGTCGGCTGGGCGTTTTTGTTGTGGTGTCATCGACGCCATGGCGGAGACCGCGTGGGAGTGGGACGAGACGTTGTACGCGGGCAGCGCCCGCCACTACAGCGTGGGCCGGTGGCCGTACCCGCCGGAACTCGCCGAGACCATCGGCAGCGCGCTCGACCTGGACTGCACCGGCCGCCTCCTGGACGTCGGTTGCGGCCCGGGGTCGTTGACGTTGCTGCTGGCGCCCCTGTTCGAGGCGGCGGTCGGGGTGGACGCCGACCGGGACATGCTCACCGAGGCGCAGCGGCGGGCCGGCGAGGCCGGGGTCACCACCGTCGAGTGGCGGCACCTGCGCGCCGAGGACCTGCCGGCCGACCTGGGTACGTTCCGGGTGGCCACGTTCGCCCAGTCGTACCACTGGATGGACCGGCCGTTGGTGGCCCGGCGGGTCCGCGACATGCTCGCGCCCGACGGGGCCTGGGTCCATGTCAGCGCCAACACCCACCAGGGCGTGAACGGCGACGACGGGTTGCCCTACCCGCGACCGCCCTGGCCGCAGATCACCGAGCTGGTCGCGCGTTACCTGGGGCCGATCCGCCGGGCCGGTCAGGGAGCACTGCCCGCCGGCACCCCCGGGGGCGAAGCGGAGATCATGCTGGCGGCGGGCTTCGCCGGCCCCACCCGACTGACCATCGAGCAGGGGATGGTCGTGGAACGGTCGGTGGCCGAGGTGGCCTCGGCGGTGTTCTCGCTGTCCAGTTCGGCGCCGCACCTGTTCGGCGACCGGCTCCCCACCTTCGAGGCCGATCTGCGCGACCTTCTGACGACGACGGCGCGAGATGGCCTCTTCGCCGAGCGCCGCCAGGACGTGGGCATTGCCATCTGGCGACCCTGAGGCCAGGTGAAGGCCGTCGGTCACCCGCGGGCGCGGGCCCAGGAGAGGAAGCGTTCGGTGAGCCGGGCCGGTTCCACGTCCCGGAGTTGTTCACCGGCCTCGGCCTGGAGCGTCGCGAGGTAGACGGCCAGCGCCAACCGGTCGTTGCGGTACTCGCCGAGCAGCCGCAGCTTCGCCGCCGAGCAGGGCCAGGCGATGCCGCACGCCGCGCAGCGCCAGGTGGGTCGGGTCGGTAGGTGGTCCCGGCGGCGGGGCATGGTCGAGCCTCCTTGGCGGTGGAAGGGAGTCGCCCCGCCCTCCCCGCCGGGGCGACCCCCTGACTGACGCAGGCCGCCGGGCTCTCACACCTCCACCGGCCACGCCGTCTTCTGTGGACCACCCTCGGCCGCGTAATCGGACAAGTACACCGCGTAGCGATATGGTTTCCAGATATTCGAGACATCCGATGGAGGGGCCGTGAACGACGCGCTGCGGGTGGCACTGAACGACACCGGGCACACCACCGAATCCCTCGCCGATACCGTCGGCGTCGACCCGAAGACCGTGGCGCGTTGGCTGACCGAGGGCCGCATCCCGCATCCTCGGCATCGGTTCGCGGCAGCGGAAGCCCTCCACAAGGACGTGTCGGACATCTGGCCGGACACTTCAAGACGTCGTGACCCCATCTGGTTTCGTCCGTGGCAGGAAATCGAGCGCGAGGCGGTGTCGCTGCGCTGGTTCGAATCGACGGTCCTGCCGGGGCTGCTCCAGACCGAGGCGTACGCCCGCGCGGTCCTCGGCGGCGCGGGCCTGATCCCGCCGAGCGAGATCGAGCGGCACCTCACCGTGCGGCTCAACCGGCAGGGCGTGCTGAAGCGGGACGACCCGCCGCAGTTCACGGCCGTCATCGACGAGGCGATCCTCCGCCGACCGGTGGGCGGCCGGGCGGCCATGCGCGAGCAACTGCTGGCCGTGGTCGCCGCCTGCGCGGAGCCACACATCCGGGTGCACGTGGTGCCCAGCGCGGTCGGCGCGTACGCCGGCCTCAACGGGCCGTTCGTGATCGCGCACAGCCACGATCACCGGGTCGCCGGCTACCTGGACAACCAACTCCAGGGACAAGTGGCTAGCGACCCCGACGACATCGCGGCCATGATGGCGGCATGGGAGAACGTGCGCGGCGAGGCGCTGTCGCACTGGCAGTCGGTCGATCTGATGACGGAAGTGGCGGAGACATGGAGCTGAACGGCGCCGTTTGGCGCAAGAGCAGCCGCAGCAGCGGCAACGGCGGCGCGTGTGTCGAGGTCGCCGACAACCTGCCCGGCGTGATCGGCGTACGGGATTCCAAGGACCCGAGCGGTCCGGCGCTCACCTTCGCGCCGACGGCCTGGCGGGCGTTCGTCACCCAGCTCGCCCGGGAGGCGTGAAAGGCGTCAGGAACCGTCGCGGAGATCGGCGAGACGTTCGGGCCGGAACTGGATCTCGTCGAAGGTCACGCTGCACCCCTCGCCGGTCGGTGACTGGCCCGCGAACCCGATCCGGTCGCGGGACGTGTCTCCGTCGAAACCGAACACGCGGATCAACTGCCAGGTCCGGCCGTCGAGTGCGGCGTGGTACGCGTAGACCCGGCCGATCCGGGAGACCCGCAGCCACACCGACCGGTCGGGAACGACGAAGGCGTTCGCGTCGTCGGCAACGCCCCGACAGATGACGGACACGATCATGGGCTCAGCCTCGGGTGAGAACTCGAAGCACAACTTTCCCCAGCACCGTTCGTCGCGCCAGAGCAGGAGCACCCCGGCGTCGAAGGTCGCTCCGAAGGCCACGCTGACCCGGGCGCTGAACTGGAAGTCACCCTCCGGCGGCAGGTCGCCGAGCAGCGTTGCCGCGTTGAGCACGGGTGCCGGGCTCGGCGCGGCACTCTCGCCCGCACCGCCGCCGCTCGGGTCGATGAAGAGGTCCGTGCGTGGCTGCGCCGACACCGTGACCGCACCGGTCGCCTCATCGACCCGCCACAGCGCTGCGGACGAGGGCACGAGTGGCGTCGGCATACCCGGCACGGTCAGTTGATCAGCCATGCCATAGGAAGCTACACCGGTACCGTTCCAGAAACCGGCGGCACCCGGAGCCCGTCGTACACATGTTCTATCCACAGGCTGTGGACGGCGGAGGGTTCGATGGGTTACCAGCTCAGCGCGGTGGTCGCGGACGCGGACCTGCTCCGCGAGCACACCGCCGAGCTGGATCACGCGGTCCTCGGCGAGCTGCGGCAGGATTTCGCGCTGCTGCCGATCACGCCGCAGTTGGTGGTGGAGCTGACCGGTTCGCTGCCGGATTACGCGACCGAGGACCGCAGCGCCGCGCACCCGTTCGAGCTGGTGCTGTCGCCGGCACTGGCCGACCTGGTGGCCCGCTGGTCGCGGTCGGGGCCGGTGGCGTACGTGGAGGCCGAGTTCGGCGGTGGCGTCGGCCACCAGTCGGCCGCGGTGTGGCTGGGCGGCGCGCTGTCCTGGGGACCGCGCTTCGACGACGTCCTCGACGCGCCGCGCGAAGAGTGGCCGATCAACGCGGCGTTGGTCCAGCTCGGCGTCGAGCGGGGAGCGTGGATCGACCCGTTCGCCGAGGTGGGGTTGCACCTGGAGCGCAACACCGACGGCTGGCTGGCGCACGGACGGCGGCGACTCAGCGCCGACTACTGGGACGAGCTTGTCGAGCAGTGGGAAAACCAGTAATCCGGCGACGGGCAGCAACCTGAGCGGCCCCGTCCCGTTGGGGGACTGGGGGATTCCATGAAATTGCGACAATTCGTGTTTATTGCCATGCTGCTGACGGCTGCCTCGATCGCGGGCAGCGGCCCGCCACCGCCCGGCCCGATGCCACCGAACCGACCCGCCGGCAACGTCGAGGTCATTGACCTGAACGGCCTGCGCAACATCGAGTTCGGCGACACCGAGGCAGAGCTGACCCGCCGGGGCGTCCTGCGTACCGTCCAGGACGCCTGTGGGCCGGTGCTCACCGGCCACGACACGGTCAGCCCGGTCTTCATCGAGGACAGGCTGGTGCTGCTGTGGGTCGGTGACCCGATGCGCACACCGGAGGGCATCACCGCCGGCTCGCCGATCGACGAGGTCTGGGCCCGCTACCCGTCCGTCACGCGACTGCCCGCTCCACAGGGGACGCACCGCCTCGACGGGCTGCTCGCCCGCAGCGGCGACCGCGCGTACCTGTTCCTGCACGACGGGCGCACGGTCCGAAAGACCATCGCCGGGTACGCCGACTGGGCCCGCCGCCTCTTCGACGAGGGCGCGGCTCCCTGCTGACCCGTCCGTCGTGCCGGGCGGCTGGTCCACGTTGGACCTGCCGCCCGGCACGATGTCAGCCGCGCAGCGACCGCCAGAAGTCGTACGAGTGGCCAGCCGCGAAGTCCGTCGTGCCCGACCCGCCGTCACCGGCCAGGACCCGCACGTACCCGGCGCGGTCGCGCAGCCGGGGCCACCCGGGCCGACCCGTCCGGGCGAAGTCGCTCCAGGCGCGGACCATCTCGCCGGAGAGCCGCCGCTGGGTGGGCGTGAGCGCCTCGGCGTAGTCGACGTCGAACAGGTACGGCAGTTCGGCGCAGTGGTACGCGCCGGTCGGGAAGGTCGGCTCCGGTCCCTCGGCGAAGAACGGCGCATCCTCGTCGGCGAACTCGTACACGTACGTCGGCACCGTCCGAGTGAACGCCAGCGCGGCCGTGAAGATCGGCTCCGCGTACGCCTGATCGGTCCACACGGCCCCCAACGCCTCGCTGGCGGAGCGTGTGTCGTCGCTCGGATAGCGGGCCAGCACCTCCTGGGCCCGCTCGCCGAACATCGCGCGTACCTGCTCGCGGTACCTGTCGTCGGTGAGCGGGCACGACTCGGGCTCCTGCCCGGGCGCGGGCGGCCGGGGGCAGTTCATCCCGCTGCGTTCCATGCCCCACACCTGGAGCGTGGACTCGTCGCGGTTCGTACCGGTCAACACCGGCACCGGGTGCAACCGGCCGCTGACCAGCGCGTCCGCCGGATCCACCGGCAGGGTACGACCGTCGACCACCGGGCCCAGGTCGACACCCGCGCCCGGGTAGCCGACCGCGTCGACAAGCGTGGCGGTGTCCCGCCCCCGGAGGCAGGCGGCGAGCACACCGGAATCGGTGCAACCCACCCGCCGGGCGAACTCCCGCGCCGCCTCGACCGCCTCCGCCCGGGTCTGAACGGGGTTGGCGCACGAGTTGCTCTGCATGATCGCCCGGTGGAACAGGCCGGCGGAGCCGGGCGCGGCGAGGTGGGCGCAGACACTTGTCGCGCCGGCCGACTGGCCGGCCAGGGTGACGCTGCCCGGGTCCCCGCCGAAGGCCGCCGCGTTGCGCCGCACCCAGCGCAGCGCCGCCTGCTGGTCCTGCAACCCGTAGTTGCCGGTGGACCCGTCCGGGCCGGCCAGCGCCGGATGCGCCAGAAAGCCGAGCGCACCGAGCCGGTAGTTCACCGTGACGACGATGAGATCCCCGTCGACGGCCAGTCGTGCGCCGCCGTAGGCGTCACCCTGGCCGAACCGGAAGTCACCGCCGTGCAGCCACACCAGCACCGGACGCAGCGTTCGAGCGGAGGTGCGGGGCGTGGTGACGTTGAGGTAGAGGCAGTCCTCGGACGCCGACGCGTCGTCCATCGGCAGTCCCTTCAGTTGCGCGCAGGCGAGGCCGGGCCGGGTCGCGTCGCGTACGCCCGTCCACTGTGGGCCGGGTCGCGGCGGGGCCCAGCGCAGCGCGCCCAGCGGCGGACGCGCGTACGGGATTCCCTCGAACGTCAGGTGGTCCGCCGCGACGGTCCCCCGGAGGGCGCCCTGGTCGGTCCGCACCACGGCCGCGCCCTGTCGGTCGGCGGCCCCGGCGGCCGGACCGGCCGCCGTCCCCACCGTCGCCGCCGCGAAGAGCGCGGTCGCGACGACCCACCGGCGGTACGGGATGCTGGTCATGACAGTCCCCAATCATCGATTCCTGTACGGCGTACGCGTCGAGCATCGCGACTCGGTGACGGGTCGGCCAGACAGCTCTAGTGCACCCACGGGCAGCCCTCGGGAAGGGTCGACGGACGGGACCAGGTGCTCTAGTGCGCTAGGCTCCGGCCGACGGAAGGACGGCCGTGCCGGAGATCGACGGGACCACACCTCCGTACCTGCGCATCGTCGCGGAGCTACGGCGGCGCATCGCGTCCGGTGAGCTGGGTCCCGGTGACCGGGTGCCGTCCACCCGCCAGCTGGTCCGGGAGTGGGGTGTCGCCATGGCGACCGCGAGCCGCGCCCTCACCGCGCTCCGGCAGGAAGGCCTGCTCCGGGCGGTGCCCGGTGTGGGCATGGTGGTCGCCGGCTCGGAGCCCGCGCCGCCCGGCCGGGGCGGCCGGGTCGAGGTGCGCCGCGGGCCGGCCCACGGGGTGACCCGGGACCAGATGGTGCGCACGGCCATCGGCATCGCCGACTCCGAAGGGCTGGCAGGGCTGAGCATGCGGCGCATCGCGACCGACCTGGACGTGCCGACCATGTCGCTGTACCGGCAGGTCCGCGGCAAGGAGCACCTGCTGTTGCTGATGGCGGACGCCGCCTTCGCCGCGCATCGGGTGCCCGGCACGCTCCCGCCCGGCTGGCGGGCCCAACTGGAGCTGCTCTGCCGGCTGCAGTGGTCGATCTACTGTCGACACCCCTGGCTGGCCCAGGTCATCTCGCTGACCCGCCCGCTGATGGCACCGCACGCCGTCGCGCACACGGAATGCGCCCTGCGCGCCCTCGCCGGATGCGGCCTGGACCCGCACACCCAGCTACACCTGGTGGCCGCCCTGGCCAACCACGTACGGGGCGCGGCGGTGACCCTCCAGCAGGGGGCCGAGGCGGAACAGGACACCGGCCTGACCGATGACGAATGGATGGTGACCCAGGCCGACGTGTTGGGCCGGCTGCTCGCGGCTGGCGAGTTTCCGCACCTGGCCCGGCTCTCCCGGTCGGCGATCGACCTCACCGTCGACAGCCTCTTCGAGTTCGGGCTGCAACGGCTCCTCGACGGGATCGCGGCGCTCGTCCGACCGTGAGCGGTCAGGCCGGGCTGTCCGCGGGCGCGGGACGCCGCGCCCCGGACACGGCGGCGAACCCGGCGAGCGCGATCTCCGCCGTCTGACGCAGGTCCTCCCGAGCCACCCCGGCGGCGGCGTGAATCGCCTGCCCCTCGGTGACGCTCATGACGAAGCGGGCGAGCGCGGCCGGATCGGCGTCGGCGGGTAGGTCGCCCTCGGCGACGGCTCGGGTGAACCGGTCGGCGAGAGCCAGCTCACCGGCCAGGCGGCTGCTGGCGAGGAACCCGACGACGGCCGCGTTCTCGCTGGAGCAGGCGGTGCCGCCCTGGATCGACAGGCAGCCGGCCGGCCGGTCGGGCCGGGTCACGGCGAGCACGTTCTCGCGCAGCAGAGTGGCGACGACCTCGTACGCGGTGGGTTGGGCGAAAGCGTGCCGCGCGTACTCCATGTCCTGTTCGGCGTAGCGGGTCACGGCCTTGCGGAACAACTCCTCCTTGCTGCCGAAGGCGGCGTAGAGGCTGGGCTTGTTGATGCCCATGGCGGCGGTGAGGTCGCTCATCGAGGCGCCCTCGTACCCCTGGCGCCAGAACACCTCCAGCGCGCGCTCCAGCGCCTCGTCGGCGTCGAAGCCGCGCGGTCGCCCTCGTTGTGGCACGAACCACCACCTCCCGCGACTTATCCTACCCGCGCCTGAACCGATCGGTACAGAAATTTGCGGCGCAGGTCAGCGGTTGCTACGGTCGGATCAGTACCGCTCGGTACACAATTCGTGAAGGAGATCAATCGTGGGACAGCTCGACGGCAAGACCGCCCTCGTCACCGGGGGCACCACGGGCATCGGCCTGGCCACCGCCCGCCGCTTCGCCGCCGAAGGCGCGTACGTCTTCATCACCGGCCGCCGTAAGGGCCCGGTGGACGAGGCCGTGGCCAGCATCGGCGCCAACGTCACCGGCATCGCCAGCGATGTCAGCAAGCTCGACGACCTGGACCGGGTCATGCGGGCGATTGAGGAGCGGGGCGCCGGGCTGGACGTGGTGTTCGCCAACGCCGGCGGTGGGGAGTTCCGTTCGCTCGACTCGATCACGGTCGAGCACGTCGCCACCACCTTCGACACCAACATCTACGGCACCATCTTCACGGTGCAGAAGGCCCTGCCCCTGCTCAACGAGGGTGCGTCGATCGTGCTCACCGGTTCGACGGCCGCCAGCAACGGCACCCCGGCGTTCAGCGTCTACGCCGCGTCCAAGGCGGCCATCCGCTCGTTCGGGCGGACCTGGGCCGCCGAGCTGATCGGCCGGAAGATCCGGGTCAACACCCTGGTGCCCGGCTCGACCGAGACACCGGGGCTCGCGGGCCTCGCGCCCAGCCCCGCGGAGGCTCCCGGGCTGCTCCAGGCCATCGCCTCGGGCGTGCCCATGCAGCGCATGGCCCACCCCGACGAGATCGCCAACGCCGCGCTCTTCCTCGCCTCCGACCAGAGCAGCTTCATGACCGGCGGCGAGCTCTTCGTCGACGGCGGCGAACAGCAGCTCTGACGCGAAAACGCCCGGTCGATCCTCGCGGATCGACCGGGCGTTTCTGCACTACAGAGCGGTGGCGGAGGGATTTGAACCCTCGGAGGGCGTTAACCCTCACACGCTTTCGAGGCGTGCTCCTTAGGCCGCTCGGACACGCCACCGCCGACGAGGGTACAGGACCGCCGGTTCGGACGCCGAACCGGTATCGCCCGGGCCGGCCTGGCAGGATCTTTGCCATGAGTACGCACATCGGCGCGAAGCCGGGCGAGATCGCCGAGCGGGTCCTGATGCCGGGTGACCCCCTGCGGGCCAAGTGGATCGCGGAGACCTACCTCGAGGGCGCGACCTGCTACTCGACGGTTCGGGGCATGCTGGGCTTCACCGGCCGCTGGAACGGCGTCGAGGTCTCGGTCCAGGGCTCCGGCATGGGCATGCCGTCGGCCTCCATCTACGCCCACGAACTGATCAACGAGTACGGCGTGAAGACGCTGATCCGCGTCGGTTCCTGCGGTGCCCTCAGCACCGACCTGCAACTGCGCGACGTGGTCGCGGCGATCGGGTCGTCCACCGACTCGAACATGAACCGGATGCGCTTCGACGGGCTGATCGACTACGCCCCGGTGGCCGACTTCGGTCTGCTGCGTACCTCGGTCGAGGTGGCCGAGCGGCGCGGCATCAGCATGCACGTCGGCCCGATCCTGGCGGCGGACGCCTTCTACACCGACCGGCCGGACCTCTACGACACGCTCGCCGACTACGGCGTGCTGGCGGTGGAGATGGAGTCGGCGGCGCTCTACACGATCGCCGCCCGCTTCAAGGCCCGCGCGCTGACCGTGCTGACCGTCAGCGACCACATCAAGACCGGCGAGAAGACCACCTCGGAGGAGCGCGAGCAGACGTTCAGCCAGATGGTCGAGATCGCGCTCGACACGATCATCGCCTGACCCGTCCCGGCGGGCGGTGTCACTGCCGAGAGCGGTATGACTCAGAGGAATATTTATTCCTCTGAGTCATACCGCTCTTCGGCATCACGCCAGGGCCGAGCCGCCACGCCAGCTCAAACCGCGCCACGCCATCCCGAGCCACGCCACGCCAGCCCAGACCCCGCCACAGCGGTCAGACGGCCGCGAGTGCCTCGGTCGGCGCGAGGCGGGCGGCGCGCACCGCCGGGTAGAGGCCGGCGAAGCCACCGATGACCAGGGTCGCGGCCACCCCGCCGAGCATCGCCCACGCCGGCACCACTGTCGGCCAGCCCTGCGACAGGGCGTATCCCGAGGTGACCAGGATGCCCAGCAGCACCCCGCCGATCCCGCCGAGCGCGGAGAGCAGCAGCGACTCGGCGAGGAACTGGGTGCGTACCTGACCGCGGGTCGCCCCCAGTGACCGGCGGAGGCCGATCTCGGCCCGTCGCTCCAGCACCGAGATCACCATGGTGTTCGCCACGCCGACCCCTCCGACCAGCAGGGCGACCGCCCCGAGGCCCAGCAGCAGCCCGGTGAACGCGGCGTCGGTCGCCTCGGCGGCGGCCAGCGCGTCGGAGGGGCGGGACACCTCCACCTCGTTCGGCGCCTCCGGGTTGGCGGTCGCGCCGAGCACCGACCGCACCGCCTCGACCTGCGACTCCCGCGCCCTGGTGTAAACGGTGGTGGGGTGCCCGTCGAACCCCAGGTAACCGGTCGCGGCGGACCACCCGACCAGCGCCGACGTGTCCAGCTCCGGGGCGAGCGGTGCGGCCGCGAGCACGCCGACGACGGTGAACCACCGTCCGCCCAGCCACACCTGCACCTGCGGATCGGCAGTGGTGATGCCGAGCCGCTGCGCGGCGGTGGCACCCAGGACCACCGCCGGATAGCGGGCGGTGGCCTCGTTCAGCCAGGTGCCGCTGGTCAGCTCGGCTCCGACGGTGCCGAGCAGGTCCAGTCGTGCCGCCCGGGTGGCGATGCCTCCGGTCTCCGCCTCCGGGATCCGGTCGGAGCGGTAGACCTTGGCGTCGGAGACCTGCCCGGTGGCGGACACCTGCGTGACCGGGCCGATCCGGCCGATCATGGCGATCGACTCCTCGGGCAGCTGCGCGTCCGCGCCGAACAGGGTGTTGCCCGGCTCGACGGTGAGCAGGTTGGTGCCGAGGGCGTCGAGCGCGCGGTCCAGCTCGGCCCGGGACGACGAGGAGATGCCGACGACAGCGATCATCGCGGCGATGCCGATCGCGATGCCCAGCGCGGAGAGGAACGCCCGCAGTGGGCGGGTCCGCAGGCCAACCCCGCCCACCCGCAGAACGTCCGCCGGACCCATCCGGGCCGGGACGAGCCGCGCCGGCGTGGCCGTCGTCATCGGACGCCTCCGCCCGTGGCGAGGGCCGTCGCGGCGGCCGAATCGTGCCGCACCGAGCCGTCCCGCATCCGTACCTGCCGGGGCAGGCTCTCCGCGATCTCCCGGTCGTGCGTGATGACCACCACAGTGGTGCCGGCCCGGTGCAGCTCGTGCAGCAGGTCCAGCACCCCGGCTCCGGAGGCGGAGTCCAGGTTGCCGGTCGGCTCGTCGGCCAGCAGCACCGCCGGCTCGCCGACCACCGCCCGGGCCACCGCCACCCGCTGCCGTTCGCCGCCGGACAGCTCGTGCGGCCGGTGCCCGAGCCGGTGGCCCAGACCGACCCGGACCAACGCGGCCTCCGCGCGTTCGCGCCGCCTCCGCAGGGGTACGCCGGCGTAGAGCAGACCGTCGGCCACGTTGTCCACGACCGGGACGCCGGGGGCCAGGTGAAACTGCTGGAACACGAAGCCGATCCGGGTGGCCCGCAGCGCCGACAGCTCGCGGTCGGTCAGCTTCGCCGCGTCGTACCCGTCGATGAGTACGCTGCCCGACGACGGCCGGTCCAGGGTGCCGATCAGGTGCAGCATCGTCGACTTGCCCGAGCCGGACGGGCCGACGATGGCCACCAGCTCGCCGTGGCCGACCCGCAACGAGACGTCGTTCAACGCCACCACACCGCCGGCGTAGCGCTTGCCGACCCGGTCGAGGACGATCACGTCACCGCTCATTTCGGCATCACCACGGTCATGCCCTCGGCGATCTCCGAGCCGCTGACCTCGACACGACCGTCGGCGAACAGCCCGGTGGTCACCGCGACGATGCGGCTCGCCCCGCCGTCGACGACCTCGACGCCGTACCCGCCCTCGGCGAGCGCGAGCAGCGCCGCCACCGGGACGGTGAGCACGTCACGCCGCTCCGAGGCGGTGAACGTCACGTCGGCGCTGGCCTGGTCGAAGCCGGCGAGAGCCTTCGGGTCGGTGACGGCGACCGTCACCTCGATCTTCGTCTCGGCCTCGCCGGACTGCCCGTCGGCACCTGTGGCACCGGCCTGGACGACCGTCTCGACAGTGCTGACCGTGCCGCCCACCGACCGGCCGTCCGGCAGCTTCACCGTCACCTTCGCCTTCGGCTTGGCCAGCCGCTGGTCGTCCACGTCCAGGTCGACGGTGACCACCCGGCTGGTGCCGGTGTAGGTCAGCACCGCCTGACCGGGCTGAGCGACGGCACCGACGTCGGCCTGGTGGCTCTCCACCCGGACCTCGCCGTCGGCGTACACGACGCGCCCCGGCTCGACCCGGCCGGTCTCGGGCAGGCCGAGGTCCTCCTGCCAGTCACGGACCGCGTCGGCGGTGTCGCCGGTGTACTCGTCGTCGACCGTGAACCCGGTGTAGCCCAGCGCCTTGAGGTTCCGCTCGAACTGGGTGACGTCCGGACCCTCCACGCCGGGCGTGAGCGTCCGGTACGCGGGCAACCCGCCGTAGAGGAGCACCACCTCCTCGTTGTCGACGAGGTAGAGCGCCTTGCCGCGCCGCACCGTCGACCCGGTCGCCGGCACCCCGGTGATCGTGCCGCCGAGTCGACTGGTGGCGGTGCGGGTCGTGCCGTACCCCAGTTCGCCGTCGGCGGTCTGCGCGTCGGCGAGGGTCTGTCGGGTGATCACGGCGGTGGCCGTCGGCGCGCTGGCCTCGGCGGCGTCTCCGGTGGAACCGCCACCGAAGCCGATCGCGGCGACCGCGCCCACGGCGGCGACCAGCAGGACGACGCCGCCGGCGACGGCGGCACGCAGCCGGGAACGCCGGACGCCACGGGTCACCGTCCGCCTCCGAACTGCGGCGCGTACTGCCGGCACTTCTCCAGCGCGGCCTTCATCGTCGGATCACCGATGTCGAACGCCTTGCCGGCCTTCGGAATTTGGATCCGGCCGTCGGCGTCCGGGTCCGGGAAGTCCGGTACGCCGTTCTCCCGCATGCACTTGGCCAGGGTGCGCATCTGCTCGGCCTGCTCCGGGTTGAGCTGTGGGCCCTGCCCACCGTTGGGCAGCTTGTCGCGACACTTCTCCATGGCCGCCTGGACCTTCTGCTGGTCGACGTCCGCGCCGAAGCGGAACCCCGGGCGACCGCCCGGCTCCGGGTCGGGCATGTCCACCCCGTTCTCGCGCATGCACCGGGCGAAGTCGAGCTGCCGCTCCGAGTCGCCGACCCCGGCGGCGCTCGCCGAGGCGACGGTCTTCGCGCCGCCGGCCGTCGCGACCCCGCCACCGTCGTCGCCTCCCGCACGGCACCCGGCCAGCGCCAGGGCGAGCAGGACGGGCACCACGAGCACCTGTCGTCGCATGGTGTTCACCTCCGCTGGTGTCCGGCGTGGCTCGCCGGACGTCGGACCCAGTGCACGGCAGAGCGCGTATCCCGGGCGTAACCGTGCGCGGTTATGCCGCAGTTACCGCGCCCCGGGGACCATGGACACGTGAGAGTGCTGGTGGTCGAGGACGAGAGCGTGCTGGCGGACGCCATCGCCGAGTGGCTGCGCCGGGAGTCGTTCGCGGTCGACGTGGCGTACGACGGCGACGCGGCGTTGGAACGGCTCGGTGTCAACGAGTACGCCGTCGTGGTCCTAGACCGGGACCTGCCGGTGGTGCACGGCGACGACGTGTGCCGGGCGATCGTGGATGCGGGCGGCGAGACCCGGGTGTTGATGCTGACCGCCGCGGCGGCGGTACGGGAGCGGGTGGCGGGGCTCGCGCTCGGGGCGGACGACTACCTGACGAAGCCGTTCGCCCTGGTCGAGCTGTCGGCACGGGTGCACGCGCTGACGCGCCGGGCCCGCCCGGCCGCGCCTCCGACCCTGCGCCGCGCCGGCATCCAGCTCGACCCGGCCCGCCACGAGGTACGCCGCGACGACCGGCACGTGGCCCTGTCCCGCAAGGAGTTCGCCGTACTCGTCGAGCTGCTGCGCGCCGACGGCGCGGTGGTCTCCGCCGAGGACCTGCTGGAACGTGCCTGGGACGAGCACATCGACCCGTTCACCAATGTGGTCCGGGTGACGGTGATGAAGCTGCGCCGCAAGCTCGGCGACCCACCGGTGATCGAGACGGTGCCGGGAGCGGGGTACCGGATCCGATGAAACGCCTCACGATCCGTGCCCGGCTCACCCTCATCTACGGCGGGCTGTTCCTGCTGGCCGGCATCGTCCTGCTCGCGGTCACGTACGTGCTGGTGGACCAGCGGATGCCGCAGCCGTTCGGGGTGAGCCTGCGCGACCTGCCGAAGGTCGGGGTGACCACTCCCAGCTCGGGTAACGGGCAGAACATCGAGATGCTGCGGTCCCTGGTGGAACAGGCGCAGGACGAGGCGAAACGCAGCGCGCTGGAGTCGCTGCTCACCCAGGGCGGCATCGCGCTGGTCGTGGTCTCGGCGGCGGCGATCGCGTTCGGCTGGCTGCTGGCGGGCCGGGCGTTGCAGCCACTGCACCAGGTCACCGACACCGCGCGGCGGATCGCCGGCGCGGACACCGCCGGTCGGGGCCTGCACGAGCGGATCGCCCTCGTCGGCCCCCGCGACGAGGTCCGCGAACTCGCCGACACGTTCGACGAGATGCTGGAACGGTTGGACCGTTCGTTCGACGGGCAGCGGCGGTTCGTGGCGAACGCGTCGCACGAGTTGCGTACGCCGTTGGCGCTCAACCGCGCGCTGGTGGAGCTGGCCATCACCCGTCCGGACGCGTCGGCGGAGACCCGCCGGCTGGGCGAGTCACTGCTGGCGGTCAACGAGCGGCACGAGCGGCTGATCGACGGCCTGCTGACCCTGGCCGACTCGGAGAACGAGCTGACCGACCGTACGCCTGTCGACCTGGCCGAGGTCTGCGCGCACGTGACCGACCAGGCCGGCAGGCAGGCGCCCGACCTGCCCGTGCACCTGTCACTCGCGCCGGCCCCGGCCAGCGGCGACCCGGTGCTGTTGGAACGGCTCACGTTCAACCTGGTGGAGAACGCGCTGCGGCACAACCTGGCCACCGACGGCTGGGTCGAGGTGCGCACCGGGCTCGTCGGAGGCCGGCCCACGCTCACGGTGACGAACACCGGCCCGGTGATCGCCGGCTACGACGTGGAGACCATGTTCCAGCCGTTCCGCAGGCTGTCCCGGGAGCGGGTCGCGGGTGCCCGGGGTTTCGGCCTGGGGTTGTCGATCGTCCGGGCCGTGACGCGTGCCCACGGCGGCAGCGTCGACGCGCAGCCCCGCGCGGGCGGTGGCCTGACCGTCACGGTGACCCTGCCCCCACCGTGACCACCCGACACAGCCGCGCGTGGCCTGGCAGCCCGCGGTTCGGCGGCCGGGGACACTGGCTGCGTGAGCCGCCTCTCCCGGCCACGCGACCGCCAGCGGCGGCCGGGAGAGGCCGCGCGGCCTCAGCGGAAGAAGGCGCGCAGGACGGCTGCGGTCTCGGTCTCCAACACGCCGCCGTAGACCTCGGGGCGGTGGTTGAGCCGGCGGTCGCGCAGGACGTCCCAGAGGGAGCCGGCCGCGCCGGTCTTGGGCTCCCAGGCGCCGAAGACGACTGTGGAGATCCGGGCCAGCACCAGCGCGCCCGCGCACATGGTGCACGGCTCCAGGGTGACCACCAGGGTGCAGCCGTCCAGTCGCCACCGGCCGGTGCGCTCGGCCGCACGGCGCAGGGCCAGCACCTCGGCGTGGGCGGTGGGGTCGCCGGTCAACTCCCGCTCGTTGCGCCCGATCGCCAGCTCGGTGCCGTCCGGGCCGTAGAGCACCGCGCCCACCGGCACGTCGTCCACGTCGGCCGGGCCTGCGTCGTCGGCCGTCGGGCCGGTGACGGCGACCTCCAGGGCCCGGCGCATCCACAGCTCGTGCCGCTGCCGCCGCCCGAGGTCGCCCGGGTCGGCCAGTTGCTCGTGCGCGCCGGGGCCAGCTCGACCCACAGCGCCGGGCGTCGGCTGCCCCGGCTGGATCGTCTCCAACAACGGATCGGTGGCGTCGGCCGGCTCCGCGCCGCCCGCGGGGACGGTCCCACCGTGTGCTGCCGACCCGGCGGGGTCAGACCTCACGCAGCTCCTCGACCTCGTCGGCGCAGCCGAGCACCTCGCAGATCTCGGCGGTGACGTCCGCCGGCAGCATCCCCTCGGTGGCGCAGAGCGTCAGCAGCTTCTGCGCGGAGATGCCCAGGTTGGCCAGCAGGTCGGCGTCGCCCACCGGATCGGCCTCCGGATCGACGGCGGGCTGCTCGCTCTCGTCGTCGCCGCCGGCGGCCGGGCGGGGCTCGTCGTCGCCGTCGAGCCCGGTCACGGACGTCTTCAGGTCACCGACCAGCAGCTGACCGAGCCGGGACTCCTCGGCGAACGCCGAGTCCGAGCCGAACACCCGCAGATCCTCGCCCTCGTCGAGACGCAGGATCACCAGGTACGCGTCGTCGGCCTCGACGAACAGCAGCGACACGTCGGCTTCCTGGTCGACGTCGCGCAGCCGGTCGGCGACCTCATCGATGTCGGTGGCGCCCCGCAGGCTGACCTCGGCGGCGGTCCAGCCACTGTCGTCACGCACCACGGCCGCAGCGAAGTACGACACGGTTCCCCCAAAAGCCCTCGGCACAGCGCCGACTCGTCAAGGGTGCACGTTAGCCGGTCGGGTCGGCGGGCGACCGGTCAACGCCCCGAGACGCCGGCCAAACCTGACAAAGTCGGATCAGCCGGCTACCCGACGGCGGGTGGCGATGAGCTGGCGCAGACGCTCGGTGCGCTGTCGCTGCGGCCGGCTGCGCTGGCGTACCGCCCGAGCGCCCGCCAACTCGGCGAGCAACTGGAGGCGGCGGCGGTTGCGATCCGGGTCCTGCCGCGGGGTGGTCCAGGCCATAGTGCCGAGGGTGCCGAGTATCGACAGCCACGTCAAGACGGCGTTCGCTACGCAGCCAACCGGGCACGCGCCGCAGTCGTCCGCCGCCGGATCCGGGCCGGTCGGAACACGCTCACCACATCGGCCAGTCACCGCTGGTCGCCCAGCGGACCGCCACCACGGCGGCGGCGATGCTCCAACCACCAGCGGTGACGATGGCCACCCCGGTGGCCACGCCGCGATCGCCGTAGCGGACCAGCACCAGAGCCGTCAGCCACGCCAGCAGGCCGGCCACCACAGTCCACCACGCGTACCTGGCGACGTCGGTGCCCAGCAGCCCGAACAGCAGCAGCCAGGCAGCCGCGGCGCCGCCTCCGGCGGCGACACCGCCGCCGGTCACCGGGTGCGGTTCGCGGTAGGTGGGTCTGGTCGGCGGCCCGGCCGGAAAGAGCCCGGACGGGGTACGCGGCGCCGGGCGGGCGGGACCGGGATCCGGGACGGGGTCTCCTCGGGCGATGGTCATCGGCTGCCCTCCCCTCACGCGCGTCGCTCGTGCCCACGGTACCGGTCTGTCAGGATGACCGAATGCCCTCGCCGACGATCGGTCGCCGCGTGCGTCCGGCGTACCCGATCCTGTTGCTGCTCGCCCCGGTGCTGGCCGCCGGCTGCGCGACCACCCGGCCGGGAGTGCCGCCGACCGGCGCCGCGCCGTCGTCGTCGGCGGTCTGGGAGACCGGTGAGCAGCCGGCGGCGCCGACGGCCACACCGACGACACGCCCGGCCAGCCCGACGCCGTCGTCCGCCAGGCCGTCGCCGACCGCACCCCGCGCCGGGCTCCGGCACGTCTTTCCGGTACGCGCCGACAACGTGGATTACCACACGACGCACGGGGCGTACCCGGCGACTGACGTGTTCGCCGACTGCGGTGAGCCGTTCGTGGCGGTGACCGACGGCAAGGTCCTGGAGGTGAGTCGTGTCGACAGGTACTCCAAGAGTGGGCCGCAGGGCCCGAACAACGGCGGCCTGTCGGTGTCACTGCTCGGCGACGACGGCGTGCGCTACTACGGCTCGCACCTGAGTGTGGTCGGCGCCGGCGTCGAGGCGGGGGTTCGGGTCCGTGCCGGCCAGCAGCTCGGCAAGGTGGGCCGCACCGGCAACGCCAACAACGTCTGTCACGTGCACTTCGGCATCTCGCCGCCGTGCACGGGCAAGGACGGGTGGTGGATCCGGCGCGGTGTGCTCTGGCCGGCGCGCTATCTGGACTCGTGGCGGCGCGGCGGCAACCGGGAGCCCGCCGCCGAGGTGACCGCGTGGCAGCGCGAACACGGCTGTCCGAAGGCTCCCTGACGCGGCTCGTACGCACTAGGTTCGGTGGGATGAGCGCCCGGGACCCCATTGCCGACCTGCGCCGGATCGCGTTCCTGCTGGAGCGTGCGAACGAGGCCACCTACCGGGTGCGGGCGTTCCGTTCGGCGGCGAAGGCGCTGGCCGGCCTGCCGGCCGCCGAGGTGGCCGAGCGGGCCGGCAACGGCACGCTCACCGAGCTGGCGGGCGTGGGGGACGTGACGGCCCGCTGTGTGGCGGAATCCCTGGCCGGCGAGGAACCGGTGTATCTGCGCCGGCTGGTGGCGACCGAGGGCAGCGACCTGGACGCCGAGGCCACGGCGCTGCGCGCCGCCCTGCGCGGCGACTGCCACACCCACTCGGACTGGTCCGACGGCGGCTCCCCGATCGAGGAGATGGCGCTGGCAGCGGTGGAGCTGGGCCACGAGTATCTGGTGCTCACCGACCACTCGCCCCGTCTCACGGTGGCACGAGGGCTTACCGCCGAGCGGCTGCGCCGGCAGCTCGACCACGTGGCGCAGGTCAACGCGGCGCTGCCGGAGGGCTTCCGGATCCTGACCGGGATCGAGGTGGACATCCTCGCCGACGGCTCACTCGATCAGGACGACGACCTGCTGGCCCGGCTGGACGTGGTGGTCGGCTCGGTGCACAGCGGCCTCAAGGACGAGCGGGCGAAGATGACCCGCCGGATGCTGGCGGCGGTCGCCAACCCGCACCTGGACATTCTCGGTCACGTCACCGGGCGGATGGTGTCGTCCCGGCCGGCGGGGGTGACCGGCCCGGGTGATCGGGGGCACCGGGCGCGGACCAGGAACGAGAGCGACTTCGACGCGGACGCGGTCTTCGCCGCCTGCGCCGAGCACGACACCGCCGTTGAGATCAACTCTCGGCCGGAGCGGCAGGACCCGCCGAAGCGGCTGATCCGCCGCGCCCTGGAGGCGGGCTGCCGCTTCGCGATCAACACGGACGCGCACGCGCCCGGTCAGCTCGACTGGCAGCGGTTCGGCTGCGAGCGGGCGGCCCGCTGCGGCGTCCCGGCCGACCGGGTGGTCAACACCTGGTCGGCCGAGCAACTGGTGAAGTGGACACGCGACCGGGCCTGACCAGCGGCCCGGTCGGGGTCACCTGCGGGCGGGTTCGGCGGCGGGCGTGGCTGGTGCGCCGACGCCGACCACCGGGCGCGGCTTGCGACGGCCGAACAGGCCCTGCGCGACCGCGACCCCCAGCAGCACGATGAGCGCGCCGACCGGCTGGTGCCAGTTGAGCCGCTCGTCGAGCACCACCGCGCCGATCAGCACCGCGAAGATCGGAATCAGGTACGTGACGGTGGAGGCGGTGCTCGCGCCGGCCACCCGGATGTTGCGCATGTTGATGACGAAGGCGAGCCCGGTGCCGAGCGCCCCGAGGGTCAGCACACTGGCCACCACCTTCGGCGACAGCTCGGTGGGCAGCGGCGGCACCCCTGCGACGAACGGGGTGACGACGGCGAGCTGGCCTGCGGCGAGCAGCAACTGCGCAGTGGACAGCGACAGGCCGGAGTGCGAGCTGCCCGCGATGAACCGCTTCTGGTACGGAATGGCGACGCCGTAGCAGGCGGCCGCGCCGAAGCACATCAACTGCCCGACGAAGTGCGCCCCGCCGATGCCCTCCCAGACCCCGAGCACCACGAGCACGCCGAGGAAGCCCAGCCCGAGGCCGATCGCGCGGCGCACGGTCAACCGCTCGGTGCGGAACACCAGCACCGCGAGCGGCAGCACGATCAACGGCGTCGTCGCGTTCCAGATGCCGGCCAGCATCGACTCGACCCGCTGCTCACCGTAACCGAAGAGGGTGAACGGGACGGCCACGCCGAACGCGGCGACGACGAACAGGTGCGCCCACACCCGGGGCTCGCGCGGCAGCCGGTCGCGCAGCACCGCGAGGACGACCAGCAGGGTCAGCGCGCCGGCGACGACGCGGTAGAGAGTCAGCTGGACGGGGTGCAGCTCGGCCACGCCGACCTTGATGAACAGGAAGCTGGAACCCCAGATGGCGGCGAGGGCGAAGAAGCCCGGCAGCCAGGCACGCAACGGTGCCTTGTCAGGAGCGATGTCGGTGGTCACCCCTGACACTCTGCCGGACGGGTACGACAAAGTCCCGCGACTTTCCGCACTCTGGATCTGCTGCCTGAACACGACAAACGTCGTCGACATCCAGGTGGGATGGTCACGTAGTGTCGCACCGTGGGACGAATTGATGAACTCGCCAACCGCTACGTGGCCGAGTGGGCGCCGTTGAGCCCCACCGGCGCGACCTACGTCGGCATCGCCGGCCATGACGACAAGCTCGACGACCTCTCGCCTGAGGGTTACCGGGCCAAGGCGGACCTCACCCGCCGCACACTCTCCGAACTTGAGGTGACCGAGCCGGACACCGAGGCGGAACGCACCGCCAAGGAGGCCATGCAGGAACGACTCGGCCTCGACCTGGCCCGCTACGAGGCCGGCGAGACGACGAGCGAGATCAGCGTGATCGAAAGCGGGCTGCACGAGGTCCGCATGGTGTTCGACCTGATGCCTACCGCGACGGCCGACGACCAGGCCAACATCGCCGCCCGGCTCAACGGCCTCGCCGGCGCGCTGGAGGGTTACAAGACCACGCTGCGCGAGGCGCTCGCCGACGGGCGGGTCAGCTCGAAGGTGCAGCTCGCCGAGGTGGCCAAGCAGTGCGACACCTGGACCGACCCGACCGGGGACAACTTCTTCCACGGCCTCGTCGAACGGCTGGGCGCGGACGGCACGCTCGGCGCCGAGCTGCGCCGGGGCGCGGCGGCGGCCACCGCGGCGACCGCCGAGTTCGGGCAGTTCCTGCGTGCCGAGTTGGCCCCGCACGGGCGGGACAAGCAGGCCGCCGGCCGGGAGCGCTACGAACTCGCCTCGCAGTACTTCCTCGGCGCGAAGGTCGACCTGGACGAGACGTACGCCTGGGGCTTCGCCGAGCTGGCCCGCCTGGAGGCGGAGATGCGGGTCGTGGCCGGGCGTATCGCCGGCTCGGGCGCGACTGTCGACGAGGCCGTGGCCACGCTGGACGCGGACCCGGCGCGGACGATCCAGGGCAAGGAGGCGTTCCGCGACTGGATGCAGACGCTCGCCGACAAGGCGATCGACGAGCTGAACGGCACCCACTTCGACATCCCGGAGCAGGTCCGCCGGATCGAGTGCTGCCTCGCACCCACAAGTGACGGGGCCATCTACTACACCGGCCCGAGCGAGGACTTCTCCCGGCCGGGCCGGATGTGGTGGGCGGTGCCGCAGGGCATCACCGACTTCTCCACCTGGCGGGAGGTGACGACGGTCTACCACGAGGGCGTGCCCGGTCACCACCTTCAGGTGGCGCAGACCGCCGTCCGGGCCGACCTGCTCAACCGCTGGCAGCGGCTGCTCTGCTGGGTCTCCGGGCACGGCGAGGGCTGGGCGCTCTACTCGGAGCGGCTGATGGACGAGCTGGGTTACCTGGAGGATCCGGGCGACAAGCTGGGCATGCTCGACGGCCAGGCGATGCGCGCCGCCCGGGTGATCGTCGACATCGGCATGCACCTGGAGTTGGAGATCCCGAAGGACAACCCGTTCGGCTTCCACCCGGGCGAGCGGTGGACGCCCGAGCTGGGCTGGGAGTTCATGCGGGCGCACTGCCGGGTGCCGGACGAGAACCTGCGCTTCGAGCTGAACCGCTACCTGGGCTGGCCGGGGCAGGCGCCGTCGTACAAGGTGGGTGAGCGGATCTGGTTGCAGGCCCGCGAGGACGCCAAGGCCCGCAAGGGCGCCGACTTCGACCTGCGGGAGTTCCACCGGCAGGCGTTGGACCTCGGCGCGCTGGGCCTCGACCCGCTGCGCAAGGCGCTGGCCCGGCTCTGAGGCTGCGAGGGCTCCGGGTGCCGGCGGTACGACCAGCCGTCGGCGTCCGGAGCCCTGTCACCGCGCCGCTCAGGTCAGACTCAGCGCCAACGCCGGCTCGGCGGTAAGTGTGTTGCTCGTGACGTACGCCAGGTCGATCACCGGGTCGGTGAACGTGACCTCGAAGGGCAACGTGACAGGGATGCCGTCCGGCAACGGCAGCTCCGGAGTCAAGGTGAGCTTGAGGCCGAGCAGCTTGCCGACGAACCGGGTGGAGTAGAAGGCCACGTCACCGCTGACGGTAAGCGTGTCGGTCGCGTACCGCTGGGTGCGCCCCGATGGGCCGTCGGCTTGCAGGACGAATTTCTTGGTGACCGCCTGCTTCATGCTGAACTTCAGCACCTTGAGGTTGCCGTTCTCGGTGCGCAGTTCGGTGATCCCGTCGAACCGTAGACCGGTCATCTTGACCGAGGACCCGGTGAGCTTGGACGGCGTCTGCGCGACCTTCGGCAGGCTCGGGTCGGCGGCGATGCGCGGCAGCAGTTTGCCAGGTTCCGCCTTGCCCGGCTTGTCCGGCGTGCCGGGTTTACCCGGCTTGCCGGGTAAACCCGGCTTGGCAGGGGGCGATGGTGGGCAGGTGCCGGGGTCGGGGCGGGTGGTCGGTGTTCCGCTCGGCTGGACGCTTGGGCTCGGCGACGGCGAGGGGCTCTCCTGACGGCCCCCGCCGGTGAACAGGTCCCCGATCCCGTGCAGGATGTCGCCGATCAGGCCCCGACGCTGCTCCGGACTGGGCGTGGGTGTCGGCGTGGCCGCGCTGCGGCTGGGCGACGGGGTGGCCGTCCGGGACGGCGTGGGACAGGCGGTGGTGGTGGGGCGGCTCGGCGCGGCCTGCACCGCTCGAGGCTGGACGGCCAGACCGACGGCGGCGAGGCCCAGCACCACCAGGATGATGCCGAGCGCCCGCGGATCGGTCGACCGTCCCGGCCACTTCGGGGGCGGGCCCGCGTCGGCCAACCCCCTCTCCGGAATGGGCTGCCGCTCCCGGACGACCCGCTCGGGGACGACCTGTTCAGGAGCGACCTGCTCGGGGACGGCGCGCTCGGAAGCGACGGGCTCAGAAGTGACCGGCTCGGGGACGTCCTGCGCGGGGACGTCCTGCTCTGCATCGACCTGCTCGGCGGTGGGCTGCTCGGCGGTGGGCTCGTCTTTTACGGCCGTCGCTGGCGGGGGCGGGCTGGTCGGCGTCCAGGCGAAGGCCAGCGCGCTACCGACGATGCCGAGCAACAGGCCGACGAAGAAGCCGCCGAGGTTGAGCCCGATCAGCGAGTAGACCGCGGTGACCGCCGCGACGATCGAGTAGAACAGCCGCTGCGCCGGAGTGAACCAGAGCAGCAGACCACAGGCCACCAGGATGACCGGGATGAGCAGGGAGAGCAGACCGGTGGCGCCACTGTGGAAGCTCAGCCCGTTGAGCGTCATCCGGGTGGAGGCGAACATCTCCACCCCGGCCAGGGCGGTGAGAAGGCCACCCCAGAACGGGCGACTCCGTTGCCAGCGGCGAAAGCTCCGCCAGACCTGAGCCGTCGTACCGCCGGGCCGGGCGTGAGCCGGGTTGGTGGTTGTCACGTACTCCTCCTGGCGGAGCGGGGACGGGGACACGGGCTGGCCCGCGGTGGTCGACCACCGCGGGCCTCACCTCAGAAGCACTCTTTGCCCTTGGCGTCGTCGCCCACGTTGACCTTCAGCTTCAGCCCCACCAGGTTGAAGGTGGCCGCCGTGGTGTAGCGGGACACCTGCTCAAGGTTGGTGATGGTGACGTGATCGGAGTTCTGACCGAACGATCCGGCCTGCGCCGTCGGGTTCAGGTCTGTCGCGTCCCGGCCGATCTTGATGTTGGTGAAGGTCGCGTTGCCGCCCAGCGAGTCCATCGCGATGAGCAGGTCCTTCGCCCGGGCGGGCTCCTTGCCGTCGCCGGCGTTGATGGTGAGCACCACCGGCAGACCGGGGAGGTCGGCGCGGACCGACTGGCAGAGCTTGTACAGCTCGGCGCTGCTGATCTCGGAGAGGGCGACGGGGCGGACCTGGCCGGCCTTTCCGTCCTCGCCCTTCTCCCGGACGATGCCGCCGTACTGCTTGAAGCCGTCGCCCTCCAGCCGCTCGGCGCCGATCTTGAAGGTCTGACCCGAGACCGTGATGTCGGACGCGATCGCGCCTGTCGACATGCCGAAGAGGATGGCTCCGGCAGCGGCCGTGGCGGGCACCATCATGGCGGCGAATCGACGCCACCGGACACGACCCTGGTTGTCTAACCGATCCTGCACGGGTTCCTCCTGCGGGTGGATGGGCGCGGCGGCCGTTCGCGGCGGCCCACGCAGCGCCCGCCATCTATTACCGGCGGGTAACGATCGAGCTTGATCGTGCACCCGGCGCGGCACAGCTCACAACCCCCCGATTACTCGGTGGTAACACGAGGGCGACCCAGAGGTAGAGCGATGTCACGAAGCGTTCTCGTCGAGGGCGTCGCAAAATATCCACAAGCCTGTCAGATGTCGCATAAGGACTAGTCAGCGCGACCCAGAGTGAGCAATGCATCGACGGATTACAATCAGGTAACGGATGTAAAGTTCCCAGGTCAGGCGAGCCGTTCGGCTGGGGCCTCCCGGTCCGAACATCCCCGCCGACAGGACGCCCGGATGCCCTAGGGTTTCGGCGTGAATCTGAACGACGTACGACGCGACTGGACCAAGCTGGGCGCCGAGGATCCGCTCTGGGCCGTGCTCGTTCAACCCGGCAAGCGGGGCGGCCGGTGGGACGTGGACGAGTTCCTGGCCACGGGTCGCGCCGACGTCGAGGAGACGGCCACCTGGCTCGGCCAGCTCGGGCTGCCCACCCGCTGGGAACGGGTACTCGACTTCGGCTGCGGCGCCGGGCGGCTGTCGCAGGGGCTCGCCCCGCACGCCGACGAGGTCGTCGGCGTCGACATCGCGCCACCCATGCTGGAGACCGCCCGACAACTGGACCGGAGTGCCGGGAACATCCGCTTCGTCCTCAACGACGCACCGGACCTGAGCCAGTTCCCCGACGGCCACTTCGATCTCGTCTACAGCGCCCTGGTCCTGCAACACCTGCCGCGGCCCGCCATCGACAGCTACCTCGCCGAGTTCCTGCGCGTCCTGCGACCCGGAGGGATCGCCGTCGTGGGGCTGCCGACGGAGCCGGCGCGTACGGCCAAGGCCCTCATCTGGCAGGTCGTGCCGTTCCGGCTGATCAGCTGGGCGCAGCGCCGGCTGCTGGGCTATCCGGCGCCGATGAGCATGACCGCCGTGCCGGACGCCGACATGGTGCGGCTGGTGGCGGCGCACGGTGGGCACATCGTCGGGCAGCGCCCCGACCTGCCGTACACCGAAGACTGGGTGTGCACCCGCTACGCCGTGCGGCGCGACCAGCAGGCCTGAGACGCGAGGGCCGGCCGACCCGGAGGTCGGCCGGCCCTTCAGGTCGGCGTGCGGTGGTGCGGTGGTGTGGTTGTTACGGCTCGCTGCGCTCCACGGCGTGCCGGCCCCCGGTCGGCGCCGTGGTCTCCTCGACCGGCTCCGAGGACGCCTGCGCCGGCAGGTCGGTCGTCGGTCGGTCGTCGGCGGCCACCGGCGACGCGTCGGACCTGCGGCGGGTAGCCCGGATGATGATGAACAGACCGAGCAGGACCAGGGCGAGGCCGACGAGTCCGAGGACGATCGGCACCACAGTGGTCAGCAGGTTGATCTGGTCACGCGCATCCTTGGCAACCTTGGCCTGCTGCTTCTGGGTGTCCTCGGTGAAGGCGAGGGTCGCGTCGATCATCTTGACCTTGTCCGCGCCGGCCGCGTCCCGCAGGGTCTGGGCCTGCTTCTCCTGGCCCTTGACGATGACGCCGCTCGCCGGCTCCACCCACAGGGTGCGGGTGTTGGTGTAGAAGAGACCGGCGGTCACGGTGGGCTCGGTCGAGCCGACCAGCCGGCCCGGGACATCGATCTGCTTGATCTGGATCGGCTCGGCCGTCATCTCGAACTTGTAGACGGTCAGGCCCTGCAACTTCTCGGTGCTCACGTACTTGGCGGGGTACGCCTTGCGCGCGGTGTTGTCGAAGTACTGGTAGGTCTTCTTCTCGGTGCCGAACGGGAAGGTGTAGGTCAGCCCCTCGTGCTTGAAGGCTGTTCCGTTGATGTCCTCGGCGCAGCAGGCCACCGCCTCGGCGGTCCGCCGGTCGACGGCAACCCGGTCCGTGTTGACAGTGATCTCGGCCTTGCTGGCGTCGTCGATCACCCGGACGCCGACGTTGAAGACCGCGCGGTCATCGTTGCCGGCCCCGACATCGCCCCGCACCGCGCGGTGGGCTGTGAGGTTGACCCCGCTGCGCTCCGACAGGGTGGGGAAGTCGAAGACTGTCGCGTTCTCGGCCTTCGACACCGTCACCGAACTCTGATCAAGGGGCACCTTGACGAGAGCGGGCGCGACGGTCAACGGCGTCGCCACCGCCCCGGCGATCAGGAACGCGCCCGCCGCCACCAAGACGGCACCCGACGTAGGTCGCATGTAACTCCTCCCCTTGTAAAGACTCGACTGGCGGCTGACAGTACATGACGGGGCCGATTTCGGATATGGTCCGACGCGGCCTTCGGAAGACGTACCGACTCCGGTGGCACGTGGCCGTGGGGCCACCCCACCAAATGGGATGTTGAGGAACTGTGAGCCAACCCGTCAGACCCGACGCGAGCAACGGACAGGTAGGCGAGTCCGCGTCAAATACCGTCCGTTCGGATGGTTGGTTGCCGGCATTGGAAGGACTTCGCGCGGTAGCGGTACTGTGCGTCGTCATCCACCACGTCTCTTTTCTCAGCGGGTTGACCAACTCGTTCGCCCGCCTCGGAGGTGTGCTGGCCAGACTGGATGTCGGGGTGGCGATCTTCTTCGCGCTGTCGGGCTTCCTCCTCTACCGGCCATTCGCGCACGCCGCCATTCATTCGCAGGCGCACCCGCCAGTTCGGCGATACCTCTGGCATCGCGCGCTGCGTATTTTGCCCGGCTACTGGGCAATGGCGGTTGTCGCACTGCTGTGGCTCAACATCGATTACCTCAGGTCGGTCTGGGACTGGGCAGTTCCCCTCCTTCTGGCACAGATTTATCAGCCATTGCGACTTCCGGTCGGGATGGAACAGACCTGGAGCCTGGCTACGGAGGCGACTTTTTACCTGGCGCTGCCGGTGATAGCGGTGCTCGGTCGCCGAATGGGCGGTCGGACCCCGCTTCAGCGAGCCCGACGCCAACTGGCGCTCGGCGCCGTGCTCGTCCTCGCCGGCCTCACCTGGAACGCGTACGCGCACAACCCCGACTCGCCACTGCCGGGGCTCGCGGTGCTCTGGCTACCCGCCTTCCTCGACTGGTTCGGCATCGGCATCATGCTGGCCGTGCTCGCCTCCTGGCCCCCGAGCACGACCTCCCCGGTGCTCCTTGCCGGACTGACCGGGAGCGGGCCCGGGCGAGGCGACGAGGACCTGTGGTCCGCCACGCCTCGCGGGCTGCGCGTCTTCACGTTCGCCCCGGGTACGTCGTGGCTCATCGCCGGCGCGCTGCTGTGGATCGCCAGTACGCCGATCGCCGGCCCACGCGGGGTCGAGCCCACCAGGCCGATCGAGTCGACCATCGAGCACCTGGTGTTCCTGCTCGTCGCCTGGTTCCTGATCGCCCCCCTCGTCGGCCCGGGCGCGGGCGGGGTGCCGCGGGCGTTCCTCGACCAGCCGGTGATCAGGTTCGTCGGTCGGATCTCCTACGGCATCTTCCTCTGGCACCTCCTCGCCCTCGAGGTCTGCTTCCGCCTGATCGGGTTCACCCGGATGAACAGCTCGTTCTGGGTGCTCCTCGTGCTCACGCTGGCCCTCACCATCCCCGCCGCGGCGGCCACCTACTACCTCATCGAGCGGCCGACGCAGCGCCTGCGCAGATTCCTTGCGCGGCGGCACAACCGACGCGGGCCCGGAATCGTCGCGGCCGACACCCCGCTCCAGACGCCGGTGCCGGCGTTGCAGGCGGCGGGTCCAGCCGAGCGCCCGGCCCTCCCGGCGCGACTCGTAGCGCCCGCGGACCCGGCGGAAGCGCAGCACCAGGGCGGCGATCGCGACGAGGAGCAGGCCGGTCGGAACCGTGACCAGTAGATCGGCCAGCCGGTCCGAGGAGATCCGGGGCTGCCACCAGCGCTGGGTCCCGTAGGCCGCCAGCCCCACCGCTGCCGGCACCCAGATCCAGCTGGGGCTGGGCATCCGGCGTCGGTGCAGCACCACGACCACTGCGGCGCAGCCGAACCCGACCAGGCCCCCCAGCAGCGCCGGCACCCCCAGTGCGAGCACCGGAGCGGTGGGCATCGTCGCCGGGACGATCGGGTACGACGGTCGGTGGCGACGCGCGGGGAGCAGGGCTGCGACGACCAACAGCAGCAGCAGTCCCCCGCCGACGCGCAGGACGAGGGCGTACCGCTCCCCGGGGGTGAAGTCCAGCTCCACCCGGCCAGCCGCGCCGGCCGGCACGAACCACGCCTGCTTCCACCCGTCCAGCCGGGTCGGTACGAGCCGGACCCCGTCGAGGGTGGCCCGCCAGCCCGGGTTGGCGTTCTCCGGTACGACCAGGTAACTGCCGCCGCCCGCCCCGACCTCCACCGACCGGCGCTGGTCGTTCCAACCGAGCACGGTCAGGGCCCGGCGGGGCGGCTCGGCGGCGGCGGGGCGCTGCGGCGGTTCACCGGTCAGGATCACGCTGTCGACGACGAACCGGTCCAACGGAGCCGAGACCTCGTTCGGGCCGGCGCGCAGAGCGACGCGGTCCTCGTCCGCCCTCGCCGTGGTCTTCGCCCCGGGCTTCGGGGCGGGGACGCAGGCGCGGTAGCGCAGCGGCCGCAGATCCCGCAGATCCCGCAACGTGCCGGTGGCCGTCGTCGGCACCGTCGCGCCGTTGATCACGATCGTCGGTCCCGCACCGCAGGGCAACGTCACGGTCTGGGAGAGGTCACGCGGCTGGTTGACCTCGGGCCCACCCTCCACGTCCACCCCGCTGAGGCCGACGGGCAGCGGCTGCGGCTCGAACATCGCCGTCGACCGGCTGACCCGCGGCACCGTCAAGGTCACGGCCACGACGAGGCTGCGGGTCCGCAGGGCGGGGAAGCGGGCGACGCCGTCCAGGCCGACAGTCACCTCCCGGATGCCGTTGTCGCCGGTGATCCGGACCGTCCTGGGTGGCGCCGCGACGAGGCTCGGCGCGAACCGCAGCCGCACCCAGCTCACGTTCCGCACCTCGGGCCAGCGCAGTCGTATCGTGGGCTGCGGGTCGTTCGGGTCCGCCCACCAGGCCGTGCCGTCGTTCCCGTCCGACAGCGCCCTCGACGAGGCGACCGGGTCGGCGAACCACGAACTCGACGTGCTGACCGTTTCGCCGCCCACCGTCTCGTCGTACACGGCGAGTGCGGTGGCGGGCGTGGCGCGCGCCAGGCCGGTGAGGCGGGGGGCGGAGGCGGCCGGCAGGTCGAAGCGGCGGGGCACCAGGCCGGTCTCCTCGCCCTGACGGATCAGGTCGGGAGCGCACAGGTAGTGGTCGTCGACGACGACGCAGGCCGGCCGGTCCACGGCCTTGCGGGCGAGGGCGACGACCTCCGGGGTCGCGGTGGCGTCGGGCAGCGCCGGCAGCCGCAGGTACCGCTGGGGACTCACCCCGGGCACGCGCAACTCCCGGATGCCCGCGCGGCGTCCCGGAACGTCGAAACCCGCGACGCCGTCGATGGTCACCCGAACCCAGCTGGTACGCCCCGACGGCAGCGCCAACCGCAGCGGCGTCCGCCCGGCGTCGACCACCGAGTGCACGTACGTCCCGCCCGCGGTGCTGACCTGGATCCTGGTGACCGGGGCGCCCACGACCTCGTCGTCGACCACCTGCACCTCCACCGACCCGGCTTGGATCTTCTCGGCGAAGCGGACCTCCATCCACTGGCCCACGGGTTTGCGCGCGCCGTCGGAGAGCCAGAAGGTGCCGCTGTCGCCGTCCACTGCCGCGAACGGCGTGGCGGAGGGGTCGCGCAGCCCGGCCGGGCCGGTGACGTCCGCCGCGCTTGTGGACGCCCGGACGTCGGCGATCCCGGCGTAGCCCGACGAGGTGATCGCCGAGCGCCATGCCGGGTCGAGGATGTCGTGGGCCGTCCGGGCCGAGGCCGGTCGTTCCTCGGTGGTCAACGTCCGCGAGGTGTTGCCCCGGACCAGCCCGAAGTCGACCTCCCGGTTGCGCAGGCTGTCGGCGAGGACCGTGCCTCCGGTCTCGGCCTCCGGAGCGTCCCCGTCGAGGATCACCGGCCGGTCGCCGAGCACGCCGGCGTCGCTGAGGTCCAGCAGGGTCTCCGGTGCGCCGACCAGGTTGAGCGGCTGCGCCGCGTCGGCGAGCGTGGCCTTGGGGGTCGGCCGGTCCACCTGGTAGATCTCCACCGCCCGGTACGGCTCGTGCAGCCCGTAGTCCCACGCTCCGGCGAGGTCCGGCCGCACGCCGCTGCTCGGGCCGAACGCGGCGACCCGGAACAGTCCGGGCGCGCTGTTCAGCGTCCGGTGCACGAGGACCGGCCAGGCGAAGCCTCCGACCGGCTGGCGGAGGTCGTTGCGGACGAGCAGGTACCGCACACCGAGCCGACCGAGCACGTCCGCCAACCCGGGGGAGGCGGTACCGGCGGCGAGCCGCTCGTCGATCGCGGAGAGCAGACGGGCGTTGCCCGCCGATCCGGCCGGCACCAGTGACCGCACCGCCCACGGCGAGTCCAGCAGGGGCTGGACCGGCTCGTCCAGCGAGCGCCCCCAGTCGTACTCGGCGAAGTTGCTGCCGGGCACGAGCAACGTCGTGCCGGGCCCGGCGTGCCGGTCGAGCCAACCGGTCGCCTGCCGCCAGTGCTCGGGCAACCCCCAGAAGCCGCCGCCGGCCGGGAGGCCCGCGCTTGCCGCGCCGCTGGTGACCGCGAGGAGCGCGACGGCGGTGGCGCCCAGCGCCACCCGCCGGGGTGCCATGTTGGTGGGTCGCGTGAACCGACGGATGATCGCGATCCGGCCGACGGTGTCCAGCATGTGCGCGGTGGCCAGGGCCAGCGGCAGGCGGAGCACGACGTCGAACTTGTGCAGGTTGCGCAGCGCGGCGAGCGGGCCGTCGAGGGCCTCCCGGACCGTCGTGGCGAAGGCCGCGCCGCCGTCGGACAGGTTCCCGGCGGTCAGGGTCAGCAGCCCGACCAGTGCGCCGACGAGCAGGAAGCGACGCTCCGGCAGGTCCCGACGGGCCAGCCCGGCCAACCCGAGGCAGGCGATCAGGCCGGTGAGCACGACCATCCAGGACGTCGTGACCAGCGCCCACCCGGAGCGCCACCAGGGCACGCCGTCGACGGCCAGGTAACCCACCCAGTGGGTCGCGCCGCGCACGGCCGAGGGGAGCGACGTCACGCTCGTCGTGACCGCCGCGCTCTCGGTGTACGGCAGGAACGGGAACCCGTAGCGCTGCAGGAGCAGCAACGGCACCAGCCACCAGAAGGTGGCCGCGACCACCGCGACAGTCCACGCGGCCAGCAGGCGGATCCGTCGCCAGCCGGGCGCACGCGTCACCACGAAGAGGAACGCCGGCAGCACGGCACACGCGGCGGCCGCCCCGTTCGCCCCGCCCATGCAGAGCACGGCCAGCCCGCTGAGCGCCGCCGCCCGCCGCAGCGAGCCACCCGCCGCCCCCTTGACCAGAGGCAGCAGCACCCACGGCGCGACGCAGTACGGCAGCAGCTCCAGCGAGACCGTGCCGACCAGGGACAGCGCGCGGGGCGAGAGCGCGAACACCACGCCGGCCATCAGCCGTGACGCCGGACCGCCCAGGTCCAGGGCACGCGCCAGGCGCACCACACCGGTGAGCGCCACGCAGAGCAGGGTGGCCATCCAGAGCCGCTGCACGAGCCAGGCCGGCAGGCCCATCGCCTCGCCGAGGAGAAAGAACGGCCCCATCGGAAAGAAGTAGCCGACCGCCTGGTTCTGGAGCGTGCCGAACTGCCAGTCCGCCGTCCAGAGGTGCGCCGCCCGCGCGAGGAAGCCGCCCGGGTCCAGGGCCATGTCCAGCTTCGTGTCCGGCACGATGAGCCCGGGCTCCTGGGTGACGCACAGACCGATCAGCGCGAGGCAGACCAGCAGCTCACGCAGGCGCCACACCGCCAGGGACACCGTCGCGGACGGTATACCGGCGGTGCGGCGAGCGGTCGACCAGGCGGTCAGCACTGCCGTACCGGAACTCCGGTGAGCAGTTCGTCGCCGCTGGCGTCCCGCTCGCTGATGTGCTCGGGCGCGACGCCCGCCTCGACGAGCACCTGCCGGACCGCCGCCGGAGCGGCGGCCGGCACCAGGATCCACAGGCCGTGCTCGTCGGTCGCCACGTGTCGGGTGTACGGAAGGAGGGGGGACACCCGGGCCAGGAGGCTCTCCGGCTCGTCCGCCCGGACCAGGACGGACGCGTTACGCGCCGCCCACGGCACCCGGCGCGGCGCGAGCAGGTCGCCGAGGACCGCGCGGACCCGCCGCCCGGTGTCCGCCCAGCGGAACGCCCCGCTCCACTGCCGACACTCGGCGGCCATCCGCTCGGCCTCGCCCGGAGCCGCGAGGGAGTCCAACGCCTCGTCGAGGCCGACGGCCAGGTTGCCCGCCGGGTCGTCGCCCTCACCGACCAGCCATCCGGTCCGGCCCGGCCGTACCGCGTCGCGCAGCCCGTCGACGTCGAAGGCGACGGTGGGCAGCCCGGCGGCGGCGGCCTCCACGACCACCAGACCCCAGCCCTCACCCCACGAGGCCGAGACGTGCAACCACGCGCTGGCCAGCAGCGCGTCCCGCTCGGTGGAGGGCAGGTGACCGTGCACCGTGACGACGTCGGCGAGCCCACGCTCGGCGACCTGCCGACGGATCGTCGCCACGTCCGGCCCGCCACCGACGACGTCCAGCCGCAGGTCGGGCCGCTGCGCCCGGAGCTGGTCGACGGCGTCGAGCACCAGATCCACCCGCTTGTGCCGGGTCACCCGGCCGACGCAGACGACCCGGGGTCGCGCGTCGCGAACGCCACTGCCGACGACCGGCGGTGTCGCCGCGTCCGCGCCGTTGGGTACGACCACCACCGGGCCGGCCCAGCGGAGCCGGTCCCGTACGGCCACTGCCGTCGACGGTGAGACGGCGAGCGTCACCCCCCGGCGGTAGACCCGTCGGGCGACCGGCCCCTCCAACCACGCCCCGAAGCGACCGACGAGCGGGCCGAAGTAGAGCCGGAACTGGCGGTCGTGCACGTGGTGGATCACGCAGACGACCGGCACGTCAGCCGGCAGGACCGCCGGGCTGAAGAACGGTATGCCGTTCTGGCAGTCCACGACGGCGTCGAACTGACGGCGGCGTCGCGCGAGCCAGCCCAGCACCCGGGGGTAGATGCTCCACCGCCCACCGACCCGGACGATCCGGATGCCGTCGCGGGTCTCGTCGCCGGGCTGGCCGTCCGGACGCGCGGTGACGAAGGTGACCTCCGCGCCGGCGGTCACCAGGTCGCGGGCGACCTGCCAGGCGTAGACCTCGGCGCCGCCGGCGTCCGGATGCCACGGGTCCTTCCAGTTGAGCACCGCGATCCGTCGACCCGCGACCACCGCGTCGGTGGTGGGAGCCGCAGCCGCCGGAGAGTGTCCGACACTCACGGCCGCAATCCAACGGCAGCGCCCCCGGTCACGTCCGTGCCGACCGGCAGGGCGACGACCGGCAGCGGCATCGCGGGTGCGACCTCCGCCCGGCGCAGCCGCCAACTGATCTTCGCGACGTCCACGAAGCTCTGCCAGCCGTGGCGGGCCGGGGAGAAGCGCGAGCCGGGCACGTCCACCCAGTTGACGGGGATCTCCACCAACCGGGCGCCCGCCCGCTCGGCACGGCCCAGCACCTCCACGTCGAACGCGAAGCCGCCGCACCGCAGGGGTGCGAACGACCGCCGCGCGACGTCGTTGCGGAAGAACTTGAACCCGCACTGCGTCTCGCCCACGCCGCGCACCACCTGCCGCACGGCACCGCGGAACGCCACCGCGCCCCAGCGCCGGAGCAGGCTGTGCCGCTCCTGCACCACCGACTCGGGGTGCGCCCGCGAACCGACCACCGCGTCGGCGCCCTCGACCAGGAGGCTGAGCACCTGGCCGAGGGTGTCCGGCGCGGTGGCCAGGTCCGCGTCACAGAAGCCGACGAAGCGCGCGTCGCTCGCCAGCACACCGGTACGTACCGCGAAGCCCTTGCCCGGTTCCGCGCACCAGAGCAGCCGGACGGGGACCGGGCCGCAAGGGGCGCCCGTCACCACCTCGGCGGTTCCGTCGGTGCTGGCGTTGTCGACAACGGTGACCCGGCAGGGCACACCGAGGTCGGCCAGCGCCGCCCGGAGCAGGACCAGGGTTTCGGGCAGCCGCAGTGCCTCGTTGTACGCGGGCACCACGACGTCGAGTACTACCGCATCTGACGACACGTCAGGAGGGAGGACCTCCATGAAAGGCCGTCAGCGCTCGCCGTACACGATGATGGGCTGTTCGACGTTCGCCGGCTTGGTGTTGGTGTTGGCAATGGTGGACGTCCCGATCGAGACGGCCGCAATGCCCAGCACGGCACCCACCGCCGCGGCGACGACCGCGATCAGGAGGGGATTGAAGGTTGCCTTCATTGACGGTCCCTTCGTCTTAAGTGACCGCACAGTAACATGCGTCGTCGGCGTGCGGCCGTGTGCGAAAGGGTGATCAACAGGGTGGCCCCGAGTATCGAATACCCCAACGCCGGACCAATACCGACACTCCCTGTCGAGCCGGTAGAACCGGCACCAGGCAGGCGAAGCAGGATCAGCGTCCCGTCCCGCTGGACCACCTCGGCACCTGCGAAACGCCCCTCGACCTCGGCCGCGCCGGGCTGATCGGTCTGGATGAGGACGTACCGCACGCCGAGCCGACGCAGGCCCGGGACCGGGTCACCGGGCACCGCCAGCGCCTGCGCCACCCGGTCGGCGTCCCGGCTCTCCCCACGGATCCGGTCGCGGCCGACAAGCACGTCCTGGTCCCCGATGACCGGCCGGCGGAACGCCCGCGGCGCCGGGTCGAGCATCGGGACGTTGCCCGCCCAGCGGTAGGCGCGGAACGACGCCCACGGCAGTGAGACCAGGCTGCCGCCGGCCGGATCGGTGTTCACCACCTCGCGGACGGCCGACCACTCGGCGGGGTACCGGACCGTGTCGAGCTGGCCGCCGAGCCCCCAGGCCAGGCCGGGCAGCAACGCCACCGGAGCGATCATCACCAGCGGGGCCAGCGGCCGGGCACCAGCCGCCACGAGCGACTCCACAAGCATGCCGAGGCCGACCGCCTGCACCAGCGCCAGCGGGGCGAGCAGTCGGGCACCGTCCCGGACGGCGCCGGCCAGCGGAACGTGCTCGACCAGCGCGACCATCCACTGGGCGCTCACCGGCCAGGCCGGCAGAACGGCGATCGCGGTGCCCACGGCCGCTCCGACGAGCAGGCCCCACCACGCGGCCGACGGCCACCGGCGACGGACCAGCGCGTACCCCCAGACCGCCGCCGCGGCCAGCACCAGCGCGAGCAGGGCGACCGGCCACCGGTCCCGCCCGATGGCTGCGGCATGGCGGCTCCAGACCCCACCGAGGGTGGCGACGCTGCCGAGCACACCGAGCGGTGTGTCGGCGCGGACGGCGAAAGCGGCGACGCCCCGCTCGTCGAGATCGACGACACCACCCCGGTTCGTCAACGCCACCAGCCACGGCGCGGTGAGGCCGGCGAGCGTCGCCGCCCCCGCGACCAACGCCCGCCACCGCCGCGCCAGGGCCAACGCCGGAGCGCAGGAGACCACCGCCGCCAGCACCAGCGCCGGACCGCCCAGCACCACCGCCAGCCCACCGGCGACGGACCAGCGCCGACCCGGACCGATGCCGCCGTCCGGCGGCCGCAGCACCCCGAGCACCCAGGCGTACGCCCACGGCAGGGCCGCGTACCCGGCGATCACCGCCCACTGACCGAGATGCAGCCGCCCGTACACCCAGGGATTCCAGACGTACGCGAGCCCGGCCGCGACCCGCGCCACCGGGTGGCTGACGGGCGCCAGCCGGGCCGCGCCCAGCGCGGCCAGGGCCAGGCAACCGGCCAGCAGCACCTTCTCCGCCACGTCGGCGGGCAGCAGCTGGGCCAGACCGACCGCGAGCAGTTCGCTGGGCACCGCCCGGGGCAGCTCCGTGCCGCTGCCCCAGACCATCGCGCCGAACGGCGGGTCCGGCACGAACACCAGGTCGTACCGCAGCACGTAACCCCGGCCCAGCACCGGCGCGAGGATCGCGAGGACCACCCCGACGCCGAGCGCCACCTCCGGCCACCACCGACGGAGCACGATCACGGCCCGCGACGGCGCCGGACGGGACTCCGGTGATCCTCGGCGCACACGGACCCCCACAGACCTGGACGGGAAGCGGGCCCGACGTCGCTCCCGGGGCTCCGGACAGCACTCTAGGCACAGGCGGGCGCGGGCGGTAGCTTGCCTGACTACGTCGACGCGCGACTCCGTGACGACGACGCGAAGCTCGGGGCGTGCACCGGTCCCCGGCGGAACCGACATGAGGCGCGATGACAGAGACGACGGCCGGCCCCGGCGCGGGCCGCCTTTCCGCGGCGGGCGCGGCGGTGGCCGGTGCCGCGATGGTGACGAACGGGCTGGCCTACCTGCTCCCGATGCTCGGTGCCCGGCACCTGGCGGCCGAGGGCCTGAGCGTCCTGGCCACGGTCGCGGCCCTCGTCGCGATCGCCGGCGTCGCGGGTGTCGGCCTGCAGATGGCGGTCGCGGTGCACCGGGCCCGGCATCCCGGCGCACCGACCAACCGGGTCACCCTCGTCACGACCGCCGTCGCCGCGGGCGCAGTCGTCGTGGCCGCGCCGCTGATGATGACCGCCCTGCGGCTGTCGCTGACGGTCGTGGCGCTGGTCGCCGGCACCACGGTCGCGGTCGTCCTGTCCGCCCGGTGGCTCGGCGAGTTGCAGGGGGAGCAGCGCTTCCTCCGTCTCGCGTGGGCGATGGGCGTGGTCGCCGCCGGGCGGTACGGCGGCATGATCGTCGCGCTGGTCCTCGGTGCCGATGTCGTCGACACCCTGGTCGCCGGCATGGTGACCGCATACCTGGTGCTGCCCGCGCTGGTCTGGATCGCCCGACCGGCCCGCCCCGCCAGCCCGGACGGGTCCGCCGCCATCGGTGCCGCCCTACGGATCCGGCAGGTGACCAGCGCCGGCACGGCCGCGCTCGCGATGCTCGCCGTGTCGTACGCGGACCTGATCTTCGCGCGCCAACTGCTGTCGCCGGCCGACTCCGGCGCGTACGCCGTCGGCACCGTGCTCACCAAGGGGGCTCTCTGGGCGCCGCAGGTGATCGTGGTGCTCGCCCTTCCCCGCCTGGCCGTCGGGGACAACCGCGTCCGCACGGCTGTGCTCGCGATCGTCGCGGCCTGCGGCGCCGTGCTCGTCGCAGCCTCGGCCCTGGCCGGCGGCCTCGCGTTCCGCCTGGTGGGCGGCGAGAACTACGCCTCCCTGGGCGAGTACGCCCCGTTCTTCGCCGCCACCGGCGCGCTCTACGCGCTGGTCTTCGCGGTCGTCAACGCGAAGATCGCGGCCGGTGCGCGGTGGCCGTCCGCGCCACTGTGGGTCGCGGCGGCCGTCCTGGCCGTCCTGACCATGGCCGTCGCACCCCGCACGTTCCAGGGGATCATGTGGTGCGCTCTCGGCACCGCCGCGGCGACCGCGCTGGTGATGATCCTCAGCCTGCCGTCAGCCACCGGCCCAGCAGGTGGTGATCGATCGAGTCCACCCGGCCGAGCCGACGACCTGCCGCGACCCGCTCCCGCAGCTCCGCCCGCGTGAACCAGCGCGCCTCCAGCAACTCCACGCCGTCCACGCACACCTCGTCGGACGTCGCGGTGGCCCGGAAGCCCACCATCAGCCCGGCGGGGAACGGCCACGCCTGCGACCCCTGGTAGGTCACGTCCGTGACGGTGATCCCCGCCTCCTCGGCCATCTCCCGGCGGACCGCGTCCTCCAGGCTCTCGCCGACCTCGACGAAGCCCGCCAGCGTCGAGTAGGAGTCCTGGGCAGCGCCGGCGTGCCGGGCCAGCAGGCAGCGCTCCGGCGAGCCGGGCGCCTCGACCAGCACGATGATCGCCGGCTCGATCCGGGGAAACAGCAGCCGACCACAATCCGCACCGGAACAGGTCCGCACGTGCCCGCCGCCGCCGGCGACGGCCGCCGCGCCGCAGGTGCCGCAATACCGCTGCTGCCGGTGCCAGTGCAGCAACCCCCGGGCGTACGCCTGGACCGCCGCGCCCGCCGGGTCGAGCCGCCCGACCAGGGCCCGTACGTCGACCGCCCGCGTCGCGCCGGCCATCTCGACGGCGGCGGGCTCGCTGAGCCCGGAGAGGTCCACGGCGAACACCGCGACGTCGTTGTCGAGCCCCAGGAAGACGGTCTCGGCGGCGGCCGACCGGACGAGCGACGCGCGCTCGGCCGTCAACCGGACCGGCCCGACCCCGTCGACCAGGCAGCGGTCGCGCCACAGCGGCAGCACCACAGTCGTCGGATCGGTCAGCAACGCGTCCAGTCGCGCCGCGTCGGTGCGCACCGCGCCCGCCCGGTCCAACCAACCGCCGCCGTACGCCAACACCCGCTCCGCAGCGTCCACCCCGCCACCGTGCCACGGCGGCGACCCGGCGTCGGCACCGACCCCGGCTCCGGGTCCCTCCCGACCCACGCGACACGCCGAACGACACGCGGTGGCAGCGCAGAGCGGGCGCAGCCGGCACGGACGGCCGAGCATTGGTTACCGTGGTGTCCTCCGGGAGGGGGGACCTCCCGTGGCACCTGGCGATCGAGGTTGCAGTGACGCTGTACGGCGACAAACGTCCACCCGCCGACGACCGACCCACCGTGCAGGTCACCGCGGTCACCTGGCCGGACGACGGACCGGAGGCGGCCACACCGCCCACGGTCACCGGCGAGCCGGACACCGGTGGACGCCGTCCGCGCCGGGTGCGGATGCTGCTCGCGGCCGGCGTCACCGGCGGCGTCCTCGCCGCCGTGGCGGGCGCCGGCGCCTGGGCGTACGCCGGGGACGTGCCCCGGGGCACCAGCGTGCTCGGCGCCGAGCTGGGCGGCCGCAGCCGCAGCGCCGCCGACCGGGAGCTGCGGGCCGAGCTGGCCCGGCGGGCGGCAGCCCTCGCCGCGCCACTGCGGGTCACCGTCGGGGAGCGCACCGCCGAGATCAACCCGGCCGATGTGGGGCTGGGCGTCGACGTGGCGGCCAGCGTGGCCGCAGCGGCCGAGGCCGACGCGCACCCGGTCAGCCGGCTGGTCGGCTCCCGAACCGTCGACCCGGTGGTCACCATCGACACCGCCCGGCTGGACGCGGCCCTGCGCAAGGTGCTCGGCGACCAGGTCCGCCCGATGACGATGCCGGCGATCACCTACCAGGGCACCACCCCGAAGGTCGTACGCCCCAAGCCGGGCCTGGCGTTCGACCCGCAGCGCTCCGCCGACGCCGTCCGCACCGGATGGCTGGCCGGCACCCCGGTCACCGTGCCGCTCGTGGAGAGCCAGCCGGCGACCACCGCCGAGGAGCTGGACCGGCTCGTCGCCGAGCTGGCCAGGCCGGCGGTCGCCGCGCCGGTCACCCTGCGCACCGGCAAGGGCTCCGTGCGGGTGCCACCGGCGGCCATCGCAAAGAGCCTCCGGTTCACCGCCGACAAGGCCGGCAAGCTCACCCCGGCGGTCGACGTCAAGCGGCTGCGCGCAGCCCTCGGCGACGACCTGCTCGCGATCGAGGTGCCGCCGAAGAACGCGTCGATGACCATCTCCGGTGGCCGCCCCAAGGCCACCGACGGTCGTCCCGGCCAGCAACTCGACAGCGCGGCCCTGGGCCGTGATCTGTTGGCAGTGCTGCCGAAGTCAAACGGACGCGAGGTGACCGGCGAGCTGAAGGCCACCCCGCCGGAGCTGACCGCGGAGAAACTGGCCGGCCTGGGCATCAAGGAGCGGGTCTCCACCTTCACCACGCGGTTCACCGGCGGCATGGCGTCGTCCCGCAGCCAGAACATCGCCACCATCGCCAAGGAGGTGGACGGCACTGTCGTGCTGCCGGGCAAGACGTTCTCCCTGAACGGGCACACCGGCGAACGCGGCTACGAGCAGGGCTACCGGGACGCGCCGGTCATCCTGGACGGCAAGCTGGTGCCGGGCGTCGGCGGCGGCACCTCGCAGTTCACCACCACCCTGTTCAACGCCACCTACTACGCGGGCCTGGAGGACGTCGAGCACAAGCCGCACTCGTACTGGTTCGACAGGTACCCGGCCGTCATCGAGTCGACAATCTTCTGGCCCAGTCTGGACTTCAAGTTCCGCAACAACACCGAGTACGGCCTGCTCATCGACACCTCGTACACGTCGAGTTCGGTGACCGTCTCGATCTGGAGCACGAAGATCTACGACAGCGTCAAGACCGAGTACGGCCCTCGGCGCAACATCACCACGCCGAAGGTCATCCACCTCGAACCCGGCCCGACGTGCATTCCGAGCAACGGCATCAACGGTTTCGCCCAGGACGCCTTCCGGGTCATCAAGAAGGGCGGCGTGGTCGTCAAGCGGGAGAAGTTCACCTGGCGCTACGACGCGGAGCCCCGCTACGTCTGCGGTCCCAAGCCCTCCTGAGCCTGGGCGGCCGTCCGCACCCCGTGGTCAGAATGTGGCGATCGGGTTGACCGGGCTGCCGGACGTGCCGGCGAAGCGGACCGGCGCGACGGCGAGCTGGAAGTCCCACTGGCCCAGCTCGGCGGCCGTCGCCGTGCACGCCTCCAGGTCGCAGTTGTCGAGCAGCCACAGACCCATCGCGACAAGACTCACGGCGTGCACCGGCATCAGCACGTCGTCGTACCCCGACGGCTGAACGTCCTGCGGACTGTCGGCGCCGATCAGCGCGACCTGCCGTTCGTGCAGCCACGGCAGACAGGACGCGTGCCAGCCGGCCTGGGTGAAACCGCCGGCCGCACCGGATTCGTGCCGGAAGCGGCCGTAGCCGGTCCGCAGGAGTACCGCATCGCCGGGACGCACCTGGACACCCTGGCGGCGCTCGGCCTCCTCCAGGTCCTCGGGAACGACGCCCTGGCCCGGCTCCAACCACCGCACACCGCGGGCCCCCGCGACGTCCAGCAGCACGCCACGCGTGACGATCCCGTCCGCCGCGGCGGTGACGGCCGCCCACGCCGATCCCGTGGCGGCGTCGACCAGCGAGTGTGAACGACCGTTGTACATCGTGCCGTCCCAGAAGAGGTGGCACGGCGAGTCGAGGTGGGTGATGGTGTTGCCGTGGAAGGTCATGCCGAGTCGCTCGGACGAGAAGCCCCACCGCCGGTCGGCGTGGAAGGCGGCGACCGGCATGTTCTCCGCGCCCGGCATGTCGGCGGCGCACGGGCACGACATCGTCGCCCGCTCCATCTCCTCCGGTACGGCGACCTCCCACGCGCAGGACACGCTCCGGCCATGGCGTACGGCCCGCGCCGCTGCCAGCCGGACGTCGTCGGTGATGTGGTTCAGGGTGCCGAGTTCGTCGTCGTCACCCCACCGTCCCCAGTTCGACAGCGTGTCGAAGTATCCGAGCACGTCGTCCTGAGTGGGCATCGGTCGCTTCGGGGGCGTCCCCGCATCGACATCTCCGGTCACGCGGTCTGACCCTTCGCATCGGCGGACGGCAGCGGAACCAGGCGCTCTTCCTGTACTCGGATCTCGGCCCGGTACCGGGTCGCGGCCGGGTGCCACATCTCCTCGAACGGCCCCATCACCTCGCCACCGACACCGCGGCGACGACCACGGACGCCCAGCCACGCCAACGCACCCAGTACCGCGGCAACGCAGCAGGCGAAGACCAGGAGGATCAGGAGGTCATCCACACGACCGAGCCTAGTGGCCGTCTGCATGCCCACACCACGCCCGACGCCGGAGCCAGGTGACGGTGGACTACTAACCCAGACTCAGGTTGTGCTCCTCAAGCGCGCTCTGAATGATCTCGAGGGCTTTCGGACCCATGCCATGTAGCTTGGCCAGCTCAGTACGCGGCACCCCGGCAAGCTCACCCAGAGCCGTGTAACCAACGTTGTTCAAGGCCCGCGTCGCTGGTGCACCGATCTTGGGCAGGGTGTCGAGGGAAGAGTCCACGCTCCTCATGATGTCGGGTCCGGTCCACAACTGCACCGTCACCACGTATCGCACCGCGATCCGCCCCAGCCGCGTCCACGCCGAGGCCAATTGACATTGGAGTTGGAGGCCAGGCACCCGTTCACCGGTGGCCGGCGCCCGGTGAACGCAGAAAAGGCCACCCCATTGGGGTGGCCTTTTCTGGAAGATTGTCCGGCGGTGTCCTACTCTCCCACACCCTCACGAGTGCAGTACCATCGGCGCTGGAGGGCTTAGCTTCCGGGTTCGGAATGTAA
>NZ_JBEZEA010000005.1:652-386039 GCF_040648635.1 Micromonospora sp. NPDC049114 | reverse complement strand
CCCTTGTGGAAGACGATCGGGCTCTTCGTCGTGTCGAACTCGCCGCTGTACTCGGAGTGCACGTGGTGGTCACCCGCGCGCCAGGACCGGTTCTTGGCGTTGCCCCGGTCGTTCGTGTCGTCGCCGGGGCGGCGCTCCTCGTCGGCCCACGCCGCGCCCGCGCCCACCAGCGGGCTGGCGGCGGCCAGCGTCGCGCCGACACCCGCGTACTTGACCAGCTTGCGCCGCGACAACTGCGCGCGCTCGACCTCTTCGGCTTGCTTGTCTCTCACGTGAGAGCCTCTCCTCGATCAAGCGAATGCTCTTTCGATCAAGAAGCCTTGAAGAGGTTGGTGAACACCCGCCGTACGGCGGACGGGTGCACGATGAACACCCTGGCCGAGCCCGTTGAAGGGCGCGGCCAGGTGCGGCAGCGGGTCACGCGCCGACAGCGGGGCGTACGCAGCAGCGGGCGCGGGTCAGATCCGGGCGCGTGGCAGCCAGCCCAGGAAGCGGAGTCGTGCTCGGGGCAGGGGCAGCGTCGGCAGATCCTGGGCGGCGGCCACGAGGCACGACCCGAGGTAGACGGCGAGCGCGGCACGCGCCCCGCCGAACTCGGCGAGCAGTTGGCTCTGCTTGGTGGCGCAGGGCCATTCGCGGCCACATCCGGTGCAGGTCCAGCTCGGCGGGCTGGGCAGGTGCTCGGGCAGCTTGGACCGTCGGTACCGGCCGACCACACTGTTGTCCGCACGTACGTCGCGTCGCCGGGGCTCGGGGCCCCCGTTGCGTCGCGCGGGTGGGCGGGGGGCGGGCAGATAGCGCCGGACTGTGCCCAGGAGCGCCCCGACGCGGACCAGGGCGTCCGGCCCCACCTGGTGGGCCAGCAGCGCCGTGAGCAGGTAGTGCCCCAACAGGTCGAAGGAGTCGCGATTGAGCCGCAGGTCGCGGCACAGGTCGACGAACTCGGGCGTGGCCAGCGGCACCCGGTCGTCGAGCGCGCGGCGCAGCACCGTCCGCAGCGCGACGCCGAGGCTCGCCAGCGCGTCTCCCTCGCCCAGTCCCAGGCTGTCCTCGTCGGCCACCCGCGCCAGCGCTTCGCCCACCGCCAGCCGAACGACGCGGTCCGGATCGTTACTGTCCAACGCCTCACCTCCGCCTGCTGGCCGGATCTCCGGCAGTGGACCGGACGCCGCGACGCCCGGAGATCATGAACAAGATTTCGCTGTGGCCGCCGGAGCGACTAGGACAGCAGGCGCAGGATCACCTCGCGCCATAGCCGAAAAACGAAGTCGACTCGCCAAAACGTCGGATCACCAGCGGTACATTGTCGACTGCCGTATGGTGGAATTCCCATCAATGGATATGTGAGTTGTTGGGATTCCTTAACGTTCGGCCCACCTCGACAACGCTCGACCGGTCGCCACCCGTCCCTCCTTCGACACCCGATGTCCACTGGGATCCTCCTCTGGTCACCCGATCGCCGGTGACCCCGAGGAGACCGCCGCCACCGCCGAACCACCGGTCAGCAACGAGCCGACCATCGGCCCGTGCGCCCAGACACGTCCTGACCACACCGCCGGCCCTGGTCCTCACCCGGCGGTTCCCTCCCGGACGGAGACAGCGGATGACGTCACCAGTGCAGACCCGAGGATTCGACAGCCGCGACCCGGCGGCCATCCACCGATTCCTGGCCAGCACGTACACCCCGGACCTGCGGATCCGTGCCGGCGAGGCCGGATACCACCTCGTGCACCGACGCGTGGACGCCGGGCCGTTCGCCCTCGCCAGGACCGGGCAGAGCGCTCATCTCGACATCCAGGTGGGCGACATGGACGGGCTGATCGTCTGCCGCACCCGCACGGCAATGGTCAGCCGCGCCTGCGGGGGTTCGGCCCACCGGTTCGGCCCCGGCGACGCCTTTCTGGTCACCCGTCCCGGTCAGCCGCTGCACCTGCGGTGGGAACCCGGCGAGGTGGAACTCTGCGTCCTGGACCTCGGTGTGTTGACACAGGTGGCGACCGCCGCCACGGCCCGAAGACCCGGCCAGATCCGCTTCACCGACCTCGGCGGCGTCACCGCGCCGCTCGCCCGGCAGTGGCACCGCACCACCAGTTACGTCATCGACGTCGTGGCGGGCATCCCGAGCGGCAGCGCCCAGCCGTTGGTGATCGGCAACGCCGCACGGATGCTCGCCGCGGCGGCGCTCGCGATCTTCCCCAACACGGCGTTCACGGACGAGACCACCGAGGACCGCCGCGACGCCAGCACCGCCACCCTGCGCCGCGCCGTCGCCTTCATGGAGGAGAACGCCGACCGGGACATCAGCGCCGCCGACATCGCCGGCGCCGCCGCCGTCTCGCAGCGCGCGGTGCAACTCGCCTTCCGCCGCCATCTCGGCACCACCCCGATGGCGTACCTGCGCAGGATCCGGCTCGACCGGGCCCACCACGACCTGGTCCGGGCCGACCCCCGCCGGGAGACCGTGTCGGCCATCGCGAGTCGCTGGGGGTTCGCCAACCACAGCAGGTTCACCGCCCGGTACCACGCCAGCTACGGCGTGCCGCCCCGCGAGACCCTCCGCGCCTGAGGCGGCCCCTGGCGCCACAGTTGCCGCACGACGAGTTGATCGCCCTTCGTCGCCAGGCCGGCCCACCCTCGCGAGCTGTCCCGCCGAGATGACCACGATCCGCGTTCCGGACACCAACCAGAGCGGCGCCCGTTCAGCGCAGGACCCGGGCGAGGCGGCGGACGGCCTCGTCCATCAGCTCGGGCGCCGCGGCGGCGTAGGTGAGGCGCAGGTGCGGCGCCGAGGGTTCGGCGGCGTACCACGGACGACCCGGAAAGACGATGACGCCCTCGGCGGCAGCGGCGGCGGCCAGCGCCACGTCGTCGGCGCCGCCGCGCAGGCGGACCCAGAGGTGCAGACCACCGCGCGGGATCGACTGCGGACACAGGTCGGGAAGGTGCCGCCGCAGCGCGGCCACCAACGCCGCCCGCCGGGTCCCGAGCGCCGTGGCCAGAGCCCGTCGGTGCCGCGGCCACGCCGGGGAGGTGAGGAACTCCAGCGCCGCCTGTTGCAGGGGGCCCGCGACGTAGAAGTCGTCGAGCAGCCGGGCCGCGCGCAGCCGGGCGCCGGCTGGTCCGCGTGCGCCGATCGCCGCGACGCGCAGCCCGGGCGCTGTGGACTTGGTCAACGAGCGCAGGTAGATGACGTGCCCGTCGGGGTCGTCGGCGGCCAGCGGCGGTGGGGCCGGACCATCGATGGTGAGGTCGCGGGCGTAGTCGTCCTCGATCAGGAACGCTCCGGCGTCGCGTACCGCGTCGGCGACCTGCGCCCGGCGGTGAGCCGCCAGTGTCGCGCCGTGCGGGTTGGCGTACAGCGGCTGGCAGTAGAAGAGCCGCGCGCCGGTGCGGGCGAACGCGGCGGCGAGGTGATCGGGACGGACCCCGTCGGCGTCCGCCGGCACGGGCAGCACCCGGAGTCCGGCGGCCCGGGCCACGGCCAGCGCGCCCAGATAGGTCGGGGACTCGACGAGCAGGACGTCGCCGGGGGCGGTGAGCGCCCGCAACGCCGACGACAGCGCGGCCTGCCCACCGGGGCAGATCACCATGTCCTCGGCCCGCGGCCCGGACCCGGCCTCGCGGGCGAACCAGGCGCGCAGGTCCTCGCGCCCCTCGACCGGTCCACGCTGCCAGGTCGCGGGCTGGCGGGCGGCTCGGGTGAGAGCGGCACCCAACGCGGCGGCGGGTTGAAGTTCCGAGTCCAGATAGCCGCCGGACAGCGGAATCGCGCCGGCTCGCGGTAGCGCCAGCAGCGCCTGCATCTCGTCCTCGCCGGACGGGCGGGGGCCGAGTGCGACGGTCTGCCAGGACAGGTCGGGCACGCGTCGCTCGTCCGGCGGGGCGGCCACGAAGGTGCCCCTGCCGGGCCGCGCCTCGATGAGCCCGTCGGCCACCAACCGCCGGATCGCCTCGGCGACGGTGACCGGAGAGGCCTGGTGCCGGGCGGTCAGCTCGCGTACGGAGGGCAGGCGGGCGCCGGGGCCGGCGGCAGCGACCAGCCCGCGTAGATCTTGGATAACGCGATCGGCTGCGTTACCGTTCTCCATGAGAGACAACAGTAGCGCTACTATCGCCGGCGCGGTAACAGCGGGCCGGGCCGGCGGCCTCACCCTCGGCGCGCTGGGTGTGCTCGGGTTCAGCCTCTCGCTGCCCGCGACCCGCGTCGCCGTCCAGCAGCACCTCGACCCCTGGTTCGTCGCGTTCGGCCGGGCGGTCGGCGCGGGGCTGCTGGCCTGGGCGTACCTGCGTCTCACCGGCGCACCCCGGCCCTCGCGCGGTCAGTGGCGGCGGCTGGCGGTGGTCGCCCTCGGCGTCGTCGTGGGCTTTCCGTTGTTCACCTCGCTGGCGCTTAGCACCCAGACCTCCGCGCACGGCGCGGTAGTCATCGCCGCGCTGCCCGCGATGACGGCCGTGTTCGCGGTGCTGCGTGCCGGTGAACGCCCGCCGCCGCTGTTCTGGGTCGCCAGCATCGGCGGCCTGCTGGCGGTGCTGGCCTTTCTCGGTGCCGGTGGCGAGGTGACCGGCACGCTCGCCCTGCCCGACCTGTTCCTGCTCACCGCGGTCGTGCTCTGCGGACTGGGCTACGCCGAGGGTGGCGCGCTCGCCCGCGAACTGGGCGGCGCGCGGACGATCTGCTGGGCGTTGCTGCTCGCGCTGCCCGTCACCGTGCCCGTCACTCTCGTCGCCGCCGTGGCCGACCGGCCGCACGCCGACGCCCTCGGCTGGTCGGCGTTCGGCTACCTCACAGTCGTCTCGATGTTTCTGGGCTTCTTCGCCTGGTACGCGGGTCTGGCCCGGGGCGGCATCGCGCAGGTCGGTCAGGTCCAGCTCGCGCAGCCGGTGCTCACGCTGGGGTGGTCGGCACTCCTGCTCGGCGAGAGCGTCACCCCCGCTTCGGTAGCGGCGGCGGTGGTGGTGCTGGCGTGCGTCGTCTTGGTCCAACGCACCCGGCGATCGGAGCTCGCCGCACGACGGGCACGGCCGGGCCCGGTCTAGCCCTGTTCGCGCTCGCGGGCGGCCTGCACCTCGGGCACCGAGGCCTCCAGGAGGTCCGCGAGGCCGCGCAACTGATCGGCGACCCGGGCGCCGAGCGGGGTCAGCGAGTATTCGACGCGCGGCGGGATCGCGGTGAGCACCTCGCGGGTGAGCATGCCGTCGCGTTCGAGAGTCTGCAGGGTCTGGGAGAGCATCCGCTCGCTGACCCCGTCGATGCGCCGCCGCAGCGCGTTGAACCGGTAACTGCCCTCACCGAGCGCGAGGAGGGCGAGCGAGGCCCATTTCGAGGTGACGCTCTCGAAGGCGGCGCGGGACGTGCAGCCGCGCGCGAAGACATCGCTGACGAGTTCCTGGGTAGGCCCCGCCGGGTCCCGGGCCGGCATGCCGCTCATCTCACCAGCTTACCCGACGCTTACCCGAGAGCTTGTGCTGTAGATTCGTAAGTGCTTACGTTTCGTCACCGCCAATCGGAGGTCCCCATGCCCACGTATGCCGTCACCGGCGCCACCGGCCGGCTGGGCCGCCTGGTGATCGAGCACCTGCTCGGCGCCGGCGTGCCCGCCACCGAGATCGCCGCGATCGTCCGCAACCCGGAGAAGGCCGCCGACCTGGCCGGGCGCGGGGTCGAGATCCGCCGGGCCGACTACGACGACCCGTCGACGCTGCCCGGCGCCGTGGCCGGCGCGCGCCGCCTGCTGCTCATCTCCGGCAACGCCCCCGGGCAGCGGACCGCCCAGCACACCGCGGTCATCGAGGCCGCCAAACTCGCCGGAATCGGGCGCGTGGTCTACACCAGCATCCTGAAGGCCGACACGACCACGAACCCGCTCGCACCGGAGCACAAGGCCACCGAGGAGGTCCTGGCCGCGTCGGGCCTGCCGTACACCGTGCTGCGCAACGGCTGGTACACCGAGAACTACACCGATCAGCTGCCGCAGTACCTGCAGAGCGGCACCATCCTCGGCGCCACCGGTGGCAGCAAGGTCTCCGCCGCGACCCGGGCCGACTACGCGGCCGCCGCCGTGGCGGCGCTGACCCGGGACGAGGAGGGCAACGCCGTCTACGAACTGGGCGGCACGGCGTTCACCTTCGACGAGCTCGCCGACGCCGTCACCGAGGTGACCGGCACCACCGTCGTGCACCGCGACCTGTCGGCCGCCGAGCTGGCGTCGGCGCTGGAGAACGTCGGGCTCGACGCCGGCACCGCCGGCTTCGTCGCCGCCCTCGACCACTCGATCGCCATCGGCGAACTGGCCACCGACAGCGACGACCTCAGCCGGTTGATCGGCCGGCCGAGCACCCCGCTGCGCGACGCCATCCGGGCCGCGCGAGCCTGAGGGATCCCGGATCCGCGGGCGGGCAACGGCGTACGGCCCCGTCGCCCGCCCGGCGCACGGCCGGCGAAGCGGGACCGGTCGGGGCCACCCCGGGACCGCCCCACCTTCCGTGATCTTGGCTAGGGTGGTGGCATGCCTCCGCGCCGCCTCCACGACGACCGGAGGGGGGCCCACGCGACGGCTCCCACGCGCGCCGACCGATCGGCAGTCGAATGAGCGGCTCGCCCGCGCCGGCGCAGCGACGCCCACCGTCCACAACGGCGCGCAACCGGCCCGCGCTGACCGACGTCTGCGCACGGGTCGCCCGGTCCCGGCCCTTCGAGATCGGCATCGTCGTCGTCATCCTCGCCAACGGGATCGTCCTCGGGCTGGAGACGTACGACGGTCTGGTCCCCGCGACCGCGGCGCTACACGCCCTGGAGGCGATCTTCCGCGCGGTCTTCGTCGTCGAGATCGGCATCCGGCTGGCGGCCTACGGCCGACGTCCGCAGGACTTCTTCCGGTACGGCTGGAACGTCTTCGACTTCGTCGTGATCGCGGCCATCTTCGTTCCGGGCCTGCACGGCGACTCGGCGCTGCTGCGCGTGGTGCGGGTCGCCCGGATGGTCCGGCTGGTGCGGTTCTCGCCGGGCCTGCGGACCATCGTGTCCGCGCTGTGGCGCAGCCTGCCCGGCGTCGGCGGGTTCCTCGCCCTGGCCGTGGTGACGCTCTACGTGTACGGGATGGCCGGCTGGCTGATCTTCGGCGACCGGTACCCGGACGAGTACGGCGACATCGGCCGCTCGCTGCTGACGTTGTTCGTGCTGCTCTCGTTGGAGACACTGCCGGACCTCATCGAGCAGGGCCTGGCCATCTCGCCGTGGACGCTGCTCTACTACGTCAGCTACGTGGTGATCACCGTCAACCTGCTGCTCAACATCCTCATCGCGGTCATCGTCAACTCGATGGAGGAGGCCCGCCGCCTGGAGATGACCGAGCGGTTGGCCCCCGGCTACGACTCCGACGGCGACGGCGTACCCGACGAGGTGGACCGCATCGCGCTCACCCAGCGGCTGGACGACCTGCGGGCGGTCATCGCCGAGTTGGAACGGGAGTTGCGGATCGACCGGGAGGACGCGCACGGCCGACCGCACCGGGAGGACGTCCGCTCCAAGCGGTGATCCGTCGTTGACACTCGGTGGCACCGGGATCGGCTAGTCTCGATGCTCGTCCCGGGGGCCGACTGAAGGGGCATCTCCATGACGGCAAGCGTCGACAATGTCCAGTCCCGCGCCGACGTCCTGACCACACTCGGCGCCGTGATCGACGACGTGATCCGCCCACGGGCGGAGGCCGTCGACCGGGACGGCGCCTTCCCCCGCGAGGGCGTCGACGCCCTCGCCGCGGCGGGTCTGCTCGGCCTGGCCTGCTCGCCCGAGGTCGGTGGCGGCGGCCAGGGCATGCGCGCGGTCGCCGACGTCATCGAACGGCTGGCCGCCGAGTGCGGGTCCACCGCGATGGTGGTGCTGATGCACTACGCGGCGACCGCCGTCATCGAGGCGCACGGCCCGCACGAGGTGCGCACAGCCATCGCCGACGGGCGTCACCTGACCACGTTGGCGTTCTCCGAGTTCGGTTCCCGCAGCCACTTCTGGTCGCCCACCGGCTCGGCGACGGCGTCCGGTGCGGACACGGTGCGACTCGACGCCCGCAAGAGCTGGGTCACCTCGGCGGGCGAGGCCGACAGCTACGTCTGGTCGAGCCTCCCGCTGGCGTCGGGGGCCGGGCCGATGACGCTGTGGCTCGTGCCCGCCGACAGCGCCGGGCTCCGCGTCGCCGGTGACTTCGACGGGCTGGGCCTTCGCGGCAACGGCTCCCGGCCGATGACGGCCGAGGGCGTGGTGGTCCCCGCCGACGCGATGCTGGGCACCGACGGCACCGGCCTGGACACCGCGCTCGGCGCCGTACTCCCCTGGTTCCTGGTGCTCAACTCGGCGTTCTGTCTCGGCCTCGCCGACAGCGCGGTCGCCGAGGCGGCCCGGCACCTCACCGGCACCACGCTCACGCACACCGGCGCGGCGCTTCGGGACGCCCCCGTCGCCCGACGCGACTTCGCCCAGTTGAAGATCCGCACGGACGCCCTGCGCGCCTTCCTCGGTGACACCCTCACCGCGGTGGAGACCGGCCGCGACGACGCGACGCTGCGCGTGTTGCAGGTCAAGGCCCTGGCGGGCGAGACGGTCGCGGACGTCACCGACGGCGCGATGCGGCTCTGCGGTGGCAGCGCCTTTCGCAAGGAGCTGGGCCTGGAGCGCCGGTTCCGCGACTCGCGGGCCGCCCGGGTGATGGCACCGACCACTGACGCTCTGCACGACTTCGTGGGCCGCGTCGCCACCGGCCTGCCGCTGCTCGACGAGGCCAACCGCTGATGGCGGCGCCGTCGGTACTGATGGGCGCGGTCGCGTACGACCCCAAGGTCGTCACCATCTGGGAGGGCTTTCGCGGCTGGTTGCGCGGTCACGGCCTGGATTTCGACTTCGTTCTCTACTCGCACTACGAGCGACAGGTCGAGGACCTCGTCGCCGGCCGCATCGACGCGGCCTGGAACTCCCCGCTCGCGTGGCTGCGGGCCGAGCGGTTGGCGACGGCCCGGGGCGGCTCCGTGCAGGCGCTCACGATGCGCGACACCGACCGGGACCTCACCTCGGTCGTGGTGGTGCGCGCCGACTCGCCGGTACACCGGGTCGAGGATCTCGCCGGGAGGGTGGTGGCCACCGGCGCGGTGGACAGTCCGCAGGCCACGCTGATCCCGCTCGGCCACCTCGCCGCGGCCGGAGTCCCTGTCGACGTGCGCCGGTTCGACGTCGGCGTCGGGCTGCACGGTGACCACGTCGGAGGCGAACGTGACGCCGCCCGCGCCCTCGCGGCCGGGGAGGTCGACGCCGCCTGCATGATCGACGCCAACCACCTGATGTTCGTCCAGGAGGGCACGCTGCCACCCGAGGGCACCCGGATCGTCGCGCAGACCGGTCGGTACGACCACTGCAACATGACGGTACGCGAGCCGGCGTCCGACGGGGTCCAGCTCTTCGGCACGCTGCTGCGCGGCATGTCGTACGCCGATCCGCAGGTCCGCCCGCTGCTGGACCTGGAGGGCCTGACGGCCTGGCAGGACGGCCGTACGACGGGGTACGACGCCCTCGCCGAGGCGGTCGACGCGAGTGGGTTCTACGCCGCCGACGGGCGGGTGACCGCCGCGGACTACCGGCCGTGACCGCCGACGTCGAGATCGATCTGGGCGGCCTCGGCTTCGGCAGTGGCGCGCACCTGTTGGTGCAGCGCGCCCTGGCCGGGTTGCCACCCGGCGCCCGGGTGGCGGTCTCCGGCACCGATGCCGCGTTGGGCGTGCACCTGCCGGCGTGGTGCCGGAGCCGGGGTCACCGGGTCGAATGGCCCGATCCGGCCGACCGGAGTCGCCTGGTGGCGGTGGTCGTCCGGGGCGCCGCCGACGACGACCGCTGGTTCGGCGCCGAACGGGCCGGGCCTGCCCTGCCGTCGGCGCTGAGCAGTCGTCCACCGCCCCGCTGGGGCCTCGGTGCCCGTGGCGCGCTGCTGGAGGCGGGCGGACCCGAGGCCCGCTTCGACCTGGACGACCGCGATCTGGTGTGGGCCGACATCGCCCCCGCGCTGTACGCGCAGGCCGCCGCACGGCAGTGGGACCCGCAGACGGCGGTGCCGTGGGACGACACGTTCGCGCTGCCGCCGGACGTCGAGGCCGCGGTGGTGCAGACCATGACCTACCTGGTCGAGAACGAGCAGGCGGCTCTCGTCGTACCGGCCCGGTTCATCGGTCGCATCCACCCGCACTTTCGGGAGGTGATGCAGCTCCTCGCGGTGCAGGTGGCCGACGAGGCCCGGCACATGGAGGTCTTCAGCCGGCGGGCGCTGCTGCGCGGCGCGGAGTTGGGCACGTCCTCGGCGGGTGGCCGGCAGTCGCTGTTCACACTCGTCGCCGAGTCCGATTTCGCCCTCGCGTCGTTCCTGCTCTCGGTGCTCGGTGAGGGCAGCTTCGTCGACCTGCTGGGGTTCCTGGTGCGGCACGCTCCCGATCCGGTGACCCGCCGGATCTGCTGGTTGGCGATGCAGGACGAGCGCCGGCACGTGGTGTTCGGCATGGCCCACCTGGAGCACCAGGCGACTGTCGACCCACTGCTGCGGGACCGACTCCGTGCCGCGATCCACCGTCGTCACGACGCGTTGGCCGACACCGCGGGCCTGAACGCGGACGTCTTCGACGCGCTGGTGGTGCTCGCGGCGGGCGGGTGGGACCCCGAGGACGTGGCCGCCGGCTTCGACCACGTCCGTGCTCTGCAACAGGTGATGGACCAGGGCCGCCAGCGCCGCCTCGTCCGGCTGGGTTTCCGGCCGGACGAGGCGGCCGCGCTCTCCGCCCTGCACACCCGCAACTTCATGTAGACCCCGGCGCACGACACCGGGCGTAGCGTGGAACCGCCATGGACACCGAATCCCGCGCGCTCCGGGCGGATCTCCTGCGGCGACGCGACGAGACCGCCGCGGAGGCCGTCGCGCTGGAGGGCGACCTGCGGAGCCTGTTCGAGGCGTCCCGGTCGTCGAACGCCGACGACGAGCACGACCCCGAGGGCAGCACCATCGCGTTCGAACGGGCACAGCTCAGCGCCGTCCTGGACGCGACACGTCGACGCCTGGCCGAACTGGACGAGGCGGTGAGCCGCGTCGACGACGGCAGCTACGGCATCTGCGAACGATGCCGGCGCCCGATTCCCGCCGAGCGGCTCGCCGCCCGCCCGTCGGCGCGTACCTGCGTGGCCTGCGCCAGCCGACGGTGACGGCGCCCACGGGCCCGGGGGCCGGCGGACGGCGCCGCCACGGGGACGTCAGCTGGCGCAGCAGCCGCCGGCCTGGCCCTCGACGGACGCGGTGTCGACGGCGACGAGGCTGAGCAGCCCGCCGGAGACGCCGGTGGCCAGCCCGCGTCGGGCCGGCTCGACGACCGGCGTCGGGCCGCAGCAGCTGTCGCCGCTGACCGAGTCGGCGGCGTTGCTGTTGCACACGCCGGTCTCGGGCAGGTCGAGCTGGACGTCCCGGGCGGCGGCCCAGTCTCCGGCCAGGGCGGCGACTACCGAGCGGACCTGCTCATAGCCGGTGGCCATGAGGAACGTCGGCGCCCGACCGTAGGACTTCATGCCGACGGCGTGGTAGCCGACCTCCGGGTGGGTGAGCTCGTCGATGCCGTGCGGAGGCACGGTGCCGCAGGAGTGCTCGTTCGGGTCGATCAGCGGGGCGAGCGCGCGGGTCGCGCCCAGCACCGGGTCGAGGTCCAGCCGCAGCTCGGCGGTGATCGAGTGGTCCGGGCGGAAACCGGTGGCCGCGACGACACGGTCCACGAGCACCAACTCCTCGCCGCCGTCGGCGTGCCGGACGACCACCCGGACGCGTCCGTCGGCAGGTGTGAGGGCGTGCACCCAGAAGCCGGTGAGCAGCCGGACCCGGCCCGCGTCGACGTGCTGCCGCAGCCGCGCGCCGAGAGCGCCACGCGCCGGCAGGGCGTCGGCGTCCCCGCCACCGTACGTGCGCGCGGGCGAGGTGGTGCGGATCGCCCAGGTCACCTCGGTGCCGGGCTCGGTGGCGGCCAGTTCCGCCAGGGACAGCAGGGTGTTCGCGGCGGAGTGACCGGCGCCCACGACGAGCGTGTGCCGGCCGGCGAAGCGGTCCCGGTCGGCGCCGAGCACGTCGGGCAGGGCGTGTTCGAGGTACGCGGCGGCGTCGGCCTCCCCCCGGGCGGGCAGGCCGGACGCGCCGAGGACGTTCGGGGTGTCCCAGGTGCCGGAGGCGTCGAGCACGGCGCGGGCCAGCAGCTCCTCTCCGTCGGCGAGGCGGACCAGGAACGGTGTGGTGTCGTGGCCCGCGGTGCGCAGCCGGTCGAGGCCGAGGCGGCTGATCGCCTGGACCCGGGCGCCGTAGCGGACGTGCGGCTTGAGCTGGGGCAGCTCCGCGAGCGGCTGGAGGTACGCGCGGACCAGCTCGGCGCCGGTCGGTAGGGCCTCCGGGTCGGGGGCGATCCAGCCGGCGTCGTCGAGGATCCGGCGGGCGGCCGGGTCGATGTTGTAGCGCCAGGGCGAGAAGACCCGGACGTGACCCCATCGGGCGACGGCGGCGCCCGGGGTGTCGCCGGCTTCCAGGACGACGAAGGGCAGGCCGCGTTCGTGCAGGTGGGCGGCGGCGGCGAGGCCGGTCGGGCCGGCGCCGACGACCACGACGGGAAGGCTGTCCAGAGCGTTCATCGGGTGACTCCTTGTCAGGTGATGGTGGGGCTGCGGCGTTCCAGCAGGACCACGTCGCGCCAGCGGTCGTGGTGGCGGCCGATCCGCTCCCGGACGCCGATGACGCGGAACCCGGCCCGACGGTGCAGGGCCAGGCTGCCGGCGTTCTCCGGGAAGATGCCGGACTGGATGGTCCAGATGCCGGCGGCCTCGGTCGAGGTGATCAGCGCGTCGAGCAACAGCCGGCCGACCCCGCGCCCCTGGGCGGCCGGGTCGACGTAGACGGAGTGCTCGACGACGCCGGCGTAGACCGGGCGGCTCGATGTCGGTGTGACCGCGACCCAGCCGAGGATGGCGTCACCGCCGTCCACGGCCACGAAGCGGTGCGCGGTCAGCCGGGTGGCGTCGAACGCCGCCCAGGTCGGCGCGGTGGTCTCGAAGCTGGCGTCACCGCCGTCGAGGCCCGCCTGGTAGATCGTCAGGACGCGGTCGGCGTCGCTGGCGGTCATCGGGCGCGTGGTCGGGTCGGCCATCGGCGTGCTCCGTTCCGGCTCGGACGATGAGAGACTGTCTCGACGTCTGTCGAATCAGACAGTTGCACGCTGATTAGATGTCTGTCAACCTAGACGAATGTCGAAACAAGCGGCCGTGGACGGATCGTGCTGTCCGCCCCTGTCCGAACGACGTGTGCCGGCCGAGACCGCCGCCACGCTCGCCCCCGCGTTCAAGGCCCTCGGCGACCCGGTCCGCCTGCAGCTGCTGTCGATGATCGCCTCCGCCGAGGGCGGCGAGATCTGCGTCTGCGACCTGACCCCCGCGTTCGACCTGACCGGCCCGACCATCTCGCACCACCTGAGGACGCTGCGCGAGGCCGGGCTCGTCGACGCCGACCGTCGCGGCACCTGGGTCTACTACCGCGCCCGGCCGGCGGTCCTGCACCAACTCGCCGCGCTGCTCACCGTCGTCCCGACCGGGGCAGGCCCCGCTCCCGCCGCCCGGTCGGAGTGCTCGTGAGCACCGTCACCCGCCAGAGCGACCCGGCCACGAGCGCCGTCGTCGGTCGCCTCTCCCGACTCGACCGGTTCCTGCCGGTCTGGATCGGGCTGGCCATGGCCGTCGGGCTGCTGCTCGGCCGTCTGATCCCCGGGCTCGACGACGCGCTGGACGCGGTGGCGGTCGGCGGGATCTCCCTGCCGATCGCGATCGGCCTGCTGGTCATGATGTATCCGGTGCTGGCGAGGGTCCGCTACGACCGGCTCGGCACCGTGACCGGCGACCGCCGCCTGCTGATCTCGTCGCTGGTCCTCAACTGGCTGGTCGGCCCGGCCGTGATGTTCGCCCTGGCCTGGGTGTTCCTGGCCGACCAGCCCGCGTACCGCACCGGTCTGATCATCGTGGGCCTGGCCCGCTGCATCGCCATGGTCATCATCTGGAACGACCTCGCGTGCGGCGACCGCGAGGCCGCGGCGGTCCTGGTCGCGCTCAACTCCGTCTTCCAGGTCGTCGCCTTCGGCCTGCTCGGCTGGTTCTACCTGTCGGTGCTGCCCGGGTGGCTCGGGTTGCCGGGCGCCGAGTTGCGCGTCTCGGCCTGGGAGATCGCCCGCAACGTGCTCATCTTCCTCGGCATCCCACTGCTGGCCGGCTACCTCAGCCGCCGCCTCGGCGAGCGCGCCAGGGGCCGCGAGTGGTACGAGTCCCGCCTCCTGCCCCGCATCGGCCCCGCCGCCCTGTACGGGCTGCTGTTCACCATCGTGGTCCTGTTCGCCCTGCAGGGCGACGCCATCATCGGCCGACCGTTCGACGTCGCCCGCATCGCCCTGCCGCTGCTGGTGTACTTCGCGCTGATGTGGGCCGGCTCGTACGCCCTCGGCCGGGCGCTCCGCCTCGGCTACCCGCGCACGACCACCCTCGCGTTCACCGCTGCCGGCAACAACTTCGAACTCGCCATCGCCGTCGCGATCGGCACCTTCGGCGTGGCCTCCGGTCAGGCGCTCGCCGGGGTCGTCGGACCGCTGATCGAGGTGCCCGTGCTGGTCGGCCTCGTCCACGTCTCGCTCTGGGCTCGCCGCCGCTTCTTCACCCCACCCCTTGACCGAGCGGCGTCCCGATGAGCGACAAACCGAGTGTCCTGTTCGTCTGCGTCCACAACGCCGGTCGCTCCCAGATGGCCGCCGGCTGGCTGCGCCACCTCGCCGGCGACGCCGTCGAGGTCCGCTCGGCCGGCTCCGCCCCGGCCGAGACGATCAACCCCGCCGCCGTCCAGGCCATGCGCGAGGTCGGCATCGACATCACCAACCAGACCCCCACCCTCCTGGAGTACGCCACCGCGGAGTCCTCCGACGTCATCGTGACGATGGGCTGCGGCGACGCCTGCCCGGTCTTTCCGGGCCGGCGCTACGAGGACTGGAAGCTCGACGACCCGGCCGGCAAGGGCGTCGACGCCGTCCGCCCGATCCGCGACGACATCCGGGTCCGGGTGGAGCGACTCGTCGCCGAGCTGACCGCCCCCGCCTGAGCACGGACGAGGCCGACACGCGGCACTGCGGGCCAGTGCCACGACGCGACCCACCGACGGCTTCCGGCGTCCACATAGATGTGATGTATCGCCTCAGCGGCACCGGTGCGGCCTCGGGCAGCCGACGTCCATCATCGCGGTGAACATCTAATCTTCATCGTGCCCCGCCGATGTTCACGGCACCACCCGGCTCCGGCCGGGGCGGTGCCGCGCGAACCGGTCCGCAGCGTGGCGGAGCAGGTCGACCGGCCTGCGGGAGGGTCGGCAAGCAGCGCCGGTGCGACCCGACACCCGTCGCAACCCCGACGCGTCCGTTCGTCCGACGGGCCGGGCGGACGCCCCGACGGGTGAGGAACGGACGCGGTCACCGGAGGCCGCCCACGAGCATAAAACATTAGATCTATATCGGCACAGGTCGATCGATGTCGTTGACGCACCCGATCGAGCCTCCGTATACTCCAAATGATCATCAGATCTTTAGCCTAGTCGGGCGAGGAGCGCATGCCGCAGATCACTGGCGTCACCGTCGAGGACGTCCGCTTCCCCACCTCGCTGACCGCTGACGGGTCCGACGCCATGAACAAGGACGGCGACTACTCGGCGGCCTACGTCATCCTGCACACCGACGGCGTCGACGGCGCCGGCGTGCCGCTGGCCGGTCACGGCCTCACCTTCACCATCGGTCGGGGCAACGACATCGTCGTCGCGGCGGCGGTGCACCAGGCCCACCGCCTGGTGGGCATGGACGTGACGACGATGGCCGCCGACATGGGGGCCGTCTACCGCCTGCTCACCTCCGACTCCCAGCTGCGTTGGCTCGGGCCGGAGAAGGGCGTCATCCACCTGTCGTTGGCGGCAGTGCTGAACGCGGCCTGGGATCTGGCCGCGCGACTCGCGGACAAGCCGCTGTGGCGGCTGCTCACCGACATGTCCCCCGAGCAACTCGTCGACATCGCCGACCTGCGCTACCTGTCCGACGCGCTGACCCGGGACGAGGCGCTGGCCATCCTGCGCGCCAAGCAGGGCACGAAGGCCGACCGTCTGGCCGAGTTGGGGCGCACCGGCTACCCGGCCTACACCACCTCGGCGGGCTGGCTCGGCTACGGCGACGACAAGCTGCGCCGGCTGTGCCAGGAGGCAGTCGACTCCGGCTACGGGTACGTCAAGCTCAAGGTCGGCGCCGACCTCGAGGACGACATCCGGCGGTGCCGGATCGCCCGGGAGATCCTCGGCCCGCACCGCAACCTGATGATCGACGCCAACCAGGTGTGGGACGTCGACCAGGCCATCGAGTGGGTCAAGGCCCTCGCCCAGTTCTCCCCACTGTGGATCGAGGAGCCGACCAGCCCGGACGACATCCTCGGCCACGCGGCCGTCCGCCGTGCCGTCGCACCCGTCGGCGTCGCCACCGGCGAGCACTGCCACAACCGGGTGATGTTCAAGCAGCTGTTCCAGGCCGAGGCCATCGACTTCTGCCAGTTGGACACCGGTCGGCTGGCCAGCATCAACGAGATCGTCGCCGTGCTGCTGCTCGCCGCGAAGTTCGACGTCCCGGTGTGCCCGCACGCCGGCGGCGTCGGGCTCTGCGAGATGGTGCAACACGTGTCGGTGCTCGACTACGTCGCGATCTCGGGGGATCTCACCGGCCGGGTGACCGAGTTCGTCGACCACCTGCACGAGCACTTCACCGACCCGTGTGTCGTCCGGGACACCGGTTGGGGCAGTGGTTACGTTCTGCCCAGCACGCCCGGCTACTCCACCCGGATGCACCCCGAGTCGATCGCGCGGTACCGGTTCCCCGACGGCCTCTACTGGGCCACGGCAGACCCGGCTACGGTGTCATCTCCGGAGCCGTACGTCATCGCGGGTGGGACGGCCACCCCCGCCGGCCGCTAGGAGGTGTCATGTCCCGCACCGACGAAGTGGTGAACGGCATCAAGCGGATGATCCTCGAAGGGACGTTCAAGCCCGGGGATCGGCTGCCCATCGAGAAGGATCTCGCCGAGTCCCTCGGCGTCTCGCGGGGATCGCTGCGCGAGGGGATGTCGGCGCTGTCGATCCTCGGCATCGTCAACATCCGTCAGGGCGACGGCACGTATGTCACCAACCTCGACGCGCCGCAGCTGCTCGCTCCGATGGGCTTCGTCGTCGACTTCCAGGGCCAGGGCGACGGGCGGCACATCCACACCGTCCGCCGCCTGCTGGAGTGCGAGGCCGCCCGGTTGGCGGCGACCAGGATCACCGACGAGGCCCTCGCCCAGGCCGGGGAACTGCTCGACGAGGCGGCCCGGATCGCCGGTCGGTCGCCGCAGGACCACGAGCGGATCATGGAAATCGACATCGCGTTCCACCGGATCATCGCCGCGCACGCCGACAATCCGGTGCTCATCGGCCTGATCGAGGCGTTCGCCGGGCGCACCCTCCGCGGGCGACTCTGGCGGAGCCTGCACGAGGAGGGCGCGGACCGGCGTACCCACGACGAGCACGTGGCGATCCTGAAGGCCCTGCGGGCGCGCGACCCGGAGCGGGCCCGCACCCGGATGGCCAACCACCTGATCGGTGTGGAGGAATCGCTACAGGGGTTGCCCGACGAGAGCGAGACGGGCGTCGACGCGCAGGCGCAGTGATCGCCCGCCCGCTCCGCGCGCCAAGGGAACCGATGCCGGTCCCCCGCGCCCGGTCACGGGCGGGCGACCGCCGTCACCGCTCGTCCCGCTCCGCGCCGGTGCTGCCGGTCATCGCCGCGACCAGGTCGTCGGTGGTGACCTCGTCGGCACGCAGTCGGGCCGCCCGTCGGCCCAGGCGCAGCACCTCCACCCGATCGGCGATCTCGAGCACCTGTGGCATGTTGTGGCTGACCAGCACCACGGACATGCCAGCGTCACGGGCCCGGCGGACGACGTCGAGCACCCGCCCGGTCTGCACGACGCCCAGCGCCGCGGTCGGCTCGTCGAGGATGACCACGTTCGTCGCCCAGATGATCGCCCGCGCCACCGCCACGCACTGCCGCTGCCCACCGGACAGCATCGCGATCGGCGTGGTGACCCGCGGAATCCGCACGCCCAGCTCGGCGAGGGCCGCGGCGGCACCCTGGCGCATGGCGCGCTTGTCGAGCAGCCCCAGCCGGCCCAGCGGCCCCGAGCGCAGGATCTCCCGCCCGAGGTAGAGGTTGGCGGCGACGCTGAGATCGTCGGCGACCGCGAGATCCTGGTAGACGGTCTCCACCCCCGCGCGCCGGGCGTCCACCGGCGTCGCGAAGTGGACGGGACGACCACCCACCCGGATCTCACCCTCGTCGGGAGGGTGCACACCGGACAGCGTCTTGATCAGCGTGCTCTTTCCGGCGCCGTTGTCGCCGATGAGGGCGACGACCTCGCCCTTGCCGACGGTGAAGTCCGCGCCGCGCAGCGCCTCGACGTGGCCGAACCGCTTGACGATGCCACGGGCTTCGAGGACCGGCGGTTCGCCGGCGGCCGGCTGGTCGGTCCCGACGGTGGTGGTTGGGGCGGCGTCCATCACTGCACCGGGGGGTTGGCGCAGCTGGGCTCGAGCACCGCCTTGATCTCCGCCGAGTCGATGTTCTTCTTGGTGACGAACGTGACGCCGGTGTCCGCGGACGCCAGCGGCGCCTTGTCCCGAAGGTGCTTGACCATCTTGTCGACGCCGAAGTAGCCCATCTTGAACGGGTTCTGCACGACCAGCGCCGAGATCTGGCCGTTGCGCAGTCCGGCGATCTCGTCGGGGGCGGCGTCCCACCCGATGATGACCACCTTGCCGGACTTGCCGGCCGCCTGGATGGCCTGCGCGGCCCCGAGGACGCTCGGCTCGTTGGCCGCGAAGATGCCGGCGAGGTTGGGGTTGGCGGTGAGGATGTTCTCGGTCACCCGCCGCGCCTCGTTGACGTCACTGCGGCTTGGCTGCTGCCCGACCAGCTTGAGGTTGGGGAACTGCGCGAGGCCGGCCTTGAAGCCGTCGACCCGCTCGGTGTTGGTCTGCGAGCCGGGTTGGAACTCCACGAGCGCCACGTCGTGGTTGCCGGGGCCCAGTTCGGTGGCGAGCAGCTTGGCCGCCTCGACGGCCGACGCCTTGTTGTCGGTGGCGAAGAGCGGCACGCCCGACGGCTGCGGGCTGGTCCCCGAGTCGATCATCGCGACCGGGATGTCGGCGCCGAGCGCCTGGTCGGTGGCCGGCGCCAACGCGCGGGAGTCGGTGGCCGCGTAGACGATGCCGTCGACCTTCTTGGTGACGAAGTTCTGGATCAGGTTGACCTGACCCTCGACGTCCGTCTCGGTGGTCACCCCGTCCCACTGGACCGTGACGTCACCGGCGCGCTGCGCGGCGCACTCGGCACCCGCCTTCACCGTGTTCCAGTAGTCGGCCCCGACAGCCTTCGGCACGACGGCGAGCTTCAGCGGCCCGGCCGCGTCCTTGGTCGCGCCGTCGCCTCCGTCGCGGACCTCGACTCCGCCGCAGGCGCTGAGCAGAGCGGTCGCCGCGGCGACGGCGACGATGACCTGTGCGCGCAGAAGACGCCCTCGTGGCCGTCGGCTGGTGGTGGTGTGTGACATGGTGTGCGTCCTTCCTCTGTCGAACTCCGGGAACGGCATGTCAGCCCCGTGACTCCAGCCGCCGACGGCGGTACTGGTCGAAGTAGACGGCGGCCCAGATGATCAGGCCGACGATCACCTGCTGGTAGTGGATGCTGATGTCGAGCAGGACGGCGCCGTTGCGGACCAGGGCGATGAGGAAGGCGCCGATGATGGTCCCGACGATCCGGCCCTGCCCCCCGAACAGGCTGGCGCCGCCGATGACCGCGGCCGCGATGACGTCGAGTTCCAACGAGATGCCGTAGTTCGGCTGGCCGGAGTTGACCCTCGAGGCGGCGATCATGCCGCCCAGACCGACCAGCACACCCGCCAGGACGTACACGTAGGTCAGGTGGCGGCCCACCCCGATGCCCGAGCGACGGGCGGCCTCCAGGTTGGACCCCATGGCGTAGGTGTACTGCCCGAAGCGGGTCTGCGAGAGCAGGAACGCGACCCCGACGGCGACCACCGCGGTGATCACCACGGCGAACGGGATACCGATGATCTCGCCGTTGCCGAGCAGCTGGAACGACCGGGGCAGACCGTAGACGCCGACCGCGCCGGTCATGATGAACACCAGGCCACGGCCGACCGACATCGTCCCCAGCGTCGCGATGAACGGGGGTATCCGGGCGACGGTCACCAGCAGGCCGTTGAGCAGCCCGGCCAGGGCACCGACACCGATCGCGACAGCCGTCGCCGCCAGGAGCCCGAAACCCAGGTCACGGACGACCATCGCTCCCGCCACGCCGGCGAGCGCGGCGACCGAGCCGACCGACAGGTCGATGCCCCGGGTGATGATGACCATCGTCTGCGCGGTGGCGATGATGGCGATCACCGCGGTCTGCGCGCCGATGTTGAACAGGTTGTCGGCCGTCAGGAAGTAGGGACTGGCGAAGCTCAACGCGATGAACAGGACGACGAGTGCGGTGGCCGCCGTGAACTCACTGAGCGCGTGGGAGATGCGCTCCCGCAACCAGTCGTTGAGCGCGCCGCCCTGGGGCTCCGCGGTCGCCTCGGCCGCACTCATCGCCGGCCCCGGCTGTCGTCCACTGTGTCACCGGCTCGACTTACGTCCCCGCCGGTGATCGACGCATTCCTTTCCAACCGGACCTCCCCAGGACGTCACACACGGGCCACTCCCCGCAGCGCCTGCGCGATAGATCGGATGTTTCCTGCGATCAGGCGTTACCTTGCCATGGTCACGCTCATGTTGCCAAGGTCTTACCGCCATGTTGTGGCATCGTTATGGACGTTTCGCGCACCATACGTCGGACCAAAAAAGCGTTGCCTGCGAAGGGCTGCGGCACAGGTCCTGCCGACCACCGTCGCATCAGGCCACTGTTAGCGATAACGCCTGACCGCCGCCGGGTGAGCGTCATCGTCGCAGAGTCGCGCTGCCCGACCACCGCTCACCTTGAGCATGTTATCGATAACATGCTATGTTCCGCCAAGGAGTCGAGGGCACGTCCCTCCCACTCGGAGTTGCCGACACCTCGAAGGGCATCGGGTCCCGCGACCCGGTCGACGGTCGGTGACCTGTCCGAGCCACACCTGTTCGGCGTACGCCGTGTTCCCGCGTCCGCACGCGGTCGTTCCGTCATGACGTCCGCCCGCAGGCATCGCCGTCGGCGACCTGTCGCACCGTCCCGGGCTCGCCCACATCCGCCCCGCGCGTTTCCCACGGGCGGCCCACCACCGGTCCGGCAGCGACCCCTCGACTCCGGCCGCCACCACCTCGAAAGGCAGGACCATGGACAAGATCCCCGACGAACGCGCACCGCGACCCCGGTTCCGGGGCCGTCGGGTGCTGATGCCACTCGCGGCCACCCTCGCGGCGGTCGCCGCGACGGTGGCGGTGACCTCGGCCGCCAACGCCGGCACCACTCTGGGCGCTTCGGCGGCCGAGAAGGGCCGTTACTACGGCGCGGCGGTGCCCGCCTTCAAGCTGTCCGACAGCCAGTTCGCCACCATCGTGAACCGGGAGTTCAACCAGCTCACTCCCGAGAACGAGATGAAGTGGGACGCCACCGAGCCGCAGCAGGGCCGGTTCAGCTACAGCGGCGGGGACCAGATCGTCGCCCACGCCCAGGCGCACGGCATGATCGTCCGCGGCCACACGCTGCTGTGGTACCAGCAGCAGCCGGGTTGGGCGCAGAGCCTGTCCGGCACCGCGCTGCGCAACGCCGCGATCAACCACGTCACCCAGGTCGCCACCCACTACCGGGGCAAGATCTACGCCTGGGACGTGGTGAACGAGGCCTTCGCCGACGGCGGCAGCGGCGGGCGACGGGACTCCAACCTGCAACGCACCGGCAACGACTGGATCGAGGCGGCGTTCCGCGCCGCCCGCGCCGCCGACCCGGGCGCGAAGCTCTGCTACAACGACTACAACACCGACGGCATCAACGCGAAGTCGACAGGCATCTACAACATGGTGCGCGACTTCAAGTCCCGCGGCGTACCAATCGACTGCGTCGGCTTCCAGTCCCACCTCGGCACCTCGGTGCCCAGTGACTACCAGGCCAACCTCCAGCGCTTCGCCGACCTCGGCGTCGACGTTCAGATCACCGAGTTGGACATCACCCAGGGTTCCAACCAGGCCAACGCCTACGCCCAGGTGACGCGGGCATGCCTGGCCATTTCCCGCTGCACGGGCATCACCGTCTGGGGTGTCCGGGACAGCGACTCGTGGCGCGGCAACGACAACCCACTGCTGTTCGACCGCTCGGGCAACAAGAAGGCGGCGTACACGTCCGTCCTCAACGCCCTGAACTCCGGAACGCCCATTCCGACCACTCCGCCGCCGACGACCCCGCCGCCCACCACGCCGCCGCCCACGACCCCGCCGCCCACCACTCCGCCGCCGACCGGTGACGGATGCTCGGCCTCGGTGTCGCTGAACTCCTGGAACGGCGGCTTCGTCGCCACCGTCAAGGTCACCGCCGGTTCGTCGGCGCTGCGGGGTTGGACGGTCCGGGTCACGCTGCCCTCGGGCACCGCCGTCACCAACACCTGGAGCGCGCAGGCCAGCGGCTCGTCGGGCACTGTGGACTTCCGCAACGTCGACTACAACGGCCAGGTCGGCGCGGGAGCCAGCACCGAGTTCGGCTTCCAGGGCACTGGCGCCAGCCCGTCCGGCACCCCCACCTGCACCGCGAGCTGATCCGTCCTCGCTCAGCTCACCACCCCGGCACCCCCGGGGCGTCGCGGACCTGCCGCGCGCCCCGGGGGTGCCGTCCGTTCCGGCCGTCGATCATGTCGACGTCGTCGTCCACCTGGTATTGACACCTGTCCAGGGCGGCACCATGCTCTGCTAAATCAGTTTAGCGGCGACCCGCTCCGGTCCTTCCTCTCGTCGGTACGGCGCCTGCGGGCGGGTGCGCCGTCGGGAAGGGAGTCACATGAGACTGCGCAGAGGGCTGATACCACTGCTCGCCACCCTCGTTCTGACCGCCGCCGCAGGCACGGCGTACGGAAGCCCGGGCGGCGGTCCGGGTGGCGGGGACGCCATCCGCAGCATCACCCCGATCACGACCGTCCAGACGTACGGCCAGAAGGTCTCCGCGGTGGCGATCGAGTACAGCGCGACGGTCAACCCCCGCACCCTCGACAACTCCACCTTCACGGTCGCCGACACGATCTACAACTTCCGCTTCAATCCGATCGAGGACCTGCCGAAGCTCGCCGACCGGACCGTCACGCACACCTACACCAACGGCGTGCCGTCCACCCGGGGCGACCATCGGTCGGCCCCCGGCAGGTACGTCATCGTCGAGCTGGACCCGGACGACCCGGGCGGGTGGACGGTCATCGTCTCCAAGTGCCCGACGTTCCTGTGCACCGTGAAGGTCAACCCCGACCTGCCGACCCGTGTGGTCCAGCGCCGTGACGTGCACGGCCAGCCCGGTCGCGGGGCCGGCAAGGGGCCGGTGCTCGCCCGGGCGACGCCGCGCGAGTCCCGTCCGGTCACCGAGAAGCCGGTCAACCAACTGGTCGACGAGTTCACCTACGGCTCCTTCCTCAGCGGCGGAATGGTGCTGCCGTACCACTACCACCTGCCGAGGAACTACCAGCCCGGCCGCCGGTACCCGCTGATGGTCGTGCTGCCCGGTCACGGCATGGGCTGGGACGGCGACAACCTCGGCGTCCAACTCGCCGCCGACATCCCGGCGACCGCGTGGCTGCAACCCAGCTGGACGGGCAGCACCGAGGACGTGATCGTCCTGGCGCCGCAGCACCAGCGGGTGGGTGGGGCCGCCGAGGCCGACCTGCTGGTCAAGCTGCTCGACACGTTCGTCCGCGACTTCGCCGTGGACACCCGCCGGGTGTACGCGACAACTGTGTCGTACGGCTCCCAACTGCTGTGGGAGGCGTTCGCCAAGCGGCCGGACCTGTTCGCCGGCGGTCTGGTGACCGGCGGGTTCCCGGTCAACGCCACGCAGGCGACCGCCATCGCCGCGGCCGAGGTGCCGCTCTGGATCACCCACGGCGAGCACGACCACCTGCTCAACGTCACCGGCGCGCGGAACTCCTCGGCGCTGCTGCGACAGGCGTACGTGGCCCGGGGCAAGAGCCCGGAGCAGGCGGAAGCGCTGGTGCACTACACCGAGTACGCCGACGCGGCGTTCTCGTTGCCGGACTACCACGCGGCGTTCGGTCCGACCTACTCCGACAGCGGCATCCTGCGCTGGCTGCTCGGCCAGAGCAAGCCGGCCACGGCGGGCGACTGATCGCCGCGGCGCACGGAGTGCGTGCTCCCCGGCGACCCGCCGCCGGGGAGCACGCGGTGTCGCCATCCTGCTCGGCTGAACCGGGGCTCACACCCGAGCCCGCTGGGCCACCCTGGCGACCAGCGCCTCCGCGACGTCACGCACCTTGCGGTTGGTGTCCTGGGAGATCTTCGACAGCAACGCGAACGCCTCGTCCGGCGTGCACCGCCGCTCCCCCATGATGATCCCCTTGGCCTGCTCGATCACCGCGCGACTGCGCATCGCCTCCCGCAACTGCTCCGCGAGGGTGGCGGCGCTGTCGTACAGGTGGGCGTTGGCCAGCGCCACCGCCGCGTACGCGGCGAAGTGTTCCGCGACCGCGACCGCCGGTGGATCGAAGGCGTGCGCCGTGCCGCCGTAGACGTTGAGCGCCCCCACCACCGACTCCTGGATCGGCAGCCCGATCGACAACGAGCTGCCCACGCCGACGTCACGCGCCCGCTGCGCCCACTGCGGCCAGCGCTGCTCGACGGCCATGTCCGGCAGGGAGATGGTGCCGCCGCTGGCCGAGGCGTCCAGGCACGGGCCCCGATTCTGCTCGTACTGCCGCTCGTCCAGCTCGCGGGCCAGATCGCCGGTGGACGCGGCGGTCCAACCCCGGCGACCCCGGACCAGGGTGACCGAGACCTCCGTGGCGCCGGGGACACTCCGGTTGGCCAGCGTGGCCACCCGGAGCAGCATGTCATCGAGGCTGATCTCGTCGAGTCTGATCCGGCTCAACTCGGCAAGCGCCTGCGCGGGGTCCACCGTCGGATAGTGGCAGCATCTCGCTGGTTGGCTGCCGTCGACGTCCTGCCTACCCCCTGCGGCGCCCACTCACACCGGGGCCTGCCGGCTCAGCCGTCGAGGCAGGAGCGGACGGCAGCGGTGAGCCGGTTGGCGCGCTCGTCGCCTGCGCCGTACATCTGGTTGACCACGTAACCGAAGCCCACCTCGTGGCGCGCGTCGGCGAAGCCGAGGTTTCCGCCGGCGCCGTCGTGGCCGAAGCTGCGCTCCCCCAGCAGCGGCCGCGCCGGCGGTGAGTGCAGCAGGAAGCCGCTGCCCCAGCGCTGGCCGGTGTCGGGCGGGCCGTGTCGCTGCTGACCCCGGGAGCGGACGACCACGGCGTCGTCCACCGACGCCCCGGTGAGCAGGGGGCCATCCCCGAGGTCGGACACGCAGGCGGCGTAGACCCGCGCCAGACCGTCCGCGGTGCTAACCGCGCCCGCGCCCGGGACCCCGGCGGCCTGGATGGCGGGGTCGTTGAAGCTGACCAGACCGTCGGCGTCGGCGGGGAAGGCGAACGCGCCACCCATGGTGATGCCCCGCTCGGCGACCGGGTCGACGAAGGGATCGGCGTCCGGCGGTGGCGCCAGATTCCAGGCGACGGTGTCGCGCTCGCTGGCGGGGAGCCCGAGCCAGGTCCGCAGTCCCAGCGGCCGGGCGAGGGTGTCGTGGAAGTACGCGCCGGGCAACTGGCCGGTGACCCGGTGGATGACCTCGCCGATGAGCCAGCCGTAGGTCATCGAGTGGTAGCTGTGCGCGGTGCCCGGCTGCCACAGCGGCGTCTGCGCCTCGATCGCCGCGATGACCGGATCCCAGGCGAGCACCTCGTCGAGGGTCAGCTGTCGGTCCAGCGCCGGCAGGCCGGCCTGGTGCGTGAGCAGCGAGCGTACGGGGATGTCCGCCTTGCCGTGCTGGCCGAACTCGGGCCAGTAGCGCGTCACGGGCGCGTCGAGGTCCAGCCGCCCCTGCTGCACCAGCAGGTACGCGCAGATCGCCAGGAGCCCCTTGGTACAGGAGAAGACGACGGCCGGTGTGTGCGCTGTCCAGGGCGCTCCGGTGCGGGCGTCGGCCAGCCCGCCGTACAGGTCGACGACCTTGCGGCCCCGCACGTAGAGGGTGACCGCGGCGCCGACCTCGCCCCGGGAGGTGAAGTTGTCGCGGAACGTGTCGGCGACGCGCCCGTAGCGGTCGTCGACGTCGCCGTGGATCTGCGGCTGCGTGGCCACTGCCTATCCCTTCAGTGAGCCCTGGATCAGGGCCTTGATGAACTGTCGCTGGAAGATCAGGAACACGATGAGGGTAGGGGTGAGGATCAGCAGCGAACCAGCGCACAGCAGCACCAGGTCGGTGCCCCACTGGCCCTGGAACGCGCCGAGTGCCCCGGCCATCGTGCGTTTGGTGGCGTCGTCGACGAGGACGATCGCGAGCAGGAACTGGTTCCACGTCCACAGGAACATCAGGATCGTCAGCGACGCGATGGCCGGGCGGGCCAGCGGCACCTGGACCCGCCAGAACAGCTGCCAGGTGCTGCTGCCGTCCACCCGGGCGGCCTCGGACAGCTCGACCGGCACGTTGGTGAAGTGGGCACGCATCCAGAACACCGCGAACGGCATGTAGAGGCCGATCAGCGGCAGGATGATGGCCCACCGGGTGTTGAGCAGCCCGAAGTCCTGCATCTGGTAGTAGAGCGGGGTGACCACGGCCTCGAACGGCAGGGTGAGGCCGAGCAGCAGCAGGCCGAAGACGAGCCGGCCGCCGGGCACCCGCAGCTGACCGAGCCCGAAGCCGGCCATGGTGGCGATGAGCACCGACACGGGTACGACGCCGGCCACGATGAGCAGGCTGGAGCGCAGCAGCGCGCCCATGTTGGCGGCGGTGAACGCGTCGGCGAAGTTGCCCCACTGCGGGTCGGACGGCCAGGCCAGCCCGTCGGGCACGGTGCCGCGCGGTTGCAGGGCGGCCGAGAGCATGCTCACGAACGGCAGCAGGGTGACGAGGATCAGGGCGATCAGGAAGACCCGCCCGGTCACCTGCTCACGTCGGCTCAGGTTCACGGTTTCTCCCCCCGGGTCAGTCGCTGGATCGGCAGCACGAACGCCAGCACGAGCAGCATGAGCACGACGGCGAGCGCCGAGGCCAGTCCGACCTGACGCTGCGAGAAGGCGAGGCGGTAGATCTCCAGACCGGGAACCGTGGTCTGCAGACCGGGGCCTCCGCTGGTGGAGATGTAGACGATGTCGAAGCTCGCCAGAGCGGCGATGATCGTGACGGTGAGGCAGACCCCGATCTCCTGGCGCAGGCTGGGCAGGGTGACCGCGAGGAACTCGCGGACCGGCCCCGCGCCGTCCAGCCGGGCGGCCTCGTAGAGCGCCGGATCAATCTTGCTCATGCCGGTGACCAGCAGGATCGTGCAGAGACCGAGCAGTACCCAGGCGCCGATCACCCCGACGGCGGGCAGCGCCGTGTCGAAGTCGCCGAGCCAGGCGCGGGCGAGGCCACCCAGTCCGAGCGCGCGCAACACCTGGTTGACCAGCCCGTTGGTCGACAGCAGCCAACTCCACGCGATGCCGGCCGCGACGAGTGGGATGACCTGCGGCAGGAACAGGATCGTCCGGACGACGGTCCCGAACGCGCCGGTGGTGATCCGGCGGACCATGCTCGCCACCAGCAGCCCGAGCGCGACCGGGATGAGGCTGAAGAAGACGATCAGGATGATCGCGTTGGAGATGATCTTCAAAAGGTCGCTGTCGGTGAACACGGTGACGTAGTTGTCCAGGCCCGCCCAGCGGGCGACGCCGATTCCGTTCCAGTCGTAGAACGAGTACTGGACGGTCAGGGCGAGAGGGCGCAGGACGAAGACCGCGTACATGAGCAGGGCGGGCAGGACGTACAACCAGCCGGTTCCGGCCGCGCGGGCCCACCGGCGTCGATGGGCCCGCGTGGACGTGGAACGGGCGGGACGGCCCGTGGACGACACCTGGTCGTCCCGCCCGGTTGGTGCGCTGCCGAGGGCAGACGTCATCGGGACAGTTCCTTCGCGTACTCGGCCTGGACCGCCTTCACGTATCCCTCGGGCGTCTGCTGGCCGGCGACCAGCTTCTGCATTTCCGGCGTGATGGCGGCGGCGAAGATGCCACCGGTCGCGTTGGCGGTGAAGTCCACCGCGCCGTTCTCGGCCCCGAGCTGCTGCGCCGCCTTGAGGGTCTCGGCCAGCACCGTGTTCGGGGCGGCGGCCGGCACCGGGAGGTCGCTCGGACCACCCGGGCTGGAACCGCCGACCGTCACGGCGATCTCCCGCGCCTTGGCGTTGGTGTGGACCCAGTTCAGGAAGTACGCGGCGGTGTCCGGATTCTTGGCCTTCGCCGAGACGCCGAAGGTGTTGGGGGCGGACATCGCGACGTGCTTGCCACCGGCGGTCTCGGCGGGGAACAGGAAGAAGCCCACGTTGCCGGGCATCGCCTTGTCGAGGTTGGCCGACTCCCAGTCGCCGTTGAACATGAACAGGCCGTTGCCCTTCTGGAACTGCCCCACCATGCCCGCGTAGTCCAGGGCGTTGGCGTCCTTCGGGAAGTAGCCGGCCTGGGCCCACTTCTGGATGGTCTGGGTGGCCTTCAACGCGGCCGGGGTGTCGAAGGTGGCCCCCGGCTTCTGGAAGATCCAGTCGGCGACCTGGGCCGGGTCGCCGAACTGGTTCTGCAGCGCCTGGTGCGGGAAGTTGATGCCCGCGGTGTTCTTGTTGAACTGCATGATCGGCTGGACCCCGCCGGCCTTCGCCTTCGCCAGCAGCTGTTCAAACTCGGCGACGGTGGCCGGCGGCTGGGTCATGCCGACCTGGCTGGCCAGCTTCTTGTTGTAGAAGACACCGGTGACGCTGTAGCCGAGCCCCATGCCGTAGAGCGAGCCGGTGCCCCGGGTGTTGTCGCCGACGCGCAGCTGCATGAGCTGCGAGGCCGGGAACTTGTCCCAGCCGTACGCGCTGACGTACGGGTCGAGGTTCTTGAGCAGGTCGTCCTTCACCAGGTCGACCATCGTGGGGAGCCGGATGATGTCCGGCGCGTTGTCCGAGGCCATGACGCGCGGCGCGTTCTCCACGATCACCGTGAACTGGTCCTCACGGATGGCGAACGTGACGTTCGGGTGCTGCTTGGTGAACTCGTCGGCGAGCGCCTTGGCCAGCGGGAAGCCGGTCTCCGCGTACATCTCCAGCTTGACCGGCGCGGTGCCCAGGTCGGTCTTGACGGCGGCGTCGGGCCCGGCGGTCGACGACCGGTCGGCTCCCGGAGCGCTGCACGCCGTCGCGGCGAGCCCGATCACCAGCAGCGGCGCGAGGACGAGCGCTCTGCGTCGTGGGATTTTCGTCAGCAAATCTGCCATTTCATGACTCCTAGATTCCTCCGCGCGTCCCGCGACCCAGGGCCGCGCGACGGCTCCACCGGACCACCGTGATCGGGTGAACCGCTACGACAGGTACGTCGTGGCGGGTCGCCCGGCCCCGGCAGACGTTCGGCCACAGTTGACCCTCGGCGCGGCGGCCGACGTCGTCTCCAGACGCGCCAAAAGTGGTCGCTAAACTGATTTAGCAGAGCATGCGCGTGACACGGGAGGCTGTCAAGGACAACCTGGCAACGGTCCGGAAACATCGACGTCACACCACGCCCGACCCGACCGGGGCCAGCCTCCGCGCGCCGACGCATCATGATGGGCAGGAGCGGGGCCCGTGGCACCGCGCCTGATTCGGAGGACTGATGGGCCGCAACAGAGCAACCCTGGCCGACGTCGCGCGGCGAGCCGGGCTGTCCAAGACCGCCGCGTCGATGGTGCTCAACGGCCGGGAGGGCACGCGGCTCTCGGCCGAGGCACACCAGCGCGTGTTCGCCGCCGCCGAGGAGCTGGGCTACCGGCCCAACCTCGCGGCGCGCAGCCTGCGTACCCGCAAGACCGCGACCATCGCGTTCGTCTCCGACATCGTCGCCACCACCCGCTTCGCCGGCGGCCTCATCCGCGGCGCGCTCGACGCGGCCCGCGAGCGTGACCACGTGCTGCTGATCACCGAGACGCAGGGTGACGCCACGTTCGAGCAGTACGCCATCGAGGCGATGCTCGACCGACAGGTCGACGGAGTGATCTACGCCGCCATGGCCACCCGGCGGCTGACGGTGCCCCCGGCCATCCTCGGCGGCCCGGTGGTGCTGCTCAACGCCACCAGCGCCGACGGCCTGCCCTGCGTCCTTCCCGACGACGACCGGGCCGGCCGCTCCGTCGCCACCGCCCTGTTGGAGCACGGCCACCGCGACGCCATCGCGCTGATCGGCCGCAACCGGCTCAAGGAGGACGACCCGGAGGTCTCCCTCGCCGCCCGGGCCCGCCTGCGGGGCATCCAGCAGGCGCTGGGCGACGCGGGGGTGAGCCTCCTCGCGGAGTGCTTCTGCACCGAGTGGCTGCCCGAGCACGGCTACGCCGCCATGCGCGGGCTGCTGAGCAGGCCGTCGCGACCCAGCGCGGTCATCTGCATGAACGACCGGCTGGCCTTCGGCGCCTACCAGGCACTCGGCGAGGCGGGCCTGAGCGTCCCGGACGACATCTCGGTGATCTCGTTCGACGACGACCCGATCGCCGCCTGGCTGCGTCCCAGCCTGGCCACCACGGCGCTGCCCCACGAGCAGATGGGGCGGCGCGCGGTCGAGCTGCTCCTCGACGGCGGCGCCGCCGAGCCGTCACTCGTCGCGATGCCGCTGCGCCGACGCCGGTCCCTCGCGCCCCCCGCCGGCTGAGCCGGGCCGTCGAAGAGCGCGGCGGGGGGCGACCCCTCGTCAGCTAAACCGGTTTAGTGCTAGTTTTCCGGCCATGCTTCGTCTAGCCGACCACTGGGTGTGGGACAGCTGGTACGCGCGGGACGACAACGGCCTCTGGCACGTGTTCTTCCTGCGCGCGTCCCGCGCCCTGCACGACCCGCACCGCCGCCACCGCCGTGCCTCGATCGGCCACGCCGTCTCGACGGACCTGCGCACGTGGCGTCTGGTCGCCGACGCCCTGGTCCCCGCCGACGCGCCGGCCTGGGACGACCTCGCGACCTGGACCGGGTGCACGGTCCGCGGCCCGGACGGGCGGTGGTACCTGTACTACACCGGGGTCTCCCGAGCCGAGGACGGTCTCGTCCAACGGATCGGTCTGGCCGTCTCCGAAGACCTGATCACCTGGCACCGGCACGGGTCCGGGCCCGTCGTGCAGGCCGACCCGACGTGGTACGAGCTGCTCGACACCGACCTGTGGTACGAGCAGGCATGGCGCGACCCCTGGGTGTTTCCCGACCCGGACGGCGACGGCTGGCACATGCTCATCACGGCGCGCGCCAACACGGGAGCGACGGGCACGCGCGGCGTCGTCGGCCACGCCACCTCCCCCGACCTGCTCACCTGGACCGTCCGACCGCCGCTGTCGACCCCGGCGGGGTTCGGTCACCTGGAGGTGCCCCAGGTCGCGGTCGTCGACGGGCAGCCTCTGCTGCTGTTCTCCACCGACGCGACAGCCGGCGCCCGGAGCGACGACCACCGGATCTGGGTGGCGACCGGGCAGGGCGTCCGCGGCCCGTGGGACATCGCGGCCGCCCGGCCGGTCACCCACCCGCACCTGTACGCGCCCCGACTGGTCCCCGGACCGGCCGACGACTGGTCGCTCATCGGCTTCCTCGACCACGTCGACGGGTCGTTCGTCGGTGAACTCACCGACCCCGTTCCGGTGCGCTACGACGCGTCGACCGGGCTGACGATCCAGCCGGCGAGGACGGCGGCCGCGACCTGAACCTGACCCGGTCGCCGGCTGACGAGCCGGCGACCGAGGGCAGGACCGCGACGACACAGGTCCGGGCCGGGGCGACTGCGCCCCGGCCCGCACCTGTCGGCACCACCGTCAGCGCTGGGTCCACCGTTGGTTGGCGGCCCCGGTGCAGGTCCAGAGAAGCACCGTGGTCCCGTTGGCGGTCCCGTTGTTGTTGACGTCGAGGCACAGGCCGGACTGCGCCCCGCTGATCGTGCCGTTCGAGTTGAGGGTCCACCGCTGGTTGGCCCCGCCGTTGCAGTCCCAGATCTGGGCCTTGCTGCCCGCCGTGGCGTTGGTCGGCGCGTCCAGGCACTTGCCGAGCGCCTGGAGGGTCTGGCCGTTGAGGGTCCAGCGCTGGTTGGCTGCCCCGTTGCAGTCCCAGATCACCGGCTGGGTCCCGTTGGTGGTGTTGCTCTGCGGGACGTCCAGGCAGCGGCCCGAGGCGGCGCTGGCCAGCGCGAAGGAGGTGGTCGCGGGCGGCGGCGTGGTCGGCGGCGGGGTGCTGGTGCCGCCACCGCTGACCCGGTACACCACAGTGCCGTGCGCCGGGACGCTGGCCGAGATGCTGCCCGTGCTGGTGGTGGTGGCGTTGCTCCAGGCCTCCACCAGGGTGAAGGAGCTGCCGGACTTGCCGACTGCGGCGGCGGTGGTGGAGATCGTCGTCGTCGAGCCGCCCTGGTTGAGCAGGGCGACGGCGACGTCACCGTTGGCGAGCCGCTTGGCGAGCACGCGGCGGGTGCCGTCGAACGAGACCTGGCTGGCCTGCAACCCGAGGGAGTCCTGGTTGATGGCGATCAGGTTGCCGTTCTTGAGGATGGTCTGCGTCGCGGAGTTCATGTTGCGCACGTCGTTGCCGGCGATCAGCGGCGACGCCATGACGGCCCACATCGCGAAGTGGCTGCGCATCTCGGTGTCGTTCATGCCGCCCCGGCCGACCTCCATCATGTCCGGGTCGGTGAACGAACCCGGCCGCGCGTACGGCGCCAGGGGGACGTTGACGTTGATGATGTTCTGGATGCCCATCGGGTAGCCGTTGGTCTGCCCGGTGTCCCACGCGTTGGTGATGTCCTCGGTGGTCCGCCAGATGTTCGCCACGTCGCCCCAGTTGCGCTGCGGACCGGTCTTGGCGTGGATGCTGTTGGGGTTGATGCTGTAGAGGATCGGCCGGCCGGTCGCGGCCAGCGCGTCACGCATCTTCGCGAAGGTGGTGACCTGCTCGCTGATGCTGCCGTTCGGGGAGCACCAGTCGTACTTGAGGTAGTCGACCCCCCAGGCGGCGAACTGCCGGGCGTCCTGCGCCTCGTGGCCCTGGCTGCCGGTCGCGCCCGGGTAGCTGTTGAAGTACTGGGCGCAGGTCTTGTCGACCGGCACCTGGTAGAGGCCGAACTTCAGCCCCCGGGCGTGCAGGTAGTCGCCGAGCGCCTTCATCCCGCTCGGGAAGCGGGTCGGGTCGCCCTGGAGGTTGCCCGAGCTGTCGCGGTTCGGGTTGAACCAGCAGTCGTCGACCACTACGTACTGGTAGCCGAGATCGCGCATGCCGTTGCTGACCATCGCGTCGGCCGTCTGGCGGATCAGCCCCTCGTTGATGTTGCAACCGAACGAGTTCCAGCTGTTCCACCCCATCGGGGGTGTCCGGGCGACGCCATTCTCCAACGCCTGGGCTCCCGGGGCACGGAGGCCGACGAGGGCGGCGGCCACGAGCAGCCCGGCCGCGGCTGCCCGCCCCCAGTGACGGGCTCGGACGATTCGCTTCATACGGGAGCATCCTTTCGTGATGCCGTCCACCAGGGACAGCCGCCCGGATGAGGCGGGCATCATGATGTCTACGAGCCCACTGTTAGCGTTAACAGCAGACGCCGGTCATATTACGGAGCCGTTTCGTCGAATTCAACTACTTCCATGTCTCGACGTACTCCCCGCACGCGAACCGGGGCGGCCCCGGTCGCGTGGACCGGAGACCGCCCCGTGCGGTGAGCCGTCCACCGGCCCCGGCATGTGACCGTTGTCGAACGCCGCCCACTGCACCGGATATCCGGCCCGGCATCCGGAGTAGGCGGTGGTGACGTGCGTGCGGCTGCCCGAGGCCGGCTCCCGCGGGCTCTGCGCCGTGCAGCCGTTGTTGCGCACGAACGTGTCCCGCAACGACCGCCCCGAGGAGATGTTGAGCACCGAGTCGGTGATGCCGTGCAGACCGAAGTACGCGATGGGCTGGGTGCCGCCGCTGCACCCGCTGAGCTGGGCCCCGCTGAACACCGCCACCGCCCGGAACACGTTCGCCCGCGCACACGCCGGGGTACGCCCGGAGGGCGGGCGTACCCCGTTTCGGGTTAGCGTTAACACATCTGCTGGTCGATGACCGGCAGCAAAGGTGGGCCCCGATCTGCGGTGGCCCGCCGCCGGGGGCCCCGGCCGGGGTGCGGCCGGCCGGGGCGAACCGGATGTCAGCTACGCACCTGCCACTGCTGGTTGGTGCCGCCGTTGCACGCCCAGAGGATGAGCTTCGTGCCGTTCGCCGTCGCGGCGCCGTTGGCGTCCAGGCACAGACCCGACTGCACGCCGGTGATCGTGCCGTTGGCGTTGATGTTCCACTGCTGGTTGGCCTGGCCGTTGCAGTCCCAGATCACCACTGTGGTGCCGTTGGCGGTGCCCTGACCCGAGGCGTCCAGGCACTTGGTGCCGTACACCATCAGCTGCCGGCTCGCGGTGTGGGTCCACCGCTGGTTGGCGGCGCCGCTGATGCAGTCCCAGAGCTGGGCCTGCGTCCCGTTGGTGGTGCTGGAGTTGCCGATCTCGGCGCAGCGCCCGGACTGGACGCCGACGAGCTGGACATTCTGCGGGTTGGTGTTGCCGCCGCTCTGCACGCCGGCAGAGTTGATCACCGTCTGCGCGCCGGACGGCCAACTGCCGTTCGAGACCGTGACGTTGCCGTTGACGACGTTGCCGCGGTCGCCGTTGGTCACGTTCGTGCTGCCGTTGGTCGACCAGTTGTTGGTGACCGTGAAGTTGCCCATGTTCTCGGCGTAGTAGTAGTTGGCGGTGGCCCAGGTGCCGGTGGAGGAGAACACGTTGTTGCGGGCGGTGTAGTAGCGCGAGCCCTCGTCGAAGTAGAGCCCGAACCAGCCGTTGGTCCGCAGGCAGTAGTTCTCGTTGATGGTCCCGCCCTGGTTCGCCGACAGCGTGTAGATGCACCCGCCGTCGGTCATCTGCTGCATCACGTCGTGGATGTAGTTGCCGATGACCTGGTTGTTGGCGGCGGTGGTGGCCGTCGAGTAGCGGGGCTGGTAGTTGTAGAGACCCCGGTTGGCGTAGTGGTTGCTGCCGCCGGCGTCGTTGGCGCCCCAGCCGTACCCGACCGACAGGCCGGTGTACGGCATGTTGTAGACCTCGTTGTGCGAGACCAGCGCGGTGTTCACGTAGGTGGTCAGGATCGAGACCACGCCGCGGTACTCCAGACCGAGGTCGTGCACCCGGTTGTTGCTGATCGTGATGTTCCGGTTGACCATCCGCTGGTCGCTGGGGTGGTGGGCGTCGGCACGTACACCGCCGACCACGATGCCGCCGGCCGAGTTGCGGGCGATCTCGGAGCGCGTGACCGTGATGTTGCTGGCTCCCAGGCCGACGCCGCTGGCGTGGGCGTTGGCGTCGTTGCCGATACCGATCGCCGTCTGCCCCAGGTTGACGAACTGCGAGTCGCTGAAGGCGATGGTGTTGGCGGCCGAGACCTGCACGGCGGCCGGCATCTGGGCCCAGCTCGGGCGGGTGGCCTCGAACAGCGGGCAGCCCTCCTGGCAGGAGGTCAGGGCGTCGGACGGACGGGCCCAGGTGCCGACGATGTGCGCGCCGGTCTGCTGGTCGGCGAACCCGTTGCTGCTGCTCGGGCCGAGCCAGCTGGTGCCGGTGAAGGTGATCCCGCTGAACGAGATGTGGTGCGCGGGCGCGTCGTACGTGCCACCCACGTTGACCAGGGACTGCAGTTGCGGCAGCTCCACGCTCACCGAGCTCATGCTCTGCCCGGCCAGCGGGATGTAGTTGAGCTGGCCGCTGCCGGGGTTGAGATACCACTCGCCCGGTGAGTCGAGGAACTCGTACGCGTTGGCCAGGTAGAACGGTCCGGCCCGGTGCGGGCGGGACAGGGTGTCGAAGCCGAACGTGTTGTTGTTCCACGCCGGCTGCTGCATGGTCAGGAAGTTGCCGCTGATGCTCTGCACCGGCGAATACCGGTCGGTGAACGAGCCGACGCTCTCCACCTCGACCCGGTTCTGGTTGCCGAGGTTGTTCAGGTAGCTCAGCGCGCTGTTGCTGAACCGCATGCCGCTCGTGGTGAAGGTGAAGTCGGCGCGGTTCACGGCCGTACGCGCCCGGGTGGCGACGGCGCCGTTGACGTAGAGCTGGCGGCTGTCGAGCCCGGCCGGGACGCTGGCCCGCCAGATGTTCTTTCCGGAGTCGACGAGCGACCACCCGGTGACCGCCCGGGCGCCGCTGATCGTCGGGCGGGCCGAGGCGGCGGCCCGCCAGATCACCTGGTAACCGTTGGTGCCGGAGTCGGCGGCGGTCAGCCGCATCGGCGAGGTGAGCCGGTACACGCCGTCGGCCAGTTCCACGACGATGTCGCCGGACATGGAGCTGTTGAGCGTGCGTACCGCGGCCTGCGCGCCGGCCAGTGAGCACGGCTGGCTGGCGGAGCAGGTGCTGCCGCTGCCGGACGGGGACGCGTAGAGGGTGGTGGTCGCCGCGGAGGCCGGTGTGGCCGAGGCGGTCACGGCGACCAGGGCGGTCAGTGCCGCCGTGGCGGCGCCGGCGAAGAGCCTGCGCGCCACGGAGATGGATGAGACGGACACGGGACGGTCTCCTGAGGTGGGGGGTGGGGGGACGCCTCGACGAGGCGGGTTCGGCGGGTGGGTGGGCGTTAGCGCTAACACCATGGACGTGCCGACGCCGGTCAGGCGACGACCTTCCGTAGGTGGTGCAGGCCGTCGACGGCGAGGCGGTCCTGTGAGGGGGCCAGGGGCCGCCAGATCGACGCCGCGGTGGCGATTGTCGCGTTGTCGGCCGTGAACGACTCGATGCAGACCGCGCCCCGGTAACCCGTGCCCCGCAGGACGGAGAAGAAACGGGGCCAGTCGAAGTGGTCCGCGCCGGGTGCGCCGCGGTCGGTGCCGCTGACCTGGACGTGCTTGATGTGCGGGCCGGCCAGCGCGAGCGCCGCGTAGGGGTCGGCCTCCTCGATGTTCATGTGGTACGTGTCGATCATGATTCCGACGCTCGGGGGCAGGCCGTCGATCGCCTCGATCGTCTGCTCGACGGTGTTGACCACGCTCGTCTCGTAGCGGTTCAGCGCCTCGACGCCGATGGTCACGCCGCACTCGCCGGCCCGGTCGGCGACCGGCGCGAGGGCCCGCCGGAAGTCGGCGTAGCAGGCCGCGCGGGCCGCCGCCGACATCCGCCAGGTACGGCCGACCGACGCGTACACCGGGCCGCCGACACACGGCGCACCGACGGCCGCCGCGCTCGCCACACACCCCATGAGGTACGCGACCGTCGACTCGACGACGGCCGGCGTCGCATCCACCAGGTCCCGCCCGGGCGGGGTCACCGCGCAGACGCCGGCCGCGACGAGGCCGTGCGCGGCCAGCAGGTCCCGCGTACGGACCGGATCCCAGTCGCCGGGTTGCTCGATCGGCAGTTCGACCGCGTCGAAGCCGAAGGAGGCGATCCGCGGGATCAACCGGGCGAGGGCCTCGTCGTCGACCGGCGAGGCCCACACCCAGGGGTTGACGCCAATGGCGTACACCGCAACCTACTTCCAGCGCTGCGGGTAGCCGGGCAGGTCACGGCAGCCGCACATCGCGTAGTGCAGCGGCGGCATGCTCGGGTCGAGGTACTGGTCCAGGTTGTCCTGGGTGACCGTGGGCTGCGGCAGCTTCCACGGGTTGGAGACCTGGGTTCCGTCGAGGATGTTCAGCGCGGCGATGATCGGCGTTCGCCACTGGTACGTCGGGTAGGTCGGCGCGATGGCGGTGAGCTTCTTGTCCTTCCACAGCTTCAGGAAGTCCAGCTGGTCCTCGCCGTTCATCGGCGGTACGGGCTTGCCGGCGTCCTGGAACGCCTCGACCGCCGCCACGGCTACCGCTCCGGCGTCCATCCAGACGCCGTCGATCGTGCCGTACCGCTGGATGTAGTCGTTGACGATCTTCTTGGTCTTGGCCGGGTCGCCGTCGGTGAACTCCACGCCGACGACGTCGACCTTCGCCTTGTCCAGCGCGATCTTCGCGGCGGACCAGCGGGTCTCCAGCACGTCGACGCCGGGCAGGATGCGCAGGGCCAGCAGCTTTCCGCCGGGCTTCATCTTCTGGCTGACGAACTCCGCGCCCACGTGGCCGAAGCCGTAGCCGCCCACCGGGTTGATGAAGGTCACCGGGCAGGTGGTGTTGACCCCCCGGTCGAAGACGACCACCGGAAGGCCCGCCTGGCAGGCGGCCTCGACGGCCGGGGTGAGCGTGGCGGTGGTGTTCGGCGAGACGATGAGGGCGTCGCACTTCTTGCCGAGCAGGTCGTTGATGTCGGCGATCTGCTTCTGGTCCTTGCCCTCGGCGTCGACGTGCACGAACTCGCTGATCCGGCTCCGCTGCGCCTCGACCTCGGCCTGCATGGTCTTGAACCCGACCTGCCGCCAGGGGTTGTTCAGCGCCGCGTTGGAGAAGCAGATCTTGTGCTTGCCGGGCTTCTTGAACTTCGCGGTGTCCACCATCTTCGGGTTGAGCACCTGCTCCCACGGCTTGTCGGCCGGCCCGGTGGGGGCGGCGTCGAGCAGGGCCAACTCGTTGTCGTAGTCGGCCTGCACGAAGAACTTGGACTGCTCCCCGGTGCCCGAACCGGCCGCCGCGGAGGCGGTGCCCGACGGTGACGCCGTCGGCTCGTCGGTGGCGCATCCCGCGAGCACCAGGACGCTCGCCGCGGCCAGGGCGGTCATGGATCGTCTCATCGAATCACCTTTATCTGGAGGAGGAGGAACGCAGGGACGAGACCGCCACGGCGAGCAGGATGATCACGCCCTGGACGGTCGATCTGAGGGCACCGGAGACGCCGGTGAAATTCATCAGCGCGAAGAGCGTCTCGAGGGTCAGGGCACCGAGCATCGCCCCGACGACCGAGCCACGGCCCCCACCGAGGGCGACCCCGCCGAGCACGACCGCGGTGATCGCCCCGAACTCCAGCCCGACGCCGGCCTGGAACGACACACCGCTGTACCCGCCCAGAAGGATCGCCGCGACCGCCGCCGCGAGGCCGCTGAGCATGAACGCGATCGTCTTGGTGCGCGCGACCCGCACGCCGCTCAGCTCGGCGGTGCGCGGATTGTCCCCGACCGCGACCAGCGTGCGACCGAAGTCGGAGCGCGTCAGCACGACGGCGATCGCCGCGACGACCACCAGGACGAGCAGCGCGTACGGAATGCGGCCCAGCAGTGGCACGTCCTCGATGGCCCGTCGGCCGAAGCGGCGGAACTCCTCGGAGAGCCCGCCCTTCGGAGCGCCGTCGGACCACAGGTACACGGCGCCGACGAGGATCAGGAACATGCCGAGGGTCGTGATGAAGGACGGCACCCGCAGCACCGTCGTGACCAGACCGTTGACCAGCCCGACGAGCGCGCCGCCGACGAGCAGCAGCGCGACCACCGGCCAGGTGTGCGACGGATCGCTGTCGATGAGCCGGGCGGCGACGACGACCTGCGCCGTGACCAGGGAGCCGACGGAGAGGTCGAACTCCCCGCAGACGATCACGAAGTACTGACCGGCGGCGAGCAGGATGATCGGCGCGGAGCGCCCGAGGAACGACATCAGCGACGACGGCGCGAGGAAGTCGGGCTGGACGAACGCCACGAGGATCAGCAGCACCACCAGGAGCGCGACGATCGGCGCGATCCCGTCGGTGCGGATCCGCAGCGGCAGCGGACGACGTTCGGCGACCCGCATGGTCAGGACCCCGCCTTTCGCATGGCCCGTCGGGCGTAGACGGCGACCGCGGCGATGATGATCACGCCGCGGATCACCTGCTTGAAGAACGCGTCAACCTCGAGCTGGTTGAACACCGCGTCGATGCTGGCGAGCAGCAGCACGCCCCCGACCGTGCCGAGCACTCCCCCGCGCCCACCCGCGAGGGCGGTGCCGCCGAGGACCACCGCGGCGATCGACTCCAGGTCGTAGAGCCCCTCGGTGCCCACCCGGGGGGCGCCGGAGCCGAGTCGACTGGCCAGATAGACGCCGGCCAGGCCGGCGCAGAGGGAACACAGCACGTGGGCGGTGATGAGGACCCGGTCGTTGCGGACGCCGGAGAGCCGGGCGACCTCCGGGTCGCCGCCGACCGCGACCAGGTGGTGACCGAAGCGGGTACGCGACAGGGCGAACCAGGCCGCCGCGGTCACCGCGAGCAGCAGCAGGAAGGACACCGGTACCGGCCCGATCCGCTGGTACCCGAGAGTCCGCACGAGAGCCGGCGCACTCTCGCCGGCCGGACCGTCGTAACCGTTGTCGAGGTAGCCCTTGAGCAGCAACCCGACGCCGAGGGTCGCGATGAACGCGTTGATCCGCAGTTTGGTGACGAGCACGCCGTTGAGCAGCCCGATCGCGGCACTGACCGCGAGCGCAAGCCCGATCGCCGGGAGCAACGCGCCGTCGCTGCCGTTCATCGCCTCGGCCGCCACGAGGGTGCTCAGGCTGATCACGTACGCCACGGAGAGGTCGAGTGAACCGCCGAGAATGACCAGGGTCTGCCCGACGGCGACGAGCCCGAGGCCGGCGGCGACGTGCAGCAGACTCACCGTCGTCGACTGGTTGAAGAGCTGGCCGCCGTCGAGCATGACGACCAGCCAGCCGATGACCAGGGTGAGGGCCAGGGCCACGAACACGCCCGGCACGGCATGCCGGGCCGGACGAAGCGAGAGGGCGGTCACGGAGCTGCCTCCATTCGCGACTGCGGGGCTCGCAAACCCGGCTCACTCCTCGCGCTCATCGGGCCGTCTCCATTCGCGACTGCGGGGCTCGCAAACCCGGCTCACTCCTCGCGCTCATCGGAGCCATCTCCATTCGCGACTGCGGGGCTCGCAAACCCGGCTCACTCCTCGCGCTCATCGGGCCGCCTCCATTCGCGACTGCGGGGCCTGCAGGACCGGCTCATTTCTCGCGCTCACGCGGCGGCCTCCCGGACGGCGCCGACCGCGAGGGCGACGACGTCCTCCTCGGTCGCGGCGGCCGGCAGCTCGCCCGCGATCCGGCCGTCGCGCAGGACGACTATCCGGTCGCTCATGCCGAGCAGCTCCGGCAGCTCGGACGAGATCATCAGAACGGCCGCGCCGTCCGTCGCGAGGCGGCGGACGAGATCGTGGATGGCCGACTTCGCGCCCACGTCGATGCCCCGGGTCGGCTCGTCGAAGAGCAGGATCCGTGGTGTCAGCGCGAGCCATCGGGCCAGGACGACCTTCTGCTGGTTGCCGCCGGAGAGGAAGCGGATCTCCTGGTCGTCGCCGGCGGCACGGACCTCCACGGCGTCGAGCAGCTCACGCACCCGTGCGGTGCGGGCGGCACGACCGGACCGTGCCGCGAACACGGCCCGGCTGGCGAGCAGAGCATTGTCCAGCACCGACTGCCGGGCCACGATGCCCTCACCCTTGCGGTCCTCGGTGACGTACGCGATGCCCGCCCGCATCGCGGCACGCGGCGAGCGCAGCCGCACCGGCTCGCCGTCGAGCTCGACGTCACCGGTCGTGAACGGGGCCACCCCGAAGAGCGCACGGGCCAGCGCCGATCGTCCCGAACCCTGCAGGCCGCCGACGCCGAGCACCTCGCCGGCGCGCAACTCCAGGTCCACACCCCGCAGCTTCCGGTTGCCCCCGCCGCGGACGGTGAGTCGCACCGGCCCACGGTCGGCGGGGTCGGCCCGCTGCGGGTAGTAGTTGGACAGCTCACGGCCGACCATGTGCCGCACCAGCTCGTCCGTGTTGGTCCGCGCGGTGTCCACGGTCGTCACCCGGCGGCCGTCCTTGAGAACCGTGATCCGGCTGGACAGGTCGAAGACCTCGGTGAGCCGGTGCGAGACGTAGAGAAGGCCGATGCCACGTTCCTGGAGCCGGCGGACCAGCCCGTAGAGCAGCTCGACCTCCTGGCCTGCCAGCGCGGCGGTCGGCTCGTCCATGATGAGCAGCCGCGCGTCCAGAGCGAGCGCCTTGGCGATCTCGACGACCTGCTGCTGGGCGACGCCGAGCTGCCCCACCCGGGAGTCGGCCGGCAGCGCGGTCTCCCCGATCGAGGCGAGCAGGCGCCGGGTGCGGTCCAGCATCTCGCGGCGGTCGACCAGCCCGCGCCGGACCGGTTCGTGACCCAGGTAGACGTTCTCCGCGACGGTGCGCTCGGGCAGGAGGTTGAACTCCTGGTGGATGATGCCGACGCCGGCCCGCTGCGCGTCGCGGGGGCCGTGGAACACGCGCGGTTGACCGGCGAACTCGACGGTGCCCTCGTCCGGGGCGTACCCACCCGAGACGATCTTCATGAGCGTCGACTTGCCGGCGCCGTTCTCACCGACGACCGCGTGGACCTCGCCCGGTGCCACGTCGAGGTCGACGCCCTCGAGGACGCGCACCCCGAGAAACGACTTGCCGATGCCCCGCAGGGCCAGCAGCGGCGCCGGTTGTGGATCTGCCATCCCGATAGCCCTTACAGATAGTAGTCATCGATGAGATCCGTACACCGGCCGGTAGGCCGTTCGATGCGCTGAGCGACGCACTTTCGCAGGTCTCAGCGGAACTTGCGTTTTTATGGTGCAAACATTTCCTTGACATCGAGGAAACATCACACGTATGAAGATAGATGTTTGGATGCGGGTCCGCAATCCTCGATCTGCAGCGACTGCCAGGCCCGGCACTCGATCGGCGCGAGTGTTGGCTCGGGCACGTCAGGCCCGAGCACCCCTACTGGGGAGTAACATCCGACGCCCGACGTTACATTGACACCCATCGATCAATAGCTCATCCTGACCTCGCAGACCATGGACGAGACCACAGCCCACGTCACGCTGTGTGACGTCCTGCGGGGCTGACTGCCGTTTCGGCGGACGGCACGACGACCGCGACCAGCACACCCGTGGCCCACGCGCGCCCAGGCACAACCTGGCGCGTGCCGGACCCGTGCTCGCAATCGGAGTTGCCCGCCCAGACCTAGGAGACGGCATGCGTCGCCCCACAATCCTCATCGGAATGATCGTCGGCCTGTTACTGGCGCTCGGCCTGGCCCCGCCGGCGTCGGCCGCCCCGGCCTTCCGCGCCCTGTTGTTCACCAAGACCGTCGGCTACCGGCACGACTCGATCCCCGCCGGAATCTCGATGTTCCAGCAGCAGGCGGCCGCGAACAACTTCGAGCTGGTGCAGACCGAGGACGCGAGCGTCTTCACGCCCGCCAACCTCGCCACCTTCGACGTCGTCATCATGTTCCAGACCTCCGGCATGGTCTGGACCTCGGCCTCGCAGCGCCAGGCCATCGAGGGCTACCTCGCCAGCGGCAAGGGCATCGTGGGCGTGCACAACGCCACCGACATGGGCATCGAGTCCGAGTACCCGTGGTGGGACCAGACCATCAACGGCGGCGCTCACATGCCCGAGCACTCCCCCGGCGTGCTCGCCGGCACGGCCATCGTCGCCGACAAGCAGCACCCGTCGACGGTCGGCCTGCCGGACCGCTGGAGCCGCAGCGAGGAGTGGTACAACTTCGACTCCAACCCGCGGGGCAACGTGCACGTCCTGGTGACCGCCGACGAGCGCACGTACAACCCGGGCTCGCGGGCGATGGGCCCGGACCACCCGATCTCGTGGTGCCGCAACGCCGGCGGCGGCCGGGTGTGGGCCACCGCGATGGGCCACGCGATCGAGTCGTACAGCGAGACGAACTTCCGCAACCACGTCCTCGGTGGCGTCAAGTGGGCGGCCGGTAACCAGCCCGGGGACTGCGGCGGCACCGTCTGGAGCAACTTCGAGAAGCGCACCCTGGACGACAACACCGCCGACCCGATGGCGCTGGCAGTGCTGCCGGACGGCCGCGTGCTCTACGTCCAGCGGGGCGGCCAGGTCAAGATCTTCAAGCCGAGCACCAACAACACCGTCACGGCCGCCACGCTGAGCGTCTACACCGGCGGTGAGGACGGTCTCACCGGCGTCGCGATAGACCCGGCCTTCGCCAGCAACGGGTACGTGTACGTCTACCACTCGCCGGCGAGCAGCACGACCGACGTCAACCGGGTGTCCCGCTACACGCTCACCGGTGACACCCTGAACCTGTCCACCGAGGCCCGGATCATCGACATCCCCGCGTACCGGGACCGGACCTTCGCCGAGCCCGGGCACACCGGCGGCTACATCGAGTTCGGCCCGGACGGCAACCTCTACATCGGCACCGGCGACGACACGCCGCCCAACCTCGACCCGAACTGGCAGGGATACGCCCCGCTGGACTGGCGGTCCGGCAAGTCCAACCTGGACGCCGCCCGCTCCGCCGGCAACACCAACGACCTGCGCGGCAAGCTGCTGCGCATCAAGCCGTCGGCCACCGGTGGCTACACCATCCCGACGGGCAACCTCTACCCCCAGGGCACCGCGCAGACCCGGCCCGAGGTCTACGCCATGGGCTTCCGTAACCCGTTCCGCTTCTCGATCGACCCCGCCACCGGCTGGGTCTACCTGGCCGACTACGGCCCCGACCGCAACCCGCCGACGACCAACCGGGGCCCCGAGGGGCTCGTCGAACTCAACGTGATCAAGGCAGCCGGCAACTACGGCTGGCCCTTCTGTCACGGCAACAACCAGCCGTACGCGCCGTTCAACCCGGACACCGGCGTCGTCGGGGCGAAGTTCAACTGCAACGCCCCGGTCAACAACTCGCCCAACAACACCGGCCTGGTCAACCTCAAGCCGATCGTCGCGCCCAACATCTGGTACGGCTACCCCGCGTCGACGACCTTCCCGGAGCTGGGCTCCGGCGGGTCGGCGCCGATGGGTGGGCCGGTCTACCGCTACAACGCGGCGAACCCCTCGGCGACGAAGTTCCCGGCCTACTACGACGGCGTGCACTTCTTCTACGAGTGGTCGCGCAACTTCATCAAGGAAACGCACTTCGACTCGTCGACGGCTGTCACCCGGACCAACTCGTTCATGCCCGGCGGCAACTTCAACAAACCGATGGACATGGAGTTCGGCCCGGACGGCTCGCTGTACCTGCTGGAGTGGGGTTCCAACTTCGGCGGCGGCAACAACGACTCGGGGCTCTACCGCATCGACTACATCCAGGGTGGACGTTCACCGATCGCGAAGGCCGTCGGCACGCCCACCAGCGGCAGCGCCCCGCTGACCGTCCAGTTCAGCAGCGCCGGCACGGCGGACCCGGACGCCGGCAACACCCTCAGCTACCAGTGGACCTTCGGTGACGGCGGCACGTCCACGGCGGCCAACCCGGCACACACCTACACCACCAACGGCAACTACACGGCGCAGTTGAAGGTCACCGACAACACCGGCAAGACCGGCTTCGCCAACGTGCAGATCACCGTCGGCAACACCGCCCCGGTGGTCACCATCAACGTGCCGCCCAACGGCGGCATGCTGAACTTCGGCGACAAGGTCTCGTACACGGTCAGTGTCTCCGACCCCGGCGGCGCGGCCGTCGACTGCACCAAGGTGTTCGTCAACCCGGCTCTGGGACACGACGACCACGCGCACGAGACCACCGAGTACCCCGGTTGCTCGGGCACCATCTCCACCGACCTGCTCGGTGGGCACCCCGAAGGGGCGAACCTGTACTACGTGCTCAACGCCCGCTACACCGACGACGGTGGCTCGGGTGGCGCGGCGCCGCTGACCGGCTACGCGACGGCGATCCTGCAGCCCAAGCACAAGCAGGCCGAGTACTTCAGCAGCCAGTCCGGCGTCCGGGTCGTCGACCAGAGCGCCGCGGAGAGCGGCAAGCGTGTCGGTGACATCTCCAACAACGACTGGGTGGCGTTCAACCCGATGAGCCTGTCGGGCATCAGCAACGTCAGCTACCGGCTGTCGTCACCGAGCGGTGGTGGTTCCATCGAGCTGCGGGCCGACTCGCCGACCGGCACCCTCCTGGCCACCACGACGGTGCCCAGCACCGGCGGCTGGGACAACTACCAGTCCACGCCGGCGGTCAGCGTCGCGGCCCTGTCCGGGACGCACACCCTCTACATGGTGTTCAAGGGCAGCTCGTCCAACTGGTTCGACCTCGACGCGTTCACCTTCGGCGGCAACGGCGTAGGGGTCCCCGGCACCGACGGCGGAGGAATCGCCGGCCGCACCTGGACCCTCACGGCGCAGCACAGCGGCAAGCTGATGGACGTCAGCGGCAACTCCACCGCCGACGGCGCCCAGGTCGTGCAGTGGGCGGCCACCGGCGGCAACAACCAGAAGTGGCAGGCGGTGGACGCCGGTGGCGGCGCCGTCTACCTCAAGGCGGTGCACAGCGGCAAGTGCCTCGACGTCACCGGCGGGTCGACCGCACAGGGCGCCTTCCTGCAACACAGCACCTGCACCAACGCCAACCAGCAGAAGTTCACCGTGACGGCGACCGGCACCGCCGGGATCTACACGGTCAAGAGCGCGCTGAGCGGGCTCTGCCTGGACGTCAACGGCGCCTCGACTGCCGACGGGGCCCGGCTGCTGCAGTGGGGCTGCCACAGCGCCACCAACCAGCAGTGGCGGTTCAGCGCGGTCTAGCGACCGGACGGTAGTTCCGACAGGACGCCGGCCACCCGATCGCAGGATCGGGTGGCCGGCGCACCGCGTTCACGGGTGTGTCGTCACCCGCCGAGCAGCCCGGCGTCGCGCAGCGCCGCCCAGAGCTGCTCCGGCACGTCCGCGTCGGACCGGCGCAGGGTCTCGGTCACCTGGGCCGCGTCGCGCACGCCGACCACTGTCGAGACCACCGCCGGATGCCGGCGGACGAACGCCAACGCCGCCTGCGGGAGGGTGACGCCGTACGCCTGACAGACCGCCGCGATCCGCCGCGCCCGCTCGATCAGCTCCGGCGGCGCCTGCTGATAGTTGTAGACCGCGTCGGCCGGCGGCTGGTCGCGGGCCAGCAGCCCCGAGTTGTAGACCCCGGCGATCACCACGCCGACCCCACGGGCCTGCGCGGCGGGTAGCAGGTCGTCGAGCGCGCCCTGTTCGAGAAGGGTGTAGCGGCCGGCGCACATGACCACGTCGATGTCGGTCTCCTGGACGAACCGGGCCAGCATCGCCGACTGGTTCATGCCGGCCCCGATCGCGCCGATGACGCCCTGGTCGCGCAGCTCCACCAGCGCGGGTACCGCCTCGGTGGCCGCCTGCTCCCAGTGCTCGTCCGGGTCGTGCAGGTACACCACGTCGACGCGGTCCAGGTCGGTGCGCTCCAGGCTGGCCTCCAACGACCGGCGTACGCCGTCGCGGCTGAAGTCCCAGACCCGCCGCAGGTCGGCCGGCACGTCGAAGCCCTCCGAGTCGCGCTCCCCCGCGGTCTCCGGCGAGGGTACGAGCAGCCGTCCGACCTTCGTCGACACCACGTACTCGTCGCGCGGCCGGGACCGCAGCGCGGCGCCGAGGCGCCGTTCGGACAGGCCGAGGCCGTAGTGCGGCGCCGTGTCGAAGTACCGGATGCCGGCGGCCCAGGCGGCGTCGACAGCCGCGGCGAACTCGTCGTCGGACGTCCCCCGGTACAGGTTGCCACCCTGCGCCGCGCCGAAGCCCAGCTCGGTGAGGCGGACCGCCGGGCGGCGGGGCAACGCTCGGGCCGTCATGACGCCTCCAGCCGGTACGCACGGTGCGCGGTCTCCCGCCAGATCGCCGCCTGCTCCTCGTCACCGAGTGGTGCCACCAGGTCGGCGAGTACGGCGACCCAGCGGGTGTAGGAACTGGCGAGCAGGCACACCGGCCAGTCCGAGCCGAACATGAGCCGTTGCGGGCCGAACACGTCGAGCGCGTGGTCGACGGCGGGCCGCAGGTCGTCGGCCGTCCAGGACGATCCGTCCACCTCGGTCACCAGGCCGGAGAGCTTCGCGGTGACGTTCGGCTCGGCGGCGAGCGCCCGCAGGTTGGCCGGCCAGTCGCCGAGGCCCCCCGCGCCGAGCGCCGGTTTGGCGAGGTGATCCAGGACGAACGACACCTCGGGCAGGTCGCGGACGAGCCGGGTGGCCGCCGGCAGTTGGTGGTCGCGGACCAGCAGGTCGTAGGCGAGGCCGGCCGCGCCGACCGCCGCGATGCCCCGCCGGACGTCGCGTCGGTCGAGGTACGCCGGGTCGGGTTCGGACTGGACCAGGTGCCGGATGCCCACCAACCGCTCGCCGCCGCGTACCGCGCGGAGCCGGTCGAGGCGCTCGTCGATGTCGTCGGCGGTGAGGTTCACCCAGCCGACGACCCCGCTGATGAGCGGGTCGTCGGCCGCGATGCCCAGCAGGTGCTCCGTCTCCGCCACGGAGGCGATGGACTGCACGACGACGGTCTCGGTGACGCCCGCGGCGCGTGCCGCCGGGGCGAGATCCGCCGGGGTGAAGTCGTTGTCGATCGCCGCCATCGTGTCCGGGTCGATCCAGGGTTGCGGGTGACGGGCACGGACCCAGAGGTGGTGGTGGGCGTCGACGATGCCGGGGCGCCCGGCCGGCGAGGGATGCGTCATCGGCCCAACCAGCCGCCGTCGACGGGCAGGACCGTGCCGTGCACGTAGTCCGAGGCCGCGGCGGCCAGGAACACGGTGGCGCCGGCCAGGTCGTCGGCACGTCCCCACCGGCCGGCCGGGATCCGGCCCACGATCGCGTCGTTGCGGGCGGGGTCGTCGCGGAGCGCCTGGGTGTTGTCGGTGGCGATGTACCCGGGCGCGATCGCGTTGACGTTCACCCCTCTGCCCGCCCACTCGTTGGACAGGGCCTTGGTCAGCCCGGCGAGGCCGGACTTCGCCGCGGTGTAGCTCGCGACGTTGATGCCGCCCTGGAAGCTCAGCAGCGAGGCGGTAAAAATGATCTTTCCGCGGCCACTGTCGACCATCCGCCGACCGATCTCCCGGCTCAACACGAACTGGCTGGACAGGTTCACCTGCACCACCCGGTCCCACATCTCGTCGGGGTGCTCGGCGGCCGGCGCCCGGGCGATCGTGCCGCCGTTGTTCACGAGGATGTCCACCGGCGCCACCGCCGCGGCCTCCTCGGCCAACCGGTACACCGCGGCCCGGTCACCCAGGTCCGTGCGGATGCCGGTGAACCGGCGACCCGCCGCCTCGACCCGCCGCTGCACCTCACTGCCCGCGGACTCCATCTGCGCCGACACCCCGATGATGTCCGCGCCGGCCACCGCCAGGGCCTCCGCCATCGCCAGGCCGATCCCCCGCCGTGCGCCGGTCACCAGCGCGGTACGTCCGGTCAGGTCGAACAGGGCGCTCATCGGCCCTCCTCCCGCCAGTCGAGCAGCACCTTCATGACGCCGCCGCCACCCTCCAGAGCCGTGAACGCGTCCGTGACACCGGCCACGGGCAGCACCCGGGAGATCAGCTCCCGGGCCGGGATGACGCCCGCCGCGACCAGCCGGATCGCCTCCACCACGTCCTCGCGCTGGTACAACCGCGCGCCCAGCAACTCCAGCTCCCGCCAGAAGAACCGGTGCAGGTTGACCGGACGCGGCTGCGGGTGGATCGCCACCATCACCAGCCGGCCCCGGGTGGTCAGCACATCCACGGCCGTGCCGACCCCGGCGGCGGAACCGGACACCTCGAACGCGACATCCGCGCCCGCGCCTCCGGTCCGCTCGTTCACGAGCGCCACCACATCGGTCGGCCCCGGGTCCACGGCCTCGATCCCGATCCCCGACGCGACGCCGCGCCGGAAGCCGTCCGGTTCCACGAGCAGGACCTCGGCCCCGCGCGCCCGGGCGACGGCCGCGATGAGGACGCCCACCGGACCGCCGCCGACGACCACCACGTGCTCTCCGGACGTCACCTCCGCCCGTCCGACGTCGTGCACCGCCACCGCGACCGGCTCGACCAGCGCCGCGTGGTCCAGCGGCAGATCGTCGGGGAGCGCAAGCACCAACTCGGCCGGCACCGTCCACGACGACTGCATCGCGCCGGGCGAGTCGATGCCGAGGAAGTCCATCGCGTGGCAGATGTGCGAATTGCCGCGGCGGCACGCCGGGCACCGCCCGCAGGCGCGGGTCGGCATCACGGTGACGGGCTGCCCGACGGTCAGCCCGGTGACGCCGTCGCCCAGCGCGGCGACCCGGCCCGACATCTCGTGGCCGATCACCGCCGACGCGCCCACCCGGGCGTCCATGTCGCCGTGGAAGATGTGCAGGTCCGTGCCGCAGATCCCGGTGTACGCCACCGCGATCCGCACCTGGCCGGGGCCCGGCGGTTCTGGGGCACGGTCCTCGATTCCGAGATCACGCGCACCCCGGTAGACAACTGCCTTCACTGCTGCTCCGTCTCAACGTCGTTGGTTCGTACGGGTGCGTACGCCAGGGGCGGCGAGATCCGCATCCGTTGTGTCGGCGCCATCGACACGGTAATCATCCGACCAATCCTGGTCCAGAGGCGGCTTGGGGTCGAGCGGTCTCAATGCCGCAGGGGCGCCACGTCGTTCTGGGACGGGACGGCGTCGGCGAGCAGGGCATCGACCCGGACAGCCGGAACTGTGGGCATGTGCTCGGCCACCGCCAGCAGGCGCTTACCGGCCCGTTCCGGTCGGACGTTCGGGCTGCCGGCGGTCGGGTCGCCGGCCCGGTCCGCGGCCGCTGCGATCGCCACCTCGTCGACCCGGATGCCCAGTCCCGGTGTGTCGCCGAGAATGAACGCGCCGTCCTCGACGTGCAGGTCGAGGCCGATGCCCGCGGGCGGCCGCAGATCCTGTAGTTCGCTGACCAGGTGGTTCGGCACCGAGGTGGCGGCGTGCAGCAGCCCGACCGGGATGTTGCCGATGGGGCTGACGGGCAGGTCGTGGGCATGCGCCAGGGCCGCCACCCGCAGGAAGTGGGTGACACCCCAGACGGCCGCCATCTGAACGATGTCCACCGCGCCCGCGCCGATCAGCGGGCGGTACTGCTCCAGCCCGGTGAGGTTCTCGCCGGTGGCGATCGACGCCCGGACGCCCCGGCCGACGGCCGCCAGGCCCTCGGCGTCCCAGCGGCGGACCGGCTCCTCGATCCAGATCAGATCGAGGGTGCGTTCCAGCTCGGCCACGTGCCGCACGGCCTGCTTACGCGACCACGCCTCGTTGACGTCGAGCATCAGACCGGGCCGCCGGCCGTGGCCCGCCTCGGTCAGCACCTCCCGCACCAGCGTGAGCCGGTGCCGGTCCCGCTCGATGTCGAGGCCGCCCTTGAGTTTCGCGGCGCGTAGGCCGTACCCGGCGTAGACCTCGTACTCCGCGACCAGCTCGTCGTCGGTCAGACCGATGTCGAGGCCGGAGGCGTAGGCGGGAACACGTCGGTCCCGCCCGCCGAGCAGCCGCCAGAGCGGCTCACCGGCGAGCTGCGCCTTGATGTCCCACAGGGCCGTGTCCAGTGCGCCGATCGTCCCGAACACCAGCCCGCCGTGACCGGCCTTGAAGGTGTGTCGGAGCATCCGGTCGTACAGGCTGGTCACCGCGCGGGGATCCTCCCCCTCGATGGCCGGGAAGATCCTCTCGATCTCCACGTGCGGGCCCAGGCCGACGCCGCTGATCCCCGCGTCGGTCTCGACGATGGTGATCGGCAGCGTCGTGACGCCGTCGGGAAACACGCCGTTGGCGTCGCCGACCGGCCGGCCCCACTCCTGGACCGTCGTCAGGGTTCGATACCCGGTGATACGCATGTCAGCCTTTCGTGGAACCAGCGGCGACGCCGTCGGCGATCTGGCGCTGAAGGAACAGGTAGACCGCCAGGACGGGGATCGCCGCGATGAGCACCCCGGAGGCGAACGTCGGAATGTCCTCGGAGTACTGCCCCCGCAGCGAGGTCACCCCGACCATGAGGGTCCGGTGGTCGGCCGACGGCATCAGCAGCAGCGAGATGAGCACGTCGTTCCAGCAGAACAGCGTGTTGAGGATGCCCACGGACAGCAGCGCCGGAGCGCCCAGCGGCAGCATGATCCGCCGGTACACGCCGTACACGGTGTTGCCGTCGATCCGGGCCGCGTCGACGATCTCCGCGGGGATGGTCTTGTAGTAGCTGGTCATCAGAAAGACCGTGAAGGGCAGGAACTGCGCGACGTACGCGAGGATCAGCCCCGGGTACGTGTCGACGAGGCCGCTGTCCGCCATGACCCGGGCCAGCGGCACCATGATCACCTGGAAGGGGATGAAGAGCGCCGCGAGGCAGCCGATGAACAGCGCCGTCGAGCCCCGGAAGCGCAGTTGGCTCAGCGCGAAGCCGGCCATCGACCCGAACAGCAGCAGCAGGAACACTGAGCAGCCCACCACCAGGATCGAGTTCGCGGTATACCGGCCCATGCCGATGCTTGTCCACGCCGTGGTGATGTTCTCGAAGCGCAGCGAGTCGGCAAGCGAGAACCGGTCGAGAATGTACTCCCGGCGGGTCTTCATGGCGACGTTCGCGGTGAACAACAGGGGATAGATCGTCGCTACCGCGAGGAGCCCCATCGGGATCACGAGCAACCATCTGCCCAGTCGGACGCGGGACATCAGTCCTCCCTCCCCGCTCGTCGGAGCAGCTTGAGCTGCAACAGCCCGACGACGAGCATGATGACGAACAGGACAGTGGACGCGGCCGACGCGAGCGCCGGCCTGTTCATCTGCCCCTGCTGGATCCAGATGTAGTACTCCGGCAGGTACGTCGAGCCCTCCGGGCCGCCACTGGTCATGACGTAGAGCAGGCCGAACATGGACGTCAGCATCCCGATCATCGTGGTCACGAAGACGAACTGGATGGTGCGGGAGAGGCTGGGAATGATCACGTGCCAGATCACCTGGGCCAGGGACGCGCCGTCCACTCGGGCGGCGTCCAGCAGCGCGGCGTCCAGGGTCGCGAAGCCCGCGAGGAAGACGACCAGGGCCATCCCGAAGGTCGCCCACACGTGCACCCCGACGACCGCGAACATCGCGACGTCCGGATCACCGAGCCAGTCCACCGGGCCGATGCCCACCGAGGACAGGACAACGTTGACAGGACCGTCAAACGAGAGCAGCAGGTTGAAGATCGCGCCGACGATGACCGGCGACAGCACGGCCGGGAAGAAGTAGACGCTGCGGTAGAACCGGTGCCCCGGTACGCGCAGGTAGATGAACGTGGCGAGCAGACCCGGGATGGCCACCGCCACCGGCAGGAGCAGCACCAGCAGCCCCACGTTGCGCAGCGCCTGTTGGAACAGGGGATCGTGCAGCAGGTCGACGTAGTTGGCGAAACCGACCATCGCGCCGTCGCGGTCACCGTCGCCGGTGAAGGAGAAGTTGACGCCGAGCAGCAGCGGCCACAGCCGCAGCAGCACGAGGATCAGGACTGCCGGGGCGACCAGCACGAAGGGTGCCAGTTGCTCGGCACGGCGGCCGCCGGCGGCACGCCGGGAAACGGCGTGGTCGCGCGGCGGCGGTGCGGAGGGCGGGACCCCGCCGGCCCGCCCGGCCGAAGCCGAGCGGACCGACGGGAGCGACTTACCGATCGTCACGAGATCAGCCCGCCGTGTCCGAGGCGGCCATCTGCTTCACGACCTCGTCGACGCTCGTCGAGCCGCTGAGCAACTGCTGCGAGAGGCGGCCCATCAGGTCGAGCGACTTCGAGGAGAGCGCCACGTGTGGCGCCGGCTTGCCGGTCTTGAGCGCGCCGACGATCGTGGTGACGGCCGGCCCGCTCGCCGACACGTCGATCGTGGTGTCGGCGGTGATCGCGCCGGCGTTGGCGTAGAACGCCTTCAGCGCGTCGGTGGAGGTCAGCGAGCGCACCAGGTCGGCGGCCACCTTCGGGTCCTTGGTCCACTTGGCGACCGCGTAACCGATACCACCGTCGTACGGCAGGCTCGGGGTGGCGCCACTGGTCACCGTCGGGGCCATCATGACGCCGAGCTTCTCGGGCGTGACGAACTCGTTGAAGTCCTTCCAGTGCCCGATGTCCGACATCAGCCCGATGATGTGGGCGGCCTTACCGGACTGGAAGACGGCGAAGGCGTCGTTGAACATCGCTGTGGAGTTGGCCCCGTCGTTGTTCAGCTTCGCGGTGCCGGTCTCCTTCCACAGCTCGAAGAGCCGCTTCACGTTGGGCGAGTTCCAGTCGCGCTTGCCGGCGATCCAGTTGTCGTACTCCTGCGGGGTCAGGACGCCCGATGCCATGGCCGACAGGAAGAACTGGATGCCGTAGCCCTCCTTGTTGCCGAGGGCGAAGCACTTGGCACCTGTTGCCTTGGTGATGGTGCCGCAGTTGGCGATGAACTCAGCCCACGTCGTGGCCGGCTTCGCCGGGTCGAGGCCGGCCTTCTCGTAGAGCGCCTTGTTGTAGTAGATCGGGTGGCCCTGCAGGGTCACCGGAGCGGCGTAGGTCTTGCCGCCCTTGGCGAACGCTTCCCAGCCGGCCAGCCGCTCCCGGTCCTCGCCGACGTACTCGTCGAGCGGCTGGAGCGAGTCCACCCGGTCGCGGATCTGGCCGCCACCGTTGAACAGGATGACGTCCGGCCCCTTGCCCGACTGGATGGCCGCACCCAGCAGCGTGTAGTACTGATCGAACGGCTGGGCCACGAACTCGACCGTGACGTCCTTGTGCTTCCTGGCGAAGTCGGCCTTGGCCTTCTCCACGTACTGCGCGGAGCTGGCCTCGCCGGACTTCCAGTCCCAGACGACCAACTTCTTGTCCGAGCCTCCGGACGATGAACCCGAACCTGTCGCGCTTCCACAGCCTGTCAGGGCCAGCCCTGCAACGAGGACCGCGGACCACACTGCTCGTTGCTTCATCGTTGCTCACCTTCATATGGGGAGTGGCCGAGGAAACGGCCGTCGATGCAAGATTGACGAGAACGTAACTCGTATGACGTGTGACGTCAACGGTTGGCCGTACACTGGTGCGGACTCGTGGGCCCGCTCCCGCGGCTACGCGGAGGTGAACGTGACGACATCGAACCAGCCGGCCGTCAATGGCGCGACGGCACCGACCTGGGCTCGCCGCCCGGCCAATCTGGCTCAGGCGATCACCGCCGAGCTGGTGACCCGGATCGTCCAGGGAGTTCACCCGTCCGGCACGCCGCTGCCCCCCGAGCCGGTGCTCTGCGAGACCTTCTCCGTGAGCCGGACGGTCATCCGGGAAGCGGTGAAGATCCTGCAGGAGAAGGGGCTCGTGCAGGTCCGTCAGGGCAGCGGAACGCTCGTCACCCCACCCTCGGCGTGGGACATGCTCGACGAGCTCGTCCTCGCGGCGACCATCGCCGAGGACGACACCCTGGCGATCCTCGACGACCTGGTGGTCACCCGACGGGTGCTGGAGTCCGACATGGCCAACGTCGCCGCGCGGCTCGCGGACGAGGAGACCGTCGACCGGCTGCGGGCCCTGGTGGACCGGATGGACGAGCTGGTGGACGACCACGTCGCCTACCAGGAGCACGACCGCGCCTTTCACGACACGGTCATGCAGGCGTCGGGCAACCGGATCGCCCGGGGTGTCGTCCGGTCCCTGGAGAGCCAGGTCGTCAACACCGCGCGCTACATGGGCCAGCCGGAGCGGGCCATGTGCGTGGCATCGAACCAGGGGCACCGGCGCATCTACGAGCGCATCGCCGCCCACGATCCCGACGGGGCCGCGCAGGCGATGTTCACGCACATCACCGAGGCGTGGCTCGTGCGGCGCAGCGGGCCGGGCAGCCCGACGCGGCTGCAGCGCTGACGACCCGTCGCGGCGGCGCTGACGAGCCGGTCGCCGGGCGTTGGCGACCCGGTCCAGCCGGCCCGCGACGGCGGCGCGGAAATCCAGATTCGTCCATCGCTTGAGAATGTTAGCGATAACAGACTACCCTCGGGCCGCAGAGGCGAAGGGCACGCTTCACCGCTCCACTCGATCCGCCGAGGTCGATGGAGTAGCGCATGACCAACGCCCGCTGGTGGGTGTCCGGGCCTCCCTCAGGGACGTTGACCACCGCCGTTGACAACGGCGGGCCGCCGCGCGCGGGAGCCATGGTGGACCCCCGATCCCTCCTGCCGTTCTCGCGGCACGGCCACCACCGAGGTCCCCAAGCGACCCGCGACGACACGCGGCACCCGCCAGCGAGAACGGCGAACCGTGCCCCGCCGTTGTGACCCACCCTGGAGGTACCGATGCACCCCACACCGCCACCACGGACGAAGAACCGGCTCCGGCGCGGCGTCGCCCTGCTCGTGAGCCTGCTGCTCATCCCGGCGCTGGCGCCGGCCACGGCAGCCCACGCGGACAACCCCATCGTCCAGCACATCTACACCGCCGACCCCGCTCCCCTGGTGTACAACGGGCGGGTCTACCTCTACACCGGCCACGACGAGGACGGCTCCACGTACTTCACCATGAAGGACTGGCGGGTGTGGTCGTCGGCCGACATGGTCAACTGGACCGACCACGGCTCGCCCCTGAGCGTGAGCACCTTCAGCTGGGCGAGCGCCAACGCGTGGGCCGGCCAGGTCGTCGCGCGCAACGGCAAGTTCTACTGGTACGTGCCGGTGACCGCCCGGGCGACCAACTCGATGGCCATCGGCGTCGCGGTCTCCGACAGCCCGACCGGGCCGTTCCGGGACGCCATCGGCCGTCCGCTGGTGGGCAACGGCGAGATCGATCCCACCGTGTTCATCGACGACGACGGCCAGGCGTACCTGTACTGGGGTAACCCGAACCTGTGGTACGTCCGGCTGAACGCGGACATGATCTCCTACAGCGGCAGCGCCACCAAGATCCCGCTCACCACCGCCGGGTTCGGCACCCGGACGGGGAACACGAGTCGGCCGACCCTCTACGAAGAGGGCCCGTGGGTCTACAAGCGCAACGGCATCTACTACAACGTGTTCGCGGCGGAGTGCTGCTCCGAGTTCATCGGTTACTCCACCGCGACCGGCCCGACCGGCCCCTGGACCTATCGCGGAACGGTCATGCCCCGCCAGGGCGCGAGCTTCACCAACCACCCCGGAGTCATCGACTTCAACGGCGGCTCGTACTTCTTCTACCACAACGGAGCGTTGCCCGGTGGCGGTGGTTACACCCGTTCGGTGGCCGTGGAGAAGTTCACCTACAACACCAACGGCACCATCCCGACGATCAACATGACCACGACGGGCGCCCCCCAGATCGGCACCCTGAACCCGTACGTGCGGCAGGAGGCCGAGACCATTGCCTGGGGCTCCGGCATCGAGACCGAGCCGGCCGGCGAGGGTGGGATGAACGTCGGGTTCATCGAGAACGGGGACTACATCAAGGTCAAGGGCGTGGGCTTCGGTACGGGCGCGACGTCCTTCTCCGCCCGCGTCGCCTCGGCCACGTCCGGTGGCACCATCGAACTGCGCCTCGGTAGCCCCACCGGCACCCGGGTGGGCAGCTGCGCGGTGCCGGGCACCGGCGGGTGGCAGACCTGGCAGACCGTCTCCTGCCCGGTCAGCGGCGCCACCGGGACCCAGGACCTGTACCTGCGCTTCACCGGCGGCAGCGGCAACCTGTTCAACATCAACTGGTGGCAGTTCCAGGCCAGCGGCACCACGACGCCCAGCCCGACCCCGACGCCGACGCCCACTGCGACCCCCACCCCGACGCCCACCCCGACGCCCACTCCGACCCTCACCCCGACACCGACGGTCCCGGCCGGGGAGTCCTGCGCGGTGACCAACACCGTGGTCAACACGTGGCAGGGCGGATTCGAAGGACGACTGACGGTCACCAACTCCGGGGCCTCGTCGCTCAACGGGTGGCGGGTCACCTTCACCCTCCCCAGTGGGCAGACGGTGTCCCAGGCCTGGAACGGCACCGTCACCCAGACGGGCAACCAGGTGACCGTCGCGAACGCCGCCTACAACGGGCAGCTCGCGCCGGGAACGTCCACCACCGCGGGCTACCTCAGCACGAGCGCCACCACGAGTCCTCCCACCATCACCCCGACCTGCTCGCCCGCCTGAGGGTCACCCACCCCCAAGAACACCCCCACCCCGTCCCCACCCCGCCCGCCGCCGACGTTGATCATGAATGTGGTGCCCCTGATACGCCGATAGGGGAGCAGCACATTCCTGGTCGACGGGGTGGGGAGGGGGTGGGGTGGGGGTCCTAGAAGTCGTCGTCGAAGGCCACCGTCCCGGTCACCCCCACCTGGTACGCCGACACCCGCCGCTCGAAGAAGTTGGACAGCTCCTGGACGTCCTGCAACTCCATGAAGGCGAAGGGGTTGGCCGACCCGTAGTGCGGGGCGATACCGAGCTGGACGAGACGACGGTCGGCGACGTGCTGGAGATACTCCCGCATGTCCGCCAGGGTCAGACCGGGCACGCCCTGACCCACCAGGTCCTCGGCGAACTGGACCTCACACTCGACGGCCTCGGTGAGCATCTGGCGGACCTGGTCGGCGAGGTCGTCGTCGAACAGGTCGGGCTCCTCGGCCCGCACGGTGTCCACCACGTCGAACGCGAACGCCATGTGCATCGACTCGTCGCGGAAGACCCAGTTCGTGCCGGAGGCCAGGCCGTGCAGCAGGCCGCGGGAGCGCAGGAAGTAGACGTACGCGAACGCGCCGTAGAAGAACAATCCCTCGATGCAGGCGGCGAAGCAGATGAGGTTGAGCAGGAACGCGCGCCGGTCGTCCCGGGTCCGCAGCTCGCGCAACTCGCCCAACGAGTCGATCCAGCGGAAGCAGAACTCGGCCTTGCGGCGGATCGAGGGGATGTTCTCGATGGCGGCGAAGGCGGCGAACCGTTCGGTCTCGTCGGGCACGTACGTGTCGAGCAGGTTGAGGTAGAACTGGACGTGCACGGCCTCCTCGAACAGCTGCCGCGACAGGTAGAGGCGGCCTTCCGGACTGTTGACGTGCTGGTACAGGTTGAGCACGAGGTTGTTGGCGACGATCGTGTCGCCGGTGGCGAAGAACGCGACGAGCCGGCTGACCAGGTGCCGCTCGGCCGGCGACAGCCGGTCCAGGTCGGCGAGGTCGGCGTGCAGGTCGACCTCCTCGACAGTCCAGGTGTTGCGGATGGCGGCGCGGAACCGGTCGAAGAAGTGCGGGTAGCGCATCGGGCGCAGAGTGAGATCCATCCCGGGGTCGAGCAGCATGTGCGTGGTCCTCGTGTCGGCGGTGGTGTCGGCGATCGGGTCGGCGGTGGTCACTGGCAGGCCTCGCACGACTCGGGGTTCTCCAGCGAGCACGCCAGCGCCTCCGCGTCGACGGCAACTGGTGCGACAGCGCTGACGGTGGCCTGCTGGATGCGCGTGGCGGGGCGGGAGCGCAGGTAGTAGGTGGTCTTGAGCCCGGCCTTCCAGGCGTACAGGTACATCGAGGAGAGCTTGCCGATGGTGGGCGAGGCCAGGAACAGGTTCAGCGACTGGGACTGGTCGATGAACGGGGCGCGGGCGGCGGCCAGGTCGATCAACGCCCGCTGCGGCAGCTCCCACGCGGTGCGGAACAGCTCCCGCACGTCGGCCGGGAGTTCCGCGAGGTCCTGCACCGACCCCTCCGCGCGCCGGATCGCCGAGCGGATCTGCTCGGTCCACAGACCACGTGCCTTCAGCTCGCGGACCAGGGCCGTGTTGACCTGAAGGAACTCCCCGGACAGGGTCTCGCGCTTGAACAGGTTGGACACCTGCGGTTCGACGCACTCGTAACAACCGGCGATCGAGGCGATCGTCGCGGTCGGCGCGACCGCCACCAGCAGCGAGTTGCGCAGCCCGTACTCACCGACCCGCTGGCGCAGCGCGGCCCACCGCGCGGTCTGCGTACCCTCGACGCCCCACAGGTCGGGCTGGAGCTGGCCCCGCGCGGCCCGGGTCTGCGCGTACGCCGGATGCGCGCCGACCTCGCGCGCCAGGTCGGCGGAGGTCTCCAGCGCGGTCAGGTACAGCTCCTCGCTGATCCGGGTGGACAGCTCCCGCGCGGCAGGCGAGTCGAACGGCAGCCGCAGCGCGAAGAACACGTCCTGCAGGCCCATCAGCCCGAGCCCCACCGGCCGCCACCGGGGGTTGCTCGCCGCCGCCTGCGGTGTCGGGTAGTAGTTGATGTCGATGACCCGGTCGAGGAACGTCACCGCCGTCCGGACGGTGGCGCGCAGTCGCGGCCAGTCGATGCCGTTCTCGGTCAGGTGGGCGGCGACGTTCACCGAGCCGAGGTTGCACACCGCGGTCTCGCCGTCGCTGGACACCTCGACGATCTCGGTGCACAGGTTGGACAGGTGCACCACGTTGCCCGACTCGGCCGTCTGGTTGCACAGCCGGTTGGCCGCGTCCTTGAAGGTCATCCACCCGTTGCCGGTCTGCGCCAGGGTGCGCATCATCTTCCCGTACAGCTCCCGCGCCGGCACCTGCCGCACGTAGCGGCCCTGCGCCTCGGCCGCCCGGTACGCGGCGTCGAACCGCTCCCCCCACAGGTCGGGCAGCTCGGGAACCTCGTTCGGGTCGAACAGCGACCACACCTCGTCGGCCTCGACACGGCGCATGAACTCGTCCGGGATCCAGTTGGCGAGGTTCAGGTTGTGCGTACGCCGGGCGTCCTCGCCGGTGTTGTCCCGCAGTTGCAGGAACTCCTCGACGTCCGGGTGCCACGGCTCCAGGTAGACGCAGGCCGCGCCCTTGCGCCGGCCACCCTGGTTGACCGCGGCGACGCTCGCGTCAAGGGTGCGCAGCCACGGCACGATCCCGTTGGACTGCCCGTTCGTGCCGCGGATCAGCGCGCCCCGGGACCGGACCCGGGAGTACGCGATGCCGATGCCACCGGCGAACTTGGACAGGCTCGCGACCTGGGCGTAGCGCTGGTAGATCGAGTCCAGCTCGTCGCGCGGCGAGTCGACGAGGTAGCACGACGACATCTGCGTGTGCCGGGTGCCCGAGTTGAACAGCGTCGGTGAGCTGGGCAGATAGGCCAGGCTGGACATCAGCCGGTAGAAGTCCACGGCCTCGTCCGGCGTACGGGACAGACCGCAGGCCACGCGCAGCAGCCAGTACTGCGGGGTCTCCAGCACCAACCGGGTGGTGGGGTGGCGCAGCAGGTACCTGTCGTAGACCGTGCGCAGGCCGAAGTACTCGAACCTCCGGTCGCCGTCCCGGTCGATGGCGTCGTCGAACGTTCCCGCGTGCGCGGCGACGAAGGCGGCGGTCTCATCCCCGATCAGCCCCTGCGCGTGGCCGGTCCGGATCGCCGCGCTGAACGAGGTGACGCCCTGTCGGCGTACCTCCCGGTCGATGTGGCCGGCCAGCAGCCGGGCGGCGAGGCGCGAGTACTGCGGCTCCGTACCGATCATCTCGGCCGCGGTCTGGATGGTCAGCCGGTCCCGCTCGGCCGTCGTCGCGCCGTCGTACAGGCCGCTGACCGTGCGGGTCGCCACCCGCAGCGGGTCGACGTCGGGCAGGTCGTCGGCCCAGCGCTCGACCTCGGCGACGAGCGTGCGCACGTCCACCGCCTCGCGGGCGCCGTCGCGTTCGCGGACCTGCGTCGGCGTACCCCGGCGGGCCGTGCCGCCGCCGGTCGCGGCTACCTCGGTAACTGTCACCACTCACTCCTCGCGAGCTTGAGACCTGACGGCCCTCGGCACGGGGAGACCGACACCAGCGGACGCCACGCCTCAGCGGGCGCGGATCCGAAAGGCGTCGGCCGTCCCACGCGGCCTCGGACCACCGCCCACCCGGATGCGGGTACGCGGCGCGCTGGCAGGTCTTCGGACTCGCGGGCACGACCGGTGTTCACCCGGTCCCCTACTGGCCGTCGCTTCCCAGGCCAAGTGGCGGCCCAGTGCTGATGACGGCTGTCGTTCCCACTCACCGCTGCGGGGCAGTCCCGGAATTCCACCGGGTTCCCTCTTGCCTCGGCCACCCTGGGATGAGTGGCCGAACCAGCTGCGGTCGACACCATATATAGGGGCGACTGGGTTTGTCACACCCCACATGTCGGGTCCGGGCGTGTCGCGGTCGTCGGTGACGGTCCTCGTCGATCCGGTCGGCGACGGCGGGCGCGCGAGCATCGGGCGGCGTCGCATTCGGACCTCGCCGCCGGCTTGACCGAGGAGAACCGGCACCGATACGGTCAACCCACTATCTGCGGCGACGCGAGGGAAGCCGGTGAGAATCCGGCGCGGTCGCGCCACTGTGAGCGGTCCCCGACTACGGGGCCGCGAGCCAGGACGCTCGGTCGTCCGCAGCCTTGCGATGGGGACGCGTCATCCCCGAGGAGGTTCGTGCACGCATGTCCAGTTCCACGTCCAGCCAGCCGCTGGTGCACCCCGCTGCCCCGACCCGTCTCCTGTGGACGGTCCTGGCCACCGTCGCCGTGCTCAGCCTGCTGGCCTATCTCGTCGCCTTCGACCAGGGTGCCGTCTCGCGCAGCGGGATGTACCTGCACGAGCTGATGCACGACGGCCGGCACCTGCTCGGTGTCCCGTGCCACTGACCGGCACCGGCACCGCACCCACGTTCGTCACGGTTCTCCTGCGCGGGCTGCTCGCCGGCCTGGTGGCCGGCCTGCTCGCCGGAACGTTCGCCTACGTCGTCGGCGAACCCCACGTCGAGGCGGCCATCGCCATCGAGGAGGCGGCGACACACGCCGACCCCGCCACCGGTGGGCACCAGCACGACGAGGACGCCCTGGTCAGCAGGAACGGCCAGCGCGGCGGGCTGTTCCTGGCCACCGCCCTCTTCGGCGCCGCGATGGGTGGCCTGCTGGCCACCGCGTACGTCCTGCTGAACCGGCGGCGGCGCACGGTGGACGACGGGTGGTCCGGGCTGCTGCTGGCCGGCGGCGCGCTGCTCGGGGCGGTGATCGTGCCGTTCGTCAAGTACCCGCCGAACCCTCCGGCGGTCGGCGACCCGGCCACCATCGACCAGCGCACGGTCACCTACCTGCTGCTGGTGGTCCTCGGCCTGGTGGCGGTCTGGTCCGGTTCGCTGGGTTACCGGGCGGTCGGCGAGCAGGCGCCGGTGTGGCTGCGCGCCGCGGCGGCCGTCGGCGGTTTCCTGCTGGTCACCGGCGTGGCCTACCTGGTGCTGCCGTCGTTCCAGGAGGTCCCGGGCGACTTTCCCGCCACGCTGCTGTGGAGCTTCCGGCTCGCCTCCCTCGGCACCCAGGTGGTGCTGTGGACCGGGATCGGCCTGCTCTTCGCCGCACTGATGCACCGGCAGCGCGCGGTCACCGACGCACGACTGGCCGGGTGAACCCCACCAGCCTGCGGCTGGTCGCCCACGGTCACACCGCCGCACTGCGGCGGGCCCGGTTCGGCGGGGACGACGCACTGGACGAGGGCGGCCGCAACGCCGCCCTCGCCCTGTCTCCCGGTGTGCTGGGTCGGCGGGCGCCGTCGGACGACACCGACGCCTGCCTGTCCAGCCCCGCGGCGGCGGCCGTCCAGACCGCGTACGCCCTCGGCCTCGTGCCCGCCGTGGAGACGGCGCTGGCCGACTGCGACTACGGCGACTGGACCGGCCGGTCGCTGCAGGAGATCGCCGGCGCGCAGCCCGACGCCCTGCGCGAGTGGCTGTCCACCCCGGACGCCGCGCCGCACGGGGGCGAATCCGTCGCCGCCGTGCACGAGCGCGTCGGCCGGTGGCTGGACGGACAGCGCGGCCTCGGCCGACGGGTCACGGCCGTCACCCACCCGCTCGTGATCCGGGTCGCGGTCGTACACGCCCTGGGACTGCCGCTGGTGACGTACCGGCAGTTGGACGTCGAGCCGTTGGCGATCGTCCGGCTCACCGGCCAGGGCCAACGGTGGCAGCTCCGGCTGAGCGCGCCCCCGGCACCGTGACCGGCTGACGAGGGTCGGCCACGGCCCCTGTAGAGCTGCCCCAGATGTGGGGCGGCATCGACGGACCCGGGCCCGACGGGATCGGATCGTTGGTCACTGCCCGGCGCCGGCACTGACCGTCAGCGCCGGCGTCGCCGGAGGATCGTGGCCGTCGGCGGCGCATGGACGCCGGCGGGCGGCGCGGCGCCGGCGGCCGGCACGGCGGCGGCGGGCGGCGGGCGGCGGGCGGCGGGCGGACAACGGCATTGACGTCCAGCGGGAGGCAATGCCGGGCGCTGGGTTGCAACAGGGCGTCAGAGCCGGACAGCGGTGGGGTCTGGGCGACCGGCAGGCGCATAGGCCGGTGAGCGACATACCGCAGAGGTATAAATATGACTCTGAGGTATGTGCCTCACGGGCGACAGGGCCTCACCGGCCGCGCGGAGCGACAAGCCACGAAAGGCCGTCAGCCGAGCGGGCGGACCCGGAACGGGTGTCGGGCGGGCCGTGGAGCACGGCCCGCCCGACTGGTGTCGTTCCCTGCTTACTTCGGGGCGGTGACCGTGAACGGTTGGGACACCGCCGTCTTCGACGTGACGCCGGACAGCGTCACGCTTGTCACGCCCGGCTGCGCCGAATCCGGAACGGTGACGATCGCGCCGGAGACCACGCCGTCGCCGTTCGCACGCACCGTGCCGACCACACGACCCTCGCCGACACGAACCGAGATCGCCTCGTTCGGCGCGAACCCGGAACCGTCGACCGTGATCGACGTACCGCGTGGTCCGGACGTCGTGGGCAGCGACACCCGCGGCTCGTAGGCCGGGCCCGCCGGGCGCGCGGTCACCTGGACGGTGGCCGTCGCCGGCGTACCCGAGGAGGCGCCGGTGGCGCTGACGGCGTACCGGCCCGGTGCCGTGTCCCCCGACGTCGCGACGGAGGCGCGGACCGTGCCCGTCGCGGACGCCGAGACCGTCACGCTCCGCGTCGTGCCGGCGGCCAGAACCACAGTCACCCGCTCGCCGGCGGCGAACCCGCTGCCGTCGACCGTGACCGTTTCACCGGCGGCGACCTGCTGCGTGCCGGACACCGCGAGCGTCGGTTGCGGCCCGGCACGCCGGACGGTGACGGCGAAGGTGGCCGTGCTGCTCGACAGCGTGTCCCACGCCGTGACGTGCACCGTGTAGGTGCCCTCCCGCACGTAGGTGTGCTGGCCGCTCAGCGCGCCGTCCGCGCCGACCGTGACGTCGTCCGGGACCGTGCCGTCGCCCCACTGGACGCGGGCGCGGTAGCCGGTCGCGCCGGGGACACCGCCGGTCACCGACCCGAGGTTCGCCGCGAGGACCTTGCCGGCGTCGACGCTCTGGTCGGCGGGGGTGGCGGTCGCCAGGGCGGCGGCCGGCGTGCCGTCGGCGGCGACGGCGAACACGTGGATCCGGCCCGCCGAGCGGGGATCGCCGGTCTGCGTCGGCAGGGTCACCGAGACCAGCGTCCTACCCGCCGGGATCTGGTACGGCGTGGTGGCGAACAGGAACGGCTGCGCGCCGTCGCGGCTCGTGCCACTGAGCCGGTACGCGGATTTCGCGACGACGATGTTGCCGTACGACGGGGTGCCGTTGGCGTTGCCGCCCAGCGTCCAGTCACTGAACTGGATCGGGATGCTGGCGGTGCTGCCGTCGCTGAACGTCGCCGTGCCGGTGGTGCTCTGGTTGCCCTGCGTGCCGGCGCCGATGAACGAGATGTTCCGGGCGTCGGACGGCAGGTGCAGAGCGATCGTCGCGCCGTTGCCGGTGGCGTTGTCCGGTTGCCCGGCCGGGACCTGCGGCAGCGTGAAGCCCAGCGCCGTGCCCGGCACCTGCTGCCGCTGCCCCTGGGTCACGCCGGCTGCGGCCAGGGCGGCCCGCGAGTACGCCCACGACTTCGCGTCGCAGTCCGCCGCGAGGGTGCCCTCGTCGCCGATGCACACGGTGTCGAACGCCGCGGTGAGACCGTTCTTCGGCGCGTACGCGACGTCGACGCCGACCGTCACCGAGCCCTGGCCGGTGCCGTCGGTGACGATGACGTTCGCCTGGTGGTAGCCGGGCGTGGCGTAGGTGTGGTCGCCGCTGACGCGGTACACGGCCCGCGAACTCAGCGTCAGGGTGCCCGCGGTGGCCGGTGAGCCGTCACCCCAGTCGATCGTCGCGCGGTAGTCCTCGGCGACGCCGCCGGTGACGGTGGCCAGCGCCACCGTCGCGGGTGCGCCGGAGAGCGCGTGCGCGCCGTCGGTGGCGGTCACCGTGATGTCGCCGCCGGCCAGGTCGAGGTCGCCGCCGGCGAGCAGCTCGATCTCGGCGAGGGTCGGCTGCGCGGCGCCGACGGTCTTCGTCACGACGAGGCGGAACTGGGAGTACCGCCCCGGCTTGTCGATCTGGAACGGCCGGGTCTGGTTGCGCCAGCGGAACACCTCACCCGCGCGGGAGTCCAGGGTGCTCCAGGTGAGGCCGTCGGTGGAGCCCTGCAGCCGCCAGTCCGCCGCGTCACCGGCGCCCGCGCCGGAGGTGATCGTGTAGTACGTCGGCTTCTGGCGGCCGGCACGGGAGGCCCAGCTGATCTGCGGCGTGCCCGACGACGCGGTCAGCTGCGTGGTCGACGAGTCGTCGAACAGCTTCGACGCGTCCTGACCGCCACTGGAGGTGGCGGTGCCCAGACCGGGGCCGGTGACGTCCTGCAACGGCTGCGGCGCCGCGTCACCCTTGGTCAGCGACGGCGGACCGTCGTTGCGGCCGGTGCCCCAGGACGACGGGTTCGGTCCCATCTGGAAGTCGATCGTGCCGCCCCGCTTGAGTGCGGACACGTCGACGGAGACCTCCCGTTGCTTCTTGCCGTTGACCTTCACGCTCTGCACGTACACGTTGCGGGTGCTGTTGTTCGCGGCGTTGACCACGATGTCGCCGGTCGGGCGGTGGACCGTCATCCTGGTGAACTGCGGCGACCCGATGGCCCAGTGGGTCGAGCCGGCCTGCAGGGGGTAGATGCCCAGCGAGCTGAGGACGTACCAGGCCGACATCTCGCCGTTGTCCTCGTCGCCCAGGTAGCCCTGGCCGATCTCGCTGCCGACGTACAGGCGCTGCATGATCTCGCGCACGGTCGCCTGCGTCTTCGCCGGTGCGCCGGCGATGTCGTACAGGTACGGAATGTGGTGCGACGGCTGGTTGCTCATCCCGAGCTGACCGAGGCGCACCGCGCGGGCCTCGAGCATCTCGTGGATGATCCCGCCGTAGCCGCCGGGGCGGTCGGCGTTCTCCGGGGTGGCGAAGAAGGTGTCCAGCTTGTCGCGCAGGGCCTTCTGCCCGCCGTACAGGTTGATCAGGCCCTGCGGGTCCTGCTGCGCGGTGAACGCGAAGTTCCACCCGTTGGTCTCGGTGTAGACGCCGCCCCAGTCCAGCGGGTCACCGGCGAGGAACGTGCCGGAGGCGTCGCGGCCCTGGAAGAGCTTGGTCTTCTCATCGAAGAGGTGGACGTAGTTGCGGGCCCGCTCCAGGAAGTACCGCGACTCCTCCTTGAGCTGGTCGCGCCGCGACCTGGGCGTGGCCGGGTCCTTCGCCAGGGCGGCGGCCATGTTGCCGATGCCGTAGTCGTTGATGTAGCCCTCCAGCGCCCACGACACCGACTCCCCCGTGGAGGTGGGCGTGTAGCCGAGGAACAGCGAGGTCTCGATGCCCTTGCGGCCGACCGCGCCGCGCCCGGACGCGACTGTCGCGTCCTTGACTGCCGCGTCGTACGCCGCGAGCGGGTCGGGCAGCTTGACCCCGGTGAGGTACGCCTGAGCGAGAGCCACGTTCGCGCTGGTGCCGGTCATCAGGTCGGCGTAGCCGGGCGAGGACCAGCGGGCGATCCAGCCGCCGTCCCGGTAGTGCTGGACGAAACCGTCGGAGATCCTGGCGGCGACATCCGGGTAGAGCAGCGAGTAGGCGGGCCACACGGTGCGGTAGGTGTCCCAGAAGCCGTTGTTGACGTAGATCTGGCCGTCGACGATCTTCGCGCCGGTCCGGGTCGCGGTCGACGTGCCGGTCGGCGCCGACACCGGGCTGGCGTACTGCCAGTGGGGTGCGGCGGCGGTGCCGGTGTTCTCCGACTGGGAGTTCGGGTACAGGTTCAGCCGGTACAGGTTCGAGTACAAGGTGACCAGCTGCGTCTCGGTCGCGCCCCGCAGCTCGACCCGGCCGAGGCGGTCCTTCCACGCCGCGGTGGCGGCGTCGCGGATCGCATCGAAGCTCCGGCCGGTCACCTCCAGGTCGAGGTTGCGGCGGGCCTGGTCGACCGAGAGGAACGAGGTGGCGATCCGCATCGTCACCTGGCGTTCGGTGGAGACGTCGAAGGTGGCGGACGTCGCGGTGGACGCCGTCGGCGCCCGGTCGAAGGTGCCGGAGACGAACATGCGGCTGCGCCCGGCGGACAGGCCGCTGCCGTTGTCGACCCAGCCGGTGAAGGTGCCGTCGGCGCCGATGGTGAACGTGCCCTTGGCGAAGACGAGGCTTCCGGTCGCCGGGCCGGCGCCGAAGGTGAACCGCATGATCCCGGCGTGGTCGGTGGGCGACATCTCGGCCACCAGACCGCTCTGCGTCGTGACCCGGTAGAGGTCCGGCTGTGCCGTCTCGTCGTCGTGCCGGAAGGCGAGCGCCCGGCTGGCGGGTGACCCGGTGAGAGGAACGTCGCCGGCCACCGGCATCACCGACATCTGGTTGCGGTCACCCATCCACGGGCTCGGCTCGTGGGAGATCGCGAGGCCCTGCAACGTGGGCAGGTTGGCCGCGTTGTTGGCACGGTGGTACTCGTACTCCCAGGAGTCGGAGGTCGCGTCGGTCACCGGGGTGAAGAAGTTGAAGCCGTTCGGCACCGCGGTGATCGGCAGGTTGTTGCCGCGTGAGAACCCGCCAGTCGAGTTGGTCCCGCGCCGGGTGTCGACGTAGTTGGTCAGCCGGGAGCCGTCGGTCGCCGCCGGCGTGCCGGTCAGCTCGACGTCGTCGAGCCAGCCCTGGAACCGGGTCTCCCCGGTGGCCTGCGGGTTGTCGTAGGCGAGCAGGATGCGGTCAATCGTCTTGCCCCGGGCGACGGCGCCGATGTCGGCGCGCACCTGGTTCCACTGGTCGGCGTAGAGCACCTTCGACGCGCCCTGGCCGGCCGGCGTCAGCGCGTAGCCGTGCTGGTCGACAGCAGAGCGTCCACTCAGGTAGCTGCCGTCGGTGAAGTGCAGGTCGAGAGCCGCGTAGGTGGACGGGTACCGCGCGTCCTGGCCGGTGAACTCGGGGAAGATCCGGTAGGACAGGCGGGTGTTCGGCCCGACCGGGATGTCGACGTCGAACAGCCGGTTCGTCGCGTACGAGCGGCCGTCGGCCTCGGCGCCGCCGGAGTAGCGCAGCGCGGCCAGCCCGGTGAAGCCGACGCCCGGCTTCGTCGTGTAGCCGCCGACCGGCCCGGGGCCGACGCCGGTGACCATGGGCGTGGCGGGCGGGCGGACGTCCGAGCCGTCGCTGATGTCCCAGCTGGCGAGCTGGGACAGGGAGGCACCGGAGTTCGCGGAGATGGACAGCCGGTACCAGCCGTACGCGGTCGTGTTGGCGACGCGGTACGTGTTGGTGGCGAACCGCTTGGCGAAGCGCTGCTGCGTCTGCCGGTCCAGGTCCGTCCAGGTGTTGCCGTCGGTGGACCCCTGGAGGATGAAGTCGCGGGGGTCACGGGTCGGTTCGTCGTCCGCCGAGGTCAGCGCGTACCGCGCCACGACCGCCGGCTTCGCCAGCCGGTACGTGATCCAGCCGGTCGGTTCGAACGCCAGCCACTTGGTCGACGGGTTCCCGTCGGCGAGGTTCGCGGCGATCTCGTTCGGTGGGTTCTGGGCGCTCGCGGTCACGGCGTCGACCTGGCCGAGCAGGCTGCCGGGCAGGTTCGCGCTGCTCGATCCGCTCAGGTTGCCCTGCACGGGCCGGCCCGAGGAGTCGACCTCGACGGTGCTGGTGGCGGGTTGCGGGTCGGCCGACTCGAACGAGGAGCTGAAGGAGCCCGGTGGGGCGGCGCTGGGCGCGGCGTTGGCCAGGGGCGCGGCGACGACCAGCCCCAGCGGCAGCAGGGCGGCGGTGGTCGCGGCGGCCAGCCGGAGGGAAACGGTGCGCGCACGGGGGCGATACGGCATGGGGGCGGGGCCTTTCGACTCGATCCGGTCGAGTACGTCGTACGGCTGGGCGAAGGGGACGGTGGCTGCTGCGGTCGACAGTGGAGGGACGGGTCGGGCCTGACATCGTTGTCATCGGACGTGCGTGACAAGCGAGGGCAGACCCGGTGGATGTTGGGCAGATGTTTCCGGGCGGCCACGGCCCTGTCAATGGGTTGACCGAAAGGGAACACGCCGAGCGGGGCGTCCGGGCTGGACAGCACCGATGCGCGGCGCTCAGCGACCGCCCGCGGCCAGCTCGGCCAGCATCCCCTCACAGCTGCGGACGACGACCTCCGCGCCCCGGCGCTGGGCCAGCGGGAGCAGAGGATCCTCGGCCCGGTCCCGCCACCGCCACTGGGCGTCGGCGGCGACCTCCCAGAGCCGCTGCACTGTCGCCTCGTGCTCCACGCCCAACCGCGCGGCCAGGCCAACCCCGTCGCCGCCCACCAGGCGCTGCGCCTCGGCCGCCAGCTCCGCGTCGAAACCGAGGCGGGCGTTGCGCAGCGCCACCAGCAGGCGCAGCTCCCGGAACTCGTGCGCGCCCGCCAGGATCTGCTCGATGGCGGCGACCAGCTCGTCGGCCCCACGCACCGGCTCGGCCCGCACCAGGGCCTCCACCGCGGCCAGCGCCGAACGCGCCTTGAGGGTGTCGCGCCGATCGACGAAACAGCGGGTCATCGACTCCCGCAGCTCGGTGAGCCCACTGCGCCGGATCAGCTCGGCCGACAACGTCACCCGGGTGTCGAACCCGCCCCGCACCAGGGTCGTCGCGAGCCGGATCCCGAAGAGCCCGAACCGATCCAGCAGACCGGCGCGTACCTCCGGGTCCAGGTGCACCGGAAGCTCGCCCCGGACGAAACGGTCGGCGGAGAGCAGGTGGGCCTCCAACTCGGCGCGGGACGCCCCGGCCAGCGTCGCGAGCGCGGCGAAGTCGGACTCGCTGAGCATCCGGCCCGCGAGGCCGATCGCGCCGCTGCACGCCACCACGTTCACGGCCAACGCGCCCACCCGGGGATCCCGATGGTGCCGTCGGGCCAGCTGGCGGGCGGTGAGCAGCCCGTCGATCCGGCCGCCGCCCACCTCGTCCGCCCGGGACAACACCATGATCACATTCACCGGGGCGGCCTGCCCGACCACACTGTCCCGAGCGGACTCCAACACCCGCAGGTCACTGTCGCGACCGTCGCGGCTCAGGAACAGCACCGCGTCCGAGTCCCGCAGCACACGGTCCAGCACCGGCGCGTGGCCCTGCTCGTCGACCGCCGCGAGCGCCGGGGTGTCGACAAACGTCACCTGCCGCAACGCCCGCGTCGGCCACCGCACCACGATGTCGCGCACCTCCCCGACCCGCCAACCCAGATCCACCCGCATCCCGGTCGCCGACTTGACCACAGTCAGCTCCTGGGGAGGCTGGCCCACCGGATAGGCGGTGGCGTGCGGCGAAGGACCGTCCTCGTACCAGGTGAAGACGCCGTCCGCGCCCTCGACCGGCGCGACCTCCTCCCCCATCAACGCGTTCAGCACCGTCGACTTGCCGGCACGCCAGGGGCCGGCCACCGCGATCCGCAGCGGCTGCTCCAACCGCGCCACCTGGTGCCGCAACCGCGCGACGGCCCGCGCGTCGTGCTGGTAGACGTCCATGGCCTGGTGCAGCAGCCCCCACGCCGCCTCGTCCAACCGCACCCCGACCGTCACGCGCGGGGCTCCAACAGCACCGGAGTGGACCGGGCACCGGTCAACTGCTGGGACTGCTCGTAGAGCGCGGCCAGGCGGGTCATTTTCAACCGGATCTCCCGCTGCCGCTGGTCGCGCAGGGCGACATCGGTGTCGGCCTCCTGCTTCGCGCTGCGGAACGACTGCACGATGGCCTCCTGCAACTCCTCGGTCAGCCCCGTGAAGTGATCGCGCAGCATCCGCTGCACCTGGCGGGTGGCGTCCCGGCAGTCCCGGACGATCCGGACGAAGAACTCGTCGACATGCCGCTGGATGGCCGTCTTGACTGTCGCCTGCCGGCGGCGCAGCAGCTGCTTGCCCTCGTCACGGATGCTCTTGCCGCCGAAGAGCGCACCGATGCCGACCGAGACCGGGTTGATCATCGGCATTCCGGCCAGGGTCGTCGCGAGGCCGAACATCAGCATGCCGCCGTACGAGCCCTTCATGCCCGTGAACAACTTCTGGCCGGTGGTGAACCGGTCGATCCTCGGTCGCTCCAGGTCCGGCAGCCGGTCGCCGAGATCCGCCGGCATCGTAATCGACCAGGGCGGCAGCACGTCGTAGCCGTACCTGTTGAAGTTGGCGGCCACCCGACGGGCGATCCAGTCGCAGCGCTGGATCAGCCACTCGTGGTTGGCTTCCGCGGCCTCGACGAGGCTGCGCTCCAGCCACTCGGCGAAGGTGTCCCAGGCGACGAGGGGGTCCGCCGTGTCGAACGCCTCGTCCACGGCACGCAGGATCTGGCGGGTGCGGTCGCGCAGGTCGTACTCGATGTCGGAGAGCAGATCCGCCATCTCGTCGGCGAGCGTGTTCTGCCAACGGGTGGAGCAGCGGCGCAGCTCGTCGACCTCCCGCTGGGCGGCGTGCAGCCGGGAGATCGGCCCGGACTGCTCCTCGGCCTCCTGTGTCGCCAGCTCGGCGCGCAGCGGCGCGGCCAGTTGCTCCACCACCGTACGGGCCACCGCCTGCACCGACGCCCGCGCCAGGTGGTCGGCCTTGCCCGTCAGGTCCCGCTGCAGGCGGGCGATCAGCGCCGGAAAACCGGACTCGGCATTGAGGTCGCGGTCGTCGATCGCCGCAGCGCGCAGCCGCAGGGTCGCCGACACCGGGATCAGCGGCGCCGCGACGCCGGCGTCGGCGAGGTGCTGCCGGTTGCGCTCGGCAACCGCGCGCCAGTCCGCCACGAGATCGGTCTTGCTCTGCACCACCACCACGTTCGGCTGCGACCGCGTCACGTGCAGCAGCATGTCCAGCTCGGCGACCGAGAGTTCCCGGGTCGAGTCCGAGACCAGCAGCACGGCGTCGGCGCGGGTGGAGGCGGCGACCTCCGCGGCCCCACCGAGCGCAGCCGCCTGGTCGGTGCCCGGAGTGTCCACCAACACCAGTCCGGCGGCGAGCAACGCGCGGGGCAGGCCGATCTCGACGTACGCCGGACCGCCGCCCGGCCGCCGTCCGACCGTGCCGGACACCCCGGCCGCGACCTGGTCGAGCGCCAGGGGGGTCCGCTCGACGAGCGTCGCGGCCGAGGCGCCGGCGGCGGGCCGTCCCGAAACCTGCGGCGCCTGGACGACGGCAGCGGAGGCGGCCTCGGCGTGCTGCACCACTGTGGGCAGGACCGTGGTGCGACCGTCACCGACCGGGCACGCCGGCGCGTTGATGATCGCGTTGATGAGCTGACTCTTGCCCTGGTTCGGCTCGCCGACGACCAGGACCCGCAGCTTCGGGTCCAGCAGTTGGGCACGCTTGTTGCGGACCGTCTGGAGCAGGTCGCCGCGACCGTGTGTGTTGCACGTCCGGGCGATCTCGTCCAGTACGTCCAACCAGATCCCCGCCATCACCGCACCAAGTGTGCGGATTTCGGCTCAATTATCAAGAGGAACCGGAAGGGAAACCGGAGAGAGCCGGGCCGCCCGAGGCGACCCGGCCTCCCGCTTCCGACGGGAATTCCCGTCAGAGCAGACCGCCGGTGATGCCGAGCAACCCGTGGTCCGACGAGGCGGGCCCCCCGTCGTGCAGGTCGCCGGTCACACCGTCGGTGACCCCTCCGGTCACGTCACCGACAGTGCCGGTGACCCCGGGAAGGAGACTGTCCACGTGGTGCGTGACACCGCCCACCACGGACGGGACGTCCACCGGCGGCACCACGCCGCCGACGGCACCGTGCCCGAGGCCCAGACCACCCAGGGTGTCGTGGACGCCCAGGGAGCCGACGATGCCGTCGACCTGGCCGTGCACGCCGGAGAGGGCACCGCCGGCCACGTCGCCGCCGAGTACCGGGTCGGTGACGCCGAGCACACCGGTCGGGTCCCCGACGGTGCCGGTCACGCCGCCCAGAACCGGGTCGGCGATGCCGTCGACCGGCTGCACCACGTCCGCGTCGAGGGTGTGCGCGACGTCGGCCACACCGGTCAGGTCGGTGTCGAGGCCGCTCGGGCCGATGCCCAGGCCGACACCCGGAAGCACGGTCACCCCGGCGGCCACGGTCGTCGGGTCCACGGCGATGGCGCCGAGCACACCGGCCTTGACGTCCACGCCGGCCGGCGAACTGGTGACGCTGATCTGCTGCGCCACGCTCTGCAGCTGGCCGACCACATCGGTGGCGTCGGTCACCAGCGGGTCGAACCCGAGCTGCCCGACGGCCGGAACCAGCGGCGCGAGGCCCTGCCCCGGCGCGTAGTCGACCACGAGCGGCACCACGTCCTGCACGTCGGCGGCCGTGATGTCACTGAGCCCCGCGGCGTGCAGCGCGCCCTCCGGGTCGAGGTCGAAGGCCGACCGCGCGTCGGGGTTGGTCAGCAGGTCGAGCACGAAGTCGTGGAGGGTCTGTTGCGAGTCCATGTGCCGGTTCTCCTCGGATTGGCGTCGGCGACCGTCGTTCGTCGACAGTGACGTTATTGCGGGGGCCGATCCCGGACATCGGGGCTCGGCCCGCATCCGATCCCGCCGCGTTAGGGCCTTGATCGGCTCCACCGTTAGGGGGACTGGGGGAAAGCGTCTCGGGCAGATTAGGGTCCCGACCAGGGAGCGATCTCTGGTACGAACGTAGGAGCCCGCGGGTTTCGCCGGGGGTGGGTCGCCGGGCAGCGCCGGCGCCATCGCCACCAGAGGGCCGACTCGCGGAAAGAGAAGAGACGGATGCCGTACGTCCTGGGGATCGACATCGGAAGCACCAACACCGCCGCCGCCGTCGCACGGCGCGACGGCCGGACCTGGACGCGCCCGGAGGCTGTTCCGCTCAACGCCGGCTCCCCCCTCGTACCGTCGGTGCTGCACCTGGCCGAGGACGGCGCCCTGCACATCGGCGGGACCGCCACCGACGACGGCAGCCGCACCACCAGGGACTTCGTCCGCCGCATCGGCGACGACGTGCCCCTGCTGCTCGGCGGCGAGCCGTGCGCGCCGCAGACGCTCACCGCGGAACTGGCGGCGTGGGTGGTGGAGCAGGTGCAGGCCGCCGAGGGCGGTCCGGCCGAGGCGGTCGTGCTCAGCCACCCGGCGGCCTGGCGGCCGTACCGGCGGGAGCTGCTGCACCGGGCGCTCACCGACCTCGGTCTGCGCAGCGTCACGCTGCTGCCCCGCACCGTCACGGTCGCCGAGAGCCACGCGGCCCGCGGGTTCGACGGCACCACGGCCGCCGTCTACGCGTTGGGGGGCGCCAGTTTCGAGGCGGCCCTCGTGCGGCGCACCCCGCGCGGCACCTACGAGAGCTTCGGCACCCCGCAGGGTCTCGACCCGATCGGCGGCGCCGACTTCGACGAACTGCTGGCCAGCCACGTCCGCACCGTGCTGTCGCGGGAGTTGGCCGCCACCGGCCGTCGGGAGCACCAGGCCGCCCTGCGCGGGCTGCCGGCCGAGTGCGACCGGGTCAAGCGGGCGCTGACCGTCGAGCTGGCCGCCGACGTGGTGTTGAGCCTGCCGACCGGCCCGGCGCGGATACCGGTGACCCGCGCGCAGTTCGAGGCGATGATCCGTCCGACCGTGCAGGCCACGGTGGACCTCCTGCTGCGCACCGTGCAGGGCGCCGGCCTGACGCCGACGCAGCTCGACGGCGTCCTGCTGGCCGGCGGCTCGGCCCGCATCCCGCTGGTCACCGAGCTGATCACGGCGGCGCTTCCGGTCCCGGTCGAGGTGGAGCCGGACGCGCAGCTCACCGCCGCCACCGGGGCGGCGAGCGCGGCCTGCCAGGTGGTGTCACCCCGTCCCCGGCACCCCCCTGCGGTCCGCGACCCGGCGCCGGTCGCCAGCTCCGGCCGGGCCGCCATCCCGGCCCTGCGCCGGCCGCGGAACCACGCCACCGATCCGGGCGAGCCGCCACCGCGCCCTCCGGTCCGGATCCTCCCCCTCGACCTGCCGAAGGCGTCCCGTCTGGCACTGACGCTCAGCCGGGGACGCGAAGGATGACCACAATGATCATGAATGACGTCGTCGAGTCCCGACTGGTGCTCGGCAGAGCGCCCAAGGCCCTGCTGGACCGGGTCGCCGACGATCCGACCGGCCCGCTCCTGGTCGGCCTGGCCGGTCCCGCCGGCCACGGCAAGACCGCGCTGCTCGCCGAGCTGACGCGCATCGGGCGACGGGCCGGGCTCACCGTACGCACGGGCGTACCGGAGCCGACCGATCCCGTCGACCCGGCCGAGCTGCTGCTGGTCGACGACGCGCACCTGCTCGACGACGAGCGGGTCGGCGTGCTGCTGGATCTGGTCGCCACCCGACGGCACCGACTGGTCGTCGCCCACCGGCCCTGGCCCCGGTCGGTGGCCCTCTCCGAGCTGACCGACGTGCTGCGCCGTGAAGGGCAGGCCGTGCTGCTCGGCCCGTACGGGCGGGAGCAGACCGCGGCCCACCTCGCCGCCGCGGCGCCCGAGCTGGCGCACCGTGGCGACCTGGTCGACTACGTGCACACGCAGACCGGTGGCGTCCCCCGCGACGTCGAGCGGCTGACCCGTGGCCTGCGCGCGGTCCCGGCCCTGAGCAGCGCCCCGACCGAACCGCCCCGGTCCGTCGTCCTCGAGTTCGCCCCGGAGCTGGAGATCCAGCCCACCGCCGTACGACGGCTGCTGCTCGCGGTCGCAGCCGGCGTACCGCTGCCGGTGACCATGCTCGGCCCGCTGCTCGACCAGGAGCCGGAGGCGGTCGACGAGCTGATCGCCACGACCCGGGCCGCCGGGCTGATCGGCGCCGACGGCCGGCTCACGCCGATCGTCCGGCGGGCCGTCACCACACTCAGCCCGGCCACCGAACGCAGCGCGGTCTGGCGTCGCCTCACCGAGTTGCAGCTCGCCCGGGGCGGCCCGGTGCTGCCGCTGGTGCGCTCGCTGCTCGCGGTGGGCGTGCTCGGCGACTGCCCCGCCCCGACGCTTGCCGCGGCGGCGCAGGAGGCGCTTGCCGACGAGCCGGCCTTCGCCGCCGATCTGTTCGCCGCCGCAACCGCGGCCGGACACCCGACGAGCGCCCGGCAGGCGCTCGCCGCCGCGCTCGCCGGCAACCTCGACGACGCGCTGCGCCTGGCGGACCGGCTGCTGGCCGCAGCCGATCCGACGGACCGCGCCGAGGCAGCAGTGGTGGCCGCCACCGCTCTGGCGCACCGCGGCCACACCGGCCGCAGCGTCGAGCTGTACCGCTGGTCGGGCACCGCATCGTCGCTGGCGTACGCCACCGTCGGCGGGCTCGCCACCGGCGACCTGACCGCAGCCGGTCCGCCGGTGGACGAGTCGGCCGGCGAACCGCCCACGCTGCACGCCAGCGCCGCCCGGCTGATGGCCCAGGGCGTCCGCGAGAGCGTCACCGGCACGCCGAGCGCCGCGCTCTCCGCGCTCGTGCAGGCCGCCGCGCTGCTGGAGCCGGACGGCCGGGCGGCGCTCCTGCCGGACAGTCCCGCCGCGCTGGCCGCCCTGACCGCCGTGCACTCGGGCGAGCTGGACATCGCCGAGCAGGTGCTGCACCGGGCGCAGGCCGCCGGGGTCGGCGGTCCGCTGATGGCCCGCCGGCACCGGCTGTTGCAGGCCTGGATCCTGATGGTCCGGGGCCAGACGCTCGCCGCCGCCGAACGCCTCGCCACGGTGACCGCCGACGAACGGCCGTTGGAGTCCCGTGACCTGCTCTTCGCCGCCGCGTTGCGGATGGGCATCGGTCGGCGCACCAGCGACCTCGGCGCGCTCAAGCGGGGGTGGGGGCAGGCCCTGGAGGCGGTGGTCCGCCATCCCGTCGACCTGTTCACGCTGCTGCCACTTGGCGAACTGGCCATCGCGGGCGCACGACTGGGCGACGCGGCCCGGTTGGCACCGTACCTGCGGGAGGGTCGCGCGCTGCTCGACCGGCTCGGCGCTCCGGCACTGTGGAGCGTTCCGCTGCACTGGAGCGGGTTGCACGCGGCCATCCTGAGCGGCGAGCCGACGGCCGCCGACGACCACGTCGCCGCCCTGCTGGCCGCCGCCGACCACAGCCGCTACGCCGCAGTTGTCGCCGCGGCCGCCGAGAGCTGGGTCGAGGTGCTGCGGGGCGTGGTCGACCCAGTGCGGGTGGAGGCCGCCGCCCGCGGCCTGCACGACACCGGACTGTGCTGGGACGGCGCGCGCCTCGCCGGGCAGGCCGCGATCCGCACCTCGGACCGGCGGGCGATGACCACCCTGCTGGAATGCGCCCGCGTGCTCCAGGGCCGGCCGGCCGCCGCCACCGGCGGGCCGCGACCGACCGCCGGCGAGAGCGCCACCCCGGCGGCCGACGCCATCGCCGCCCCCACCCAGCAGGGGCTCAGCGACCGGGAGTACGAGGTGGCCGAGCTGGTGCTGGCCGGGCTGACCTACCGGGAGATCGGTGATCGGCTCTTCATCTCGGCGAAGACCGTGGAGCACCACGTGGCCCGCATGCGCAACCGGCTGAACTGCGCGAACCGTGCCGAGCTGCTGGCCCTGCTGCGGACCGTCGTCGCCGACCGGGCCAGCGACGCCGCCGGGCAGCCCTGGCCGCAGCGGTCGGCGCGATGAGCCGGACGTGCCACGGGTCACCGCGAACCGGGCGGAGCGCGACGTGACGCACACCCCCGAACGGCGACTGCGGGTCCGGTTCATCGCCGCGGCGGCGGTGCTGCTCACACTCTGGTCGTACGCGGCCTACCTGACCGGTCAGGACGCGGTCGACCTGCTGCGGGTGCGGACCCTGGCCGACACCCTGGGCCAGCCCATCGACCGGCTGATCCTCAGCCTGCAGACCGAGCGCCGGGTGACCGCCGAGGCGCTGGCCGGGTCGGCGCCGGCGCGGACCGCGCTGGCCGGGGCCCGCGAGGTGACCGACCGGGCGACGGCGGACGTCCGGGCGTTTCCGGCCGGCCGCGATCTGCGCCTGCTCAGCGCCGGGGCGGTGCGTGATCGGGCCGAGGCGCTCGTGCGGCGGTTGAACGGGCTCGGCGCCGTCCGGTCCCAGGTGGACGCCGGGTACCTCGACCGCACCAAGGCGACCGACGGGTACGACCAGCTCGTCGACGCCGCCTTCGACGTGTACGGACCGGAGTGGGGCGCGTACGAGAGCAGGTTGGCGATCGAGACCCGCGCGGTGATCGCGCTGGCCCGCGCCCGCGAGCTGCTCGCCCGGGAGGACACCCTGATCAGCGCGGCCGTCCTGAGCGGTCGGATCACCGCCGAGGAGCGGCGCCGGCTGGTCGAGCTGGTGACCACCCAGCGGTACGCCCGCGCCGAGGCGGCGGCCGGCCTGCCGGCCGGTGGCCGGGGCGCGCATCAGCGTCTCGCAGCGGCCCCGGAGTTCGCGGGCCTGCTCGCGGTGGAGGACGTGCTGCTGCGGACGGACCGGGCCGACGCGCTGCGCGGGATCAGCGCGGCGGACTGGCGGACGACGGTGGACGCCGCGCTCGGCGCTCTGCACGAGCTGGTGACGACCACCGCCCGCGGGAGCGTCGAACGGGCCACGCCGGGGGCGGCGGTGATCGTCGGGCGGACCGGCGCGGTGGTGGGGCTCGGGCTGATCGCCGTGCTGGCGGTGCTGCTCGGCTGGGCCGCCACCGTGCGCCGTCTGAGCGACGGGCGGGCCCGCCCGGGCGCCGACCCGAGCCGGCCCGAGCCAGTGCCGGCACCACCCGCCGACGACCAGCCACCCGGCGACCAGACCGGCAGCGGCCAGACCGGCAGCGGCCCGACCGGCGGCGGGCCGGTCGAGGACCGTCGCGCCGGGGACCTGTTGGTGCGGGTCACCCGGCACAACCAGGTCCTGCTGCGCGATCAGCTCGACCTGCTGGACGCGATGCAGCGGCGGGAGCGCAGCGCCGAGGAGGCCGACGAGCTGTTCCAGCTCGACCACCTCACCACCCGGATCCGCCGCAACGTCGAGAAGGTGATCACCCTCGCCGGCGCGACCCCGGCCCGCCGCTGGCGACGTCCGGTCCCCCTGCTCGACGTCACGCGCGGCGCGGTCGCCGAGGTGCCGGAATACCACCGCGTCCTGGTCGCGCCACACTGGCCGTGGTCGCTCGCCGGGCCCGCCGTCACGGACGTCGTGCACCTGCTGGCCGAGCTGATCGAGAACGCCCTGACCTTCTCGGGCACCGACACCACAGTCCGGGTCGCTGGTGAGCACCGGCCGCACGGCTGCGCGGTCGTGGTGGTCGACGACGGTCCCGGCCTCGACGAGACCGCGTTGAGCGAGGCCAATCACCTGCTCACGAACCCGCCCACCCACCCGCCCGCCGACGCCACGGGGTTGCACACGGTCGCCCTGCTGGCCGCCCGCTGCGGTGCCCGCGTCACGTTGCGGCCCAGTCGGCGCGGCGGGACGGCCGCGATCGTGCACCTGCCTGCGGAACTGGTCACGGTGACCGGCGGACCTGCCGTGGCGGTCCCCGGGCCCGCGCACCGGCCGGGTCACGGCGGGCCCGACGCGGCCAGGACGGGCGGGGCGGGCGGCACGGGCGAGTTGCCGATGCGGGTCCGCCAGTCCCGGGCCGCCGGGCCCGAATCCGGGCCGAGGTGGCCCGAACCCGGCAGCACCGGCCCCGACACCGTCGAGCTGCCGGTAACGAGAGCAACGAGGAGACATCGATGACGCATGCAGTGGTCACCGCGGACAGCCTGACCGGCGCGCTGGACCGTCTGGTCGACCGGGTACGCGGGGCGGAGTTCGCCGTGGTGCTCTCCCCGGACGGGCTCCCGCTCGGCAGTTCCCGACGGGTGGAGGCGAAGCTGGCCGAACAGATCTCCGGCGTGGTCGCCGGCCTGCTGGCGTTGGGGCTGGCCGCCACCCGCACCTGCGACGCGGGCGGGCTGCGTCAGATCGTCGTGCAGATGTCGCGGGCGTTCCTGTTCGTCGCCACCATCGGAAACGGGACGATCCTCACCGTCCGGATCGCCGGCGACGAGACCGAGGTGGGTGACATGGCGTACGAGGTCGCGCTCTTCGTGGGGCAGGCCGAACGGCACCTGCCGATCACCCTGAGCCCCGCCTCCGCGGCGAGAAGCGGGGAATCCGGTGCACAGCGCCAACTTCGCTGACGAGGCGTGGTACGACGACGACGCCGGCCCGGTGGCCCGTCCGTACACGATGACCGGTGGGCGCACCGCTCCCGAGCGGGGCCGCTTCGACCTCATCTCGCTGGTCGTCGCGCGGCGGTCGGCCACACCACCCACGGCACTCTTCCCCGAACAGGCGCGCATCGTCGAGCTGTGTCACCATCCAGTGTCGGTGGCCGAGGTCAGCGCCGAGCTGGATCTGCCCCTGGGCACCGTCCGGGTCCTCCTCGGTGACCTGCTCGGGGCGGGTCTGGTCGAGACGCACGAACCACCGACGCTGTCGGAGCTGCCGTCGCAGGAGCTGCTCGAGTCGATACTTGTCGGGTTGCGCGCCCTGTGACGGGTCGGGTGCCACCGCGATCCATGGGTCGCGGGTTGGCGTCCGGTGATGAAGTGAAGGGGAGAGGCAGTGCCGGCAACACCGCCGCAGCCACGGCGTACTGTGGCGATCATTCTGCTGGACCGGATCGTGGCCGCCGCCGCAGCCGTACGGCGGGTGGTCACCGGCCGGGGCGATGTGTCGCGGGCCACCTGGATCGCCGTGCTCGCGGCGCTCGGCGTGGTGGTGGCGACGGTGGTCTCCATCATCGGCGTGGTGCGTACGCCGGAGCAGTTGGCGCCGGTGACCCTCGATCCGCCCCCGTCGGTGGACCAGTTGGGCACCCCGGCGGCGGGTACGCCCCGGGGGCAGGCGATACCGGCGGCCAGCAGCCCGCCCACGTCCGCGCCGCCGTCGGCAAGCGCGGCCCCGCCGCACGCCGAGCCGCCGACCAGCGCGCCGGCGGTGACCCCCTCGTCGGCGTCGCCGACCCCGGCCGCGCTCGCCGCCGACTTCGCGATCGAGGAGAAGGCCCTGCTCAGCTACGGCGCCGCCGTGACGGTCAGCAATCCGGGGCCGGCTCCGGTGGCACAGTGGACGCTGGCCATCACGCTGCCCCGGGAGTCGCTGCGCGTCAGCGCGGTCCAGGGCGCGCGGGCCACGCAGGACGGCGCGGTGTGGACGTTCGTGCCGGACGGGAGCGCCGGGCAGGTGCCGGGCAGCGCCTCGGTCCGGGTGACGTTCCGGGTCAACGGCGCGGCGGTCGGCGCGACGCCCACGGCGTGCACGATCGACGGGGTGGCCTGCGCAGGGCTGCCGGACTGACGGCCGCCGGCCGTCCGGTGGCGCGCGTCGCTCATGCTGAAGGGGTGATTCGCTTCGTCCTGAACGTCCTGTGGCTCATCTTCGGTGGTGGCCTCGTGCTGGCGATCGGCTACGGCTTCGCCGCGCTGGTCTGCTTCGTCCTGGTCGTCACCATCCCGTTCGGCGTCGCCTCGTTGCGCCTCGCTGTCTACTCGTTGTGGCCCTTCGGTCGCACCCTGGTGCCCAAGCCGGGTGCGGGCGTCGGCTCCGGGCTGGCGAACGTGCTGTGGGTGGTGCTGGCGGGCTGGTGGCTCGCCCTGTCGCACATTCTCGCGGGCATCGCGCTCTGCGTCACGATCATCGGAATTCCCTTCGGCATCGCCAACTTCAAGCTCGTCCCGGCCGCGTTCTGGCCGCTGGGCCGGGAGGTCGTGGACGCGCCGTGACCCGTCGCCGGGTCGCCCGCGTAACAACGGGCGACCCGGCCCGGACCGTCACCGTCGATAGTGGACACCTTGAGGCGCCACCCCCGCCGTCGAACCCCCGATTGGAGCCTGGCATGGCCGGCCCGGACGCCGAACTCACCGCGACGCTTGCGCCCGACGTGCCGCACGCGGCGCGGATCTGGAACTACTGGATGGGCGGCAAGGACAACTTCCAGTCCGATCGGGCGGCCGGTGACGCGGTCGCCGAGGTCTACCCGGAGATCGTCCTGATGGCACAGCAGTCCCGCCGGTTCCTGGTGCGGGCCGTACGCCATCTGGCCGCCGAGGCGGGTATCCGGCAGTTCCTGGACATCGGCACGGGCCTGCCCACCATGCAGAACACCCACGCGGTCGCCCAGGGCGTCGCGCCCGACTCGCGGATCGTCTACGTCGACAACGACCCGATGGTCCTCGTGCACGCGCGCGCGTTGCTGGCCAGCACGACCGCGCAGGGCGTCACCACGTACGTCCCGGCCGACTACCACGACCCGGAGAGGATCCTCGCCGAGGCGGCGCGGACGCTGGACTTCGACCAACCGATCGCTGTCATGTTCATGGGTGTGCTGGGGTACGAGCCGGACCTGGCCGTGGTGCGCTCGATCGTCGCTCGGACGATGGACGCGACCGCGTCCGGCAGCCACCTGGTGCTCTGGGATGGCACCAACACCAGTCCGGCGGTGGTCTCCGGCGCGCAGCGGTTGGCCGAGAACGGTGGTGTGCCGTACATCCTGCGCAGCCCGACGGATCTCGCCAGCTGCTTCTCCGGGCTGACGATGGTGGAGCCCGGCCTCGTGCCGATCCCGTTGTGGCGCCCGGACGACGCCGACGCCGAGGGGATCGACGCCTACGGCGCCGTGGCCCGCAAACCCTGACGGGCGCGGGCCACGGCCCGGTCACCGGTCAGCGACCGCAGGCCAGCAGCAGAGCGTCGGGAACCGCGCTGGTGGTCACGAGCAGGCCGAACGTCGTCGCGCCGCCCGGCGCGAGCGTCCCGTTGTAGGAGGCGTTGCGGACCGTGACGTCGGCGCCGGCCGTCTCGGCGACCCCGCGCCAGACCGTCTGGATGCGCTCGTCGCCGGCCCACCGCCAGGAGACGCTCCACCCGTCCAGCGCCTGCGTGCCGGTGCTGCGCACCGTCACCGTGGCGACGAAACCGGTGCCCCAGCGGGAGTCGATGGTGGCCGTCGCCCGGCACGCCGCCAGCGCGGCGGTCCGGGCCGGTCCGATCATGTACGGGTCCCGCCGGCCATCGGCGTCACTGACCCGGTACCAGTACTCGGTGTCGGGCGTCAGCTGGCCGATGGTGACGGTCCCGTTGGTCTCGGGCCCGGTGACGGCCTGGGCCACCGGCGCCTGCCACTGTTGGGCGTCCTCCCGGCTGGCGAAGAGGCTGACGGTCATCGGCGGGTTGTAACCGCAGGGCGGGCGGAACAGGATCGAGTACGACAGCGTCACGCTCGTGGTGGTCACCGCGGTCACCGACACGCCTATCGGTAGGGCCGGCGGGCAGGTCGGGGTCGGTGACGGCGACAGGGTGGGTACGGGCGTGGGGGCCGGCGCGGCCTCGGCGGAGCCGGTCGTGCCGGCCCAGCCGGCCAACGCCATGGTCGTGACTGCCAGGAAGATGCGGAGCATCGGTACCTCCGGGAAGACCGTCGCCGTCGCGGTCGAGGATGGGCGACCGACCGTGCGGGGCCGGACGTGCGGCGGCCGCCCGACGGCGATCGGCATGCGGCCGCTGACGAGGACTGCCCGGCGCGGGTGGTGTGACCACCTCGCGCGTCCCCGCATCCGGAAAAGACCTGACGCGCCGGCTCCCCGAGCGCGCGAAGCACAGCATCGCATTCGACAACCGTCGATACAAGCGCGCCCACCGGTGAGCGGCGGCGGCAGCGGGTCGTCGACGCGAGCCCGTCGAGAAGCGGCTGCCTGCTCCTCGCCGCGGGGACACGTGCCGGTCCCCTGAACCGACGATCATCCATCGTGGCCTGTCAATTCGACGCGGGAGCACACCATGCGTGACAGAAGCAGCACGAACCGGCGATCCCGGGTGGCGAGGGCACTGACCGCGACGGCCGCCGTGGCGGCACTCACCGTCGCCCCGCTCGCGGCGCCGGCACCCGCCACCGCCGCCGTCAGCCGTGCCGAGCTGGCCCTGCGCTGGGCGCCCGTGCACTACCAGGACGTCGACGCCACCGGCACCCACGCCCTGGGCGGTCAGTCCGACTATCTCACCGCCGTGGACTTCGACGGCGACCTGTCCGGGCGCAACAACTGGGACCGTGCCGGCCAGTCCGGCACCTCCCTCGCGGCGCACGCGTACTACTCGGTCGTGGAGACGAGCACCCACTGGTACATCACGTACCTGTTCTTCCACCCGCGGGACTGGACCGATCACCCGTTCTTCGAGACCGAACACGAGAACGACGGCGAGGGAGTTCTCTTCGCGATCGAGCGCGACGGTACCCCGTACGGCGTCCTGCGCGGCGCGGTGACTGTCGCGCACAGCGACTTCTACTCGTACACGCCGGCCGGCAGCACCTGGACCAGTGGCCGGGAGAGCGTCGACGGCACCCTGCAGTTCCAGACCTCACCGCACGACTCCTTCGCGCACCCGGTGACCGCGCAGGAGGCGCAGGGGCACGGCCTGAAGGCGTATCCGCAGTACGCCATCAACGGCGACGGCCTGGTCTACTACCCGTCGACGGTGGCCGAGACGCCGAGCAGCGGCGACGACCGCGACGTGCGGTACCAGCTCGTCGACATCTTCGCCGCCGGGGGTCTGTGGGCGCAGCGGACCAACGCGAACCTGTTCGCCAGCCTCGGCACGTTCGCCGGCGACACCTCCGGCGACTGCGGCTCGGGCACCTGGAGCTGCTCGGCGAACTCCGCGAACGCCCCCTGGGGCTGGGACGACGGCAACGACGTACCCGCGCGCGGCGAGCTGGCCAGCGACCCGGCGAAGCTGTCCGCCGAGTACTTCACGGTCCCGGCCGGGCTGGCACGCAGCTACAGCTACAACCCGTACGCCGGCGCCGCCGCGGCGCTGGCCGAGGCGGCCAGGACGGCAGCGCCCACCGTCGACTGACCGACGGCTCACCTGCGCGGCCGGCCCGTTCTGGGCCGGCCGCGCACCGGCTCACACGCCGCCGCCGGGCGCGTCGGCCGCCCCGGAGCGGTCGCGCCGCGCCGCGCCAGCACGTAGCCTGCGCGGATGCGACACACCCTCGCACCCGGTGACGAGACCCTGCACGGTCACTTCTCCCCCGACAGTCCGCCGGCCCTCACCATCGACCCCGGCGACACCGTCACCTACCGCACCCTGGACTGCTGGTGGTCGGCCGGCCCCTACCCGGGCGGAGCGAACCGGGACCGGCCCCGGGTCCCGCAGCACCGGCCCGATCACGGGCATGCGCTGACCGGGCCGGTAGCGGTCCGCGGCGCGCGGGCCGGCCAGACCCTCGCGGTACGCATCGACGCGATAGTCCCGGGCGCCTGGGGAACGACTGTGGCCGGCGGGTGGCCGAGCGGGTTCAACAAGCGCTACGGCGTCGAGGCCGACGGCGTGGTGCACGCCTGGGAGCTGGACCCGGTGGCGTTGACCGGCCGCAACCAGCACGGCCACACGGTGGCGCTGCGCCCGTTCATGGGGGTGCTCGGCATGCCGCCCGCCGAGCCGGGGAGGCACTCGACAATTCCGCCCCGGCCGTGCGGCGGCAACCTGGACTGCAAGGACCTGACCGCCGGCAGCACCCTGCTGCTGCCGATCCCGGTCGACGGGGCGCTGTTCTCGGTGGGGGACGGGCACGCCGCGCAGGGCGACGGCGAGGTCGGCGGTACGGCGATCGAGTGCCCGATGGACGAGGTGACGCTGACCTTCGACGTCCGCGACGACTTCCCGGTCACCGGCCCGGTGGCCCGCACCGCCGACGCCTGGCTGACGCTGGGCGTGGGCGCGTCCCTCGACGACGCGACGTTCATGGCCCTGGACGGGATGCTGACCCTGCTGCAACGGCTGCACGGCCTCCGCCGACCGGACGCGGTGGCGCTGGCCAGCGTCGTCGTCGACGTGCGGGTGACCCAGATCGTCAACCAGACCGTCGGCGCGCACGCGGTGCTGCACGACGACGCGCTGCGCTGAGCCGCCACAGCGGACCGCCCGTGCCGCTTCGCGACGCCGGACGCTGTCAGCGCAGCCGGCGGGCGGTGAACCTCGCCGGCGGCTCGGCGATCGCGTCCTGTGCCGCGACCAGCTGGATCTCCCGGGTGCCCGCCGCGAGAGTCGCCTCAAGGACGGCGAAGACCGAGGAGATGGTGCGCTCCAACGCGGTAGCGGGTGAGCCGGAGGTCAACAGGTGCGCCAGGTACAGCGCTGCCGTGACGTCACCCCCGCCGTTCGGATTGATCGGCAGCAGCGGCGTGGTCACCGCCCAGGCGCCCTCGTCGGAGACCGCCACCACCTCCAGCGCGTCCGCCGGCACGTCGCCGTGCAGCACGCTCGTGACCAGGACGTGCCGCGGTCCGGTGGCGCGAACGACGTCGACGGCCTCCAGCACCTCCGCCAGCGTGGACGTCGTACGGCCGGCGAGGAAGTCCAACTCGAAGTGGTTCGGCGTGATGATGTCGGCGCGCGGCACGACCGTGTCGCGCAGGTACTCCGGAATGCCGGGTCGGACGAACATGCCCCGACCGATGTCGCCCATCACCGGGTCGCAGCAGTACACCGCGGCCGGGTTGGCGGCCTTGACCTGGGCCACCGCGTCCAGGATCACGGCGCCCATCGCCGGATCACCCTGGTAGCCGGACAGCACCGCGTCGGCGCCACCGAGGACCCCCCGGTCGGCGATGCCCGCGATCACCTCGGCCACGTCGGCGGCGGCCAGCAGCGGCCCGCGCCACGCGCCGTACCCGGTGTGGTTGGAGAAGTGGACCGTCAGGACGGGCCAGACCTCGTGCCCGAGTCGCTGGAGGGGAAAGACGGCGGCGGAGTTGCCGACATGGCCGTAGGCGACCGACGACTGGATGGACAGGATCTGCACCGACCCATCATGGCCGCCCTCGACGAGACGCGGCGCACGGGCCGCCGAATCTGTCGGCTGGCCCACTCCGGCCAACAGGTACGCGCCGGACGGGCCGCGCCACGGCCGACCCGCGAGCCGGCGCCACCACAGCGCGGTCGGGCGTGCGGCGCCAGCCGCGGAGCACGCCCCCGGGCGGCCCGGACCGTGTCGTCCGCGCCGCCCGAGGTCCTCCGTCAGCGGGTCGTCAGCCGCCGAGGCTCGCCGCGGCCGAGGCGATCGACGAGGCGAAGTAGCTCACCTGCGTGTAGACGCCCGGGTAGTTGGGTCGGGCGCAACCGTTGCCCCAGCTGACGATGCCGACCTGGACCCACGCGTTGGTGGCGTCGCGGCGGAACATCGGGCCACCCGAGTCGCCCTGGCAGGTGTCCGTACCGCCGCTGGCGTAGCCGGCGCAGATCTCCTCGGCGGGGATCAGGTCGCCGCCGTAGTTGGAGTTGCAGGTGGAGTCGCTGACGAACGGCACGGTGGCCTTGAGCAGGTACCGCTGCTGGCTGCCGCCCTCGCGCGCGGCGCCCCAGCCGGCGATGGTGAAGGTGCCGCTGTCGTACGCGGTAGTGGTGGCGATCTTCAACGTGCTCAGCCCGGTCACGGGGGTGGCCAGGCGGATCAGCGCCCAGTCCTTTCCGGAGCCGTTGTAGCCGGGAGCGCGGTAGACGTAGTTGGACCGGACGGTGATCCGGCTGGACGACTGGAGGTCGACGGTCCCGAGTGTCGCGGTGATGCTGGTGTTGGTGCCGGTCGAGCCCACGCAGTGCGCCGCGGTGAGCACCAGCCGGGAGCTGTAGAGGGCCCCGCCGCACCCCATCGAGAGCCGCACCATGAACGGGAACTCACCCTGCGCGGCGCGGGTGCCGCCGACGACGTTCGGCGTGACGGGGTTGTCGGCCGCGGCAGCGGGCGCCGCGAGGGTGAGGCTGGCCGCGGCCAGCGCGGCGGCCACCAGGCCGGTGAGGGTACGCCAGCGAACCATGCATTCCTCCGCATCCGGACGGCACGCCTTGTGAGCGCGCCTCGAGTCGAGATAGCGATCAGCATATTGAGATGCATGGATGTTGCGGGTCATCCCCGCTGGGTCGTATCCCCGCGTTATGGGGCCGAGGCGTCGTCCTCGCGCCGGCCACGCCGATCCGGGCGACGGCCACGGTCGGCGCCGACGGCCAGGAGCCGAGCAGATCGACAAGGCTGGAAAGGGCGCTGGTGTCGGGGACAAGGTCCATCGCGGCCTCCGGGTTAGAGCCCCACCATCCGCGCTCCGCGGAGGGCTTCCCCCGGGCCCGGCGTATCGACGGGCGCCACAGTCATTGTGGCAGCCCCCGACGACCAGGGGAACCGGCAGCCGCCGACGGCGCGGAGCGCGGTCAGTCCCGCCACTCCTTGGCGAGCAGCTCGAAGGAGCTGATCCGGTCGGCGTGCGCGTGCGTGATCGTGGTGATCAGCAGCTCGTCGGCGTCCGTGACGTCCCGCAGGGTCCGCAGCCGCTCGGTGACCGTGCCGGGTGATCCGACGAACTGCGTGTCGACCCGGTCCGCGACGAGCCGACGGTCGGCGTCGGTCCAGGGCAGTGCGGCGGCCCGTTCCGGGCTGGGGAACGGGATGGCGCCCTCGCCACTGCGGATGCTGCGCACCCAGGGCCCGTACGGCGCGGAGAGACGGCGTGCGGCCTCGTCGGTCTCGGCGACCACCACGTCGGCGGAGACCACCACGTACGGCTGCGCCAATCCGGCCGAGGGCCGGAACGCGGCCCGGTAGGCGGCGACCGCGTCGAGCACCGAAGAGGGGCTGACGTGGTAGTTGGCGGCGAACGGCAGGCCCAGCGCGCCGGCGAGTTGTGCGCTCTCCCCGCCGCTGCTGCCCAGCAGCCACACCCGCAGGTCGGCGCCCTCCCCCGGAACGGCGTGCGCGTCCAGGCCGTCGGCGTCGGTGTAGTCGCCCCGCAGCAGGGCCAGGACGTCGGCCACCTGGTCGGCGAAGGCCGGCGGTTGCGCCCCCGGCTGGTGCAGCAGCGCGCTGGTCAGGGCGAATCGTGGAGAGGCGAGCACGCTGGCGTAGGAGAACGGCGGCGGGATCAGCAGCCCGTCGACCACCCGGGCCTCGGCCTGCGGCGGCGGAGCGGACGCGGCGGGTTCCCGGGAGGCCTCCACCCGCCGCTGTCCGGACCGGCCCAGACCGAGGTCGATTCTCCCCGGATACAGGGCGGCGAGGGTGCCGAACTCCTCGACCACCGACAGGGCGGTGCGGTGGCCGACCTGGACCGCGCCGGAGCCGACGCGGAGCACACTGGTGGCCGAGGCCACCTGCCCGATGAGCACGGCCGGCGCCGAACTGGCCACGCCTGCGGCGAGGTGGTGCTCGGCCAGCCAGTAGCGGTGGTAGCCGGACTGCTCGGCCCGGCCGGCCAGGTCGACGGTGTTGCGCAGCGCCTCGGTGACGGTGCCGCCGGCGGGAACCGGAGAGAGATCGAGAACGGACAGAGGGGTCGCTGACATGGTGGTCCCCGTTTCTGGTCAGGCCGTCGTGGCGGCGGTCACCGGCGCGCGGAACGGGCGGCTGGGAATCTCGCGGCGCAGCACCGGAGCCACCTCGGCCTGGAACAGCTCCAGGCTCTCCCGGTGCTGCTTGTCGGTCAGCCCGTCGTGGTCGGCCTGGAGGTGGATGACCTCGTGGCCGAACCGCTCGTGGTAGCGCAGCACCTTGTCGATGATCTGCTGCGGACTTCCCACAAGCATCGAGCTGCGCTCGATGGCGTCGGACAGGGCGTGGAAGACCGGCGGGACGCCGAGCCGGCGGAACGCGGCGAGCCGGGCGTCGAAGATCGGCCGATACCTCTCGACCGCCTCCTGCGACGTGCGCGCCACGTGGAACCCCGCGGTCCCGGCGCCGACGAGGGCGTCCGCCGGGTCGTGTCCGTAGTGGACCCACCGTTCCCGGTAGTGGCGGATGAGGTCAGCGTAGGGCTCGATGGGGTTGGTGACGTTGGCGGAGAAGATCGGATCGCCGTGGCGGGCCGCGAGGTCGACCGACTCCCTGCTGGTGGCACTGCCGTGCCAGACCCGGATGGGCTGTTGCAGCGGGCGGGGCCAGGTCTCGGCCTCGGTCAGCGACGGTCGGTACGTCCCGGACCAGGTCACCTTCTCCTCCCGCCAGAGCCGACGGAACAGCTCGTAACCCTCCCGGTTGCGGTCCCACTGGTCGTCGGCGGTGACGTGGAAGAGCTGCGCCTGCGCGGCGCCGTTGCCCTTGCCGATGATCAGTTCGAGTCGGCCGTCGGAGAGATGGTCGAGGGTGGCGTAGTCCTCGTAGGCGCGGACCGGGTCGAGCAGGCTCAGGGTGGTGACCGCGGTGAAGAGCCGGATCGTGGCGGTCCGGGCCGCTATGTGGCTCAGCACCACCGGCGGCGAGGAGGAGATGAAGGGACGTTCGTGCCGCTCGCCGACGCCGAACCCGTCGAAGCCGAGTTCCTCGGCGAGAACGGCGGTGTCCACCACCTCGCGGAACCGCTCGGTGGTGCTGCGGCGACGACCGGTGACCGGATCGGGCAGGTGGGTGATCAGGGTTATCAACAGGAACTTCATGCGGCGACCATCACTTTCGGCGGGGTCGGGGGCGGGCGGGGCCGAGGCCGAGGTGGTCACGCAGGGTGGTGCCGGTGTACTCGGCGCGGAACACGCCGCGCTCCTGCAACAGCGGGACGACCCGGTCGACGAACTCGTCGAGACCGCCCGGGGTCAGGTGCGGCACCAGGATGAACCCGTCGGCGGCGTCGGACTGCACGAAGTGGTTCATCCGCTCGGCGACCTGCCGCGCGGTGCCGACGAACGACTGCCGACCGGTGACCTCGATGACCAGGTCACGCATGCCGAGGCCCTTCTCCTCGGCCAGGGCCCGCCACTGCCGGGCGGTGGCGACCGGGTCGGGGTACATGCCGGCCCGGCCCCTGCTGATCGTGTCGGCACTGACGTCCGGGTCCTCGGCGGGAAGCGGGCCGTCGGGGTCGTACCCGGACAGGTCCCGGTTCCACAGCTGCTCCACGAGCAGGATCGCGGTCTGCGGGCTGACCTGCTGGCGGCGGATGTGGTGGGCGCGTTCCTGTGCCTCGGCGTCGGTGTCGCCGAGGACGAAGGTGACCCCGGGAATGATCTTCAACTCGTCGGGGCGACGGCCGTACCGGGCCAGCCGGGACTTCACGTCCCGGTAGAACTCCTGACCGGCCTCCAGGGTGCCGTGTCGGGAGAAGATCGCATCGGCGCTGGACACCGCGAACTCGCGCCCGTCGGGCGAGTCGCCGGCCTGCAGGATCACCGGGTGTACCTGCGGGCTGCGCGGCACGGTGAAGTGCCCGGCGATGTCGAACTGGTCGCCGTGGTGGGTGAAGGCGCCCGGGTCGGCGTCCGTGACGTACCGGCCGGTGTCCCGGTCCCCCACGATCGCCTCCGCCGGCCACGACTCCCACAGCGTCCGGGCGGTACGCACGAACTCGGCGGCCCGCTCGTAGCGCAGCGAACGGTCGAGGTAACCGCCCCGGCGGAAGTTCTCCCCGGTGAACGCGTCGGAAGTCGTGACGACGTTCCAGGCGGCCCGCCCACCGGAGAGGTGGTCGAGGCTGGCCAACTGCCGGGCCAGCTCGTACGGCTCCCGGAAGGTGGTGTTGAGCGTGCCGGCCAGGCCCAGGTGGGTGGTGACCGCGGCGAGGGCGGAGAGCAGGGTCAACGTGTCCGGGCGGCCGACCACGTCCAGGTCGTGGATGCGGCCACGCTGCTCGCGCAGACGAAGCCCTTCGGCGAGGAAGAGGAAGTCGAACTTGCCGCGCTCGGCGGTGCGGGCCAGGTGGACGAAGGAGGAGAAGTCGATCTGGCTGCCGGAGTCCGGATCGCTCCACACGGTGGTGTTGTTCACGCCGGGAAAGTGCGCGGCCAGGATTATCTGCTTGGGCATGGCGGTCTCCAGACTCAGGCGGTCGTGGCGACGGCGTAGCGGCTTGCCGGTCGGGTCAGGCCGAGCAGCCCACGCAGCGTCCCGCCCGGATATGCGGCGCGGAACAGACCGCGTTCGCGCAGCGCCGGCACCAGCGCCCGGGTGATCGCGGTCAGATCGTCGGGGAGGACGGCCGGCCGCAGCCGGAAACCGTCCACTCCGGCCCGGTGCCACTCGACCAGCAGGTCGACCAGCTGACCCGGGGTACCGGAGAAGAGGGCGGCGTCCGACGTGAACCGCGCGCCGTGCAGGTCGTCGAGACGAGCCCTGCGCCGGCGGGCCAGCGTCGGCGTCTCGTCGAGCAGCACGACCAGGTCGGCGAGCACGCGCAGCGGAGGCCCGCTGCGCCCGACGGTCTCCTCGACCGCCCGGACCTCCCCGACGATGGCGGCGACGTGCCCGGGGTCGGTCGGGGTGACGAAGACGACGTCGGCGTGCCGGGCGGCGAAGGCGTACGGCACCGACGAGTGGGCCAGCGCGGCGACCACCGGCTGTCCCTGCGGTGACCGCGGCACGATGGAGGGGCCCTTGACGGAGAACCACCGCCCGGTGAAGTCGACGTAGTGCAGCCGGTCCCGGTCCACGAAGCGGCCGGTCGCCACGTCCCGGATCTCGGCGTCGTCCTGCCAGCTGTCCCAGAGTCGGCGCACCACCTCCACCGCGTCGCCGGCCTCGGCGATGAGGTCGCCGACGAGCCGTAACGTCTCCGGTTCGTCGAGCCGGGCCGGGTCCAGCACGGGGATCTCGCGGCGACCGAAGTGCCCGGCCTCGGCCCGCCGGGCCGAGACCCGGGGCCGCCAACCGGCCCGCCCACCGCTGATGTGGTCCAGCGTGGCCACGGCCGTCGAGACGTGGAACGGTTCGGTGTGCGTGGTGCTGGTGGTCGGGACCAGCCCGATGTGCCGGGTCAGCGGGGCGATCCGCGCCGCGATCTGCACCGCGTCGAGGCGCCCCCGGAGCTCGTCGGCGCGGCCGTCCGGGCCGTCGGACCGCGACGACTGGAGGTCGAGGCTGTCCTCGATGGTCAGCAGATCCACTGTGGCGCTCTCGGCCTCGCCGGCGAGTCCGGCCCAGTAGCGGGCGGTCAGCGGCGCGGACGCGCCGGCCCGCGAGAGCCGCCAGGCGGCCGGGTGCCAGCCCAGGCCGTCCAGTGCCACGGCCAGGTGCAGGGTCTTCTCGGTCATGGGCGTACCTCCTGCGGTCGGCCGGTCGTGACGAGCGTGGGCAACGCGTCGAGCAGGGACCGGGTGTGGTCGTGCCGGGGGTAGGTGAAGACGTCGCCGACCGGGCCCTGCTCGACCACCGCGCCGTCGTGCATGACCAGCACGCGGTCGCTGAGGTGGTGCACCACGCCCAGGTCGTGGGAGATGAAGAGCAGCGCCGTGCCGTCGGTGGCCCGCAGCTCGGCCAGCAGGTCGAGGACCTGGGCCTGGACCGAGACGTCGAGCGCGGAGACCGGTTCGTCGCAGACGATCAGGGTGGGTCGTGGGGCGATCGCGCGGGCGATGGCGACCCGCTGCCGCTGTCCGCCGGAGAGCTGCCGGGGGTGCCGGTCGAGCAGCTCCGGCCCGAGGCCGACGCGACGCAGCAGGTCGACGACGTGGTCGCGGCGGTCGCCCCGATCGACGTCGGCGTCGAGGTTCTCCCCGACGACCTGGGCCACGCGGTAGCGCGGGTCGAAGGAGCTCAGGGGGTCCTGGGAGATCAGTTGCAGCCGGCGGCGCAGCGGGCGACGGCTCCGCTCGGGCACCCCGGACCACGGCGCCTTCTCGAAGGTGACCGCGCCGGAGTCGGCGGTCAGGAGACCGGCGACGATCCGGGCCAGGGTGCTCTTACCGGACCCGGACTCCCCCACCAGCCCCAACGTCTCGCCCTGCGCGATGGAGAAGGAGACGTCCCGCACGACCGTGTGGTCGGCGTACCTCCTGGTCAGCCCGACCGCGTCGAGCACCGTGTCGTCCGGGCGAACCTCGGGACGGGCGGGCAGCGCCTCCCGTCGCGCAACGCCGCCGTCCCGCGGAACCGCGGCGGCGGCGAGCCGGTGCCCCCGCGACGACGCCGAGGGCACCGCAGCCAGCAACTGCCTGGTGTACGGATGTGCCGGGGCCCGCAGCAGTCCTGCGGTGGGGCCGTGCTCGACGATCCGACCGTCCCGCATGACGAGCACCCGGTCGGCGACCTGGGCGACCACCGCCAAATCGTGGCTGATCAGCAGCAGGCTCACCCCGGCTGCCTGCCGCTCGGCGAGCAGCCGCAGGATCTGCGCCTGCACGGTGACGTCCAGCGCGGTGGTCGGCTCGTCGGCGATGAGCAGGGCCGGTTCCCCGGCGATCGCCGAGGCGATGAGCGCCCGCTGTCGCAGCCCTCCGGAGAGCTGGTGCGGGTACTGCCGGGCGCGGCGCTCCGGCTCCGGGAGGTGGACCTCGTCGAGCAGGTGGGTGACCCGGCCGGCCCGTTCGCGGCGGCCGACGATGCCGTGGGTGGTGAGCACCTCGCCGATCTCGGCGCCCACGGTGCGCAGCGGGTCGAGAGAGACCAACGCGTCCTGCAGGACGAGCCCGGCGAGCCGTCCGCGTACCCGTCGCCAGTCCCGTGGGCGGTGGCCCCGGACATCCTGACCGGCAAGGTCGAGCCGGGCGGCGCGGACCGTCGCGCCCGGGCCGGCGAGGCCGACCAGGGTACGGGCGGTGACGCTCTTGCCGGACCCGGACTCGCCGACGATTGCCACGCACTCACCGCGCTCGACGGTGAGGCTGATCCCCCGGACCGCCGCGACCCGTCCGGTGGGGGTTTCGAAGTCGACGTGCAGGTCCTCGACCGCGAGCAGGGGGGCCATCAGCGCCGCCGCCCGTCGAAGCGGGTCTGCCAGTGCCGCCCGACGACAGTCAACGCCACCACTGTCGCGGTGACGGCGACGCCGGGCAGGACGGTGATCCACCAGGCCACCTGCAGGTAGTTGCGTCCCTCGGAGAGCATCGCCCCCCACTCGGGCGACGGCGGCTGTGGACCCATGCCGAGGAAGCTGAGCCCGGCGGCGATCATGATCGCCTCGCCGAGCCCGATCACCGCGAGAACCGGCACCGGGCCGATCACGTTGGGCAGGACGTGCCGCGCCACCAGCCGGGGCCGGGACAGACCGAAGGTGACTGCCTGTTCGACGTACGCGGCGCGGCGGACGAGCAGTGTCTGACCACGCACCACCCGGGCGTGGTGCGGCAGGGTGGCGACGCCGATGGCGACGATCAGGCTGACGGTGCCCGGCCCGGCGACGGCGATGAACAGCAGCGCCAGGAGCAGGATCGGAAAGGCCGAGATGGCGTCGAAGGCGCGGCTGAGGGTCTCGTCGGCGAGCCGGTGGGTGAGGCCGGCGAGCAGACCGAGCAGCACGCCGCCGGTGACCGCGATCGCCGTGGCCGCCACCCCGATGGTGAGCGAGTGCCCGGCGCCGTGCACGACCCGGGTCCACACGTCACGGCCGAGGTGGTCGGTGCCGAACCAGTGCGCGGCGCTCGGCGCTTCGAGCACTCTCAGCGGGTCCGCCGCGAGCGGGTCACCGGGTGCCAGGACCGCCGGCCAGACCGCGGCGACCACGAGCAGGATCAGGTACGCCCCGGCGGTGAGTAGCCCTGGCCGCCACCGACGTCGGCGGACGGTCGGGGCGGGCGGGGTGGACGGGTCAGGTGTGTGCGCGTCGGTGGTTGCCGGGGCCAGGGTGACTGTCATCGGAATCAGCTCCTTCGCAGGCGCGGGTCGACCAGTAGGTAGGTCAGGTCAGCGATGGTGTTGACCGCGACGTAGACGGCGGCGGACAGGGTCACCACCGCCAGCACCACCGGCATGTCCTTGCTGGTCACCGCCGTGAGGGTGACCTGGCCGAGGCCGGGTCGACCGAAGACCTGCTCGACGATGACGGCGCCGCCGAGCAGGATGCCGAAGAGCCAGCCGGCCAGGGTGACGGCCGGCAGCAGCGCGTGCCGCAGCGCGTGCCGCAGGAGCACCGTCCGTTCCCGTACGCCCCGGGCCCGGGCGGTCAGCACGAACGGCTCGTCGAGTGCCCGGTCGAGCCCGTCGCGCAGCACCTGGGCGAGGAGTCCGGCGATGGGCAGCGCCAGGGTGACGGCGGGCAGCACCAGCGCGCCGACGCCCCGGTCGCCGGAGACCGGAAACAGTCCGAACCGGAACGACAGCACGCTGAGCAGCACGATGCCGATCAGGAAGGGCGGGGTGGAGACCAGCAGCAGTTCGGCGCCGGAGCTGGCCCGCCGGAGCCAGGGACGGCGGTCCCCGGCGGTGGCGACGGAGAGGACGAGGGCGAGCAGCACCCCGAGTCCCGCGGCGGCGAGGGCGAGGGTGAGGGTGGGTGCGAGCTGTTCGCCGATCACCTCGACGACGGGCCGTTGCAGGAGGTAGGAGCGGCCCAGGTCGCCGCCGGCGAGCCGCCGCAGGTAGTCGAGGTACTGGACGACGGCGGGCCGGTCCAGGCTCCACTCGGCGATGATCTCGGCGCGGATCTGCGGGGTGTCCGCCCCGTCGCCGACGATGGTGTCCACGGTGTCTCCGGGCGCGACAAGCAGGGCCAGGTGCGCGGCGGTGGCGGCGGCCCAGAGGACTACCAGCCCGGCGGCGAGCCGGCGAGCCGCCGCGCGCAGTGGTGAGCTGTTCATGTCACCTGCCGATCCACAGGTCGTACGCGCTGGCCGGAACCCCGGCGGTGGGCTCGAAGTGGACCCCGCCGACACTGGTGCTGGCCGCGATCTGGTCGGCCGGCGCGTAGAGCGGGAGCACCAGGGCCTGCTCGGCGACCACCCGCTGTTGCAGCTGCGCGTAGATGCCGGCCCGCCTTGTCGGGTCGGCGGTGGCCTGACCGGATTCCAGGAGCTGGTCGATGCGGGGATCGTTGGCGCGGGTGCGGTTGATGCCGCCCTTCGAGTGCAGCAGCAGATTCAGCGCGGCTCCCGCGTCGGTGTCGGCCCGCGAGTTGTCGAAGACCTCGTACTCGTTGCGTTCGAACGCCTGGGTGGCGGTGCCCTGGTCGACAAGCGCGATCTTCAGGTCGATGCCGGCGCTCTGCTTCACGGCGGCCTGTATCGCCTGCGCGAGGACGTCGCGGCGGTCGCGGATGTACGGGGCGGCCTGCACCAGCCGTACGGAGAGCCGCCGGCCGTCGCGCACCCGGAAGCCGTCCGCGTCACGCGCCACCCAGCCGGCCTGGTCGAGCAGGGCGTTCGCCGTGGCGATGTCGCCGCCGTACCCACCGTCGAGGCTCTTGTCGTAGAGCGGGCTGGACGGACTGATCACGCTCCAGGCGCGGGTGGCGGTGTCGCGGTAAACCGACTTCAGCACGGTGTCGACGTCGACGGCCTCCCGGAACGCCTGCCGGACCCGCAGGTCGTCGAAGGGCGCGTGCGAGGTGTTGAAGTAGTAGGAGTAGGCGGAGCCGGAGTTCAGCTCCCGGTGAAGGCGCAGCGTCCGGTTGGCGGTGACCAGAGGTTGGTCGGTGGCGGGTACGCGCTCGACGAGCTGCACCTGACGGGAGGTGAGGGCGCCGACGCGCACCGCCGACTCCTTGAGGAACCGGTAGGTAATCTGGTCGAGGTAGGCGGGGCCGGTGTGGGTCGCGGTGGGCGGTGCCCAGTCGTAACCGGGATTGCGCCGGTAGTGCAACTCCTGGCCGGGCACGTAGCGGTCCAGCACGAACGGCCCGGTGCCGACGACGTCGACGCCGCCGGCCTTGAGGTTCTTCGCCTCGCGCAGCGACTTCGGCGAGACCTGGGCGCCCTGCGGGGAGGCGAGGAAGTCGAGGATGAGCACGTCGGGCGTGCTGAGGGTGAGCCGTACGGTGCGCCGGTCGACCACCTCGGCGGCCGTGAGGTTGCGCAGTTGCACGGCGGCGACACCCGGCGCGTACCCGGGCTCGCGGAGCTTGTCGATGTTGGCCTTGACCGCCGCCGCGTCCAGCGGCGTCCCGTCGGTGAAGGTCACCCCGTCGCGCAGCGTCAGGGTGTAGGACAGGCCGTCCGGGGCGGCCTGCCAGCCGGTGGCGAGCCAGGGCACCAGCTTCCCCTGCTTGTCGTACGTGAGCAGGGACTCGAAGGTGTTCCAGACCAGGAGACGGGCCTTGGCCTGGGCGTACTGGTGCGGGTTGAGGGTGATCGGCTCGGTCTCCACGGCCCAGGTGAGGGCGCCTCCGGAGCGCGGCTCCCCGGCCGCCTCGGCAGCGGGGGCGGAGCCGGTGGAGCAGCCGGTGACGACGGCGAGCAGCGGGACGAGTACGGCGACGGCGAGCGTACGCAGACGGCGGGCGGGCATGGCGAGGACTCCTGTCCAGACAGGCGGATTTCGGGTACGCCGACACCCGGCCCCAGCGCGGATGGGCGGGGGCCGGTCAGGGGTGTCGGCGCGGATGGCTCGGCGGTCGGCTCGGCGGTGAGCCCCACCTCGGCGGCCGCTGTGGCGGGCCGGGTACGGGCGGTGGTGCCGGGTCAGGCCAGACAGGAACTCGACCACACCCGACCGAAGTCGATGTGGCCGCGGATCGTCAGCCGCAGCTCGCTGGACATGAGCCGAGTCCACCTTCACCGCCGGGGCGGTGTCAACAAATCGATCGATGGATGTCGGGTATCGCACGCGACGGGGCGGACTCGTTGACGCAATACCTACTAAGTCTATAGGATTTAAAGGGATTGCGCCCGGTCGGACGGGCCGGACCCGCACGCGAGCCGGGACCGGCCAGCCGTCCGACGCCGGTTCAGTCCAGATCGAGCAGGATCTTCCCCCGCACCCGACGGTCCCGCAGCGCGCCGACCGCCTCCCCGAGGCGGTGCCACGAACCGCGCCAGCCGATCGGCGCCCGCAACACTCCCCGGGCCACAAGGTCCACCAACTGCGCCAGATCCGCGCCCGGCGCCGACGTGTCGCCGAAGGAACGCAGCGTTCGCGCGGCGCCCGGGGCGAAGGTTGAGTTCACCGGGAAGACTGCCGACGCCCCCGACGCCCAGCCGATGCTGTGCAGCACCCCACCCGGCGCCAGCAGACCCCACGCGGCCACCAACTGGGTGCCACCCACGGTCTCCAGCACCACGTCGACCGGCTCGACGCCGCCATCGAGGCCAACGATCACCTCGTGGGCGCCGAGCGCGGCCAGCCCCTCGCCCCGCGCCGCCGAGCCGACCGCCGCGAGCACGTACGCGCCGAAGTGCCGGGCGAGCTGGACCGCCACTCGACCCACTCCCCCGGACGCGCCGGTGACCAGCACCCGGCGACCGGCCAGCGGACCGGACGCCCGCAGCGTCCGCAGCGCGGTGAGGCCGACCATCGGCAGCGCGGCCACCTCGGCCAGGTCGACGGCCGGGGGAACCACCGCGACACTGTCCACCTCGAACACCGCACGCTGCGCCCAGGCGCCCGGCCCGAAGGCGAGCACCCGGTCGCCCGGCCGGGGGCCGGAGCCGTCCTCGGCGCCGCGCAGCACGTGCCCGGCGGCGTCGTGGCCGAGCACGCTGCCGATCGGCCAGACGTCGAGGTGGCGGACCTCGCCCGCGTTGACGGCGGCGTGCCGCACCTCGACGAGCACCTGCCCCGGCCCGGGTGCGGGATCGGGAACCTCCGTGATCCGGAACCCGTCGACAGCGTCCGGTGCGGCGACGATGGCACGCATGGCAACCTCCCGAGTCGTGGTGGGCCGGCGCTCCGTTCCGCTCGCGGCAGGTGTGGGCATTCGCAGCCCCACGCCGGCCGGGATGGCCCTCCGGTGGTGAGCCGTCAGGCGGCGACCCGACGGACCGGCCCGTCCGGAGCGTCCGCGAGACCGGCGTAGCGGCCTCGGTGGTAGAGCAACGGCGAGCCCACGTCGGCGTGCCGCAGCAGTTCCGGCTCGGCCAGCACCACGACGTGGTCGCCGACGGTCACCCGGTCGACGACCCGACACAGGAGCCAGGCAAGGGTGCCGTCGAGAATTGGCGCACCCTGCGGGCCCGGCCGCCACCGGGTGGGCGTGGCGAACCTGTCGATGCCGCTGGTGGCAAAGGTCTGGGCCACCTCGTGCTGGTCATGGGCGAGCAGATGCACCGCCACGTGCCGGGCCCGCGCCAGCGTTGGCCAACTCGACGAACCGACGCTCAGGCAGAACGAGACGATCGGTGGCGTCAGCGATACCGAGGTGAACGAGGTCGCGGTGAAGCCGACCGGCGGTGAGCCGGGGACGGTGACCACCGTGACGGTGCTGGCCTGGTGACGCAGCAACGTCCGCAGCGCGTCGGCGTCGGCGTCGGTCGCGTCGTCCGCGGACGAGGTCATGGCGTTCCTCCCGAGGGTGGGGTCCAGGCGGCAGGGACGGCCCGCTCAGGCCGAGCCGAGCGCCGCCGGACAGAGCTGCGCGGCGATCCTCATCAGGTCGACGACTCGGCGGGAGGTGAACAGCCGAACAAGCAGCATGAACCGATTTTCCTATCAAACAGGTAGGATTTCAAGTCCCGGGGGGGGTCGCCCTCCGCGGCCCCGCCCTCCGGTGTCGGGCCCTGTCGACGGGCGTGTCGGTGCGCTGTCGGCGCGGTGTCAGGCGACCGGCGCACGCTCTGGGACATGACAAGCGATCTGGTGATCGAGGCCGAGGGCCTCGTCAAGACATTCGGGAAGACGAGGGCGCTGCAGGGCGTGGACCTCGCCGTACCCCGGGGGACCGTGCTCGGCGTGCTCGGCCCCAACGGCGCTGGCAAGACCACCGCCGTGCGCATCCTCTCCACGCTGCTCACCCCGGACGCCGGCAGCGCCCGGATCGGCGGCTTCGACGTCGTCCGGGACGCCGAGCGGGTCCGCCAGAGCATCGGCCTCACCGGCCAGTACGCCTCGGTCGACGAGGACCTGACCGGGCGGCAGAACCTGGAGCTGTTCGGGACGCTGCTGGAGCTGGGTCGCGCCGGCGCCCGGCGGCGGGCCACCGAACTGCTGGACTGGTTCGACCTGACCGACGCCGCCAACCGGCCCGCCAAGACCTACTCCGGGGGCATGCGGCGGCGGCTGGACCTGGCCGCCAGCCTGGTCGGCTCGCCGGACGTGATCTTCCTGGACGAGCCGACGACCGGGCTGGACCCGGCCAAGCGCGAGGACATGTGGGACGTGGTCCGGTCACTGGTGACCAACGGCTCGACGGTGCTGCTCACCACCCAGTACCTGGAGGAGGCCGACGCGCTGGCCGACGCGATCACGGTGATCGACCACGGCCGGGTCATCGCGCACGACACGCCCGAAGGGCTCAAGCGGGTCGTCGGCGGACAGACCCTCGAAGTCCGGCCCGCGGACCTGGCGCAGCTCCCCCGGACCGCGGCGATCCTCACCGAGGTCGGCTCCGGCGGGCAGGCCGACGAGATCCGCAAGGGCGTGCTCGCGGTGCCGGTCACCGACGACACGGCCCTGACCGAGAGCGTCGCGCGGTTCGCCGCCGCCGGCATCTCCGTCACCGAACTCTCCCTGCACCTGCCGAGTCTCGACGAGGTGTTCTTCACCCTCACCGGGCGTACGGCAGCCGAGGACGACACCACTTCCCGTACGGAGGTAGCGGCATGAGCACCCTGGTCGGCGCACCACCCACGGCAAGCTCCGCGCTGTCGACGGCCACCCCGAAGCCGCGACCCTTCCGGCTCGTGCGGCACTCGCTGGCCCTGGCCAAACGCAGCCTCATCAAGACCTGGCGTACGCCCGAGGCGCTGATCGACGTCACGCTGCAGCCGGTGCTGTTCCTCATCATCTTCGTCTACATCTTCGGCGGCGCGGTCGCCGGATCCACCCACGACTACCTGCAGTTCCTGCTGCCCGGAATCCTGGCGCAGACCATCGCCACCGGCGCCATCGCGATCGGCGTCAACCTCAACACCGACATCGCCAAGGGCATCTTCGACAGGTTCCGGTCGCTGCCGATCCCCCGCTCCGCACCACTGGTCGGGGCAGTGCTGGGCGACGTCGTCCGGTACGTGATCGTCACGGTCTCGACCCTCGCGATCGGTTACCTGATGGGTTTCCGGATCGACACCGACCCGTTCCGGGCGATCGCCGGTTGCGTGCTCGCGGTGCTGTTCGCGCTCTGCCTGAGCTGGCTGCCGGTCTACGTGTCGATGAAGGTCCGCACCCCCGGCGCCGTGCAGGGCCTGATGTTCGCCCTGATCATGCCGCTGAGCTTCGGGTCGAACGTGTTCGTCGGCACCGACACCCTGCCCGGCTGGATGCAGGCCTTCGTGAACGTCAACCCGATGACCCACCTGGTGGCATCGGTACGCGGACTGTTCCTCGGCACCCCGCTCGACGCGCACGTGTGGTGGACCCTCGCCTGGTGCGCCGGCTTCGTGGCGGTGTTCATGCCGCTGGCGCTGCGCGCGTACCGCAGGAAGATCTAGGCGAGCAGGTCCTCCATCAGCTCGCGGACCCGGGCGACGGCCGCGGCCACCGGCCGGGCCCGCCAGGCGGCCAGCAACGACTCACGCTGCTCCTCGTCACCGAGGGCGGCGTCGAGTCGTTCGCTGCGTCCGCTCGGGAAGAACAGCTCCATGTGCGTCCCGAGCCGCTTCGCGAGCGCGGACAGTTCGCGGGTGGTGGCGACGTCGTCCCGGTACGCGGCGAGGTCCGCGCCGCCGGACGCCCACGCCCCGATCACCGGCAGGTCCTTCGAGTTGAGCGCGTCGTCGCGGGCGAGCGCCAGCAACGTGGCCGCCTGGGCGGCGGCGTCGGTGCCCGACGCCCCCCGCGCCTCGGCGACCCGCAGGTACAGGACCGCCACCGAGGCCCGCAGCATCACGCGCGGCTGCGGTGGCGGGCCGGTCCAGCCGGCAAGGGTGCGGGTCACCTCGCCGGCGTGTACCAGCGCCTCGTCGTAGCGCTCGCGCTGCCAGGCGAGGTGCGCCAGGCCGAGAAGCGCCTGCGCGACGTCCATCTGCTCGGCCTGGCCCGGCGTCGCCGTCTCACCGCGTCCGCTCCGCGTCCGCGTCGCCGGTCAGGGCGAGCTGCACGTCCAGCCGCACCCGGATCGACCGCGCGTCCTGCTGGGCGCCGATCATCTCCATGTGCCGGACGCTGCGCGCCAGCCACTCGGCGGACCGCCCCTCCCGGCCCGGGAGCAGGAACTGCCCGACGGCGCCCGCGGCCATCGCCATGCCCCAGTGGTCGCCCGCGACCTCGAAGCGGTGGTACGCCTGCTCGGCGTCCTCGATCGACGCCTCCGGCAGGCCGCTGTTCTCCCGTACCGCCGCGCGCGCGATCAGGCCGAGCGCCTGCACGTACGGGTCCGGGTGCGCGATCATCTCGGTCGCAGTCTTCAGGCTCCGCTCCGGGTCGGACTCGTCGAAGCCGGGCAACGCCAGCGCGAACGCGGTCAGCCGCGGCGACACCTCGGCGGGCCGTTCCGCGAGCAGCGTGCGCAGGGCGCGTCGCGCGAGAACGGCGGGCCGCAGGTCCGCGCTGATGCCGCTGTTCACGCTGATCAGCACGGACGTCCAGGCGAGTCGGTCCGCGTGGGGCAGGGGTCGGCCGCTGGCCCGGCCCCGCAGGATCGCCGAGCGTCGACGCCGCCGCGGCTCGTCGACGTGGAGCAGCCCCCGCGCCCACGCGAGGACCTCCACATGCAGGCCACGCACCGTCCAGAGGTGCAGCAGCGCGGTGGCGACGTCGACGACGGCTGGCTCGTCGTCCTGCGCCAGCGCCCACCGCAGGCCCGCGACCAGGTTGTCCTGCTCGGCGGCGCAACGGTCCAGCGCCTCGACCTGGCCGGGACCCACGAGGCGACCGGCGAGCCCGACCGCCTCGTCCCGGGCCCAGCCGACCAGACCGGCCATCGCCCCGCCCCGGTCACCTGCGGCGTCCAGGCGGGCCTCGCCGTACTCCCGGACGGTCTCCAACATCCGGTAGCGGGGCTGCCCGTCGCCCTCAACCAGGGTCAGCAGGGACTGTTCGACGAGCCTCGCCAGACCCCGCCGTACGTCCGGGGTCTGCGCGACAGCGGCGGCGAGGTCCGCCGTGAACGGCGCGGGGATGACCGCGACCCGCGCAAGCAGCGCACGGTCGTCGGGGGCGAGCAGTTCCCGGCTCCAGTCGACCATCGCCCACAGGCTCGCGTGCCGTTCCGGCAGCCCCCGCAGCGCGTCGTCCAGCAGCGCGAACCGGTCGGTCAGCCCAGCGAGCACGTCGTCGATCGGCATGTGCCGCAGTCGCGCGGCGGCCAGTTCGAGGGCCAGCGGCAGGTTGTCGAGCCGGTTGCACAGCGCGAGAGCCCGCGCGGTGTCCCAGGTCGGCACCGCGCCGCCGGCCCGCGCCCGGGACTCGATCAACCCGAGCGCGTCGGCGTCCGGCAGGGCGGTCAGTCGGTGCACCCACTCGCCGGCCAGGCCCAGCGGCGCACGACTGGTCGCGAGCACCGCGACCTCCGGGGAGGTCACCGCGAGCAGGTCGGCGACGACGCCCGCCACCGCGTCGAGGACGTGCTCGCAGTTGTCCAGCACGACCAGCCCGTCGAGATCCGGCGCCAACGCCCGCAGCCGCTCCTCGGGGCTGAGCACCCGCCGTTCCAGGCCCAGGTTGCCGCCGGTCGTCGAGGTGTCCGCGCCACCGAGCGCCGCGAGCACCGTGGGCAGCACCTCGTCGGGCGAGCGCAGCCCGGCCAGCTCGACGACGCGTACCGCCTGCCCGGCCGCCGCCGTGCGCCGCGTGACCTCGGCCGCGAGGCGGGTCTTGCCGGCGCCGCCGACCGCCACGATCGTCACGAGGGCGGACTCGTCGAGCGCCGCGTCCAGGGCCTCGACGTCCCGCTCGCGGCCGACGAGGGCGGTCATCGGCCGGCGCCACGCGGCGGGCAGGGCGATCCGCGCCGGCAGGCGAGGCGGCGCGACGACGGCCGGCGCGGTGAGCTCGCCGCGCAGCAGCGCCAGATGGACCTGGGTGATCACCGGTGCCGGGTCGGTCCCGTAGCGCTCGGCCAGGTCGTCACGGAGGCGCTCGACCACCTCCAACGCCTCCGCCTCCCGCCCCTGCGCGGCGAGCACCCGCACGAGCAGGGCGGCGGACGGCTCGTCCGGGGGCGTCCGGGCGGCGAGCCGGCGCAGGTCCGCCTCGTCGTACGGCCCCGCTCCGGCGAGCGCCGCCTCGGCGCGCAGCGCGGCGACGTCGGCGAACAGGCGGGCGTCCTCGGTGGTGACGATCTCCGGTACCTCGGGGAACAGGGCACGGGCCCGGTCGGCCGAGTCGCGGGCCGCCCGCGCGTCGCCGGTCCGCAGGGCGGCACGCCCGTGATCGAGGAGCGCCCGCGCCTCGACCGCGTCGACGGTGACCTCGTCGGCGGGCAGGCGGTATCCCCCCGGCACCGCCACCACGGGCAGCCCGAGACGGCGTACGCGGGACACGAGCGCCTGCACCGCGCCTGTCGCGTCGTCGGGTGGCGCCCCGTCCCACACCGCGTCCACGAGCAGGCTGGTGGAGACCGCCCGGCCCCGCGCGTCGACGAGTGCGCGCAGCACGGCCGCCAGCCGCTCGCCCCGGACCGGCCGGCCGTCGACGGCGAGGGGGCCGAGGATCGTGATCTGCACGGAACCAGCATCCCCCACGCCGACCACCGCACCGAGCAGGGTGTCGGGCCGCGTGCGGGTCTTCAGGGGTGGGCGGCGTGGCGCGGGATGCGTCCCGGACGGCGTGGTGCGTACAGTTTCGGGTCGGACTTGGGGTGGGCCGGGGGAATCCGGCACAGGAAACGGGACGAGACAACGACGCATGACAGTGGACAAGATTGCCCAAAACGGTCAGGACGGCATTGACCGGAACCGGCTGGAGACCTGTCTCAGCGTCTTCGAGGCCCTGGAAGCCCTTCCGCCCGACCATCCGGACGTGGTGCGGGTGCAGCGGGCCACCGCGAAGCTCTACAAGGTGATCAAGCAGCGGCGACGTGAGGAGCGGCGCGACGCCATCCTCGCGGCCGACCGGGCGGTGACGGAGGCCACGGCCACCGGCGCCCCCGGCCGGATCGACGACGAGACCCAGGGCATCCCCCTCGCCTCCCCCACCACCGGCACGACTGCCGGATTCCTGCACAACCCGCGTGGCTGCTACATCTGCAAGCAGCGCTACCGCGAGGTGGACGCCTTCTACCACCAGCTCTGCCCGACCTGCGCCGCCCTGAACCGGGAACGCCGCGACGCCCGTACCGACCTGACCGGCCGGCGCGCGCTGCTCACCGGCGGCCGAGCCAAGATCGGCATGTACATCGCGCTGCGGCTGCTGCGCGACGGCGCGCACACCACGGTGACCACACGGTTCCCGCACGACGCGGTCCGCCGCTTCGCCGCGATGCCGGACAGCGCGGACTGGCTGCACCGCCTGCGGATCGTCGGAATCGACCTGCGCGACCCCGCCCAGGTGATCGCCCTGGCCGACTCGGTCAGCAGTCAGGGCCCCCTCGACATCCTGATCAACAACGCGGCGCAGACGGTCCGCCGCTCCCCCGGGGCGTACGCCCAGCTCGTCGCCGCCGAGGCCGCGGCGCTGCCGGACGGCCCCCTGCCGGAGCTGATCACGTTCGCCAAGCCGACCGGCCCGGGTGGCCCGGCGGGGAGCCTGACCGCCGGCACCGGGTCGACGGCGCTCACCCCGCACGCGCTCACCGCGTTGGCGTTGACGAGCGGCTCCGCGTCGCCCGAGCGGATCGCGGCGTCCACGGCCATCGACGCCGGCGGTCTGGTGCCGGACCTCGACTCGGTGAACAGCTGGGTCCAGCGGGTGCAGGAGGTCGACCCGGTCGAGCTGCTCGAGGTGCAGCTGTGCAACGTCACCGCGCCGTTCGTGCTGGTCAGCCGGCTCCGCCCGGCGATGGCCGCAGCGAAGGCCCGCCGCAAGTACGTGGTGAACGTCTCGGCGATGGAGGGCCAGTTCGGCCGCGGCTACAAGGGCCCCGGGCACCCGCACACCAACATGGCCAAGGCCGCGTTGAACATGCTGACCCGCACCAGCGCGCAGGAGATGCTGACCGACGGCATCCTGATGACAAGCGTCGACACCGGTTGGATCACCGACGAGCGGCCCCACCCGACCAAGATGCGGCTGGCCGACGAGGGGTTCCACGCCCCGCTGGACCTGGTCGACGGCGCGGCCCGGGTGTACGACCCGATCGTCCGCGGCGAGCAGGGCGAGGACCTGTACGGCTGCTTCCTGAAGGACTACGCGCCCTGCGCCTGGTGAACGACGCTCGACGAGGAGAAACACATGTCATCTGACCAGTGGCCGACGCTTGACGAGCTGCAGCGCGAGGAGACCGAGCTGGAGCTCGCGGGCCTGACCGAGACCGACGCGTACGAGCTGGGCGTGCGGGCCGTCACCGCCGCCGCGCAGCGGGGGCTCCCGATCTCCGTGGGCGTGTGGCGGACCGGGCGGCAGTTGTTCCACTGTGGCCTGCCCGGCTCGACGGCGGACAACGACGGGTGGCTGCGCCGCAAGGGGCGCGTGGTGATGCGGTTCGAGCACTCGTCGCTCTACATGGCCCGGCTCTGCCGGGACAAGCAGACGACGCTCACCGAGAAGTTCGGCCTGCCGGCCGCACGCTACGCCGCCGCCGGAGGCGCCGTGCCGCTGCGTGTTCGTGGCACCGGCGTGGTGGGCTGGATGGGCGTCTCCGGCCTTCCGCAGCTGGACGACCACCGCTTTGTCGTCGACATCCTGCGCGGCGACGCGCGCTGACCCCGGGCAACCGCCGGACGCCGCCCGCCCGCCGCACATCGGCGTCGGCGGGCGGCGTCGGCGCGCGTCCGGGTGACCGTCAGCCCGAGCGGCGGTTCGCGCGCAGGGCGCCCAGGATCACGCCGGGTGTGGCCAGCGACAGCGGGTGCTCCCGCAGGGAGACGACCTCGTTGAACCGCCGGGCGGTCGCCACGTCCGTGACTGTCGCCGTGAGGATCTGCCGGCTGACCCAGCTGGAGACCCGGTAGCCGCGCGGGTAGGGACCGTCGACGTGCGGCAACGCCAGGTCGGCGGAGGTCGAGGTCGACCAGGCGGCGTCGACCACGACCTTCTGCAGTGCGAGGAAGTGTCGGGCGGGCTCGCTCAGGTCGGGGTCGGAGCGCAGGTACGCCGACAGGCAGGCCGCGTGCAGGGCCGCAGCCGTCATCCCCTGCCCGTACACCGGGTTGAACGACGCGACTGCGTCACCGACGCTGACGAGTCGCGCCGGGAACCGCCGCAGCGCGTGGAAGTCCCGCCGGCGGCTGTCGGCGTGGTGGTAGGTCTGGACGTCGCCGAGCATCTCCTGCCCTGCGACCTCGCCGAACTCCGGCGGGAACTGCTCCCGCAGCCGGCGGACGAAGTCCTGGGCGGTGCGGCCCGGGCGGTCCTTCCCGTAGCCGGCCATCATGGCCATCCACCGGCCATCCTCGATGGCGAAGAAGGCGGCGCCGGCGATGTCCGTCATGGTCCGCGGCGTGTGCAGGGCCAGGACGACTGTCGTCTCCGGAGACGGCTCGGGGCGGCGGAACAGCGCTGTCGCGTAGTTGAGGTGCACGGCCATCCGACGGGTGGCGGGCCGTTCCCAGCCGGCCTGCTCCAGCCACTCGGAGAGCCGGCTGGACCGCCCCATGGCGTCCACCACGAGGTCGGCGCCCTCGACGCCGGGCACCTGATCGACCTCGTACCGGACGCCGGTGACCGCGTCGCCGTCGAACACGAGACCCGTGGCACGGGCGGTGACCGTCTTGACGTTGGGCAGTCGGAGCACCTGCTGACGGATCAGCCCCTCCAGGAGGGGCCGGCTGCCGGCCAGGCTGTCGTCGTCGTCGGGTACGACCACCTTCCGTCGGCCGTCGAGGTAGCTGCGTCGGGCGGCCGGCGGCGCCTCGATCGCCCCGTGGGCCAGCGCCTGCTGGCGGAACCCGGGGAACAGCTGCTCGAGCTGGAGCAGGCCGCCGGGCAGCAGCGCGTGCAGTTGCGTCCCCTGTGGCACGCCGGGTCGGGCGCCGCTGAGCTGCGGGTCGTCCCGGTCGAGAAGGAGCACGCTTTCCGCGTGGTCGGACAGGACCCGGGCGGCCAGGAGGCCGGCGACACTGCCGCCGACCACCACCGCCTTACCCAGGCGCGGAGTGGGTTGGTCGGGGGGTCGCACGGCGTTCAACGCGGCGAAGACCCGAACCGGGGAGAGGGACATCGTGCTCTCCAAGGGGTACGAGGTGTGGCACCGATCGTTGCACAGCGTCGAGCTCCGACCGTCGCCCCGACACGTCCGCCCGGGTGTCGGATACCGACATGCCGCCGGACGCGGTCGGCGCACCCCGACCGGCGAACAGGCCGTCAGCCCGCGACGACGGCCGGTTCCCTGTCGCGGCGGCGTCCGGCGGTGAAGCTGACGATTCCCAGGCCCAGCCCGACGACCGCCAGGACCAGGCCGACCCGCGCCGGCGCGAGGTAGCCGAGCCCGGCGGCGATGGCGACGCTGCCCAGGGCCGCGCCCAGGCTGTTGGCGATGTTCATGGCGGACTGGTTGAGCGCCGCGCCCATCAGTTGGGCGCCGGGGGCGACAGTGATCAGGCGTGCCTGCAGGACCGGACCGAGGTAGAGGCTTGTCGCGCCGACCAGGAACGCGCCCACGAACAGGCCCACGCGGTTCGACGCGACGAGGCTGAACACACCGATGCTGACGATCATGGCGATGAAGCCGATCATCATGCTGCGGCGCAGGTCCCGGTCGGCGAGCCAGCCGCCCAGGGCGTTGCCGACTGTCATGCCGAGACCCACGGCGACCAGCACCCACGGGACGGTCGCGGCGGAGAGGCCGGCGACGTCGGTGGTGACCGGCGCGATGTAGGAGTCGACGGCGAAGAACCCGGCGAAGCCGATCGCTCCGGTGGCCGCGACCAGCCAGACCTGCGGGGTCCGCAGGGAGCGCAGTTCGGCGGCCGGCGAGCCGTCCGCCGCCGCGGCGACCTCCGGGACGACCGCCAGCACCGCCAGCAGCGTGAGCAGGAAGACCCCGGCGATCACCAGGTACGCCGCACGCCAGCCGGCCGCCTGGCCGAGCCGGGTGATCAGCGGTACGCCCACCACGTTGCTCACCGTCAGCCCACCGAGCACGGTGGCGAAGCCCCGGGCCTCGTTGCCGGGGCCCATCAGGGTCGCCGCGAGCAGGCCGGCCGCACCGAAGTACGCGCCGTGCGGCAGCCCCGCGACGAACCGCGCCACCAGCACCAGCTCGAAGTTCGGGGCGGTCGCGGAGGCGATCGTGCCGACGGCGAAGAGGACGAGCAGCCCGAGCACGAGCTTGCGGCGCGGCAGGCGGGCGCTGAGGGCGGCGATCAGCGGGGCGCCGACGACCACGCCCAGCGCGTACGCGGTGATCATCCAACCGGCCTGGGCCACCGCGTCCGACGACGATCGGGCGTACTCCTGCGGGAGCAGGCCGCGGGCCATCTCGGGTAGCAGACCCATCGCCACGAACTCCGTCAGGCCGACCGCCACGCCGCCCAGGGCCAGGGCCGCCAGCGCCGCCAGGCGCTGACCTCTGCTCAGTCCGTTCACCGGGCGAATTTAGCAACAGCGTTGCGTAATAGGCTGGTGAGATGACGCGCACCACAGCCGACGTGACGTTCCTGCGCGGATACAACCAGGCGCTCGTCCTGGCCGTGGGGCGTACCGTGCGGACGTTCGAGCGGTCGACGGTCGTCGACGCCACCGGCCTCACACCGCAGGCGGTTTCCAAGGTCATCGCCCGCCTGGCCGCCGACGGGCTGATCCGCCCCGCCGGCGTCCGCCGCCTGGGCATCGGCAAACCCGCGGTCGTCTACGAGCTGGTCCCCGACAGCCGGTACGCCATCGGTGCGCACGTCGCCCGACGCACGCTGCGGCTGGTCCTGGTCGATCTGGCCGGCACCGTGCGCCACTCCACCGTCAACCCGCTGCCCGACGACTTCGCCCCGGAGCACCTCCTCGACGCCCTGCGGGTCGGCGTCGACGCGATCACCGCCGGCGACGACCTGCGCGGGCGGCTGACCGGGGTGGGCCTCGGCATGATCGGGCCGCTCGACCACGCCAACGGGCTGGTCCGGGACGCGCACGGCCTGCGGCACTGGCACGACGTACCGCTGCGTGAGCTGGCCGAGGCGCACCTGGGGCTACCGGTGCACCTGGACAAGGACGTGACCGCCGGGATCACGGCCGAGGCGTGGCGGCACGGCGCGACGTTCGCCGACGCGGCGCTCATCATGGTCGAATCCGGCATCGGCGGTGGCTTCTGGCTGGGCGGCGCCGCCCACCGGGGCGCACACACCAATGCCGGCGAGTTCGGGCACACGGTCGTCGACCTGGACGGGCCCCGCTGCGTCTGCGGACGCCACGGCTGCCTGGAGGTCGTGCACCTGCGCGCCGCGGAGGCGGGAGACGTCGCCCGCGCGGCCCGCGTCCTGGCCGTCGGCGTCGTCAACCTGCTCCAGACCCTCGACCTCGCCCACGTGGTGCTGGCCGGCGCGGATCTGCTGCGCCACGCGGAGGACTACCGCGCCGCGGTCGAGCGGGCCGTCCGCACCGACGTGCCGCGCGCGGACTGGCTGACGCCGACGGTGACCCTGTCCGGGCTGGGCGCGGACGTCATCGCCGCCGGGGCCGCGATGCAGGTGCTCGACCAGCTCTACGGCATCCCCGACCTGACCCTCGGCGCCTCACCGGCGGTCCCTCGACAGCAGTCGTTGGGGACAGCAGGGGCATAAGGGCGCGACTACCGTGGCAGGGCGTCCGCGTAGGCGCAGCCGCTGGCCGGGCTCTCGGTGGTGCTGATCACCGCGTCGAGTCGGTCCCTGACCTGGACGAGCTGGTCGATCTGTCGGGTGATGCGGTCGCGTTCGGCGTTCAGCAGGGCACGGGACTGCGGGGTGTTGACCTTCGCGTCGACGCAGGGCAACAGATCGAGGATCGTCCGGCTGGACAGGCCCGCGGCGTACAACGTCTGGATGAGCTGGACCCGATCCAGCGCCTTCTCGTCGTAGTGGCGCTGGCCGCCGCCGCTGCGCTCGGGGATCAGCAGCGACTGCTCCTCGTAGTAACGCAGGGCGCGCACCGACACACCCGTGCTGGTGGCGAGTTCCCCGATCCGCACGACCACTCCCCCACTGCCGGTGACAGCCGCCACACAACCTTGTCCCTCACGTCCACGTCAGGTTTTAGCGTAGGCCGCGTACCAGTCCTCGTCCAACCCCAGCGGAGGCATCATGCGGATCTCGGGCTCGATCGCGCTGGTCACCGGCGCCAACCGTGGCATCGGCCGGCACTTCACCCACCTACTCCTCGAACGCGGCGCGGCGAAGGTGTACGCCACGGCCCGCGACCCCGAACAGATCGACATCCCCGGCGTCGAGAGGCTGCGCCTGGACATCACCGACCCGCAGGCGGTGCGGGACGCCGCAGCGGTCGCTTCCGACGTGACCCTGCTCGTCAACAACGCCGGAATCACCACCCGGACCAATCTCGTCACCGGCGACCTACGCCTGGTCCGATCCGAGATGGACACCAACTTCTACGGCACCCTCGACATGGTGCGCGCGTTCGCCCCGGTTCTGGGCGCCAACGGCGGCGGCGCCATCCTCAACGTCCTGTCGGCGTTGTCGTGGTTCTCCTACGACGGGGCGAACGCCTACAGCGCCGCCAAGGCGGCCGAGTGGAGCCTGACCAACGGTGTCCGGCTCGAACTGGCCGCGCAGGGGACGCTGGTGACCGGGCTGCACCTGGGCGCCGCCGACACCGACATGATGGCCGACTACGACGGCGTCAAGATGAACCCCGCCGACGTCGTCCGCGCCGCCCTCGACGGCATCGAGGCCGGCCGGCTCGAGGTGCTCGCCGACGAGTGGAGCGCCCACGTCAAGGCATCCCTCGCCGACGATCCGAGCGCGTTCTACGGCACGGCCGTCGCCGGCTGACACGCCACGACGGCGGCGGCCGGCCAACCGGCGAGATGACCGGCCGCCGCCGCGTACCGGGCGTCGCCGTGCAGGTGCTCGACCTGCGGAACGGGCGCCGATCCAGCGACCGGCGGGCTGTCGGCGGCTCACATTCCGGTCGGCTCGGGAGCGTCGCTGCGCGGGTGCGCCAGGACGAACCGCTGCACTGCCGCGCCGCTGACCGCGGCACAGAACTGCCGGTACCCGGCCTGCGCACCCCAGTGCGACAGTGCGAGGGGCCGGCCGGCCGGGAACGCCCCGTAGTCGAGGTCCCACGGCGCGACCACGAACCTGCCGCCGTAGCTGTCGTCGCCGAACGTCCGGGCCAACGCCCGCAGTGCCTCGATCTGGTCGGGGGCGAGCGGTTCGACGTACCACAGCACGGTGTAGCCGTGTTCCAGGTTATGGACCAGCGTCTCGATGGGCGGGCGGTCACGGGCGACATAGAAGCGGCGCACGGTCGGGGCGGGCACCACGAAGTGCGGCCCGGACGACGGTGGGACCAGGTCGTACCGGACGCGGGTGACGTACGGCTCGGCGGTCCCCGGGCCGACGTGCAGGCCCGCGCCACTGATCCGGTCGGTCAGCTCCGGATCACAGCCGGCCCGGTCGGCGTCGACCCCGATCGCGGCGGCCGGCCGGCGCGAGGCCGGGTCGGCGTACGCGCGCAGGAACGGGGTGGCCGCCACCACGAGCAGGACGGCGCCGAGCGCGGTGACCGCCGCGGCGATTCTCGGCCCGTACCCGGAGCGCGCCTCAGCCACGACCCGCTCCCTGCGCCCGCAGGTGGGCGGCGGTCCACTCCAGCACCGTCTCCACCGGTGGCATCCCCCGGCCCGCGAGGGTGCCGGTGCTCAGCGCGAGCACGGGAACGGGCGGCACGACGCCGTACCCGTCGGCGCGCAACCGCGCCACGTTGCGCTGCACGGCGGGTCGCTGCCACATCGCGGCGTTCATCGACGGCACCAGCACGACGGGAGCGGCGGCGGCCAGCACGCAGGTGGCGACCAGGGTGTCGGCGATTCCCAGGGCGGCCTTGGCCAGGGTGTTGGCGGTGGCGGGCAGGACGAGCACCAGATCCGCCCACCCCGTCAGGGTCAGGTGCGTGACCTCGCTGGTCGCCTCCTCGTCGGTCAGCGCCGGGTGTCCGGTCAGGAGGGCGAACGACGCGGCCGGGACGAAGCGGGCGGCGGCGGGAGTGAGCACGACCCGCACGTCGAGTCCCAACGCGTGGCGCATCACCATGATCGACTGAGGCAGTGTCAGCACGTCCGCGGATCCGCAGGCGGCGACGAGGATCCGCCGCGCCGGGAACGCCTGCGGGTCGTCGGCGGAGACCTCCGGGCGCTGCGGCGCCCCGGTCACGGTACGGGTGTCCATGCGTCGCCTCCTGCGTGGGCGGGTTCGTCATCGGTCAACTGGCAGCGGACCAGGTCGGCGTACACGCCCCCGGCCCGCAGCAGGTCGTCGTGCCGGCCGCGCTCCACGAGCCGGCCATCGGCGACGACGAGGATCTGGTCGGCGTTACGGACGGTGCTCAGCCGGTGGGCCACGACGATCCGGGTGCAGCGCATCGCCGAGATCGCCTCGTCGACGCGCCGCTCGGTTGCCACGTCGAGGTGGCTGGTCGCCTCGTCGAGCAGGAGCACGGCGGGCTGGCCCGCCAGGGCCCGCGCGATGGACAGCCGCTGCCGCTGCCCACCCGAGAGCGCCTGGCCCCGCTCGGCGACCTGGGTGTCGTAGCCCATCGGCATCGCCGCGATGTCCTCGTCGATGGCGGCGGCCTCGGCGGCCGCCCGGATCGCCGGCATGCCGACACCCGGATGCACCAGGCTGATGTTGCGCCGGATGGAGTCGCGGAACAGGTAGCTCTCCTGCAACACCACCCCGAACTGGCGGCGCAGAGCTGTCGGGTCGATGCGCGACAGGGGCACCCCGTCGAACAGGATCTCCCCGCCGGTGGGCCGGTAGAGGCCGGTCAGCAGCATGGCCAGGGTGCTCTTGCCGCTGCCCGAGGGCCCCACCACCGCGACCTTCTCCCCCGGTGCGACGTCGAAGGAGATGTCCCGCAGCACCGGTGCCGCGCCACCGTCGTAGCGGAAGCTCAGGTCGCGGACGGTGATCCGGCCGGTGAGGCGGGGCGTCGGCAGGTCGGGGTCCCCGGCGGGCTCCGGCCGGGCGGCGAAGACGTCCCGCAGGCGCTGCAGGTGCGACACGACCGACTGGAGCACCTGCGCGCTGCTCACCAGTGAGGCCAACGGGGTGAGCGCGGACAACGCCAACGCCTGCAGGCCCAGGGTCGCACCGAGGCCGGCGCCCTCGAAGAGCCGGCCGGTGCCGAGCCACAGCAACGCCAGCGGCCCGGCGAGTTGGACGCTCGCGGTGATGTTGGCGACCGTGGCCGAGAGCCGGTTCTGGGCGATGTCGGCGTCCAGCGCTGTGGTGTAGCGGCGCAGCCAACCGTCGTACACCTGCCGTTCGGCGCCCATCGACTTGACCGTCGCGATGCCCGACAGCGCCTCCATCAACGCGCTCTCCGCGTCGGCCTGCACGGTGAGGTGCCGCTGGGTCAGCCGCAGCAGCCGACCGTTGACGAGCGCGACGGCCACCACCTGGACGACACCGATCGCGGCGGCGAGCCCGGCGAAGGTGAGGTCCCTGGCCACCAGCACCGCGAAGTACGCGATCACCAGCACACCGTCGATCACCGCCGTCAGCACCTGGGTGGTGACCAGTTCGCGCAGCAGGATGCTGCTGGACAACCGCTGCATCAGGTCGCCGCCGGCCCGCTGCTGGAAGAACGCGTACGGCAGCCGCAGCAGGTGCCCGAACAGGCGGGTCATCAGCGCGGCGTCCACACTGGCCTGCAACGTGACCAGGAGCCGGGAGCGCAGATAGGCCACGCCGAACTGGGTGAGCACCAGCGCCGCGATGCCCAACGCCAGGTACGGCATGAGGCCGGTCTCCCGGGCCGGCATGATCTGGTCGAAGGCGACAGTCGTGGCCAACGGCAGGGCCAGTCCCAGGGTCTGGAGCACCAGGGAGACGCCGAACGCCGTGCCCAGCCGGGGCAGGAAGGGCCGCAGCAGCGGGTGCGCGCGCCGCCAACGGGCCAGCGGGCCGGGCCGGGAGACGGCGGGCTCGGGCACGGCCTCGGGATCGGGGGTGAAGGTCAGCACCGTGCCGCTGAAGCCGGCCGCGAACTCGGCGGCGCTGAGCAGCCGACGCCCGAGCGCCGGGTCGACGAGCCGCACACCCCGCGCGCCGACGTGTTCCACCACGACGAAGTGGGAGTCCTCCCAGTGGGCGACGGCCGGCAGGGGCAGCTGCGCGACCTGGGCGGCGTCGGCGCGGAACGCGCGGGCCCGCAACCCGAACCGGGAGGAGGCGGCCAGCAGCGCCCGCGCGGTGACGCCGTCGCGGCCGACGTCGAGCCCGTCGCGCACCCGGGCCAGCGAGGCGCGTACGCCGTGCCGGCGGGCGATCATGGCCAGGCACGCGGCGCCGCAGTCGGTGTCGGTCATCTGCATCACCAGCGGCACCCGCTGCCGGCGCCACCACGCCCGGGCGCTGGTCAGGCGGCCCACTGTCGCCTCCGGACGCCGAGCGCGCCGGTGCGCGCGTCCGCCGGTGGCGCCAGCACGAGAACCGACGGCACCCGCTCGGGTGCGGCCAGCCGCAGCAGGGCGAGCCCGATCCCCGACAGGCCGGTCATCAGCTCCGGCGTGGCGAGGGCCGTCGGGTTGGCACAGCGCCAGCCACCGCCGAGGCCGTCGCGCAGCACCGCCGCCGCGGGCGCCGCCGCCTGCTGGGGGACTGCCGTCAGCAGCAGGTCGAGGTTGCCGAGGTCGCCGTGGCACAGCGAGTGGTTACGACCGAAGCCGGTGGCGAGCGTCGTCCGGACTGCCGTGTCGATCTCCGCGTCCAGGCCCTCGTCGGGGCCGAGGGCGTCGCGCAGCAGCAGCCGCGACAGCCCCACCCCGGGGGCACCGTGGCACCAGGTGACGGTGCTCTCCCCCGGCCGGCGCAGGTCAGCCCAGTTCGCCAGCTCAGGGCGGAACAAACTGCTGTCGTACGCGAGCACGCGGGCCGCCGCGTCGGTGTAGCCGGGATCGCCGGTCACCTGCCCGGCCCGGGCCAGCGCGGCGGCGATGCCCGCGGAGCCGTGCGACAGTCCGCCGAGGGGGTCGCCGGAGGCACCGCGGGCCGGGTGCGGGTAGCGCTCGGCGGCGGCGCGAAGTCGCGCGGCGGCGGCGCTCAGGGCGGGCTCGACCCGGTCGGGGTCCAGACCCGCGCCGGAGACGGCGAGGACGGCGCCGGCGTACCCGTCGACGAGGTCGACGGCCTGCTCGCTGGCGGCCAGCGTGACGATCCGCGCCAGCGCCACGTCGACCGCCGGCGCGAACCGGTCGGTCCGCCACAGCGCTCCGAGGTGCCCGAAGGTGTACAGCAGGCCCGACCAACCGGTGAACGCGCCGATGCGGTCGCCGGGAATCCGCTGGTCGAGGACGCGGGCGGCCAGCCCGGCAGCCGCCCGGGCGGCGAGGTCGGTGAATCGCCGTGCACCGGTGAGTCGGCCGGCGTGGGCCAGGAAGAGCGCCACGCCCGCGACGCCGTCGTAGAGGTGCGGGCCGAGCGGCGTCGGCGCCCACCGGCCCGGGTCGGTGGTCGAGGGCGTGAGCCCGAACCAGGTCGGCTCGGCACCTGCGCTGGCGAGACCGGCGACCACGTCCGCGACCTCGGCCGCGGCGGCCAGGTAGGCCGCCGGCGCGGGTGTCGGCGCGGGTGGCAGCTCCGCCAGCCGCCAGCGCACCCGCGCGTGGGGCGCGTCGGTGGCGTCCACCCGGGTGGTGAAGGCGGCCTCGATCAGCCAGCGCTGCCGCGTCAGGTCGGCCGGTCCGAGCCGGGCGAGCCGGCGACGCGCCTCGTCGAGCCCGGATCGGGCCAGCAGGCCCGGCAGTCGCTGCCCCCGGCTGCTCCAGAGGTCCCGCGAGTCCACCCGGGTGGTGAACATCGGCACGTCGCGGCGGGCCAGGTCGGCGCGCTCCGCCCCGATGGTGGCCGCCAGCATCGGGAGTTCCGCCACCCCCGACCAGAGCCAGTCGTACAGCCGCTCGGTGTCCAGGCCGTCCTGCAGCGCGTCGGTGTGCAGCGCCGCGTCGCGCAGCCGCAGGTACGTGCGGGTGGGGCGGAGCACGACGCGGATCTCGTCGGCGGCGAACGCGGTGAGCGGCCCGTGCGGGGCCAGCAGATCGTCGCGAACGGCGACGAGGAGGCGCGTCATCGACTCGAACCCCCGCACCACCTGCGGCAGGTGCGCGGCGACGTCGGTCGCCGCGCCGGCGGTGGCGAGGTTCTGCCGGTCCTGCTCGTCGTGGTGGTGACCGGGAGCGCACAGTCGCATCTCGTCGGTCCCCTCGGCCTGCCACGCCGAGCAGTTGCAGCCGTCGCCGAGCGGTCCGGCGGCCTCGTCGGCGCGCGGCAGCAGGCCGACCGCGAGCACCGAGTCGGCGATCGCGTCGCCGCCCCGAAAGTTCGTGGACCGGACGACCGCCGGGGTGAGCACGGTCTCCAGGTCGATCAGGACCGGATGCTCACCGTGGGCGACCACGTTCTCCTGGTGGCAGTCGGTGGCGCCGATGGCCTGCAACAGGGCCAGCAGGGCCCCGAAGCGGTAGGCGTAGCGGCGCTGACCGGCCGTCGTGGCGGCGGCGCGCGTGTCGACGTACGCGGCCCAGCCGTACTCGCCGCGCGGCAGCACGGTGAAGGTGTGCAGGTCGGCGCCGCGGTCGTTGAGCCAGGCCAGCAGCTGCTGGAACCGGGCCTCGACGGCGATCGGGCGGGGCTTGTAGACCAGCCGCAGCCCACTGTCGAACGTCGCCACCAGCACCCGGCGGCCGTCGCGGTGCGGATCGCCGGTCTCCTCGACCTCGACCAGGCGACCGATCGGGGCACCGGAGTGGAAGGTCGCCGCGAGCGTCGGCGCGTCGGCGCGGAGCCGGTGCAGGAACTCGACGGTCCGCTCGGCCCAGGCGCGGGTCAGCCCGTACGCCTGCCGGGCCAGGACCGGGTAGTCGGCCAGCAGGTCCAGCGCCGCCCCGGGGGCGCGGTACCTGCCGAAGAACGCCTCGAAGCGCTCCTGCGGCGTCTTTCCGGACGACGTGCCGTGCAGCCGGTCGATGTTGAGTTCCAGGACGACGGCCCGGCTCAGGAGCACGACCAGCTCGTCGAGCAGGCCGGTCAGTCCGAGCCGGTCCGCGTCGGCGGGCAGCGGCACGGCGTCGCCGGCGAGGTCGCGAGTCCGACGTGCCACCTGGGCGCGGGCCTGTGCGACCAGGGGCGCCACCAGGACGAGACAGGCGTCGAGTGGGCGACCGGGCAGCAGGTCGGGGCCGATCTCCCCGTCCGCCGCTCGCGTGTAGCAGGCCAGCAGGTCGTCGATCCAGGCCGGCGTCCCGTGCAGACGTGCGGCGAGCAGCTCGGGCGTCTCGTCGAGCAGAGCGAGGAGCACCTGCTCGTCGATACCCTCCGCCGTCAGCCGGCTTCGCCAGTCCTCGTCGTCGGTGAACGCGCCGGCGGTGCGCCACCGCGACAGCCGCCACCGCGACCGCTCGCCGGGCAGCGACGCCGTCGGCGCGGGCGCGGCCAGCCGTTCGGCGATGCTCAGCGCGGCCAGGAGGCGCTGCTCGACGCGGGCGCTCGGGTCGTCGGTGGCGCGGTGCGGGTGTTCGGACATGCGGGGCTCCCGTGGCGGTGGTTGGGCGGAACGACGGGGTCCGGGCCAGGCCCGGACCCCGTGCGGACCCGAGGGTTCGAAATCAGCAGACGCAGTGGCAGCACGCGTTGGTGTGGCCGCCGGTCGCGGCGGCGCCGCCGGCCACGGTCTCCAACTGGTCGCGGTCCAGCTCGACCAGACCGGCCGGGTGGGTCTCGACGGCCTCGGGCGAGGCGGCGCGGCGGTACTCGTCCTTCCAGCTGCTGACGATGTCGGTGATGGACATTCGTGGCTCCTTTCGCGACGACCGTCGGCCTGTCCGGCGGTCGCTTGCAGAAATCAGCCTGCGGGCGGCGGGGGTGCCGGCACATGAGTAGCGGCTACCTCATCCCGGGCCGGTCGTGTCACGCGGACGACAACCGAACCGTGGGTTCGGGGCGTCAGGTGTGCAGGCATGTCTGGAAGCTGACGGCGCCACCGGGCGGGGGTGTGTGAGGGTGGGGCCCGCGCCACCCAGACCGCCGCGGTACACACGGTCCGGCCAAGCGAGCGGATCGAGGACGGAGATGGCGACCGGGCCCGGGGCGGGCACCCGGCCGGGTTGAAGGGGTTCCGTGGCTGCATCAGGTGGTTTCGTCGACGGGGACGCCGGCTGGCCGTTCGTCGGCAGGGCACGCGAGCGTGACCGGGCGGTCGAGGCGCTCACCGCGTCAGCGGGTTGGGGGGTCCTGCTCACCGGCGATCCGGGGGTGGGCAAGAGCCGACTCTTGGAGGAGGTCCTGGCCGAGGCGCTGCGGCGCCAGCATGTCGTGTTGCGGGTCACCGCCACTCCGGGCTGGCGTGGCGTGCCGTTCGGCGTGCTCGCCAGCCGGCTGCCCCAGCCGTCGGACGCGAGTGTCGCCGACGTCTTTCGCGACGTCGAGCGCCGGCTGCGCGAGGTCGCGGCGGGCCGGGGCGTGGTGGTCGGGGTGGACGACCTCAACTGGCTGGACGACGCGTCCGGGGCGCTCCTGGAACGCCTCGTCGTGGGTGGCACCGTGCGGGTGGTCGCGAGTGTCCGGGGTGACGCCCTGGCCGCGGCGCCGGTCGCGGCGTTGCACCGCTTCCGCGCGGTCGACCGGGTCCACGTGCCGCCACTGGACCCGGACGAGACGGCAGTGCTGGTCCGCGAGGGTCTCGGCGGCCCGGTCGACGGCCTGACGGTCGGCGCGCTGTGGCGGATCAGTCAGGGCAACCCGCTCTTTCTGCGCGAGGCGCTCCGGTGCGGGTTGCGCGACGGCGGCCTGGTCCAGCGCGACGGGATGTGGACGTGGCCCGCCGAGTCGCTGTGCTCCACGCACCTGTCCGACCTCATCGAGCAGACCCTCGGCACGCTCACCGCCCAGGAGGCCGAGGCGTTGCGGTACGTCGCGCACGCCGAGCCGGCTCCGCTGGCGCTGATCGAGCGGACCGTCGATTCGCCCGTCGCGGAACGGCTCGAGGAGCGCGGCCTGATCCGCCTGGTCCGGCATGACACGGGCGTGCTGGTGCAGACCAGCCATCCGCTGTACGCCGAGGTGGTCCGCAACCGCACCGGGGAGCTACGGGCCCGCCGGCTGCGCCGGACCCTGGCCGAGGCGCTGGCGGGCGTCGACGGCGTCGGCACCGAGGCCCGGGCCCGGATCGCGGCCTGGCGCTGCGAGGCGGATCTGCCTGTCGATCCGGACGACCTACTGGCGGCGTCGGAGTACGCGTTGCGCCGCCACGACGCGCCGCTGGCCGAGCGGCTGGGCCGGAGGGTCGACTCGGCGCGGGGCGACTGGCAGGTGGGCCGGGCGTTGGTGGCTCAGGGGCGCGGCGACGAGGCCGACGGGCACCTGGCACGCGCCGCGGCCAACCTCGACGACGCGCGCGACCGCGCCGAGGCGACGGCGCTGCGAGCGCTGAACATGTACTGGGGAGAGCGACGGCCGGACCGCGCCCGCGAGGTGATCGACGGGGGCCGTCGTGACCTGCCCGCCGACGCGCGCGCCGGGCTGCTCGCGGCGGAGGTGGGTATCGCGGCGTTCGGCGGCGACGCGGGGGGCGCCCGCGCCCTGATGGCACGCCTGGCCGCCGACCGGCCCCGGGACCCGCTGTTGGCGACGGCGGTCGCGGCGTTGCTGCCGTACCTGCTGCTGTTCGACGGGCAGCCGGGGCAGGCGGTGCGGATGTTCGACACCGGAGAGGTCGACATCCCGGAGACGTGGCCGACGATGCGCGCCGCGACGCAGGCCTGCCACGTGCAGGCGCTGGTGCTGTCCGGACGACTGCACGACGCCGAGCGGCTGGCGCAACGCTACTACCGGGACGCGGTCACGCGGGGCGCGGCGGACGCGGTGGGTCTGCTCGCCTTCTCCCTGGGCAAGTGCGCCTACCACGCCGGGCAGATGCGGCGGTCGATGCGCTGGCTGCACGAGGCGCGGACCCTCACCGCCGACCGTACGCTGTTCCCGATCCGCGACTACGTGCTGTCGGCGAACGCGTACGTGGCGGCGCAGGTGGGTGAGCTGGCGGAGAGCGGGAGGTTGCTGCGGCAGCTCGTCGACGATCGCTCCGACGGCGGCGGGCCGCACGGCGGCGGGCTGGTGGCCATCGACGCCGAGCTGACCGCCGCCTGGCTGACCGCCGCGGAGGGCCGCCCGGCGACGGCCGTCGCCACGCTGCGGGAGTTGCAGGGGCGTGCCGGGCAGGCAACGACGGTCACCGTCGAGTGCCTGCACCTGCTGTCCCGCCTGGAGCCCGGGGCCGCCACCGCCGAGCGGCTGCGCACGGTCACCGCCGACTGTGACAGTCCACTGTTCGCGCTGTGGTCCGACTACGCCCACGCGCTCGCCGCCGACGACCCGGCCGCGCTGGAACGCGTCGGCAGCGCCCTGGAGGCGAGCGGCTACCTGACGCTCGGGCTGGAGGCCGTGGTCGCCGCCGAGCGGGCCTGCCAGCGTCGAGGCGACCAGCGCCGGGCCAACCTGCTGGCCCGGCGCGCGGACCTGCTGCGGGAGCGGTGCGGCGGATACTGGCCCCCGTTGAGCCCCCGGCCGTCGGACCGGGACGGGCTCACCCCCCGGGAGCGACAGATCTGCGAACTGGCCTCGGCCGGGCACGACAACGCCGCAATCGCGGCCAAGCTGGTGTTGTCGGTGCGGACGGTGGAGAACCACCTCCAGCGGGCGTACGTGAAGCTCGGCGTGCGGGGCCGCGGCGGACTCCCGACGGCAATCGGGGCGCAGCGGGCGGGGTAGGCGCGCGGGGGCTCACCCGGTGACCCGCTGGCGTCGGGTCGGACGACCGTGTGCCGTCCGACCCGACGCCAGCTGGCGTCGATCCGCTGGCTAGAGCCGGGCGGCGCCGGCCGCGGTGGCCTCCTGCACCGCCGAGGTACGACGAACCTCGGCCCGCTGGTCGCCCGCGTCGTCCCGGTCGGCGGCGGCCATCCGAGCCGCCCGGTTGGCGCCCGGCGCGGCCTGGTCGCCCGTCACGCCACCGCGGATGCGGTTGTTCGCGGCCACCTGCGCGGCCGGGTTGTTGCCCGTCACCGTCAACTGGCCGTTGATGATGTTGTCGTCGACGGTGACGCCGCCGGTGGTGGTGGTGACGCTGACGTCCGCGCCCCAGTAGCCGCCGGACGCGCAGCTGTCCAGAGCGCCGTTCGGGCCGAGCTGGACGCCGCCGAGGTTGCCGGCGAACGTGGCCCGACCCCGCACGGCGCTGCCGCACACGACACTGCCGGTGGCGCTGTTGAGCACCGACAGGGTGCCGTCGACGAACGAGTCGTGCACGTCGGTGTAGTAGGTGCCGGTGCTGCTGACGTTGCGCGTCACCTGGGTGCCGCCGTCGAGCCGTACCTCACCGGCGCCGACGGTGACGTTCCCGCCGATCGTCGCCGCCTCGGCGAACAGGAAACTGTCGATGGTGGCCGAGCCCTTCGGCCGGACGGTCACCGCACCGGTCTGGGCGTTGGAGAGGTAGACCCCGTAACCGCCGGCGGCCAGCACCACCTGGCCGTCGACGCTCGTCTCGGTGGCGTCGAGGTAGCCGTCGGCGGCGACGCGTACCTCGCCGCTGACCCGGCCACCGGTCACCACCAGGTTCGCGCCGGCGGCGACTGTGACGTTGCCGGTGATCGTGGTGCCGGTCAGCGCGCACGACTCACCGGCCGGGACGAGCAGGTCGTTGGGCACGGTCACCGCACCGCCGGTGCCGATGCAGTGGGTGACCAGGTCGGCGTGGGCGGTGGGCGCCACGGCCAGCACCGAGGCGGCGATGACGGCGGTCACGGTGGCCAGCTTGGCGACGGTACGTCCGGGCATCGTGGTACTCCCTGTCGATGAGATTCGGGTGCTCATGCGCCGACGTCCGATCCGGCCGCGGCCCGGACGATGGCGCCCTGCTGCCGCTTGGTGAGCGTTCCGGCGCTCACCAGAGCGGTGGTGACCGCCTCGACGTGTCGGACGAAGGCGGCGTGGCCGGGGTAGTCGGCGTGTTCGTCGATCAGATCGTTGATGGTGCAGCCGTCGCCGGTGTCGGCGTTGACCACGCCGGTGTCGGCACCGTCGATGATCACCGTGTCGCGGGTGTCGGACGCGGGGCAGGCGTCGGTGCCGTCGGCCACCACCGTGAAGGTGCTGGACTGCTCGGCGGCGGCGTTCCCCGCGGTGTCGGTCGCCCGGTAGCGCAGGGTGTGCGCCCCGGGGGTGCGGACGGTGACCGGGCCGGCGTACGCGGTCCAGCCGCCGGAGTCGAGCGCGTACTCGACAGACGCCACGCCCGAGCCGGCGTCGGTCGCGGTGACAGTGACGGTCGCCGCGCCGACGTAGGCGCCGTCGGCGTTCCGCTCGCCGGTGACCGCGGCGGCCACCGTCGGCGGCGTGTCGTCTTCCTCGGGCGGGGCGACGACGGTGAAGTGGGACATCTGCTCCGCCGACGTGTTGCCGGCGACGTCGGTCGCCCGGAAGTGCAGCATGTGCATCCCGACCGCGGTCACCACGACCGGGTTCGTGTACGCGGTGAAGGCGGCGTCGTCGAGGGCGTACTCGATGGTGGCGACGCCCGATCCGGCGTCGGTGGCGGTGAGTGTGGCGGTGGCCGTACCGACGTAGTTGCCGTCGCCGTCGCGGTCGCCGGCCAGCGCGGCCGTGACCACCGGCGCGGTGGTGTCCTCCTCGGTCGGTTCGACGATCCGGAACGACACCGAGCCGACAGTGCTCGTGTTGCCGGCCTGGTCGGTGGCCCGGAACTGCACCGAGTGGTCACCGACCGCGCTGATGCGCACCGGCTGGGTGTACGGCGCGAAGCTGGTGTCGTCGACCTGGTACTCGACGGTCTGCACGCCCGATCCGGCGTCGGTGGCCGCGACGGTCACCGTCGCCGCACCGACGTAGTTGCCGTCCTGGTCGCGGTCGCCCGACACGGCGGCGGTGACCGTCGGCGGCGTGGTGTCGTCGCCTCCCCCGCCGTCGGTGACCACCAGTTCGCCGACCATCTGGCTGTGGCCGGGGATCGAGCAGAAGTAGCGGTACCGGCCCGGGGTCAGCGTGACCGTCGCCTGGTGGCGGCCGTTGTTGGCGTCGAACGGGCTGGCCAGGATGTTGACTGTGACGTCGTGGTTGTAGCCCTCGGTGCTGGTGTCGAAGGTCAGGGTGTGCGGCATTCCGGTCGTGTTGCCGGTGGCCGCGCTGTTCTCCCAGATGATCGTCGCCGCGCCGGCCACCGCCTGGGTGGGCGCGGACTTGTAGCGGGTGATGTTGTCGTCGGCGGTCCAGGTCAGCACCTGGTCCGCGGCGGCGCGCGGTGCGGCGGAGGCGGGTGGCGCGGCCAACGCCGTGACCGTGAGCAGGAGCGCCGCCACCGCGGCCGTGAGTCGTCGGATCATCGTCTCTCCTAGAGCTCGCGCACGCGGATGTTGCGGAACTCGGTCAGGTCGTTGTCACCGTGGTTCTGCAGGCCGATGAAGCCGGACAGGAACTGCCGCAGGTCGGTGGGCGGATCGCCGGCCCGGGAGGACTCCTTGCCGGGCGTGTTGTCGAACTCGTTGATCACCACGCCGTTGCGGATCATCGTGTAGTGCTGCCCGACCACCCGGATCTCGTAGTCGTTCCACACGTTCTTCGGGGTGACGCCGGCCTGGGCGAGCGGCACCGGGTCGAAGTTGTAGACCGAGCCGGTCTTCTGTGGCTCGCCGGTCTCTCCGTCGTAGATCTGGATCTCGTGTCCGCAGTAGATCGCCATCCAGGCCGGCGAGGTCCGGGCCGACCCGACCGTGCCGCAGCTGCCCGGTGGCCGCTGCTCCAGTGGGGTTCGCAGGTCCGGGAAGCGGACGAACACGCCGGTGTTGGCCCGGTTGGTGCCCGGTGCGATGTCCTTGAACTGCACCTTCAGCGAGAAGTCACCCAACTCCCTGGTGTGCCAGAGCATGCCGAGGCCGCCGCTGGAACGCAGTGCCCCGTCCGGCTGGATGCTGAACGATCCCGTCGGCGCCTGCTGCCAACCGCGCAGCGACTCGGCGGTGCCGTCGTAGAGGGGCTCGTAGCCGGTGCGCCCGTCCCGGCCGATCTCGGACGCGGCCGCCAGGCGGGTGAGCGTGCCCGCTTCGCGGGCGTTGAGCAGGCCGTCGTCCTGCAACCCGCGGGTCACCGCGCTCACGTGCCGGACGAAGGCGTTGTGGTCGGGCCAGGTGCTCTCGTCGTCGATCAGGTCGTTGATCGTGCACCCCTGCCCGACCGTGCGGCTGGGCACGCCGGTGTCCGTGTCGCCGAGCCAGACCGTGGCCCGGGAGTCCGGCACCGCGCAGCCGACAGTGACTGTGGTCTGCACCGTCGCCGTCTCGCCGTCGGCGTACGTGACGGTGAGCTTCGCGGTGTAGGTGCCGACCTTGGCGTACGTGTGCCGGGGGTCCGCCTCGGTCGACGTGGTGCCGTCGCCGAACTCCCAGCGGTGGCTCACGCCGCCGGACTTCGAGCCGGTGAAGGCGATCGTCAACGGCTTGCTCTGCACGGCGACGGAGGTCGCCGCCGGTGCCGGGGTGGGCGCTCCGCCGGTGTAGGTGATCCGGATGAGCTTCTGGTTGGGGTGCAGGCTGAAGAAGCCGCCTCCGTAGTCGAGCAGGTAGAGCGCGCCGTCCGGGCCGAACTTGGCGTCCATCCAGCTCTGGAGTTTGGTGTCGCCGTTGCCGCTGGGGATGATGGCCCGCAGCGACTCGGCGTACACCGGCGGGGTGGCCGTCGGCACGCCGGCGGGGTCGACGGTGACCGCGACCCGGTTGGCGGCGTTCGACTGGTCGCCGATGAACCACTTCTCGTCCCAGTACGCCGGCCACGCCACCGTGCTGTCCGGATCGACCCGGTCGCGGTGGTAGGTGGGACCGGACATGATGGCCTGCCCGCCGCCGCGCAGGTACGGCTGCGTGTAGGTGGCGTCGGCCGCGACGTACGTCGGGAGGCCGCTGCCGTCGGTGCGCTTCGGGAAGACCGGTCCGCCGCCGTCCGGCGAGTACCAGATCATGTTGTCCCGGGCTGCCGGGATGTCCACCAGCCCGGTGTTACGCGGTGAGGTGTTCTTCAGGTCGCCGCAGTCGTACCAGCCGGTCAGCACCGTCGCGTCGGTGCTGCTGCGGTCCCGGTACGGCTGCCGGTTGCCCATGCAGTACGGCCAGCCCTGGTTGCCGGCCGACGTGATGATCGTGGCGGTCTCGTACTTGGCCGGGCCGAGGGTGGGGCTGGGCGACGAGGCGTCCGGGCCGACCCAGCCGGCGGTCAGCCACTGGTGCTCCGGGTCGATCTGGAGGCGGGCGATGTTGCGTACGCCCATCACGTAGATCTCCGGGCGGGTCTTCTCGGTGCCGGGCGGGAACAGGTTGCCCTCCGGGATGGTGTACGTTCCGTCCGCCTCCGGGTGGATCCGGATGATCTTGCCGGCGAGGTCGTTGGTGTTACCCGCCGTACGACGGGCGTCCTGGAACGAGATGCCCTGGTACTCCTGCGTCCAGTTGTTGCCGGAGTAGCCCTGCGACCCCTCGGAGGAGTTGTTGTCGCCGGAGCCGACGTAGAGGTTGCCCTTCGCGTCGAACGCCATGCCGCCACCGGCGTGGCAGCAGCTGTGGATCTGCACCGGGAACTTCAGGAGGTCCTTGCGGCTGGCCTGGTCGATGCTCTGCGCCTCGCGGTCGTAGGTGAACCGCGAGACCGTGCGCTGCCCGACCCGCTGCACCCGGTCGATCGACTCGTGCGGCATCCAGTAGACGTAGAGCCAGCCGTTCTCGGCGAACTTCGGGTCGGGCACGATGCCGAGCAGGCCCTCTTCGTTCTTCACCAACTCCGAGCCGCTGCCCCGGTTGCCCATCACCTCCAGGGTGGTGAGCAGCTTGACCTGCTTGGTCCGCGGGTCCCAGGAGTGGATGGTGCCGCAGCCCAGGCCGACCTTCGGGTCGTTCCAGTCCGCGATCGGGCCGGTCGGGCAGGCCGCCTTGCCGACGTAGAAGACCGTGCCGTCCGGCGCGATGGTGAGCCCGTGCGGCTCGCCGATCTGGTCCAGCTGCCCGGTCTGGTTGGCGGCGGTGAGCCGCTCCACCTTGTAGTTCGCGGCGATCGTCGCCTGGCAGTCGCCGCGTACGCGGCCGGTGGTCCAGTTCAGCGCCCCGGCCAGGTGCGTACGGAACGCCTCCTCGCCGTAGCTGCCCTCGGTGTGGCCCATGCCGGTGTAGAACGACCGGCCGCCGTCGTAGTCCCGGCACCAGGACACCGGGTGGAACGGGCCGTTGGCGCCCGGACCCGGGTCGTAGTGCCGTTCCTCGACCTGGGCGAGGGTGTGCACGCTGCCGATCGGGTTCGGGTCCCAGTTGTCCCAGCGGTCCGAGCGGGTGAGGGTCAGCGGCAGCGACGCCGTGGCCGGGTGTTTGCGGTCCAGGATGTCGACGACGGCCCGGTTCACGGGGGTCGGCGGCGGCGCGGTGGCCGCGCCGGTGAACAGGCGCAGATCGGCGAGCTGGATCAACGGCTCACCACTGTTGGCGGTGATGTTCAGCCGGTAGCGGCTGAACTCCTGCGGCGCGGCGATGTCGAACCGGCGGGTCTGGAACCGCTCCGCGAAGCTCTGGTTGGTGCGTCGGTCCAGATCGGACCAGTTCTGCCCGTCGTTGGAGCCCTGCAGGGTCCAGTCCTTCGGGTCCCGCCCGACGAAGTCGTTGGCCGACGTCAGCGCGTACCCGGTGATCCGCTTGGGTGCGGCCAGCTGGTACGCCACCCACGCGGTCGGGGTGCGGACCAGCCACTTGGTGTTGGCGTCGCCGTCGGTCAGCTTCTCCTTGGTCTCGCTCGGCGGGTTGTCACCGCTGGCGGTCACCCCGGCCACCGGCTCGGCGACCGGGATGGCGCCCGCCGGGCGGGCGCCGATCAGGCCGGTGAACCAGGTGGAATCGACCTGCGCGCGGGCGGCGTCGGCGATGCCGACGAAGCCGCCGCCGGCCTTCATGTAGCTCTGGAGCGCCGCCTCCTGGTCGCGGTTGAGCGCGGCGCCCGTCGCGGAGAGAAAGACCACGCTGCGGTACGCCGACAGCCCCGTCGCGGTGAAGACCGCCGGGTCCGTGGTGGCCGTGACATCGATGTCATGACTGGCCGCAAGCTGTCGGATGGTGTCCACCGCGCGCGACACCGGGTCCTGTTGTTCGGCCACCGGCCCGTGGAACACGAGCACTGCCGTCCCGGGCGACTGTGCCGCCTGGGCGGCGGCCGCGGGTCGCGGCGCGGCGTTGGCCGCCGTGGCCGTGGCGGTGGCCGGAATGAGTGTGGCGAAGGCCGCTACCGCGGCGAGGGTTCGTCGTACGTCTCTGGTCATCCCCGTCCCCACTTTCGTCAGCTTCCGTGCGTGTGGGTGTGGCCCTGGAACCGGTGGATCGCCTCTTCGGCGCCGGGGGGCATGCTGCCGTCGGCGTTGCGCACCAGGAAGATCCCGGCCATGCCGCCGTCGGAGTGGTTCTGCACGTGGCAGTGGTACATCCACGCACCGGGTCCGACGCCCTCGCCGGCCAGCACCTGGAACCCGAACGAGCTGCCCGGGTTGAGGTCCTTGTTGTCGATGACCAGGCTCGGGTCGGCCGGCCCCTCCAGCATTCCGGTGCGGTTGTCCGCCCAGCGGTGCGCGTGCAGGTGGAAGGTGTGGAACAGGTTGCCGTGCCCGATGGCGAGCCACTCCACCCGCTGGCCCAGGTTCGCCTCGAACATCGGCGTGTCCGGGGCCATCCGGTTGTTGATCGTCATGTCGTGGAACACGACGGTGAACTGCTTGTCCGGCAGGATGTCGCCCCGGCGCCTGACGATCAGGGCCCCGTACAGGCCCTTCGCGACTCCGGCGGTGCCGTGGTCGGTGCCCATGGCGTGATCGTGGTAGTGCCAGTAGCCGGCGCTGCCCGGCATGTACCGGCGACCCGACGCGGCCACCATCTCGTGGGAGCGCCAGACGTACGTCCGGGTTTCGCCGGGGTTGTTGAACGAGGCGTTGAGCGGACTGCCGTCCGAGTCGGTGCTGTAGTCCACGCCGTGCGGGTGGATGGAGAGCCGCTGGTCGGTGGTGTTGACCAGGGTGATCTCCAGGGTGTCACCCTCGTAGATCTCCAGCACGGGCCCCGGCACGGTGGCCTGTCCGGGTGCGAGACCGTACCCGAACAGTCCGCCGGGCAACTGCTCGGCGTAGATGGTGACCTTCTTGGTCACTCCGGCGGCGGCCCGGGCCGGGCTGCCTCCGAACGCGGCGCCGAGCGTGGGCGCGGACGCGCCCAGCGCCCCGGCGGCGAGGGCCCCGGTGGCGATCAGTGATCGGCGGGACAGGTGGCGATGGGAGCCAACGGCGTGATCGTCCATGGGTCTCCGTTCCCGACCGGGCGAAGACGCGACGAGGGCAGGGTGCATCGACCGCCGAGCACAAGGCGGCAGCACGACTGAGGTGAGGATCGTCGCGGACTTCGCTCGGAAGACTCAGAACTTTCGATGGATGAACACAACTTATGTAATCCATCGACGAAAGTACAGGTCTGATTGCAGGAAGATTACCGCGAGATCACAACGTACGTCGATTGACCAGGCGATGTGGCGCGGTCAGACGGTGTGCCGGCCGTCCGTCGGCAGGCCGGGAACCTCCGGCGGCTCGGGCGACTGGGCGGGCTGACCGAGCCGCTCCACCCGGGTCGGGTCGAGGACCCGGGCGAGGAACGCGCGGGTCCGCTCGTGCTTCGGCGCCCCCAGCACCTCCTGCGGCGGCCCCTGCTCGACAACGACGCCGCCGTCCATGAACACGACCCGGTCCGCCACGTCCCGGGCGAACGCCATCTCGTGGGTGACCACCATCATCGTCATGCCGTCCTCGGCGAGCCCCCGCATGACGGTGAGCACGTCGCCGACCAGCTCCGGGTCGAGCGCCGACGTCGGCTCGTCGAAGAGCATCAGCTTCGGCTCCATCGACAACGACCGGGCGATCGCGGCCCGCTGCTGCTGCCCGCCCGAGAGCTGCGCCGGGAACGCGTCGGCCTTGTCGGTCAGACCGACACGCTCCAGGTTGGCCCGCGCGATCCGCTCGGCCTCGGCGCGACCACGCCGCAGCACCCGCCGCTGGGCGATGGTGAGGTTGTTCAGCACGGTCAGGTGCGGGAACAGGTTGAACGACTGGAACACCATCCCGATGCCCCGACGCACCGCGTCGATCTCGACGTCCGGGTCGGTCATCTCGACGCCGTTCACCCAGATCGTGCCGGCGGTCGGCTCCTCCAGCAGGTCGACGCAGCGCAGCAACGTCGACTTACCGGAGCCGGACGGTCCGATGACGCAGACGACCTCGCCCTGGCCGACCTCGAAGTCGATGCCCTTGAGCACCTCGAGCGAACCGAAGGACTTGTGCAGGTCGCGGATCTCGACGGCGGGACGGGACGGGGTGGTCGTCATGCGGGTCACCGGGCCTTGGCGTAGCGGAGTTCGAGGCGGCGCACCACCTGGGACAGGGGCAGGGTGATGACGAGGTAGGCGAGGCCGGCCACCAGCAGCGGCGTGGCGTTCACCCGGTCGTTGAGCATGTCCCGGCCGAACTTGGTGACCTCGATGGTCTGCGCCGTCACGCCCAGCACGTAGGCCAGCGACGAGTCCTTGGTGAGCAGGATGAGCTCGTTCGTCAGCGGCGGGATGACGATCCGGAATGCCTGCGGGATGACGATGGTGCGCATGGCGGTGAAGTGCGACATGCCGAGGGTGCGGGCCGCCTCCATCTGCCCCTTCGGCACGGCCTGGATGCCGGCCCGGATGGTCTCGGCCATGTACGCGGCGGCGGTCAGGCCGAGACCTATCGCGATCGAACCGAACACCCCGCCGGGAATCTCCCGCTCCGGGAAGGCGATCGGGATGCCGTACCCGACGAGGAAGAGCACCAGTAGCGCCGGCAGACCCCGGAACAACTCGATGTACGCGGTCGCCAGCCAGCGGTACGGCGCCACCCGGGACAGCCGCATCAGCGCGAGGACGGTGCCGAACACGAGGCCGAAGGCGAACGCGCCAAGCGTGTAGAGGATCGTGTTGCGCAGCGCCACGGTGATGATCGTCGGGAACATCGACTCGATGATGTCGACGCGGAAGAACGCGTCCTTGAGCCTGCCCCAGTCCGCGGCGAAGAGCACCACGGCGATGATCGCGACGAAGACCAGGTACTGGATGCCGAGGGACAGTCGTTCCCGCTGGCGGCGTCGCAGCTTCACGTCGGCTCGTTGCCTTCCCGGAGTGTGTCGACGGGAAGGGCGCGCGAGACGCGCGCCCTTCCCCACTGAGCGTCGATCAGGCGCTGGGCCGCTTGCCGATCCACTTTTCGTAGATCGAGTCGTACGAGCCGTCCTGCTTGGCCTTGGCCAGCGTCTCGTTGATCTTCTTGAGCAGTTCCGGGTTGCCGTCCTTCTTCACCGAGAACCCGTACTGCTCGCCGGTGTCGAACTCGGCGGTCACCTCGAACCCACCCGGGTTCTTGCGGAGGTACTCGGTCCAGACCGGCAGGTCGTTGACGGCGGCCTCGACCTGGCCGTTGGCGACGGCCTGCTGCAGGGCGGCGAGATCCTCGAACTCGACCAGCTGCAGGCCCTTCTCCTTCTCGAACTTGCGGGCGTAGTCACGGCCGGTGGTGGCCGCCTGGACGCCGAGCTTCTTGCCCCGCAGGTCGTCGAGCGACTTGTACGGCTTGCCGGTCTTGACCAGCATCGCCTGCGTCGCGTCGAAGTACGGGTCGGAGAAGTTCATCACCTTCTGCCGTTCGGCGGTGATGGTCATGCCGGCGGCCGCCGCGTCGCACTTGCCGGTGTTCAGGTCCTGACCGGACTTGATCCCCTCGAACGGCGTGTCGATGATCGTCTGCTCGACGCCCAACTCCTTGGCCACGAGGTCCATCACGTCGACGTCGAACCCGGTGACCTTGCCGCTGGCGTCCTTCGACTGGAACGGCGGGTACGGCAGGTGGGTGCAGACGGTCAGCTTGCCGGCCTCGACCAGCTTGACCCCGCTGGCCTGGACCTCGCTGTCATCCTTCTTGGCGCATCCCGCGCTCAACGCCAGAGCGGCGACCGCCGCGACGAGGCCAGCCTGACGGACTGCGCTACGGACTCTCACGAGTGTCCCTCCGGTTCGGCTCCCCTGTGACAGGAAGCCAGGTTGGTGCGAAGACGGTGTGACAGGGGACGGTACCTGATTCGACGAACGGTACCCAGATCACACGATGCAGCGGTCGTGCTGCGGTGACCGTCACAACCCGTGAACGGGACGGGCGGTCCCGAACGGGACGACCGGTCGCAGCGACCAGCGGCATTTGAGTATCCGACCCACCTCGAACGAGTAAGCAGCTGAGCCGGCCACCGCTGCGCCACCGCAGAAGCTGATAGACGATCAGTGCCACCGCCGCGTTGACCGATGAAAAAAACTGACCGTCGAGCCCGGCACACCCGAGGCGATCCCGGATGGGAGGGCACGGCTGAGGATGGACACCTATCCCACGACACCCCAGATGGCCTTCGCGCAGTTCGTGCGCCAGGCCGTCGACGACGCCCGCGAGGAGCACGGTTGGACAGTCGGCGACATCGCGCACCACACCGGTGTCAGCCGCTCGACGCTGTTCCGCTGGCTCGCCGGTGACTGGCAGCGCTACCCGGAGCTGGCGAAGGTCCGCAGCCTCTGCGCCACCCTCGGCCTCTCCATCGCCGCCGCGATCCGGCCGCTCGCGATGCCGAACGCCGTCGTGACGCCGCACGTGCTGGCGGAGGTCGAGGCGGACATGGGCACCATCCGGCGGCGGCTGCTCGACGACACGGTCTCCGCCGCCGACAAGCGCCGGATCCGGGAACTTCTGCGCCGCCTCGCCGGCCGCGATCTCCCGGTCGAGGGAGCGCCGCCGTCCACGACCGGCTCCGGGGCCGTCCCGCCCTCCCCCTCGCGGACGAGCGCGTCGCGGCGGTGACCCGACCGGCCGGGCAACCCCGGGCGGGCCTCAGCGGGCGGCGCGACCCGGTCGACCCGGGCCGGTGCCGGAGCGCCGGGAACCGATGCGGGGAGCCCGTACCACCGGGGTGCTGGCGGCTCCGGGCCGGAAGTCCCGCGCGGCGGCGGCCACCATGTCGTCGGTGTCGCCTTCGAGCCGCTGGCGGACGTGGGCCGGGATGATCTCGGACGTGGCCATCGCCAGCCGGACCTGCACCGAACGGTCGTCGACCAGGGCCTCCAGATCCGCCTCGTCCAGCTCCAGCGCGCGGACCAGCGCAACCCGCACGTCGACCGCCGGGTCCCTGGCCAGAGCGCCGCGCTGCGCGGCGGTGGTCCGCGGGTTGCGGGCGAGCCCCTTGCGGACGCGCACGGTGCGGTCGGCCAGCAGGGCGACGATGACATCCGGGTCCTGGGTGTGCGTCGCGAGCCGTTCCCGCACCTCGGGTGAGACATCGTCGACCAGCCGGGCGGCCAGCTCGGGCTCCAACTCGCGGGACTCGGCGAGCAGGCCCCGAAGCTCCTTGTCGGGCGCGGCGGCCATCACCCGGCGGACCGACTCGTCGCAGGCCGGGTTGCCGGCGACGGCCCAGCGGACCCACCGGTCCGCGTCCTTGACCAGGCGCAGGAGATTGCCGGCCGACGTCGCGGGATTGCGCGCCACGGCCTCCCGGACATGACGATCATGGTCGCGGGTCAGCGACCGTAGGGCCTGCGCGGGCGCGTCCGGCCGGGCCGCGACCGCCTTGCGGACCGCTGTCGACGCATCGGATGCCAGGTCGATGAGGGTCATCTGTGGCGTTGCGGGGTCGTTTGCGACGGCGAGCCGCGCGTCCGCCCCATCACCGGTCGGACGGTCGGCCGTGGCACCCGACCCGCTGTCCCGGTCGGCCCCGCCGACGTGCTGCTGCTTGCCCATGGGCGCAATCATGGCACGCGCAGGACCGGACCCCGCGCGGCAAGGCTGCGCGCAGCCCCTGGTACGCGGCGAGCCGCCGAGGGTCAGTCGTGGCGCGGGGCCACCAGACCTGACTCGTACGCGATGACCACGAGTTGGGCGCGGTCGCGGGCGTGCAGCTTGGCCATGGCCCGGTTGATGTGGGTCTTGGCGGTCAGGGGGCTGATCACCATGCGCGCGGCGATCTCGTCGTTCGACAGGCCCTGGGCGACCAGGACGACTGCTTCACGTTCGCGGCTGGTCAGCTCCCGCAGACCGGTCGGGGCTCGCAGGTGGCGCGGCTCGGCGACGTACCTGTCGATGAGTCGGCGGGTGATCGAGGGCGCGAGCAGCGCGTCACCCCGCGCGGCGACGCGTACGGCATGCAGGAAGTCCTCCGGCTCGATGTCCTTGACGAGGAAGCCGGCGGCGCCGGCGCGCAGCGCGTGGAAGACGTGTTCGTCGAGGCCGTAGTTGGTCAGGATCACGACGTGCACCCCGGCCAGGGCCGGGTCCGCGGCGATGAGCCGGGTCGCCTCGATGCCGTCCAGCACCGGCATCTGGATGTCGATGAGCGCGATGTCGGGCAGGTGACGCCGGGCGAGAGCGACCCCCTCGCGGCCGTCGGCGGCCTCGGCCACCACCTCGATGTCGTCCTCGATGTCCAGGAGGGCGCGGAAGCCACTGCGCAGCAGCGCCTGGTCGTCGACCAGCAGGACGCGGATCATCCGGGCGGGCCGACGGGGAGTTCGGCGTGGACGGTGAAGCCACCCTCGTCCCGGGGCGCCGCGTGGAGGCGACCGCCCAGGGCGGTGACCCGTTCGCGCATCCCGAGCAGCCCGACTCCGGGCGTCGGCACGGCGGCCAGCGTGGCATCGCCGTCGTCGTCGACGCGGATCGCGAGGGCGTCCGGACGGTAGTCGACCCGGACCGACGCCGTGGCCGCGGCGGCGTGCCGGGCGACGTTGGTGAGGGACTCCTGCACGATCCGGTAGGCCGTCCGGTCCACCGCCGCCGGCACGGCGTGTCGTTCGCCCTCGACAGTCAACGTCGCGTCCAGCCCGGCCATCCGGGCCCGCTGCACCAACTCCGGCAGGTGGTCCAGGCCGCGCGGCGGGTTCCTGCCGTCGTCCCGCAGGGCCTCCAGGGTCGCGCGCAACTCCCGGCTCGCCTCACGGCCGGCCTCCCGGATCGCCAGCAGCGCCTCCGGCACCGCCTCGCCGCGCCGGCGGGCCAGGTGCACGGCCACCTCGGCCTGCACCTTGATGATCGAGATCTGGTGGGTGAGGGAATCGTGCAGCTCCCGCGCGATGTGCAGGCGCTCCTCGTCGGCGCGGCGTCGCGCCGTCTCCTCCCGGGTGCGCTCGGCCTCGTCCGCCCGCCGCTCAGCCTGCCGCAACGCCTCACCCGCGGCGCCGGCGGCGATCAGCCACGCCAGTTCGAGCGCGCCCCGGGCCCGGGCGAAGGCCTCCCCCGGGGGCAGGTGCAGCGGCGGGGCGAGGGCGGTGAGGGGAAGAGCGACGAGCATCAACACGGCGGCGACGACCGTGACGACCCGGTGGCCCGCCCGCACGCCGGTGTAGACCGCGAAGAGGAAGGCGACCGCCGGCACGTCGAGACCGACCGCCTGGTAACCCACGGCACACAGCCCGGTGACGGCGAGGACGGCGACGGGCGCCCGACCACGCGCCGCAAGCGCCAGACCGCTGGCCACCAGCAGCGAGTAACCCAGCAAGTCGCTGTCGACTGTGGAGCGGTCTGCGGACCGCCCGGCGACCAGCAGCACCGCCGCCACACCGACGGCGATCGCCGAGTCCCGGAGAGCTGCACGCCCTGTGCTCATGCGCGCACCCTAGCCCGACCTGCGGCGTCAGCGACTCCTGCGCACGACCGAGAGGCGTCTACCGCGCCTGCGGTAGTCGGGCCGCAGGTGCGTCGTGCGCGGCAGCCGCCTGCGCCGGTGGCGGCAGCGCGGAATGCCTCCGGCTGCCGGACGACCCGCGGCCCAACCGGCGACAGGATCGAACGACAACCAACGAAACGTACGACGAAGGAGAAGCACATGCTCCCCTCAGCACACCCGAAGCGGGCCCGACTGGTGTTCACCGCTGCCGCGTCCGCCCTGGCCGGAGGGCTGGCCGCGCCGGCCGCCGCGTACGCCTCGTCCGCTCCCCTGGCGGCCAGCGTCACCACCATGAGCGCCGGGCGACTCGGGGCGAGCGTGGGCGCTCTGCTGGGCCTGGCGGGGGTGATCGTCGGCGCCTTGGCCCTGGCCCGGCCCGCCAGCCGCGTCGGCACCGGCAGCGGGCTGCTCGGCGCGACGGTGGCCCTGGCGACCGGGCTGATCGGCGTCGCCCTCGGCGCGCTGGTGGTGGCGACCTCCGACGGCGGCATCGGCACGGGCAACGGGCGCGGCGGGGCATACGTGGCACTCGTGGTGGGGTTGGCCGCGCTCGGCCTCGGTGGACTGGCGCTGAGCCGCACCCGCAGCTGAGGACGGGTCAGCGGCCGAACGCGAGGTAGAGCCCCAAGCCGAAGTTGACGACCAGGATGACGGCCCCGACGACGGCGCCCCAGCGCTGCCACCTGGTCCACCGGCCCGTCCTGCGGGAATCGACGAGACCCGCCTCCTCTATCCGGACGGCCGCGATCTTGTCCCGCTCCACGGCGTCCCGACGCCCCGAGGCCACGTTGGCGCTCAGGAGGGCGGCGTTGGCGCGAAGCTCCTCGGTGAGAGCCTGCAACGCCCGGGTCATCGAGTCGATCGAACCGTTGATCCGGCGCAGATGCTCGTCGTGCCCCTGCAGGCGCTGCTCGATGCGCCCTGCCCCCACCCCGCGTTCGTAGGCGGCCGCGTTCTCGCTGCTCTCGGTCACGGTCGTCCCGCCGCTGGTGGTGGCGGGACGGCCGTCATCCGAGTTGACCGATACGGGGTTGTGGTGCCTGCGAGCTGCACGATCGGTACCTCCTGCTGGCCACCGCAGCGCCGACCGGATCGCCTGCCCCACCGGTCGGCGGTGGTGCGACGTCCCACCCCGCTGAGGCCCCTCGGGCCTCGAAACATCGCCTCCGTGCATCAGTCGTACCACCGGCGGGCCGAGAAATCACCTGCTGAGATCCGACAAAGCCGCAGGTCAGAGGCATCAACTAGACCCGCGGCAGACCGCTCGTCGTCAGACGCGTCGCGCACCTCTGCGGAAACCCAGGATGACGACAACACCCACCGCCAGGTGCATCAGCACGAGGGCGACCCTGGTGCCGGCCGAGGCGTCGACAAGCGATGCCGGCACGAGCGACAGCACGAGCACGGCGACGGCGATCGCGGTCCAGATCGTGGTGGCGCGACCCGAGAGGCGCTCGAGCACCGCCAGCAGGCCCCAGCCGAGCAGGGCGGCGAGTGCGGACGTCAGGAGCACGGCGAGCACTGTGACGTCCTGCGGGCCGGCGCCCTGGTCGACGGTGAGCTCAGCGCCGCCGACGGTGGCGATCAGCCACACGACCACGGCGGCGAGCACTGCGGCAAGGAGGGCGATGGACCGGTTGCGCACGCGCGACGCGCCGTCGGCGGCGCGGGGCATGGAGGCTTCCGCAGACATGACATGACTCCTTTGTGGAGGGGATCGACAGTCGGGATCGAACCGTATCAGAATGTTCTGTTCTTTACTATCTTGTTCTTAACTTCCACGCGAACGAAGAGATGCTCCGCTCTGAGATAGTTCGAATCACGAACTAGTTGTTAGGCTGCCGTCATGACGACCGGCACCTCCGGGCCCGATGCCGCGGCGCCCGACCTGATGTTCCTGATGTCCTGGGCCACCCACGCGCTGGCTCAGGAGCACGCCGCCGCCCTCTCCGGCCTGGGCATCTCGACGCGGGCCTACTGCGTGCTCGATCGCGGCCGCACCGGCGAGTTCACCCAGAGCCAGCTCGGCGACATGTGCGGCATCGACAAGACGACAATGGTCGTCACCCTCGACGAGCTCGAACGCGCCGGCCTGGTCGAACGCCGCACATCGACGACCGACCGACGTGCCCGCATCGTCACCGTCACGCCCGACGGCGAGCGACTGGTCGCCGAGGCGCGGCAGATCGTCGCGCGGCTACAGGGCGACATCCTTGACACGCTCCCGTCGCACGACCGGGGGATCTTCCTGGACGTGCTCGGTCGACTCGTCGACGGCCGGCTGTCGACGTTCGTGCAGACCGACCGTCCGGTCCGCCGACGGTCCTCCCGGGCAGCCTGACCACCGCTGCGCCGACCGCCCGGCGATCAACTGTGGCCGGTCGCAGACCAGCCGGTTCGGCACGCCGGCGCGACTAGACTCGCAACCGGCGTCGAGCGGGGGAGCATGTCCAGGTGAGTTCGGACCAGCTCCTCGTCACGCTGGACCGCGACAGCTCCGTTCCGTTGCAGCAGCAACTCTGCGACCAGATCAGCGGATCCGTACGGGCCGGCCGGCTGCGCCCGGGCGACACGGTGCCGCCCAGCCGCGAGCTGGCACACCAGCTCGGCGTCTCCCGGACGGTGGTGACCCGGGCGTACGAGCTGCTGCGGGCCAACGGGGTGCTCACCGCACGCCGGGGCTCCGGCACCCGGGTCAGCACGGCCCTGACCGACGCGCTGCCACCCGCCCCCCGCGCCGCCCGCGCGCACCTGCGACCCGAGCCCCCACTGCCCACCGACGCCGGCAGCGCGCTGTGGAAGCCGTGGGAACCGGCGCCGATGCACCGGCCGGACGGGACGTACGACTTCCGGCACGGCACCCCGGCGCTGGCCAGCTTCCCGGTGACCCGGTGGCGGCAGTCGCTCGCCGACGCGGTGAGCCGGGCCGACGCGGTGGCCCTGGGCTACGGCCCGGCCGAGGGCGCGTTGTCGTTGCGCGCCCAGATCACCGCCCTGCTGCGGCGCAGCCGCGCGCTGGACGCCACCCGCGAGAACACGGTGGTGACCAGCGGCGCCACCCAGGCCATGGACATCCTGGTCCGACTGCTCGTCGGCCCCGACGACGTGGTGATCATCGAGGACCCCAGCCACACCGTGCTCCGACAGATCTTCGGCTACTCACGGGCCGCTGTGGTGCCGGTCGCCGTCGACGAGGAGGGCCTGCGGGTCGACGAGATCGACTGCCAGGTCCGCGCGCACGGCCTCGACCCGGCCCGCGTACGCCTGGTCTACGTCACCCCGTCGCACCAGTTCCCCACCGGGTTCATCATGTCCGAGCGGCGGCGACGGGCGCTGCTGCGCTGGGCTCGCGAACACGGGGCCACGGTGCTGGAGGACGACTACCACAACGAGTTCACCTTCGCGCAGGAGCGGTTGCCGTCGCTGGCCGCCGACCCGCAGGACGCCGACGTGGTCTACGTCGGCAGCTTCAGCAAGACCCTCTTCCCCTCGCTGCGCATCGGGTACGCGGTGCTGCCGCCCCATCTCGTCCGGTCGTTCCTGGGCGTCAAGTGGATCACCGACCGGCTGACCCCGACGCTGACCCAGGAGGCGCTGGCGGAGTTCATCGCCTCCGGCGCGTACGCCCGGCACATCGGCCGGATGGACCGCCTCTACCGGCAGCGGCGTGCCCGGCTGCTGGAGGCGCTGTACGAACACTTCGGCGCGGGAGTACGGATCTCCGGCACGGCCGCCGGGCTGCACGTGCTGGTGACCCTGGGCGGCGCGCGCGACGTCGGCGAGGCCGAGATCGTGCGCGCCGCCGCCGCGCGCGGCGTCCGGGTCTACCCGGCCTCGGGCTACTTCGTCACCCGACCGCCGAGCGAGCCGACCTTCCTGATCGGGTACGCGGCGCTGCCCACCGCGAAGATCACCGAGGGAGTGGCGCTGCTGGCCGCCGCGGTACGGGACGTGACGGCTCGGTGAAGCGGGGCCGGTGAAAGCGCGCGCTCTGGGCGTACGGGACGGTGCAGTCGAAGACCGCCTTCGCCGTGCGCCCGTCCGCCGACAGCGACGGGGAGTAGCCGGTGTGCTGACTCGGGTCGAGCGGAAAACCCTCCCGGTCCGGCAGCACGAGCAGGTCCTGGTCGGCCTGGAAGCGGGTGACCATCGCCCACCACAGGTCCTGATCGGACTCGATGTCGACGTCCTCGTCCACGCACAGCACCAGCTTGGCCATCCGGAACTGCTCCAGCACCGCCTCGGCGGCGGCGCGTACCGCGAGGTCGTCGGCCGGGCCGCGCTTGGCCGGCCACTGCAGCACCACCATGAGCTGACCGCCGCCCGCGGTGTGGCAGTGCGCCGCCCGGGCCGGTGTCCCCCGGCGGCGCAGCAGGTCCAGCACCGCGGCCTCCATCCCGAAGCCGAGCAGCACCGACTGCTCGTGGCCGGGCCCGGAGACCGCCTGCAGGATCGGGCTCTCCCGGGCGGTGATCGCGGTGATGCGGATCAGCGGCAACGAGGGATGCGCCCGACCCTGGTAGCCGAGGAACTCCGGCGTCGCCACCGTGCCGTGCGCGCTCTCCGGCACCCGGTCGGCCAGCAACTCGCCCTCGATGACGTACTCGGCGTGCGCGATGAACTCGGCGTCCACGGTGGCGCAGGGCAGCAGCTCCACCGGTTGACCGGCGAGCGCGCCGGCCACCGCCAGCTCGTCGAGGTCGGGCGGGACCAGCGAGGTCGGGCAGCAGGACGACAGCAGCACCGCCGGGCTCAGGCCGAGGTGGATCGCGACCGGCAACGGACGCCCCCGGCGCAGAGCGGCCTGGTGCGCGAGCTCCAGGTCCCGGCCCGGCACCATCCAGATGGTCAACGTGTCGGGCCCCTGCACGCACATCCGGTGCACGGACAGGTTGCGGACCCCGGTGTCCGGGTCGGTGGCGAGCACCGCGCCGAGGGTCAGGTACGGGCCGGCGTCCTCGTCGGTGAGGACCGGCACCGGCAGCGCGGTCAGATCCACCGGCAGCGTCTCGCGCGGCCAGCGGGACGCGTCGGGGGCGGCCACCGGCGGACGGGGTGCGGCCACCGCGGCGAGCAGCCGGTGCGGCAGCTCGGCCGGCGTGCAGCCGAGCAGACCGGAGGCACGCCGGCGGGTGCCGTAGAGGCCCATCAGCACCGCCCGGGTCGGGCCGTGGTCGGGGCGTACCCGGTCGAAGAGCACCGCCGGGCCGGCGCCGGTGGGCGGGGCGGCGGGAGCGCCCGCCCAGCGGGCGTAGTGGGCGGAGACACCGTAGCGGGCGGGCAGCTCCGTGGGGACGCGGACCAGCTCGCCCGGGAGCGGATCGAGGCTGGCCAGGGCGTGCCGCAGGTCGACGGGCGGGCGGTGACTCATCGCTCTTCCGCCCGTGGCACGGCGGCCCGACGCTCCGCCAGCATGTCGAGCTGCATCCGGGTCAGCTCGTCGATGAGCGCCCGGTAGGCGCCGACCGCCACCTCGGGCGGCATGCCGTGCTGGGCGGCCAGGTCGTGCACCCGGTCGAGCACCTGTCGTACCCGGTCGGGTGATCGGACTGTCGCCTCGTCCGTCTTGTGCGCGGTGAGCTCCTGCACCACCCGGGTGCGCTCCGCCAGCAGGGCGATGATCCGCTGGTCGAGCGCGTCGATGGCGACCCGCAGCTCGGCGATCCGGGCCGGGCCGTCGGCGCCGCCGGCCGGCGGGGAGCCGGCCGGCGGCGCGATCGGGTGCTTATCGCTCACGGCTGCGGGACCTGGTCGATCACGAAGACGACCGTGGGCTCCGCGTCGCTGCCCTGGGACCGGTGCTCCTCGTCGTCGGGGATGACGAAGCCCATGCCGGGGCGGCACGGCACCGACCGGTCCCGGAAGTGGATGGTGAACTCGCCCTGCAGGACGTAGCCGGTGTGCCCACGCAGGCACCAGTGGTGCTCGTCGAAACCCGGCGGCAGCTCCAGCAGGCGGAGACGCTGACCTCCGACGTACGAGATCTTGACGCGCCCCTCGGCTCCCGGCTTGTCCCACCTCTCCCACTCGGTGGCCGGGAAATCGATGCCGACCGGCGCGGCGACCTGCTCAGTGGACATTCTCGATATCTCCTCTGGTGTGGACGGTTTCGGTGCGGCGGGGCCGCGGAACACGCTCGTTGCGGTCGCGACGCGGGAGGACCGGACCGCCCTCGACCCCCTGGTGCCGCTTGAGCAGCTGCACCATGTCGAGCATCCGGTGCACCATCCGCTCCAGCGCGTCGACGCCCTCGACGTCGGTCAGGCCGGGAGCGCCGGTGGTGTTGCGCAGCAGGACGGGGAAGCCGCTGCCCACCAGGATCATCCGGTTGAGCAGCAGGTTGTTGACGATCTGGTTGTGCACCGAGGAGTCGCTGTACCGACGCCCGGTGACGATGATGCCGCCGACCTTGTCGGCCAGCGGCCGGGTGAAACGCAGGTAGCCGACGCCCGCCCGCTCGATGAAGACCTGCATGAGGTGGGCGAGGCCGAAGCCGTGCACCGGGGCCGCGTAGATCAGCCCGTCGGCGCTGGCCATCTGCTCCACCAGGGCGGGGACGTCGTCGTCCACCTGGCAGGGCAGGGTACGGCTGTTGCAGTCGCCGCACGGGCTGCACGGCGAGATGCGGTGGTCGCGTAGCGCGATGGTGCGCAGGATCGCGCCCCGTTCGGCGATCAGCTTGCCCGCGTACGCGATGGCGTGGTCGGTGTTGCCACCGGGCCGTTCCGATCCGTTGATGGCGAGGATGGTCGCTGCTTCGCTGTGCAATGGCACCCCCGGTGCTCGTCGCGAAGGGTGGACGCCACGGTGGCGCCCACCCCCTCGCGAGGTCAGTCCGTCAGTTTTCCGGCGAAGTAGTCGATGTAGGCCTGCATGTCGAAGTGGCCGTGCCCGGAGAGCGAGAAGACGATGGCCTTCGACTCGCCCGTCTCCCGGCAGCGCAGCGCCTCGTCCACCGCCACCCGCACGGCGTGGGTGGACTCCGGCGCCGGCACGATGCCCTCGCTGCGGGCGAACAGCACGCCCGCCTCGAAGCAGGCGGTCTGCGGGACCGCCCGCGCCTCGATCAGGTCGATGTCCCGCAGCGCGCTGACGATCGGCGCCATGCCGTGGTAGCGCAGCCCACCGGCGTGGATCGCCGGCGGGTGGAAGTCGTGGCCGAGGGTGTGCATCTTGGCCAGCGGGGTGAGCCCGGCGGTGTCGCCGAAGTCGTAGTCGTAGCTGCCCTGCGTCAGCGACGGGCAGGAGGCCGGCTCCGCGGCGACGAACCGCACCGTCGGGCCGCCGCCCAACTGCCGGCGCAGGAACGGCAGGGCCAGCCCGGCGAAGTTGGAGCCGCCGCCGGCCGCGCCGACCACGATGTCCGGGTAGTCGTCGGCCATCGCGAGCTGGAGCAGCGCCTCCTGCCCGATGATCGTCTGGTGCATCAGCACCAGGTTGAGCACCGAGCCGAGGGCGTACTTGGCGGCGCCGCCGCTGGACATCGCCGCCTCCACCGCCTCGGAGATGGCCAGGCCGAGGCTGCCGGTGGAGTCCGGGTCGGCGGCGAGGGCCGCCCGGCCCGCCTCGGTACGCTCGCTCGGGCTCGGGGTGACCGACGCGCCGAACGTCTCCATCAATCCTCGCCGGTACGGCTTCTGGTCGTAGCTGATCCGCACCATGAAGACCTCGCAGTCGAGGCCGAAGTACGCGCAGGCCATCGAGAGCGAGCTGCCCCACTGGCCGGCGCCGGTCTCGGTGGTCAGCCGCTGCACGCCGTCGAGCTTGCTGTAGTACGCCTGCGGCACGGCGGTGTTCGGCTTGTGGCTGCCGGCCGGGCTGACCCCCTCGTACTTGAAGTAGATGCGGGCCGGCGTGTCGAGGGCCTGCTCCAGGCGGCGGGCGCGCACGAGCGGGCTCGGCCGCCACTGCCGGTAGATGTCGAGCACCGGCCCCGGGATGTCCACGTCCCGCTCGGTGGTGAACTCCTGCTCGATCATGCCGGTGGCGAAGAGGGGTTCGAGATCCGCCGCGGTGATGGGCTCCCGGGTGCCGGGGTGCAGCATCGGGGGCAGTCCCTTGGGCAGGTCGGGAACCACGTTGTACCAGGTCGTCGGAATGTCACTCTCGGGCAGCACGAACTTCGTCGCGGTCATGGCCTCTTCCGATGCGGGGTGGGGTGTCAGGGACTGGCGGTGGCCGGTTCGGCGAGTGCCGGCACGGGCCGGACGGCCGGTCGGATCCGCAGCACTGCGAACGCGACCATGCCGACCACCGGGGTCAGCAGGAGCAGCAGGAGAACGGGATGGTGGCCCTGGGTCTGCCAGATGAAGCCGAGACCCATCGGCACGACCAGCCGGGCGGAGCTGAGCACGAAGGCGTTCAGGGCCATGAAGCCGCTGACCCGGTGCTCCGCCACGTGGTCGGCGATGTAGGTGGGCACCACCACCGACGCGATGATCTCGCCGAGGGTCCAGACCACTGTGGAGAGCAGCACGGCGGGCAGCGAGAACGCGAACACCAGGACGGCCATCCCGGTGGACCAGAGCAGCCCCGCCACGATCAGCAGGACCCGGGTCGAGTACGCCTTGATCCGCTTCTCGATCAGCAGGCTGGCGCTGACCACGACGACGCTGTTGATGGTGTAGACCGCCCCGACCAGCGCCACCGACGAGTGCAGCACCGTGGTGACCGCGAGGGGCAGCGTGTATTCCAGGCCGATCAGCGGCGCGACGTAGCAGAACGAGACGAGCACCAGCACCGCCACGTCGATGTCGCGCAACAGCCCGGCCCGGCCGGTGCTCGCGGCCGACGACGACGTAGCGGCACGTCGGGTGTCCGCCGGTACGAAGAGCCAGATGGTGGTCGCCGCGAGCAGCCCGAGCAGGATGTTGCCGGCGAACATCAGCTGGTAGGAGAAGGCCGCCGCGAACCCGCCGAGCAGCGGGCCGACCCCCATGCCGAGGTTGTTGGCGAGGTAGCTGACCGTGTACGCGAAGGGCCGCTCACCGGGCTCGGTCAGGTCGGCAATAAGCGTGTTCGCCGCTGGCGCGAACATCCCCATCCCGACCAGCGCGACGAAGAGCAGCACCGCGTACGTCCAGGTGGGACCGTTGACCAGGGCGAGGCCCAGGTAACCGGCCGCGTTGAGCAGCAGACTCGACACCAGCGCGGCGCGTCGGCCGGCCCGGGCGCAGACCGGGCCGCTGAGCAGGCTGCCGGCGAGCAGGCCGGTGCTGCCGACGGAGATCAGCACGCCCGCCTCGCCGGTGCTCAGGTGCCGGCTCTGCACGAGGTAGACCGCGAGCAGCGGGAACACGAACATGCCGGCCCGGTTGATGAAGGAGGCGTAGACAAGCATCCGCAGCGGGCGCGGCAGGGCCCGGAACCGGGTCAGCCACATGACGGCTCCCCCACCGGCTCGGTGCGCACCTCGAAGGAGTCCCGGATGACCTTGAACCGGGCGCGGACGTCGTCGAAGTCCCGCCCCTCGCAGACGTACCAGCCGAGCACGTCGTTGGAGGCGGTCGGCACGGCGAGCACGTCCCCGACCGCCTTCCACACGTCCGCGTCGCGCACGGCGTCCAGCGCCCGCAGCTCGTCGGCAGTGGTGATCGCCGTGATCCGGCCGTACCTGTCAGAGCACAGGTATTCGGTGCCGATCTCCGGGCCGAGGGTGGCCGCCGGCACGTGCTCCGGGTCCAGTTCCAGGCGGCACCACTCCCCCGCCAGGTTGATCCCCCGACCGGCCTGGATGGCGGGGACGATCGAGCCGCCGCCGGCCCGGGCGGCAGCCTCGCCGAAGACGACCTCGCCGTCGTCGCGGAGGAAGAACTCCACGTGCGCCACGCCGGTGCGCATCCCGAAGCCGCGCAGCACTGTGGCGCTGGCGGCCAGGATGCGCCGCTCCGCCGGGGTCAGACCGTGCTTGCGGGAGACCGTGCCGCCGGGCTCGTCGCGGAACTCCAGGACCGAGTACGTGTAGCGGGAGAGCTGCTCGAAGACCACCTCGCCGTCGCGCAGCAGCGAGTCGACGTGGTACTCGGCGCCCCGGACGTACTCCTCCACCCGGTAGTCGTGCCGGTCGTCGGCGACCAGCGGCCACACCCGGGCCAGGTCCTCGGTGGAGTCCACCCGGTGGGTGTCGCCGCAGGCCCAGCCGGCGTACGGCTTGATCACCACCGGCCAGCCCACCTCGGCGGCGAACTCGGCGACCGCCCCCACCGTCTCGGGGCGGCACGAGCGGGCCACCGGCACGCCCAGCTCGGTGGCCCGGCGGTGCATCACGTTCTTGTCCCGGAAGGTCAGGGCCTCCTCCGGGTCGAGGCCGTCGATGCCGTGGTCGCGCCTGCAGTACGCGGCGGTCAGCACGTCACCCTCGAAGAGCGGGAAGATGCGCCCCACCTGATGCGTGGCGACGATCGTCGCGACCACCGAGCGGACGGCAGCGGTGTCGTCGAGGTCGGCGTGGTAGCAGGGCAGGCCGGCGGCTTCCGGGGCGGGCTGCCCGGTCGGCAGCAGCGCCACTGTGGTCACGCCCAACTCGGCTGCGGCGGCGACAACGCTGCGGAACTGGGCCGCGTACCGGCCGGCCGCCGGCCGGTAGATCACCAGGATCGCGCGGTTCACGGACGGCTCCCCCGGTGGTTGCCGGCGGGGCTGAGCGGCCCGGCGGTACGCAGGACGGCGCTTGTCGTCCCCACGTCGAGCACCGCCTCCTGTCGCGGGGCGTCGGACTCCTCGTCGAGGGCGGCGGCCAGCCGGGCCAGCGCGTCCACCACCTCCGCCCGGCCGCCGGGGTGGGCCGACTCGACGGTGAGCAGCAGCCGGTGCCGGCCCAGGTCGGTGCGGACCAGGTGTCCCTGCCGCCAGTTCCAGCGCCGGGAGTGGGCCCGCCCGTCGGCGTCGGCGTAGATCACCTCCCCCGGTTCGGGGCGCTCCGGCGCGTCGGGCACACCGAGGGGCAGGAACGTCTCGGTGCCGTCGGCCGGTCGGACGACGATGTCGGTGATGCCGTCGACAGCGCACGAGGCCACCGGCAGCGCCGCGCCGAGCGAGACGGCGTTGCAGAGGTCGACAAGGGCGTTGATCCGGGGCAGCCGGTCGCCCTTGGCGACGCGTCGGGCGATCGACTCGGCGGCGCACGGGAACCGGTTCGGGTTCACCCCCACCGTCCGGTACGCCTCCCGCCACGCGGCGATGCCCGGCAACTCGGCAACCCCCGCCTTGTCCAGGCCGGCCGCGTGCAGCGCGTCCTCGGCGGCGGTCAGCAGCGCCGACACGCTGGGAGGCGCCGGGGCGACCTCGATCGTCGGCACGGCGAGCACGCCGAGGACGTAGTCCGGCACTGCGGTCAGCACCCGGTCGTCGATGCGGACGGTGAGGGTGTCCGCACCGTCGCTGAGCTGGGTCATCGTGATCCTCGTGAGGTTCGGGTCCGATTGTCGGTCCGACCGTACGCAGCGGCACGACCACCGGGTGTGGCCAATCCGGGGTGATCCGGTGTGGCCAATCCGCCGGTCGACGGCCTGTCGTCGCGACGGCCGAGACGGACCCGCGCGCCGAGCAGCGTGGTGCCCACCGCCAGGACGCACAGCGCGGCGCCGACCGGCCCGAGCAGGTCGAGGGCGTCCGCGCCGCCGTGACGCAACAGCCTGTTGCCGAGGAAGCCGCCGAGGGCGATGCCCAGGAACGTGGCCGAGGAGTTGAGGGACAGCAGCAGCGGCCCCGAGGTCGGGGCGATCGTGAAGAGCCGGTGCTGCTGAGCCGGCTGCGTGGCCATCGCGGTGACGCCCCAGGCCGCCATGGCCAGCGCGGCCGGAAGCAGCGCCTGCCGGGTCAGCGGCAGCGTGACCAGCACCAGGGCGAGCCCGGTGATCGAGACCACCAGCACCGGCAGGCCACCGAAGCGGTCGGTGGCCCGCCCACCGAGCACCGTCCCGGCGACCGCCGGCACACCGAAGACGAGCAGCAGCACCGCGAGCAGCGTCCCGTCGCCGTCGGTGGCCGGCGCGAGCAGCGCCCCGACGTACGTCAGGGCCAGGTAACCGCCGGTCATGAAGAGCGCGGTGGTGAGCACCGCCAACCCGACGCGGCTCTCGCGGGCCGGGGCGAGCCGGGCCGCCAGCGACGGGCCGGGCGGCAGCGCCAGCTGAGGCAGGCCGACCAGCACCGCCACCGCGCAGGCGGCGCCGAGGGCGGCGAGCAGCCAGAAGGTGGCCCGCCACTGCAGGTCGGCGGCGAGCCAGGTGCCGAACGGCACCCCGACCACGGTGGCCGCGGAGAGGCCGCCGAGGACCACGGCCATGGCCCGGCCGCGCCGCTCGGGCGGGGCCAGCGCGGCCGCCGAGGCGGTGGCGGCGGGGACGTAGAGCGCGGCGCTGACCGCCGTGAGGACCCGGGCCAGCAGCAGCAACGGCAGGTCGGGGGCGAGCGCCGAGGCGACGTTGCCCACTGTGAACCCGACCAGCGAGATCACCAGCACGGTACGCCGTTCCAGCCGGCCGGCCAGCGCGCCGAGCACCGGGGCGGCGACGGCGTACGCGAGGGCGAAGACCGTGCTCACCCACCCGGCCGAGGCGACGCTCACCCGCAGCGTGCGGGCCACCTCGGGGAGCACCCCGGCGACGACGAAGGTGTCGGTGCCGATGGCGAACGCCCCGACGGCGAGCAGCGGGACGACCGGCACGGACCGCCGCATCACGCGACTCCCGCCGGCTGCCCGGCGCGGTAGCGGGTGGCGTCCCCGGCGACCACCCGGCCGCCCAGCAGCACCAGCTCGATCGCCTCCGGCCGGCCCAGCACCGTGATGTCCTCGGCCGGGTCGCCGTCGGTGACCACCAGGTCGGCCAGCCGACCCGGCTGCACCGTGCCCGCCTCGTCGCCCCGACCGGCCAGCCGCGCGCCGTTGGCCGTGGCCCAGGTCAGCACCACCGGCGCGGGAATGCCGGCCATGCTCACGTAGGTCTCCAGCTCCTCGGCGTACCGGCCGTGCGGGGTCCAGGCGAAGCCGAAGTCGTCGCCGGCCACGATCGGGATCCCCATCTGCACCATCAGCGGCAGGATGCGCAGGGTGTTCTCCACCTCGGCCTGGAATTCCAGGGTCTCCAGGTACTCCGGGGTCTTGCCGTGCCGGGTGCCGTCGGTGAGCAGCCGGTACGGCTGGTGCAGGCTCGGCACCACGAAGATGCCCCGCTCGGCGATCGCCTCCAGGGCCGCGTCGTCGGCGTAGGTGGCGTGGTCGATCACGTCGACCCCGGCGGCGATGGCGTTGCGGATGCCGCCCAGCCCGCGCGAGTGCGCCCGGATGCGGACCCCCCGCTCGTGCGCCGCCCGCGCCGCGATCACCAGCTCCTCGGCGGTGAACAGCAGCTCGTGGGAGCGGCCGTTGGGGAACGTGTCGTCGCCGGTGGAGAAGACCTTGATGATCTCCGCGCCCTGCTTGACCTCGGTGTCGACGTACTCGATCAGCTCTTGCGGGGTGTCGGCCAGCCGCATGAGGTCGCTCGGGATGCGTTGCTTGACCGCCGGGTTGCGGCGCTCCGGCGGACCGGACACCATCAGGTCCCGGCTGCACGGGGTGATGCGCGGACCGGGCAGCCGGCCGGCGTCGATCGCCCGGCGCAGCGCCATGTCGATGCCGGCCACCGAGCCGGCGCCGACGAAGGCGGTGTAGCCGAGGCGCAGCATCGCCGCCGCGTTGGCGGCGGCCCCGAGGGTCACCTCCGGGATGCTGTACTTGAACAGCATCTCCCGACCGTCGAGCACGTTCAGGTACGCGATGTGGGTGTGGCCGAGCGTCATGCCCGGCATGACCGTCCGGCCGTCGAGGTCCAGGACGTCGACGCCCGGGTCGTGCAGGGGCGCCTGCGCCTCGGGTAGCACGGCCACGATGCGCTCGCCGTCGAGCAGCACGCTGTGGCGCGGCCGGGAGGGCACCCCCAGTCCCTCCTGGACTGTGGCGCGGTGCAGCAGCATTCGTCGGGACACGAGGCGTCTCTCCGGTTCTCTCGGTGTCTGGTCTCAGCGGCGGCCGAACAGGGTCCACACGATCTCGGCGCCCGGGCGGCGGGCCACCCACCGCAGGCCGTGGCGCTCGACCCCGGGCGCGTTGGTCACCGCGAGGTCGGCGCCGCCGGCGGCGAGGATCTCGGCGGCGTGCTGGGTGGAGTCGGCGTCGACCCACCGCACCGACCGGTCCCGCAGGGCCGGTGGCGCGAGGTCGGTGAAGATCCGCCGGACCTCCCAGAGGGCGGCCACGGCGAGCTGACCCCCGGAGGCGTCCGGGTCGCGGTCCGGCTGGGCCGCGATGCCGTACTCCGGGGTGGCCTGGGCGAAATAGGCCTCCAGCCGCAGGTCCCGGTGCCAGTGAAAGCGGGTGAGCCCCTGATAGGCGCTCGGCACGAGGGCCTGGTCGACGCGCCGGTCCACCAGCGCCGCGAGCACCGCGTCGAAGGTGTCGGACAGCTCGACGCGCAGGCCGTGCCGCTCGGCGAGGAACACCGCGGTCAGGTGGCTGGACGTCCCGGGCGGGCCGAGGGTGGCCAGCGTGGTGCCGGGCCGGCTCGCCCAGCCGTCCACCACGCTGCGCCAGCGCCGCCCGTACGCCTCGGCGAGCGGCCCGGGCAGCGCCGGCACCCGCTCGTCGGCGACTGTCTCAGGTGGTGTAGCCACGGTTGCCCGCCATCCGCTGCGCCACCTGGGTCTCGTGGTCGGCCTCGACTCGCCGGTCGACGATCCGGGCGGCCTTCCAGCTCACGAAGGCGCCGGTGCTGACGATGGGGTCGAGCCCGTCGGTCAGCTCCACCTCGACGGGTACGCCGAGCGCGGCGGTGGCCCGCTCCCGGACGCCGTCGGCCACCCCGGCGGGGTCGTCGACGAGTTCCTTGAGCAGTTCCAGGCGGACGGTCAGCCGGTCGCCCCCGGCCGCCGGGTCGTGGTCGATCACCACCTGGTAGCCGCCGGAGCCGGTGACCCCGGTCAACACGGCCGTCTCGACCTGGCCGGCGGTGAAGCGTCGACCGCCCAGCTCGATGCGGTCCAGCGTCCGCCCGACGATCTGCACGAGGTCGCCGGCCATCTCGCAGTCACAGTCGGACGCCTCGACGATCACCGCGTCGCCGGTGCGGTAGCGGACCAGCGGCTTCACCCCGTCGATCAGCATGGTGACGGTGAGTTCCCCGCTGCCGCGCGGGCCGTGCGACGCGCCCGTCTCCGGGTCCACCACCTCGATGAGGTAGTTGGTCTGGGAGAGGTGCATCCGCTTGTTGCGGCAGGCGGTGGCGATGACGAACGCCTCCTGCGAGCCGTACAGGATGTTGTAGACGTCCGCGCCCCAGACGGATTCCAGGTTTCGGGCCAGCGCCGGGGTGCACATCTCGCCGGTGACGAAGAGCAGCTTGACGGCGAAGTCCTCGCGCAGCCGGTAGCCGTAGTGCTCGGCCGCCTTGGCGAGCATCATGGCCACACCCGGCGTGCAGCAGACGACCTCCAGCTCCAGGTCCTTCATGAGCTGCAACGCCTTGGCGAACCCGATCACCGGCGAGTACGGCCAGATCTTCGCGTTGAGCGAGCCGACGTTGCGGGCGATGTCACCGAGGGTGTCGCCGAAGGAGTGCACCTCGGTCGGGCCCATCAGCCCGATCCGCGGCGGATGGTCGCCGAAGTGGTGGCGGAAGATCGACGCCCAGGACTCGGTGACGTGGGCGTTGCTGGCCACCACCTCCCGACCGTCGCGGGGGCACGGTGTCGCGCGGCCCGTCGTGCCTGTCGTCTCGTAGAAGAAGACCCCGTCGGCCAGCGGTCGGCTGAGCACGTCGAGCATCTCCTCGCGCAGGTGCGTCTTCGTCGTGAAGGGCAGCCGGTCGAGGGTCGCCGGGGTGATCGTGGCGAGGTCCACGTCGGCCAGGTGCCGGGCGTAGAACGGCGACCCGGTCGTCACCTGGTCCAGGACCGTGCGCAGTTGGCGTTCCCGCCACGCGTCCAGGTCGGCCGGGTCGAGGGTGCGGTCGTAGAAGGCCTTGTGCAGGGCCAGGTAGTCGACGGCGAAGTCGGCCGCCGGTCCAGTGGTCGGAAGCCACATGGTCGGGATCCTCTCCAGGGGTGCGCCGGCTGCGGTGCGATCGGCGCTCGGGCGGTGACGCGACTCAGTGCAGGCCGCCGTTGACGTCCACCACCGTGGCGGTGACGTAGCTGCTGGCCGGGTCGGCGAGCCAGGCGACGGCCGCGGCGATCTCGGCCGGTGTGCCGAACCGGCCGACGGGGATCCGGGCCCGGTAGTCGTCCCGACGCTGCGCCGGAATCCGGGCGGCCATCGGGGTCTCGACCAGGCCGGGAGCCACCGCGTTGACCCGGATGCGGTGCTCGGCGAGCGACCGGCCGAGGCTGTGGGTGAGCGCGATGCAGGCGCCCTTCGACGCCCCGTACGCGGCGTCCGGGCTGCCGGACTGCCCGCTGATCGAGGCGACGTTGACCACCGTGCCCGGCCGACCCGCGCTGATCAGGGCGCGGGCGAACGCCTGCGTGCAGAAGAACGCGGCACCCACGTTGACGTCGAACACCTGCGCGTACGTCTTCGGGTCGTAGTCGAGAAAGTCGCGGGCGTGGTAGACCCCGGCGTTGTTCACCAGCACCTCGGGCAGGCCGTACCGCTCGCGGATGTCCGCGAAGAGCCGCTCGACCTGTTCGGGCACTGCCACGTCGGCGACCAGCGAGGCGTACGCCGCCGGGTCGCCGCCCGGGTCGACGTCGACGCCGAGCACGCGGTGCCCGGATGCGGTCAGGGCCGCCGTCACGGCCCGGCCGATGCCGCCGGCCGCCCCGGTGACCACGGCGAGGGGTGCCGACCGGTCGGTCATGACGGTCCCGCCGTCAGCGCCGGCGACGCGCTGCGCAGGAAGTTGTCGAACAGGCGCAGCCCGTCCTCGGTGAGCACGCTCTCCGGGTGGAACTGCACCCCCTCGACCGCCAGGGCCCGGTGTCGTACCCCCATCACGTAGCCGTCGTCGGACGACCGCGCGGTGACGTGCAGGGCCAGTGGCGCCGGGTCCGCGACGATGAGCGAGTGGTAGCGGGTCACGGTGAGCGGGGCGGGTGCGCCGTCGAAGACCCCTCGACCGTCGTGCGTGACGACGCTGGTCTTGCCGTGCATCAGGTGCCGGGCGACCGCGACGGTCCCCCCGTACGCGAGGCCGATCGCCTGATGTCCGAGGCAGACGCCGAGCAACGGGACCTGGCCGGCGAAGGCGTGCACCAGCTCCACGTGCCCGGACTCGGCGGGATGACCCGGGCCGGGGCCGAGCACCACCGCGTCCGGTCGCAGGGCCGCGAGCTGGTCGCTGGTCCGCGTCCGGGAGCGGACCACGACGGTCCGCGCGCCGAGCGTCCGCAGGTACTGGTCGATGATGTGGGTGAAACTGTCGTACGCGTCGACGAGCAGGACCTTCACGACAGCAGCTCCGCACCGGTCAGGGCCCAGAAGGTGGCGTTCATCTTGGCCAGCGTCTCCCGCCACTCGTCGCCGGGCGTGGAGTCGGCCACCACTCCTGCGGACGCCTGGGTGCGGTAGCGCCGGCCGTCGTGCACTGCGGTGCGGATGCAGAGCGCGAGCACGGCGTACCCGCGGACGTCCACCAGGCCGACGGCGCCCGCGTAGACGCCCCGGGGCTCGTCCTCCAGGCCGTCGATGATCTCCATCGCCCGCAGCTTCGGCGCACCGGTCATGGTGCCCGCCGGAAAGGTGGCGCAGATCGCCGCCCACACGTCGGCGTCGTCGGCGAGCTGGCCGGAGACGGTGGAGACCAGGTGGTGCACGTACGCGAACGGCTCGACGTCGAACATGGAGTCGACGCTGAGCGTGCCGGGCACACAGACCCGGCCGATGTCGTTGCGGCACAGGTCGACAAGCATGACGTGCTCGGCCCGTTCCTTCTCGCTGGCCGCCAGTTCGGCCACCCGTCGGCGGTCGGCCTGGGGGTCGGTGGCCCGGGGCGCGGTGCCGGCGATCGGGCGCATCGACAGCCGGCCCTGTTCGATGCGCAGGAACAGCTCCGGGCTCGCGCCGATGACGGTCTGGCCGGCCCACGGGGTCAGGTACATGTACGGCGACGGGTTGCGGTGGCGCAGCCGTCGGTAGACCTCCAGCGGCGTGAGCGTGGTCTCCACGTCGATGCGGTGGCCGATCTGGATCTGGTAGCTGTCCCCCACCTCGATGTGGCGCAGGCACTGCTTCACCCGGGCGGCGAACGTCTCCTCGTCGACGGTGTCCCGCACCAGGCTCGGCGGCGGGGCGGCCGGCACGTCCAGGTGGCCGTCGGCCGGGCCGGGAAGGTCCGGCAGCCGGGCGGCGGCGTCGTCCCGCGGCAGGTGCGGGCCGGAGGCGGAGAGCTGGCGCACCGTGCCGGCGCGCAGGTCCCACCAGACGGTGTGCCGGAACAGCGCGAGTGTGCAGCGTGGGATGTCGTCGACGACCCGGTCGACGGAGAGCTCGTCCATGTCCCGCGCGGCCTCGTACGCCAGGGTGGTGAGGAAACCGAAGGCGAAGCTGTCGGCGGGGACTGTGGTGCGGACCGCGAACGCCCGCTGCACGGCCCGGACGGCGGCCCACACCTCGCTCGGCCCGGCGACCGGCCAGATCCGCTGGGCGGCGCGGCGCCGGACCGGCTCGCCCAGCACGGCGGTCAGCACGGCGGCCAGGGCGTCGCCGAGCGCACCCTCGGCGGTCACCTCCAGCCGGTCGGCGATGAACCGCACCTCGGCGAGAAGGCCCCAGCCGACGGCCGCCGCACACCGGTCCTGCGCCGGACCGTCCAGGCTTTCGAAGAGATACAGATCGTTGTCAGCGCAACTTTCCGCGAGTGCCGTATAGAGCGACAATGGATCGATCGACGGCAGTGTGACAGATGTCACCTCTACGGGAATTGAGTTGGTCAATGGTGTATGCGCCACCGCCATCGAATGCGACCGGATGGGCCACGTGGCGAGTTCGGTTGACAATAGGGACACTTGCGGAACCCCCTCTGAACAGCCCGATTTCCGCGCCACCGTTGGCGCTGACCCCGCCGATGACACGGCAGGTCGGACCCTTCCCCCCAGACGAAAGGACTCGCACGACCACTCCGACACCGGCGACGAAGGCGTCCGCATTGGACATTCTCGGAACGTACGCCCTGATTCGCCGGTCAGTGAGCGGTTGCGCGCCCGGCCAACACTTTCCACAGGCACGGATCACGCTGTCCATACCACTTCGGCGATCTCGGAGCGGACCACTTGTCACTGAATCTAAGCCTGTCAATAGACGCCCAATCACGTGAAACGCTGGCGGTGCAGCTCCGTAACGCATTTCGTACGCAGATCGAGGAGGGCACACTGCGTCCCGGCACGCGCGTGCCGTCGAGCCGGCAACTCGCCGCCGATCTCGGGGTGTCCCGCAGTGTGGTCGTCGAGGCGTACGAACAGCTCTGCGCCGAGGGGTACCTCGTCTCCCAGCACGGCTCGGGCACGTCCGTGGCGGCGGCACGTGCCGACGTCGGCTCGGCGCTCACCCCGGACGACCGCGCGCCCGCGGCGGCGGTCCACGACCTGCGCACCGGCGGGCTGCACGACTCCACCTTCCCCCGCCAGGACTGGATCCGGGCGGTCAGCGCGGTTATCACCTCGGCCGGCCGCCGCGAGCTGGGGTACGCCCCACCGTCCGGCCTGCCCGTCGTCCGGCACACCCTCGCCGGCTACCTGGGCCGGGTACGCGGCGTCCGCACCCGACCGGAACACCTCATGATCACCTCAGGCTTCGCGCAGGGCCTCGCGCTGCTCTGCCGCGAGCTGCGCGACCGGGGACACGACACCATCGGGGTGGAGGATCCCGGGCACCCGGGCGAGTGGGAGTTCATCGCCGAGGCCGGACTGTGTCCGGTGGGCATCCCGGTGGACGGCGACGGCATCCGGGTCGACGCGCTGGCCGCGAGCGGGGTCCGCGCCGCGCTCGTCACCCCGGCCAGCCAGTTCCCGACCGGGGCCACGCTCAGCGCGCAACGCCGGGCGCACCTGGTCGCCTGGGCGCAGGAGGTGGACGGCTACCTCATCGAGGACGACTTCGACGCCGCCCTGGTCGCCCCGGCGCAGCGGATGCCGGCGCTGCAGAGCCTGGCACCGGACCGGGTGATCTACGCCGGCAGCGCCAGCAAGGTCCTCGCCCCGGCACTGCGCCTCGGCTGGCTGGCCACCCCGCCCGACCTGACCACACGCGTCGAGCGGATCCGCGCCGGCTGGGACATCGGCTGCTCCGGGCTGGAGCAACTCGCCCTCGCCCGGCTGATCGACACCGGCGCGTTCGACAGGCATCTGCGCCGACTCGGCGCCGACGTGCGGAAACGCCGTCAGACGGTCCAGCAGTTCGTCTCCCGCCACCTGCCCGACGTCACGGTCCTCGGTCCGAACGGCGGGCTCCAGGCGTACCTGGTGCTGCCGGCGCGGTGCGCCGAGGAGGCGTTGGTGCAGGCGGCCCGCCGTCGGTCGGTGCTGGTGCGCGGCGGCCGCTTCTACGCCCTCCGCACGGACGTCCGGCCGCCGGCGCTGGTCGTCGGCTACGCCGGCGTACGCGGCCCCGAGCTGGGCCGCGGCCTGGCCGGGATCGCCGCGGCGTACCGGGAGACGATCGGCGGCAGCGGTTCGTGAAGCGGTAATGCGCTTGGTTCAGGCGGCCGGCTCCGGCAGAGTGCTCCGGTGACCGCACGGGGCCTGGACATCGACGGAACCATCGCGCGCGAGGGCTCGCTGGGGCAGGTCCCGGCGGCGTTCGTCGACGTCGTCGCTGCGGCACGCGCGCGGATCGTCGACTCCTTCGGCGACGGTCGACTGCACAGCGCCTACCTCTACGGCAGCATCCCGCGCGGCACCGCCAGACCCGGGATCTCCGATCTCGACCTGCTGCTCGCGCTGCACGCGGAGCCGACCGACGCGGACCGGCGGCATGCGGAGCGGATCGAGCAGGCCCTCGACGAGTCCTTCGCCCAGATCGACGGCGCGGGCATCCTGCTGTTCAGCACACGCACCCTGCTCAGCGAACTGGAACGCCACGACCTCGGCTTCTTCGTCGCCTGCCTGTGCACTCCCCTGCTGGGCGACGACCTCGCCGACCAACTCCCCCGTTACCGGCCCACCCCGTTGCTCGCCCGCGAGACCAACGGCGACCTGTCACTCGCGCTGGCGCCCTGGCGCCGCCAGGCCGCCGAGGCGGAGACCGACGACCAACGCAAGGTCCTGAGCCGGCTCGTCGCCCGTCGCGTCGTCCGGACCGGATTCACGCTGGTCATGCCTCGCTGGGGCGGCTGGACCAGTGACCTCACGGAGTCCGCCGCCGCGTTCGGGTCCTACTATCCCGAACGTGCCGGGCAGATGCGCAGGGCTGCGTTCGTGGGTCGCGCACCGTCGCCGGACCCGGCCGTCCTGCACGAGCTCATCGACGACCTCGGGCCGTGGCTCGCGACCGAGTACGCGGCCGTGCACGGCGAGAAGACCGACCGCCCCGGACATCATGCGGCGCCGGCGCCTGGTTCAACCACCGCCGAGTCCTGAGGCCGGTGCCCGGTACCGCGGGGTCAGCGTGGCGATGCCGTGACCGATCGCGGCCGATCCGACACCGTGTCGGCCCTGCCGCGCCACCAGCGGCGCGACGCCAGCGCGGCCAGCCCAGCGCCGGCGGCGTTGAGCAGGACGTCGTCCACGGACGTCACCCGGTCCAACCGCAGGACGTACTGCGCGGCCTCGACCAGGACCGAGCAGCCCGCGGCGAGCACCAGGATCCGTGGTACGGACGCCAGTGCCGCGAACCGCAGCGGCGCGAAGAATCCCAACGCCGCGAACACCAGCAGGTTGCCGACGACCTGACCCGTCAGCGTCAGCAGCCCTCCGTCGGAGAAGATGGTGAACAGGTCACGGAGCGGCACCAGGCTCAGCCGCCCGGGAACAGCACCCGCCCGGGAGCCCGGCAACATGATCATCCAGACCCATGGCAGCGTCCCGTACACGATGCCGACCTCTGCCAACGACGTTCGCCACGCCCGCGGGGCGCCGTTCGCACGGCGACGGCGGGCCAGTGCCCACGCCGCCAGCGCGGCCAACGGCAGTGCGGCCACCGTGAGGAGCACCACGCCGGTGAACGAGCCGACCCAGCCGTGCCACCCCTCGATCACCACCCGGGCACCATAGCCGCCCGGCCACCGCGACGCCGCCAGGCGTCCGCGGCCTACCGGGAGACGACCGGTTGATCAGTCGGCACGGCGGGCGCGGGTCGGCTCGCGCACCATGAACACGTCCACCGGGTCCTCGGTCTCGACGGTGAATCCGTGCCGCTCGTACAGCCGCCGGGCCGGGCTGCCCCGCAGCACGTTCAACCGGACCCGGACGCCGTCACGGTCACACCGTTCGAGCAGTCCGCGCAGCACGGCCGCGCCGATGCCGCCGCCCTGCACGTGGGGAGCCAGGTAGAAGTGCTCCAGCCAGCGCACGTCGTCGGCCGGGCGCAGCGACACGCAACCGGCGAAGGCGCCGCCCACCTCGATCACCCAGGTGTGCGCGGGCGCGAAGCCGTCCCGCAGGCGTTGCCGCACCCGCTGCTCGTCGTAGCGCCCGAGCCGTTCCAGATCCGCCCGCAGCACCACGGACCGCAGCTCGGCCACGGCCTCGACGTCCGCCGCCGACGCCTGCCGCATCGCCCAGTCCCCCATGATCGCCAGGCTACGACGTGACCCGTCGCGTCGTACCGGCCCCTCAGGTGGCCCGGACCGCCTCGATGATCGACTCGGCGACCTCACTCGGCCGGGCCACCGCCATCGCGTGCGAGCCACCGACGATCTCGCGCTGGCCGCGCGGGGCGGCCCGCTCGGCCATGAACCGGTGCACGGCGGCCGGAATGTTCATGTCGGCGTCGCCGAACACGAACCAGCTGGGCAGGGACCGCCAGGCGGGCTCGCCGGTGAGTCCGTCGCTCAGGGCCTGCTCGGTGATCGGGCGCTGGGTACGGGCCATCAGCGCGGCGACGTCGTCCGACGAGTCCGCGGCGAACTGCGCGTGATAGGCGTCCTGGCCGATCGCCACCTCGTTGCCGCCGGTCGACAGCGGGTACTGCACCAGGGTGTCGGCGAGCGTGCTGCCGGGGAACTTCCCGGACAGCGCCAGCGCCGATTCGCCGGTGTCCGGGGCGAAGGCGTTGACGTACACGAGGGCCCGCACCGAGGTGTCGCCCGCCGCGGCCTGCGTGATCACCATGCCGCCGTACGAGTGGCCGACGAGGACTACCGGACCGCCGATCCCGTGTGCCACGTCCCGCACGTACGCGGCGTCGCCCGCGACGCTGCGCAGCGGGTTCGCGGCGGCCACCACGTTGTACGCGGCGCCCAGCCGCTCGATCACACCGTTCCAGCTCGCCGACTCGGCGAACGCGCCGTGCACGAGGACGATGGTGGGCTCCGGATCGGGCATGACACGCGCTCCCTTGCTCCGTGACAGTGGTCATCCGCCGGCCGCGCCGGCACGCCTGATTACCCGTTCGGCGACCGCGAAACGTGCCATCTGAGCGCAGGCTCCCATGCTGTGCCGACCGGCTGCTCCGGCGCCGTAACCGGCTTGTGCCCGGTGCGGAGGGCTCCTTCCCTGTTGTTGCCCGTGACCGAACTGCGAACGCCGCGACTGTGGCGCGCAACCTGGGCGAACGGTGGTCCGTCCTGGCTCGGGCCCGCGGGGGCCGCCAGCGCTGCGGACTATCGCTAGAGTGGGACGCCGGCCAGTGCTGTCAACAATGGCTGTCAGGAGAGCGTGTGGCCGTACGGGTTGTTAGTTCGATGCCGGGCGATCCCTCGTATCCGGTCGAGGTGTTGTACGACGGGTGGAGGATATGCGCCTCCAACGCGGAGGAAGCCCTTGGCCTGATCGTTGAGGGATACCGGGACATCACGCCTGGACCCGCGCGGATGCAGGCGCGACTCGCGCTGGCGCTCCGGGCCCGGACTATGGTGCAGACGCTGCTCAATGCCGGTGAACTCTTCGACCAGAGCACGGACGAGCAGCGGCAAGTTCTGCTGGCGCGGCAGGACGCGCCGGCGCCGCGCGTTGAGGTGTGGGGCGGCGTCGTACCCCTGGTGTTGGTGACCTCGTTCTACCGGCCGCTCGGGGACCGAGACCAGCCACGCGTGGCCGGGCCTGGTCAGGTCTGGTGGATCGATCCGCACACTTCCGGGTCTCTTCTGCGGACGCTTCACCAGGCGCGATGGCTTGACCTCACGCGGATGGAGGCGAGCTCGGATGATCAGGACGGCGCCTACCGCAATCTTGGCTCGAACGGCGCTGCTGGCTACTGGTGGCGCCCCTGTGATGCAGGTGTGGGCGCGTGACGGTCGATCACGCACTGGTGGTGCCGACAGACCAGCAGATCCGGGCACTGCACGAGCGGTACGCGCCGAACGAGGAAGCCTTCGATCTGGTCTACACGCACTGCCAGATCATTTGCGCCGTGGCTGAGCAACTCCTCGAAAGGCACCCCTCGCCCCTGAACGTCGATCTGGTGCGGGCGGGAAGTCTGCTGCACGACATCGGTGTCTACCGCCTCTACGATGCGACGGGGCAGCTCGATCACGAGAACTACATCCGTCATGGGGTGCTGGGGCATGCGCTCCTGCGCGATGCCGGACTTCCCGAACTGATCGGCAGGTTCTGCTCTCACCACACCGGCGTCGGGCTCACCCGTGAGGACGTGCTGCAGCAGCGCCTGCCGCTACCGGTGGGTGACTACCTGGCCGATACGGCGGAAGAGCAGTTGGTGACGTACGCCGACAAGTTTCACAGCAAGACGACGCCGCCCACGTTCGTGACCAGCGCCTCCTACGTTGCCGGTCTGCGGCGGTTCGGTGAGGACAAGGTGGCCCGGTTCGCGGCATTGGTGAAGAAGTTCGGTGAGCCGGACCTGCTGTCACTGTCCCGTAGCTATCAGCAGCCGCTGATCTGAGTCATCGGCCAATGGCTGCTGATGTCGGGTCTCTACCGGCGCCTGCCGAGGTTAGGGTCCGGACCTTGGGTGTGCCCCGGCCTGGACGATCGGATATCACCGCCCCGCCCTGATGTGGCCTGTGGCGTGGATCGCTGGGGCGGAAATGCGAGGGCAGCCAATCTTGCCGGCGTGTTGGTCCGCTGCGTCTCGCTGCGGGGCTGAAAGGTGATGATGCTGGAGATGGGCCGGCCGCTGTCGGGCACCCAGACAAAGTCGCTCTCGGCGGCCTTCGGCCAGCGAAGGTAGTGCCGGTTGCCAAAACTGGTGAGCTCCCCGTCCACGGCTGCCCACATCTTGGCCGTTTGGCCCCCGTCGATGAAGCAGCCCCAGCGGAAGCCCGGGTCAGCCGCGATGGAGTCTCGTGCTTCCTGCGGGGTAGCGCCCTGGAAGACAGGGGAGCCCGGACGGCCGTCGAACAGCCGTAGGTGGGTTCGGCCCACGCGGTCCTCGAAGACCGCCATCCGGGCCCTCCGGCTGGGCGCGAACGGCGGTACGACATCGAGCGATCGGTCCGTGTTGATGGGATGCGCTGCGAAGTCGGCGACGTCCAATGATGGCCCCACGGTTGCGGCGGAGTCAGGAAACGTCTCGGCGTGCAGCTCGCCGATGCTGCGAACTTCCAGCAGGTTGTCACCGCGAAGGTCGATGTGCCGAGTCGGACACCTCATCACGAGGTCGTAGGCGAAGATGTCCAAGGCGCCGGACGCGGCCACGCCCGTGGACCGAAATCCGCGTCCACCGGTCGAGATGAATCCGACATCGACCCAGTCGGCGGCACGGCCCAGGGCGGGCGTTAGGCGTGACGCCTCATCCAAGACTCGCACGCTGCCCTTCGTCGGGTCGTTTCGGCGCGTGATCACCATGTTGCCGTTGCCGAAGGCATAGCACTCGGCCTGTCGCCCGGTGAGGCTGCCGGTCCACGTCAGCTCGGCCCCATTGATCATGACCGTGCCGGCGGCGGCGAGATTGCACGTTGACAGCACCCCAGCCCGAGAAATGAGGGCCTCGCGATCGACCACCGGCATGCTGAGGATTCGACCCTGCTCGACGGCGAGGTTCAGGCTTGTTTGTACGGGCAGGCCGGACGCCTCGTCGAGCAGGGTGAAGAAGGCGGCGGTGGAGGTTGCCGGGGCGTGCCGCGCCGCGTCGACGGCGGTGGTGGGGCGAGGCGTGAAACGCACCGCTGCCGTCGTAGCACTCGGTGTCCAACTCAGGTCGTAGACGTTGGCAAAGCCACCGTCAGCGAAGCTCAACGGGCTGGTGCGCAACATGAGGCCGCTGCCGAGATCGGTTTCCCGCACCGCCACTGGTCGGTCGATCTCGGTTTCCATGAATCGGGCCGCGTCCTGCAGCGACCGGAACCGACGCTCATCAGCCATCGGACGCAGCCAACCAGGTTTGATCGCCAGCCTCGGACCGCATCGCGGCGCGCTCCCTCCCCCGGGGTCACACCACTCTCTGGTGCGGCGGCGTGAGAGTCCATAGTGGCAGGACCAACTCGTCAGCGTGGTCCGCCTCCTGGAGGTCGTCCTGTTGTCGACGCCCCCGCGGACCGGCCACCCTCGGCGTCCGGAACAACTTGACACTCGTCGATGTTAGCGCCAACACTTAGGGCCGTTACGCGGGCGCAACGCCCTCGTCATGTTCCCGACCCGCGGGCGCTGCTTCCCAGCGGGGGCGTGGGTCGATCGCCGCTGTCGCGGCCGTCCGGCTCTCGCGCACAGACGTCACGGAGGTCAGATGCCGCTGCCACTGCACCGAGCCGAGGCCGCCGCCCGCCGAGTCACCGGCCCGGGGCGTCCCGGTCGCGGTGGCGCCCGACGCCCCCGAGCGGTCCTGGCCGCCCTGCTGGTGGTGCTCGCCCTGTCGGCCGGCCTGCCGATGGCCGGGCCGGCGCACGCCGCACCCGCCGTGACCTACACCAACCCACTGGTCAACCAGCGGGCCGACCCGCACATCTTCCGGCACACCGACGGCTACTACTACATGACCGCCACCGTGCCCCAGTACGACCGGATCGTGCTGCGGCGCGCGACCACCCTGCAGGGTTTGGCGACGGCCGCGGAGACGACGATCTGGAACCGGCACACCAGCGGAGAGATGGGCGCCCACATCTGGGCGCCGGAGATCCACTTCATCAACAACAGGTGGTACGTCTACTTCGCCGCCGGCCGGACCGACGACGTGTGGCGCATCCGGATGTACGTGCTGGAGAACGCCAACGCCAACCCGCTGACCGGTTCGTGGACCGAGCGCGGCCGGATCACGACACCCTGGGACACCTTCAGCCTGGACGCCTCGACCTTCGTTGCCAACGGCGTGCGGTACCTGACCTGGGCGCAGCAGGAGCCGGGCATCTCCACCAACTCGAACGTCTACCTCGCCCGGATGGGCGCCAACCCGTGGCAGATCACCGGCACCGTGACCCGACTCGTCGTGCCGACGTACGACTGGGAGACCCGCGGCTACCGGGTCGCCGAGGGGCCCGCCGTGATCCAGCGCAACGGCCGCCTCTTCCTGACCTACTCCGCCAGCGCCACGGACGCCAACTACTGCCTCGGGATGCTGAGCGCCTCCGCCAGCGCGAACCTGCTCGACGCCGCCGCCTGGAGCAAGAGCCCGAACCCGGTGTTCACCAGCAGCGCGGCCACCGGCCAGTACGGCCCCGGCCACAACTCGTTCACCGTCTCCGAGGACGGGCAGAGCGACATCCTGGTCTATCACGACCGCAACTACCGGGACATCAGCGGCGATCCGCTCAACGACCCGAACCGACGGACCAGGGTGCAGAAGGTGTATTGGAACGCCGACGGCACCCCGAACTTCGGCATCCCGGTGCCCGACGGGGCCACCCCGGTCCGGCTGCGGTCGCACGATCTGACCACCAGCTACATCCGGCACTACGACTACCGGGCCCGGGTCGAGCCGAACGTCACGAACCTCGCCGACAGCCAGTTCCGCATCGTCAACGGCCTCGCCGGCGGCGGATCGGTGTCGCTGGAGTCGACCAACTTCCCGGGCTACTACCTGCGTCACTACGGCTTCGCCCTGTCCATCGCGCGCAACGACGGCTCGTCGGTCTTCGCCAACGACGCGAGCTTCCAACGCCGAGCGGGCCTCGCCGACAGTGCCGGGCTCTCGTTGGAGTCACAGAACTACCCGGGCCGCTACGTCCGCCACCGCGACGGCCTGCTCTACCTGGAAGCGGTCGGTACGAGCGCCGAGCGCGCCTCGGCCACCTTCCACCTGGAATAGCTGCCCATCGGCGGGCCGGCGGGCTGCCGGTCCGCCCGCGACCTCGACACCGTCGGCGGCCGGTCACCGCGACCCCGCCGACGCCGATTGGAGCATCCGATGATCCGGCGTCCCACCATCGCCGTACTGGCCGGTCTCTGCCTCGCGGCAAGCGCCGCGCCGCTGCCCGCCGCCGCCGTTCCTGTGAGCGCTCACACCACGGCCGCCGCCGCGCTCGCCGGCCCGCCCGGCACACCGCCCGGCGCGTGCCCGACGGGGGCCAGCTACGGCTCGCCGCTGCCGTCCAACTCCCTGACGGCGACGAAGATCAGGAGTGGCTTCAACTTCCTCGAAGGGCCCGTCTGGGTCGCCGACGGCGGCTACCTCCTCTTCTCCGACATGGCCCCCGGCACCGGGCCGTACAACGTCCAGCCGTCCACGATCCGCCGGTTCACGCCGCCGTCGACCTTCGACACGTTCATCGCCAACTCCGGCAGCAACGGACTGGCGCTCAGCGCCGACGGCCAGCAGATCATCGCGGCCACCCACGACCAGCGCAGCGTGTCCGCGTACCGGTTGAGCGACCGGAGCCGCAGCATCGTCGCGGCGAACTACCAGGGCCGGGCGTTCAACTCGCCCAACGACGTCGCGGTCCGGTCCGACGGCGTCACCTACTTCACCGACCCCAACTTCCAGCGTGGCAACCGCCCGGACCAGATGTACGGCCGCACCAGCGTCTTCCGCGTCTCGGGCGGCCAGGTGTCGCTGGTGGACGACCAGTTGCGCCAGCCCAACGGCATCGCGCTCGCACCGGACGGATCCACGCTGTACGTGGGCGCCTACTCCGAGAACAAGATCTACAAGTACACCGTCCAGCCCGACGGCACCACCGGCGCGCGCAGCGTGTTCGTGAACTACATCGGCGGTCCGGACGGCGTCACGATCGACTGCGCCGGCAACGTGTACTGGGCCTCGGGCGGGGACTCCCTGGTCCACGTCTACTCCCCCACGGGTGCCCAGCTCGGCACGATCCGCCCCGGCTTCTCCGGTACGACAAACGTGGCCTTCGGTGGGCCCGACCGGCAGACCCTCTACATCACCTCGGGTCCGTGGGGCGACTCCGGCCTCTACAGCGTGCGGCTCAACGTCCCGGGCTACCCGTACTGAGGGACGACCGCGCCCGTCCGGCGACGCCGGACGGGCGTGCTTCTGAAACGGCTCAGGTCGCCGGGCCAGCCGCGCCCGGCGCACCCCGAGCAGCCGAGTTCCCCGCGCGCCGGTCCGGACCCGTCTCCCAGACCGGCCGCCGGGGGTCGTCGTTGCGCACGATGATGTCGACGTGTTCGGTCGGGCGGACCGTGGCGTTGTAGAACTGCTGGGAGGGGATGTAGCGCTCACGCCAGCGCCGTTCGACGTCGGCCCGGGACGACCGTCGACGCTCGCGGGTCACGGCACGCTCCACTGTCGCCTCGAGCGCGATCGACACGAAGACGCGCAGGTCCCACCGATCGATCAACTCCGGGCGCATGAGAAAGACGCCGTCGAAGAGCAGCACCGCGTCGGTCGGAGCGGTAGTGACCGGCGGGGACAGCACGGTGTCCGTGGTGGGGTCGTAGACCGCGTGTCGGAAGCGTCGGTCCCCGTCCGGGCCGAGCGGATCCAGCAGAACCCGGATCAGCGACCTGTGGTCGTGGGTGTCGTGGTAGCAGCCCTCGGCCGAGTACTCGCCGCGCGGATAGCGCTGTGCCCGGGGGAAGAGGAAATCGTCGATCGTCGCGCGGATGACGGCACGGCCCTGTGCGCGCAGGACGACGGCCAGCTCGTCGGCGAGGGTGGTCTTGCCGGCCGCGGGCGGCCCGTCGATGGCCACGCGCGTCGGGTGTGCGACGGCGACCGACCCGACTGCCTCGGCCAGGCGGCCGAGCACCTCGTCGCGGGCACCGTGCGCCATGCCTGCCCCGTCCTCGGTGAGCGGATCGGATCCGCGCTCAACGACTGCTCCGAACTGGAGCGAGCGTACACTCACGTTCCGTGCCGATGTCTCAAGGCGCCCGCCGATGAGGGGCCGCCACGACAACCTCACACGGATCCGCATGCTGGACCCGCAGCGCGACTACCTGGACATCTACCAGAGCATGCTGCGCCGCGAGTTCCCCTGGGACATGAAGCTCGGGCTCAACCTCGCCTTCAACAGGTCCTTCTCCATCCCCGCCATCGCCGCCGTGCACACCGCCACCGGCGAACTGACCAACCGCACCCAGAAGCGCATCGACGACACCGGCCTGCTCATGTACGAGATGGTCCTCAACGGCTTCGACGAGCCCCGCGGCCGCGACGCGCTGCGGCGCGTCAACCAGATCCACCGCCCGTACGACATCGGCAACGACGACTTCCGCTACGTCCTCGGCTGCCTGGTCGTGATCCCCACCCGGTGGTTGCAGGAGTACGGCTGGCGCCAGCCCTGCTGCCACGAGCGGCAGGCGACGTACCTGTTCTACCGGGAGCTGGGCCGGCGGATGGGCATCACGGACATCCCCGGGTCGTACGCCGAGTTCGAGACCTGGTTCGACGCGCACGACGCGGCGCACCTGCAACCCAACGACGAGGCTGCGGCCATCGAGCGGGCCACCCGCATGCTGATGCTCACCCGGCTGCCCCGGCTGCTCGCGCCGCTGGGAAACGCGCTGGTCACCGCCATGTACGACGCGCCGCTACGACGCGCGACGCGGGTCGACACGCCGCCGTGGCCGGTCCGGGCCGGCCTGCACGCGGCGCTGAAGACGCGCTCACGGCTGCAACTGTGGTGCGGATCGCCACGGACGACCCCGCTGTTCGCCGAGGGGATCAGCGCCAGGAGCTACCCCGACGGGTACGAGATCAGCCAGCTCGGCCCGCACCACGACCAAGCCCCCGAGTAGTGGGCGACGGCGGACCGATGATGGCGCCCTCCGACGACACCGTCATCTTCGATCTCGACGGCGTGCTGCTGCGCGGGGACGCCTTCGGGCTCTTCATGCGGCGGGTCGGCTTCGCGGGCGCTCGACTGCCGCTCGCCGTCGTCCTGCTCCTCCTCCTCGCGCCCGTCGTCGCCGTCCCCTCCTTGCGCCCACGCGCGGCGCGCTGGATGAGCCGGATCGGCCTGGCGGGCCGAGACGCCGACCGCCTGCAGGCGCAGCTCGGGCGTTTCGGCGCGGATCTCGGTACGGAGCCGGGGCGCGTCATCGCGCCCGGTGTCCGGATGATCCGTGCCCACCTCGCCGCCGGTGACCGGGTCATCGTGGTCACCGCCTGCGAGCACACCCTGGCGCGTGCCCTGCTCGACGCGATCGGCCTCGCCGAGGTCGAGCTCGTGGCCTCACACATCCGCGGCCCGAAGCTGATCGTGCACAACCACGGGGCGACCAAGGTGGCCCGGCTCGCCGCCGCAGGGGTCACGCCGCCCTGGCGGGTCGCCTACAGCGACTCCCTGTCGGATCTGCCCCTTCTCGGCGGCGCGGAGCAGGCCGTGCTGGTCAACGCGACAGCGCGGCAGGCCGCCCGGGCGCGGCGGCTGCTCGGCGCCCGGCTGCGCACCGTCACCTGGACGGCCGGCTGACCGCAGGCGCGGCCCGGGCCGCATGTCATCGGCAGCCTCGGATCCCCCGCGATCGTCCCAGGGTCTGAAACCCTATTTACCCAGTAGGAATAGTTGGTTAGCGTGGAAGCCGTGATCAGCCAGCTGAATCCCCTCGACGGCACCGCGGTCGCGGTGTCCCGGGGATGTTGCCGTGGCTGGACCACCGCGCGCGGCTGCTGCCGCTGACCACGCGTTCCTGACTTCTCCCTGTCGCCACGCCGTCGACTCGACGACGAGCCGCAGCGTGTCCGCGACCCCATCAACGGCCGCTCGACGCCGCGCCGTGTCCCCGCCTGCCCCGGGACGGCGCGCGCCCTGGTCGTTCTCGCCCAGGAGGACTGTCATGACCGTCATCGCCGAACCGGTCGCCCCCATCGATCCGGACACCTTCCGTGCCCTGCTGCGCCGGCAGGCCGCATCCGTCACGGTGATCACCGCCGCCGGGGATCCGCCGGTCGGGTTCACCGCCACCTCCTTCACGTCGGTGTCCCTGCGCCCGCCACTTGTGTCGTTCTGCCTGGCCCGGTCGTCGTCGAGTTGGCCGACCGTCGCGGGCGCCGAACACGTCGCGGTGCACCTGCTCGGCACCGACCAGCGGGAGGTCGCACGGACGTTCGCCACCAGCGGCATCGACCGCTTCGCCGCGCACCCCGGCTGGCGGCCCGGCCCGTACGGCGTACCACTGCTGGACGAGCCGGTCGCCTGGCTGCTGTGTCGGGTGACCGAACGGGTGCTCGCCGGCGACCACGCGATCGTGCTGGCCGAGCCGGTGACCAGTCGCCACGGCGACGGCGCTCCGCTGATCTACCACATGGGGCGGTACGCCGCCCTGCAACCGTCCACGAAGGAGTCCTAAGTGAAGTCGTCACGTCATGTCGATCGCCGTGTGTTCCTGTCGGCCACCCTCGGCGCGGTCGCGCTGGGCCTGACCGCCTGCGCCGGCGACGAGACGCCGACTGCCGCGCTGGCCGCCGGCGTGCCGCTGCCGGAGTCCGTGCCCAAGGGCACGAAGCTCGTCGTGGGCGACAAGGAGCACCAGAAGGCACTCGAATTCTCCGGCGAGGTGGAGAAGTTCACGTTCCGGGTGGAGTTCGCCAACATCAGCGGCGGCCCGCAAACCCTGGAGGCGTTCCGGGCGAAGGCCCTGGACGTCGGGGCCGTCGCCGACATCCCTCCGATCCACTCCCACTGGACCGGCATCCCCACGAAGATCGTCGCGTCCAAGTTCCGCAAGGATCCGCTGAACCACGCCATCTACCAGCTCGGCGTCGCCCCCGGGGTCCCCGTCACCACGCTCGCCGGCATCCGCGGCAGGAAGATCGCGTACAGCCCGGGGCAGGCGCAGGGCGCGCTGGTGCTGCGGGTCCTGCACCAGGCCGGGCTGAGCAAGCGGGACGTCAAGCTCGTCGAGCTGCCGAGCACCGGTGACGTGTACGCGACGGCGCTCGCCAGCCGCCAGGTCGAGATCGCACCACTCGGAGGTGTGCAGATCCGGCGCTACGCGTCGAAGTACGCCCGCGACGGCGCCACCACGATCCCGCACGGCCTGCGCGACGACCCCGGCCACCTGTACGCGCCGGTCAGCGTGCTCGGCGACCCGGCCAAGGCGGCCGCGATCCGGGAGTACGTAAAGGCGTGGGCGCGGGCCTGGCGGTGGCGGGAGGCCAACCCGGACGAGTGGATCGAGCGGTACTACGTCAAGGACCAGGGCCTCACCGCCGAAGACGGCAGGTGGTTGGTGGAGAACGGCGGCGTGGCCGACATTCCGACGAACTGGACCGAGGCGATCGCCCGGCACCAGGAGACCATCGACCTGCTGGCGAAGGAGACCGGCAACAAGCCGCTGCGGGCCGAGGACCTGTACGACAGGCGCTACGAGTCCGTCGCCGCGGACGCGCTCGCCGCGGAGGGCGCCCGATGACCGCCTCGCTCCTCACCCGCCCCCGCGCCACCGCGCCCGCGCCCGCGGGCAGGCCGAGGCGCCGGCTCGCGCCGGGTCGGCCCATCCCGTTCGGGCCGGCCCTCGGCCCGCTGCTGCTGCTGGCGGCGTGGGCGGCGGGCTCGGCGACCGGTTGGCTCGACCCTCGTACCGTCTCGGCCCCCTGGACCGTGCTGACGACGGCCGGCGACCTCATCGCGGACGGCCGCCTTCAGGACAACCTCGCCGTCTCGGCCCAGCGGGCCGGCCTGGGCCTGGCCTTCGGCACCGTGATCGGCACGCTGCTGGCCCTCGTCGCGGGCCTGAGCCGGTGGGGTGAGGCGATCCTCGACGGGCCGATCCAGATCAAGCGGGCCATTCCGGCCCTCGCGCTGATCCCGCTGCTCATCCTCTGGCTCGGCATCGGTGAGCAGATGAAGGTCACGACCATCACGCTGGGCGTGCTGGTGCCCGTCTACATCCACACGCACAACGGGCTGCGCAGCATCGACAGCCGGTACGTCGAACTGGGCGACTCGCTGCGGCTGTCGCGGGCCGTCTTCCTGCGCCGCATCGTGCTGCCCGGCGCTCTCCCCGGCTTCCTGCTCGGCATGCGATTCGCGGTCGTGGGCGCCTGGCTGGCCCTCGTGGTCGTCGAGCAGATCAACTCGACGAGCGGCATCGGCTACATGATGGACCTGGCTCGCCAGTACGGCCAGACCGACGTGATCATCGTCGGGCTCGTCCTGTACGGGCTGCTCGGGCTCCTGTCCGACGGCCTCGTCCGACTCGTGCAGAGGAGGACGCTGTCATGGCGACGCACGCTGGCGGGCTGACCGGGACCCGACCCGTACGGGTCCGGGGGCTCTCGCGTGGCTTCGGCGACCGGACCGTGCTGGACGACCTCGACGTCCAGATCGGCGCCGGGGAGTTCGTGGCGCTGCTGGGGCGCAGCGGCTCGGGCAAGAGCACCCTGCTGCGGGCGCTCGCCGGCCTCGACGGCGACCAGAGGGGAGCCGGCGTCGTCGACGTACCGGAGAACTCCTCGGTCGTCTTCCAGGACGCCCGGCTGCTGCCGTGGCAGCGCGTCCTGGACAACGTCGTCCTCGGCCTGCGCGGGCCGGACGCACCCGGACGCGGCCGCGCGGCCCTCGCCGAGGTCGGCCTCGCCGGCCGCGAGCGGGCCTGGCCCAACGAGCTCTCCGGCGGCGAGCAGCAGCGGGTGGCGCTGGCCCGGGCCCTGGTGTCCGAGCCGGAGCTGCTGCTGGCCGACGAACCGTTCGGCGCGCTTGACGCGCTGACCCGGCTGCGCATGCACGGCCTGCTGCGGGAGCTGTGCACCCGGCACCGGCCGGCGGTGCTGCTCGTCACGCACGACGTCGACGAGGCCGTCACGCTCGCCGACCGGGTGCTGCTGCTCGACGCGGGCCGCATCGCGATCGACCTCGCCATCGACCTCCCGACGCCGCGCTCGCACCGGCAGCCGCAGTTCCTCGCCTACCGGGAGTCCCTGTTGCGGGCGCTCGGCGTCGATCCGACGGAAGGATGACCATGCTGCACCTCAACGCGTTCCTGATGGGTGTCGGCCACCACGAGGCCGCCTGGCGGCTGCCGCAGAGCGACCCGTTCGCGCAGACCGACGTCGCGCACTTCACGCGTCTGGCCCGGATCGCCGAGCGCGGCAAACTCGACTCGCTCTTCCTCGCCGACAGCCCGGTGCTGTGGAACAGCATCGGCCGGCGGCCGGGCGGCACCCTCGAACCGACGGTGCTGCTCACCGCCCTGGCCGGCGCGACAAGCCACATCGGGCTGATCGCGACCGCCTCGACGACGTACAACGAGCCGTTCAACCTGGCCCGCCGGTTCGCGTCACTGGACCACATCAGCGGCGGCCGGGCCGGCTGGAACATCGTCACGACGGCCGGGGAGCAGGCGGCCCGCAACTTCAACCTGGACCGGCTGCCCGCCCACCGCGAACGGTACGAGCGGGCCGCCGAGTTCATCGAGGTGTCGCGCAAGCTCTGGGACAGCTGGGACGACCGCGCCCCGCTCGGTGACAAGGAGGCCGGGCGGTGGGGCGACGACGACCTGCTCTATCCGCCGGACCATGTGGGGCGGCACTTCCGGGTGGCCGGCGCGCTCAACGTCCCCCGCTCCCCGCAGGGCTACCCGCTGCTGGTGCAGGCCGGGTCGTCCGAGGACGGCAAGGAGTTGGCTGCCCGGTACGCCGAGGCCGTCTTCACCGCCCAGCAGACCCTCGCCGAGGCGCAGACCTTCTACCGCGACCTCAAGCAGCGCGCCGCCCAGGCGGGCCGTGACCCGCAGACCGTCAAGATCCTGCCCGGCATCGTGCCGGCGATCGGGGCCACCGAGGCGCAGGCCCGCGCGCTGGAGGACGAGCTGGACCGGCTGATCAAACCCGAGTACGCCCGGCAGCAGCTGGCCACCACCCTGCGGGTCGCGCCGGAGGACCTCGACCTGGACAAGGAGCTCCCCGCCGACTTGCCCAGCGAGGACGAGATCGAGGGCGCCAAGAGCCGGTACACGCTCATCGTCACGCTGGCCCGGCGGGAACGGCTGACCGTACGCCAGTTGATCGGCCGGCTCGGCGGCGGGCGCGGTCACCGCACCTTCGCCGGCACTCCCGAGCAGGTCGCCGACGCCATCGAGCAGTGGTACCGCGCCGGCGCGGCGGACGGCTTCAACATCATGCCGCCGGTGCTGCCGGCCGGGCTGGAGGCCTTCGTCGATCACGTCGTGCCTCTTCTGCAACGCCGAGGGCTGTTCCGGACCGAGTACACCGGCACGACCCTGCGGGACCACTACGGCCTGCCCCGCCCGGCCAACCAGTCCGCGCGGCAACTCGCCGCCACCGCCCGCTGAATTCCTGGGAAGGACAATCGATGGTGGACCACCGGCCCTTCGGGCACACCGGCGTACGGGTCAGCGCGCTCACGCTGGGCGCGATGAACTTCGGTCGACGGGGCAACCCGGACCACGAGGACAGCATCCGGATCATCCACCGGGCGCTCGACGAGGGCATCACCTCGATCGACACCGCGGACGTCTACTCCGACGGCGAGTCGGAGGAGATCGTGGGCAAGGCGCTCGCCGGTGGACGGCGCGACGACGTCTTCCTCGCCACCAAGTTCCACGGCCAGGTCGGCGACAACCCGCGGCACCGGGGCAACTCCCGCCGCTGGATCATCCGCGCCGTGGACAACAGCCTGCGCCGGCTCCGCACCGACTGGATCGACCTGTACCAGGCGCACCGGCCGGAGCCGGGCACGGACTTCGACGAGACCCTGGGCGCCCTCACCGATCTCGTGCGCCAGGGCAAGGTCCGCTACCTCGGCACCTCGACGTTCGAGCCCTCGGCCATCGTGGAGGGCCAGTGGATCGCGCAGCGGCGCGGCCGGGAGCGGGTGGTCAGCGAACAGCCCCCGTACTCCATCCTGGCTCGCGGCGTGGAACGCGAGGTCCTGCCCGTGGCCCAGCGTTACGGCCTGGCGGTGATCCCGTGGAGCCCGCTGGCCGGTGGCTGGCTCTCCGGTCGCTACCACGCCGGGCTCGACGCCCCGATCTCCCGCCGGGCCGACCGGCTCCCGGCCCGCTTCGATCCGCGACTGCCGGCCAACGCCGCCAAGCTGGCCGCCGTCGACAAGCTGTCCGCCCTCGCCGACGAGGCCGGACTGTCGCTGATCCACCTGGCGATCGCGTTCGTCCTGGAGCACCCGGCGGTCACCTCGGCGATCATCGGGCCGCGCACCCTGGCGCACCTGGAATCCCAGCTCAGCGCCACCAAGGTGACGCTGTCCGCGGACGTGCTGGACCGCATCGACGACATCGTCGCACCCGGCACCACGCTCAACCCGGCCGACGCCGGCTACCAGCCGCCCGCGCTGACCGACCCGGCCCACCGCCGTCGCGGCGGGCCGTCGACGCCACCGGCCGCCGTGACCCGGTGATCGGCGGACAGATGCCGACCAGGCGACCGCCCCTTCCGACCCCGCCCCGCACCCCCGAACGGAGAACCCTCACCATGGCCTTGCTCACCCGTCGTGGCTGGCGCCCCGGCGCGGCCGGGATCGCCGCCGCCGCGCTGACCGCCGGCATCTCCCTCGCCGCGCCGGCGACCGCCGCCACCGCCAGAATCGACACCGCCCTGCAGTGGTACGACGTCACCGCGACAGCCGTCGCGACCGGCACCCGACCGCAGGTGACCAACAACCGCGCCTGGGCGATCAGTTGGCTCGCCGCGGCCCGCGCGGTCCGGACCGGGCCCACCTCGCCTGCCTACCAGGACGCCGCGCTCGCGTCCGCCGTGCACACCGCTCTGAGCGCCCTGATCCCGGACGGCGTGCCCGCGCTCGACGCGGCGTTGCGCGCCACGCTCGACCGGATCCCCGACGGCCGCGCCAAGGACCGCGGCCGCGCCGCCGGCCAGCGGGAAGCCCGCTCGTTGGTCGCCGACCGTACCGGCGACGGGCTCGATCCCGCCTCCGTCAACCCGCCGTACGCCGCTCCCGCGGCCGGGCCAGGAGTCTGGCAGCCCACCCCACCGAGCTTCACCGCCGCCCAGCAGGCCGGTACCCGGTTCGCCACGCCGTTCCTGCTCGACCGCGCGGACCGGTACCGGCTCGCGCCGCCGCCGGAGGTGGGATCGGCGCGCTACCGCGCCGACCTCGGCGAGGTCCGGGCGTACGGCGCGGCCGGCAGCACGGTACGCACAGCGCAGCAGACCGACACGGCGACGTTCTGGCTCGGCTCCTCGCTGACCCTCTACACCGGCATCCTGCGCGCCGCGCTCGCCCAGTCCAACGCATCGACAGCCGGGCGGGCGAGCCTGGTGGCCGTCTTCCACGTCGCCCTCGTCGACACCCAGATCGCGACCTCCGACACCAAGTACGCCTACCTGCGCTGGCGGCCGGTCACCGCGATCCGGGCCGACGGTGACCCCGCTTGGACGCCGCTGCACGACACCCCCGCGCACCCGGACTACCCGAGCGGGCACAACACCTACGCCGGCGCCGCCGAAGGGGTGCTCACCGCCCTGACCGGGGCACGAGCGCGGGAGGCGTACACCATCTCCAGCCCCACCCAACCGGGCGTCACCCGCACCTACACCGACTGGCGGCGGCCCACCCAGGAGAACGTCGACGCCCGCGTGTGGTCGGGCATCCACACCCGTACGGCCGACCAGGCCGGCGTCCGGCTCGGTCGGGACGTCGCCGCGTACACCGTCCGCAACGCGGCCCGACTGTTCGCCTGACCCTGCCCACCGGCGGGGCGGCACGTCGCCGCCCCGCCGGCCACGCCCGACTCCACGACTTCGGAAAGGCCGTCGCAGATGAGCCCTCGATTCCTCTGGTACATCCCGAATCAGGTCGAGCCCGGTCATCGGGGCGACGACGTCGTCGAGCACCACAACAGTCTGCAGACCCTCACCAGCCACGCCCGCACCCTCGAGGACCACGGGTGGGACGGCGCGCTCGTCGGGACCGGCTGGGGACGACCCGACACGTTCACCGTCGCCACCGCGCTGGCCGCCCGGACGACGACGTTCCAGCCGTTGATCGCCATCCGGCCCGGCTACTGGCGGCCCGCCAACTTCGCCTCCGCCGCCGCGACGCTCGACCACCTCACCGGGGGCCGCGTTCTGATCAACATCGTCTCCGGCAAGGACAACCTGGCGGCGTACGGCGACGGCGAGGGCGACCAGACCCACCGCTACGCCCGCACGCGGGAGTTCATCCAGCTCGTCCGCCGGCTCTGGACCGAGGAGAACGTCACCTATCAGGGTGAGCACTTCCGCGTCACCAACTCCACCCTGGCGCTGCGGCCGGTCGTGCGCGGCGATCGCCGGCACCCCCGGCTCTACTTCGGCGGCGCCTCCCCCGCCGCCGAGGAGGTCGCCGCCACCGAGGCCGACGTCCAACTCTTCTGGGGCGAGCCGCTCGACGGCGTGGCCGAGCGGATCGAACGCCTCCGACTGCTCGGCGAGAAGCTGGGACGCGAGCACGCCCCGCTGGAGTTCGGGCTGCGGATCACCACAGTGGTGCGGGACACGACCGAACAGGCCTGGGCCGACGCCGAAGCCAAGGTGGCGCGGATGGCAGCGGGCGACGGCTTCGCCGCGCGGGACTTCAACAGGCAGACCGCCGTCGGTCAGCAGCGGCTGCTCGACCTCGCCGCCCGCGGTGACGTGCTCGACGAGAACCTCTACACCGCTCCCGGCAGGTACGGCGGCGGCGGAGCGGGCACCACCTGGCTGGTCGGCTCCGCCGAGGACGTGGCGAGGTCGCTGCGTCGGTACCAGGCGCTGGGCGTCACCCACTTCGTGCTCTCCGACACGCCCTACCTATCGGAGATCAGGCGGCAGGGCGAGGAACTGCTGCCGCTGCTGCGCGACGGCTGAGAACGAGCGTTCCCCGCGCGGCATTCGACAGGGTGGCTGAACGTGAATCTCACCTGAGCCGACCGGTTCTGCCCCTAGGTTCGAAGCGCAGGACGCAGCCGAACCGGGGAGAGACGTGGACAGCTATCCGGCGATCGAGGATCACGGACTCATCGGCGACCTGCAGACCGCCGCGCTGGTGACGTGTGACGGCACTGTCGACTGGTTCTGCGCGCCGCGCTTCGACTCGCCGAGCATCTTCGCCGCCCTGCTGGACAAGGACAAGGGCGGCTACTTCCGCATCGCGCCGCACGACGTCCGGTACGTCACCAAACAGCTCTACCTCCCCGGCACGCCTATCCTGATCACCCGGTTCATCAGCGCGGACGGCGTGGCCGAGGTGATGGACTTCATGCCGGTGACCGGCGAGCGGGCCACCGACGCGCACCGCCTGGTCCGCATCGTCACCATGGTCCGCGGCAGCATGCGCTTCCGGGTGGAGTGCCGGCCGCGGTTCGACTACGCCCGGGAAGCGCATCAGCTGGAGCGTCACCGCAACGGCTACGTCTTTCGCAGCCGGTCGGCGTCGCTGACGTTCAACCCGGTGGACCCCACGGGCCGGTTGATCTCGGAACGCGGCGAGATCCACCTCGAGGGCGACGACTTCGTCGGGTTCGGCACCCTGAACGAAGGCGACACCGGCGGGGTGGTCCTGGAGACCGCCGGTACCGAGCCGCGCGTCATCCCGGCGGAAGAGATCCAGGGCATGTTCGAGTGGACCCGGGACTACTGGCGGCGCTGGGTCGAACGTTCCCGTTACACCGGCCGATGGCGGGAGATGGTCGAGCGCTCCGCGATCACGCTGAAACTCATGACGTACGCCCCGACCGGCGCGATGATCGCCGCGCCCACTGCGGCGCTGCCCGAACTGGTCGGCGGAACCCGCAACTGGGACTACCGCTACACCTGGGTACGCGACACGTCGTTCTCGGTGCACGCGCTGCTCGGGCTCGGCTTCACCGAGGAGGTCAGCCGGTACATGAACTGGCTGGACGAACGGATCCGGGAAGCCGGCGACCACCAGGACCCCCTGAAGATCATGTACCGGGTGGACGGCTCCTCCGACCTGCACGAGGAGGTTCTCGATCACCTGGAGGGCTACTGCGGCTCGCGGCCGGTGCGGATCGGCAACGGCGCCGCCGACCAGCTGCAGCTCGACATCCACGGCGAGGCGCTCTACGCCATGCACCTCGCCGACGAACAGGGCATCCGCGTCTCGCACCAGGTGTGGAAGAGCACCGTCCGGCTCGTCGACTGGCTCTGCCACAACTGGGACAAGCGCGACGCCGGCATCTGGGAGAGCCGCCACCACCCCCGCAACTACACCTTCGGGCGGGTGATGTCGTGGGTGGCGCTGGACCGGGCCATCCGGCTGGCCACGCGGACCGGCCGGCCCGGGGACATGACCTGCTGGACCGAGCAGCGCAACCGGATCTACGACCAGGTCATGGCCCGCGGATACAACCGCGAACGCGGCACCTTCGTGCAGGCGTACGACGAGAGCGTGCTGGACGCGGCGCTGCTCGCCATGCCGTCGGTCGGTTTCGTCACGCCGAGCGACCCGCTGTGGCAGTCCACCCTGCACGCGATCGAACGCGAACTGGTCTCCGACAGCCTGGTCCACAGGTACGACCCGGTCCACTCCCCCGACGGTCTCCCCGGCCATGAGGGCACGTTCAACATGTGCACCTTCTGGTACGTCGAGGCGCTGGCCCGCTCCGGCCGCCTCGACGACGCCCGACTCACGTTCGAGAAGATGTTCACCTTCAGCAACCACCTGGGTCTCTACGCCGAGGAGATCGCCGCGACCGGGGAGCAGATCGGCAACTATCCCCAGGCGTTCAGCCACCTGTCGCTGATCAACTCCGCGCTGACACTGAACGACCTGCTCGACGCCGAGGCCGAGTCCCGCAACCGCCGGTAGCACCGGCACCGTCTGGTCGACCACGTCGCGCGGGGCCTGTCACGCGACGGCGAGGGCCATACGGCGTACCGCCTCGGTGATCAGCTCCGGCGCGGTGGCCAGATTCAGCCGGACGTGACCGCCGCCCCCGGTGCCGAAGGTCGTACCGGAGTTGAGCGCGACCCGGCCTCGGTCGAGGAACACGGCCGAGGGGTCGTCACCCAGGCCCAGGGCGCGGCAGTCGAGCCAGGCGAGATAGGTGGCCTGACCGGGCTCGTACCGGATGGCCGGCAGATGCTCGGCAAGCAGCGCGGCGAGGAGCCGACGGTTGTCGTCCAGGCCCCTCAGCAGGGCGTCGAGCCACTCGCCGCCGTCACGCAAGGCGGCGGTGTGGGCGATCACGCCGAGGTGGCTGGTGCTGACGCTGACCTCGAACGGAACGCGGGCGAGGTCGCCCGCCGCGGCCGGGCCGGCGATCAGCAGCCCGCCGCGCAGGCCGGCCAGGTTCCACCCCTTGGAGGCGGACATCAGCGACAGGCCGTTCTCGGCGCCCGGCACCGAGAGGTACGGCACGAAGCGCGCTCCCCCGAGCACCACCGGAGCGTGGATCTCGTCGGCGATCACCCGCACCCCGTGCCGCTCGGCCAGGTGGGCGACGGCGGCCAACTCGTCAGCGGTGTGCAGGACACCCGTCGGGTTGTGCGGACTGCACAGCAGGTACGCCGCCGGCCGCCCACCGGACCGCGCCTGCCGGAACGCGTCCCGCAGCGTGTCGAGATCGATCCGCAGGTCCCCGCCGAGCGGCGCCTCCACGATCCGGCGGCCGGCGTGCGCCACGAACTCGTAGAACGGCGGATAGACCGGGCAGTTGACGACCACCGCGTCTCCCGGCCCGGTGACCAGCCGCAGGGCCTCGACGACGCCGTGCATCACGTCGGGCACCAGCGCGGTGCGCTCCACGGCCAGCCCGTCCCAACCCCACCGCCGCCGGGCGAACTCCGCAAGCGCCTGCGGGTACGCCGTGCCGGCGGTGTAACCGGTGTCGCCGCGCGCGACGGCGTGGGTGATCGCGTTGGCGACCGGCGCGGCCAGCGGCACGTCCATCTCGGCCACCCAGAGCGGCAGTACGTCGTCGGGGTACTCCCGCCACTTCAGGCTCGTCCGTTGGCGCAGTTGGCCGATCGTGAGCTGGCGAAGGGGATTCACGGCGTCGCGCGGACCGTTCAGCAGGCCACCCATCGCCGAAGCCTATGCGGCGAGCCCGCAGCGCGCCCCGGACGGTGCGACGAACTACGCGCTGTCACGGGTCGACCTCGTTCGCGCCTCCAGAGCGGTGATCACGCCGATCATGTCGATCGCGCCCTGGCCGTTGTCGACCGCCTCCTGGTACAGCTCCCGGCTCACCCGGATGAGGGGATGCGCCGTCCCCGTGGCGACCGCGGCGTCCTCGATGAGGCGGGCGTTCTTGAGGACGTCGGCGATCGCCGCCTGCGGGGCGAGGTCGCCCTCGGTGAGCTTGCGCGCCTTACCCCGGGAGACGACCGATGCCATCGGCCCGGATTCGAGTACGGCCCGCAGCACCTCCGTGTCCGCGCCGGTCTGCGCCGCGAAGTGGAACGTCTCGGCCAGGCCCGTCACCATGGTGATCAGGAACGTGTTGACGGCGAGCTTCATCGACAGTGCCGCCGGCACCGCGCCACACCGGAACCGCTGCGCGCACATCGCGTCGATGAGCGGCTCGACATGCCCGATCGCCTCGTCGTCGCCGGCGAGCATGGCCACGAGCGTGCCCTCCGTGGCGGGTCCGCGAGACCCCGACACCGGGGCCTCGACGTACCGTCCGCCGGATTCGCTGACCTGGACGGCGAGCGTCCGCGCGTACGCGGTCGTGAAGGTGCCCATCTGGACGACCGTGTGTCCGCGTACACGGCGGACGAACTCGTCGGTCCCCCGCCCGAGAACGGCGTCGACGGCCGCCTCGTCGCGCAGCATCAGGATGATCGTCTCGGCGGCGTCGAACACCCCCGGGAGGTCGTCGGCCGCGCGCGCTCCGGCGGCGACGAGTTCCGCGACGGGCCCGGGCGTACGTGCCCAGACGACCACGTCGACGCCCGCGTTGACGAGGTTCGTCGCCATGGGCACGCCCATGATGCCGAGCCCGATGAATCCCACCGTGCGAGCACTCATCCTGCCTCCCGCCTCCCGCTTTCCGTCGTCCGATCTGGTGTGTCGAGCATGACGGCGAGGTCTTCGCCGGCCGCCAGCACCGGCCCGTCGAACTCCCGCTGCGCGGCCGCCACGGCGGCGGCCCGGTCGTTGCCGGGCCAGAAGTGGGTGAGCATCAGCCGGCGGGCACCCGCCCGTCGAGCCCACTGGCCGGCCTCGGTCGAGGTCATCAGATTGCGGGTGGGTCCGTCGGTCTCCCCGCCGCGGTCGGTGGCCTCGACGATGAACAGATCGGCGTCGCGGCCGAGTTCGGCCAGCAGAGGGGTCGGGCCGGTGTCCCCGGAGTAGGCCACGACCATCCCGTCGGCCTCGATGCGGATGCCCGCGTTGGGCACGTGATGCACAAGGGCCAACCCGGTCAGGTCGAAGGGCCCCACCCGGTAGGCGCCGGGCAGCGGATGCAGGTCGAAGACCGCGTGCAGGTCGACGTCCGGCTCCAGGCCGCCGAGCCGGTCGAGCACACCCGGCGGGCAGTACAACGCCAGCCGTGGCGCACCGGGGGCGCCGTAGAGCCGCCTCCGGAACAGCCCGTGCAGGTCGACGCAGTGATCGGGGTGCTCATGGGTGACGACGACAGCGTCAACCGCGCCATCCGGCCAGTGCCTGAGCAGCCGCGGCAGCGTGGCGTAGCCCAAGTCGAGCACCAGGCGGTAGCCGTCCCAGTCCACGGCGAACCCGCTACAGGCACGGCCCGGCTCGGGGAAGGCGCCAGAACTGCCCAGCACGGTGACCCGTCGCATCCGCACAGAATGCCAGGCCGCCAGCCGCCTGTCCGGCCCGCGCGTTCGCGCGTCGAGGGCGTAGCTCACGTCCCTGAGCAGTCATTGGCCCGGTGTTAGGGTTCGAAACCGTGTCGATTGACTGGGCCGCTTTCGGGGTTGACCTGCACCTGGAGTTCGATCCGGCGTCCGGTCGACGAGCGGGCCTCGAGCGGGCGTTGCGCGAAGCCATCCGGGCCGGGCGGCTGACGCCGGAGACCCGACTGCCGTCCACCCGCACGCTCGCGCTGGAACTCGGCCTGGCACGCGGGACGGTGAGCGCCGCGTACGACCAACTGGTCGCCGAGGGCTACCTCAACGCCCGGACGGGCTCGGGCACCATCGTCGCCGATCTGGCCGGCAGCCGGGCGCCGGCCGCGCAGCCGGCGGCCGACGTGCCCGCGCTGCGCTACGACCTCCGGCCCGGCAGCCCCGACGTTTCCACCTTCCCGACTGCCGCCTGGCTGCGGGCCACCCGACGGGCTCTGGCCACCGCCCCGGTGACCGCCTACGACTACGGCGACCCGCGCGGCCGGATCGAACTGCGTACCGCGCTGGCGGACTATCTGGGGCGCGCTCGGGGCGTTCTGGCCCACCCGGACCAGATCGTGATCACGTCCGGGTACGTGCAGGCCCTCGCCCTGCTCGCCGGCGTACTCGACGGTGCGGTGCTCGCGATGGAGGACCCCGGCCTCAGCTTCCACCGCGACGTGGTCAGGCACGCCCGCGCCGAGGTCGTCGCACTGCCGGTCGACGAACGCGGCGCCCGCACGGACCTGCTCGGCACGCCCGCGTTCGCGGCGGTGCGGTCGGTAGTGGTGACCCCGGCGCACCAGTACCCCACCGGAGTGACACTGCACCCGCACCGCCGGCACGCCGCCACCACCTGGGCAAGGGAGCGCGCGGGCCTGATCATCGAGGACGACTACGACGGCGAGTTCCGGTACGACCGCCAGCCCGTCGGCGCGCTCCAGGGGATGGCGCCGGAGCACGTCGTCTACGTGGGTACGGCCGCGAAGACCCTCGGGCCCGCCCTGCGGCTGGCCTGGATGGTGCTGCCCGGACGCCTTGTCGAACCGGTGGTACGCGACAAGCGGCACACCGATCTGCACACCGAGGCGATCGGCCAGCTCGCCCTCGCCGATCTGATCACCAGCCACGCGTACGACAGGCACATCCGCGCGTGCCGGCTTCGCTACCGGCGTCGACGCGACCTCCTCGTCAGCCGGCTCGGACGCCACGTCGCCCTGCACGGGATAGCCGCCGGTCTGCACGCGATGGTCAGCCTGCCCACCACCGGCCCCAGTGAGCGGGAGGTCCTCGACCGAGCGGCGGCGCACGGCCTGGCGCTGGGCGGTCTGGGCGACCACTGGCACACTCCCGGCGATCACCCACCCGGTCTCATCATCGGCTACGGCACGCCCAACGAGGGCGGTTACCCAGCCGCGCTCGACACCCTGGCCCGAGTGCTCGGCAGCGGTCCACGAGGCTGAATTGGCCCAATTTTCCCGTACCCGATCGGCTCTCCTTTCTGGCCCGACCGCTTCGTAGCGTCGCGGTATGACAATCGTTGACCTGTGGTTCGACCCGCGATGCCCATGGGCGTGGATCGCCTCGCGCTGGCTGCTGGAGACCGAGCGCGTCCGTGATGTTCGGGTCCGGTTCCGCGTGATGAGCCTGACGGTGCTCAACGAGGGCCGGGACGACCTGGACGACTGGTACGCGGAGTGGCTCCGACCGGGCATGGGCCCCGTGCGGGTGCTGACCGCCGCCGAGCAGACGTACGGCCGCGAGGTCCTGCGGGACCTGTACACCGCGCTGGGGAACCGTATCCACCTGGACTCCGCACCCGTCGGACGTCAGCTGTACGTCGACGCGCTCACCGAACTCGGTCTCGACGGGCGACTCGCCGAGGCCGCCGAGAGCACCGAGTACGACAAGGCGCTGCGCGCGAGCCACGACGAGGGCATGGCTCCGATGGGCGACGCCCCCGGCACACCGTCGATCCACGTCGACGGGCACGTCTTCTTCGGGCCTGTCGTCAGCCCCGTGCCGCGTGGCGAGGCGGCTGGGCGGCTGTGGGACGGGGTGCTGCTCGTCGCCGGTACCGCCGGCTTCTACGAGCTGAAGCGGTCCCGGGACGGCCGACCGGACGTGCGTTCGTGACCAGAAGCCCGGCCCGGGTTCTCGCCCTCGCCCAGTTCATCAACTCCGTCGGGGACGGCGCCTTCTACGTCTGCTCGGCCCTCTTCTTCGCCCGGATCATCGGCCTGTCTCCCACCCAGATCGGCCTGGGCCTGACCACCGGTTGGGCGGTCGGCGCCGCCGCCGGAGTCCTCCTCGGGCACCTCGCCGACCGGCGCGGCCCCCGGGGCGCCGCGATCCTGCTGGCCGCCCTGACCGGTGCGACCATCGGCTCGTTCCTGTTCGTCCGGTCGTTCCCGCTGTTCGTGCTGGCCACCTGCGCGTACGCCTGCTGTCAGGGCGGTTTGAGCGCTGCCCGGCAGGCTCTCCTCGCGGGGCTCGTCGAGTCGGCCGACCGCACCCGGGTGCGGGCCACCCTCCAGTCCAGGGCCAACGCCGGTCTGGCCATCGGCGCCGCGCTGGGCGGCCTGGCCCTCTTTCTCGACACTCCGCAGGCCTACCTGACGGTGTTCGGCGTCGACGCGGCGAGCTTCCTCGTCGCCGCCCTGGTGCTGCGCGGGCTACCGGCCGTGCCGGCCACGTCGGGCACCGGCGGCGACGCACGGGCGCTCGCCGTGCTCAGCGACCGCCCGTACGCCGTGATCACGCTGCTCAACGCCGTCCTGCTGCTCTACATGCCGCTGCTCAGCCTCGTCATTCCCCTGTGGGTCACGCAGCGCACCGAGGCGCCCCGGTGGATCGTCGCGGCGATCCTGGTCCTCAACACCCTCAGCGTCGTGCTGTTCCAGGTCCGGATCGCCCGCCGGGTCACCGACCTTCGTAGCGCCACCCGCCTCGTTCGGTACTCCGGGCTCATGATGTTCGCCTCGTGCGGCGTGTTCGCCCTCTCCGGCCTCGGCGCGGCGCCCTGGCAGGCCGCTGCCGTCCTGCTCCTGGCCGCGGGTCTGCAGGTCGCCGGCGAGATGATGCAGGCATCCGGCTCCTGGGAGATCAGCTTTGGGCTGGCGCCCGCCGGGCGTCAGGGCCAGTACCAGGGCTTCTTCGGCGCCGGCACCGCTGTCGCACGCGTGCTGGGCCCCCTTCTGCTCACCACGTTGATCGTCACCTGGGGCGCACCGGGCTGGCTTTTGCTGGGCGGGATGTTCGTCGCGGCGGCGCTCGCCATGCGCCCGGCGGTCCGCTGGGCCGAGGGAACGTCCCGTCGTTCCCCAGCCGGTCGGGCGGATCTCGCGCCGTCTATCGGTCCGCAGCTCCGGTAGCTGACACGGGAGGTGTCCGGGTCCGCGCGACGGTGAACCTGGTACGACGGTGGCGGGGCCGTTCGACCTCGTCCAGCAGCGCCACGGCGAGATCCTCGGTGGAGATGGCGGAGGCGCCGGCCGGGTCGACCAGCAGCTCGTCGGCACCGAGCCGGTAGGAGCCGGTGCGCGCACCCGGTTCGAGGATCGCGGCGGGGCTGACGTAGGTCCAGTCCACGTCGGTGCTCGCGCGGAAGACGGCGAGCTGGTCGTTGCAGGCCAGGGCGATCGCTCGCCAGGCTGGTGGCACGTACGCCGGGTCGTCGACCACGAGCGTGCCACCCGAGCCCGGCACGGTCAGACTGCCCGCGCCGCCGACGGCCAGCAGCCGCGCGCCGGTGCGGGACAGCCCGGCGAGCAGCGTCGTCGCGACGGCCACGAGTTCGTGTTCGTGGCCGATCGGCGGGCGGGTCGCCGTGACCACGACGTCCTGGCCGGCACTCAGCTCGACGACGGCGTCGACGTCGGCGGCATCGCCGACCCGGTGGATCGCGGCCGGGGGCAGTTGGGCGAGCCGGGCCGGGTCCCGTACGACGGCCGTGACGTCGTGGCCACGACTCAGGGCCTCCGCGACGATCCGACTCCCGGTGGTGCCGGCCGCTCCGAAAACGGTGATACGCATGATCGTCAGCTCTTTCCGGTGAGTCGGGCGCGTAGGTGCTGGTTCGAGTCCAGTTGTGCGGCGGAGATGGAGACCATGGCGAGGCCGAAGCCGAGGAGCTGGGTGGCGGTGAGGGACTGCCCGAGGACCAACCAGCCCAGGGCCGCGGCGACGACTGGCGACAGCAGCGGTAGGAACGACATCGCCGTGACGGGCAGGCGTGCCACGCCGGTGAACCAGAGCGTGTAGGCCAGACCGGTCCCGACCAGGGACAGCCAGGCGTACCCGCCCAGGGCGGGCGCGTCCAGCCTGGGCGGCAGGCCCTCGACGGCCAGGGCGAGCGGGGCGATCAGCAGCCCACCGGCGGTGAGTTGCCAGCCGGTCAAGGCCAGCACGCCGACGCCGGGCGGTCGCCCCCACCGCTTGGTCAGCACGGTCCCGGCGGCCATCACCGCGGTGCCGGCGAAGCCGGCCGCGAGTCCCAGCGGGTCGAAGCCCAGCCGCCCGCGCAGGACCATCAGCCCGATGCCTGCCACACCGACGACAGCCCAGCCGAGTCGCCACCGGCTCGGGCGCTCTCCGAGCAGGACCACGGCCAGTCCGGCGACGATGAGCGGTTGCGCCGCCGAGAGCGTGGCCGCGACGCCGCCCGGCAGCCGGTACGCCGCCACGAACAGGAGCACGAAGAACGCCCCGATGTTGAGCGTGCCCAGCGCGGCCGTGCGCCACCACCAGACGCCGCTCGGCAGCCGCCTGGCGATCAGGAGAGCGATGAGGCCGGCCGGCAGCGCGCGCAGGACTCCGGACAGGAGCGGGCGGTCAGGTGGCAACCACTGGGTGGTGACGAGATAGGTGGTGCCCCAGGTCACGGGTGCGATCGAGGCGAGTCCGGTGATCGCCCAGCCGCCCGTCGTCGGGCGACCGGGTGGGAGGGCGGCCTCCCGGCGGGGATGGGCTTCGAGCACAGAAACCTCTCAACGTTGAACTGTTCGACGTTGAGATAAAATCACGACTGGTATCTTGACGTCAAACAGTTCAACGTTGAGGAGAGTGATGGCCGACAGCCTGGACCGGATCCTGGACCAGTGGCGGGCCGAACGGCCGGACCTGGACGCCAGTCCCATGGGCGTGGTCGGACGCATCCAGCGCGCGTCGCGGCTGCTGGAGCGCGGGCTCAGCGAGCACTTCGCCACCCGGGGGCTGCAGACCTGGGAGTTCGACCTTCTCGCCACCCTGCTGCGCTCGGGTCCTCCGTACCGGCTGACGGCGGGTGACCTCGCGGCCACCTCGATGATCACCTCGGGGGCCATCACCAACCGGATCGACCGCCTGGAGGCGCGCTCCCTGGTCAGCCGCGAAACCGATCCCACGAACCGCCGCAGCGTCCTGGTCACCCTGACCGATCGCGGCCGCGAGGTCGTCGACCAGGCCATGGCCGATCACGTCGCCAACGAGGCCCGACTGATCGGCGCACTGCGCCCCGACGAGCAGGAACAACTGGCGGGACTGCTGCGCACGATGCTTACCGCACTCGGGGACACGCCAGCGGACGCCCGTCCCGGACGACCAGCCCAGAGCGCGCCCGAGGGGGCCTGACCCACCTCGACTCCACCGCCCCTCGCGAGAGGCCCTAGCGGCGCAGGCAGAAGGGGTGGCCGGCCACCTCACCATCGAGCATGGCGGCCCAGAAGTGGGCCAGTCTGGCCGGATCCGAGCATTCCAGGTTGATCGCAGCGAGATGAGCCAACGGCATGATTTCGTCCTCCTGCGGGCGGGACCACCGGCGGCATGACCGGTATCCGAAATGAAAGACTGCTCTCTTTGCGTGTGACGCGGACAGACGGGCGCAGGCCGACACCCGGACGCCGGCCGCCCGGCTGAGGCCGGTCGCGTCCCGCCCGCCTAACCCTTGATGATCGCCATCAGAGCGGTGGTGAAGGGTGCGGAATCCAGGTCACCCCGGATCGCCAGTTGCAGGCTGTAACTGGTGCTGAGGGCCACGAAGGCTTCGGCGATCTGCTCGGCCTGCGGGCGACGCGAGTCGGGCACCAACTCGGCGATCGCGGCCCGCAGGGCGGAGAGCTGTCGTTGCACAACGGCTGCCAGTGGCGGCGACACCGCCGCCTCGGCGTGGATCTGCGCGACCACCGCGACGTGTCACACCTACCACATCAACACCACCGGCGAATTCTGCGTTTGGCCTATCAAACGAGTACGCGGACGGTGTAGCAGTGGACCTCCCGGAGTATCAGGCATACTCCTGTTCCAGGATGGCCAGGTCGCGGTCGGCGAACTGCACGTGCGCCCACTGGTCGCTGAAGATGACTTGCAGGCACTTGACCGCCGTACGTTCGGCGGGCGGCGGGCAGCCGATCGCGGTGTTCGGCCCCCGCACGCGGTCCAGCTCCTCCTGCGTGACCTGCGCCAGATATGCGCGCAGATCGGCGATCCGCTCGGCGCGCACGGCGAGGATTTCGCCGAGGGTGGGCGCGGCCGACTCGTCGATGCCGAACTCGGTGCCGTTGGTGGTGAACGATGCGGGTACGCCGATCGGATGGAACGGGTTCGGGCGAAGGGCCGCCGCGTGGCCATACCAGGCGTCCACGACGAAGATCGTGTGGCGCAGGGTTTGGGCGAGAGACCATTCGTCGTTCACTGATCTGTGGACGGCTTCCTCTGGCAGCACGCTTGCGCGTCGCAGCGTCGCTTGCCACAGCTCCTCGATGACATCCACCGCATCGCGCATGGTCTCGGGTGTGGTTGGCTGCAGTCGAAGCCGTTCGGGGTGCAGGCGATCCAGCTCGGCCTCGATCAATGGCATGACCTCCACGCCGTTGACGCGCAGGCCGTCGATCGCCCCGTCGATGTCGGCGTCCAACAGCAGCACGCCACGCATCCGGGCGCCGCTGAGATCCACTTCGCGGAAGGTTGCGCTGGCCATTGACAGGTCGATGAACTCCGCACCCTCGTAGTCGGGCTGCTCCACGAATCGCGTCATCGGCGCATCGTAGGGACCCGGTACGACAAGACCAGCAAATCAAGATCCCAGCATTGGGCTGCCTGGAGGTTTCCGGACAGGGGTTCCATTCGGGACCATTGACCGGAAGCGGAGGAGATAGTAGTGGCACGAGTGAAGAGGAGAAATACCGGTCAACGATCTAGACCACGCTGTCCTTCACCTCGCCGAGCATCACGTCGATGTCCCCGGATCGGATCATCTCTGCCAGGGCCGCCACCATCGCCTCGACACCGGGCCTTGGAATGATGACCAGATCGGAGCACCAGAAGTATCGGCCGCCACCAACCTCCCCGGTCCCAGCCCACCGTTGCAGGAGACGGCCGATCTCATCCGTCGTCATGAACGTGGCGTAACGACGGGTGCCATCAGCGAGGCACAGGTGCGCATCGATGTTGTCGGCCGTCTCCGGTTCGTCGTCCTGGCCGGCCATGAAACAAACACGAACGCCCTCGACCACGCGGTCCCATTCCGCTGTCTGACTCACCGGAGCATCATGGCAGCTTCGGACGCTCGACTTGGGCTCCGCTCTGCTCGGCGCTCTCGGTGGTGGAATGAACCGGACCGCCGCGTCGGCAAGCCTGGTCAACCCTGACGACTCTTGGACATCTGCATCGAGCGCGCGGTGGCGCGGGCGGCGGTGTCGATGAGGTCTGCGACCGGGCCGGGCTGCGAAACCGCCACCGCGTGGGACGCGGCGACCTCCACTGCCGTGGACCCCGCCCTGTCGGCCAGAAAGCGCTGCAGGTCCGGCGGGATGCCCAGGTCCTGAGTGGTGATCAGGGTCCAGGAGGGGATCGTCTTCCAGGCGGCCTTGGTCACGCCCTCCTCCTGGGCGCTCGCCGAAGCGGGCCGCTGCGTCGCCGCCATGATCTCGGCGGTGCCCGGGTCGACGTCGGCGGCGAAAACCTCGGGGAACTTGTCCTGCAGGATGTACTGATCCATAGTCATGCCGCCGTCGTCGGAGGGGATCGGCACCATGTTGATGCTGGTGGCGAGCTGACTTCCGGGGTACATGCCGAGCAGACCGATCACGCTCTCGCCCACGTCCGGGCTCACGCTGGCGACGTACACCAGTGCCTTGACGTTGGAGGCGCCGGCCGCGGCCTCGGTCATGACCAGCCCGCCGTAGGAATGGGCGGCCATCACGACAGGTCCGGACAAGCTGTCCAGAAGAGCCCGAACGTAAGCGGCGTCCTTCTGTACACCCCGCAGCGGGTTGGCGACGGCGATGACCGGATAACCCCGACCCCTGAGGTTGGCGATCACACCATTCCAACTGGACGAGCCGGCGAATGCCCCGTGGACCAGTACAACTGTCGGCATTCCTGCTTCCTGGCCCGACATGTCAGGAGTAGCGCTCATTCGGAGTCCTTTCGAGATGCCGCACCGCCCGCTGCTCGCGGTGTGCAGAAGGGACGACGAGGACGGCCCACCGAACATCTCTCCCAGCGGCACGCATCGGTCCGCTGTCCCCGGCTCAGGTGGGTTGCAGCATCCAGAGTTCAGCATTTTCGAGGCCACCGTCGGCCAGATGAAAAAATTGAGTGGATCATCAAATCTTTGTGCGGCACCCGGTAGCGGGTGCCGCACACCATACCGTGGAAACAGACCAGACCGAACGTTCTGTCGCTAGGATGGGAGGATGACGCGCGACGAACCCGACGCCCGGCCTTCCGAGGCACGACTCAGGCTTCTCCGCACGGCGACCAGGATCTTCTACACGGAGGGCATCCACTCCGTCGGCGTCGACCGGATCATCGCCGAGGCGAAGGTGACCAGGGCCACCTTCTACCGGCACTTCCCCAGCAAGGACGACCTGATCCTGGCCTACCTGCGTGAGGTGCATCAGCTGGAGCGCGGCATGGTCGACGAGGCTCTGGCCACCAACCGATCGCCGGTCGACCCACTCCTGGCCATCGCCGGTTCCATCGCCCAGAACATCCAGTCCCCCGGTTTCCGCGGGTGCGCGTTCCTGAACGCCGCAGCGGAATACCCCGACACGAACCATCCCGTGCACCAGGAACTCCTGGCCCACCGGCAGTGGTTCCTGGACACCATCACCATGCTCATGGCACAGGTCCACGAGGAAACTGCCGATCCTGCCGCGCGTCACTTCGTCATGCTCCGGGACGGCGCCATGGCCGCCGGATGTCTCACCGACCCCACGTTGGTGTCCGAGACCTTCCTGCGCGGGGTCGAAGGACTCCTGCGAATCAACTCGGAACGTCAGTCGGCAGAGTCGGCCCGCTAGTTTCTCGCCCGACCGCCGCCCGCACGACCTCGAGCTGGGCCACCCCCAGGCGGGGATGACCCAGCTCCTTCGTGTGTCCACTACGGCCGAGCCGCGCCGCAGCTGCGACAGCGCGCACGGCCGAGCAGCTCAGGTCAGCGGCCGTACGCCTCCAGCAGGCGCAGCCAGACCTCGCTGACGGTCGGGTACGCGGGCACGGCGTGCCACAGCCGCTCCAGGGGGACCTCACCGACGATGGCGATCGTCGCGGCCTGGAGAAGTTCCGCCACGTCCGGGCCGACGAGGGTGAAGCCGACGATGACCCGCCGGTCCTCGTCCACGACCATCCGGGCATGCCCCTGGTAGCCGTCGGCGTGCAGCGCTGCCCCAGCGACGGCGCCCAGGTCGTAGTCGACGACCCGGATGCGCAGCCCGGCGCCCTCGGCGGCGGCGGCGGTCAGCCCGACCGAGGCGACCTCCGGGTCGGTGAAGACGACCTGCGGCACGGCGTACGCGTCGGCGGTGGCGACGTGCCGACCCCACGGGCGGTCGTCTGCCGCTTCCCCCCTGGCTCGCGCGGCGATCACGTCGCCCGCCGCGCGAGCCTGGTACTTGCCCTGGTGGGTCAGGAGCACCCGCCGGTTGACGTCCCCGGCCGCGTACAGCCATCCATCGCCGATCAACGCGCCGGAGCCGTCGACCACCCGCAGGGTGTCGTCGACAGTGAGCCAGGCACCGGGCTTCAGGCCGACCCGGTCGAGGCCGACGTCCTGCGTGTTCGGCGTACGGCCGATCGCGACGAGGATTTCGTCGGCGTCGACCTGTCCGCCGTCGGTGAGCGTGATGTGCAGCGTGCCGTCGCCGTCGCGGCGCACCGAGGTGGCCTCGACACCGAGGTGGACGGACACGCCAGCATCCCGCAGGGACTGCGTGACCCGCTCGCCGACGAACGGCTCCGCCTTCGTGAGCACCCCGTCCCGAGCGAGCACCGTCACCGTCGATCCGAGACCGGCGTACGCCGTCGCCATCTCCGCGGCCACCACGCCACCGCCGATGATGGCGAGCCGGCCGGGAACCTCGCTCGCGGCGGCGGCCGCACGGCTGGTCCACGGTGCCGCCTCGCGCAGACCGGCGATGTCCGGCACCAGTGCGCTGCTTCCGGTCGCGATGACGACCGCGTGTCGGGCGGTGAGCGAGGTGGTGGCGCCGTCCGCGCCGGTCACCTCGACGACGCGGTCGGAGCTGATCCGCCCCTGGCCGCGATGCAGCGCGATCCCCGCCGAGTTCAGCCAGGACACCTGCCCGTCGTCCGTCCAGTTCGACACGAAGGAGTCCCGGCGGCGCAGCACTGCCGCCGCGTCCAACTCGCCGGTCACCGCCTCGCGCGCGCCGGGCAGCTGACGAGCCGCCCGGAGCGCTGACTGGCTGCGCAGCAACGCCTTGGTCGGCATGCAGGCCCAGTACGAGCACTCACCGCCAACCAGTTCCCGCTCGACGATTGCGGCGGTCAGGCCGCCCCGCACGACGCGGTCGGCGACGTTCTCCCCCACCGGCCCCGCGCCGATGACTACGACGTCGTACGTGGCGTTCTGCACGTCAGTTCCCCTCCGCGGCGCGGCCGAGGCGGATGGCCGCGATGAGGAAGAAGATAGCGCCGGGGATGGCGTAGCCGATCGCGTTGGTCAGCGCCGGGTTGTCCGCGGAGGCAGCCGCGATGAACGATCCACCGGCGAGTACGGAGATGCCACCGCTGATGATCATCGGCCACTGGCCGCCCATCCGGCGGCGGGTGACGCCCACGATCAGCTGCACCAGCCCGGCCACGACCGCCCAGGCGCCCCAGACGCGCAGGACCGCGGGGATGCCGGACGCGCCGGCGATGCCCAGGCCCACCGCGGCGAGGAGGCTGATCGCGACGTTCACGTACAGCAGGGTGGGCGATCCGGTGGCCCGCGACGCACGAACATCGACGATGGCGGCGGCCACGTCGAACAGCGGATAGAGCACGAGCAGCGCGGCGGTGAGGGGGTTCAGGTGCTTGGCGAGTGGGAACGTCACGGCGGCCCAGACGATTGCGAAGGCGAAGCGACCGAAGTAGAGCCGCCGCAAGGCAGCGGCCGTCGTCGAGATGCCGGGAACGGCAAGGGTGGTCATGGTCATCCTCTCGGTGATTCCGGAGCGAAGGGGCGCCCGGCGGGGTGCGGCCACCGCCGGGACGGGACGGCGGTGCTACTCGATGTCCGAGAACAGCCCCGTGATCTCCACCTGAGCGCCCTGGAGCCCACCGAAGACGGCGCCGGCAGCGGGCGTCGCGACTGCGGCGGAGGCGTCCTCGTAGCTGGCGAAGTACAGGTCGAGCGTCCGGTAGGCGGGAGTGGGCGTGCCGTCTTCCTTCGGCCACACCTTGGCCGACTCGACCCGCTGGAGCTTCGGGAACGTCTCCGCGGCCCGGCGCACGTCGGCGTAGACCTTCTCGAACTCGGCGGGGTCGGCGGGATTGCCGATGATGAGGGTGATCTTGGTAGGCATGGCGCTCTCCTCCAGAGACAGCCGCACACCCGGCGAATACCAGGTAGAACGAACGTTCTGTCTGTGAGGAACGTACCCGCCAGTCGACCCCGCCGTCAAGACCGACCGTTCTATCTGGCCCGGCTGCTGCGGGTGTCGCTCGTCACCAGCTGCGACGGCAGGGCCGGTGCGACGTCAACGCGCGACGCGGGAGGCGCCGGGCGGGTACGCGACGACATGGGTCACTGCGACGATCGACGACAGCCGCGTCACGCCTCGGAGTCGCGATCTCCGGACGCCTCCCGTCCGATCGGCGAGGCGGAGAACTCCAGCGACCGGCCCCGCCCTCGCAGCGCGCCGAGGAGCACGACCAAAGCCAGCACAACGGCCACCACGCTCAGACCGGCCATCGGCGCCCAGCGGGTCAGCACCGGCGTGACCAGCAACAGAACGGCCACGCCGATGATCTGGGGTCGGGAGGCCTGGCCGAAAATCTCGTACTCCAGCCGCATCCGGGCAACGAGGAAGAGTGTCGGACCGCCCACCACGAACAGCAGCCAACCGGGCCGCGGCTGCCCGTACGGATGATCGATCACCAACTCGTAGCCGACAGCCGTGACGAGGACGCTGAGCACGATCACCAGGTGCGTCCATCCCGACACCGCGCCCAACTGACCCGGCATACCCGCCCGGCCGAACGTCTCCGTCAACAGCAGACCGGCGCGATAGAAGTAGATCCGCCAGAGCAGCGCGCTGGTGACGAACGCTATCGAGAAAGCGGCTGCCCGCCCGGCCGAATAGTCCGCGCCGCCGAAGACCGTGCCGACAACCAGAATCGACTCACCGAGAGCGATGAGCACCATCTGCTGATAACGGTCCGCGAGATGGGTCCCGTCGATCTGCCACCGGCCCACTCTCGAAACCCCGAGCCACGGCAGCGGCCAGCCCAATGCCCAGGCAAGGTAGTCGACAGCGAGGGCGGCAACCCACAGCGGCAGGCGGAGGTGATCCGGTCCCAACGCGCCGGCCAACCACAACGGCGTGCTCACCAGAGCCCAGACGACAAGCCGGAACGGCACCAGCCGTCGCGGATGGCCACGCAGCGCGACGGCGACCACCAGCGGTCGCACCACCATCACCATCAGGTACGCGACCGTGAACGGCAGCGCTCGCTCCTCCAGGGCGCGGGGCAGCGTCACCGCCATGACCAGTCCGGCGAACATGGTGCCGACGACGACGGCTTGAATGATCGACCGCTCCGGTTCGTACCGACTGGTGATCCAGACGGTGTGCGACCAGATCAACCAGAGCGCCAGAAAGAGCAGCAGGGTACGCCCGAACCCCGTGCCGAGCGCCCAACCCGTGTCGTCGCGCAACTCGGCGAATCGCTGCGAGACCCGGGTGAGGGCCACAACGAAGGCCAGGTCGAAGAACAGCTCCAGGAACGTCGCTCGACCCGAACTCCGTGGAGGGCGCAGCAGTTCGGCACCCCGCCCCGCCGCCATCGTCCGCCTCCGTCCGCCGCCCTGGTCACCAACGAGCCGGCCGCCGAAGGAGTTGCGTAATGGAAATGGAGATTGAGCGGGGCCACAAGCGATCCGAAACTGCAAGGTATTGAGAGTCCCATCTCTGCCGGCGAACTTCCTGGGCGACGAGGGAAACGCAACCCTATGCTTGCCGCCGACCGCACTGCGGCTCATCCGGGCCCGACGGATACCCAGACAAGGACTTGCGAATGCGCCGGAAGTCTGCTCTGAACAACGGCACTGCTGGTGTCGAGGAATCACCGGCAACTCCCGCAAAGGACCTCGCGCGCCGATCCGCGATCGCCGAGGAACAGGCGTTTCTCGACGTGGCCACGGCCCGGCGCGACACGCTGGCCGACCAGCTACGGGTCGAGCTGTCGGCAGCGGCCGCCGACGCGTTGGCGCAGGCCCGCCAGCGCATGCTCCGCCAGCAGTACGACGAGCTCCAGCGAGCAGGGGAAGGGCTGGTCTTCGGCCGCCTCGACGGTCTCGATGGCACCGTTCGCCACGTCGGCCGTGTCGGTCTGCGCGACGAGGGTGCGGACAGTGAGCCACTGCTGGTGGACTGGCGCGCTCCCGCGGCCCGGCCGTTCTACACCGCGACGGCTGTCGACCCCCAGGGTCAGGCGCGGCGCCGGCACATACGCACCACGGGGTCGACTGTCGCCGGCGTGGACGACGAGCCTCTGGACGGCACCGCGACTGCCGAACTCGTCGGCGAAGGCGCGCTGCTGGCCGCCCTCGACCAGCGGCGCACCGGTCGCATGTCGACGGCGATCGCCACCCTGCAACGCGAACAGGACGACATCATCCGGGCGGAGGCGACCGGCCCGCTGATCGTTCAGGGCGGTCCCGGCACCGGCAAGACGGTTGTTGCGCTGCACCGCGTCGCGTACCTGCTGTTCACCCACCGGAAGATGGCCGACCAGGCGGTCCTGGTTCTGGGCCCTTCGCCGCGGTTCCTCCAGTACATCGCCCAGGTGCTGCCCGCCCTCGGTGAGACCGCCGTCGTCTCGGCGACCTGCGACACCCTGCTGGCCGACGTTCAGGTGGGCCGCGACGAGAGCCGGCTTCTCGCCGAGGTCAAGGGCCGCGCCCTCTGGCAGTCCGCGCTCGAAAACCACGTCACGTCGCTGCTCCCCCGGCCCCGCGAGCTGAAGCTGCGCTGGGAGGGCGAGTTCTTCGTCATCCCCGCCCCGACGGTGGCGCACGCGCTCGCCTCGGCGGTGCAGGGCCGCCCGTACCACCGCGCCCGCGCGGCGTTCGCCGAGCAGCTGCACCACCTTCTCGCCGATGTCGTCGCCGAGCAACGCGAGGCGCTGATGGACGAGATGGAGGAGGGCTTCGAGGACATCCTCGCCCGCGTCGACAAGGGAATGGGCCACGACCCCCGCTCCCCCCGGACGCCCACCGGCAGCGACATCGACGGGTTGCTCTCCGAGGAGGAGATCGAACAGTTGCGGTGCCGTATCGCCGAGAACGCCACCATCGCCCGGTTCGTCGAGGCGTGGTGGCCCACCCTCGACCCCGAAACCCTGCTGCGTGATCTCCTGACCGACCGCGCCCTGCTGGCGCGGTTCGCCCCGCAGCTGTCCCCCGAGGAGATCACCGCCGTCGCGGCCGAGCCCGCCGGGTGGGCACCAAGCGACATTCCCCTGCTCGACGCCCTTGCCGACCTGCTCGGTGAGGTCGACGCCCCGCAACCACCTGGCGAGTTCGTCGCCGACCGCGCTCGCCGGCAGCGCGGCTGGGTGTACGGCCACGTCGTCATCGACGAGGCGCAGGAGCTGTCCGAGATGCAGTGGCAGATGGTTCTCCGCCGCTGCCCCAGTCGCTCCATCACCGCCGTCGGCGACATCGACCAGGCCGAGGCGGCCCACCGGCACACCAGCTGGGCGCAAGCGGTGCGGGCCGCTTTCGGAGACCGGTGGACCGCCGCGGAACTCACCATCTGCTACCGGACCCCGCGCGAGGTCATGGCCCTCACCGAACCGGTCTTGAAGAAGGCGGGCAGCCACAACGTGCCACCCCGGGCGGTGCGCTCCTCCGGCATCGCCCCCTGGCAGCGCACTGTCGCACCCACCGAGCTTGCTGGTGCTGCCGCCGAAGCGGTGCGGGAGCTGCGGCACCGGTGGCACGGGGGCACGGTCGGCGTCATCGCCCCCGCCGACCGCGTCGCCGAACTCGTGGCCGTGCTGAGTGATGTGCCGGTGCTCACCGCCACCCAGTCCAAGGGGCTGGAATGGGACGCGACGCTCCTCATTGACCCCCAGGGCGTCGCCGCCGAGCCGCGCGGCTGGAACGGCCTCTACGTCGCGCTCACCCGATGCACCCAGGAACTCGGACAACTGATCCTCACGCAGCAGTCGCCGCAGCCGTGACACAGGTACCCGGACATCCGGCCAGGGCGCGGTCGGGGTTGCCGCTTCGGACTCAGACGTTGCTTTCCCGTTCGTCCAGTGACAGGCCCCAGCCACGTGCCAGGGCGGCGAACTCCTCGTGGAACTGCGGGAAGGTCTTGTCGACGCAGGACGGTTCGTCGAACTCGATCCCCGGCGTACGCAGGCCGGTCACGCTCATGCTCATCGCGATGCGGTGATCTGATCGGGTCTGCACCAGTGCTCCGGTCGGCTTGGCCGGCCGGGCGTCCCCAGACTAACCAGCCGTGCCGGTGCCTCGCGTCCCGCCCGAGGGCGCCGATCCGCAGTCGCCGCCCGTGTCAGCGAACGAATCCCGTTGACACCATCGCCGCCACCTCAATACGCTTAACATGTTCGTTAAGTGAAGGGAGGGGTTCGGATGGCTGGCACCGATCAGCTCAGCGCGGTGTTCTCGGCGCTCGCCGACCCGACTCGACGGGCGATCCTCGCCGAGCTGGCCGAACGCGACGCCACGGTCACCGACCTCACCGCTTCCTTCTCCATCTCGATGCCAGCGGTGTCGCGGCACCTCAAGGTGCTCGAACGCGCCGCGCTCATCTCGCGGTCGCGGTCGGGCAAGTGGCGCGAGAGCCGCCTCGAGGCCGCCCCGCTCCGCGAAGCAGCCGACTGGATCGAGCACTACCGGCGGTTCTGGGACTCGTCCCTCACCCGCCTCGATGCCCACCTTGCCGCGGTGCAGGCCGCCGGACAGGCAACCGATCAGATGGCCGACGACACCCGGGAGCCCGAATGAACGCCGACACTCCGCAGCTCGTCATCTCCCGGCTGTTCGACGCGCCACGGGAGCTCGTCTACCGAGCCTTCACCGACCCCGACCACCTGGCGGCGTGGTGGGGCCCGACCGGCAACTCACTGCCGCGCGACGAGATCGAGTTCGACGTACGCCCCGGCGGCTTCCAGCGGTGGACGGAGGTCAACGAAGCCAGCCCCGACCTTCGCGTGCACGTCCACGTCGCCCTCACCGACGTCGCCGACGGCGAACTGCTCGAAGGCCTCATGCACGTCGGCGGCCGGCTGCAGGAGGGCATCGAGCCGTTCCGGACGAGGTTGCGGGTCGAGTTCCACGACGCGTCCGAGGGGCGGACGCGCCTGGAGATCCGCCAGTGGCTGCCGGAGCACCTCACACATCCCAGCGAGGAGGGTTGGCGCCAGGCGTTCACCAAGCTGGACGCCGCGTTGGCGAACCCCCGGATCCTCGCCGCTGATCACCGAAAGGCAGACGCATGGCAAAGCTGATCTACGTGACCAACATGTCGCTCGACGGATACATCGAGGACGACCGCGGCGTCTTCGCGTGGTTGCCGATGGACGATGAGGTGTTCGTGCTCTGCACCGACCTCCTGCGGTCCGCGGACACGTTCCTCTACGGCCGGCGCCTGTACGAATCGATGGCCCACTGGGAGACCAATCCGGCCCTGGCCGCGCAGTCTGACCTCACGGCCGAATTCGCGCGCACCTGGAAGGCGGCGAAAAAGGTCGTCTACTCCACGACCCTCACCTCGGTGTCAACCGCCGACACCCGGCTCGAACGCCGTTTCGACCCCGCCGCGGTACGCGAACTGAAGGCCACGGCCAGCAGCGATATCACCGTGGGAGGTGCCAACCTCGCGGCACAGGCCTTCGAGGCCGGACTGGTCGACGAATGCCATCTGTTCATCTGGCCCGTTGTCGTCGGCGGGGGCAAACCCGGGATGCCGACCGGTACGCGCACCGACCTCGAACTCCTCGACGAGCGCCGATTCCGAAACGGCGTCCTGCACCTCCACTACCGCTCTCTCGGGCAGTGAGCGACGACCCGGTGTGCGCGGGAGGGGTCAACCGCCGAATCGGGCCGGCGACTACCGCGGCACGGCCCGGAACCACGCCTCCCGGTCGTCCGGGTCCGGTCCGCGCCGGGGCAGGGTCGGCGGGTCCTCCCTGGTGACCGGGGCGTAGTGGTCGAAGGTGGTGGTCAGGACAGCCTCCCCGCCGGTGAGGTCGGGAAGGGCGGCGACGACCTGCGGCACCCGGGAGGACGGCAGGGTGCCGCTCACCTCGAGGTAGCCGCCGGCGACGGCGGTCTCGTGGACCACCCCTGCACGCCTACCGAGCAGCGCCAGCACCGTCTCCACCGTGCGCTGGGGAAGGTTGACGTCGAACCGTTCGATCGGCTGGCACACCCGGGTACCGGCTCGACGCAGCGCCGCGGCGACCACGACCGGGGCGAGGTGGCGGAAGTCCGCCGCCACTGTCGAGATGGACTTGTCGAACTTCTGATGCGGCCTGCTCTGTCGCGGGAGATACCGGGAAGCCGTCATGGTCACCACACAGTCGGTGACCGGCCAACCGTGCCGGCCATGCCGCAGCGCGGCCCGTACGCCCTCCTCGGTGGCGGCGACGAATGCCGGTGGCAGCCGGCCGGGTTCGACGCCGGGACGGAACTCGATGCCGTGCCCGACCGGGGCGGCCTCGATCCGTAACCCGAGCCCGGCCAGGTACGGGTTGCCGCGCTCGTTCACCCGATCCTCGGCGGCTCCGGTGCCGACGACCCGCTCGATGCAGGCCGTCAGCGTGCCGGAGAAGCGCACCCGGACGCCGTACCGGTCCTCGAGGAGAGCGGCGAGCACCTCCTTCTGGACCTCCCCGTGCAGACGGATCACCGCCTCCGCCTGCTGCTCGTCGAGCCGCAGGTCCACCAGCGGGTCCTCGTCGGCCAGTTCGGCCAGACCGGCGAACATCGCCAGCCGCTGCTCCGGCTGCACCGGTTCGACGACCGCCTGCCGGGTGGGCGGCGGAAAGCGGTAGCCGTGCCGCCGGGGCGGGTCCCCGATGTGCTGGCCGATCCGGGCCGAGACGCCACGCACCGCGGCGATCTGACCGGCGGACACCGACTGGCGCACCAGCACGCCGTCGGGCTCGATGACGGCGATCTGGGTCACCGTCTGCGCGCGGGTTCCGGCCAGCTGCACCCGATCGCGCACCCGCAGACGCCCGGACCACAATCGCACCCAGGCCCGCCGGCCGTGGCCGTCCCGATCGACGGCGAACACCGTGCCCGCCAGCGGACCGTCCCGCTGCTCGCCACGCGGCAGCAGGTCGGCGAGGAGGTGGCACAGCTGCCGTACGCCTGCTCCGGTGATCGCCGAGCCGCACGCCACCGGGGTGAGCTCGGCGCGGCGCACCGCGTTCCGGATCGCACGCCGGACGTCGCGGACGCGTACCGGCTCGTCTGTCAGCCACCGCGCCGCCACCGCGTCGTCGACCTCCGCGACCGCCTCCAGCACCGGTTCGGCGTCGAGGCCGACGGCCCGCACCCGGACGTCGCGCCCGCCCTGGCCGGTGACCGTGGTGAGCGGGACCGGACGCGCCCCGAGCCGCTGGCGTACCTGGGTCAGCACCCGCTCGACGTCGGCGCCGCGGCGGTCCACCTTGTTCAGGAAGAAGACCGTCGGTACGCCGATGCGACGCAGCGCCCGCCAGATGGCGACGGTCTGCGGCTGGACCCCCTCGACGCTCGACACCACGAGTACGGCGGCGTCGAGAACGGCCAGCGACCGCTCGACCTCGGCGATGAAATCCGGATGGCCGGGGGTGTCCAGCAGGTTGATGGTCAGATCACCGATGGCGATCGACGTGACGGCCGCTCGGATGGTGATGCCGCGTCGGCGCTCCAGCTCCATCGAGTCGGTCCGTGTCGTGCCGGCGTCGACGCTGCCCAACTGGGATACGGCGCCTGCCTCGTAGAGCAGGCGCTCGGTCAGGCTGGTCTTTCCAGCGTCAACATGGGCGACGATTCCAAGGTTCAACAAGGCCACAGCAGAACTCCACGGTAGGACGGTCAAGGGTCCGGAGCGTGGAAGCTGCTCGCATTGTCACTCCTCGTCATGGTCACTGTGGTCGATGCCCTCCACCAGGTGCGGCGGTGGGGCGCCCTGAGGCTCGCACGCCCGCTGCGACCGCCGCCACCGAATTCGCTCGCAGAGGGGCACGGCCTCGCGGCGCCGTGCTGCGGCCTGCGCGTCCGGCACTCGGGTGGACGGCTACCCCGTACCATCGGCTGTTAGGAATGACGCGGGCGGCGACAATCAGGGCAGGGTACGACGCCGTGCCGGCGGTGCGAGCTTCCCGGGGCACCGAGGAAGGACGTCGTGTCATGCCGGGGGAACGGTGGGTGCAGGTGCGGCGGGGCGGTGTCTACCTGCTCGGTTCGTTGCTGCTGGGGGTCGCCACAGTGCTCGCACTGCCACTGCTGTGCGTTCCACGGCTCGCGCGGCTCTGGGCGGACTGGCACCGTGACCGCGCCGCCCGGCTGCTCGGTAGGCCGTTGGCATCGCGTCCGGCCCAGGGCGCGTCGAGACGCCGAGCGGCCGCGAGCGGCACCTCCCACGCCCTGCTCTGGCTGCCGGTGAACGCCGTCACCGGAGTGGCGTTCGGGCTGCCCGCCCTGCTGTGCGTGGGCAACATCCTGGTCGCCGCGATCGCGACACCCCTGTGGTGGGCGTTCGCGCCGGAGGCCAGGCCACGGTTGTTCGTCGACGTCCCGGTGACCGGCTGGACGACCGCCCTCACGCTGGGCCCACTCCAGATCCTCCTGCTCACCGCGCTGGCCTACCTGGGCTTCCCGCCGTTCGCGCGCGCGCACGCCCGGATCTGCCTGGTGGTGCTGTCGCACTCGACGAACGAGCAGCTCGCCGAGCGGGTTGCCGTGTTGACCCGCACCCGCGCGGACGTGCTCGACGCACACGGCGCGGAGCTGCGCCGCATCGAACGCGACCTGCACGACGGCACCCAGGCCCGGCTGGTGGCCATCGCGATGCGGCTGGCCGTGGCCCGCCAGGCTCTCTCCGACAATCCGCGCGACGAGCGGTTCCTGGAGGACCTTCTTCGGGACGCACACGAAGGAACCGAAGAGGCGATGACCGAACTGCGCGACGTGATCCGAAGCGTCTATCCGCCGATCCTCGCGGACCGCGGGCTCGACGGTGCCCTGACGGCCCTGACCACCCGCTGCGCCGTGCCGACCCGGTTGGACATCGGCGACCTCGAACGGGTGCCGCCCGCGGTGGAGGCCGTCGTCTACTTCGCCGTAGCCGAGGCGCTGACCAACGTCACCAGACACAGCCACGCGACCACGGCCGGCGTACGGGTCAGCCGCGCGGCGGACAACCTGTCGGTGGTGATCACCGACAACGGCACCGGCGGCGCCGACGATCGGCGGGGCACCGGCATTGCCGGGATCCGGCGCCGGGTGCTCGCGCTCGACGGCACTGTCGACATCGACAGCCCGGTCGGCGGGCCGACGACCATGACCGTGGAGCTGCCGTGCGGGTGGTGATCGCCGAAGACAACGTGCTGCTGTCCACCGGACTGGAACTGCTGCTGGGTCGCGCGGGCTTCCAGATCGCCGCCGTCGCCGAGGATGCGGCGGGCTTCCTGACGGCCGTGCGGGAACACCGGCCCGACGTCACGGTCGTCGACGTCCGGCTGCCGCCGTCCTTCCGCGACGAGGGAATCCGTGCCGCCCTGCAGGCCCGGCGGGAGTATCCCGGCCTTCCGGTCCTGGTGCTGTCGCAGTACGTCGAGCAGCAGTACGCCGCCGAACTGCTGGCCACCACCGGCGGCGGCGTCGGCTACCTTCTCAAGGACCGCGTCAGCCGCGTCGACGAGTTCGTCGACGCGCTGCGCCGCGTCGCCGCCGGTGGCACGGCAATGGACCCCGAGGTGATCGCGCAACTCGTCCAACGCGCCGGTGACCCGGTCGCCGCCCTCACCCCCCGCGAGCGCGAGGTACTCGCGTTGATGGCGCAGGGGCACGACAACAACGCCATCGCTGAACGGCTCGTCGTCAGCGACAACGCCGTGCACAAGCACATCGGCAACATCTTCGCCAAGCTCGGCCTCGCCGTGGCCGACAGCGGCCACCGCCGCGTCCTCGCCGTTCTCGCCTACCTCAACGCCGGGGGCCAGGTGGGCGATCGCTGATCCGGCCCGGCTGAACCCCTCGTCACTCCCGCCCGCCGATCGCGTCGATCAACGCCTGTCGCATCGCGTACCGGGTGGCCATCCTGATCGCTCCCCAGGAGAGCGCGATGGTGAGCGCCACGATCGCGATGAGCCCGGTGAGCGAGATGCGGGGAACGGGCGACCTCGTCAGGCCCAGGCTGATGCCGATCAGCGGTGGGACAGTCGCCAGCAGACCGAACAGCAGCGCCGCGAAAACCACGATCCTGGCCTCGCCGTTCATCATCGCGCGGATCTGGTCCCGGCTGGCGCCGATGAGTCGCAGGCTCGCGAACTCGCGAACCCGCGCCGCCGTCGCCATCACCAGGGTGTTCACCACGGCGATCGCGATGTAGCCCAGCAGCACCGTCTGGAACAGTAGGTTCAGCGCCCAGTCACCGGAGCCACCGGACCCCGACGTGGCCAGGAACGCCTCTCGGTCGCCGACCTGGACCGTCGGGTAGCGCTCGACGGCGCCCCGCAGCGCACCGGTGAGCGCTGTCGGGTCGGTCCCGTCCACCGACCTGATCAGCACGGCCGAGGACACCCGCGAGGTGGTGTGGGCGACGACCAGGTCGTGGGGCAGGGTGACGTCCCCGAAGCCCAGGCCGTTCTCGTAGATCGCGACCACCCGCGGCGTGACCACCGTGCCGTCGCCGAGCCGCAGCTCGACCGTTCCGCCGACCTTCGCCCGGACGGTCTCCGCGACGATTCGGCTCAGCGCCACCGCATCGCCCCGCAGTTCCGCGATGTCCCCCTCGTTCACCCCGAGATCCATGGTTTCGGAGAGCCGTTCGGGCGTCACACCCTGGGCGGCGAAGACCTTGGTCGCGGTGCTGTCCTCGGACGGGAAGGTCAACAGCACCCGCATCCGGGCCACCGGCGTGGTCACGGCGACACCGGCCACGGCCCGCACCGCGTCCACGACCTCCGGGGACACCCCGGCACCGGACGACGCGGTCACCACGTGGTCGGCCCGCAGGCCCTCCTCGATCTGGTGCTGCGCCCCCGCCATCGTCGTGGAGGCGCCGAACACCTGCACGGCCGCCAGGGTCACGCCCATGGCCAGCGGTGTGGTGGCCGTACTGAGCCGCCGCCAGTTGGCCCGCGCGTTGGCCTGCGCGAGGAAGCCGCTGGCCGTCGACTGCCGGTTCAGGCCCGAGCCGAACAACGCGAGGGCGCCCCGGAGCAGCAGGGGCCCCAGACAGCCGAGCGCCACGACGAACAACAGGACCGCGCTCCCGGCGGTGTCGGCGGCCGAGTCGCCCGGAGCCGCGACATTGCCCCAGGTCAGCAGCAGCCCGAGCGGGATGAGCAGGACGCCGACGGCCACCCGCACCCGGCCGAACTTCTTCGGCTCGATCGCGGCGTCCCCGAGCGCCTCGACCGGGCTGACCCTGGCCAACCGGCGGGCCACCAGCCAGCCAGCGAGCCGGGCACTGAGCACGCAGAGGACCAGCGACGCCAGGACGGGCAACAACCCCACCCGCATCTGGAAGTCCGGGGGCATCACTCCCGCGAGGACGAACACACCGCGCATCACGAACGCGAGCAGCACGCCGGGAATCGCGCCGACCACGGCGCCCACCGACGACACCACTGTCATCTCGGCGCCGATCATCCGGTGGATCTGCTGCGGCGTCGCGCCGATGGCCCGCAGCAGAGCCAGTTCCCGCCTGCGTTGCCGCACCGACAGCGCGAGGGTGCTCGCCACCACGAACACCACGATCAGGACCATGGTGCCGCCGAACGACGCCGCCGTCTCGACCACCAGGCTGCGGGCGTCACCGACGTCCAGGAACTCCACATCGCCGCGTCCCGCGCCGGTGTGCGCCACCACGCCCGGCACGGCCGCCGTGATGCGCTCGGCCAACTGCTCCGGGACGACACCGGGCGCGGCGAGCACGCCGATGGCGTCCACCCGGTCCGGACGCCCGGACAACGTGCTCGCCTGGCCGTCGGTGACGAACACGGCGGACTGCCGGTCCAACCCGTCCCCCGGCGCGACGGCGAGGCCCACCACACGGTACGAGGACGGGAGCGAGCCGACCACGAGCTGCACCGTCGCGCCGAGCGACACGTCGCCGCGCGCGGCGAGGTCGACGTCGAGCACCACCTCGTCGGGCGCGGAGGGCGCGTGGCCGTCGCGCAGCCGGAACGGGCCCAGCGCCGCAGCGGACCAGCCGTGCCCGAGCACCGGGAAACCGTTCGGGCCGGCCACCGTGTGGCCGTCCGGGGCCAGCAGGCTCACCTCGACGTTGACGTCTCCGATGGCCGCCCGCACACCGGGCACCGCGGCGACGGCGGCGACCTTGTCGGCGGGCAGCGTGACCCGCTCGCTGTAGCGGACCTCGGCGGACTCGTCGAGCCAGAACGACTGCGCACCGCCGAGGAGCACCGCCGCGCCCGAGTAGCGCTCGGGGGTCACGCCGGTGCCGAGCCCGGACACCAGCAGCATCCCGCAGGCGGTGATCACCGCCGAGCCCGCGACGATCGCGATGAAGGAGCCGACGAAACCGCCCCTGCGCCCCTTGATCGTGCTCCACGCCAGCGACAGGTCCCTGGGAAACGGCACCACGGCACGGACCAGCTGCCGCAAGCGGCGCATCACCACTCGCCCAGGTGCGTCATGCGCGAGGCGATCTGCTCCGGAGTCGGTCGGTTCAGCTCGCCCGCGAGCCTGCCGTCGGCCAGAAACAGCACCGAGTCGGCGTAGGAGGCGGCGACCGGGTCATGGGTGACCATCAGCACCGTCTGCCCCATCGCGTCCACGACGTCCCGCAGCAGCTCCAGAACCCGTTTGCTGGAACGGGTGTCCAGCGCGCCGGTCGGCTCGTCCGCGACCACCACGTCCGGACGGGTGACCAGCGCGCGGGCGACAGCGACCCGCTGCTGCTGACCGCCGGACAGTTCGCTGGGGCGCCGCCTGCCGTACCCGTTGAGGCCCACCGCGGCCAGCACTTGGCCCAGCCACGTCTTGTCGGTCTTCCGGTCCGCCAGCCGCAACGGCAGCGTGACGTTCTCCTCCACGGTCAGCGCTCCCAGCAGGTTGTACGCCTGGAACACGAAGCCGATCCGATCGCGCCGCAGCTCGGTCAGCTCGGTCTCCGACTGCTCGGACACGTCCGTGTCACCCAGCAGGACCCGGCCCGACGTCGGCCGGTCCAGACCGGCCGCACAGTTCAGAAACGTGCTCTTGCCGGACCCGGAGGGGCCCATGACTGCGGTGAACGTGCCGCGCGGGAAGGCGGCGGTCACCGCGTCGAGTGCGCGTACCGCGTTCTTCCCCGACCCGTACTCCTTCGTCACCGCATCCAGGCGCACCGCGTACGGCGATGTCCGGACGGCCGGGGTTGCTGGAATGTCCGGCGAACCGCTCCCACCGGTCTCGGCCGGCGCGACGCTCCGTCTCGACAGGCCCCTCGTTGATCTCATGCCGTCCGACGTTAGGTTTCCCGGCGGCCTGGATCGATACCCCGTACTCCCGGACGTCGAGTACAGCTGGCTGTAGTGCCGTGCAGCGGTAAGGCTCCGAACCACCCGACACGTTCGCATCTGCAGGATGTCACCGCTGCGCCCGGCGTCCAGGGACCACGGTGGAGGTGAGCAGGGACAGACGACTGCTGATCAGGCAGGGGCCGGCGGAGTACGAGTACCTAGGGAAAGCTGGGTATTCCCGCCCATCCATCGGTCGCGGGCGACGCAAAGGATGGTTCGCATGCGAAGGACACTGATTGTGGTGACTACCGTGATTCTGGGGCTGGTGTCGGCAGGCGTGCCGGCGGCGGCGCAGCAGCGGCCACGAGGGATTCCGGACAGGGTCATGTTGCAGCCTGACGATCTCGGCGGGGCCGCGCCCGGGCCGGTGAAGGACGGTCTGGTGTGGTCGCTGCTACCCCAACCATGCTCGGACTCGCCGGTGCCGCAGCCGTTCATGAGTCGCTCTCAGGCGGCCGATCTCGGTACCCGTTTCCGAATCTACGAGAACGTCGCCCGGTACCGCGGCGATGGGGCACACAGGTACATCACGGAACTGAAGGCTCAGCTCGCCCGGTGCGGGGTGGGCGGCGACGAGGAGGGCTTCGACCCGGTCGCCGAGGACCACCTTGGGCCGGACACGGTGCTGTTCCTCGGCACCTACGACGAGGGCGACCGCTACGTCGGCTATGTCGCCGCCGCGGTCGGCCACTACGTCGTGGTGGCCATGATGTCGGATCCGTACCTGGGCGCGGCCGACCTGACCACGCTGAACGGGCTGGCCAGTGCCGCGATAAGCCGAGCAGCGGGGTGAGGCGGGGAGGCGAGGGCCTCTGGCCGCAACCACGGAACGTCCCCTGGCAACCGTCAGCGTCACCGCTGACTGGCGGATATCCCCTTGATGAGGCAGGTGGTTCCGTCCGGGCGGGTGAGTGATGCCGACTGGTATCCCTCGCTCTGGTAGAGCGCGATGTTCCGCAGGCTCTTCGCGCCGGTGAACAGCACGATGCGACGGCAGTCCGGTCGGGCGCCGGCCTCGGCGATGCGGAGCAGCCACCGACCCAGCCCACGCCCCCGCAGGTCGGGCACGACAGCGAGCCGGCCCACCTGCAAGTCTGTGCCCTCGCGACGGGCCCGCACCATGCCCAGCAGTCGGCCGTCCAGCCAGATGCCCGTGGTGTGCCAGGTATCCAGCCAGCCGCGCACCTCCTCCAGCGACTCGTGCAGAGCCGGTACGGCCATCGTGTCATTGGCGACGGCTTCGTCGACCCAGCAGCACCGCTGCAGCACAGTGACCTCGGGCGCGTCGTCGGGGGTCAACCGCCTCGCGTACGACCCCGGCAATGGTCCGGACAGTGTCCCGGCCCGTCCGCGTTCACGCAGTGGCCGCAGGGCGTGGGCGACCCGGACCAGTTCGTCCACCAGCCCGACACCCGCCGTGTCGCGGACCGGGTCGGGAAGCAGCCGTCCACTTTCCACCGCGTCACCGATGCGAATCGCGACGGTGGCGCCCAGGGGAACCAGGCGGAGCGTGGTCACCACCTGCTTGGCATGCTGAACCGACCGGGTGCCCGCCGACGTGTTGCCGTAACTGACGAAGCCGATCGGCTTCCATGCCCATTCGCGGCCGAGGTAGTCCAGCGCGTTCTTCAGCGTCGCCGGCATCCCGTAGTTGTACTCCGGGGTGACTGCGATGAACCCGTCCGCCGCGTCGACGATCGCGCTCCACCGACGTGTGTGCTCATGCTGGTAGACACCCGACGACGGATGCTCCTCCTCATCGAGGAACGGCAGGTTCAGTTCGCCGAGGGCCACCGGCACAAGCTCGACGCCGAGTGCGGCGGCACGGGGGGTGGCCGCTTCGATCAACCACTGCGCCACCAGGGGGCCGAGGGCACCCGGGCGGGTGCTGCAGATCAGTACGAGGACACGCGCCGGTTTCGTTGACATGGAAACGAAGGGTAGATGCTAGGTTGATTACATGTCAACGAGTGTGCCGGCCGGGGCCGTAGGTTGGTTGAACGCCGACGAGGAACGGGCGTGGCGGGCGTTCCTGCGGGTAGTGGTCGCCGTCCAGAGCGGCACGACCCGCGACCTGGCCGCGGTCGGGCTCTCCGAACCGGACTACGAGGTGCTGAGCACCCTCTCGGAGCGGCCGGGCCACACCAGCACCCTGGGGGAACAGGCCGACAAGATGGGCTGGTCGCGCAGCCGGCTGTCCCGGCACGCCACCAGAATGGAGGGACGCGGCCTCTTGCGGCGCACACCTGACCCGGCCGACGGCAGAGGCTGTTTCCTTGTCCTCACCGCGCAGGGTCTGGACGCACTCGAAAACGCCGCACCGGCCCACGTTCAGTCGGTACGACGTCACTTCATCGACCGGCTCACCCCAGACGACCTCGCCGCCATCGAACAGATTGCCCGGAGGCTGGAAGAACCCCCAACTGGCGGTCAGGGGCGCTGACCGGTCATCGGCGGGACAGGTATCCCCTGTCCCGCCTCCGCCACCAGCACGGCAGCGGACCCGCCGCACGTCGTGGCGACCTGTCCATCCGGGACGATCCGCTAGCTGCCAGCCTGGTCGTGTGGGACGGTGACGGTGACGGTGCAGCCGACCGGCCGCCCGATCTCGTCGTGGCCGGCATACGTGAGGTGGTACACCCGGTCCCCGCCGTTTCCGGCACGTTCGGCCCGTAGCGCGCCGCTCGTGTCCGGCCCGCCGACGGCGAAGCCACTGACGTCCGTGGCGTCGCCCCCGGTCACGCCGGTCAGGGTGAACGCGTTCGGGCCGAGCACACCGTCGCGCAGGTCCACGGTGACGTTGACGTCGACCATCTTGTGGTTCGGCGGCCACAGGACCGGTCGGTCCGCCGCACAGTCGAGCTGCCGTACCGGCACGGGCTCCGCCAGGGTGGCGGTGGCGTGCCCGATGGTCGCGGTGAGCCGACCCCCGGCCTCGTAGTACATGTGCGCGGTGCGCCCGTCGAAATAGAACGTCGACGCGGCCGAGCGGCCGAGGTCGGGCGCGGCGGTCATCGAGTCGTGCACGACGCCGAGGTGCGTCTCCTGGTCGAAGTCCTGCCCGACGTCCACCGCGTGCATGTTGCCGTCGGCGGCGTGGTAGATCACCAGGTTGCGATCCTTCCAGCGCAGGAAGAACGGCCCCGAGGCGTTCGGGCCCTCGATGCCCTGCGGGGTCACGAGCGGTTCGGGCTGCATGGTCCAGGTCCGCGCGTCGGTGGAGACCGCCCAGCGGATCCGTCGCGACACCGGTCCGGTAGGTCCGGGCAGCGCGGCGGTCGGATTGTCCATGAAGACCATCAGGTACCGGCTGCCCAGACGGGGCACGGACTGCTCGAACACCCGGGCGTAGGAGGTCTCGCCACCGGTGGAGTCGTTGCGGCTGACCGCCGTTCCGCCGTAGTCGAAGTGGATGCCGTCGTCCGAGGTCGCGTACCGGGTGATCGAGTTCTCGCCGTGGAAATAGAGGAAGAGCTTGCCCTCGCCCTCGATCCACACCGCGTGGGGTGAGGAGATGTGGCTGACCGTCGGGTAGTACGGCAGCCAGGTGTTGCCGATCAGGGGGTTGGCGTCGTACTCCGTCCACGGGCCGTTGATCGAGTCGGAGTAGGCGAGGGCGATCCCGCCGGGACGCTCGTGCGGCGCGTAGTACAGGTAGTAGGTCCCGAGCGGGTTGGGAAAGTAGTCGGCGGCCCGGATGACGCTCGGGAAGATGAACTCGTTGGTCGGGTTGTAGGCGAGGGCGCCCTTGTCGAACGCGGTGCCCTGGTAGGTGAACTGGGGGAAGTCGAGCGGGGGTTCGGCGGCTGCCGGCCGGACGCCGGTCACGGCGGCGACGATCAGGCCAGCACTGGCGGCCGCCAGGACAGCGCGTCGGGACGACGGGGTGGATGGTCTCGTCATGCGGCTTCCTCTTCGGTCGGTGGGATCGTCGGCGGCACGAACGATGTGTGTGACGCTCAGTGAGGGCAGGGGGTATCGATCGACGGACACCCACTGAAGCCGTCGAGCTAATACGTATTAGCATCTATGTTTTTTCGATGTTGCGCGCTCGGCGGCGCCTCTGTCAAGAGGTGGCTCGGGGTTCGCCAACCCACCCCGGCCGGGCGGTGACCCGGCGGCAGCCTCGGCAGCTAATGCGCATTACTCCAGCCAGTTCATGACGACGAAACCTTTCGTTCACCTCTTGACAGCTGCCGGACCACCGGCCAAGCTCCTTCCCAACGCCGATCGCTAATACGCATTAGCACCGCCGAAGGGACCTGACGTGACTCCTCCCCCCAGACGTGTCACTCAACGTGACATTGCGCGGATGGCTGGCGTCAGTCAGGCGACGGTGTCGCTGGTGCTCAACAATCGGACCGACGCCGACGTCCGCATCGCCCAGGAGACCCGGGACCGGGTGCTGCGGGTGATCGCCGAGACCGGGTACGCGGCTGACCCCGTGGCCCGCCGCCTCGCCGCACGGTTCAACCGGATCATCGGCGTCTTCACGTACGAGCCCGCCTTCCCCAGCGGCAGCCGAGACTTCTTCCACCCGTTCCTGCTGGGCATCGAGGAGTACGCCGAGCGGGTCGGCTGCGACCTGCTGCTGTTCACCAGCGCACCGGTCGTGGACGGCCGGCGACGCATCTTCCACCAGGACAACCGGCTCCGTCTGGCCGACGGGTGCATCCTGCTCGGGCGCGAGATCGCCGGCGCGGAGCTGGACCGACTCAACCGCGACGGATATCCGTACGTCGCCGTCGGGCGCCGGGACGACGCCGGCGGCCCGGTCCCCTACGTCGGCGCCGCCTACGCCTCGGCGGTGTCCCAGCTCGTCGAGATCGCGCTGCGGCACGGTCACCGCCGGCTGACGTACGTGAGCACGGGCACCACCGCGGAATCCTCCGAAGACCGGCGCCGCGGGTTTCATGCCGCCGCGGCGACCGCCCAGAGCGCCGGGCAGATGTCGGCGCTGGCCACCGAGGCCGACACCACCATCGACGCCCTGCTGGCCGACGGGACCACAGTCGTCTTCGTGGAGGACTTCGCCACGGCGGTCGCGCTGGAGTCGGCCACCCGCAGGCGCGGCCTGACCGTGCCCGGCGACCTGTCGATCGTGACCCTCGGCGACCCGACGGTCCCTGTCCCCACCGACATCACGTTCACCGGGTTCCGCATCCCCCGCGAGGAGATGGGCCGACAGTCGGTCGAGGTGCTGACGGGCGTCATCGATGGCAGCGCGGACGGTGTCCAGCAGCGACTTCTCCCCTGCGAAATCGTCGAGGGCAGCACCCTCGGCACCCCTGATCCGGCGGTTGACCGGCGCTGAGCGGTCGGCCGCGCAACTTGGAAGGAAACACGTGGTACTCATGCGTACGGACGTCCTCGTCGTCGGGGGCGGGTTGGGCGGCGTCGCCGCGGCGCTCGCCGCAGCCCGGGCCGGCCGGTCCGTCATCCTGACCGAGGAGTTCGACTGGCTCGGCGGGCAACTCACCAGCCAGGCCGTCCCCCCGGACGAACACTCCTGGATCGAGCAGTTCGGCGCCACCGCCAGCTATCGGGAGCTGCGCAACGGCATTCGCGCCTACTACCGTCGGCACTACCCGTTGACCGAACGGTCCCGGTCCTGGACCGACCTCAACCCCGGTGCGGGTTGGGTGAGCCGGCTCTGCCACGAGCCGCGGGTGGCCGTCGCTGTCCTCGAACAGATGCTCGCGCCGTACCTCGGTTCGGGCCGTATCCGGGTGCTCCAGCCGTACCGGCCGGTGGCCGCGGAGACCGACGGGGACCGGGTGACCGGCGTGACCCTCGCGCACCGCGACCGCGACGAGCGGATCGACGTGGTCGCGCCGTACGTCCTGGACGCCACCGAGACCGGCGAGTTGCTACCGCTGACGGGCACCGAGTACGTCACCGGGTTCGAATCGCAGGCGGACACCGGTGAGCCGAGCGCCCCGGCCGAGGCCCAGCCGATGAACATGCAGGCGGTGTCCGTCTGCTTCGCCCTCGACCACGTCGACGGCGACCACACCATCGACCGTCCCGCGGGGTACGACTTCTGGCGCGACTACAAGCCCGACTTCTGGGGTGACCGGCTGCTGTCCTGGAAGTCACCGCACCCGCGCACGCTGGAGATCGTCGAGCGCAGCTTCACCCCCAACCCGGACGACGACCCGTTGAGCGTCAACGCCGACCAACGCCTCAACCCCGGCGACGGCAACCTGTGGACGTTCCGCCGGATCGCCGCGCGGCGCAACTTCACCGACGGCGCGTACGACAGCGACATCACGCTGGTCAACTGGCCGATGATCGACTACTTCGAGGGTCCGGTCATCGACGTCCCGAACGCGTCGTGGCACCTGTCCAAGGCCCGCGAGCTGTCGTACTCGGTGCTGTACTGGATGCAGACGGAGGCGCCGCGCCCGGACGGCGGCACCGGCTTCCCGGGCCTGCGGCTGCGTGGCGACGTGACCGGCAGCGCGGACGGCCTGGCCCAGGCCCCGTACATCCGCGAGTCCCGCCGGATCCGTGCCGAATACACGGTGGCCGAGCAGGATCTGTCCCTGGCGGTCCGGGGCGACCACGGCGCGGTCAGCTACCCGGACGCGGTGGGCGTGGGCATGTACCGGATCGACCTGCACCCGTCGACCGGCGGCGACAACTACATCGACGTCGGCTCCTGCCCGTTCGAGATCCCGCTCGGCGCGCTGATCCCGCAGCGGATGGAGAACCTGCTGCCGGCCGGCAAGAACATCGGCACCACCCACATCACCAACGGCAGCTACCGGCTGCACCCCGTCGAGTGGAACGTCGGCGAGGTCGCCGGTCTGCTCGCCGACTTCTGTCTGGCGCAGGGCGAGTCCCCGCGCGCGGTCCGCAACACCCCCCGTCTGCTGGCTGACTTCCAGGACCGTCTCACCGCGGCCGGGGTGGAGCAGCGCTGGCCACAGATCGCGGGCTACTGAACACACCCCCGGTAAGGAGAATATTGTGAAAGCAGGAAAGGCCCTGCGCGGCGTTGCCGTGGCACTGGCCGGCACGCTCGCCCTGACCGCCTGCGGTGGCGGTGACGACGCCGACGACAGCGGCCCGGCGGCACTGCGGATGACCGTCTGGTCGGCCAACGAGGCGCACCTCAAGTTGTTCAACGAGATCGCCGACGAGTACCGCAAGAGCCACCCGGACGTGACCGAGATCAAGTTCGATCCGCTGCCGTTCGACACGTACACCACGACCCTGACGACGCAGATCGCGGGCGGGAACGCGCCGGACCTCGCGTGGGTGTTCGAGAACTCCGCCCCCGACTTCGTGGCCTCGGGCGCGCTGCTGCCGCTGGACGACACCCTCAAGAAGGCCGAGGGCTACGGGTACGAGGACATCTCCCCCGCCACGCTCAAGCTCTGGCAGAACGACGGCAAGCTGTACGCGTACCCCTTCTCCACCTCGCCGTTCGGGGTCTTCGTCAACAACGACATGGTCAAGAAGGCCGGGCAGAAGACCCCGGCCGAGCTGATCGCGGCTGGCCAGTGGAACTGGGACAACGCCCTGGCAACCGCCGCGGCGACGGCGGCGGACTCCGGCAAGGCCGGGATGGTCATCCGGGACTTCGACTACAAGGGCTGGGACAACCTGTCCACCTTCTGGACCGGGTGGGGTGCCCAGGCGTGGAGCGAGGACGGCAAGTCCTGTGGCTTCAACAGCCCGGAGATGGTCGACGCGATGACCACCCTGCACAAGGCCACCTTCACCCAGAAGGCGCTGCCGGGCCCCGGCACGACCGCCGACTTCTTCGCCGGTGACTCGGCCATGACGGTCACCCAGATCTCCCGCGCCTCGCTGCTGAAGGACGACGGCTTCGGGTGGGACCTGGTGCCACTGCCGGCCGGTCCGAAGGGGAACTACGCGGTGGTCGGCCAGGCCGGCATCGGTGTGATGAAGAAGAGCCCGCACGCCAAGCAGGCGGCCGACTTCCTGGCCTTCTTCACCAACCCCACGAACTCGGCGAAGCTCGCCCAGTTCTTCCCGGCGCCCCGGCAGTCGCAGCTGACCGCCGAGACCCTCGCCAAGACGAACCCGAAGCTCAAGCCGGAGCAGCTGCAGAAGGTCGTCATCGACGGCATCACCAACGGCGTGGTCAAGCCCAGCCACTCCGGCCAGGCCGAGCTGAGCCAGCAGGTCCGCGCCGGGCTCGACCCGCTGTGGCAGCCGAACGCGGACGTCAAGGCCGTACTCGACGGCGTCTGCACCAAGATCCAGCCGCTGCTGGCGAAGTAAGGCCAACGATAATGACCCAGACGGACACCAGGGTGGGCTCGGCTGCTGCCGGGCCCACCCCGGGCCCGGCCCGGCCGTTCTGGACCAGCCGCCGCCGGGACCAGCTCGCCGGATACGTGTTCATCGCACCGCAACTGCTCGGCAGCGTCGTCTTCGTGATCCTGCCGCTGATCCTCGTGCTCTGGTACAGCCTGCACGAGTGGAACGTGCTCGCCGGAACCTTCGACTTCGTCGGCACCGACAACTACAAGGCTCTCGCCGATGATCCCAACCTCGGTGCGGTGCTGCGCGCCACCGGACTGTTCTCCGTCGGTTTGGTGGTGCTCAACCTCGGCCTGGCGCTGCTTCTGGCCGTCCTGCTGAACCAGAGGCTGCGGGGCACGATCGTGTTCCGCACGCTGTTCTTCTCGCCCGTGGTGGTCTCGCTGGTGGCCTGGACCATCGTCTGGGGCTTCCTGCTTCAGGACAACGGCGGGATCAACGGGCTGCTCGACACCATCGGGGTGGACGGGCCGAACTGGCTGCGCGGCGAGGGCACCGCAATGGTCTCCGTGATCGTCGTGCAGGTGTTCAAGAACGTCGGCCTGAACATGGTGCTGTTCCTGGCCGCCCTCCAGGGTGTGCCGGGCGAGCTGTACGAGGCCGCCGAGGTGGACGGGGCGAGCCGCATGCGTCAGTTCTGGCGGATCACCGTACCGCTGATCAGCCCCACGATCCTGCTGACGTCGATCATCACAGTGGTCGGGTCGTTGCAGGTCTTCGCGCAGATCTCGGTGCTCACCCAGGGCGGCCCGGGCGCATCGACGACGGTCCTCGTCTACTACCTGTACCAGCAGGCCTTCCAATTCCATCACTTCGGCTACGGCGCCACGCTGTCGATCGTCCTGTTCGCCATCGTGCTCGCCCTCACCGTGCTGCAGTGGCAGATGCGCAAGAGGTGGGTCTTCCATGAGTCGTGACCTGTCCCGCCGGACCAAGCTGGTGCTCTACGGGGTGCTGCTGGTCCTGGCGATCCCGTTCGTCTTTCCGACCTGGTGGATGGTCACCTCGTCGCTGAAGCCGGTGGCGGACATCTTCGCCTTCCCGCCGAAGCTCCTGCCGACCAATCCCCGGTTCGACGCCTACCAGCGGGTGTTCGAGTTGCAGCCGTTCGGGCAGCAGTACCTGAACAGCCTCTACATCGCGCTGGTCGTCACGGTCGGCACCATGGCCGTGTCGGCGCTGGCCGGGTACGCCTTCGCGCGCATCCGGTTCCGGGGCCAGAACGTGCTGTTCCTGGTCGTCCTCGCGGGCCTGCTCATTCCGAGCGAGGTGACGATCGTGCCGCTGTTCCAGATGTTCTTCAAACTCGGCCTGGTCAACACCCACTGGCCGCTGATCCTGGTGCCGATCTTCGGCGCCCCCAGCGTTCTGGCGACGTTCATCATGCGGCAGTTCTTCATCAGCCTGCCCGGTGAGCTGGAGGAGGCGGCCCGGGTCGACGGGCTGGGCCGATTCGCCACCTTCTGGCGGATCGCCCTGCCGCTGTCGCGGCCGGCGCTGGGCGCGGTGGCGATCTTCACCTTCCTGCACAGCTGGAACCTCTATCTGGAGCCGATCGTCTTCCTCTCCTCGCCGGAGAAGTTCACCCTGCCCCAGGCGCTCACCCAGTTCGTCGACGCGTACGGCGGCCCCATGTGGGACGTCCAGATGGCCGCGGCGTCGATGACCGCCCTGCCCGTCCTGGTGGTCTTCGTCATCGCGCAGAAGCAGTTCGTCGAGGGCCTGGCGCACACCGGCCTCAAGGGATGACGACACCGGTTGTCGGAATCGACATCGGCGGCACCAAGACGGCGGCCGCGCTCGTCGACCGGACCGGGCGGGTGCTGGAGCGCCGCGAGGCGCCCACCCCGGCCCGGTCCGGGCCCGAGGCCGTGCTGGACGTCGCCGCCCGGCTGGCCACCGATCTGCTCGGCGCGACGTCCGGACCGTTGGGCGTGGGCACCGCCGGCACGGTCGATCCCGCGACCGGCAGCATCCGGTACGCCACCGACAGCCTGCCCGGCTGGACGGGCATCCCGGTCGCCGACGAGCTGGCCACCCGGCTGGGTCGCGACGTGCGCGTCACCAACGACGTGAACGCCGCCGCGCTCGGCGAAAGCTGGGCCGGCGCCGGACGGGACCGCGCCCACATCCTGCTGGTGGCCGTCGGCACCGGGTTGGGTGGGGCGATCATCCGCAACGACCGGGTCGAGGCCGGCGCCCGCGGGGTAGCCGGCGAGGTGGGGCATCTGCCCGCCCCGGGCGCCGAACGACTGCGGTGCGGATGCGGCCGCCACGGGCATCTGGAGGCGATCGCCTCCGGCAGCGGGCTGGCCGCCGCGTACGCCATCGAGACCGGCATCCACGTCACCGGGCGGACCGTTGCCGAGCGCGCCGCGACCGGAGACGGCGCCGCCCAGCGGGTCGTGGAACGGGCCGGAGCCGTCCTCGGCGCGACCCTGGCGGGATTGGTGGCGCTGCTCGATCCGGACGCTGTCCTGGTCGCCGGCGGAGCGGCCGGTTCCCTGCTGCCCGCCGCGTCGGCCGCCTACTCGGCCGAGGTGCCCGCCGGCTGGGCCGACGTTCCGCTCCTGCCCGCCGCGCTGGGCACCGACGCCGTCCTCGTCGGGGCCGCCCGACTGGCCATCGACCGACCCCACATCGAAGGGACCAACAGGTGAACGTGCTCGACGACCTGGCCGGCGGGCTGGTGGTGTCCTGCCAGCCGCTGCCCGACGACCCGGGCGATCCGATGCGGGATCCGTACGTCCAGGCACGGGTGGCGGCCGCTGTGGTACGCGGCGGCGCGGTGGCGGTCCGGGTCAACGGACCGGACGACGTCCGAACCGTTCGCGCTGCCGTCGACGTTCCGATGATCGGGCTGTACAAGCACGGCGCCGAGGACGTCTTCATCACCCCGACCGCGGCCCACGCGCTCGAGGTGGCCCTGGCCGGGGCGGAGATCGTCGCGATCGACGCCACCGACCGCCCCCGGCCGGACGGCCGCGCCTTCGCCGACACGGTCCGCGTGCTCCGCGAACGGACCGACGCACTGATCCTGGCAGACGTCGCCACCGCCGCCGAGGGCGTCGCAGCCGTCGAGGCCGGCGCGGACGCCGTCGCCACCACGCTGTCCGGTTACACACCGGCCAGCCCACCGACGGACGGGCCCGACCTCGGGCTCGTGGAGCGACTCGTCGCACTGCTGCCCGTTCCGGTCATCGCCGAAGGGCGGTACCGCAACACGGAACAGATCGGCCAGGCATTCGAGGCAGGTGCCCATGCGGTGGTGATGGGCAACGCCGTCACCTCACCGCTCTGGATCACCCGCCGGCTCGTGCCGGCCACCCCCCGCGCGGCGAGCGCACCGAAACAGAGGAGTGAGCTATGAGAAGACGCACCCTTCTGGCCACCGGCATGGCCGGGCTGAGCACCGTGGCCGTGGGCCGGCCCGCATTCGCCGGGCCCGCGGTCACCGGCCCCGGCAAGCGGCAGTTGACCGTGGCGCTGGTCCCGTTGGACGACCGGCCCGTCAACACGTACGCGGCGCAGATGACCGCGGCCAGCGCCGGCGCCCGGGTGCAGCTGCCGCCACGGGAGACGCTGGGCCGCTTCTTCACCCCCGGCGACGGCGCCGCCATCGCCCGCTGGCTCGGCACCACCACCAGCGTCGACGGGTACGTGATCTCGGTCAGCATGCTCGCGTACGGCGGCCTGATCGCCTCCCGCACCGCCGCCCCGACGCTGGCCGCCGCCCTGGCGAACCTGGCCGCGATCCGCACCCTGCGCTCCACCCGGCCGGAGGCGGTGATCGAGGTGCACGACACCATCCAGCGCCTCGCCATCACCAGCACGGGCACGGAGCTGGATCGGTACCGCGACCTGCTCGTCTCCTGGGCGAAACTTTACGACCAGGTGACGAACCTCGGGCAGGAGGAGCTGCGCGCCCAGCTCGACACCGTTCGGGCCCAGATCCCCGACCAGGTCGTCGAGGACTATCTGGCCGCCCGGGCCCGTAACCACCAGGTCAACCGGCTTATGGTCGAGTGGGTCGCCGACGGCACCATCAATCACCTCGTGCTCTCCGAGGACGACACCGCGCCGGTGGGCCTGGCCCGGGCCGAGCGGGTGGAGCTGGAGGCGCTCGTCGACGAACTCGGCGTCAGCGACCGGGTGGAGATCTTCCCCGGTGCCGACGAGGTCAACGCGCTGCTGGTCGCGCGGGTGGTCGCGGCCGGCACCGGCCCCACCTACCGGGTGGAGTACGCCGGCGTCTCCGGTGAGGACTGGACCGCACAACTGGAGGGCATCCCGTTCGCGGAGAACATCCGGCGGCACGTCACCTCGGTCGGAGGACGGGTCGTCAGCCGCGACGCGGACATCGTGCTCGCCGTGAACACCCCCTCGACGGCGCCCGGGCAACGGGCCGCCGACCTGGACGCCTTCGTCGGACGGATCGGCAAGCTGCTGGCCGCCGGCACCCCGCTCATCGTGGTGGACCCGCTCATCGTGAACAAGGCCGACCACGACCTGGTAGCGCGGATGGAGAGCCACCTGGATCTCGCGGCGCTGCTGTCGTACTCAGGGTGGAACACCGGTGGTAACGCGCTCGGCCTGGCGCTCAGCCACGGCACCGCCCGGTGGGCGTACCTGCGCGCCTCCGGCAGCGGGTTCGGCGTGCCCGACCTGCGCGCGCCGGGCCAGGCCCACGCCGAGTACCTGCTCTACCGGTTCGTCAAGGACGACCCGTGGAAGAACATCGTGCAGGTCGAGGCGTACGCGCACGCACGGGCGCGGGGCTGGGACCCGCTCGCGCTCACGCCCGAGCAGAAGACCTACTTCGACGGCTGGGTCAGGGAACGGCTGGTACCCGTGACCGAGCGGTACTTCGCCGACCACTTCGCCGGGCACCGCATCGTGCTGGGTCGCCGTGGCGCGAAGACGTTCACGGCGACCCTCACCCGCTTCGAGTCGGCGCGTGTCGAGCTGCCGTGGGACCGACTCTTCGAGGTGATCCTCGAACCTCGGCTGCAACTGGCCTGACCGGTAGCCGACCCCGCACATCGGACCGGCACGATGCCGGAATGATGCTGCTGGTCCCCGCCGGCGACATCGTCGGCGTCCGATGACCACGACCGAAAGATCCACCGCCATGGCCCGCACCACACCTCCGCGTCCCCTGGACATCAGCGCGCTCTTTCCTGAGCTGCGGGACCATTCCACGACCGCTACCCGCCTGCATCCCCGGCCCGGCGCTCCGACCGTCAGGGACAGCTCGGTGGGCGGACCGCTGCTGTGGCCGGCCGACGAGCAATGGCCGGTCTGCGACGACGCGGGCGCGCACGAGCCGTACAACCTGACCACCCCGGCCGCCCTGCGCCGCCGGCGGGAGATCTTCGCGACCGCAGAGGCCCGGGAGCCACTGGCGGGTGGGGACTTCCTGACTGCGAAGGAGCGGGCCGAGCTCGATGCGGCCGACGCTCTGGACCTGGACGACCTGATCGAGGATCCGATCCCGTTGGTCCCGGTCGCGCAGCTGTACCAGCGAGATATCCCGGACTACGCCGGTCCGGACGCCACCGACCTGCTCCAGGTGCTGTGGTGCCCGGTGGACCATTCGGATCGGCACTACAGCCCTCGCGTCTTCCTCTACTGGCGCGACAGCTCCGCCGTCGGCCCGCTGCTCGAAGCGCCCCCCGAGCCGCCGGTGATCAGCGACATGTACCTGCCGGTTCCGTGCGTGGTGCACCCCGAGCAGGTCCGTGAGTACCAGTACGCCGATCTGCTCCCCGATGACCTACGCGAGCGGCTCGACGAGTGGGACGACGACGAAGACGACAGCCGTCCCCACTATCAGAGCGACCTGTCGTTGGCGCCGGGATGGAAGGTCGGCGGATACGCGAACTGGTCGCTGACCGATCCGTACCCGATGGACTGTGCTGCCTGCGGCACCGCGATGACAATGGTCTTCGCCGCGGACTCGGGCGACTGGAACGGCATGCACTGCAGCTGGCGCCCGCTCGAGGAGAACCCGACCGCGTCCCCGGACATCGTCGGTGTGCAAATCGGGCGCGGCTACTCGCTGTACACCTTCCACTGCCCCGAATCATTCGATCACCCCCCGGCCACCGCTATGCAGTGACGCTGCCTCCCACCTCGGTGAACGCGGCGGCGTGGTCGGTGGCCCACAGCCGGAATGTTCCCGGTGGTCTCCCGAGTTGGTCGGACACCGTCGAGGTGACGTATGCGGGCTGTCCCATCGTCGCGTTCCATGCGGCCAGCAGCATGTCCGCCGCCGAGCGCGAGGACTCCGGGGTCTGACGCCGGAATTCGTCGGGTGGTAGTTCCTCGAACGTGATCGGGCGGCCCAGCACGTCGCCGATGATGCTCACCTGTTCGGCCTGACTGAGCGACTCGGGGCCGGTCAGGACATAGTCACCGCCGGCGTGCCCGTCTTCGTAGAGGGTTCGTGCGACGACCGCGGTGACGTCCCGGTCGTCCACGGGGGCTGTCTCTGCCGCGCCGTACGGCCAGCGGACCACGCCGTCCGAGCGGATGGAGGCGGCCCACCAGAACAGGGCGTTCGATGCGAACATCCCTGGTCGAATGATCGTCGATTCGAGTCCGCTGGCCGCGATGAGTTGCTCGATCTCGGCGTGCAGCGCCGCCATCGGGTTCGGTTGCTGGAAGAACGGGTGCGGGGTCCGGTGTGGTGCGGACAGGTAGACGACGCGCTGCGCGTGGGCGGCCAGCCGATCGATCACGGCGGCTGCGGTCTGCGGCGGCGCGGTCCAGACGAGGAAGACCGTGCTGACGGCACGTAGTGCGGCGTCGAGCGATTCGGGCACGGTGAGATCGCCGGTGATGACGTCGACGCCGGTGGGCAGTGTCGCCGCCGACTCGGAGCGACGCACGAGGGCGCGGACCGGCACCCCCGCGTCCGTCAGCTGGTCGACCACGGCGCGGCCGATCCGGCCGGTCGCCCCCGTGACGAGCACCGGGGATCCGGGTGCGGGTGGCACGGCATCGTGCCGTCGTGCGGCGGCTGTCGGGTTCGTCTGCTTCATGGCGCCCAGTAAAACGTTACCGAGTAAATAAAGCAACTCGGTAACAAATGATACCCTGTGGCAGTGATCGAGTCGGCCGGGCTGCGGGCGCGCAAGAAGCTACGAACGCGGGACGCCATCGCGGACGCGGCGATCTCCCTGTTTCTGGCGCGCGGGTTCGACCACGTGTCGGTGTCCGACATCGCCGCTGCGGCCGAAGTGTCGAAGCCGACGCTGTTCCGCTACTTCCCGACCAAGGAAGACCTGGTCCTGCACCGTTTTGCCGACCACAAGGGCGAGGCCGCCCGTGTCGTCGACAGCCGAGGGCCCGATGTTTCCCCGATGACAGCCCTGCACCGGCACTTCCGGGCGGGCCTCGATCGTTTCGAGCCGGTCACCGGCCTCAACGACCATCCCGAGGTGATCGCCTTTCACCGGCTGGTATTCGCCACCGCGAGCCTGACGGGGCGACTCACGCAGTACCAGCTCGACGACGAGGCCGCACTGGCCGCCGCCCTCGGCTCGGGCATCGCAGGGCGACTGCAGGCCGCCCAGGTGGTCGCCGTTCAACGCGTACTCGCCCGGACCAACTGGCAGAAGATCGCCGACGGGCGGACCGCACACGATGTGCAGCCCGAGGCGATCGCCGACGCCGACCACGCCTTCGCCCACCTGAGCCACGGCAGTTCCTAGTCCGTCACGCCGGCAGCGATCCCGCACGCTCCGCGAGTCGCCGGCACACCGGAACGTCAGGCTGCTCAGTGGGTGCCGGACGCCAGGCCCGCGCTGTCCGGCAGGCGGTAGACGACGAGCGTCTGCTCGGGCCGCTCGGCGACGTGGAACGCGCTGTGCGACACGGTGATCACACCCAGCCGGGGATGCCGTAGGCGCTTGCGGCCCGCGTGGCTGAACTGGATGTCGTACTGCGGCCACCACTCGCGCACCTCGGGGCTCGCCTCGCTCAGTTCGGCCACCAGCCGGGCCACGCGGGGGTGGCCGGGATGCCGTCCCGCGATCATCCGCAGCCGCGCCAGGACGGCGCGCGCCTCCCACTCCCAGTCGACCAGCACATCGCGAGCCGCGCGGTCGGTGAACATCCAACGCACGACGTTTCCGTCCGGCCCGATGCCACCGAACAGCTCCGCCGCGGCTTCGTTGATCGCGAGCACGTCGTAACAGATGCCGGTGACGTACGCCGGATTGTCGCCCAGCAACGCCGGAACGCCCGCGACCTCGGGTGCGACCTGCTCGGGGGCGTCCTCCCCGGGCGTCGTGACCCCACCGGCGAGGCGGTGCAGGTGCTCCTGCTCGGCGGCGGTGAGCCGCAACGCCCGGCCGAGAGCGTCGAGAACCTGGCCGGAGGGGCGTACGTCGCGCCCCTGTTCGAGATAGGTGAGCCAGGTGGCGCTGATGCCGGCCAGCATGGCCAGTTCCTCGCGGCGCAACCCGGGCGTCCGGCGGCGCCCGGTGACCGGCAGGCCCGTCTCGGCCGGAGTCACCCGCTCCCGGCGGCTGCGCAGAAACGCGCCAAGCTCGGCACTCACCCTAGAACCCACCCACCCTGGGACCTCCAGTACCAGAATAAAACGATTCTGGATACCACCTTACCGCCGCGCGATGGTTGACTCATGCGAGCTTGGACTGTTGCTTCACATGACGATGACGTGCGCCTGCGCGACGTACCGGCGCCCACCCTCCAGGGCGGCGGCGTGCTCGTGGAAGTGCTCGCCGCGCACCTTCCGGCGTACACGAAAATGGTGGTCGGGGGTAACCGCGGCGGCCTGCCGGTCCCGCTGATCCTGGGTCCCTCCTGCGTCGCTCGCGTGACCGACGTCGCGCCCGACGTGTTCCACGTCGCCCCGGGCGACATCGTGCTGGACACCGCGCTGCTGGACGCGGGCGACGACGACGAGATCCTGGTGGGCTGGATCGGTCTGGGCGGTTCCGGCGCCGGCAGCGAGCGCACGGACCGGATGCGTACGGTGTGGCACGACGGCGTCTTCGCGGAGCGCGCGCTGTGCGCCAAGGAGACGATGGTCAAGCTGCCCGGTGCGGAGAACTACCCGGACCCGGCCCGCCTGGCGTTCCTGCCGTGGCTCTGCATCGCCGCTTCGGGCCTGCACGCGGCGGGCCCGCTGGCCGGCCGGGACGTCGCGGTGATCGGCGCGACGGGTCAGCTGGGCGGCGCGGCGGTGCTGGTGGCGCTGGCGCAAGGCGCGGCGACGGTCACGGCGGTGGGCCGCAACAAGGAGTCGCTCGACCGGTTGGCCGAGCTCAGCCCCCGGGTACGCACCCACCGACTGACCGGCGACCGCGCGACGGACGCGGCGGGCATCGGCCCGGTGGACGTGGCTGTGGACACCCTCGGTGCCACGCCGACGGCGGACCCGACGATGGCCGCCTACGACAGCCTGCGGGGGCGCGGCAGTCTCGTGCTCATCGGTGGCGTACGCCAGGACCTCACCATTGCCTACGGTGACCTGATGCGCCGCAGGCTCACCCTGCGCGGTTCCTGGATGAGCGACGACGAGACGGTGACCACGGTGTGGAACCTGGTCCGTTCCGGGCTTCTGGACCTCTCCGCGATCGAGTTGCTGACTGTCGGCCTGGACGACCCGGCGACCGCGCTCGACCTGGCGGAGCGTACGACGGGCCTGGCCTTCGTAGCCCTCGTCCCCTGACCGTCGGGTGCGGGTGCTGCCAGGCCGCCGTGGCCGCCTGGCAGCACCCGGATGCGCACTCCCCCTACGTCACCTGGTTCGCTCGATGACGCCGGCGGTGCCGTAGCCGTTGGGCGAGGCGGCCCCGCTACCCCAGAAGGACGAGGTGCCCGGGACGTTGGCCAGGGCGTCGAGGCTCGGGTCGTTGCCGCCGACCTTCGGTCCGTACGCCACACTCCACCGGCCGCCGGTGTAGCGCAGCAACAGCGTGCCCGGGTACTCGATGTACGGCGGGATCGGATTCGTGCCGCTGATCCACACATTGCCGTTCGCGTCACCGGCGACGGCATACGCCCGGCCGGCGGGTGCAGGTCCGGCCACCCGCTGCCACGTCCTTCCGTCCCAGTGCAGGATGACCGGCTTGGGAGCGGAGTCGTAGTCCTGGGTGCCGACCGCCCAGGCGTCGGTCGACGAACGAGCCCACACACCGGTCAGCTGGGTGCTGGGAACCGATGGCAACGCCGCCACCCGCCACACGCCACCGACCCGCTGCACGATCGTCGGCTCCGGGTAGGGGGCGTCGGCGACGTACCTGTCACCGGCGGCGAAGATGCTGCCGTCCCGGGTGCTCGAGACCACTCGCAGGACACCGTTGTACTGCTCCGTCCCCGGTACCGCCACCCGGTTGAACTGACCGGTGTCGCCTTCGACGACGAGAGGCCGGGAGCCGTCGTGGCCGACCAGCACCGCCCGTCCCCCGCCGGTGGCCGCCACGTCCAGCAACGCCGAGGGCCCTGTCGAGGTCCCCAACGGCGCGTGTGCCGTCCAGGTCTGGCCGTTGAAGTGCCCGGCGTACGACTGGCCGAGATCCCCGATGCCCACCGTCCAGACGTCCCCGGCGCTCGCCGCATCCACCTTGTACAGCACGAACGCCTCGTGCGGCAGTCGCCGCTCCGTCCACGCCTGCCCGTTCCACTGCAACAGCACGTAGGGCTCGTCGATCGAGTATCCGGTGTAGGTCGACGCCTGGTAGCCGACCGACCAGGCATTGTCCGGGCCGGTGGCGACCACGTCGGTCAACCGGCTGTCGGGGATCAGCGGAGGCACCGTCGCCCTCCACGTCGACCCGGTGGCGGCCACGACCGCCGTCGCCGGCAGGAACGATGCGCCTGCTGCCACCGTGGCGAGCGTCGCCGCCGACAGCCAGCTCCGTGCCAGTGATCCCATAACGGCCCTCCTCCTCGATTGGTAGCTGGCCTTCAGCGTCGCGCTCGTCAATGGCTCACGCGCGCCCGATTCGCCTTCCGTAACGAAGGCGTAAGAACGTCGATGCGCGCACCGCTGCGTCCTGACCAGCCAATCCCGTCGTCACGGTGGCGTGGTGCTGGTGACCGGTGCGCCCCTGGACTGCGGTTCACCAGGTCAGCGGTTCCGGCTTCCCGCCCTCCAGGTTGAGATACGCCGAAAGCTCGGCGCCACGCTGAGGCTCGGTGGCCGAGTCGGCGGGCGGCTGCAGCCCGAGACCGGTGTAGAGCAGGCGCCGGTGTGCGGTCACCGTGGCTTCGACACCGTCGAGGTACTCGAACGTGGCGGACCTCAGCCGGCCGGACGTGGTGCGCACAGCGATCACCCAGGCCGCGACGAGGAGCACTGTGCACACGATGCGGGGCGTCGCCTGGAGACGACCGGTCCAGATCAGGGGCAGCCAGACGATTGCGGCACAACTCAGTACCCACTGCTGGACCAGACCCAGCACCGTCGCGCTGCTGGCCGCCAGCCGCTTGTACGTCTCGTCCGGAAGCACCTCGAGCAGCACCGGCCAGCAGACGGCCAGATCCAGGCCGTACGCGTCGAGAACGCGCCGCAGCGCCGCGGCCCGGGCGTTGCCGATCCGGGTCGGCGCCAGGGCGTCGTGGTCGTCCGGACCGGCCACCGGCGGAAACCGCTGCCGCTCCGGATCGTCGCGCTCGGCGGTGGCCCGACCCACGGCGCGCAGGCGACGAGCCATCTGCGCCCGGCGTCGCCTCGCGAGCCAGGCGCGGCCGACGGCGTGATCCGGCCACTCGCCGCCGATCAGCGCGAGCACCCGCCCGGCGGCCGCGCTCAGCAGCGAGGCGGTTCCGATGACCAGCACCGCGGCCAGCACGATCAGCACCACGTCACCGGCCGATCCGTTGGCGTGCGCCCAGCACGCGAGATCGCGCCGGCGGGCGCACGTGTCGGTGTGCAGCAGATCGGATCGGCCGAGCAGCAACAGACCAGCCCCGAGCAGCCAGAACAGCAGCGCCGAGCCGAGCAGGTAGGACTTCCACCGCGCGGCGAGCGTGTTCGTCATCGAACCGACGAGTGGGCTCACGGTCAGTCGGCCAGCATGAGCTGCGTGCGGGAGTGCCACGGGTTCGGGCAGTGGTCCTGCTGGGCCGGGTGGAACCGGTCACCCCAGGTCTCGTAGCCGCAGGCCGGCACCGGGCAGGTCCAGCGGCGGGACGGGCGCCGGCGATCGGCCGTGGGGGCGATGATCTCACCCCGTGCGCCGGTCGGCGCGGCGTGCCGCCGCCGGTACAGCGCCCGCAGTTCAGGGTTCTGCCCGAGCAGGCTCTGGGCGCGCAGGACGAACGCCTCCGGATCGGCGCCCTGATCGGCGAGCAGTGCGGTCAGTTGATCGCGCGCCGAGGACGGCAGGGTGTCGAACTCAGGGTCTTCGGCGAGCTCGGCCAGCCGATGACGCCACAGCTCCACATCGGAATGTGCGGCGTGGATCGGGTCGGACGCCCGCTCATCCGTCATGCCGACACTCTCGCATTGTTCCGCCACACCGGACTGTCAGATGACCGACGACCAAATGGATACCGGCCATTCGTCCGTTGACCATTTTTCGGCCACCCCGAAACCATGGTGGCATGGATCAGACCTCCTCCCCGCCGCCCTCGTCCGTCGGACACCGGCGCCGCCCGTGACCGCCGGTTGCGTCGACGTTCACCTGACGCTCCAGCCGGGTCCTCCGGGCACCATCGCGGTGACCATCGCGGTGCCCGACAACGGTCTGATTCCGCCGTGGAAAGACGACTATCTCCTGGCGGACACGCCGGCGGTCCTCGAGGAGTACGTGTCCGATGTGGTCACGTTCGCCGAGAGCGACCAACCGCAGGACCTCACCAGACCCGGGGATCTGTACGAGAATCTCTTGTTCGCCGGCGCAGTCCGCACGAAGTTCGCCGAGATGCGCCGAACTCTCGCCGGTCGCGCCCGGATCCGTGTTCTGCTCACCGGCGCCGCGGAGATCGTCGACCGCAAGTGGGAGGCAGCGCCGATCCCGCGCGTCCTCGGTGGCTTCACCGTCCTGGGGCAGGAGCCGGACGTGTCCCTGGTGCGGGTCGTGGACGGCCCGGCCTCGCGATCGCGTGCGGTGCCGAGCAGGCGGGTCGTGGTGGCCACCGCCACCGACCTGTCCGGCCCCCACCTGCTGCCCGACGGTGAGTCGGTGACCCTCCGCACGGAATCCGGTCGTGCGCCCCGAGACGCCGCGTTGATCCGGGACGCGCTGCAACCGGCTCGCTTCGAGGTGGTGACGCTCGACGGCGTGACAAAACAGCGGCTCCGCAGCGCGCTGATCGACCGGAGCTATGCGGTCGTCTTCTGCGGCCACCACGTCGCGGCGCCGGCGCCCGGGCTGCTGGTGCACGCCGACGACGAGGACGCTCCCGCGACTGCCGAACTGCTGGAGCACAACTGGGTGGCGGCCAACGTCACCGACGCGAAGCCGGCCCTGGCCGTGTTGGTCGCCTGCGGCAGCGGTGAGCCGGTCGGCCCGTACGGCTCACTCGCCCGACGGCTGGCCGAGGGTGGGGTCCCGCTCGTGGTGGGCATCTACGGCACGGTCAGCCACTACGACGCCGAGCAGTTCATCGCCACGTTCTTCGAACAGCTGGTGCTGGGAACCCCGGCCGACCTGGCCGTGGCCGGAGCCCGTTCGGGGTTCAGCCGGCACGACGCGCTTCCCGTCCTGTACACGCACGGCCTTGCCTTCCTGGACCAACGGGCGCCCGCGCCGGAACTGCCGACGCCGGACACCTACCAGACCTGGGCGCTGACCCGGTCCTGGTCACCGGGCACCTCCGCCCTGCCCGTCGACGACGCTCGGCGGGTCGGCCTCGACCTGATCTGCACCCTGGACCGCGGGCCGGCGACAGTCGTGCTGGCGGACGCGAAACGTCGCAGCCGCGCTCTCGGTGACGCGCTCACCGCGGCCGAGGAGACATTCCAGCACGAGGCCACCCGTCAGCGGCGTACGTTCGCGCGCCGTCGCTGGTACGAGTACGAGGCGGCCAACAACATCCCGGACACCGTGGAAACCTGGCTCCAGCTTGCCGGAAACCCGCCGGCGCTCCGCGCTGTCCTGGAGAGCCGCCCCGACGGCGCGACTCTCGGCCTCGTCGTGACCGCCGAGACGCCCGCGACCCAGTGGGAATACGGCGGTGAATGGGCGAAGCGGATCGCGATGTTCGCCGCGTTCCGCGACGCCGAGCTGCCCGGGGCGGCGCTGGTGCTGCGGATCGTCTCCCCGGAGCCGCTCGACGCGGTGCTGGCCGCCCAGGATGTCGCCGCCCGCCTCGACGGGCAGCGCGTCGAGCTGCTGTGCCACGTCCTTCCGTGGACGACCAGCCGGGTGCGGCGTGCCAGATCCGTGCTGCTGCCCGGTGACGGCCCGGCCGGCTTCGGCGCCGCGGTCGCCGAGGTCCGGCAGCGGTACGGCCTCGACGCCCCGACGCCGCCGGTCGCCGGGGACAGCCGGCCCACACCGATCGCCGCCGCCGTTCAGGCCCTGGTCGCCGCGGTGAACGCGGACTCGCCGGGACTCGCCGCCGAGGTCGGTCTGCTGCTGGACGTGCGCGACTGGTTGCGCGACTGCTACGAGCCGCTGCTCGCCGCGTACGCCCGGGACCGCGCCGGGCCCGGCCGGTACGCCGCGCTGATCGCCGCCGCCGCGACGGACGACCACCTGGATCACTGGCTCGACGAAGCCATCAAGGCCGGTCGTCCGCCCCTGCCCGACGAGGCGCCCGCCCACGCCATGCGCACCGAGGTGGTCGACGCCCTGCTCTGGGCGCTGCACCGACGCCGGCCCAGCGACGCGGCGACCCGGGACCTGCTCGAGAGCTGGCTTGAGCTGCGGGACGGCGAATCGGTCCAGCGGCTGCTCGGCACCCCGCGGGCGGAATTCGGGAACGGCCGCTGGGCCGAGGAGGATCCCGCGGTCGTCCGCCGCTGGGCCCGTGCGGTGCGGCTGGGCCCGGAGCACCTGGCCGGCGCATTCCCGGACCGGCCCGGCTACTGGGCGGCGCTGTCGCAGATGCCACTCAAACCCGAACTGGTCGAGCCGGTGCTCGCGCTCGACCCGCCCTTCCCGCTGGTCGTCGGTCTCTCGAACACCACGGGCTCCACCGGGGCCGACGTCACGGACGCCGACCTCGTCGCCGTGCTCCGGCACGCCTACCTGCCGCCGAACCGACCCGAGAGAGCGTGACCATGCTGCTCGCCGACTGGCACTTCTGCTGTTCCATCCGCCTCCAGCCGAGCGACACCCGGGCGTACCTGTCGCTGTTGGAGGTGCTGCGATCACCGCACGCACGGTCGACAATGGTGCAGTTGGCGGCCGGCCGGATCGCCACGATCGAGCGGCTGCAGCAGGTCTACGCGATTCCGGCGCTGGTGGACGCGGCGCGGCGCTGCACGGACGCCGCGACGGCCGAGCATCTCGCCGCCGCCCTGACGGCCACGATCGGCCCGGAGGCGCCGCCGGCGCTGGTGCACCTGCTCCGCCGGCTCGGCGCGGCCACCGAGCAGGAGATCGTCGAGGCGCTGTCCGCCGTACCTGTCGCGTCACCGGCCACCGGGCCGGCCCAGGGCACCCGCCTCCACCTCGACCTGCCGGGCCGAGCGACCGACGTCGCGGTACTCGCGCTCCTGCGCAGTGCCGCCGAGGCCGCGCCCCGGGCGGTCGCGGCTCACCTCGAGCAGCAGCCGGACTACGTCGAGGCGGTACTCGACGGCGAGCTGGGCCGGCTGCCGCAGCTGATCGCGATGGAGGCCGCGGGCGCTTCCGGAACGGACGGCGCCAAGCTGGTCGCCCGGCTGCTCGGCACGTCCGGCAACAGCGGCCTGGCGCAGCCCGACGTGCTCGAGACCATGGCCCGGCTGCTGTTCGCCGCGCGGCCGGCGGACGGTCGCGACACCGCCACGGTCGTGGCGGACATCGAGCGGGAGGCGGTCGGCTTCCGGCGCCTCGACGTCCTGCACAGGCGCGTCGGCGGGCCGCCACGGGCCGACGCGTTCGCCTGGCTGCGTGGCGAGCCGGAACCCCTGCTCGGCAGGCTGCTCTGGCAGACGGTTCTGTGGCAGGTCGCGGCGGAAGTGGATCCGGCGTCGCTGGCGACCCGGCTGAGCCGATGGTGGAACGCCCCGCCGTTCGCCGGTCCCAAACGCGGCAAGGGCCCGGCCCGGGTGTGGCTGCCGTGTGACTCGTCGGAGCTGAAGAGGTTCCAGGCGGCGATCGGGGATCTGCTCCGACTCCGGATGCCGCCCGGCGCCGAGGCCGGTGAGATCGAGGTCAGGTCGGGCGACCACGACCGGATGCCGGTGCCGACGGCGAGCCTGCTGTTCTCACCCTGGCTGCACCGCCGCGACGCCGTCTTCAACCCGATGGCCGTCCGCGACCAGGCCGAGGACGGCAACAGGCGCAAGCACACGGTCGCCGATGGCACGTTCCCGCATCTCGGCGACAAGTCCGCCCTGGTGCGCCTGTTCGGCGCGATCTCCGTGGCCGGCACCCTGCTGGCCGCCACCGGACCGCAGCCGCCGGCGTACCTGGTCGACCTGATGGTGCACGCGGCGGACGTGCTGGGCGGGTACCGCCTGCGGACCCACCTCGGCAACCGGGAGTCGCTGGACGCGGCAGGCGACGACGACGCCTTCCTCAACGGCCCGATGACCGGCCTCGCCCTGTACACGCAGGACTTCCTGCGCCGCATCGGCAGCGGCGAGGCGACCGCCGGAGCCGACGGCGACGCGCGACCGTCGCTGCCGCCCGCCCTGGTCGCCGAACGGTTGCGGCAGACCGTCCGGTACGAGCCCGGCGACCGGGGCAAACGGCTGGTCGGCACCCATCCGCAGCAGGCACTCAACCTGTTCCAGGAGGCGGCGACGATGGTCGTCACGCACTGGGCCTACGAGGCGTACTCCGGGCAGGTCGACGTCCCCGTCCGGGCGGCGTCGGCGGCCTGGTACGCCGGCACGGACGGGCCCACGCCCGCCGAACAGATGATCGCGCTCGCCATGACCGAGATGTGGCAGTACAACCCGGCGACCGCGTCGCGGCGGCTCCTCGAACCGGCGACCCTCGCGCTGGAGGCGTTCCCATCGCTCTTCGACGCGGTCAACCGCGCGGAGTGGGACTGGCTGGACTCGTTCGTCGAGGGCCGCAAGGTCGGCACCCGGCAGGTGCTGCTCGCGCCCAACCTGAAGGTCGACGAATGGCAGCGGGTCACCATCCCCGAGCCCGGTCCGCTGGTCACGGTCGACCTCGCCATGATGACGCTGCGGCTGGAGGCGTTGCTCGCCGACGGCCGGGCCGTGGGCGAGCACGCGGACTGGATCGCCGAGTGGAGCCGGCGCGTGTCCCGGTTGAACGAGCCCAAGAACCTGCCCCGGGACATCCGCCGTCGGATGCTCGACCTGCTGGACGTGCCGGTCGCCGAGCAGAACGACGCCACGGTACGCCAGGTCCAGGAGCTGGTGATCGACGCGGTGGCCGAGTTCTCGGTCAACGCGCCGCGCTATCTCGACCTGCTCGTCGCCAAGCTGACCGGGGTGCTGCCGATCGGCGAGTCGACCACGGCGAAGCTGCGTCAGCGGCTGTTCCGTGCGCTGCTGAACAGCACCGGCGAGCGTGCGGCGACGGCCAGCCCGTGGAGTGGGTACGCCCAGTCGATCGGCGCCGCGCAGCGCACCCAACTTCTGGAGCGTTTCGTCGCCCGGGTGGGGATGACCGCGGGACACGCGCTGACGACCTCGCCCGCACAGTGGCAGTTCCACCGCGGCGGGGCGTTGGTGCCGGCGCCCGCCACCCAGGCGTACGACCCGCGGTTGGTCGCCGCGGTGTTGCGGCACGGCTACGAGTTGGCGCAGGTGCCGATGAACGTCTCCCTCACCACCTTCGGGTCGTACCGAATCCCGCGGGGTGACGCCGTCGACCTGTTCGCCGCCGACGCGCGCCGTGAGGAGCGGCTGCCGGCCGGGCGGGCCTGGGTGAGCGGCATCGTGGCGGCGGCCGAGCGGCGGCAGAACGAGCGGCGCGTCCTGGTCAACTGCGGGTTGGGTGGCAGCCCGCCCGGCTTCGCGACGAACCTGTCGCTGGAGATCGGCGACCTGGTCGCCGTGCAGCTCGACAGCGGGACGATCCGGGCGGTGGAACGCCTGCACACACGGCCGCCGGCACCGGACGAGGTCCGCAAGGCCGACTTCACCATCCGGGCCGACGTGGTGAGCCTGGCGGTCGCGGGCCAACACTCCCTGCGAACGGTGTACCAGCACCGCCGCGGCATCTCGCTGCCCGCGTTGGTACACGACTACTGGGACCCCGACATCTCCGCGTCGTACCACCGCAGCACCGAGGTCACCGGATCGACGATGGTGCGGTGGGACGAGGAGCACCAGGTATGGCTGCCCACGGACCGATCTTTCGCCCACTTCCTGAGCGCCGAGCTGACCGCCGCCGCGCCGGCGACCACTGTGGTGCTCATCGAGCGGGTGATGACGCACGGCGGCGAGGCGTGGCGGGTCTGCACCAGCCCAGGCGCGGTGTATCTGCTGGCCGCCGCCGTCTGGACACCGGCCGCCCGCGCTCGCCTGGCCGACTGGCGGCTGGCCCGGCAGCAGCGCGAGGAACTCGACGGCAGCGGCGGCGAGACCGACGACAACGGTCTGCTGATCCATGTCCGCCTCGGCGGCGCCACCGACGGTCACCCGCAGCTCGACCTGGCCGACGAGCCGCCGGCCGGGTCGCGGGAGCGGTGGCGCGACCTCGCGCCGGGGCCGTTCGACGACCGCAACCTGCGCTGGCGGCAGATGTTCGCCACGACTGACGTGCACGTGGCGACCTGGAACGGCACCGAGTGGACCATGTCGACCGGCATACCGGAGATCGCCGAGAGCGTGGTGATCCGCAGCCCGCTCGACGGCGGCGCAAGCCGGTCGATGGCGTTCGAGCTGTATCCGCACAGCTGGAACAGCGCCAGTCAGCGCACCGGAGTGGTGCGCGGCCGCACCACTCTGGAGTCGCGCTTGGACGATTTCGCCGATCCGGGTGACCGGTTCGCGTCGTTGCGTTACGTCCAGGAAGGCGACGTCTTCGACATCAAACCGGTCAACGGGCGCGACGTCCAGGCGTCGCTCAAGGGACACACCCTGGACGGGTTGCCCGTCGAGATCGACTTCGACTCGCTCACCATGGACGCCACCCTGGCCGACGGTCTGGCCGCCGGCCGTACGGTGGTCGTACGGTCGATCCGCACCAGGCCGGCGGACCACCGCCAGGACCCGGTCCCGGTCAGCACCGAGGTCCTCGAGAGCACGATGCGCGAGGCGGACCGGGGACGGCTCACCCAGCTCGAGGGCCCTCGTCGCAACGTGGCGGGGCTCGCCGCACGGGTCCTGTACGGAGCCACGAGGGACGTGTGCGGCGTCTGGCTCGAGGACCACGCCGGCGACGCCTTCTACTGCGAGGCGCCGATGACCGCCTTCTCGGCGCTGCCCCGGCGGCCCGGCGATCCGGTGTGGGCCGTTCACCAGGCGGGTGGGTGGTCGTTCGAGGCGACCCCGCGCCTGGTGAACGTCCGGGCGCTGTGGTCGACGCGGTTCATCGGATCGGATCAGGTGACCGGCACGGCGCTGTATCTCGGAACAACGCAGCTGCCGCCGGTGGCGATCGGCGATCTGATCCAGCGCACCGAGACCGCCGAGGTCCTCATCGCGACGCCGGGCCGGACGACCCGCCGACATCTGGAGGCACTGTCCGGCCGCCGGCGCCTGGACGTGCCGCCCGGTGCCGGCCGAGTGGAGTCCACCTGGGAGTTCCCCGACGGCGGCACCCGCCGGAGCCGGGTCCGTCTCCGGCTCGCGGGCAACCGGTACCTGTACGGGCAGGCGGACGTCGGAGCCTTCGGCCGCACCGGGGACAGCTGGGCCGACCTGCGGATCACCGCCGAGCCGCACGATCTGGCGGACGGTACCAGCATGGTCGACATCCGCCGGACGTTCCTGCCGGGCCGCTGGACGGTGCGGACCGCGCCGGACCGCTCGAACGACGACCACCGCCTCCGCGACCGGTTCGAGGCCTGGGAGCAGGGAAGCAACCGACACGTCACCGGCAGGCTGCGCGGTGTACGCGCCGAACTCGACGGGCTGCACGTCCCCCTGCACACCGCCGACTCCGCGGTGTCGTGGACCGCCGAGGTGCCGCTGCCGGCGACGGATACGCCGTGGGTGCCCGGGCGGGACGACTACCTCGCCTCGGATGCCCGGTTCCTGCTGAGCCGGGACCCCTCGACGCAGCAGTGGCAGGCGTCGTACCGCGACGCCGCGCCGCTGACCGTGGAACAGCTGGCCCGCCGGCTCGGCCACGGAGGCGGCAGCGCGGGCACCGCTCGTTTCCCGCGCCGGATGTACTTCGCCGGGCTCGACGAGTCGGGCGCCTACCGGTTCGAGTGGGGGTACGGCTGGACCGTGCTGGCGCCCGCCAACTGCGTCCGGGCCGGATCGCAGTACGCCCCGTCGCTGTTCTACGGCGACCGCGTCGAGGCGGTCTCCTTCGAGCGGGTGACCGGTGACGACGGCGCCGAGCGACTGGTCCTCGCGATCGACCCGGCCGATCTGTGGTGGGAGATCGAGCACCAGATCTGGAGCGACGACGCCAAGGCCGTGCAACTGGTGACAGCGGTGGTCGACCCGGTGGCCCGCACCGTCGACGTCCGGAGCGCGATGGTGCGCAACGACAGGATGACCAGCGGATCCCAGCTGTCACCGGCCGCCCGGGAACGCCGGCTGCGCAACGCCCGCTTCGACCGGGCCTCGGTCGAACGGATCATCGCCGCGTTGCCCGCCGCCGCGCGCGACAGCACCCAGCCGTACGAGACCACCCTGCTCGCCGAGGTGGACCGTGGCGCGCAACCCAGCGCCGACCAGCCGTACCTCTCGTTCTCGTTCCTCACCCCCAACGGTGGGCGCGAGCGAGGGCTGCGGCCCGGGCACCGGGTGCTGATGGAGTCGGGCCGGATCCAGCGCGGCGGCTTCGGCGACTTCCGCAACGACATCTACGTGTCGTTCCGCTTCTCCGACGACGTCCTCGGCGCCGCCGACGAGCCGATCGAGGTACGGGTCTACCGGCGCTACTTCTCCTATCGGGAGGCGACGCTGCGCAACGCGCTGGAGCGTCAGGAGGCGAACGAGCCGACCGAGGTGCCGAGCCGGATGTGGGTATCGCTCGACCGCTCCCCGAACGGCACGTCCGGGCGGGTGTGGCGAGGCGACACGATCCTGGTGCCGCCACGGCGGTCGGAGACCCTGAACACGTGGCTGGCGGCCCACTCGACGGCGGTCTTCGCCACGGTCGGCAAGACGTGGCCCGATGGCCGCGTCGTCGTCGAGCTCAGCCCTGGCGTGCTCGCCCAGTTGGTCGCCGACTCCCGTACGACCCGAGGGTTGCAGAAGGGCGACATCGTCACGCTGCGCTGGGCGGGCGACCGCGTCGTGGTGACTCCGGCCGTGTCGGCGGACGCGTCGTTCGTCGACGGTGCCGGCCGGCCGGCGACGCTGCTGCCGATGGACAATCTGCTCCGCCGACCGGCGGAGTACGCCCAGAACGGCGGCACGTTCACAGTGGTGTCGCTGCCGAACCAGCCGGTGCAGGGCGGCCGGCACACGGCGTCGCTGATGAGCAGGGACCACCCGAAGCTCGCCGTGATCAAGGCCCACGCCGGCGGGAAGGCAGTCATCGACGCCACCGACGGGATCCGCGCGGCCACGGTCGGGGTCGACGGCGACGATCAGCCCGTGCTCACCGCCGTGTCCGCAGACGCGCCCGAGCCACCGCCGGTGGTCGGCTGGCACCGGTTGTCCTTCGCCGACCGGCCGACCAGCCGGATCGCCCGGCACTGTCGCGCCGGCCGGTGGCAGTACCACGACCTCAGCACCGGAAGCTGGACCGAACTGCCCGACGGCGGCCTGACCACGAGAGCGCAGGAACTGCCGGCCCGCGCGACGCCGGCGAACGACCCGCTGTTCTTCGACGACCGGTGGTCGCTGCGGTACCACCCCGAGGACCTGCGCAGGTACGCGTACCCGGCGATCCAGCTGATCGAGGACGGCGCCGCCGGCCAGGTGCGTACCTTCCCGGTCGCCGGGGTGCTCGACGGCGGGCACGGCATCTGGGTGGAGCTCGCGCCGGGCCGGGTCGTCGAGGTGCCCGGCAGCATCCTGCGCGCCCCCGGCACCCCGACGAGTCTGGAGAAGTTCTGCTGGCGGGACGTGTCGCCGGGCGACGAGGTGATCCTGCGTACCGTGATGTCCTCCCCGCTCGCCCTCAAGCCGCTGGACCTCGTCGCGTGGTCGCCCGGCCCGCGCGGTTACCTGGGCCGCAACCGCGCGCTGCTCGTGGTCACCGGGCACGATGTCGAGGCCGGCAGCATCACCCTGGCCGGCGGGAACTGGCAGCTCACCTACCCGGCGGACGGGGACCTCCAGCTCCGGCTGCCGGTCGGCAGCTACTGCTGGCTGGACCGGGACAACGAGCTCACCCCCGCCACCGCAGCCGACCTGCCCGAGCGCGGCGACGTCCTGCTGGTGACCTGGCGGTCCGGTGAGGTGAGCGCGGCCGGCCTGCCGCACCTGCGGTGCGAACCCGCCGAACTCACCACCGACAACCGGACGACCTGGCTGTCGGAGGCGCTCAGCCGGCCCGCGGACCGGGCGCGCATCCTGGACGCCGTCGGCGGTTACCTCCCGGTTCGCGTGCTGGATCGCGACGGGACGACAGCACGGGTGACGCCGGTGACGGCCCGCACGGCCTCCACGTCGGGGCAGATCGTGCAGTTGCGGGTGCTCGGTGGCCTCGGCAACGGCCAGGTGCTGGCTCAGCACGGCCGGGCGCTGCTGAACGTCGAGCTGAAGGCGATGCTGCCGGGCCTGCCCGGCCGGCTGGCACCGGACGCGATCGCCTGGCTGCGCGACAGCCGCACACCGGTGTGGATGCACGTCGACACCCGCCAGCGGCTGGTGTCGGGCGTTCGGGCGACGGCGTACGGCACCGACGTCCGGGTCGAACCGATGACCGTCGTCGGCGACGAGACGGCCCCGGAGGGCATCGTCTGCCGCGACACGTCGTCGCTGGCCCTGCGCTGGCTGCCCGCCCAGCAGTGTTCGTGGGCGACCGGCCTGACCGCCTCCGCGTTGCGGACCGCCATCGTGGAGCACCACGCCCCGGAGGAGCCGCTGCACGTGGTGGTCCGGGACAACGCCACCGTCTCGGTGACGATGACGCCAGACGCGGTGCACCGGCGGGCGCAGCTGACCCCCGGCAGCGCCGTGCGGGCCGTGCTGATCGCGCCACTACAGCCGCTGGACGACCTGCACCGGCGCTACCTGGCCCGCCTCTACCCGGAGGGTCAGCTCGCCGAGCTGGTCTCCGAGGGCGACCTGCGAGTCGGGGCCGACGCGGCACCGGTGCCGATGCTCGTCACGCAGCGGTCCGTGCCGCAGCGGACCCTGAGTCTGGTCCAGGCGGGCAAGCAGCGCACCAGGCTCGACATCTGCGGGTGGATGGCCGAGTCGCTGGGCGGCACCGCTGTGCCGGCGCGGTTCGCGGCGTACGTGGACGCCGGTTCCGCGCCGGCGAGCCGCCCCGTGGTCGAGCCGGAGTACGAGGCCGACCTGGCGGTCCTGCGGGAGTTCGGCGCGCAGGAGCGGTCACCCGGTGCCGCACCGGCACCGCTGCCCGCCCTGGTGTCCTGGCTGGAGAAGTACGGCCCCGCGCTGTTCGACGGTGCCACCCGCCCGGCCGAGATCGATCTGGCACCGGCGCTGGCCGCGGTGCTACTGCTGCGCCGGCTCGGTCAGGACGGCAACGGACTCGCCAGCCGCCAGGCGGTGCACCTGACCCGCCGGCTCGGCGCGTGCGCCGCACGGTCGCTGCACCTGGGCCCGCTCGCGAAGTACCTGCACGATCCGTCGGCGCGAGCCACAGCGGGCGGTCAGCTGGAGCGCCTGACCGCCGTCGACCTGCGCGGCCTCGACGTCACCGGGAAACCGGATCTGCGTTTCGCCGGCTCGCTGCGCGAAAACCAGGTCAGCGAGCTCAAAGCGTTCTGCCGCGGTGTCATTGGCCGCTCGGCGGGCCGGGTGGCGGAGCAGGACGTCGTCAAGCTCGCCGCAGCGCTGCTGGCCGCCGTCGGCGACGCCGAATACGCCGACCTGCTCATCGGCGTCAAGGACTGGCAGCTGACCCGGCTCGCCGCACTGGGGCGTGCGCTGACGCCGAACACCGTCGACTTCGTCGCCCAACCGCACCTGGAGGAAGCGCAGGCGCGGCTGCTGCGGAGAATCCTGCAGCGCACCCTCGGGGACGGATTGCCCACGACGATGCTCGTCGCGCCGTACCAGCCGACCGACGACCGGGAGCGCGACTATGCCCGGCGCCTGCTGGACTGGATGAAGGAAGCGACCTGATGATCAGGACTCGCCGGTCCATGCCGTATGCATTCGGCCCGAGCCCGTGCGGTGCGGGGTCGGCGCCGATCTAGGTGTTCTGTCCATGGACGTTGGCGACAGGGCGTAGATCTTGAAATGGGTGAGGACCTCCGGGTGAGGTGGAGCTTGTCGAAGGTTCCGCACCACCCGGGAGGTCCTCGTGACCCACGCTAATGCACCCCTGACCGAACGCGGCAGACTGCGTCTGGCCCGCTGCGTCGTTGACGACGAGTGGCCGCTGCGCCGGGCCGCGGAACGGTTCCAAGTCAGCCCGACTACCGCGAAACGCTGGGCCGAGCGTTACCGCGTCGAGGGCGTCGCGGGCATGAAAGACCGTTCCAGCCGGCCACACCACAGCCCGAACCGCACCCGCTTGCAGGTAGAACGCCAGGTGCTGCACCTACGGACGAGCCGGCGGTGGGGACCCGCCCGGATCGGCGGACGCCTGGATCTGCCCTGGCAACGCGCCCACGCCTGGTTCAGCACAGCCGGAATCACCGTCCGCCGCGTTCTGACCGACAACGGCTCCTGCTACAAGTCCCGGCTCTGGCACGACACCTGCACCCAGCTCGACGTCACCGTCAAGAAGACCCGCCCCTACCGGCCACAAACAAACGGCAAGGTCGAGCGTTTCCACCGGACCATGACCGACGAATGGGCCTACGCCAAGCCCTACCGATCCGAGACCGCCCGACGAGCGGCCCTACCCGCCTGGCTCCACACCTACAATCACCACCGCCACCACACCGCACTCGGCGGCCCACCCGCCAGACGCGCTGGGCCAGAACGACCGACCGTCGCGCCGCACGGCAGCCGGGACGCAGGGCTTCCTCGATCGCTTCGAACGACAGGTCGACCCCGAGGGCCTGCTCGATCCAGATGTACGCGCGGAAATGGCACGACACGCCAGGACGGCGTACATGTTGCAGCTGGCGGAACTGTCCCGGAAGTCCCGCCGTCGGCGTACAGATGCGAGTGCATAGGCAGGTACGCCGTGACGTACAAGAATCGGCGTGACAAGGGCTCCCCAGACGGCTGTCCACGGGCCCCGTCGCCGCGCGAGCGGCGGTGTCGTCCGGTCCGTGGGTCGCCCCTGGCTCAACCGAGCCTCCTCCAACCGACCGCGTCTGCGCGAAGGGTCGCGTCGTTCGGGTGCCGGCTTGCGACTCCGCGTGCCGAACCAGGTCAGCGCAAGGCGATGTGGGCGTCGGTGAGGAAGCGGTGACCGCCGTCACCGTGGGCGATTGCCGCGTTGTAGACGGCGTCGATCGCAGCGGCCAGCGGATCGTCATTCGCCAGGGCGATCAGGGCGGGAAACGCGGCGGCCTGCTGGAGCATCTCGGTGACGTCGAGTGTGCGGAAAACTCCTGCGTCCAAGCGGAGCGCGACTGTGGTGTGGGGCACCTCGGGATCGGACAGGAGCCGGTGAAACGCGGCGCTGCCGCTCTGCTCGGTGAAGGATCGCGGCAGCGGACGGCCGGCCTCGGCGTCGGCGAGCGCAGCGGCGATCCACCCGATCTGCTCCAGTCCTGCCACCCGCATCGCCCGGCGGGCCGCCCAGCAGGCTGCCTCCCGCTGGCGGGCGGCGGGCAGCGCGTCGATGCGGTCGAGCAGCCGGCGGTCAATGCGGGCCAGGGACTGCGCCTGGCCGAAGAGTCCGCGGACACGATCCGACGGTGGAGCACCTCCCCACCGCTCGGCGTCGCGCTCGGCCTGCAGGCGGCGGGACTTCTCGGCCAACGCGGTCGCCTCGGCCGCCTGCCCTCGCAACGTCGTCATCCACGGATGCGACCCGGTGGTGTCGAGCAGGTGGTCCCAGATCAGACCGAGGGCGAAGGCGTGCCGGCCCAACACTCCCTCGTGCCGCAGCGTGGAGCCGTCGGGGCCGGACGTCAGCCGTACCGTACTCGGCTCGTCGTCCGGCAGCGTTGCCAGCGGGCGGGGGAAGATCGGTTCGTCGGCGGTGGACCACGACCACAGCAAAGTCTCGTCGTCGACCCGCTTGAGCCGGACCTCAAGGTCGCCGGCGGGCAGCACTCCCTCCAGGACCTCGACCGGCGCGGGCCGGTGGCGGACCACCGCCACCCGGGACAGGCCCGCATCGTCCTCGTACGGGTCAAGTGGCAGCGGCGGCAGGATCGCCGGACGACCAGACGGGCGCGGAACCAGTGACAGCATCCCCCACTCGGCGGCCTTCGTCGGCTTCTGCTCCCAGTCGCGGTCCCCCGGGTCGGCCAGCACGGTCCGCCATGGCGTCTCCTCGGTGACCGCCCAGATGTGCACCTCGTGCCGCTCGGGCGGGTCGTCGTCGGTGCGTACGGTCTCGTGCAGGCGTTCGCGCGCGTGCACCCGCACCCGGATCAACCCGCGCGGTACAGCGACGTCGGTGAGGGCCTCCGCAGTGCCGCCCATCAGGCCGACGACCGACAGCCGGCCGCTGGGACTGAAGAGGGTTGCCTCACTGATCGCATCCCAGCCGACGTCGACTCCCGTGGGAGGCCCGGGCAGGACACGGACACGCGCCTCGATCCAACCGGTGTGTATGCCGCAGAAGCCGGTGAGCTGATACGGCCCGACGACGTGCAGCAGGCCGTCGCCGAGGGTGTAGATCCCCATCCCGGACGCACCCGGCACGGCGGACACCTCGTACTGACAGTGGCTGACCGACAACCTCGCCCAACTGGTCACGGATGCCGAACTTCGATCATGTGCGTCATTCAAGTCGGCCACTCCCAAATCCTACGGACGACCTCACCGGGCCCTCGCAGCTCGGGATCGCGTTCGTGTTCTGGACCGAGGTGAGGTTCTACTGCCCCTCCACGCAAGTCTGCCCACGGTAGCGGCCCAGGAAGGCCGACACCGCGGCGCGTACAAGGAAGTGATCGGCCGGTACAACGCTGGCAGCGGAGGCAGGCCAGATAGCGATGCATCACCGTGCGTCACCAACAGCCACTACGCCAGTTCAAGACCGCCGAAGAGATCCTCGAATCACTCGCCCTGTTTTGTAGGCGAATTTCCGGCGCGGCACACTAGCTCGCTGGGGACATAGGCCTGGACTTCGACACAGTGTTGATCATCGCTCACGCCGAGGATCGCCTAAGGTCGGGCAACGATATCGAGTGCTCTCCCTACATCCCCCTATCGCATTCTGCCCATCCTCGACAAGCGGCGCTGGCCCCTTTCGCTCGGGACAAGCTGCACACGCTTATCGGTCGGCGCGAGGCGGGCAGCAGTCGTGGTCGGTGCTACCGATGCGGTGCCGCGTTCACTGGGCGATCCGCGCCGTTCAGCAAGAACCCCGGAATCAGAAGGCACCACGTCTCGGTCGCCGCGAACGTTGTCGCGCCTGCGATGACCGACTTGGCGGCGTGCTCGCGCTCAACCAGGCAAAACCGCCGCCGAGCCGGCTCCCTGCGCGGGCTGACCGGGTTGGTGCCGTGATCCGATTCAGCGCTGACCGTCCGGGGATCAGCGACAGGTGATCTCCCGTTCGAAGTGGGCGCGCAGCGTGTCGTAGTTGACCCGCCCGTCGTCGGTGTCGAAGGAGAGCGCCGCCAGCGGAGTGTCGGCCGGGAACTGGGCCACCTGCTCGGGCAGGGCGACCGCGTCGGAGTACGACCGCCCGTCCGCCGTGTCCACCGCAACCGATAGCGTGCGGTCGAACTGTGCGGGCGGTGCCTGCCGAACGGTGCCGAAGCCGGCCCCGAGGACGATCAACCCATCGCGGGTGTCCGCACCGGCCGGACCCGTTTCGACCGGGTCCGCCGCCTCCCAGAGCAGCACCGAGTTGCCGCTCTTCTCCGCCGGCGGAACTGCGTGCACCTGTATCGTCCGCACGGTGTCGCCGGGACAGATCGGGGTGTAGACGGCCAGCCGGTCACCGAGGCGCACGAACCCAATCTGGTAGTCCGGGCGCCGCGGGTGCTGGCAGGCGGCGCCCAGCTGGCTGAGGCAGAGCAGCAGCCCCGCCAGCAGCCAGAGCCGACGCCGTCCGCGTTTCAGCATTGGCTGTACGACTTCCCCTTGGCGTCGGCCGCGACCTCGTACCGGTTCTGGCACGGGTCGTTGGCCACCCAAACATTCGCTAGGGTGTACATGTAGCCGAAGACGTTACCGTACTTCTTCCACTGGGCCACGTGTTCCTTCTCGTGGGCGACCGTTTCGGCCGAGACCGGTGGCGACGACGGACACGACAAGAGTTGTAGCGGCGAAGCTCGGGACGCTGGAAAGGAGACCCGCAAGTAGCTGTCGGCTCGTCGCCTCCTAAGGCGGACCGCTGGCCAACATCCGAGCGTTCCACTCGGGCGGGCCATGTACGCCGTAGCGGCACGGCCGCAGGCAACAGACCTGGCACCGGCCGACGTGCGCACGAGCTGAGGCGGCGGGGCCCGCGCAGCGGACCTGCGGAGACGGTCGGGCCTACCGGCGCAGGGCCTCGACCGTCACGGTCGCCGCCCGGGCGATCAGTCGGTCGTCGTACGGGGCGTCCTTCTCGTCCCGGGTGGAGAGGATCGCGAGCACGATCGGGGCGCCGTCAGGCGGCCAGAGCACGGCGATGTCGTTGCGGGTGCCGTACCCGCCGGCGCCGGTCTTGTCGCCGACCTGCCAGCTGGCCGGCACGCCGGCGCGGATCAGTTCGTCCCCGGTCGTGTTCCCTCGCAGCCACGTGGTCAGCACCGCGCGGTCCTCGGCGGAGAGCGCGTCGCCGAGGACGTACGCGCGCAGGTCACTGGCGAGCGCCCGGGGCGTGCTGGTGTCTCGCGGGTCTCCGGGAGCGGCCTCGTTGAGGTCGGTCTCGATCCGCTCGGGATCGGTGACCCGATCGCCGAGGTCGCGGAGCGCCCGCTCGAATCCGGCCGGGCCACCGAGCCTTCTCAACAGCAGGTTCGCGGCGGTGTTGTCGCTGTAGCGCACGGCTGCGTCGGCCAGGTCGTGCAGGCTCATACCTCTCCCCGCGTGCCGCTCGGTGATCGGCGAGTGGGTCACCAGGTCAGCCCTCGTGTAGGGGACGATCTCGCGCAGTTCGGCGGGCGAGGTCACGTCGAGCAGCGCGGCGGCGGCCAGCGCCTTGAACGTCGAGGCGTAGGCGAAGCGCTCGTCGGTGCGGTGCTCGACGGTACGGCCGGTGCCGGTGTCGACGGCGTACACACCCAGCCGGACGTCGAACTCGGCCTCAATGCGGGCGAGGCCCGCGGCGGCGACGGGAGCGGACGGGGTGGCGGCCACGGGTTCCGACGGCGAGGCGGGCGGGGAGGCGGTGGGTGCCTCCGGCGTCGAGCAGGCGGCGAGCGCGAGTGCGGCGGTGGCCGCAGCGGTGGCCAGGCGGGGCGCGAAAGTCACGTCGGGGTTCCTTCGTCGGTGGACGCTTCCTATCGGGAACACGCGCCCGCAGCGACTCCCGTTGCCGCGAGGACTTCGGAGTCCACCCGATGACGTTGTTCAAGTGGCTGCGCCACGGCAGACCCTATGGCCCTCGGCGACGGCACCTGACTCACCTACGGCGAGGACCCCTTCCAACTCTTTCTATGGGGCCTCCAACAGCTGTTCGATCAGCCAAGCCTGCACATCGTCGCGGACGCCGTCGGCGTCCCACACCGCCGTGCGCAGCAGCCGCTGCATCGCCTGTGGATCGTCGTAGCCCGCCTGTTCCGCAAACGACCAGCAGGTCTTGCGTTCCACGCTCGACAGCAGCCCTTCCACGAACTGCCCGACGGTTCGACGTGGCTCCGCCCGCACGAACCGGTCCGCGACACGCGTCACCGCCTCGTCCAGGATGACCCGCCATCCGGCGGGGTCTACGCTGTGGCCCACGGCCACCGCACGATCTTCGGTTGTCCTCAAAAACTATCGATGATCAACGCGGTGGCCGTCTCCATGCCGGCGCCACGCCCAACGCCGAAGCCAAGTGACGTTGGAGTACTAGGCGCCGTATCCGCCGTCGATCCGGAGTACTGCGCCGGTGACGTAGGAGGCCTCCGGGCTGGCCAGGAAGACGACGCCCGCGGCGATCTCTTCCCCCCTGCCGTAGCGTCCCATCGACGTCGTCGGAAGGAACACGGCTGCGGCCGGGCCGTCAGCCGGGTTGGCGTCGGTGTCGATGAATCCGGACTGGATGACGTTGACAGTGACGCCCCGGCCCGCCAGGTCGCGGGCCACGCCCCGGCTGAAGCCCTCGAGGGCCGACTTCGTCGCCGTGTAGTACGCCATCCCGGGGAAACCGGCCCGCATTCCCACACCCGAGCTGATGCTGATGATCCGCCCGTCATCCGGCAGCAGCGGCAACGCCTCCCGGATCGCGGCCGCCGGGCTCCTGTAGTTGGCGGTGAGCTGGCGCTCGATGGCGGCCTCATCGGGATCGACCTCGTCGATGCGGCCACCACCACCGATTCCCACGTTGTTGACCAGGATGTCGAGCTTTCCAAACTGCTCGACCACCTGGTGGATCAGGCTGGTCGCCTGCGTCACGTCCGTCTGGTCGGCCCGGAACGCTGCCGCGCGCACTCCCTTCGCCTCCAGGTCGGAGACCACGGCCTTGGCCCGATCCTCCGCGGCCACGTAGCTGATTGCGACGTCGGCTCCCTCGTCGGCCAGCGCCAGCGCGATCGCGGTGCCGATCCCCCGCGATCCGCCGGTCACGATCGCCACCTTGTTGTCCAGCTTTCCCACTGCTGCCCACTTCCCGCGTACGACGAGTTCTTGACTGACCGGTCCACCATAAGGATTGTGGACCGAACGGTCAAGGATCCGTATCCTGGATCGCATGGCGCGTCCCCGAGGGTTCGAAGAGAAGCAGGTACTCAACGCCGTCCGTGATCAGTTCTGGAACGCCGGTTACGCCGCGACCTCGCTGGAGGACCTGATGCGGGTCAGCGGGCTGGGCAAAGGCAGCCTGTACGCAGCGTTCGGCGACAAGCGCCGGCTTTTCCTCCGGGCGCTGCGCAGCTACACCGACGACAACCACGACCACCTGCGCAAAGCCCTCACCGAAGCTCCGCGGGCCGTGGTCGCACTACGCACGATCCTCGAGCCACCGATCGGCGACCCGACCGCCGCCGGCAAACGGCGTGGCTGCCTGATGGCCAACAGCACCTTGGAACTCGGCAACGCCGATCCCGAAGTCCTCGATCACGCCCACCGCACGTACGAGAGATCCACCGCGCTGATCGGCGACGGCGTCGCCCGCGCCCAACGCGAGGGCGACCTACCCGCCGAGGCGGATCCGATAGCGCTGGCGCGCGCACTCCTGGCCGCGCAACAAGGCCTGCTGTTCATGAGCCGGACCGGCATGGACACGGCGACACTCACCGCCACAGCACGATCACTCGCCAATCAACTCCTGCCGGATCCCCACGACGGCTGAACCGGCCGGCGGTCGAGGGAGTAGCGGAAGCACCTCTTGGCATCTCCACACCCCTGGCCAACCAAAGCCCCACCACAAGACAACGAACCGGCGCCGTTCCATCGAGTTCCCTAAGCATGCGATCCGCAGGCTAGGGCGTGTCCTACCGATCTTGTAGTGGTTGGTCGTTGACGATGTGCCGGTGGCGCGTCGTGGTGAACTGCCTGACGAGGCGTGGGTCGTGATCGTGCCGCTGCCGCGGCGGACTGAGCACGAAGATCCACCTGGCGGTCGACGGTCGCGGCCGGCCGCTTTCGATCCTGCTCACCTCGGGCCAGGCCGGCGACAACCCGCAACTCCTCGCCCTGCTCGACGCGATCTGCGTCAACAAGTCCGGACCGGGCCGGCCGCGCAAGCGCCCAGACGTACTGATCGCCGACAAGGGCGACGCCCACGACTCCACCCGCCGAGCCCTGCGCCAACGGGGAATCCGGCACGTCATCCCGGAACGCTGGGACCAGGTCGCTCGTCGGACCGCCAAGGGCAGCCACGGCGGGCGACCACCAGCCTTCGACAAGGCGAGATACCGCAAGCACAACGTCGTGGAACGCTGCTTCAACCGCCTCAAGCAATGGCGGGACCTGGCCACCCGATACGCCAAACGCGCATCCCTCTATTGATGCAGCCTCGTCCTCATCGCCGCCATCATCTGGCTCCGATGACTCGCCTCAAGCAGCGACCTGCGCCGAGCTGACAAACCAGAAACCCGACTCGACATCGATGGGCTCATCCACCCAGGGCTGCACGATGGCGGCGAGCTGCGCTGTCATGTGCCACACGTCCACGACCCACCCGTCGGGCGTCACCTCGACATGCGCGCGCAGCGGCTCGATTACCTCCGATGGCAGATCCCATGAGCGTTCGAGGACATCGTCCACGCCGAACTTTTCAACCCCGTTGACCACAACCACGGCGAGACTCTAGCCGAGCCCTGCCGCACCACCCCATGATCGACAGGACATGCCCTTATGCCGCCGAGGACGACGACGGCAATCGCATCGATCACCCTGCCTTGGTCGGCGAGCAGCAGATCCTCGAACAACATCACCCATCGCCGCCTGAGCTTTCTTGCCCATCCGCATCACGGCAATTGAGGCAGCAATCCGACAGGGTCAGCAAACGGCCAGAGACCTCCTGGCACCCTGACGAGTCGAAGATAGGAGAAATGCTACACCTGCAACAGCGATACGTAGAGCTGCAGGCGAGCGTGCCGGTTGAGCGGAAGGCTCAGCCGGCACTCGCGTTTCGGTTTTCGGCACGTTCGTAATCCACCGGAGAACATCAGCAATCCCGACCATCCGGGTCGGCCACTGTGATGGCTAACCGAGCCAAGATCGAATGCACGCCGAGTCACCCCTGCACCACCGGACTTCGAGTCGACCGGCCCGCCCGATGCGTGGACGAGCAGCCGGCAAGCAGGCCGATCGCAGGATGCTCCAACTCGCCAAGGTTGGCGGACGAACGAAAGCCCGCTCGGCAATACCGCTACCAGGGCGAACGCCGGCAACCGCACCCCTCACCGAAGGCTCCAACGTGGAAACGTTTCAAAATCTCCGAGTCTGCATCGGTTTCGAGCAGAACAACCGAATGCACCCTGCGACCCGCTCAACAAACTCCTACGCACCTCAGCCTCGCGCGAAATCCCGCAATTCCTCACCACTACCGGGTGGAGACCCCACCGGCGCCGCTCATTCACCGACCTGGAGTCTGGAGACGCAGGGCCAGGATTCCCGCCCACACCAGCCGCAGTGTCTGCGGAATTCAACCGCTACAAGAATCAACGAGAGGCTTGACACCATACGAACGAAACGGGTGGATGAACGTCCACATTCGGTAAAACCCGCGACCGTGTTTAGCGGCGGCAGTGCCAATGATCTTCGATATCGGACAGGCTTGAATCCTGAAAGGACAGATCCATGCCCGCCCCACCCCCGAACCGCGCCGTTAGCGAGATCCTCGCCTTGCGGTGGGAGGACATGGACCTCGCCGCCGCACGCCCCACCCAGACGATCTGCGGCACGCTCGTCTTCGTCAAAGGCCAGGGCTTCTTCCGCCAGCCCTGGACCAAGAGCGACGCCGGCTGGCGGATGGTCGTGCTGCCCCGGTTCGCCGTCGGCATGATCATGGCCCGCAAGCTCGTCGCCGCCGACAACCCCCACGACGCGATCTTCGCCTCCCGACGCGGCACCTGGCTGTCACCCAACGACGTCCGCCGTCAGTGGCGCGAGGCCCGCGCCGACGCCGACCTCGCCTGGGTCACCCCGCACACCTTCCGCAAGACCGTGGCCACCCTCATCAAGGAAGAGACCGACACGAAGAGCGCCGCAGCGCAGCTTGGACACTCCAGCGAGGAGGTCACCGCCACCTACTACATCGGGCAAGCCCGCCCAAGCCCCGGACGTCTCGGACATCCTTGAGCGACTCGGCACCGACCACGGGACGCGGCAAGATCCCCCAGCCGCCCTGCCTGACGATGCCCAGGGATGACCAACCTGATTGCCCGCCCCGGTAAACGGGGGGGTCGGGGGACGGTTCAAAACCCCATAGACAAGCTTAAAGCCCTGATCAGCGTTTCCGCTGGTCAGGGCTTTTGTCTGTCGGGACGGCCGGATTCGAACCGACGACCCCTTGACCCCCAGGACGCTTCGCCACACGTTCACGCACGTCAGGCACGCTATCCCCTAGATCAAGCCGTGCGGTCGACGTCGTGCCGCGCACCATCGTGCAGGCCGTGTGGTCCCTACTTGGTCCCCGGGACGCTGACACGCGCGATGACCGCAGAGCACGGTTCAGGAAGTGTGGACACGGGCGGAAACTGCTCGGCGGTGATCTCGCTTCACCTGCGCCACCACGCTGGCTGCCACGTCCAGGGCCTGACCGCCGTTGACACCGGTTGCCCCCACCGGGCACGCAACGGGCCCGGCGTGGCCGAGGGATTATGAGATCAAGATGGGCGGCCGGGCGAGCTGCCCAGATGGCCTGCTAGCAGCGGAGATACCTCTCGGCACCTCTCACCACTCCCCCGCTGTCCGCCGACCTCTTGCGGACCAGATGCGGACCGCTCGCCAGCGGGCGCGGGACGGAGCGCCAGTTTGGAAGAGCGTGCTCAAGGGGTCGTGATGCCCGAAACACCTGCGGCCGGCGGTCGCCCCAGCTGCGTCTCGTGCCCGCTCGTGACCGCCACGTGCCCCGGTTACTGGCCCATGGATGGCCCATCCTGGGCATGCTCCCGGCGCGTCTGCGGGATCTCCTCGGTCAGGCAGGCTCGTCCCTACGCGAGGTGCCTGACCGAGGAGATCCCGCTGCCCCGTCCGTTGCTGATCTCCGAGGAAAGGCCGGGGTTCGGGGCGGAGCCCCGAAGGTCTAACCGCCCGCTAGGCTCCTCGCCTCAACGTCAGAGTGCGGGAGCGTGCGTGATAAAGCTTTTCAGGACCAAGAAGTCCGCGTGCCGCTGTCGGCCCCAGTGGCCGGCTCTCGTTACGGAGATGAACGGTCATGTCATGCCGTGCCAACCATCCGAGCACGGCAGTCCAATGACCAGGCTCTTGGAGCTGTCAGCCCGGTGCGCCGAATGCTCCGCGACCTACCCGGGCAACTTCATCATCGAACCAGGCACGCCGCCTCCGTTCGAATGGGCGCACGAGCCTGAGAACACCGTGTGCTCCTGCGAGCCGCGGTGGCCGAAGCTGATGGTCAAGCTGCGCGGCCAGTGGTACCTCGGCCACCCAGGTACGGACGGCCAACTGGTAGTTGACGGCGCAGAGGAGGGAGCCTTCTGTGATAGCTGCGGAGCCCGCTTCCTGGGGGACATGATGGTCGACCTCGATGACAGGTCGCACCTCGATGATCCTCACGAGACGTGTGGCCGGCCGGCCGGCCCGGCCGATGCCGGCCGGAGGTCGCCAGCAGGCCGGGGCGGCCCGCTTGCGGGCCGCCTTGATCCAGAGAACGGAAAATTCGGCAAATGACTCCGGTAGCCACCTGAAACTTGACCAACGGTCAAGCAGCGCCAGGCCAACTTCAACTCGACTGATCTTGGTCCCCAGAACGGGGAAAGGGCCGACCCGATTTCCGGATCAGCCCTTTGACCTGCGTCGGGACGGCCGGATTCGAACCGACGACCCCTTGACCCCCAGTTTTACAACGATTCTGTCACCGCCTGCCAGCAGCGGTCGATAAATCCGCAAACATGGACAGAATGGCCAGCCCCTCGTGACGCCCGCTGCTGCCTTATGCCAACCGATCCTCGACTGCCAGCCTGAGCCGTTACCGCACACGTTACGGCGACCGGTCAAGAACCCGCCCTGACATCGGGTCCAGGTAGCTCTGTTACCCGCCCCTCCATACCTGGCCTCGGCGGCAGAAGATGGCACCAAGGGGGCATTGAAATCAGCCTTTCAACATCTGTGGCTGTACAGCGAGCAGGGGTGACCGGAGTCACCCCTGCGCACTGCTCTTCACCTAAGCCTACTTCTATCTACGTGCACCGAAGCCAGGTTGACAAGAATGAGCAGGAATCCAACCCAACCTTAGATAACAAACCATTCAACCTGCTGCACCCGCTCCTCGGAATCACCCCAAATGCTTATGAATGGATTCATGCCGAGGCCCAAACGTGCCCATGTGCTGCAGGCAAACACCACAACCGAGTCACCTTCGAACCAGCGACAATTTATGCTGCTAGCCTCATCGACTTGACGCAAGTTAAGTCCGGCGTCAGCAACCAAACGATTGAGCACCTCAGGCATATCTGCACCTTCAAGGTAGACCCGACGACTATGTGCGAGTAGATCAGCTTCACCGTGTAGTGCATCAGACTCAATCAAGTTGTCTAGGCTCGAGAACTCTACCGTCCCCAACTCATCGAGCCCCACCTCGACGTCACCTCGCAATGTCACCGATGCACCAATAGGGCCTCCTGTCTCCACCGCATAGAGGATCTCCAACTCTTCATCAGGGCCATCTGGTTCACACTGGGGATTGAACCTCACTTCGGAATCAAAAAATCCACTGTGGTAGGTCAGTCCGCCATACCTTGCCTGCAGTTGGCCCAGCCGACGCACGAAAGAATCATTCGATTTTCCGTAGACTTTCCGGATTTCTGCTTCGAGTCGCTCCCCAGCGAGGCCGCGCTCGAAGCTTTGCCGACGGGCCTTGGTCCGAAGAAAATTCGCCGCCCGGCTAGACAGCGGCTCCGGTGCATCAATTACGAAGTCGCCCGGATCGATAGTCACGAATTAGCCTCTCGACGTCACGTCTAATGCAGAGAGCAACCTCTGACAAGAAGCGCACGGTCCCATTACTTGCCCATGCATCGAAGCCCCAATACGTTTTGACTGAATCCCTACAGTGGTGACTGATTCTGGAACCGCACCTAGTTTCATCAGCTTGGCAGCACCGCTGACCTCACTACATCCGCCATGAGCATGCCCACAGGCGGTTAGTGCCGACATCAGTCGGCCTGGCATAGGGCCTGGGGTACCCGACGTGGTATGCACGGCAACCAGCAGCCCGGACGGACGGACGCCAACGCTCTCACTGACAGTTCCTGGGCGCTGCCTCTTCGGTGTACTTTCCTTGATTGAATCGGCAATCTCGCTCAGCCGATCCTCCGCTCCGTCGCCACAGTTGTGGACGAGGATCGGGGTGCCGGCGGCTACCACATGGTACGTGTGGATGCCGTCGACGGTGAGGTTGTGGACTCGGCGTTGTTGGGTGAAGGGTCGTACGGCCTCGACCTGCACCAGCGTGCCCGCCGAGGTGCGCAGCCACTGACCCGGTTTCAGGTCGGCGGCCTTGACCCATTCCTTGAGGTCAACGACCCAGAACGGGTGTCCGTCGGTGGCGATCACTGAACCCGAGGCGTCGCCCTTGGCGCCGTCGGTGTCGACCGTGACCTCGACCAGGTCCTTGTAGCCCTGACCGACGATCAGCCCGACAACCTCGCGGGCCTCAGTCTTGCCCGTCTCCGGGTCGGAGGCGAGGACCTTGTCTCCCAACGCGATGTCCTCGATCGCCTTGGTGGAACCGTCGCCCATCACCACCGGGGTGTCGGGGATGAAGCTGTTGCCGATCTTGCAGGAGTCGCCGGCTGTCTCCGCGACGTCGTCGCCCTGTTTCGCCGCTGTCGCCGCCGCGTCGTCGGCTTGTTTTGCTGCCGCCTCGGCTGCCTCATCCGCCTGCTTGGCGAACAGGGCTGCCGCCTCGTCGGCCTCCGCGAGGACCCGTCGGGCCACCTTCATCTCGTCGAACCAGGTCATCACGGCCTTACCGGCCCGCAACATGGCCTGGCCGATCTTCTTGGCCTTGAGGATCTTGCCCCATGGCAACGCTCCGGCAACGGCCATCGCGCAGGCGCCGATGTCGCCCTTCATCACACAGTCGCGGATGTCGTTGATGCCGAGGACCTCGAGCAGGATCTGCCCACCAGCCTCGATGACGACGTCGAGGATCTTCTTCTCCGAGACCGTCTTGGCCTTGCGGACCTCCTCGGCGCTCGGTCCCGTCGGCGTCTTGGTCCCGTTGGACGGCGTCGTGGTCTTGGTCGGCGTGGGCGGCGGGCCGGTACCCGCAACGCCACCACCATTGCCGGTGCAGTTGTCGTCGGCGCAGAACCGCAGACCTGATGCGTCGGAGAAACTCACCGGCGAGTTGTTCGCGTAGGCGTAGCCCTGCATCTGCTGCGGATCGTTGAAGTCGACGACCGGGTCCAGCGAGATGAACCGCCCTGTGGCAGGTTCGTACTCACGGGCGCCCATGTGTGTCAGCCCGGTGGACGAATCGATCGTGCCCCCGACAAAGCCCTTCTGCCCGGGCCAGACCGACGGCTGGGTGCCGCGAGCCTGCCCGTACGGCGTGAACTTGCGTCGCGTCGACGCCTGCGTGGTGGCATCGATGCTCTGCTGCGCGGTGCCGTGGTGGTCACCGAGCAGGAAGTTCACCTTGTTCGACGGGGTACGGACCGCGCCGACACCCTGGTAGTAGCGGGTTCCGGTAACCGTCGACGTGGCCTTGGTCAACGTCATCTCGGTGGAGCCGAGATACAGGGTGACGGTGCCCGGGTCCCGGCGGATCAGCCGGTTGCCGCTGGCGTCGTACAGGAACTCGGTGACCTTCGCGCCCTCGGTGACCTTGGACAGATGGCCCTCGGCGTCCCACGTCAGGTCCTGGGTCGTGCCACCGATCTTGCGGCTGGTGGTGTTACCCGCCTGGTCGTACTCGTACTGGTCCAGGCGCTGGCCGCCCGGCAGGCCACCGCTGGCCGGACCCACGGTGGTGACGTTGCGCAGCGTGTGAGGCTGAGCAGCGCCCGCCGCCGGGTAGGCGTACGTCGAGGTGACGTTGTTGGCCGAATTTCCCGACGTGTCGTGCTGGACCTCGGTCTTCCGGTTGCTGGTCCCGTCGTAGAACGTGTATGAGTGCCAGTACGGGTTCGGCCCCCCGACGGTGGCTGCGGACGGTGTCTTCGCCGCGCAGTCGTCCGTGGCCGTCCACGCCTCGGTCATGCGACGCAGGTAGTCGTAGCCGAAGCACTGGGTGTCGGTGGACGTACTCTGCTCGACGCCCTTGATCTTGGTGATGTTGCCGATCGAGTCGTACTTGTACTCGATGTCGTCCAGCCGCGTCGGCGCGATCGAGCGGTCGGTGACGGTCTTGGCGAGTCGGCGGGTGCCTTCCTCGTAGGAGTAGCTGAGGTAGACCTCCTTGCCGACCGCTCCCAGCGTGTGTCGCAGCGGCTCGCCGTACCGCGAGTACTGGGTGGTCTGCAGGTACTTGCTCAGACCGGCGACGCTGACCGGCATGTCCAGACCGTCGTACCCGTAGGTGACGGTCTCCGCGGGGAGACCACCGCCGGTCGGGTATGTGTTGGTCTTCGGCAGGCCGACATTCGGGGTGTACGACGCCCCGAAGCTGTAGGTACCGGCGAGGGCACCCTCGCTGGCCGGGATGGTGTACTTGGTCCCCTCCGGCTGGTAACGGGCGTTGTACCCGGTGACCTCGGTCTTGTAGGCGTTGGACCCCACATACCGGGTCGAGGAGGTCGGCAGCCCCAGCTTCAGGGTGTCGTAGTCCCATTGCGCCGCCAGGGTTCCGGGGTCGGCGCCCTGCCGCAGGGTCTTCGGGCGGCCCAGCTCGTCGTACGTGTACGAGAGCCGCTCCAGCCGGGCGTCGGTGGTTGAGGTCAGGCGGTCACCGTCGTCGTAGGTGCTGGTCGTGTCGCCCTTGTCCGGGTCGCTGGCCTTGATCTGCCGGCCGCGCAGGTCATAGACATAGGTCCACTCGTTACCGGTCGGGTCCTTCACCTTGCTGAGCCGACCGAACCGGTCGTACGCGTAGGTGGTCGCGTCGTAGGCGCCCGTCGCCGTGGTGCCGTGGTACTGGCGCAGCTCGGTCTGACGGCCCTGCCCGTCGGTGATGGAGGTCGTGGCGGTTCCACCGGACGGCGGGGTCACATTGATCCGGTCACCACCATAGGTGGTCACCGTCCGCCACTTCTCGACGCCGAAGCTTTCGAAGACCTCGTTGGTCGGGCGGCCCATGCCATCGAAGTAGTACCGCATCTGGCTCGGCACCAGATTGTCGCCGACATCGTCGTGGAGTTGAGCCGATGGCGGTGAGTCGTTGTAGTAGGCCGCCCGCTTCTTGAAGGCGAGACCTCGGTTGTCGTAGAAGACATCGGTGAGGATCCGGCCACCACCGGCAGCTGGCTGCTGGGTCTGGCGCAGCCGCAGCATGCCGTCGTAGATCTCGTATCCGACCCGGTACGAGCCGTCTTCCTTGAGCGTCTCGGTCGTGACGACGACCGGCGCGGACTGAGTGACCTGGTAGGAGAACCTGCTGTTCGGCGTGTCGAGGTTCGCGCTCTTGTCACGGCCTGGCAGCCAGACCTTCTCCAACCGCCCCAGCGGGTCGTAGGCCAGATCGGTCCGAGCACCGTTGGCATCGACTTCGGCGATGGGCAGACCCCACGCGGGTTGCACGTAGGACGTGGACTTGTGCAACTTGGGGTTGATGGTGTCGATCTGGGTGACCAGGGCGTCGGCGGCTGGCGTGAACACCGTCGTCGTCTTGTTGCCGTAGACGTCGTACGCCTCGGTCACGCGACCGTACGTGTCGAAGGTCGACCGTGCGGTCACCTTGTAACGCGGGCCGCCCGACGGCCACTCCATCAGCTCCTCGACCTGAGTCACATCACCCTTGGTCGGGGCCTGACCGAAGGTGGTGGAGCCGTCGTAGTACATCCGGGTCTCGGACACCACGTCGGCCGGCCGAGACGGGGTGGTGGTGCACGCCACCGCCACCTTCTCGGTCCGCTTCACCTTGGACAGCAGCCAGTCGCTGGTGTTGCGCGCGTACTCGTGCCGGGTGCAACTGTTGTCGTCGCTACGAGAGACATCACCCATGTCGTTGGTCTGCGTCGGGATCCCGTACTCGTCGAAGCTGTTCTGCACCTCGGTACGCCGCCACGACCCGTCGGCCATCTTCGACCGGGACTGCACCTTCGTCGTCTGGGTGACGTACGACTTCAGCGCACTGGTGCCGCTGCGAGCCCGGGTGGCGGTGGCCGCGCTACGCCACGGGGTGCTCAACGTCGCGGATTCGAGGACACCTCCGTCGGCGGAGTAGTACAGCGCTTCCCGGATCATGCCCTGGAACTCGGGTAGGTCGTTGATCTGACCGCCTTCCGAGTCGACGACCTGCGCGTCCCGGGTACCGGTCGACGTCTTGTCGCCGTGCAGACCCTGGAAGTAGCGCGTCTCGGTCAGCGAAATCGGGTCCGGTGCCTTGCCAACCCGCGTCTGCACCTTGGCGTAGCCGCGCCACTGACCCCACGTGCGCTGATCGGACTTGGTGAACTCGCTGTCGTCGTAGCCCCAGGCTGGTCCGGAGAACTGGTAGTTGGTCTCCTTGGGCAGCTGACCGCCCTTGCGATCCTGCTCGACGACCTGGTTCACCACATACTTGTGGAACCAGTCGAGCACTGGCTTGGTCTCGCCTTCCGGCTGCCAGTAGACGGGATAACAGCGCTTGGTGTTCGTCTCGTTCGGCGCCGGCAGGACGATCGGCTCGAATCGGCTGCACTCGCGAGGCAGGTAGCCGATACCAATGGTCGACCCGGTCTCGGTGTCGATCCTCACCATGCGCTGCCGGGTGATCGCCGGTACGCCCTCCAGGCCATCGACCCGGTTGGGCATGGTCTGGCCGGTGAACTGCACTGCGGGCATGCTCTTGCTGCCACCGACCTTGCCGGTACGGGTGATCGACGCGAGCCACAGGGAAGGCGTCGTACCGTCGGCGGTGTCCGGGAACTCGTGACTGAGCGTCCAGGTGTCGACGTCGCTGTACGAGCTGCCAACCCGGATCTGGGTGGTGATGGATGTCAGCCGCTTCCGGGTCCAGAAGGTGGGTGAGAAGCGGTCGGTGCAGGCCTCGCCGGCGTTGCAGTTCTGGTCGGCCGGCACATCGGGCCAGTGACTGCCGTTGCTGACGTTGAACTTCGCCTCAGCGCAATCGAAACTAGCGTTCGGTAGACACCGCTCGTCGACGCCGAAGACGATCTTCGCGGGGGCGGCCTTGGCGTACTCCTGGCCGTTGCGCTGGCCGTACTCGATCCGGTCGAGGTAGCCGCCGCGCTCGTACTGAACGCCATTGGTCTTGATGTTGCGGCCGTAGTAGTTGCTTTCCGGCTTGTAGTAGTACGCCATGGAGTTGTCGTGCGGATCTACGACGTGGTCGAGGTTCCATCGCCAACCCTGCTGACACCACGCGGCGTCGAACGTGCTGGCGTCGCACGGCTCACCAGGGTTGTTGCCGAAGACCGGAACGGTCCACGTCGACTTCGTCTCCGGGGCGTTGGTGGACCAATTCGGCAACCGATTACGACCGAAGTAGTACTGGGTGCCGTCGGTAGTCGTCACCCGCCAGTACTCACCGTTGTTGTCGCCGTTGCTGGCGCCCGTCAACGATTCGATCCGCGAGCCGTCGTCCTCGGCCGTCCGCCAGACGCCCGTGTCGTCGTCCCGAACCAGTTCGGTGGTCCGTCCGTTCAACGACAACGTGACGTTGTTCGAGGCCCAGCACAGGTCGCCGGTCTTCTCGGTATTCAGCGCTCCGGAGCCCATGTCGTCGGCGCAGGACTTGTACCGGCGCTCGACGTAGCCGGGCCAGTAGTCCCAGCCGTCGCCCACCCAGGTGGCCTGGTTGTTGGTCGAGACCATCCGACCGTCGACGCTGCTCGACGAGTAGCCCAGCCCGATCGAGGGCGTCGGGCCGCCGAGCGACGCCGGCAGATCCATCGGGTACGACCACGAGAAGTCACCCGCCGAGCCGCCGGCGGACCAGGAACCCGTGGCGCTGAGGCTGGTTGCTCCGTAACTACCGCCGGGGCCGGACGCCGCCGCAGTCGCCGCGAGTACCGTCGCCGCACGAGCGACGTTCACCTCGGCGACCAGGGTCGAGGCCGCTCCGTTGTTGCGGGTCGGCAGCACCGTCGATTGCTGGCACGCCGCCCGATCCGGTGTGGTGAGCGCGCAGGCCGGAAGCTGAACGAGACGTAGCCGGGAGGCGTAGTCCGCGCCGTACGCGGTGCGGAACGTGCTGTAGTTGACCTCGACCGACACGCGTCCGGCCTTGCCGTCAGCACTGCCCACGCTGAGGAGCAGACCTCGCCACTCCGCCGGGGCCGGTAACCACCAGATCGCGGTCACCAGCCTGGCCCTGCACGTTCTCGCCGCCGCGACCTGGGTCGGTGGGCTCGTCGCCCTGCTGATGGTGCGGCGCAGCCGCCTGCTGGCCGACGCCGCCGCTCGGTACAGCCGCCTCGCCCTGGGCTGCTTCGTCGCCGTGGCGGTCAGTGGGCTGGCCAACGCCGCCGTCCGCCTCGGCGCTGTCGACCAGCTCTGGCAGTCCCGCTATGGCTGGCTGGTCCTCGGCAAGCTCGTCGCCCTGCTGATCCTCGGCGCGCTCGGTGCGGCCCACCGCTTGCGTACCCTGCCGGCACTGCGTGCCGGGCGGCCCGGTGCGTTCGGCCGGCTGGCCGCCGGGGAGTTGGTCGTCTTCGCCGCCACCGTGGGGTTGGCCGTGGCGCTGTCGCGCAGCCCCACCCCCATTCCCGACTCCGGCATCGACGCCGACCCGATCACCGAACTGCTCGGCTTCCCGATGCCCGCCCGCACCCACTGCGGGCAACCTGCTCGGGCAACCGCTGCCGGACATGTTCTTCCTGACCCTCTGCGCCCTCGGCATCGGCGGGTACCTGGCCGGTGTACGGCGGATGCGCGTCGCAGGGCACCGCTGGCCTGTCGCCCGAACGGCGAGCTGGGTGGGCGGGATGCTGGTGCTCGCCGCGACCACCAACCTGGGCGTCGCCCGCTACGCGTACGTGTTGTTCAGCGCCCACATGGCCCAGCACATGGTGCTGTCGATGCTGGTGCCGATCCTGCTGGTCGGCGGCGCACCTGTCACCCTGGCCCTGCGCGCCCTGCGCCGACCAACCGACCCGCAGGTACGCGGCGCCCGGGAGTGGCTGCTGATCGCGGTGCACAGCCGCGTCACGAAACTGCTCACGCACCCGCTCGTCGCGCTCGGCATCTACACGGCCAGCCTGTTCGGTCTGTACCTCAGTGACCTGCTCGGGGTGCTGATGCGCTCCCACCTCGGCCACCTGGCGATGCTCACCCACTTCGTGGTCGCCGGCTACCTGCTGTTCTGGGTGCTCGTCGGTGTCGACCCAGGCCGCCGACGCCTTCCCCACCCGCTACTGGTGATCATCCACCTGGCGTCCATGATGGCGCACGGCTTCTTCGGCCTGGTCCTCATGCAGACCACCACCGTCATCGCCCCCGACTGGTACACCGCCGTGCACCCCACCTGGGCGTCGTCGCTGCTGGCGGACCAGAAGCTCGGCGCCGGCATCGCCTGGGCGTTCGGCGAGCTTCCCGCCGTCGTTGTCATGATCGTTCTGATTCGGCAGTGGATTCGCGCTGACCAGCGTGAACAGGCCCGCCTGGACCGGGCAGCCGACCGGGCGGAAGCCACCGGCGAGGAGGACGACCTCGCCCGCTACAACGCGTTCCTCGCCGCGGCGGGGCGTGCGGAGTCCGACCCACGCAGCACGTCCGGGCCCGACCGGCACTGACCCCCGGCAGCCATCCTCGTACGCCACATTCCCGGGAACCGCCGGGGCCATCTGGCCGACTACCTCACTGGGCCGGAGCTGACGCGACGAACCACCGGGCGACCATGCCAGCAGGAGGAACACCCCCTGGGTGCTTCTCGCTAATTCCGATCGGATGACTATGTCTCTCACCGAGTTGTCCGGCGCACCGACGCCGGAACCCACCACAGCGGCCGACACACCGGCCCGACCGGCCCGGCGCACGTCCCCGTTCGGCGCGTTGCTACTCCGGCTGCACTTCTACGCCGGCATCCTCGTCGCACCGTTCCTGGTGGTCGCCGCACTCACGGGGCTGGCCTACACCACCACCCCACAACTGGACGCCATCCTCTACGGCGACCAACTGACCGTCGCCCAGGTGGGTGATCGTCCGCTGCCGCTGGCCGACCAGATCGGCGCCGCGCGCAACGCGCACCCCGACGGCGGCATCGCCACCGTGCAGCCCGGCGACGGCGACCAGAGCACCCGGGTCACGTTCTCCCTGCCGGAACTCGGCGAGAAGCAGCACACCGTCTACGTCGATCCGTACACCGCGCAGGTCAAGGGCCAACTGACCACCTGGTTCGGCTCCACACCGGCCACCACCTGGCTGGACGACCTACACCGCAACCTGCACCTGGGCGTGGTGGGCCGGCACTACTCCGAACTCGCCGCGAGTTGGCTCTGGGTCATCGTGCTCGGCGGGGTCATCCTGTGGTGGCGCCGGCGCAGCGCCAACCGGGCCACCGCCCGACACCTGCTCGTGCCGGACCTGTCCGCCGGCAAGGGCGTCCGTCGCACCCGGGGTTGGCACGCCACCACCGGCATCTGGCTCACCGTCGGCCTGCTCTTCCTCTCCGCCACCGGGCTGACCTGGTCCCGCTACGCCGGAGCGAACTTCGGAGCCGGCCTCGACGCGCTCAGTGCACGCGCCCCGGAGATGTCCACCAGCCTCACCGCCGATCCCGCCGCCCCCGCCGAGACCGGCGGCGGCCACGAGCACGGCGCAAGCGGAGCAGGCGGTCTCGTCGTGTCGGCAACCTTCGACCAGGTCTCGACAGCCGCCCGCGCCGCCGGTCTCTCCGGCCCGGTCGAGATCGCCCCGGCGGCGGAGCCGGGCTCGGCCTGGACCGTCACGCAGGTCGACAACACCTGGTCCGTCGCCAAGGACCGCGTCGCCGTCGACCCCGCCACCGGTACGATCACCGCCCGCAGCGACTTCGCCGACTGGCCTCTGCTGGCGCAACTGAGCGCCCTCGGCATCCAGGCCCACATGGGTATCCTGTTCGGCCCGATCAACCAGATCCTGCTCGCCGCCCTCGCCCTCGGGCTGCTCTGCGTCATCGTCTGGGGCTACCGGATGTGGTGGCAGCGCCGACCCACCCGCGCCGACCGCCGCGCCTTCGCCGGCACCCCACCGGCCCGCGGTGGCGTACGCGGTCTGCCGTTGTGGGTCCTGCTGGTCGGCGTGCCGGTGATCGCGGCGATCGGTTGGGCGCTGCCGCTGTTCGGACTCACCCTGCTGGCGTTCCTCGTCATCGACGCCGTGGTGGGCGTCGTGTCGCGACGGCGGCGTCCCGCCGCCGTCCCCACCTCCCCCGCGCCAGCCGGCAGCTGACGCACTGACAGGTTCGACCGATCGCTTTCGTCGCAGGTGCGCCGACCGGCTGACCAACACCCGGACCCGCACTGTCTGACCAGACTCAGGCAGGGTTGCCGAAGCCGACATCGCGACGGTACGGCCGGCTCGCAGCCATGGCGGGCCGGCCGCACCTGTCTTGTCGGCCGTGCCGAACCAACGCGAAAGCAGCAGTGCGGGGCCTGCTCCGCCATAACTCGCCGGGCAGATAGCCGATCTGACGGTGCAGTGCGGCCTTGTCCTTGCGCGGGTCGAGCCCCCACCACAGTCGCATGTCCAAGCCTGCGACGCAGGAAGTCCAGCAGCAGCCGGATCGTGGTGGTCTTCCCAGCGCCGTTCGGTCCCAGGAGCGAGCAGGTTCTCGCAAGGTGCGGCGGCGGTAGATGATGAGGAGCGGGCCGCAGCGCGGTGTCGAACGCGTCCTGGTTGTCGACAAGGAGGGCGACGTCTCCGGTCACCGCGTACGGCACCGGCCAGAGCCCTGCAAGGCCGACTGCGCCCGGTCGCGGATCGACACGACGGCGTCACCGAGCACAGCACCGGCCTCACCGCCGCGCGGTGGTGTTCGCAAGGTCAGCCGAATGGCGGATCGTATCCGACCGGGACGGCAGGGTGCGGCGGCCGTGGGCTGGGCGTAACGGTGCCGTCCGCACGGGCGGTAGTCAGCGGCACCGACCGCATGAAGCGGTAGCCGACACCGAGCACGCTGGCAAAGACAATCACCGCGGTGTACGACCAGCCGTCGGCGGCGCCGGTCAGGTCACCGAACCGGTTGGCCAGGAACCCGACGAAGGTCGCCATCCCGAGCCCGGTCACCACGGCCACCGCCCGCAGGTCGGCCGTTACCACCGCGAAGCCGCCGGCGGCGATGGCCATGATGAACGCCCGTCCCGGCAGTTCGGCCGCTGGGAACGCCGCCGCGGCCAGCAGAGCTGCGGCGATCATCAACGCCCATCCCCCGGCGACACTGACGCCGGTCGGTGTCCGTGCACAGGTTGCCGGGGTCGATGGTCCCGGATCGGCAGTCACCACGCGCCTCCTGCGACGTCGAGGGCTCCCCTCTCGAACCCTCGACGCCCATACCAACCCCGATCCGCTGCCCACCATCGACGAATTCACGCAGCCGCGACGGCCACGGCCCGCTTTTTGACGCGGCCATAACGGCGACCGCGCTGACGGGAGGCCAGGTGCGGGCCGAGGAGGCCGCTGCCGGGTGATTCCTGCGGGATCGGCTCGGTGGCCTCCACGGCGTAGTTAGGGTCCATTCGGTCGGGACCTGATTCCTGTCACCAGGTCGGCGGGTGTCGTTCGTCCGGGTGCCCGAGTCGTCGATCACGTGCAGTGCGGATACCAGGTCGCCGCAGGTGTACGTGCAGTACGGGTGGAGGGGACTCGGGTGCCTGATGTTTCGGCGGCCGGGACGGGCGCGGGTGGTCGTGAGGTTGTCCGCGCCACGCTCGTCGTCGCGGCTCTCGGCATCGTGTTCGGCGACATCGGCACCAGCCCGATCTACACGATGCAGACCGTCTTCAACCCGGCCGACCCGCACCCGGTTCCGGTCAGCCGGGACAACGTGTTCGGTGTCGTCTCGCTGATCTTCTGGTCGGTCATGCTGATCGTCACGCTGACCTATGTCACTCTCGCGATGCGGTTGAGCAACGAGGGTGAGGGCGGCATCATGGCGCTGATCACCCTGTTGCGTCGCCGCAGTACGGGCAGCGCGGGGCGCGTCGGGGCGGCACTCGCGACGGCCGGAGTCTTCGGCGCGGCGCTGTTCTTCGGCGACAGCGTGATCACACCCGCGATTTCCGTACTGTCCGCGGTGGAAGGGCTCAAAGTCCTTCAGCCGTCGACGGCGAGTCTGGTCGTACCCATCACGGTGGTGATCATCGTGCTGCTGTTCACGCTGCAGCGCCGAGGCACCGCCGCCGTGGGGCGTCTGTTCGGACCGGTCATGATCGCGTGGTTCGTGGCCATCGGTCTGTGCGGAGCGACCGGCATCGCCCGGCAGCCGGAGATCCTCGCCGCCCTGTCGCCCACCTACGCGGTCGGCTTCCTCGCCGGGCACTTCCGCATCGCCTTCTTCGCCCTGGCCGCTGTCGTGCTCGCCGTCACCGGCGCCGAGGCCCTCTACGCGGACATGGGGCACTTCGGCCGGCGGGTCATCACCCGTGGCTGGCTGTCCCTGGTACTCCCCGCCTGCACAGTCAGCTACTTCGGGCAGGGCGCTCTGATCCTCGCCAACCCGGCGAGTGTGGGAAGTCCCTTCTTCCTGCTCGCACCAGGCTGGGCGCGGCTACCGCTGGTCGTGCTGGCGACCGCGGCCACGGTCATCGCCTCCCAGGCAGTGATCACCGGCGCGTTCTCCGTCGCCGCGCAGGCCGCCCGGCTCGGCTACCTGCCACGCATGCGCATCGCCCACACCTCCGCATCGACCATCGGCCAGATCTACGTGCCGGCGATCAACTGGCTGCTGCTGATCGCTGTCCTCACCCTGGTGGTCGCCTTCGGCAGCTCGACAGCTCTGGCGTACGCCTTCGGGATGGCCGTCATCACCACCATCACGATCACGACCGTGCTGTTCTTCTACCTCGCCCGCGCCCGCTGGCACACGCCGCTGTGGTTGATCGCGCCGGGCGCCGTCGTCCTCCTGACCGTCGACGTGCTGTTCCTGTCGGCGAATCTCACCAAGCTCGTGCACGGGGCGTGGTTGCCGCTGCTCATCGGAGTGGCAGCCTTCACCGTGATGAGCACCTGGCAGCGGGGCCGCGAGATCGTGGCCCGCAAGCGCCGGCACCTCGAAGGGCCCCTGCGTGCCTTCATCGACGACCTGCACAGCGGCCGGCTCCCGCACACCCGGGTGTCCGGCACGTCGATCTTCCTCAGCCGCGGCAAGGACACGACGCCGCTGGCGATGCGGGCGAACGTGCGGCACAACCACGTGCTGCACCGCCACGTCGTCATCATGTCGGTGCAGACCGTGCCCGTGCCGCAGGTGTCCACGGCGCACCGCGTCGAGGTCGACGACCTGGGCTACGCCGAGGACGGCATCATCCACGTCACCGCCCGCTTCGGTTACCTGCAGACCCCGGACGTGCCGGAGGCCCTGCGACTGCTCGGGACAGGCCAGACGGAAGGCCCCGCCCAGGTGGACGAGGCCTCCTATTTCCTCTCGCCGGTCGACGTGGTGGCCGGGCCCACGCCGACGATGGCGCGCTGGCGTAAGCGGCTGTTCGTCGCCACCTCTCACGCCGCCAGCGATGCGACCGGCCACTTCGCGCTGCCCCCGGACCGCACCGTCACGATCGGCTCCCAGATCGAGGTCTGAAGACCCAGGGCCGCGCAGTGGCAAAGGGCCCGACCAAGAAGTTCACAGCAGCCGGCCGCGGGTCAGGACCCGGAAGGCCAGGTAACCCGGGGGTACCGGGAGCCAGAACGTCGCGAGGCGGTAGATCAGGGTGCCCGCGACGGCGGTGTCCAGCGGCAGCCCGTAGAGCAGCAGACCGGAGACAAGCGCGGCTTCGGTGGCGCCGAGCCCGCCGGGGGTGGGCGCGGCGGATGCGACGCCCTCGCCGACGACACAGACCAGGATCACCGGCGGCAGGTGCACCAGCGGGACTGGCCCGGTAGCGAGCAGCCCGAAGTAGAGACAGAGGCCGTACGTGAGGGTGAGCGCCGTCGACGCGGCGACGAGCCACCGCAGCCCGTGCTGGTGACGCAGTTCGCGCAACGCGGTCACGATCTGGCTGGCCATCGAGCGTCCGCGCCGGCGGATCCGGGGTACGGCGAGCACCGCGGCGAGGACCAGCAGCACGGCCAGGGCGCCCAGCAGCAGCGGCAACGCCCTGGTCGCATCGTGGGTGAGGATACGGGCCGGCTGTCGGGCGAACGGCAGCAGCACCGGCAGGAGCAGGACCACCGAGAACACGCCAGCGGCGCGGGAGACGGCCACGGCGGTGCCCGCGTCGGCGGCGGCGAGTCCCTTCTGATGCAGGTACCGCAGACTGAGGGCGGCGCCGCCGAGGCTACCGGGAGCCAGCCGGTTGGCGAACGACGCGGCGACCTGAACCAGGGTGGCCTCGCCCAGCGGGACCCGGTCGGCTGCGGCCAGCCGGAGCACGACGCCGCTGAGCAGGTAGGTCAAGGCGGAGCCGAGCAGCGTCGCGGCGACCGCGACCGGGTTGGCGTGCACAATCAGACGCACGGCGGTGCGGATTTCGCCGATCTGGGGAAGCAGCAGGTGCACGATCAACCCCAGGACCAGCACTTCCAGGACCGTGCGGCGGCTGATCCGGACCACCTTTGCCGCCGGGCGGTCACGGCCGGAGCTGCGCCGCAGGATCTCCTGACGTAGGCAGGTCAGCATGTCTGGCCGGCCGCGCAGGGCAGCCCGGCCGGCGCGGGACAGCACCGCAGGTTGCAGGTACGGCAGGCCGTCCGCGACCGACGCGACGCCCAGGCGGTCGGCCGCGGCGGCGACCACGCTGGCCGGGTCGACCCGGGTGGACAGGGCGACCATCAGCTCGACGACGTCGCGGGCCCGCTGCTCGGCCGAGGCGTCGTCGGCGCCGAAGCCCAGGTCCACCAGGTGGGTGCGATCCCGGCCGACGAGCACGTTCGCGGCGCGCAGATCGCGGTGTGCGATGCCCGCCCGGTGCAGGCGCGCCACCTGTTCCCAGGCGTCGCGTACGGCGGCGAGCGGGACCGGCCCGACGACGGCGTGCAGCGGTTCGGCGTCGATGAAATCCTGCACCAGGACGGCGTCGCCGCCGGACATGGCGGCGGTCGTGACAACGGCCGGCATCCGGACGCCGGCGCGCTCGGCCAGCAGGGTCAGACAGGTTTCGTGTTCGCTCTGCTGGCGAGCGCTCAGGTAGGGCGGCGCGTCGGCCACGTGCCGGTAGCGCATCCGCCGGTAGAGCTTGTAGACCCAGTCCGCGTCCCGTTGCTCGCCGCCGGTCACCTTGACGAACAGCCGCCGCCCGTCGGTGGTGACCGCCTGCCACGGCTGCGAACCACGGGCGTCACCGTGGATCGGCGCCAAACGTGCCACCTCGAATCCGCGCCGCCGCAACGCCGCCCGTAGCGCGGGCACCGACCGCTGCGGCCCGACCTCGCCGACCAGGAGCCGGGTCAGACACACCGCGAGCCAGCCGACGAGGAAGCCGCCGACCACGTCGACCGGCAGGTGCGCGCCGACATGAATCCGTGCGACGGCGACCAGCGCGATCACCGTCCAGGCCGCGTGGCGCCAACGGGGGCCGCCGGTCCGCGCGGCGACGAGCGCCAGGGCGGTGGCGACCGCGACGTGTCCCGACGGGTATCCGTACCGCCCGGTAATGGTCTCTCGGAGGAGGACGTCGGTGAGCAGCGCTGCGGGCCGCTGCCGGGCGACCGCCGCCTTGGCGGCGACCGCGAGCCAGTACGCCAGGTTCCCGGCCAACAGGAGGCTCCACGCCGTGCCGATCCGGCGCGCGACGACGGCTGCCGCGGCGGCGACGAACACCGCTGGGTACGAGCCGAGCTGCATGACCAGAACCAGGACCGGAGTCAGCCCGCTGGGAAGGTGGTTGAGTAGGGCGAACAGGTCCCGCTCCCAGGACGGTACCCGGCGGCTGCGCACGGCCGCGCTCAGCGTCGCCAGCAGGCCGGCCGAGGTGCCCAGGCTGACCAGTAGGGCGGGCGACGGGCGATGTGTGCGCGCTGCCACCGGTCCTTGACAACCCCTCTAGTCCGCGCAGATGCCTGCTGTCGACCCGAACCCTACGGATCGCCGACGCACCGGATGGTGCTATTCGCCACTGGTCAACCTGCCGAGGGCGACAATCGGCGGGTGGTGGAGACGCTCGTCGGGCTGCCGCCGATCCTCGTCCTGACCCTGGTGATCGTCCTGCCGGCCCTGGAGTCCTCGACGCTGCTCGGGTTGGTCGTGCCCGGCGAGACGGCGATCCTGCTCGGCGGGCTGGTGGCCCACAGTGGTTCGCTGCCGCTGTGGGCGGTGGTCGCCGCCGGGACCGCCGGGGCATGCCTCGGTGACCAGGCCGGGTACGCCCTGGGCCGCCGGTACGGCCCAAGCGTGCTCGCTCGCGCCCCGCGCGTGCTGCGGCGGCGCCTCGACCTCGCGCGGGCCCGCCGCCTGGTCGCTCGCCGCGGCGCGTGGGCGGTGGTCACCGGACGCTGGGTGGCGGTGTTGCGGACCGTGGTCCCCTTGATCGCGGGCGCCGGTGGGATGCGGTGGCCTGTCTTCCTCCGGGCGAACCTGACCGGCGGGCTGGCCTGGGCGACAGCCGTGGCGCTGCTGGGCTACGTGGGTGCGGCCTCCTACCGCTATCTGGAGCGGGAACTGGGCATCGGGGAGTGGGCCCTGCTGGCCCTGGTCAGCGCAGTCGTGGCGCTGCGGGTGTGGCGGCGGCGCGGCGTTGACCGGTCGACCGGTGAGCGGCACCGCCAATCGTCCGCGCGCGGTAGGGCGGATCGGTAGCGTCACTCGCGGGGGTGGCCGGCGACCGCGGAGTGCGCAGTGGGGCGAGCAGAGGGTGAGCGCGCGGCCTTTTGGGCCGGCCCGCTGCCGGAGGCCATGGCCGCTGTCGGGGCGTCCGCAGCCGGCCTCACCGGCGAACGCGCCGCCGACCTGCTGCGTGAGCACGGACCCAACCGGGTCGATGCGGGCGCCAGGCGGGGGTGGCGACTCCTGCTGTCGCAGTTCACCAGCCCGATCATCCTGATCCTGATCGCGGCGACCGTGCTGTCGATGGCCGTCGGGGACCTGATCGACGGTGCGATCATCCTGGTCATCGTCGCCGCCAGCGGCGGCCTCGGTTTCTGGCAGGAACACGCCGCCGGGCGGGCCGTCGACGCGTTGCAGGCCCGGGTGCGGGTGAACACCGAGGTGATCCGCGACGGGCGTGAGGTGTCCGTACCGGTCGAGGAGGTCGTCGTCGGTGACCTCGTGGTGCTGCGCGCCGGGAACGTCGTCCCCGCGGACTGCCGGATCGTTGAAGCCGGACGTCTGCAGGTCGACCAGGCGGTGCTCACCGGAGAGTCGTTCCCGGCGGCGAAGTCGAGTGACCCGTCCCCGCCGGGAGCGGAGCTGACCGCACGCGGCAACGCGTTGTGGATGGGCACGCACGTGGCCAGTGGCACCGCCCGCGCGGTGGTGATGCGCACCGGCCGCGACAGCACCTTCGGGGCGGTGTCCCGCCGGGTCGCCGCCCGCCCGGCCAGCACCGGCTTCCAGCGCGGGCTGACCCGCTTCGGGCTGCTGCTCGTACGGATCATGGTGGTCCTGCTGGTCGGTATCTTCGTCGCCAACCTGCTGATGCACCGCCCGGTCATCGACTCCCTGCTGTTCTCCCTCGCCCTGGCCGTCGGGTTGACCCCGCAGATGCTGCCGGCGATCGTCGCGGTCAGCCTCTCTGCCGGCGCCCGCGCGATGGCCGCGCATCGGGTGATCGTCAAACGCCTCGATGTCATCGAGGACTTCGGCGCCATGACCGTGCTCCTGACCGACAAGACCGGCACCCTCACCGCTGGCACGATCACCCTCACCGGGTGCCTCTCGGTCGACGGCGAACCGAACGCGGAGGTGGCGCGGTTCGCCCGGCTCAACGCCGGCCTCCAACGAGGGTTCCCCAACCCCATCGACGCGGCGATCATGGCGGGGCAACCGGCGGCCGATCCGCAGGCGCGCGTCGCCGAGGCACCCTACGATTTCACCCGCCAACGCCTGTCCCTGCTGGTGCGCGACGGCGGGCCGGTCCTGGTCACCAAGGGTGCCCTGCACGCGGTGCTCGACGTCTGCACCACCGCACGCACCGCCGCCGGCGTGGTGCCGCTGGATGAGGTGCGCGACCGCGTTCTGCACCGGTTCACCGAGCTCAGCGACCAGGGAAACCGGGTGCTCGGCCTCGCCGTGCGGCCCATGCCCGGCGCCACCAGCGTCGCCGTCAGCGACGAACGGGAGATGACCCTCGTCGGGCTGCTCGCCTTCCAGGACCCGGCACGCGGCGACGCCGCCGCCGCGATCCGACGGCTCGCCGACATGGGCATCACGGTCCGCCTGGTCACCGGCGACAACCGGCACGCGGCCCGACACGTCGCCGCCGAAGTCGGCCTCGGCGGCGAACCGCTCGTCGGCGCCGACCTCGCCGCCTTTCCCGACGACCAGCTAGCGGACCGGATCGCTGACGTCAACGTCTTCGCCGAGGTGGACCCGTTGCAGAAGGAACGGATCCTGACCGCGCTACGACACCGCAGCGACGTCGTCGGGTTTCTCGGCGACGGCATCAACGACGCCCCCGCACTGCACACCGCCGACGTCGGGATCTCCGTCGACACCGCCGTCGACGTCGCCAAACAAGCCGCGGCGATCGTGCTGCTCGACAAGAACCTCGACGTGATCGCCGACGGCGTCCAACTTGGTCGCCGTACGTTCACCAACACGCTGAAATACATCCGGGTCAACACCAGCGCGTCCTTCGGCAACGTCGTCAGCATGAGCATCGCCACCCTCATGCTGCCCTTCCTGCCGTTGCTGCCCCGTCAGGTCCTGCTACTCAACTTCCTCTCCGACATCCCGTACATCACCCTCTCCACCGATCACGCCGACCCGGAGCAGCTCCAGCACCCCCGCACCGTCGACGTCCGCACCATCCGCGGGTTCATGCTGGTGTATGGGTCGATCAGCATCGCGGTGGACCTCCTCGTGCTCGTCGCCCTGCACTGGTGGTGGCACGTGCCCACCGACGTGTTCCGTGCCGCCTGGTTCGTCCAGTTCACCGCCACCGAGATCATCGTGCTGCTGGTGCTGCGCTCCAACCGGAGCGTCCTGCGCAGCCGCCCCTCCGCGGCGTTGGCCGGCACCGGGCTGCTGCTCATCGCGGTCACCGTCGCGCTGCCGTTCAGCCCCCTCGCCGCGCCACTCGGCCTCGCCCCACTCCCACCGGTCGTGCTGGCGACCCTCGCCGCGCTCACGGCCGTCAACGTCGCCGCCAACGAGACCGCCAAACACCTCGTCCCGCCCGACCCGACCGGTACACGGCGGATGCCCGGGTCGCACTGAAAGACCAGACCGGACGTAGGAAGCGGCCCGAGCCGTCGGCGGGGCAAAGGCCGCCGCGCACCTGGTCCGGGCCGCGAAGGAACAGAGCCTGTCGTTGACAGGCGCCAAGCAGACGATCGCACGCTGCGGTTCACCCCCGGGAGTTGGCCCTAGGCGTGCAGATGCGTCCCGCCGCGGCCGAGTACCAGCAGCAGGTCGCGACCCAGTTGGATCTCGACCTGTCCGTCGCCGAGGGCACCGGGCAGAGCTTCGGTCACCGGCGCCCCCTCGGCCCAGCTGCCGCCCGTGAAGTTCGCTCGCGCCGCAACGCCGCCGCCAGCCGCTACCCGGACGGCTGGTGCCCAAGGTTCGCGGTGGCCCGAGCGCGAACCCTGGCCTGGTGACGGGTGGTGGGGCCGCGCCCCCCCGTTCGACAGTGGTGACCTCCTCCACTTCACGCAGGCGGCAAGCGTCCAGTTCTCCCGCCCGTTCCTCTTCCGGCTCATCCGCGTCCTGGCCGACCGAATCACGTACGACGGGTGGCTCTGGATCGAGGGGTACGAGTTGGACGCCCGGGGCGATGTGGTGGTCCGGCGGCAACTCTTCCTCCAGCCGGCCGGTCTCCGGAAGCTCTCGACGGGCCGGAAGCCTGCCTCCCGCTCTTAACGGATCTCGATAATCCAGATCATCGCAGGGTGGGCGGCAGACGCGCCGCCGGCAACCTTGCCCATTGATCCATGTCCATCTATCCTTTGGCGACCCATCGAATGCCAACGCAGGCAATCGAAATATCGTCGAAGCGCTTCGACAACCCAGCGTGACGGTTGGCTCGAAGACAGGAGATTCTGGTGAAATCCATACTCAGGAAGGTTCAGCTTGCCCTGGTCTCCGGCGTACTGGCGCTGGCCGCATCCGCGACCATGCTGACAGGTTCCGCGTCGGCCGACAGCATGGCCCAATTGAACGCCACCCAGCTCGTCGCCGACATGGGGGCGGGCTGGAATCTGGGGAACGCCCTGGAGGCCAACATCAACGGAATCCCCAGCGAGACGGCATGGGGCAACCCGGTCGTGACGCAGGCGTTCATCGATCGGGTGAAGGCGGCGGGATTCAAGACGATCCGTATCCCGGTCTCCTACCTGGGAAACATCGGGTCGGCACCGGACTACACGATCAACCCCGCCTGGCTGAATCGGATCCAGGAGATCGTCGACTACGCCTACGGTCGCGGCCTGTATGTGCTGATCAACATCCACGGTGACGGCTTCAAGACCGTCACCGGCTCGTGGTTGATCTGCGACTCGTCGAATCAGACGACGATCAGGGACAAGTACCAGAAGGTCTGGCAGCAGATCGCGACCAGGTTCCAGAGCTACGGCGAGCGCCTCATCTTCGAGGCCATGAACGAGGAGTTCGACGGGCAGTACGGCAATCCCACCCAGCCGTGTTACTCGAACATCAACGCGTACAACCAGATCTTCGTTGACACGGTCCGGCGGACCGGCGGGAACAACACCTCGCGTTGGCTGCTCGTCGCCGGCTGGAACACCAACATCGACTACACCGCAGGTAATTACGGCTTCGTGCTGCCGACGGACCAGTACCGATCGCCGTCAGTTCCCGCCGACGAGCAGCGGCTCATGATTTCCGTGCACTACTACGACCCCTGGGACTTCGCCGGCGAGGAGAACGGCACCATCACGCAGTGGGGACCGGCCGCCACCAATCCGGCCCGGAAGTCGACCTGGGGACAGCAGGACCACATGGACGCGCAGCTCAAGAAGATGCGAGACACCTTCGTCTCGCGTGGATACCCGGTGTTCGTCGGTGAGTACGGTTCGGTCGACAAGATGTCGGCCGACTCAACGAACAACAGGTACCGCGCGGACTACGCACGCACGCTGGTGTCCACCGCCAAGAAGTACGGCGCGGCCACCGCCTACTGGGACAACGGCTACAACGGGGCGTACGGGTTCGGGCTGTTTAACCGCAGCAGCGTCACCGTCACCCAGCAGGGCATCATCGACGCCATCATCAGCGCCGTGGGCGGCACCACCCCGACGCCGCCGCCAACCACCGCCCCGCCAACCACCGCCCCGCCGACCACCCGGCCACCGACGACTCCGCCGCCGTCGAATGGGCGGTCCTGTTCGGCATCGTACTCGGTGACCGGTCAGTGGCAGGGCGGCTTCCAGGCCGAGGTGCGGGTGACCGCCGGTGGCTCGGCGATCAACGGTTGGACGGTAACCTGGACGTTCGCGAACGGGCAGCAGGTGACGCAGGCGTGGAGCGCGACGGTGACCAGCAGCGGCACGACGGTCACCGCCCGCAACGTCAGCTACAACGGTTCGATGAGCGCCGGCGGTAGCACGACCTTCGGTTTCCTGGGTTCGTCGAGCGGCACCAACGGCGTACCGTCGTTGTCCTGCGCCGCGAGCTGAGCAGGCCGTGAGCCGACGGGCCGGGCGTCACGGACGCCCGGCCCGACTCGTGCGGGTCGCCAGCCAGCCGAGCGCAGCGGCCCAGCGTTCGGCGAATCGTCAGAAATATGCGGCTTGATCAATTTGAGCGAACCGCGCGGCGATCCTCGCCAACCCTCGCTACACCGGCCGGCAGGTCTGGAACCGGCAATTCGCGCACAACCACACCGATGCCAGCCGCTCGCAGCGAGATCCCATCCGGCGGAACCCGACCGCGGACTGGGTGGTCTCCACGCAACAGGCCCACACCGCGCTGGTCAGTGAGCAGGACTTCGTCGCCGTCCAGGCCGTCCGCTCCCACCGGAGCGCCCACGACGGCACCACCCGCCGCTACCTGTTCACCGGTCTACTGCGCTGCGGACCCTGCGGACGACGATTGGAATCCCGGTGGATCAATCAACGCCCCGGCTACCGATGCCGCCACGGGCACACCAGCACGCAACCAGCCCTCTAATCACCGGCGCAAGATCCTCTATCTCAGAGAAGACCACATCATCGCGAGACTCGCCGACCATCCCCGCCTCGCCAGCGCCATCCAGAGCACACGACCTGGTCACGCTCCTGCGCAGCAGCAAGATCACCATCGTCTGCGACCAGGAACACTGCACGCCAATCACAGAAAAATCCGCGCAGGGCACCCAGCGCGGATCATGATCTATATGTGCCAATGATGTGTCCGAGGGCAACACGACCCACTGCCCCACCGACGTTGACGCTCGGCGCAACTCTCCAGCTCGCGCAAGCCCAGCCGTGGAGGTGACCTCTTCGGGTTCGCCGAGGAGGTCACCAGGCTGCAGGCTGGACAGGCGTTGCCCGTGGGACCGCTGTCCCAGATCACGCCTTCAGCAGGCCTCCACGGGTTCTCGACCGGACCTGGTGACCATCGGGGTATGCCGACACTTTTCGAGCCGGTTCAGCTGGGTCGCCTGCGGCTACCCAGCCGGATCGTGATGGCGCCGATGGGCCGCGGGCGAGCCGACCAGCGAGGGACGCCACTGCCCTACGTTGCCGAGTACTACGCCCAGCGTGCTGCGGCCGGCCTCATCGTCAGCGAGGCCACCAGTCCGGCTCCACGCGCGGCCGGTCACGCGTACGGGATGCAGTGGCACTCCGCCGCGGACACCGAGGCCTGGACCGCGGTGTCCGCGGCCGTGCAGGCAGCCGGCGGACGTATGGTGCTGCAGATCATGCACGCCGGCAGGATCGGTCATCCCGGCCTCTACGGTCACCAACCGCTGGGCCCCTCTCCGGTGGGCGCTGCCGGCATGGCTCGGACGTACGACGGTCCGCGCCCATACCCTGTACCCAGAGAGATGTCGCCGGCCGACATCGCGGACGCGATCGAGGACGTCGTCCGGTGCGCCCGCGCGGCGATCGCGGCCGGCTTCGAGGGCGTCGAGCTGCACGGCGCCAACGGGTACCTGGTCCATCAGTTCCTCTCCGCCACGGTGAATCGACGCACCGACGGCTACGGCGGTCCCCCGCATCACCGGGTACGGTTCGCCGTCGAGCTGCTGGAGGCGGTCGCCGCCGCGATCGGCGCGGACCGGGTCGGACTGCGGCTGTCCCCCGGGTTCGGCCTCAACGACATGAGCGAACCTGATGCCGAGGTCGTCTACCCGGCCCTGCTCGACGCGCTTCGGCCAATCGATCCGGCGTACCTGCACCTGGTCCATGGCTCTGATCCCGCCCTGGTCCGGGCGGTTCGGGCGGGGTGGGCCGGACCGATCATCGTGAACCCGGGCACGGGTGACCTCGATCCGGACGCCACCGCGAGCGTCGTGGCGGACGCGCTGGCCGCCGGGTTCGACGCGGTCTCCTTCGGCAAACAGTTCCTCGCGAACCCCGACCTGCCGCGCCGCCTGGCCGACGGCACGGGCCTGAACCGGCCGGACCCGACGACCTTCTACCAGGGCGGCCGGCAGGGCTACGTCGACTACCCGACCGCCGACATCACCCAAGGAGAGGCGACGCCATGGTCGTTTTCGTCAACAAGCTCACGCTGATCGGTGCCGCGGAGGATCTGGAGAGTCGCTACGCCAAGGTCGCCGAGTACATGCGGACCCGCCCCGGGCTGGTGAGTTACGTCTTGAGCCGTTCCCAGAAGGATCCGTCGACGTACTACAACATTGCCGAGTGGACCGACGAGGAGTCGTTCCGCAAGGCGCTGCAGGAGCCGGAGTTCCGCAGTCGGCTGGACCGGCTGACCGGCATCATCAAGGGTGAACCGCACCTGACCGAGCCCGTCCTGCGTTACGACGCGACCAACTGACAGCACACGCGGCGGCCGTCCGGGGCACCTTTCCCGGACGGCCTCCGCGTGCGGACGGTCGACGATCAGTAGTTGCCCAGACCACCACAAACGTTGACCGCCTGGGCGGTCATCGAGGCTGCCGTGTCGGTGACCAGGTAACCGACGAGCCCGGCAACCTCCTCGGGCGTCGAGTAGCGCCCGAGCGGGATCTTTGCCTGGAAACGTTCCAGCACCGCGCCCTCGGTCACACCCCAGTGCGCGGCGTATCCCTGACGGACCCGGACGGCCATCGGCGTCTCCACATAGCCCGGGCACACCGCGTTGACGGTGATCCCGCTACCAGCCAGTTCGAACCCGAGCGCCTTGGTGAACCCGACCACGCCGTGCTTGGCGGCGGTGTACGGAGCGGCGAGCGCCACGCCCTGTTTGCCGGCGGTGGAGGCGACGTTGATGATGCGTCCCCAGCCCTGCTCCCGGATGCCACCGGCTCGAAGCACTTCGCGGGTCACCCGGAAGGTGGCGGTGAGGTTGGTGGCGAGCACGTCGTCCCAGAGCGCGTCGTCGAGGTCGGCCGTGACTCCGCCGCCGGATCGGCCGGCGTTGTTGACCAGTACGGTGATCGGTCCGAATCGGTCCACGGCGGCGGCGACGAGCCGGCTGACGTCTTCGGTGGATCGGACGTCGGCCACGGCGCCGTCGACGTCCAGGCCACGGCCGCGGAGTTTGTCGGTGATCGTGGCGACCTGCTCGGCGTCGCGGGCGCAGAAGAAGGTCGGGCGGCCGCTCTCGGCCAGGGTCTCGACCACGGCCAGGCCGATACCGCTCGTGCCGCCGGTGACCAGGGCGGCGCCGTGGCTCGTCGATTGCGTCATCGTGGTGTCTGTCCTCTCTCGGGGTGGTGATGTCACAGGCCGAGTACGACCCGACCGGTGACCTGGCGCTCCAGTAGTGCCTCGATCGCTGAGTCGGCGTCCGTCCAGTCGGCGCGCAGCCCGACGTGCGGTCGTAGACGGCCGTCGGCGACGAGGCCGAACAGCGTTGCCAGGTCCTTGGCGGCTGGGCGGCGCTCGATCTCGTCTAGCAGGAAGAGGTGCTCCAGGCGTACGCCGGCGCGGGCGTGCCCCCAGTCCGGTGGCAGGATCAGGTCGGCCCGGACGGTGTTGCCGAAGACCACCGCCACGCCACCAGCGCGCAGTTTGACGAACGCGTCGCGGAAGACGGTCCCGCCGACGCTGTCGACCACCACATCGACCGTCTCGTCGGGCGGTGCCGCGTAACCCGCGTGGATCCGATGGCCCCGCTCGATCAGGTGCCGGCCTCGTTCCGGTGTGCCGGTCCACCCCAGCGCCGCCGCTCCGGCTGCGGCGGCCAGGTCCGCCACGAATCCGCCGACACCACCGCTGGCACCGGTTACCAGCACCGAGCGGCCGAGCAGCCACCCGGCCCGCTGCAGGGCGTACAGCGCCGTGAGGCCGGCTACCGGTACCGCCGCCGCGATGGCCGGCTCGATACCGTCGGGCAGTGCCGCGATGCGGTCGGTGCGAACGGCGCAGAGCTGGGCCCAGCCGGTCGAGGCCGCCAGTCCGGCGACGGGCGTGCCGGGCGGTGGGCCGGTGCCGTCCGCAGCCGCTTGGACGACCGTGCCGGCGACGTCCAGACCAAGCTGGGCTCCCGGTGGGCGGCGGGCGGCGAGCAGCAGGTCGGCCCGGTTGACCGCGACGGCCCGGACCTCGATCAGCGCTTCGCCGGGAGCGGGGCGCGGGTCGGGCAGCGATTCCAGATGGATTCCGTGGGACACGTCCGCGGACGTAACGAATGCCTTCACAAGGTCCTCCCTCTCGGTCCCTTCGTACCGGCGGGTTCTGGAGGCACGGTGGAGAACGGCCCGTGAGACCGGCATCACGGCTGACCGCGTTGCCAGGCTCGGATCGGCGCGGGCAGGATGAGCCGGGAACACAAAGGGCGATCGCGAGACAACGTTGCGCAACCGACTGTCCAACGGGGAGGACTCGGTGATCGACTTTCGCCTTCTCGGCGCGTTGGACGTCACACTCGACGGAGTCCGGTTGCCGGTACGCGCTCCGAAGCAGCGCGCTCTCCTGGTGACCTTGTTGATGCGGGCCAACGACGAGGTGCCGATGGATGAGCTCTACTGGCGCCTGTGGGATCAGCGGCCACCGGCGGTGCCGGCGGCGGCGCTCCATGTCCACGTCGCACGGTTGCGAGCAGCGATCGGCGACCGTAGCGGGACGACCGAGCGCCCGGGCTGGCCCCGGGTTCGCTCGCTCGGCGGTGGATACCTGCTGCAGACGCCACCCGAGACCGTGGATCTGTTCCGGTTCCGCAGCGCCGCTCAGGAAGCACTGCGGGCCCGGCAGCTCGGCGATACGAACAGCGAGCTGACGCACATCCGGGCAGCCCTGGAAGAGTGGCGCGACGGCCCTCCCGGAGGGACGGCGATCGCCTCACTCGCCGCCGTCCCCTCCCTCGCCACCGAAGCCGGGCCGGCACTGATCGAGGAACGGTTGCGGCTACTCGAGCGACGGTTCGAACTCGAGGCGTATCCGCCCGGCGAGCTCGTGCCGCGCCTGCGTGCTCTGGTCGCCCTGCACCCGACGCGCGAGCGGCCATGGGCCCTGCTCGTGTCCGCGCTGCGTCGAGCCGGCGACCGCCAGGCGGCGATGGCCGCGTACGAGGAGGCTGCCGCGACCCTCCGGACCCGGCTGGGCCTGGCACCGGGGCCGGAGCTCGCCGCCGAATACCGGCGGATCGCCGGCGACCACTGGCACGCGCGGACCGATGTGCCCGCACCGGCCGCCCACCGGACCCTGCACGGCGATGGATGGGCCGCGGTCATCGATGCCCTGACCAGTCGACACGACGGCACCGCGCTGCCGCTGGTCTGCCTGGCCGGGCCGGCCGGAGCGGAGCGGACCACGGATCTCGTCGCGCTGGCCCGACAGCTCCGCGAGGAGTTTCCGGACGGCCAGTGGTACGTGCGGCTGACCGACCCCGACGGGCGGCCCCGCGATCCGGGCCGGTTGCTGGCCCGGCTACTGCGATTGTCCGGTGCGACGCCCGACGCCATTCCGGCGGGCAGGCGGCACCTGGTCAACGCCTATCGGGCCCGGCTCACCGACCGGCGCGTGCTTCTCCTGTTGGACGACGCCCGTGACGCCGAGCAGGTACGGGACCTGCTTCCGGGCTCGTCTCGGTGTGCCGTGGTCACCGTCGGCGACGACGTACGCCCCGAACTGGTGGCCCTGCACGGCGCCCGGTCGATCGACCCGGACGATAGCGACGGAGCCGGGCCGTGCCGGCGCCGTCGCCGTCGGCGGAACTCCTTGCTCACCGTCGCAGGACAGCCCGTAGAACCTCCTCCAGCCGAGCACCGGGATCATCCACCAGGTCAGGCGTCCGCCATGCGACGAAGCGGTCGGGGCGCACCAACGAGGCGCCGGTAGGTCCAACTCCGTAGCGGGCCGGGAAGTGCTCGGCCGTGATGGTGTGCACCGTGAGGGGAACGCCGAGACGCTCGGCGGTGCGGATCGCGGGTGCGTTCCAGCCTTCGCCCGCCGCGCCGGTCAGCAGCACGAAGCCGGAGCCGAACAGCGCTGTCGTCGATGACGCGGCGCCCTCCGGGGTGACCAGCGGTAGGTAGGCAGCCCGCGACCCGGGCCGGCCCGTCGCCGAGGCAGGGTCTTCCACCAGCGCACCGTCCTCGCCGGGTTCCGTCAGCACGGCTCCCGAGGGGTAGCGGTAGCCAAAGGCCAGCACCGTCGGCGGCAGCGGTTCGGGAACGTCGTCGTCGCGTAGTTCCGGCGCTACCCGTTCGACGAGGTTGGCGAACTGCTGCTCGACCAACAGCCGGGCGTACGGTCGACGTTCGGTCTCGAAGGTGCGCAGGAGGTCGGGGCCGGCCCAGCCCTGTAGCACGGCGGCGAGCCGCCAGCCCAGGTAGAGCCCGTCCAGGATCGCGGTGTTGCCGCCCAGCCCGCCGGTCGGCGGCATCACGTGGGCGGCGTCACCAGCCAGGAGTATCCGGTCCGACTGGAACCGTTCGGCAACGCCGCAGGCGATCGACGTCTCACCGGACTCGACGATGTCCAGGGGTACGTCCTCGCCGAGCCCGAGATCCGCCGCGATCTGCCGGACGACCCCGTCCGCGGAGCTGTGCCAGCCCTCGGGAAGCTCGGGCGCCAGGTGGCGGAAGTAGCCGTACAGTCCGGGTATCTCGGTATTGAACAGCACCGCGCGGCCGATGTGGAACGCCGCGAAGCGGGAGCTGTCGGCAGCCCCCGGGGTGTGCGCGAGTGGCTCGCGGAGGTCCGCTTTGAACAGCACTCGCAGGACCTGGCCGACCACACCCCTGCCCTGCAGTGAAATGCCGAGCGCCTCGCGGACCGGGCTGCGCCAGCCGTCCGCGGCCACCACGTATCGCGCCCGGATCCGGTACCTCCTGCCGGTGTCCACCTCCTCGACATGAGCGGTGACACCGTCGGCGTCCTGGGCGAGACCGAGCAGCCTGGTGCCGAAGCGCAGCTCGGCCCCGACTTCCTGCGCACGCTCAGCCAGCGCCCGTTCCGCACCGGACTGGCTCGCGGTGCACCACTCCTCCGCGGACACGTGGCGCATGCTGAGTTCCCTGCCACTGACCAGGGTACGGATGACCGGCCCGGCCAGCCGGGGCGCGAGGACCATGCTGAACTCGCTGCGGTCCGGGCGGCTCAGCTCATGGATCCGCTCGGCCACGCCGGCGATGCGCAACGCCTCCATGGTGTGCGGGTACTGCCCGGTCGCCTTGACGGCGGTGGAGGTGCCCGGGCGGCGTTCCACGACCAGCGGACTGATGCCGTGCCGGCCCGCGAAGATCGCTGTGCTCAGGCCGGCCGGTCCGGCCCCGACCACCAGGAGGGGCCGATGCTCGACGGCGGTCACGGGACGAGCACCACGCGGCCGAGCTGACGGCGGTCCTCGATGAGCCGGTGGGCCTGGGCCGCCTCCTCCAGGGGAAGGACCGTGTGAACGGCGACCCGCAACCGGCCGTCACGCACCAGTTCGGTCAGCTCCCGTTGGTTGCGGGCTGCTTCCTTCGGTGCGGCGGCGAGCCAGGCGTCGAGGGCCGTACCGACGACGGTCCGCAGGCCGAGCAGATCGGTCAGCGTGACCCGGCCGGCCTCGCCCGAGGCACCCGCGAATCCGTAGTAGACGAGCCGGCCGAACGGGTTGAGCAGAGCGATGCTCGGCGACAGGACCGCGCCTTCCACGCTGTCGAGGACCACGTCGACGCCGGCGCCGCCGGTGGCCGCACGGACGTGGTCGGGCCAGTCCGGCCGCGAGTAGTCCACGACGGCGTCGGCGCCGTGGTCACGGACGAAATCCGCCTTTGCCGGCGAGCCGACGCCGCCGATCACCAGGCCCGCCCCGCGCAGCCGGGCCAGTTGGGTGACGAGGTGGCCGATCGCGCCGGCGGCGGCGTGCACCAGCACCGTCTCACCGCGGGAAAGCCGGCCGACGCTCAGCACGCTCGCGGCGACCTGGGCCGTCGAGGCGAGAGCGGTGGCGACCGGTGCCGGAACATCGTCCGGCACCAGCACCGCCTGGGTGTCACCGACCAGCACCAGATCGGCGTACGCGTCGGTCACGCCCCAGGCGGCCAACCGGTCACCGACGGCGAAACGGTGTGCGCCGGGCCCGGCTGCGACGACCCGGCCGACCACGTCACCGTGCGGTGCCCTGGGCACCGGGGACGGGAAGGGCGCCGTACCGGAGCGCAGCTGGGTCTCGATGAAGTTGACCCCGACCGCCTCGACCTGGACCAGGAGCTGACCGTCGCCGGGCACCGGTTCCTGTGCCTTGTCGACGGTCAGCACCTCCGGACCACCGTGCTCGTAGTAACGGATGACACGCATGCGGGTATCCCTTCCGTTGCCGCGGCGGCGGAGCACCACCGCTGCCGGTTGTAGCCGGCTGTGCTCGCGGCACGGTCGAGAAAGGCCCGAGCGTTACGCCCGTTGCTGCTCCGGGGCCCGCCACGGTCCGGGTACCAGGGACGCGGCGAGCCCCGCCACCACGGCGAAGCCCGCCACCAGCCAGTACGTCCGGCCGTACGCTTCCGCGGGGAAGCCCGAGGTGCCACCGAGTCGGTCTTGCAGGGCGACCGCGACCACGGCGATGCCCAACGAGCCGCCGATTTGGTTGAGGATGAACAGGGCGCTGGTGGCCCGGGGAGCGTGGTCGGGACCGACCGCGAGGTACATGAACGCCATCAGGCCGGGCACCGTGAAGCCGATGCCGAAGCCGCCGACGCCGAACGCGATCGCGGTCAGGACCGTCGAGGTGTCATCACCGACGCCGGACAGCACCAGCGCGGCGATCGTGGCGAGCAGCATGCCGATCGGTGCGGTCACGCGGGCGGTGAGCCGGGCGCCGGCCTTGCCGACGGAGATCGCCCCGGCCGCGCCGAGGATGCCCGAGGGCACCATGAGCAGGCCCGCGTGCAGGGCTCCGAAGCCGCGTGACTGCTGGTAGTACAGCGGCGTCAGGAAGAGCAACGTGTTGGCGACCGCCCCGACGAGCAGCATGGTGACCACCGACATCGTGAAGCCGCGTTGGGTGAACAGCCGCACGTCGATCAGGGGCTCGGCCGCGCGGCGGGCGTGCAGCACGTACGCCAGCAGCAGCGCCACGCCGACGGCGAAGGCGGTGAGCGCCGCAGGATCGCCGAAGTCGCCGCGGTGGGCCGCGGTGGTGAGCCCGTAGATGAGCACCGCGAAGCCGGGTGAGAGCAGGGCCAGACCGAGGACGTCGAGGCGTGGCCGCGGCCCGGCGCGGTCCGGAGCGTCGGCCGGCAGCGTCCGAAGCGCGAGCAGCAGGGCGATGGCACCGACCGGCAGGTTGATGAGGAACATCCACCGCCAGCTGATGTCGTCGACGAAGAAGCCGCCGAGGATCGGCCCCAGCACCGGCCCGATGGTCAGCGGGATCGAAATCAGCCCCATCGCCTTGGTGACCCTGGCCGGGCCCGCGGCGCGGGCGATCGCGGCCTGCACGACCGGGAAGATCATTCCGCCGCCGAGCCCCTGGAGCAGGCGGAACGCGATCAGACTGCCGGCCGACCAGGCCAGTCCGGACAGCAGCGAACCGACGGTGAACAGGACGACCGCGAACACCCAGACCTGACGAACACCGAAGCGGTCGACGCCCCAGCCGGAGATCGGGGTCGCGACGGCGACGGCGAGCAGGTATCCGGCGGTGACCCACTGGATGGTCGGCAGGGTGGTCCCGAAGACGGTGACGAGGCGGTCCACCCCGACGTTGACGATGGTCTCGTCCAGCAGGGCCATGAGGAGCGCCAGCAGCAGGACTCCGGCCATCTTGAGGAATGCGGGATCGAGGCGGTCGGCCCCCGGGTCAGCGGGCTTGTCGCCGGGCGCGCGCTGGGGCGCGCTGGTGTCGCTGGCCATGGTCGTTACCTCCGAGCGGCAGTACGGTCCGGTATTGACGCGCACAGAATACATGTAGGTGCAGACATTTTTAAGCTCGATAACCCCTTCTCGGCAGTCATCTTTCGCTCGTAGTCCACAAGAAGTGAATGCCTATACATTGAATCCGCATGGACGTGTAAGGTGTACGGCGACGACTCGGAGGGCGGGCGGCATGGCGGAACGACGCGGCGGGCAGCCGGACGTGCTCGACCTGTGGCGGCAACTGACGGTCCTCACCGGCCGCCTGGGCCAGGCACTCGACAAGCGCCTCGTGCGAGAGTTCGACCTCACCCTCACCGAGCTGCTGGTGCTCGACGAGCTGACCCGCGGCAACCCGCGCGGCATGCGCATCCAGGACCTCAGCGACGCGGTTGCCCTCGACCAGTCCTCGATGAGCCGCCTGGTCAGTCGGCTCACCGCCAAGCAATTCGCCGCCCGGGTCAGCTGCGACCACGACCGTCGCGGCGTCTACTGCCAGATCACCGACCTGGGCGCCGAACGGCACGCCGCGGCCGCCCTGGTCAGCCGCGCCGAACTCAGTGCGGCACTGGACGCCGCCGCCTTCGACGACCGGCTGGCCTCCGTGGTGGCGCGGCTGACCCGCCCGGTCGTCATGCCCGCCGACACCTGAGACCCGAACGAGGGAGTCATCCCGTGCAGTTGTCGATCCTGGACCAGTCGATGATCCCGGAGGGGTCCACACCGACTCAGGCGCTGACCAACACGCTCGATCTGGCTCGTAAGGCCGACGCCCTCGGGTACCACCGCTACTGGCTCGCCGAACACCACGCCACGGCGTCGTTCGCGAGCCCGGCCCCCGAGATCATGATCGCGCGGCTCACCGCGGAGACGACCGGCCTGCGCATCGGCAGCGGCGGCGTGCTGCTGCCGTACTACAGTCCGTTCAAGGTGGCCGAGACGTTCCGGGTGCTCCAGGCCCTGGCCCCGGGCCGGATCGATCTGGGCATCGGCCGAGGCGCCGGAGCCTCGTCCCGGGACGCCCGGCTACTCAACCCCTCCCTGGGCGACTACTCCGACCACGCCTTCGCCGAGCAGGTCAGTGCCGTACGGGCATTCCTGGGCGAGCCAGGCGACCGGGGCGGCGTCATGCCGACGGTGGACGGCGTGCCGCAGGTCTGGCTGCTGGGCGCGAGCCCGTCGAGTGCCGTGCTCGCCGGGCGGCTCGGCCTGCCCTACTCGTTCGCGCACTTCGGCCGTCCCGAGGTCGTCACCGAAGCGGTCCGGGCGTACCGCGAAAGTTTCGACACCCGTGGCGGTGACAGCCCGCGGGTGATGGTCGGCATCGGGGTGTACTGTGCGCCGACCCGCGCCGAAGCCGAGCACGTCTTCGCCAGCCAGCGCCTGTTCCGGCAACGCATGACGCAGGGCGACCTGCGTCCGGTACCAGCGCCGGAGACCGCGCTCGCGGAACTCCACTCCCGGCCCGCGGCGGCGACCGGCGAGCGGGAGGAGTGGCCGCGATACGCGGTCGGCTCCCCCACCGACGTCGCCGAGCAGCTCACCGCGATGGCCGCCGCGGTGGGTGTGGACGAGTTCGTGGTGTTGTCCACCATTCACGGACACAGCGACCGCGTGCGCTCGTACGCGCTGCTGGCCGAGGCTCTGGGCCTACGACCGCGTACGACCCCGGCCCTGCAACGCGCATGACACTTGTCAACCTTCGCGATCCCGGCTCGCAACATCGACGAGCGATGATGGAAGGGGTTGTTCGCGAAGGAGGACCGTGTGAGCGTGCAAGCCGGCGGCGAGGACGCCACCCCGACGGAGGAGTACCGCGTCCTCGGGCCGCTGACGGTGGTTCTCGCCGGCCGCTCCGCGCCGGTGACCGCACCGAAGCAGCGCATCATCCTGGCAACCCTGCTGCTGCGGGCCGGCACCTGGGTCACCGCCGCGGAACTGGCGAACGCCCTCTGGGACGACCGCGCACCGAAGAACCCTCGCAGCGCCCTTCAGGTGCACCTCACCCGCCTGCGGGCCCTGATCGCCGCCGTCCACCCCGAGAGACCGGATCTGATCGAGACCCGTCCCGGCGCGTACCGGATCGTGGTGCCGCCGGGATCGCTCGACCTTGACCGCTACCGGGACGCGATCGCGCAGGCCCGCGCCGCCCGACGCGCCGGGTCCGCCGATGTCGAGCTGGCCTGGTTGCAGCAGGCCCTGGCCCAGTGGCGTGGCGACCCGCTCGCGCTGGTGCCGTCGGCCCGTATCCAGCGGGAGGTGGTCACCGCCCTCCAGGATGACCGACTGCGCTGGATGGAGCGCCGATTCGAGCTGGCGTTGGCCACGGGCCGGCACGCGCAGGTCATCGGCGAGCTGCGCGCCGCGACCCTCGCCCATCCAGAGCGCGAGCGCCTGTGGGGCCAACTCATGGACGCCCTCGCCGAGACCGGCGACCGGGCTGCGGCGATAGCGGCGTACCACCAGGCACGCGGCACGCTGCGCAACGATCTGGGCGCCACACCAGACACGGAGCTGCGGCCCCGCTACCGCCGGCTGATCGCCGCGACAGGTCAGAGGCGCCGCAACGTGGCGATCTCGAGGGCGGGCGTCGACGTATGGCGGGCACAATGCCAACTGCCACCGGACATCGCCGACTTCGTCGGGCGGGTGGAGATCGTCCGCGACCTGTGTACGACACTGGAGTCGGGCGACACACCGGTGGTCTGCCTCACCGGGGTGCCAGGGGTGGGGAAGTCGGCGCTCGCCGTGCGGGTGGCGCACCATCTCCGGACCCGGTTTCCCGACGGTCAGTGGTACCTGTGCGGTTCCGAACGGACCTGGCCCGACATCCTCGCGGAGATGTTGGCCACCTCCGGAGTGGAGCAACCGCCGACCAGCACCACGGCCGCGGTGGCCCTGCTCCGCCGGCGGCTCGCCGGACGGCGACTGTTGGTGACGATCGACGACGCCCCGGAGGGCCTCCCACCCCACGGGCTGCTTCCCCTTCCCGCCGGATGCGTGGCCCTGGCCGTACGGCGCGGTGACCCACCGGCCCTGGGCTGCGACGTCGCCCACGTGGTCACCCTCGACGTGCTCTCCCCCGCCGAGGCCGCGGCACTGGTGACCGACATGGTCGGCCAGGCCCGGGTCGGCCGCACGCCCGCCGCGCTGGAGGCGCTGGTCGAACGCTGTGACCGGCTGCCCCTGGCACTCCGGATCGCCGGCGCGCATCTGGTCACCCATCCGACCCGCGACATCGGCGAGTTCGCCGAACTGCTCGGCGCTGACCCGCTCGGCACGCTCAGCCTGCCCGGCAGCCGGCGGGCAGCGGTCCGCACGGCCTTCGAACTCGCCTACTCCGCACTGCCCCCGGCCGTCCGGCGGGTCTTCCGGTTCCTCGAACTCGTACCCGGGTTCGCGCACCGCGTCGAGACGATCGCGGAGCTGACCGGAATGTCACCGTCCGACGCGGCCGGAACCGTGGCGGACCTGGTCCGCGCCCGGATCGCCGAGCTCGGGCCCGACGGGGTCATCCGGCTGCACAGCCTGGTGGCCCGGTTCGCCGCCGAGCGGGGTCTCGACGAGGATCCCCCGGCGGATCGGCAGGCCGCGCTGGTTCGGCTGGGAACGCGGTTGCTGACCGTCGCCGACGAGGCGGTGCGGCTGTGTCACCCAGACGTGGTCCGGGTCGGTGCCGGCATCGGGACGGCGACCTTCGGCAGCCACCGGGCGGCCCGGACGTGGCTGCAACGGGAGCGCCGCAACCTCGTTGCTGTCGCGGTGCACGCCGCAGCCGCCGGGCTGACCCCGCTCGCCGTGGGCCTGACCGACGCGCTGCGCGGCCCTTGCGGCGCCGACCGGCACCACGGCGACTGGCGGATCGCCGCTGAAGCCGCTGTTGCGGCCACCGACCGGCTACGCGAGCCCGCGTACGCCGCCGTCGCCCGGCTCAACCTGGGACTGGCCTTGCAGGGGCTGAACGACCTCGGGCCCGCCGAGATCCATCTGCGGCATGCCTGCGACCAACTACGGCGACGAGGTCCGGCCGAGTTGGAGGTCGTCGCCGTGACCGCTCTGGCCATGCATCGCCTGCAACAGCCGACCAAGCGGTTCCACGACGCCATCGGGCTGCTCCACCGTGGCCTGCGACAGTGCCGACAACTGGGGCTGCGGCACGCCCAGGCACGGTGCCTGCTGTACCTCGGGATGGCCCACCACGCGCGCGGGGAACTGCGCCTGGCGTACCGCCAGTTCAGCGCCGCGGCGCGGATCGACGAACGGGCTGGTGACTACTCCGCCAAGGCGGAGATCCTGGCCCGGCTCGGTGACGTCTGCGTTGATCTCGGCGCGCACCGCGAGGCGGTTCGGCGGTTACGGACGGCGTTGCGGCTCGGCCGGTCAGCCCGCTCGGCGCACTCGGTCGCGCTCGCCTCCTACGGGCTGGCCCGGGTACGCCGCGCCACCGGCCGACCGAAACCCGCCCACTCGCACGTGGCCCGAGCCATCGCTTTCGCCGAATCCGGCGGTTACCTCGCCGTGCTGGTCAACGCCCGCAACCTGCTCGCCGGCCTTTATCGAGACGAGGGCCTGAACAGGCGTGCGGAGCTGGAGTACCGGCGCGCACTGCGCGAGGCCGAGCGGATCGGTCATCCGGGCGCGCGGTGCGAGGCGCTGACCGGCCTCGCGCTGCTGGCCCACGAGCGCGGCCGCGACCATCAGGTCCCGGTGATGGCCCGGCAGGCGACCGGCGCCGCCCGGGCCGCCGGGTCACCCCGGCTGCTCTCGCAGGTCCGGGAGCTGCTCGCCCCACTCCAGCCGGCTTCAAGCAGGCGCTGAGACGCTGCCCAGCGGCGACGCGCACGGGCAGCGGAGGACAAACGATGGTGGCGATAAGAGCACGGCGGCTCTTCGACGGCCGAAGCGCGATCCGGGCCGAACGGCCGACCGTGCTCGTCGACGGCGGCGTGATCCGAGCGGTGTTCGACGGGCCACCACCGCCCGGGGACGAGGTGATCGACCTGGGTTCGGCCACGCTGATGCCGGGTCTCGTCGACGCTCACGTCCATCTCGCGTTCGACGCCGCGGCGGACACCGTGGCCGGACTCGTCACCGCCGACGACGACGTCGTACTGGACCGGATGCGGTCGGCCGCGGCCGCGACCCTCGACGCCGGCGTCACCACCGCCCGCGACCTCGGCGACCGCGGCTACCTGAGCCTGCGGGTACGAGCCGAGACGGCGGCCGACGTCCGTCTCGGTCCACGGTTGCTGCTGGCCGGGCCGCCGATCACCTCGGTCGGCGGCCACTGCTGGTTTCTCGGCGGTGAGGTCGAGGGCGTCGAGGCGATCCGCGCGGCGGTCCAGGACCGGGCGGCGCGGGGCGTCGACGTGGTCAAGGTCATCGTCACGGGCGGTCGGCTCACCGCCGGGTCCCACCCGCACGAGGTGCAGTTCGGGCCGGCCGAGCTGTCCGCCGTCGTGAAGGAGGCGAAGCGGCACGGTTTGCCGGTCACCGGGCACTGTCATGCCGCAGACGGTATCGCCGATGCGGTGGCGGCGGGATTCGACGGAGTCGAGCACTGCACGTTCGTCACCGCCGACGGCACCGCCGTCGACCCGGCACTGCTGGACCGGATGGCGGCCGTGGGCACCCGGGTCACCCTCACCCTGGGATCGGTCCCGCAGCCCGCCGAGCACACCGGCGCGGATGGGACCGATCCCCGGCGGCAAGCTGTGCACGACGCGTTGTGGCGCGTCGCCACCTCGGGGGTGCCCGTCGCCTGCGCCAGCGACGCCGGCTGCGGGCCCGGTAAGCCGCACGGATCACTGGCCTATGCGGTGCAGGCGATGGTAGGTCTCGGTTTCTCGCCGACGGAGGCATTACGAGCCGTCACCTCCGGTGCCGCCCAGGTCTGCGGGATCGCCGACCAGGTGGGCCGGATAGCACCCGGGTACCGGGGCGACCTGCTCGCGGTCGACGGTGATCCGGCCGTCGACCCGGGGGCGCTGCGGCACGTCGCCGCGGTGTTCCGTGCCGGGCTGCGCGTGCGATAGCTCTCCAACGGCGCTCCACCGGACGTCGATCGGTACCCGGAACGCTCGGGTCGTACCCGATCCGACCAGTAGGAGGCCCGCCGTGCCCGAACCCGAAGTCCACATCACCCGGCACAGCATCGACGTCAACGCACCCGTCGACGCGGTGTATCCGGTCATCGCGGACGTCACGAGGTGGCCGTACACCTTCGGGCCGACGGTCCACGTCGACCTCCTCGAACGTCACACCGAGGGACCGGAGCAGACCGAACGGCTCCGGTTGTGGGCCACCGCGAACGACGTCGTCCGGTCGTGGACCTCGCGGCGCACCCTGTACCCGGCCGCCGGTCGTGTCGTCTTCCGGCAAGAGGTGTCGGCGGCCCCGGTGGCGTCCATGGGCGGCGAGTGGCACCTCGAGACGCTCGACGGCGGCCGCACCCGGGTGGTGCTCCTGCACGACTTCACGGTCGTGGACGACGAGCCCGGCTCGGCCGCGTGGGTGAGACGTGCCGTCGACGCCAACAGCACGGCGGAGCTGGCTGCGCTGCGCGCCGCGGCACGTTCCGCGAATGCCCGCACCCTGCTCTCGTTCGAGGATTCCGTCACCGTCCCGGCCCCGGCGGCCGACGTGTACGACTTCCTGTACCGCGCCGACCGGTGGGTCGAACGGCTGCCGCACGTCGCCCGCGTCGGACTCACCGAGGACGAGCCGAACGTCCAGATCCTGGAGATGGACACCCTGGCCCCGAACGGTCCGGTACACACGACCACGTCGGTCCGGGTCGGGTTTCCCGCCGAGCGGATCGTCTACAAGCAGACCACGCTGCCGCCGCTGCTGGCGGCGCACACCGGCGCCTGGACGCTGCGCGCGGAGGGCGGCGGGGTGACGGTGACCTCGCGCCACACCGTGGTGCTGCGACCCGAGCGCATCGAGGAGCTTCTGGGACCGGGAGCCACCCTCGCCGGAGCCCGCGAACTGGTCCAGCACAACCTCAGTACCAACAGCATCCGCACCCTGGAACAGGCCCGCCTGCATCTACAGCCGGTCAGCGACTGACCGGCGACGGACACGGCGATGCGCGGCGACCAGACGGTCCGCCGCGCATCGCCGTACGATCACACGTCGCTCAACGTACGGTTGACGTCTTCCAGGAACGCCCGGGGCGTGTCGCAGCGCTCGACCACCTCGTCCGGCAGTGCCACCGCGAACTCGCGGGACACCCGTGAGACGGTCTCCAGGATGGCGAGTGAGTCGAAGCCGAGTTCGACGAACGGGGTGTCGAGGATGTCCCCGTCGATGTCGACGGTGTCGTCGTCGCCGGCCGCCTCCCGCAGGATGCGCCGCAGGTCGTCGAGGCTGAGCAGTTCGCGAGTGGTCATGGCAATTGATCCCTTCGGTTGTCGGGTCGCTCGGACGTCACTGCTGCGCCCGGCGGAGTACCGCGGCGGCGTTGAAACCGCCCCTGCCCCGGGCCAGCACCAGCACGCAGCTCAGCGGCAGCGGCCGGGGCGCGCCGGTCACGAGGTCGATCGGGCAGTCCGGGGCGGGCGCGTCCACGCCTTCGGTATGCGGGGCGACACCATCGCGCAGAGCCAACAGAGCGGTGGCCAGATCCAGTGCCGCCGCCCCCGCCTGCAACCGTCCGACCATGCTCTTGGGCGCGGTGACGGGCACCGCCCGGGGCCCGAAGACCGCGGCCAGCGCGGCCGCCTCGGCCCGGTCGGCGGCCCGGTCGGCCGTGCCGTCGGCGAAGACGAGACCGACGTCGGCCGGTGCCACCTGCGCGTCATGCAGGGCCCCGTTGATCGCCCGCTGCAGGCCCGTCGTCGGTGCGCCGGCAGGATCGAACGTCGCGGCGTATCCCGCCAGTTCGCCGTACACCTTCGCGCCCCGGGCACGCGCTGCGTCCCGGTCCTCCAGCAACAGGTGGGCGCCGCCCTCTCCCGGCACGGCACCGTCCGCGTCGGCGGCGAACGGCCGGTAGGCCCCGTCCGGGTCGGTCCGGGTGGTGTACCCGCCCGTGCTCACCAACCCGGCGACCCCGAGCGGACAGAGGGCGCCGTCCACCCCGCCGGTCAGTATCGCCGGTGTGCCGCGACGAATCTGCCGGCGCGCGTGCCCCACCGCGTCCAGACCGCCCGCGTGGTCAGTGACCAGGGCCGCACCGGGTCCCCGCAGGTTGTGACGGATCGAGATCTGCCCTGAGTTGACCGCGTAGAACCAGGCGAACGACTGGTAGGCGCTGACGTGACTGCCGCCCTTGCTCCACAGGTTCTCCAACTCGCGCTGGCCGAACTCGAAGCCACCCATCGAGGACGCCGTGGCGACGCCGATGTCGTAGCGAAGCCCGCCGGCGTCCGGCACCCCCGCATCGGTCAGAGCCTGCCCGGCCGCGTAGAGACTGAGCCGGGTCATCCGGTCGGTCTGCGGCAGCAGCCGCCCCGGCAGGTGCTCCTCGGCGGCGAAGCCGGACACCTCACCGGCCAGGCGCACCGGGTAACCGCTCGGATCGAAGCGGCTGATCTTCCGGATGCCGGGCCGTCCGTCCAGAATCGCCCGCCAGTACGCCTCGGTGCCCAGCCCGTTGGCCGCGGCCACCCCCAGGCCGGTTACGACGGCGGTGCTCATGCCGTCCTCCGATCCGGACGAGCCAGCACGACGGCGCTCTGGAAGCCGCCGAAGCCGCTGCCGACGCTCAGCACGGTGTCGACCCGCTGTTCCCGAGCGGTCAGCGGAACGTAGTCCAGGTCGCACTCCGGGTCGGAGACGTACAGGTTCGCGGTCGGTGGAACCACGCCGTACTCCATGGCCAGCGCGCAGGCGACCAGCTCGAGCGCGCCGATCGCACCGAGGGAATGCCCGATCATGGATTTGATCGAGCTCACCGGTACCCGGTAGGCATGGTCGCCGAGGCTGCGTTTGAACGCCGCCGTCTCGTGGCGGTCGTTCTGCTTGGTGCTCGACCCGTGCGCGTTGACGTAGTCGACGCCCTCCGGGGCGATCCGTGCCTCGTTCAAAGCCACCCGGACCGCCTCGGCCATCTCCACACCGTCGGGCCGCAGCCCGGTCATGTGGTACGCGTTGCTACGGCTACCGAACCCGGCGACCTCCGCGTACACGTGTGCGCCACGGCGTCTGGCGTGTTCCAGCTCCTCCAGCACGAGCACGGCTCCACCTTCGCCGAGTACCAGCCCGTTGCGGGTGGCGTCGAAGGGGCGCGACGCGTGCGCCGCGTCGTCGTTGCGGGGGCTGGTCGCCTTGATGGCGTCGAAGCAGGCGAGCGTGATCGGTGAGATCGGCGCGTCGGTGCCGCCGGCGACGACCACGTCGGCGCTGCCCTCGCGGATCAGTTCCGCGCCGTGCCCGACGGCGTCCAGCCCGGACGTGCAGCCGTCGGAGATCAGCGCCACGGGTCCCTGCGCACCAACGGTGTGGGCTACTTCGGCTGCGGCCGAGCTGGGCACGAACCAGTCGTACAGGTGGGGCACCGCGTACTCCGGGTCGACCAGCCAGGACCGGCCGCCGTCGCTCAGCACGACGTACTCGCGTTCCATGCTGGTGGTGCAGCCGACCGCGCAGCCCAGCGACACGGCCAGCCGTTCACCGTCCGTGCCGGGCAGGTCGAGGCCACTGCCCGCGACCGCCTCCCGGGCTGCGGCCACCGCGAACTGGGTGGCCCGGTCCATCCGCCGCGCCTCCTGCGGGCTGAGCCCGGCCTCGACCGGATCGAAGTCGCACTCGGCGGCGATCCTCGACCGGTAGGGCGACGGGTCGAAGGCGGTGATGGGCCGGGTCGCGGTGCGGCCCGAGCTGAGCAGATCCCAGTACTGCTTGAGGTTGATACCACCCGGAGCGACGGCTCCGAGCCCGGTGACGACCACACGACGACTCATGGTGCGACCGTCACACTCGCGGCTCAAGTGCCGGTCGAGGCGTCCTGGAAGCGGGGGCGGTGACGGCGGACAGTGCCGCGGCGAAGGTGGCGAGGTCGTCCTCGCGGCTCCCGGCTCGGACGGGCAGCGCGGCCAGGGCCGTTGACTCGCCTCGTCGTACCGTTGGATGACGTCTGGCGAGCACGGTGAGCCCGTGCGGCGCGCCGGCCTCGAGAAGCACGCCCGGCCCGGTGGCGCAGACCGCGTCGAGGGCGGCGGCGAATTCGACCGGCGCGACAGGCTGCCGGGCCCAGTATTGCGGGTCGGTTGCCACCGCCGCAGTCATCCGGGTGCCGGTGTAACAGGAGTACACGGGCAGCCGTGGAGGCCGCAACGGCACCGTGCGCAGCAGCGGTACGGAGCGGGCGGCCTCCGCAGCGACGGCAGGACTGTGGAACGCCACCGTGGAACGGGCCGACTGGCAGGTGATGCCCGCTTCCCGCAGGCGCTGCGCGGCTCGGGCGAGGGGTTCGTCGGGACCGGCGAGCAGCACCTGGCGCGGACCGTTGATGGCGGCGAGCGCCACTGCTCCGCTGAGGTAGGGCTGCACCTGCTCGGGTGTCGCGGCCACCGCGAGCATGCCACCGGGCGGCGCATCGGCGAGATGGGTTAGCCGGTCCCTGAGGACGCGGACGGCGTCCGACAGGATCAGCACACCGGCGAGGGTCGCTGCGACGACCTCGCCGACGCTGTGCCCAAGCAGAGCCGTCGGCACCACGCCACGGTCGAGCACGCTCCGACCGAGCCCCCAGCCGACCGCGAACAGCAACGGCTGGGAGCGGCGGAAGTCGTCAAGCGGCACGACCGGATCGGCGGCGAGCCAATCCGCCCGGATGGCGGGGCCCTCGGGTCCCCACAGGGCGAACACCTCGTCCACGTGGCGACGGAAATCGGGGTCGCCGCGGTACAGACCGGTGGCCATGCCGGGTCGCTGGGCGCCCTGGCCGGGGAACAGGAGCGCCACCCCTACTGCTCTTCTCAGCTTAGACATGCACGGCAACGTCGCACCGGTCGCTTGAGACCGGCTCCAGACGTACGCGCTCGACGGCTTCTCGACCCCGCGCCGAGCGCGACACGCGACGGTGGCGACACCACGACGCGACCTCGCGGCCAACCCGCGGGAGCGTCCGTTTCCGAAAGCCTGCCCCGCCCCGGGCGGGCGACCGCCGCCGGCCCGGTGTCACGAGCATCGGGTCGGCGGCTCCACGGCACGTGAGGATGAGGGCGGCAAGCAGATGCGGATCGGTGGAATTCACGTGGCCGGCGTGGCCGCGCACATTCCGGGCCGGCTGGCGACGGCCGAGGCGGTCAGGGCCGGCAGTTGCGCGGCCCGACTGGCCGCGCAGACCGGGGTACACACAGTCGCCGTGTCGGCCGACGAGTCCGCCCCGGACCTGGCGGTCCGGGCCGCCGAGCTGGCGTTGAAGCGCTCCGGGCACACCGCGCACGAGGTGGCGTTGCTGTTGCACGCCTGCGTCTACCACCAGGGGCACGACATCTGGGCGCCGGCGTCGTACGTGCAGCGGATGGCCGTCGGTAACCGCTGCCCGGCGCTGGAGGTGCGGCAACTGTCGAACGGCGGGCTCGGCGCCCTCGACCTGGCGGTGGCGTATCTGCGCGCGGCGCCGGACCGGACAGCGGCGCTGATCACCACCGGGGACCGGTTCGGGGCACCCGGTTTCGACCGCTGGAACAGTGACCCCGGCACGGTCTACGGCGACGCGGGCACCGCCCTGCTGCTGTCCCGCTACGGCGGTTTCGCGCGGCTGTTGAGTCTGGCCACCGTCTCCGAGCCCGAGTTGGAGGGGCTGCACCGCGGCGACGATCCGTTCGGGGCCGCGCCACTGGCCCAGCGACAGCCAGTGGACCTTGACGTGGTCAAGAAGGCGTTCGTCGCGCGGACCGGAGTGTCGTACAGCATCAGTCGGGTGGTGGCCGGGCAGGCGGAGGCGCTGAGCCGGGCCCTCGCGCAGGCGGGACTGGAGTTCGCGGACGTGGACCGGTTCGTGTTGCCGCACTTCGGGTTGCGCAGGTTGACCTCGTCGTACCTGCGGCCCTGGGGTCTGACGCCGGAGAAGACCACCTGGTCCTGGGCTCGGACCGTCGGCCACCTCGGCGCGGGTGACCAGTTCAGCGGTCTGGCACACCTGGTGGAGTCCCGGCAGGTCCACCCCGGCGAGCACGTGCTGCTCGCCGGGGTGGGGGCAGGGTACTCGTGGACCTGCGCGCTGCTGCGGATCGACGAGGTCCCGGACTGGGCGGTGTGAGGCTCGTCAGGCCGCCGGCGGATTGACCGCTGAGCGCGGGATCGCGGCCGCCTCCAGGTGCCACTTGGCCAGGATCTTCTGGTAGGTGCCCTCGGCGACGAGTTCGTCGATCGCGGCGCGCAACGGTTCCGCCAGTCCGGCGCCCTTGTTCGTGGCGAGTCCGACGTCGCGGCGGCTGAGTTGCCCGGCGAGGCGCAGGCCCGGCTGTTGGGCGGCGGCGTACCGCAGCACGCTCGCGGAGCTGACCAGAACGTCGACGTGGCCCTCGCGTAGCGCGAGGAAGTGGGCGGCGGCGTCGCTGTAGGTGCTGACCCGGTAGGGCGGCTTACCGGCCTGGGCGCACCGGTCCTGCTGCTGACGTAGGTCGTTTTCGAAAGTACTGCCCACCCCGGTGCCGATCGAGGATCCGCAGAGCTGCCCGAGGTCGGTGACCTCGGTGAGCGGACTGTCGTCGCGGACCAGGATGCCCGTGCCGTCGGTCAGGTACGTGGTGAAGTCGAGGACCTTCTTGCGCTCCTCGGTGACGGAGAAATTGGCCGTACCGACAGCGAAGCGGCCGGCGCTGAGACCGGTCAGCAGCGATGCGCCACTGACCTGGTCACGCTTGACGGTCAGGCCGAGTTTCCGGGCGACCGCGTCGGCGACGTCGATGTCGATGCCGCGCGGCGGCCCGCCGTCCTGCGGGTGGAAGGCGATCGGCGGGGTCCCGACGGCCGAACCCACGGTCAGGACCCCGGATTGTCGGATGTCCGCCGGAAGCAGCGCCTTCAGTGCCGGGTCGGCCTGGACGGCGGAGACGACGTCCTCGGCGCCGAGGTCTTTCGGTGCTTCCTGGATGCTGCTGGCTGGTGCCGCGTGCAGGCATCCCGACAGCAGGACCAGTCCGACGGCGCCGACGGCCGCCAGGCGAATACGGCGATAGGGCACGGTGACTCCTCAGCGTTGCTGGATGGTGGCGAAGAATCGGGCAGTCCGCTCCTCCCGCGGGCTGCCGAGCATCGTGGCGGGCGGTCCCTGTTCGACGATCCGGCCGCCGTCCATGAAGACGATCTCGTCGGCGACCTCGGCGGCGAAGCGCAGCTCGTGGGTGACGATGAGCATCGTCATGCCGCCGGCGGCGAGGTCGCGTACGACCGCCAGCACCTCGCCGACCAGTTCCGGGTCGAGCGCGCTGGTCGGCTCGTCGAAGAGCATCACCTTCGGACGCAGGGCGAGCGCCCTGGCGATGGCGACGCGCTGTTGTTCGCCGCCGGACAACTCCCGGGGGTACGACCGCTCCTTGTGGGCCAGACCGACTCGTTGCAGGAGTTCCCGGGCCCGGGTTCGGGCGTCGGCACGGCTCGCCCCCTGCACCGCGACCGGCGCTTCGACGATGTTCTGCAGGACCGTGAGGTGCGGAAAGAGGTTCAGCGCCTGGAACACCATCCCCACGGCTGTTCGGTGCCGGGCGAGCAGCCGCGGTGGGGCCTCGATCACCCGGTTGCCGCGCCGGATCAGCCCGACCGGCTGCCCGTCGATGAGGACGGCTCCGGAGTCGGGCCGCTCGAGGCGGTTGACGCAGCGCAGCAGGGTGCTCTTGCCCGAGCCGGACGGTCCGACCACACAGGTGACCGTTCCGGCAGGGACGGTCAGGTCCACCCGATCGAGGACGACCACGTCCCCGAACGCCTTGCTGATCTGGATGAGCCGGACCATGCTGCGCGGTTCGCCGGTGGCCACGGTCAGTTCCTCGGCGGCAGTGCTCACCGGTCCTCCCCGGCGAGGAGCGACAGGCGTGGTCCCACCGGGCCGGCCCGACCGCTGCCCCGCCCGAAGAACTGCTCCAGGAGGTACTGGACCGCGCTGAGGAGGGTGGTGAAGAACAGGTACCAGAGGGTCGCCACGAGCAGCAGCGGAATCACGAGGTAGTTGCGGTTGTAGATGAGCTGGACGGAGAAGAGCAGGTCCTGTCCGGCGATGACGCTGACCACCGAGGTTCCCTTCAGCAGCGCCGCGGCCTGGTTGGCGGCCGGCGGAACGATGGCCCGCATCGCCTGCGGCAGCACGATGCGCCGCAGGGTGCGCGAACGTGAGAGGCCGAGGGCCTGAGCCGCTTCGGTCTGCGACCTCTCGACCGACAGCAGTCCGGCCCGGACGATCTCGGCGGCGTGTGCGGCCTCGTGCAGGGTGAGGCCGATGACCGCCGCCGCGAACCCGTTGATCAGACCGCGGGTGGGCAGGTCCAGGATCGTCGGGCCGAAGGGCACCCCGACCGTCAGCCGTGGGTAGACCAGCGAGATGTTGTACCAGAACAGCAGCTGGACCAGGATCGGCACGGACCGGAACAGCCACGTGTAACCCCAGCTGATCGCCTGCAGCAGGCGGCTGCCGGACAGCCGCATGACGGCCAGGACCGTTCCGAGGGCGAACCCCCCGACCAGGGCGATAGCGGTCAGCAACAGGGTGACCCGCAGGCCGTCGAGGACGACGTCGGCGGTGAGGTACTGGCCGACGACGTCCCACTCGAAAGCCGGGTTGCCCGCCATGCTCACCAGCGTGAGCAGGAGCACCACCAGCCCGGCCAGGCCCGCGACCCACCGCAGGGGACGTCGCGCGGGCCGGGCGTCGGCATAACTGTCGGCCATGACGGCCGTCGGGGTGGACACGGCGCGCTTCCGTCAGAACCTGGGCAGCACGTGCTCGGCGAACAGGCGCAGCGATGTGGCCGCCCGCTCGTACGGCACGTTGCCGGAGACCACCTGAAGGCTCAGGGTGACCTCACCGAACCAGTCGCGGATGGTCTCCACCGCCGCGACGACCTGCTCGGGTGAGCCGACCAGGGCTTTAAGGTCAGCCACCTGCCGGTCGAAGTTGCCCTTGCCGACCCGTTCCACGATCTTTTCGTAGCCGGGATAGTCGCTGCTTCGGGTGTGCGCCCACGACGATACGGCCGCGGCGAGCGCGCCGTGCGACTGATCGGCGTACTGGCGGCCGAGCCGCTGTGCCTCGTCGGCGTCGTCGGCCAGGAACGCGTTGTAACTCATGTGCACGTCCTCGTCGGTCGGCGTGAAGCCGCCGGCTGCCGCAGCCTTTCGGTACAGCGCGAGGACCTCCTGCACCTGCTCCCGGGAGTTGATCGAGGGAACGAGCATGACGCCGTACCCGTTGCGGCCGGCCGCCTCGGCTGATTCCGGCGACTTGGCGGTGGCCACCAGGATCCGCGGGTGCGGCTGCTGGACCGGCCGCGGCAACAGCGTGACGGGACCGAACCGGTAGAACCGGCCGTCCCACACCGCCTGCTCGGCGGACCAGAGCAGCCTGCACGCGTCCACGCCCTCGTCGAAGCGGGCCCGGCTCTCGTCCAACGGAATGCCGAAGGCCTGGAACTCGTCGGGCAGGAACGCCCGCCCGAACCCGACGTCGAGCCGGCCGCCGGAGATGGCGTCGAGCATCGCGAGCTTCCCGGCGAGTTTCACCGGGTGGGTGAACGCGGGCAGTACCGCGCCGGTGACCAGACGAATCTGCCTGGTCCGGGCCGCCGCTGCCGCCAGGAAGGTGACCGGGTCGGGGCTGTACCCGCCATACGGGGAGAAGTAGTGCTCAACCGTCTTGACGTGGTGAAAGCCCAGCTCGTCCGCCAGTTCCGCCAGGCGCAGGCTCTCCTCGAAGTACTGGACGGCGGGCTTGTCCTGCGGACCGACGGTCGGGAAGAGGTTGATGCCGAACTTCATTCCAGCTCCCTCGGATTCGGGCGGACCGCTGCTGGCCCCGTACGGTGCCGACCATGGCGGGGGTCCCTAGAGGCCCGCTACACCCGTACTGGAGAGATCGACACCGCTCTCGGCGAGCCGGCGGCGCAACAGCGCGGTCGCGTTGCGGTGCAGCGGAAAGTCCGACCCCGGCGGCAGGACGCCGGTCTCCTCCAGCAGCCGCACGACCCGGGCCGTGACGACACAGAACCGGAAGGCGGCGTCGACCTCGTGGTAGGCCAGATGGGCCAGGGGTCGGCCGAGAAGCCGGGCGTAGAACTCCTCGGTCTCGACGCGGGTCGGCAGACCGGGCAGCCGGGGGGCGCCGATCCCGTCGCTGAGAAACCGGTCCATGTGCAGGAACCAGGCCAGGTCGCTCTCCGGGCGGCCGACGTCGGTCATCTCCCAGTCCAGGAGGGCGGCCGGACGGTCGCCGGCGAATACGATGTTGCCGAGCCGGGCGTCGCCCCACAGCGGGCGAGGCGTCTGCGGCGCCGGCGGGCGGTGGGCCTGCAGCCAGGTCAGCGCGGTTCGGGCGGCGTCGTTGCGCGCGGCGCCGAAATACTCCAACTGCTCGGCGTAGAACGCCAGGTCGCCGGAGGGCGCGGGGGTCGCCCCCAGGGCCGCCGGATCCAGGCGGTGCAACCGCCCCATCGCGGACAGGGCGGCGAACCACGCCGCCCGCTGCCGCTGCGGCGAGGCCGAGGCCAGCCAGCCCTCCCGGTGGTACGACGGCAGGTCGGCGGGCACCTCACCGGCTACCCGGCTCATCACGACGAACGGCGCCCCGAGTACGCCCGGGTCGGGTTCGAACCCGAGTACGGGCGCGACCGGGACGTCGGTCCGGGCCAGCGCGATCTGCACACCGACCTGTTCCGGCCAGCGCAGGTCAGGAAAGATCCGGTGCCCGACCGGCGCGATCCGGACGGCGAGCGGCGCGACCTGATGTCGTCCGTCCTGGGCCCAACTGGCGTCGCAAAGCAGAATCTCGGCGGAGAATCCGGCAGTCCTCGGGACGGTCAACGGCCCCACGGCGACGTCACGGACGCCGCGCTGGTCGCGGAGCCAGTCGGCCAATCGGGCCCGGGTCAGGTCGGGGTCGCGTTGCACGGGTACGGGCACGGAAGGCTCCGATCAGGACACGCCGCAGGACGGCGCGGGGACGAGAGTGGGGCGGCGGAGCGCGGGGGCCAGCGGCTCCGTGGCCGGGCCGGCGGGCGGTTCGAGCCAGGCCGCGCCGACTCGCACAGCGCGCTGCAACCGCTGCACCGCCGTCGAGGGCTCGACTCCGAGTTCGCGCCGCAGCGCGGCGGACAGCCGCTGGTAGACCAGGACGGCGTCAGCCTGCCGCCCACTGCGGTACAGCGCGACCATCAGGCTGGCGTGAATCGGCTCGCGCAGTGGATGCCGACGTGCGAGTGTCGTCGCCACGGCCACCACCTGGCGGTGCCGGCCACACCGCAGCTCGGCGTCGAGGTATCGGTCGATCAGCAGCAGCCGCCACTGGTCGAGGTGTCCGATGATCTCCTCCGCCACCGGACCGATCCGTACATCGGCGAGGGCCGGGCCCCGCCACAGCGTCAGCGCCTGCTGCCAGTCCCGCGCGGCGTGCGCCGGCCTCCCGGCCGCGGCGTGCTGGTCGCCCCGGCGAGCCCACTCGCGGACCATCCCCAGATCGGTCTGCTCCGGGTCGATCCTCAGCAGATAGCCACGCCCGTCGGTCAGCAGCAGCGCCGGCGCCGCCGTCCGGGTCAGCACCCGGCGCAGATGCATGACGTACGTCTGCAGCGTGGTGGCGGCGCTACGGGGCGGGTGGTCGTTCCACAACTCCCGCACGCAGGTCGTCACCGGCACGGTCGCACCCACCCGTAACGCGAGCAGACCGAGGAGTTGCCGTTGCTTGGGTGCCGTCGGGCCCGCGTCACCGCCGGCTGGACCGATCCGCAGTCCACCGAGCACGTCGAGGTACATCAGCACACCCTCCGATCGAGACGCCGCCTCCAGCCGGAGCCGAGCGTGGTCGGGCCCACTGGGGTCCGGACCCACGCCGTCGTACCGGAGGAGACATGACCAGCACACCGTTCGGCCGGCTTGTGCCGTTGGCCCCCGCGGTGTTCGCCTACATCCAGCCGCCGGGCGGTTGGTGCGTCGGCAACGCCGGCATCATCGTCGGCGCCGAGCGGGTCGTGGTGGTGGACACCGCTGCCACCCGGCCCCGCGCGGAGGCGCTGCTGGCGTGCGTGCAGCGCCTGGCGCCGGATCGTCCGCACATCGTGGTGAACACCCATCACCACGGCGACCACGTCTTCGGCAACTGCGTCTTTCCGCGCGCGACCGAGATCGTGTCTCACGAGACCGCCCGTTCCGAGATGGCCCGGACAGGGCTGGCGATGCGCGACCTGTGGCCGCAGGCCGACTTCTCCGGCATCGAGCTGAGGCTGCCGACCCGCACGCTGCGGGATCGGCTGACTCTGGACCCCGGCGGGGTACGTGTCGAGCTGTTCCACGTCGGGCCGGCCCACACGACGAACGACGTGGTGGTGTGGTTGCCGCGACCGCGAGTGCTGTTCGTCGGCGACGTGGTCTTCTCCGGGCGTACGCCGTTCGTGCTCATGGGTTCGGTCGCCGGATCCCTGCGCGCGCTGGCTTCGCTGCGCGACCTGCGCCCTCGGGTGGTGGTGTCCGGGCACGGCGCGGTCGCAGGGCCGGAGGTTCTCGACGCCACCGAGGCATACCTGCGGTGGCTGCGCCGGGAGGCGGCGCACGGTGTCAGCGCGGGGATACCTCCGCTGGAGGCCGCTCGGCGGGCCGACAACCCCTTCCGGAGCCTGCCGGATCCGGAACGGCTGGTGGCCAACCTGCATCGGGCGTACGCGGAGGAACGCGGTGAGCCGGCCGGTCTGTATCTCCCGTCCCGGCCAATCACCGACGAGATGGTCCAGTTCCACGGCGGTCCGCTCAGCACATCGGTTTGACGGCACGCGGGCAGCGTTCCGGCCGGCACTCAAGGCCGGCTCGAGTACGGCCGGACCCCTGGTCCGGAAGCCGACAACGAAGGAGTTCTCATGGTCCTCAAAGGCAAGGTCGCGGTCGTGACCGGCGGCACCGCCGGCCTGGGACAGGTCGTCGCGCGAGTCCTCGCCGACGCCGGCGCCACCGTCGTGTCAGCGGCACGTGGGGCGTCGGACATCGTCGGGCAGTTTCCAGTCGACGTCACCGACGAAGCCTCGGTCGGCGCGCTCTTCTCCGCTGTGAAGGAGCGTCACGGCGGACTTGACATCCTGGTCGCGAACGCTGGTATCAACCGCCCCGGGCCCCTGGCGACGCTGCCACCGGAGCACTGGGACGAGGTGCTGGCCACCAATCTCACCGGTGTGCTGAACTGCGTGCGGGCCGCAGTTCCGCTGCTCCGGGCCGCCGGCGACGGGCGGATCATCACGGTGTCCTCGCTGCTGGGGCGTCGGCCGATCGCCGGCGGCGGAGCGTACGGCGTCTCCAAGGCCGCCCTGGAGACACTGACCCGGGTGCTCGCCGCGGAACTGGCCGTCGACGGCATCACCGTCAACGCTGTCGCTCCGGGGGTGGTCGACGAAGGCATGGGACGCGCGATCCTCGACAACGACCGGCTGTGGAACCGCCTCCGCGGCTCGCTCGCGAGCGCGCGGCCCGGAACCGGCGCCGAGGTCGCCCGGGCGATCCTTTTCCTGGCCTCACCGGACAGCTCCTACGTCAGCGGTCATGTCCTGAATGTCGACGGAGGCCTGAACTTCTAGGTCCCGTCGTGCACGATGTGCCGGCGGCGGACGAACCATTCGCCGCCCTGTCGTTGCAGCAGGTCCTCGGCGGTGGTGCTCAGATAGACCCGGGCAGCACCACCGCCGGGCGGCGTCTCGAAGACTGTCGCGTAGTAGCGGGTCCGCACCGCGTCCTCGCCGTCCGGCTCGGCGATCACGTTGCCGTACCAGTGCCGCCGGGTGAGCCCCGACTCGGCAAGGCGGTCGATGCCGCGCCGCATCGACACGGCGATCGCGGCGCGGCCCCGACGCGGCTCGGGTTTGACGTTCTGTCCGAACTCGCCGTCCTCGGTGAACTGCTGAGACCACTGTTCGGCCTCGCCATCGTCCAGAAGCTGGAAGTGGCGGGCGTAGAACTGCAGGATTTCGGCGTACGTTTCCGCGTCGACAGAGTGCGCGGTGCTGCCGGTCGGCTGAGTCGTCGTCATGACGCGCTCCTTCGGTCGGTGGGGGTCGTTTCGGTGTGGTCAGCTGACGAGCAGGTGGCTCGAACCACTGTCGACGGCCAGGTCCAGGGCCGGATCGGCTCGCAGGATGGCTTGCTCCAGGCCCCGCAGCCGCCGGGACGGCTCCAGCCCGAACCGCTCGGCGAGCGTGCTGCGGAACTGCCGTAGAGCAGCCAGCGCCTCGGTGGTCCGGCCGCTTCGGTACAGCGCGAGCGCGAGCTGCGCGCGCAGGTTCTCGTGGGTCGGATACCGGCGCACCAGGACTCGCAGTTCACTGAGCAGCTCCCGGTGCCGCCCGAGACGCAGATCGGCCTCCACCCGCTCCTCGTGTACGGCGAGACGGACTTCGTGCAGCCCTTCCAACCGGGCCCGCACGATCGAGCCCACCTGGACGTCGACCAGGGCCGGTCCGCGCCACATGTCCAGAGCCGACCGCAGCAGCCGCGCCGCTTCCGGGTACCGGCCGGCGGCGAAGGCCTCACCTCCGGTGGTCGCGATCCGGTGAAAGTCGTCAAGATCGAGCTCACCGAGATCCACGTGCAGGGCGTACCCACGCTCGCGGGTGCTGATCCGGTTGTCGCCCTTGGCGGTGCGCAGGACTTTCCGGAGGTTCATGACGTACGTCTGTAACGTCGAGTGTGCGCTCATCGGCGGTTGCTCACCCCACAGCTCGTCCACACAATCGTCGACGGTGACGACGGTGTCGGCGTGCAGAAGCAGCAGGGCCAACAGTTGCCGCTGCTTCGGAGCGCTGGGCAGTTGCCCCGGCTCCATCCCCAAGGGACCCAGCACTGTGAACCGCATGATTCCCCTTCGTCGCTCGGTAACGCCAACGAACGGAACTATGCCGGCGGACGCTTTCGCTCTCCTTACCGGCAAATCGCCCGCATCGCTTTGACCTGCGGCGATCAGGCGAGAACCACGAGTGCGCACGGTCCTGAGTTCTCCATGGAGTCGGTAGGTTTGAGCGGAAATCCCATCTCTGCGCCGGTCTCGCGGTCACGGGCCGACGGCTCCTTGCCTCCAGGCGCGTCGCCGCCTCCCATCCTTCGATCCCACCCTTGCTCATTTCCTATCTACACGATAGGAAAAGTGGGTGACTACCACGGTCCCCGCGCCGCCTGCCGCGGAAACCTCGATCGGCGCGTCAGCGGTGACCCCCGACGCACTGGCACCGCACGGTGGACGCCGCCGCCGGGTCCTGCTCCGGCTACTCGCCCTCGTCGTGCTCTACGCGCTGTGGGAGATCGCCGCCCGAGCCACCAGCAACCCGACCTTCATCCCCTCGCCCGGTGCGGTGTGGCACCAACTCGTCCAGACCTCGACCACCCACGACGGCATCCGTGGATACAGCGGACACCTGCTCATCGAGCACCTCGGGGTGAGCCTGCGCCGCATCCTGATCGGATCTGTCATCGGTGTCGCCGGCGGAGTGCTCCTCGGCGTCGTCATGGGAACCGTCGGCTGGATCCGGGTGGTCGTCGAACCGGTCGTCACCTTCATCCGGGCGCTCCCGCCCCTGGCCTATTTCAGCCTCTTCATCATCTGGTTCGGCATCGACGAGACGCCCAAGCTCTGGCTGCTCTCCATCGCCGCGCTGCCTCCGGTCGCGGTCGCCACCGCGGCAGCCGTCCACTCCGCACCGACCGGTCTGGTGGAGGCCGCGCGGGCGCTGGGTGCCAGCCGCGCACGCGTGATCCGCGACGTGGTGCTGCCCCACGCGCTACCGGAAATCTTCACCGGGATTCGGATCGCCGTCGGGGTCGCGTACTCCTCGGTGGTCGCCGCGGAGACGATCAACGGCGTCCCCGGCATCGGCGGCATGATCCGCGACGCCCAACGCTACTCACAGACCGACGTGGTCGTCCTCGGTCTCTTCGCCATCGGCCTGTCGGGCCTGCTCATCGACGCCCTGCTGCGGACCGCCGAAGGACGGCTGATCCCGTGGCGCGGCCAAATATAGGAGAACAGCACATGCGCAAGATTCTGGGCCTGCTGGCCGCCGCCACCCTACTGCTGCCCACCGCCTGCGGGGACGGTGCCGCCAGCGGCGGCGGCGACCCGGACCGCAAGAGCATCCGGATCGCCTACCAGGCATTCCCGAGCGGTGACCTCATCGTCAAGCACCAGGGTCTGCTGGAGAAAGCCCTGCCCGATTACCAGATCACCTGGACCAAGTTCGATTCCGGCGCCAGCATCAACACCGCGTTCGTCGCCGGTAGCGTCGACATCGCGGCAATCGGGTCCAGCCCGGTCGCCCGCGGGCTCTCCGCACCCCTGAACATCCCGTACCAGGTCGCCTTCGTGCTCGACGTCGCGGGCGACAACGAGGCACTTGTCGCCCGCAAGGGCTCCGGGATTGCCGACGTGAGCGGCCTGCGCGGCAAGAAGGTGGCGACGCCGTTCGCCTCCACCGCCCACTACAGTCTGCTGGCCGCGCTGGACCGCGCCGGTGTCAAGGAATCCGACGTCACCATCGTCGACCTGGAACCGCAGGACATCCTGGCCGCCTGGACCCGCGGCGACCTGGACGCCGCCTACTCCTGGCTGCCGTCGCTCGACGAACTCAGGAAGACCGGCACGGTGCTGGTCACCAGTCGCGAACTGGCCACCGCAGGCAAGCCCACCCTGGACCTCGGTGTCGTCGCCACCGCCTTCGTCAAGGCACACCCGGACGCCGTGGACGCCTGGCGTAAAGCTGAGTCCCAGGCACTGAACCTGATCCACAGCGACCCGGCCGCAGCCGCCAAATCGGTGGGCATCGAGCTCAACCTCAGCCCGGAGGAAGCGCAGCGGCAGCTCTCGCAGGGTGTCTTCCTCAAGCCCGCGGACCTGGCCAGCCCTGCATGGCTTGGCACCTCGGCAGCCAAGGGCCAGCTCGCCGACAACCTCGTCAGCGCGGCACAGTTCCTCAAGGACCAGCAGAAGATCGAGGCCGTGCCGGACCTGGCGACCGTCCAGGCCGCCATCTACACCGAAGGGCTACCGGATGTCCTCGGCTGACCCGGGCGGAACGGCCGCGATCGCCGTCGACGACGTCGAGCACGCGTACGGCGACGTCGTCGCCCTCGGTCCGATCGACCTGACCGTACCGACGGGTGAGTTCCTCGTCCTGGTCGGCGCCTCGGGCTGCGGCAAGAGCACCCTGCTGCGGCTGATCGCCGGTTTCGAGCGGCCCACCAGCGGCGCGGTCCGGACCGCTGGTGGGCCCCCGGTCCCCGGGCGCGGCGCCGGCCTGGTCTTTCAGCAGCCCCGCCTGTTTCCGTGGATGACCGTCGGCGGCAACATCGAGGTGGCCCTGCGCTACGCCGGACGGCCCACCGATGGTGTCGATCGGCTCCTCACCCGGGTCGGCCTACCCGATGTGGCCAAGCGCCGTACCTGGCAGATCTCCGGCGGCCAGCAGCAGCGGGTCGCGATCGCCCGCGCCCTCGCCGCGGACCGCCCACTGCTGCTGCTCGACGAACCGTTCGCCGCGCTCGACGCGCTCACCCGGGAGCGCCTCCAGGAGGACCTGCGCGAAGTAAGCACGGCAACCGGCCGGACCTCGGTGTTCGTCACCCACAGCGTCGACGAGGCCGTCTTCCTGGCCAGCCGGGTCGTGGTGCTCAGCCCACGCCCCGGCCGGATCGTCCTGGACCTGCCCATCGAACTGCCGCGCACCGACGCCACGCCGGACGACCTGCGGGGCCTGCCCGAGTACGCCGCGCTGCGCGCCGAGATCGCGCACGCCGTCCGAAACGAAGGAGCATCCACATGACCACCGTGCTCGTGCAGCTCGACCTCGAACCGCTGGGGCCGCACTTCGGCGCCCTGGTGCACGGGATGAACCTGGCCACCGCCAGCGACGACGAGATCGTCGCTCTCCGCGCCGCCCTGGTCGACCGCAAGGTGCTGTTCCTCCGCGACCAGCGCCTCGACGACGACGCTCAGGTGCGCCTGGGCCGCCGGATCGGCGAACTGACCGCCTCGCATCCGGTCGTCCGCGGCGTCGACGAAGCCCACCCGGAGGTGTACGCCCTGGACAGCACCGACAACGGCTTCGCCGACGTGTGGCACACCGACGTCACCTTCATGAAGCGGCCACCACTCGGCTCGATCCTGCGCGCGGTCACCCTCCCGCCGACCGGCGGAGACACGAACTGGGCCGACGCGCAACTGGCGTACGACTCGCTCAGCGAGCCCGTACGACGACTTGTCGATCAGCTCACCGCCGTCCACGACGGCACCCGCGAGTTCGGCTACTACCTGGCCCAACGCGGAGGCAACGCGTGGGAGGGCCAGCCGGTGTCCCGGCTCGACCCGGTCGAGCACCCGGTGGTCCGGGTACATCCCGAGACCGGCCGTAGGGGAATCTTCGTGAACCCCGGTTTCACCTCACGCATCGTCGGAGTCTCCGACGCCGAGAGCCGGGCCATCCTGGACCTGCTCTACGCCCACCTCACCAAGCCGGAGCACATCGTGCGACACCGCTGGCGCCCGGGCGACGTGGCACTCTGGGACAACCGCAGCACGGCCCACTACGCCAACCGCGACTACGGGTCCGAACGGCGGGTCATGCATCGCATCACCCTGCGCGGGGACACTCCGCGCGGACCGCAGGACCAGCCGCATTCCGCCGATAGTTGACGATCCCTCACCGGCGCAGGCGTCGTCAGTTCCCCCACTCCTTGGCGAGCAGCTCGTACGAGCTGACCCGGTCGCTGTGCGCGTGGGTGATCGTGGTGATCAGCAGTTCGTCGGCGGCGGTGACGTTACGCAGGACGCGCAGCCGCTCGACGACGGTGCCGGGCGACCCGACGAACTGGGTGTCCACCCGGTCGGCGACGAGTTCCCGGTCCTCGTCGGTCCACGGCAGCGCGGCGGCCTGCTCCGGGCGCGGGAACGGGATCGCGCCGTCACCGCTGCGGATGCTGCGTACCCAGACCCCGTACGGCGCGGCGAGCCGGCGTGCCGTCTCGTCGGTGTCGGTGTCGGCGACGACGACGTCCGCGGAGACCACCACGTACGGCTGGGCCAGTACCGCCGAGGGCCGGAACGCGGCCCGGTAGGCGGTCACGGCATCGAGCACCGAGGACGGGCTGACGTGGTAGTTGGCAGCGAAGGGCAGGCCCAACGCCCCCGGCGAGGTGGGCGCTCTCCCCGCCGCTGCTGCCCAACAGCCACACCTGCAGATCGGTGGCCTCCCCCGGAACGGCGTGCGCGTCCAGCCCGTCGGCGTCGGTGTAGTCCCCGCGCAGCAGGGCCAGCACGTCGGCCACCTGTTCGGCGAAGGGCGGTGGCTGGGCGCCCGGTTGGTGCAGCAGGGCGCTGCTCAGGGCGAAACGCGGTGAGGCGAGCACCTGGGCGTAGGAGAACGGCGGCGGAATGAGCAGCCCGTCGACCACCCGGGCCTGGACCGGTGGCGGGGTGGGCGCGGCGATCTCCCGGGCGGCTTCGACCCGCCGCTGCCCGGAGCGACCGAGCCCGAGGTCGATGCGGCCGGGGTGCAGCGCGGCGAGGGTGCCGAACTCCTCGACGACCGACAGGGCGGTGCGGTGACCGACCTGGACGGCGCCGGAGCCGACGCGGATGGCGCTGGTGGCCGCGGCGACCTGCCCGATCAGCACGGCCGGCGCGGAGCTGGCCACCCCGGCGGCGAGGTGATGCTCGGCCAGCCAGTAACGGTGGCAGCCGGACTGCTCGGCCCGACGGGCCAGGTCGACGGTGTTGCGCAGGGCGTCCGTGACGGTGCCGCCGGCGGGTACCGGCGAGAGGTCGAGGATGGACAGAGGCGTGGAGGGCATGGTTGTCCCCGTTTCTGGTCAGGCCGTAGCGGCGGCGGTCACCGGCGGATGGAAGGGGCGGCTGGGAATATCCCGGCGCAGCACCGGTGCCACCTCGGACTGGAACAGCTCCAGGCTCTCCCGGTGCTGCTTGTCGGTGAGCCCGTCGTGGTCGGCCTGGAGGTGGATGACCTCGTGGCCGAACTGCTCGTGATAGCGCAGCACCTTGTCGACGAGCTGCTGTGGGCTGCCGACCAGGATCGAGCTGCGGTCGATGGCGTCCTCCAGGGTGCCGAAGACCGGTGGCACGCCGAGCCGCCGGAACGCGGCAACCCGGACATCGAAGATCGCCCGATACCGTTCGATCGCCTCCTGGGAGGTGCGGGCCACGTAGAAGCCCTCGGTGCCGCACCGACGAGGGCGTGGGCCGGGTCGTGTCCGTAGTGGACCCACCGTTCCCGGTAGTGGCGGATGAGTTCGGCGTAGGGCTCGATTTGGTTGGCACCAGCGCTGGCTCCGCAGCCGCATCGGTCGACCGGGGGAGCACGCCGACGATTGCCGCGCCTTGACAGCGGCATGACAGTAAGGCGTTGGGTGCCAGCCAGCCGTGGCGAGGGCCGTATGGATACTCTCACCGTGCATACGTCCTGGACCCACATTGGGCGGCTCTGGACGAACGGCGAACCGTACCTCGCTGTCGACGCCGCCGCCCGCCGTTTCTGGCGCGGTATGAGCAACGACGAGTACGACCGGATTGTTGGCATGACCCCCGAGGAGACCAGCATCGCCGTTGCCGGCTCTACCGCTCTTCTTGTCGGCGCTGACGGCGTCGTTCGTGACGACAGCTGGATGGAGGTGTTCGAGTCTGCGGAGGGAACCTTGGCGATAGTCCAGGCCTCGGGTCCGGACTATCGCAGAACCCTCGAATCGGCGCTGAACTATCCATCGGCAATCGATGATGTCGGTGACGCCCTCAACATTCCCAGCGGTGACCTCGCAATCTTCAGCGCCGCCCTCGACGGAACAGGCGAGCACGCAATGGCGCTGTCGCCGCGTCAACCAGGCCCGCCGCCGGCTGAGCATGGACCTCCGTCACGGGAGCCGAACAAGGGACTACTCCTGCGAGCCGACAGCAACGGATACACGCTCAGAGTCAGGTGGTACACCGAAATTGACGACCAGAGCTGCTTCGCCCGGTGGCTACTCCTCCCGGCACACCACCGCCAATCCACATGACCTCAACCAGATATACGCGCCTCGGTGCGACCGACACCGTCGTCCTGCCTCCGCCAACCGAACAGCGTGGTTGTTCACCGACGTGGCGAGGTCGGGTAGGTAGGCGTCGCGGTTGCCGTCGGCCAACTCCCGGCGCAGGTCGACGGCTTCCTGGCTGGCGGCGAGGGCCTCGGCCCGCCGCCCCACCTCCGCCAACCGAACAGCGTGCAAGGTCAGTAGGGACGCTCGGTCTTTTGGCTCGGTCCCCGCTTGCGTGGCGGTCAGGGCGTGGGCGGTCAATGCGACCGCGATCTGGCCGAACTCGATCGATGGGTACGGCACCCGCCGCGCTGTCCGCTGGACTCAGTCAGGATCGAGTTCAGCCCTGACGAGCAGGGCCGCGGCCCGCGAAGCGAGCATTCCGGGAAACTGGAGGCCGACCTGGAGAACCGCCTCACTCATCACCGGCAGATCCGCGGCCAGCGCCACGTCGATCATCTTCGCAGCGTCGGACTGGTAGCTGAACGCGCGGCTCAAAACCGTCAACGCCTGCACCGCCTGACCGGGAGCCAACCCTTGCAGGATCCTGCTGCGCTCGGCCGGGGTGCTTTCGGACAGGACCGCGACCGCCAGGTTCTCGGCGAGCAGGTCCGGCTGCAGCGTCCCCAACCCACCGCCCGTCCCCGCCGCCGGGTACAGATCGTACAACCAGTCCACGTGACCACCGGCCCGGCCCAGGGCAATACCTTCACCCAGTTACGAGCAGAGCGCTTTTAATCTGCGAATACCGACGCGTACACACGCCCAGGCCGTCATATCGATGAATTCAGATGGGCGTGATCAACTGGCATGAGCCGTGCTAGCAACGCCAGCAATTCACCGCGTACGCGGGCGCAGCCCTCGCCCGACCTGTGGACGAGCTGCCGATGTCCAGATTGGTGACGGAAGATTGAATTCACGCATTTCCGTCACGTCACCAATAAGATCTTGAATAGTCTGGGTCGACGCGAATACACCCGACACGCTATCCCACGTTGGGAGGCTTTGGAAAGGTACGACCAGAGTTTAATGCTTTGCTCAGCGCCCGGATCTTCTCCTGATCTGGCCCTTCCTCAAAGGCCCCTTCATTGTCTGCCAGGAAGTCCCCCCATGCGCTACGCTCACGCTCCATCAAGTCATCATTATGCGAAGGGTTTTCAATCATGCTGCGGTACCCCCACAGCGCACTAATTCCAAAGATTCCCTCGTCTCGCTTAACGAATCTCCAGTCAGAAGGAAGTTCGGCATCGGTAAAATCGAACAGTTCAACGTGAGCCCAGATAGGCCGAACACCGTCATTTAAGACAAGGAGCATGCAATGTCCGCCGATACTGTGGGCCGTCACGTCCGAGACACCATCGACGTTGAGCGAAGGCGACAAGAACCACCTCGACCCGGACCCGGAGGGACTTTCCCCCAAATTTTCGCCGTCTCCGAGTCGGGTGTGGGCAAGACCTGCATTCAGCCATACCGAGTCGTTCTTGTAGGAGAACGTCGGCAGATGTTCGGACAGCGCGTCCGTGAGTAGCTCGATCGAACCCTTTCCTGCCGGGACCGCAGGGAGGAAATCCGGGTCGACCTTGGCCAGCTTCGCGAAGCGCTCCACCACGGTGTCCAGCGCTGTGAGGTGATAGAAGTGGTCCTCTATGCTCGCGAGGTCGCTCTTCATCGGCTCCAGGTACCCCGTGCCGTCGCCGAAGTCGTTCGTGTTCTCACTAACACGAAGTAGACCGCTTCGTCCTCGTGGTCACGCGCGTACTCCTGGCTCCATACGTAAATCAGACGTCCTCTGAGACTGGACACCTCCTGACTTGGCATCCTGCCGAGGAGGAGGGAACCGCTGTGGCTCGACAGCGCAAGTAGCGCGACGAGAGGTAGTCGACGAGCTGGCACGCCCTCTGGCCCCGTGAGCGTGGACGGTGTTCTCGCCATCCGCGCCGTGATTGCCGCCGTGTCGCGCTCGAGGGCTTCCCCCGATGTCGCGCACGCTACTGCACTGCTGGCCCTGCTCAGCGATCAGCACCGCAGGTTCGACACCTGCTCGCGCTGCGCCGATGGGTCGGGGGCTCACCACAGCGGCGAGCCCCCGACCTGGAGGCGGTCAGGCCGGGTGCACTGCGATGTTCGTCGCCCGTAGCAGCCCGACGACGCCCTTCACTGCCGCCAGGCCCTCCTGGTGTGCGCCGGCTTTGATCCGGCCGGACCAGTAGCCGTACCGGTCGGCGAGGACGCCGATGCCGGCCGACCCGGCCTGGACGACGCACGAGCCGAGCGGATCGTGCGGCGCCTGCGGGGCCGGGGCCGGGGCACATCCCACACCGAACCGCTCCTGCTGCACCAGCGGATTCAGCCCGGAAACGTCACCCTGGCACGGGTCCCATTCCAGTTGCTGCTTGCAGCTGTCGTAGTTCGACAACGCCCGTTGGTAGGCGTTGAACAGGTGCAACGAGCCGCTGTTGTAACTGTCCTGGCTGCGCGGTAGGCGGTAGTCCGCCGGCAGCGCCCGGTCGCCGAAGAGCTGGCCGCGCAGCACGTCGTCCCGTTCCAGCGCCGACGACCAGCCCAGGTCCGAGAAGATCTGCAGCATCCGTACCGCGTCGGAGACCTTCTTGCCGGCGTCCCAGAGCTGTTGGGAGCTCGACCAGGTGCCCGCCGGCGGCCGGTCCACGCCGGTGCCGAGCGCCGCCGCCCGGTAGAAGTAGCGCTGCTTGCCGGTCAGCATGGCCTGGGCCTTCGTACGCGCCAGCGCCAGCGCGGCGGCGTTGTCCACCACGACGCCGCTGCTGTCCAGTGCCGGTCGGTACGTCGAGTTCCACTTGCTGTTGATGTAGTAGTCGGGTTCCCGGCAGTACCCGGTCGGCGGATTGGCCCGCTGGTCCCACAGGCAGACGTCGGTCAGGCGCGTCTTCCAGGTCACCGTCCGCACGTCCTGCCAGTCACCCCCGAACCACTTCACCTGCTGCCGGACGACCAGCCGCAGATCCGCGTTGGTCTGCTGGTAGCGCGGGAGGTCGTTCACCACCACGTTGACGAACTCCGCGTCGAGGCAGGAACGCAGCTCCGGCCGGTAGGCCGGCGCCATCGCGTAGTTGGCGAGGTGGTAGACGCTCGGCAGGGCCGAACGGTTGACCCGGCTCGGCATGTCGAGGGTCGCCCCCGTCGGCCCCTCGCAGAACGCGATGTGGGGCACGTCCGCGATCCGGCCGGCGGCCGGGATGTCCTGGTCGACGCTCCCCCACATGTTGTAGTCGCGGTCGCCCTCCGCCCAGCGCACCGCCCGGCCGACCTCGTCGAGGGCGAACTTCCACTGGCCCATCGCCGCTCGGTAGTCGGCGATCAGCCGCTGGAACAAGGCATTGGTGGCACCGTCCGCAGCCGGCGCGCTGAACTGCCGCACCCGACGGTTGACCGCGTCGCCCGCGGCGATCGTGCTCTCCGTCTCGGCTGCGGCGACCTGGGCGGCGTACTGCGGGTTCTGTAGTTGCAGGATCAGGTTCGCCCGAGCGCCGAGCAGCCACGCCGACGGGTTGGCCACCCCGGAGGCCGGCTGGTCGCCGGGGGCGGGGGTGAGCGCGATGCCCCGGGCACCCGCCCACTGGGCGAGGTAGTCGATCGCGCCGGCCGGCAGGTAGAGGCCGACCGTACCCACCGGGTCGGACAACGACGTGCCGGTCGGGACGACGTACGGCGCCTGCCGGGCGCTGTCGGCCGCGAAGGTGCGCGTCGGCGAGTCGGCCTGGTCGAAGTAGGTGGCGAGCGATTCGATCTTCGTGCCGGTGCGTGCCTCACGGTGCACGTACCGGTCGACGCTGGTCTTCAGCGGCTGCTGGGCGATCTGCTCGAAGGCCGCCTGGCTCGCCAGCGCGAGGGTGTCCACGCGCTGGTCGAGGACGATCAGCTGGCCGGCGATCACGGTGAGTTGGGCACGCACCTCGGTGAGGTCCCGGGACAGCGCGGTCAGTTGGGCGCTCAACCCGTCGTACATCGTGCCGAGCATCTTCTCGATCCGGTCGAACCGCCTGTCCATCCCGGCGGCCAGCCGGTTGATCTGGTCACGCAGCGCCGCGATCTGGGCGCCGGTGGTCTCGTCGGCGCCGCCGCCGGAGGTGAACAGCGGGAGCAGGATCATCGCCGCGCCGACCAGGCCACCGACCAGGGTGAAGGTCGACATCGCCAGCGCCGCCGTGGTGATGCCGGCCGCCGAGATCGCCGCGGTGTAAGTGGTGATCGCCGAGATCGCCCCCACCACGGCCTTGGCGATGGTCTCGATCTGCTTGCCGAACTGCTTGTCCACCATCCCGGCGAGCTTGCCGAGGACGGTGACGGCTTGGCCGAGCTTCTCGTTGAGCTTGCGGTCGGCCTCCGCCTTCGCCTTGGCCGCCGCCTCCTCCGCGCTGGTCGGCTTGTTCGGCCCGTCGATCGGGAACCGGTCGGACGCAGCGACCACGTCGGTCACCGCGGTCGCGGTCCGCTCGCGGAGCGCGGCGAGCGCCACGTCGAGCTGCGACTGGATCTCCGCCCGATAGGCGTCCCTGTCGTAGCGCTTCGCGGTGATCGCCGACAGGTTGAGGTTGCCGCTCAGGTCGGGCAGCTGCGCGAGCTCGTCCGCCGGGGTGTCCAGGCGTACGCCGAGCCGGGCGCCGACCGCCGTGTTCCACACCTCGGCGAGGGCCGGATCGGTGGCGGCCCGGGCGTGCAGCGTGCCCCACACCTCGGTGAGCGCGCCCCGGGAAATCATCTCCCACAGGTACTCCTGGGTGCCGCTGCGGATCTGTTCGATCGGCGGCACGATGCCGGCCAGCTCCTCGCCGGTGGTGCTGCGCAGCAGCCCCTTGACCGCCGGGCCGCCGAGCTGGGCCTCGCCGCTGCCCGCGAGCTTTTCCATCGCCGCGCCCAGCAGGTGCAGCTTCCCGGGTGACTCGTCGGACGCCGGGACGGCCTGTCCGACGAGGGTGGTGACGGCGTTCAGGTGGGCGTTGAGCGCCGCAGTGTCGGACGTCGGGTGCGCGCCGCGCCAGTCGCTCAGCTCGGCGGCGAGCACGGCGTCCACCAGGCCGCGGGTGCCGCCGTCACGAACTTGGACGACCGCCGCGAACAGGCTGTGGTGCACGGCCTGCTCGTCGTACGGGACGGGGTCGGCGGCGACCGCCGGCCCCGCCAACGCGACGACCAGGCTCGCGCCGGTCACGGCCGCGAGCCACCGGCGTGGGTGGCTCAGGCCCTTCGTGGTTCTCAATGGATGTCCTTCCTCCGGGTCCCTCTGGTACGGGACGAGGTGCGGCCTCCATGAGGCCGCAGTGGAGTTGGCGTGCCCTTAACGTCGTCTTGGCGGGCTGGTGGGCGCCGGCTGCAGGGGCGGCGGGCGTCCGACCACGACCGGCTCGTGCAGGGACGCCGAAGCCCGGGTGCGGTCCGAACGGTTGGTCAACGAACAGTCGGATACCGGATCTCCACCGCGGCGTCGGCTTACTACGGTGGCAGCGTGACGACGGTCGGTGTGCTCGGTCCCATGTGGGCGATGCGGAACGGCACCCCCATCGAACTCGGGGCACCGCGACAGCGCGCGGTGCTGGCCCGGCTTGTCGCCGGAGGCGGTCATGTGGTTTCGGTCGACCGGCTCATCGAGGACCTCTGGTCGGGAGACCCGCCGCCGCGCGCCCAGGCCGCCCTGCAGGTGTACGTGTCGAACCTGCGCCGGGCGCTGGAGCCGGACCGTCCGCCCCGCCGTCCCGCCCGGATCCTCGTCACCGCGGCCCCGGGGTACGCCCTGCGACTATCGGCGCCCGACGTGGACGCCTGGCGGTTCGAGGCGGCGCTGCGGACGGCGACGCGGGTCACCGAGACGCAGCCGCGGGCGGCGCTCGCCGGGCTGGACGAAGTCCTCGCCAATTGGGGCGCGGCCACGCCGTACGCCGAGTTCGTCGGGGAGCTGTGGGCGGACCGGGAGAGCGAACGGCTGGCCCGGCTACGACTGACCGCCGTCGAGCAGCGCGCAAAGCTGCTGCTCGACTTGGACCGCGCGAACGAGGTGGTCCTCGACCTCGATCTGCACGTTCGGGACCATCCGCTGCGGGAGCAGGCCGCGATGCTGCTCGCGGTCGCGCTGTATCGCCTCGGAAGGCAGGCCGATGCCCTCGACGTGCTGCGATCGGTGCGCGCCGCGCTGCTCGAACAGTTAGGCATCGAACCCGGCCCCGAGCTGCGGAGCCTGGAGACGGATCTGCTTCGGCAGCACCCTCGCCTGGGGTCGCCAGCCTCCCAGGTCGCCCGATCCTCGGCCGTGGTCGGGCCGGCCGACCCGCCGGCTGTCGTACCCGATCGACCGCCCGCGGCGCAGCCAATTCTCGGCCGCGCGACCGAGCTGGCCCGGATGCGCTCGGCGGCCGCCCGCGCCACCGCAGCCGGAATCGGCATCTGCTGGGTCGGTGCCGAAGCGGGTGGGGGGAAGTCGACGCTGGCCCGGCACCTCGCCGGGTCCCTGACCGGCGACGGCTGGACGACGGCGATCGGCACCTGCCCGCAGGTGGATGGCGCACCGCCGGCCTGGGCGTGGCACGAGGTCGTCACCGCCGCGTGCCGACGGCTCCCGCTCGACGAGCCGGAGGCCCGCGGCCTACAGCTACTACTGGGCACCGGCACCGCAACGCCTGCCGGCACCCGCGGGCAGTACGACGAGTTCCACCTACGCGAGGCGCTGGGTGCCTACCTGTCCCGGCTGGCCGGCCACGGCCCGCTGCTCGTCGTGATCGAGGACCTCCACCGGGCCGACGGTGAGACCCTACGCATCCTGCGCCACGTCGCGGCCGCCCTGGCTGAGGCGCCCGTCCTGGTGGTGGCGACCTTCCGCCCCGACGAGGTGACCGACGACTTCGTGGTGGCCCGGGCCGCACTCACCGGCGTACCGGCGGTAGAACTGGACCTCGGCGGCCTCGACGACGCGGCCGTCACCGAACTGCTGAGTCGCCATAGCGTCGACACCACCGACTCCGAACTGCTGCGCACCGTACGGGAACGCTCGGCGGGCAACCCCCTGTTCACGATCGAGCTGGCCAAACTGATCGCGGCCGAAGGCCCCGGGTCAGCGCTCGACGGCATCCCCGCCGCGCTGGGTCACGTGCTGACCCGGCGGCTGGCACGGCTGCCGGCCAGCACCCAGACGGTGCTACGGCACGCCGCCGTCTTGGGCTCGGACGCCGAGGTCGACATCCTGATCGCCGTCGACGGCGGCCCCGAGGAGCCGGTCCTCGACGGCCTGGAGGCCGGCGTGACCGCGGGTCTGCTCGTCGAGCCCGAGCCGGGGCGGATCCGGTTCGCGCATGCCCTGATGCGGGACGCGCTCTACCACAGCGTTCCGCTGCTACGACGCACCCGGATGCACAGCCGAATCCTCACTGTGCTGCGAGAGCAGCGCGTCGACGACGTGGCGCTGCTGGGGAGGCACGCACTCGCCGCCCTCACCCCGGCCACCGCGCAGGACGCCATCGGGTACCTGGCCGCCGCCGCCCGCCGGGCCGGTGACCTCGGCGCGCCTCGGGAAGCTGCCGCGTACTGGACCGGCGCGCTGCGCGCGGCCGACCTCGCGCCAGCGGTACCCGCCCGCGCACGTCTCGACCTGCTCTGCGATCTGGCCACCGCGGGCGCACTCGCCGGTGACGTGCTGAGCGCCCGCGCCGCACGCGCCGAGGCGGTGCGGCTGGCCACCGCGATCGGCGACCCGCAGGCCGTCCACTCCGCACTGACCTGCTTCGACGCCCCGGTGACCTGGACCATCCGGCCCGACCGCGCCGTCGACGAACCGCTGGTCCGGCTGCTGGAGCGGGAGCTGTCCCGCGTGGGCGACGACGGCTTGGCGCTGCGGTCCCGGCTGTTGAGCACTCTCGCCTTCGAGATCGAGGGCGCCGATCTGCAGCGCGCCGACGAGGTCACCCGGGAAGCTCTCGCGCTAGCCCGTCGGCAGGACGATCCGGCGGTGCTCTGCCGTGCGCTCAACGCCCGCTACTTCGTCACCGTCGCCCCGGCGCACCGGGCCGAACTGCCCGACGTCGGGCGGGAGCTGCTGGCGGTCGCCGAGGCCGCGGGGCTTACCGCGTACCAGTGCGAGGCCCACCACATCCTCTACCAGGCCGCCCTCACCGACGCTGACTTCGACCGGGCACGCCACCACGTCGACCGGGCGATCGAAAAGGCCACGACCGGTCAGCTCGGCCTGATCCTCGCCGTCATGGGGTGGTTCACCGGCCTGCGCGCGCTCTTCGCCGGTGATCTCGGTGAGGCGTCGCGCCGGTACGCGGAGATCAGCGATCGGATGAGCCGCATCGGTGGTCCCAACGCGGCGGCGATGGGACTGATGGGCCGGTTCACCGTGCTGAGCACCGTCGGGCGCGGGCACGAGCTGGTCGAGGACATCCGGCAGGTGCATGCACGCGTACCGGACGACACGCACGACGTGCTGGCCCACGCGCTGCTCTCCTCAGGCGACCGGGAGGCGGCCCGGGCCGTCTGGCGGCCACAGACCCCGATCCGCCCCGACTACCTGTGGCTGTACTGGATGACGCTGCGCGGGCAGGTCGCCGCGCGGCTCGGCGACCGCCCGGTTGCGCAGCGCTGCTACCGCGAGCTGCTGCCGTGGGCGGGGCGGTTTGCCGGCCTGGAGTGCGGATCGATCTCGCTCGGCCCGGTGGACCAAACCCTCGCCGAGCTCGCCGCCGCGCTGGGCGACCCGGCCGTCGTCGCGCACCGCGACGCCGGGCTCCGGCTGGCCCGGAGGGTCGGCGCCGTGCCGTGGAGCGACGAGTCGGCGTACGTGCCTGCGACGGTGCGTTGACCCCGTCACCGCCGCTCGGCCGGTGTCACCCGCCGAAGACCGTCGCCTCCCGGCGGCGGAAACCCGGTCGCAGCGCCACGAGCATCAGGCGCAGCACCGGTCCGGCGATCTTTCTCAGCTCCTCCAGCTCCTCCGGGAGGGCGTACCGCTCGATCCTGGGCAGTTCGAAGCGCAGCGCACCGCCTTTGCGGACCGCTCGCTCCACGATGTTCCAGTCGGCCACGCTGACGTAGCGCCGGATTACCGGGAAGATCAACCGCTCCTCCTCCTCGATGTGCTCGTCGAGGACATCGCGCAGCTGAGCCAGGGCCCCGGCGAGACGCCCCGCGACGGTGCGTGCCCGGCCCACTTCTGACGAGCCCGAGGCGAACGCGGCCACCAGCTCGTCCGCCGCCACCCGTACCTCGTCCAGGACCGGTTCGAGTGCGGCGTGGTCGTCACTGAGCTCCCGCAGGTCGATCTCCGCACCCGCCGAACGCTGCAGCACCGGCCAGAGGACCTCGTCCTCCATCTTGTGGTGGTGATGGATGCCGTCACAGAGCAGCCGCAGATACGTCCGCAGGGCCGTCGCCCGGCGACGGTCGTACGCGAGCTGCCCAGCAGCCACGCGGTCGAGCAACTCGGCCAGCCGGCGAGTGTCGGATCGCATGGTGCGGTGGTTGATCCGGAAGCCGATGAGGTTCGGCTCGAGGTGGGGGGTTGTGGTGGCCATGGTTTCCTCCGGCCGCCCCACTGGCGGCCTGTTCGGGATGGGGCCGGCCATTGGCGGGCCGCCCCGGTGCCGGCTACGGACGGCCGACTCGCTCTCGTGCTTCTCCACTCTCGGGCACGGCGCCTGGCGAGCACTTGGTGCCGACTTGGCGGGCGCGCGCCTGGCGGAATGGGCCCCGGCAGTCGGGTCCGAGACTTGATCAAGGGCACTGGCGGGCGAGGAGATCTTCCACCTGGCCACACTGTGACGGCCCAGTCCGAAACCTGCCCAATATCGGTCTGGAGACCAACCTTGCCGAACTGCGACGCAGCATCGACGCGCAACTGGCCGCCGACGCCGAACTGGAACGCTGGAACGGTTTACCGGTCATCGTCACGCTACGACCCCCAGTGGGCCGCCGCCGGCTCGAAGGTCCACTATCCGACCCTTCCCGGTCGACCTGTCGGACCGCCCCCACCAGCCCGCCAGGCCGGCGTTAAGGGTCCGTCAACTCCGGCCCGGCCTCATGAATGTCGCAACTCGTCCCGCAGCCGCAGCGCGCCCGAGAAAGGACCATCTATGAAAAGCAGGCACGACGGGCCGCTGTCGTGAGCGTTTTCGGTGACTCCGTTGTCCCGGCGGGCCTGACAGTTGGGGTGCTCGGGCCGACAGTCGTGCGGCACTACGGCCGGGCCGTCGCCGTCGGCGGCCCGGCGCCGCGTACGGTGTTGTGCCGATTGGTCATCGCCAACGGCCGGTTCGTGTCGATCGATGCACTGGTCGATTGTCTGTGGCCGCACGACCCGCCACCGAGTGCCCGGATCACCGCGCAGGGCTACTTGTCCGTGCTGCGTCGGACGCTTGAGCCCGACCGGGCGCCACGTCAGCCCGGGCGGGTGCTCGTTCGGGATGGCGCCGGGTACGCGTTGCGGTTGGGGTCACGCACGCTCGACGTCGATCAATTCAGCAGGGCGGCGGCCCAGGGCCGGGACCTGCTGACCACCGGTGCGGCGCGATCCGCGCTGGTCCGGTTCGACGTGGCGCTCGCACTCTGGCGGGGATGGGCGTACGCCGACTGCGCGGACCACGAGTTCGTAGTCGCGGAGTCGCATCGGCTCCAGGAGCTGCGGACCGGTGCGCTGGAACACCGCCTGGCCGCCCTGGTCGAGTTGGGCGCCAACGATACGGCCATTGCGCAGCTCCGGGCGTTCCTCATCGAACACCCGCTGCGGGAGCGGGGTTGGGCGCTGTTAGCGCAGGCGTTGTACCGGGCGGGCCGTCGAGGGGACGCGCTGACGATGCTGCGCGAGGTGCGGAACCGACTGATAGACGAACTCGGTGTCGAGCCCGGACCGGAGCTCGCCGAGCTGCACCGCGACATCTTGGACCAGACGCTCGCTCCGCGGCCAGCAGCGAAGATCAACGGTCAAGGTGCTGGCGCGAACGCGCAGCGGACGCCTCCTCAGGCAGTTGGACGCCGGTGAGCTCACCGCAGCGCGTGAGCAGATCGTCCAGCAGTCCCGGGTCCATGCTGGAGAGGGACGGCCGCCAGTCGCGTTGACTGAAATAGTGTCCACTGACCAGGACGTCGGCTTCGGTGCCTACGGCAAGGCGCACCTGGGCCCGCGCGGCCTCGTCGGGGCTCGTCGGCGCAGCGTCGCCGCCCATCTTGGTGCGCACCCAGCCGGGGTCGACCGCGTTGCTCAAGGTTCCGGGCCATCGACGGGCGACGGCGAACGCGAGCATCAGGTTCAGCAGCTTCGAACTGGAGTACACCTCGACCCCATTCCACGGGCGGGTGTCGTACTGCAGGTCGGCGAGGTCAACCACACCGTCCGTGGCCATCGCCGACGACACGAACACGAGACGCTCCGGCTGGGGAAGCAACGCCGTCAGCAGGTACGGCGCGAGAACGTTGACCTGAAAGGTGGACTCCAGCCCATCCCCGGTCAGCTCCCGCTCCAAGGCGTCCAGCCGGGCGATCCCAGCGTTGTGCACGATGGTGTCGAAGCGTCCGTGCGCGGCCAGTGACCTGGCGAGCACGACGGTTTCCTCGATCGAGCGCAGATCGCCGACCGCAATCCCAGCCGCCGCCGGGAGCGCCGTCTTGGCGACCGCCGCCCGCTCCTCGTTGCGGGCGTGCAGGACCACCTGATGCCCCCCGGCGACGAGTTGGGCCGCGGTTCGCAGGCCAATGCCGTCCACCGAGCCGGTGACAAGAATGTTGCGCATGCCGTTCCTTCCGTCGTTTTCGGCTTGACCCTGGCACGACGGTTGGGAATCGATTGGAACCTCGTTGGCGACCGCCCGCCACACCAGGGACTGTGGATCTAACGGCACCTCTCTGTGTCAAGGCGTTGGCAACAGAGAGTTCTCCAACTTGTTGAATCGGCAGCGGAGATCGGGGTCTGCAGCCATGATCTTCGAGGTTGTGGTCGGGGTCGCTCGGGAAACACCTGCCGCCCACGGGCTGGCCCTCGAACGGCCTGCGCCCCGGGCACGACCGCCGGCGAGAGTGGCTCGAGAGAGGTCTGTTTAGGCGGTGTCTTCAAAGGATCTTGGTGTCGGATGATGTAGCGCGTGGGTCGTCGCTACGAGTTGTCTGACGCCGAGTGGGAAGCCCTGTCGCGGTATCTGCCGTCGGCGGTGACCGGTGGTCGGCCCCGGGTCGATGACCGGCGGGTGCTCAACGGGATCGTGTGGAAGATCTGGGCCGGGGCGGCGTGGCGGGATGTGCCCGCCCGGTACGGGTCGTGGCAGTCGATCTACACCCGTTTCCGGAGGTGGGCGTTGGATGGCACGTTCGAGCGGATGCTCGCCGGGGTGCAGACCGACGCGGACGCGGCCGGGGATATCGACTGGTTGGTGTCGGTGGACTCGACGATCGTGCGAGCCCACCAGCATGCCGCGGGCGCTAAAGGGGGACCTGCGAATCGGACGAACCACAAGATCACGCCCTCGGTCGAAGTCGAGGTGGACTGACCACCAAGATTCACCTCGCCTGCGACGGCCTGGGCCGGACCCTGGCGTTCGTGCTCTGCGGCGGGAACGTCAACGACTGCACCCGCTTCACCCACGTCATGGCCGCCATCCGCGTTGAGCGCCCGGGTCCTGGTCGGCCTCGCGTTCGCCCGGACCACGTCATCGCGGACAAGGGCTACAGCTCCAAGGCCATCCGGGCTGACCTGCGCCGGCGAGGCATCGGGCACACCATCCCTGAACGCGCCGACCAGCAGGCCAACCGCCGCCGACGCGGCAACCGAGGCGGCCGACCACCGGTGTTCGACAAGCAGATCTACAGGCGGCGCAATGTCGTCGAACGCTGCTTCAACCGGCTCAAGCAGTGCCGCAGCGTTGCGACCCGCTACGACAAGACCGCGACCTCGTACCAGGCCACCGTCACCATCGCCGCGCTACTCCAATGGCTGTGAACCTTTGAAGACACGGCCTAGGGTTAGGCACCGAAGTGGATCAAGTTCGCCCAGAGGCTGGGCTGGTTAGGACGGGTTTCGCGTAGCCAGCGGATCGAGCGGTGCAGCGCGGTCTCGGCGTCCGGCGCACCGTCGGCCCGCTGGCCGAGTTGCTCGTAGAGGCGCTTGGTCAGGTCGACGGCGACGGCGTCGTCGAGCGGCCACAGGGTGCCGACGACCTGCCGCCATCCGGCGTACTGGAGTGCCGCGGTCAGGGTGATGGCCTCGTCGGTGTTGGTGACGCCGGCGAGTGCAGTGTGGCAGGCCGACAGGAAGGCGAACTCGCCGCTGGTTGGCACGGCGCGCAGCCGGGCGATGGAGAGCAACTCGCCGCCTGCCAGTAAGAGGCCGCTGCGCGACGGTTGCTCCAAGTGGACAATGGCGTGGCAGCAGAAGTGGCTCCAAGAGGCGTGGGTCAGGGCGGCGAGCACCGCGGCGGGTGTCGCCTCGGAGGAGTCCAGCCACTCCGCTGGGCGATCGGCCCCGCTCGCCACTGCGGCCGCCTCGGCCTTCGCTCCCTTGAGTTCCTGGCGGGGCAGGTCGCCGACCGAGACCACCACTAGTGACGCCGGCTTCGCGGGCCGAGGCGCACGGCTGTGCCGTAGAGCCGCCACGGTCGGGGTGTACGACGAGACCACGCGGTCCAACATGCCGGGCGAGCCGTCGCGTGGTTGCGCGGCGTGCAGCGGCAGCATCGCAAACAGCCCGGTGGGGCACCACCAGAGCCGGCCCTGTCGGCTGCCGCCCAGCGCGCCAAGGACTGGCCGCCCAACCGCGTGCCACAGCCAGTCGAGCAGGTCAGTCAGATCCCGCTCCATGCTTCGAGCTTCTTCCAGCACCGACACCAGGTGTTGCCGAGCCCGCCGGGCCAGCTCGGCCGGCCCCGCGTCGGGCAGCGGGACGACCTCGACGCCGGCCGGGGTCACCACAAGAGCGTCGCAGCGCCACATGCTCGCGTTGATGACCACGATCGGACCGTCGGCAGACGCGTCCCGGATCATGCTCGCCGACGGTGTGCCGAGGAAATCAGTGAACCGCGGATCGGTCCGGATCTCCCCAACCAAAGCCGTAATCTGGTCTGAGAGGGCGGCCCGGTTGGCGACGTCGCCGCTGTCGGCACGCAGTTCACCGAACAGCTGTTCCAGCTTGATGGCCGCTGCGGGCCGCTGGTCGTGCAGGTCGGCGAGGATTTCGGCGGTCTGGGGCTGGGTGCGAGTGTGACCAGTCTGCTGTTCTTCGGCACGATTCTGGTTCTCGTCATCCGTGAACAGGTTCTGGTCAGTCGCCATGGTGTGGCTGTCAAGGGCGCGGGGCCGCTGGGCGGCCACCGGCAGGACTACCTGTGGGCCGGCGCGGCGGTCGTAGCTGTCGCGCTGGTCGGGCTGGTGCTGCGGCCGGCCGCGGACCCTACGCCGACCGCCGCGCCTGTGCCGATGACGACCGCCCAGCCCGGTAGCCAGGCCGGCGGCCCGGCAGCCCTCCCGCGGCAAGCTCATCCGACCACGAAGCTGGGCAACCTGGGCGCCTTCGCGGTGATCGTCACCGACGTCAAGACGAAGGTCGCCAAGGACGACCTGGTGGGCGGGAAGGCCCGGGTGAAGGATCTCGAAGTGGCCTGGGACGACGCCGAGGCGGGGCTGAAGCCGCGCGGTTCGGCGAGATGGCACCAACTCGACGACCAGATCGATGCGGTCCTGACGGCCCTGCGGGCGTCGAATCCGGTGCAGGGCGACTGCGCCTCGGCGGTGGACACCCTGATGACGACCCTCAATCAGTACGACGGCGTCAGCTGACCGCTCACCCCGGGGATCGGTCGGCGGAGCGGCGACCGGGTGGCCGCGCCGTCGGTCTGAGTGGCCTGACCGACGACGCGTGCGGCCGGGCGTCGAAGCGGTCTTGATCGAGGCCGGGACCACCACGGGTCGCCGTCGCGGGGTGTGGCGGGCGCGAGGCGGGGCGTTTCACTGCGTTCACGGTGATCGCGGGCGCAGCCGTCCCCGCGCCATCAATTCGATGGTGAGGACGATGGCGGTGGCTTCGACCGCGAGGAGACCGACGAGGACGAACAACTGGGTGATCCCTGCGGTCAGGGGACTCGCGCCGCCGAGGAGGACGCCGACGAAGGCGCCGGGGAGGGTGACGAGGCCGACGGTGCGGGTCTGGTCGAGGGCGGGGATGAGTGCCTGACTGGCGGCGGGGCGGCAGACGAGCAGCCGGGCGTCGCGCGGGAGCAGTCCCAGCGCGAGGGCGGCTTCGACCTCGCCGCGTCGGGCGCGCAGATCGTCGTTGAAGCGCCGCCCGGCGAGGCTGGTGGCGGTCATGGCGCCGCCGGTCAGGATGCCGGCGATGGGGATGATCGCGATGCCGCGCAGGGGCACCAGCCCGGCGAGCAGTAGGGCGGTGACGACGGTCAGGCTGGCGGTGGCGATCGGGACTGCCGCCCACCAGCCGTACGGCCCGCCGGTGATCCGCCGCCCGGAGGTGCCGGCGGCGACCGCGCACATGAGCAGGACGAACGCCCCGGTGGCCCACAGCGAGCCGACGATCGCGGTGATCACCAGCGACACGACGGCCAGTTGCAGTGCGGCGCGGGCGGCGGCGACGGCGATCTGCCGGCCGTGCCCGAGCCGTCCAAGGGTGGCGATGGCGGCTGCGGCGGCGGTCAGCAGCGCCAGCGCGACGGCGAGTTTCGGCCCGAGCACCAGCATCGTCGAGGTCATCCGGCCAGTGTTGCCTCAGCATCGACGCGTCGTTCAGTCCGTGCGGGAGTGGTTCCCGGCCACCGCCGCCTCGGTGGCCGAGCTTGCCGAACGGCGGCGGGAGCGCAGGAACTGGATGCCGAGCGGCAGGACGGAGACAAGCACGATGGCGATCAGGATGAACTCGATGTTCGATTTGACGAAGCTGATCTGCCCGAGGAAGTAGCCGAGCACGGTGACGCCGGTTCCCCAGAGAACCCCACCGAGGATGTTGTAGGTGATGAAGGTGCGGTAGTGCATCCGGCTTACGCCGGCGATGACGGGGGTGAAGGTCCGCACGACCGGCACGAAGCGGGCCAACACGATCGAGCGGGCGCCGTAGCGGGCGAAGAAGGCGTTGGCCCGGTGCACGTTCTCCTGCTTGAACAGCCGTGAGTTGGGGCGACGGAACAGGCTCGGGCCGACGCGCTTGCCGAACAGGTAGCCGACCTGGTCGCCGGCGATGGCGGCGACGGCGACGAGCAGACAGACCAGCCAGAGCGGCTGGTGCAGGTAGCGGCTGTCGGCGACGAGCAGCCCGGCGGTGAACAGCAGCGAGTCGCCGGGGAGGAACAACCCGATGAGCACTCCGGACTCGGCGAAGATGATCGCGAGGATCCCGATCAACCCGAAAGTGGAGATCAGCCATTCCGGGTCGATGAAGCTGGGGCCCACGGCGAGTAGCGCTTGAGGCGTGGACATGGCATGACCTCCGGAACGAGGGGCGGGGGGTGCTCAGGCGGTGGTGTCGAGGCGGCGGCTGGTACGGCGGTCGTAGGCGCGGCCGACGACGCCGATGGTGGCGACTGCCGCGGCGGCGATGAGCGCGCCGACGAGGATGTCCCCGGGGTAGTGCACGCCGGTCCAGACACGGGCGAAGCCGATGATGCCGGCGAGCACGCTCAGCGCTACCCCCCATCGACGGGACAGAAACGCCCCGACGGCGAACGCCACCGCGAACGCCGCGGTAGCGTGGTCGCTGGGCAGCGACGCTCCGGCGGCGTGCGGGATCAGTTGGTGTACGGGGTGGGTCTGGAAGGGCCGTACCTCGGTGCTGAGCGCGGCGACGGCCAGCCCGACGGCGAAGGCCAGCGCGAGAGACGCGACGACGCGCACCAGGGCGGCGTGCCCATTCCGCACGTGAGCCAGGACAGGGATTGCCGCGGTGGCGGCGAGGACCCAGATCAGCCACACCGCTGACCATTCGAAGACGTCGTCGACGGGGTCGCTTCGGCCGGCTGCGGCGTTGACGATCTGGAACAGGTGATAGTTCATCGCTCCCCCGTTGGTGGCTCCGGCCCAGACAGCCGCCTCTCGCTCAGGGTGCCGCGCGCCACCTTAGAAAAGCCTGAAACTGGCCGGTGCCGGCTTTAGCGATGGTCCGATTCGACGTCGCTGGGTAGAAGGATCCGGACGGTCATGCCCGGCCCGGGCACCGCCTGCACGTGTCCGCCATGAGCCGCGACGACCTCGCGGGTGATGGCGAGGCCCAGGCCTGTGCCGCCCTCCGGGCGGGTGCGGCTGTCGTCGAGACGGACGAACCGGTCGAAGATGCGTTCCCGGTCGGCATCGGGGACACCGGGTCCGTCGTCGGTGACCTCCACGCACCCCCACCCGTCGCGCACCGACACGCGCAGGGTCACCGAGGTACGGGCGTGGCGTGCGGCGTTGTCGGCCAGGTTCCGCAGCGCGCGGCCGAGGTCGTGGGCGTCCCCGGCCACCCGTACCGGGGTGAGGTGGGCCCGCACGGTCAGGTCCGGACGGTGCGCCGCGAGCCGGTCCCGCTCGGTGTAGGCGAGGTCGTCGAGATCGACGTCGTCGCCGCGCCCGGTGGCGCCGCGCTCGTCGATGCGCGCGAGCAGCAGCAGGTCCGCGACGAGATCGCCGAGTCGGCTGGCCTCCCGGCGCAGCAGCGCGACCAGGTCGTGCTGATTGTCAGGCGTGGGTGCCCCGGCCAGGCGGTCGAGGCCGGCGCGCAGGGTGGCCAGGGGGCTGCGCAGTTCATGGCTGGCGTCGGCGACGAACCGGCGCTGGCTCGCCGCGGCGGTCTCCAGCCGCTCGAGCATCAGGTTCATCGTCTCGGCGAGCGCCGCGACCTCATCTCGGACGGCCGGCACGGGCACCCGGGCATGCAGGTCACGGGCGGTGATGCCGGCGACCCGGCGGCGGATCGCCTCGACCGGGCGCAGGGAACGCCCCACGAACCAGAACACGGCCGCGCCGACCACCAGCAGCATGGGCGCCAGCCCGGCGGCCAGGATCGCCGCGACCGCCTCGGTGCTCTCGTTGACCGGCCGCAGCGACTGCGCCACCAGAACCGTGCGTACACCCGAGTCGGTGGCCACGCCTTCGGCGGCGATCCGGAAGGGGTCCTCGTCGGCGAACGGCAGCAGCCGCTGCTCGCGCAGCAGCTGACCGGGCCGGGGCCGCAGCGGGGACAGCGGCGCGGCGTCGCCGAGCGCCGCGGAGGCCGCCTCGACCCGCCCCGACGGGTCGAGGACCTGCACCAACGTTTGCTCTCCTGGGCTGGGCCTCAGGGTCTGGGCGAGCGCGTCCTGATCGCCGGCGCCCACCGCCGCGATCACCTCGGCCGCCCGCTGCCGCGCTGCGGCATCCACGTTGCCGGCGAGATCCGTGCGGGCGAGGTAGACGAACGCCGCCGCGCCAACGGCGAAGGCTGCCCCCACGACCGTGGCGGCAGCCAACGCCGAACGCAGCCGTACTCCCAGATGCCGGCGGATCCACCCGATGGCCATGCTCAGCCGCCGTCGGCTGCCAGGCGGTAGCCCATGCCCCGCTCGGTCTGGATGGCCTGGCGACCGAACGGTTGGTCGATCTTGCGGCGTAGGTAGCTGACGTACACCTCGACGATGTTGGGGTCGCCCTCGAAGTGGGCGTCCCAGACGTTGTCGATGATCTGCCGTTTGGACACTACGTCACCGCGGTGCCGCATCAGGAACTCCAGCAGCGCGAACTCCCGCGCGGTGACCCGAACCGCCCGGCCGGCCCGACTGACCTGCCGTCGCGCCGGATCCACCCTCAGGTCCCCGGCGGTCAGCACAACCGGCCGGGCAGGCGCGCCACGGCGCACCAGAGCCCGCAGCCGAGCCACCAGCACCACGAACGAGAACGGCTTGACCAGATAGTCGTCGGCCCCCAGGTCGAAGGCGTCCGCCTGGTCGTACTCGCCGTCCTTCGCGGTCAACATCAACACCGGCGTCCACACGCCCCGTGACCGCAGCCGCCGGCACACCTCGTAACCGTTGAGACCGGGCAGCATGATGTCCAGCACGATCACGTCGTACGGGTTCTCCGTGGCCGCCCACAACCCGTCGGTCCCCGTGTGCTGCACATCCACGGCGAAACCCTCGTCCGTCAGGCCGGCGCGCAGCACCTGCGCCAGAGCCCTCTCGTCCTCGACGACCAGCACCCGCACCCTGCCCACCCCCTTCCGGAACATCAACGTTCGCACCCTGGCGCCACCGCAGGACACCCCGATCATCGCGCGACGCGCGTGGGTGGATCGGTGAGCCGGGGCACAGACGTGCCGCGTCACGGTTACCGCGACGGGTCCGGCCGCCACGAGGCCGACCACGGCCGCTGCCAGTACAACCAGCACGGTACGTGGTCGTGGTCGGACGGCCGACCACCCGGCTGGAGTTCGTCACACGCCCTGGCAGGTAAGGTCAGCCTTCCTTATGTGAGCTGGTGCTGCTGAGACGTCCTGTTGTCGCACGAACCGGCCCCGCGGTATGTGCCGTCGAGCCGGGTCGGCTCGCTGACCTGCCGCCGGGCAGCCGCGCCACGATCGTGGGACTGGCCGACGGGGCGCCCCCTGCCACGGCCCGCCGGCTCGCGGACCTCGGGTTCACCGCCGGGACGCCGGTGCACGTCGTGCGTCGCGCGCCCCTGCGGGATCCGGTGGTGTACCGGGTCAAGGACTACGACCTGTGCCTACGCCGCGCGCAGGCCGCGCACGTGCTGATTCGGGACGCGCGGTGAGTGACTCGGGATGCCACGCTGAGGCCGCACGTGGCGCCGTTGACACGGCATTGCCGCGCTTGGCCCTGGCGGGCAGCCCGAATGCCGGTAAGACGAGCATCTTCAACGCGCTGACCGGTCTGCACGCCAAGACGGGCAACTACCCCGGTGTGACGGTGTCCCGATTCGTCGGCACTCTGCAGGCGGGTGAACGGCGGTACCTGATCGAGGACCTGCCGGGTACCTACAGCCTGGACCCGATCAGCCCTGACGAGCAGATCATGGTCGACGTTCTTGACGGCCGTCTCGGCGGTGACGCATCGCCGGACGCGCTGCTGGTCGTGGTGGACGCCACCACGCTGCGCCGCTCGCTGCGGTTCGTCGCCCAGGTGCTGCGCCGCGGCCTGCCCACCTGCGTGGTGGTGACCTTCACCGACGAGTTGTCCGCCCGGCAGGGCCAGCTTGACCTGCCGGCGTTGCAGCAGGCACTCGGCGTGCCGGTGGTGCGGGTGCTCGGCAATCGCGGGAAGGGCATCGACCAGCTGAAGGACCAGATCGAGCGGTGGCAGATGTGGTCGTCACCGGCCCTTCCGCCACCGGACGACCCTGCCGAGGCGGACGCGTGGGCGGAGTCGGTGTTGAGCTTCGCCGGCTACCGGGCCCCGGGACGGCACCGCATCACCCAGCGCGTCGACGCGGTGTTGCTGCATCCGCTGTGGGGCACGATCGTGTTCCTCGCCGTGATGGTGCTCTTCTTCCAGACCGTGTTCACCCTGGCCGCACCCCTGCAGGGCTACGTGGAGACGTTCTTCGGGTGGCTGTCCGGGCTGGTGGCCACCCACATCGGCAACCTGTGGCTGGCGGGACTGCTCGGCGACGCCGTCATCGGCGGCATCGGCGCGGTGCTCGTCTTCGTGCCGCAGATCATGCTGCTGTTCCTCCTGATCTCCCTGCTCGAGGGCGTCGGCTACATGTCCCGCGCCGCGTTCCTGATGGACCGGGTGATGGCCCGCGCCGGCCTGGAAGGCCGCGCGTTCGTGGCCCTGCTGTCGTCCTTCGCCTGCGCGATCCCGGGCATCATGGCCACCCGCACCCTGCCATCGGCCAAGGACCGCCTGGCCACCATGATGGCAGCGCCGCTGATGACCTGCTCAGCACGGCTGCCGGTGTACGTGCTGCTGATCGGACTGCTCGTCGACCCGGCCGCCAGGTGGGGGCCGCTCGGAGCGCAGGGCCTGGTCATGTTCGGCATGTACCTGCTCGGCGCGGTCTCGGCCATGACCGCCGCATGGGTGTTCAAGAAGCTCAGCGACCGCACCGGCCCGCTGCTGCCGTTCTACATGGAGATGCCCCCTACCGGATCCCCTCGCCCCGATCGGTGCTGATCGCGGTCGGCGACTCGGCGAAGTCGTTCCTGCGCAAGTGCACCACCATCATCGCGGTCACCACCGTCATCCTGTGGCTGCTGCTGAACCTGCCCCTGCACTCGACCGCAGACCTGCGCGCCCACGGCGTCGACCCGGGCAACGACACGGCGGTCTCCGCCTACGTCGCCGACCACAGCTACGCCGCCGACCTGGGCCACCTCGTCGCACCGGTCTTCGACCCCTTGGGCTTCGACTGGCGAATCAACATCGGCGTGCTGTCGGCACAATCGGCACGGGAGACGTTCGTCGCCACCCTCGGCCAGGTCGCCGCCGCGGAAAACCCCGACGAACCGTCAAAGGCACTCAAGGCGATGACCTACACCGACGGGCCGCACGCAGGGCAGCCGCTGTTCACCGCACCTACCAGCGCCGCGCTGCTGGTCTACTTCGCCTTCGCGTTGCAGTGCATGGCCACCGTCGGCATCATCCGCCAGGAAACCGGCGGCTGGAAGTGGCCCCTGATCGAGTTCGGCTACCTGACCGCGCTGGCCTGGATCATTGCCTACCTGGCCCGAACGATCACCGCACTGCTGACGGGGTGACGTCATGATCCCCATCCATCCCCAGCCTGTCGCGGGACACGCCGAGCAGCTGCGCTGGGTCACCCCCGACGGCGTACTGCCCTTCACCGGTGTCGCCGGCGACCTGCCCGCCCCGCTTGCCGCCCTACGCGACGACGGGACCCTCGCCCAGGTCCGCGTCGAACCCGCGGCGATCGTCACCACGCTGCATCCCGGCCGGCAGTGGTCACACGACGGTGCCCGGGTCCGTACGGCCCTGCACGCTGCCCTCGCCGCCCCTACCGGCTGGAGCCCGGCCGGCATCTGCGGCGAGCCGGACGACGGGCCACTACGTGACGCCGCGCAGGGGCTGCTCGACGGGCCGGTCGGCGACCTCGCCCGCTCCCACGGCGGCCACATCGAGCTCGTCGACGTTCGCGACGGCACGGTCACCGTCAAGCTCGCCGGAGCCTGCCACGGCTGCCCCGCCGCCCGACGCACCCTCCGCCAGGGACTTGACGACCAGCTCCGCCGCAACCACCCGCAGCTGCGCGCCGTCACCGCTGACCCGAGCCGCGACTGACCCGAGCCGATCTGCGTGCCCGCGCGGGTGGGCAGGCTTCGGCCATACCCACCGTCACCTGCGACATCAACGTGCCGGCGTGCCACCTCCCCGGCCCACGCCTCGGACACGAGGTGCGACAACCGGAGTAGGAGGCACTCACCCATTCCGCCGGCATTCGACGCCTACGTCGCCGCCGATGGGTGGAGGTCGACCACGCGGGTGGTCCAGCCGGTCATCAGGGCGGGGTCGTGGGTGATGAGCAGGACTCCGGCGTCGTGTCGGCGTTGGTAGTCGGTGATGACGGCGGCGACGTGCGCCTGGGTGGAGGCGTCGTCGGCGCACCGGCGCCAGGGCCAGCAATGGGCCGAGGGTGTCGATGACCCGATGCGCGGCGGAGTGCGACACCCAGAACAGCGGGCCGATCTGGCGCATGGTCAGGTTCGTGCGCCAGTACACGGCCACCAACAGCACCCGATCGGGCAGGTCGAGAGCCCATGCCGGCCCGGCCGCCCGTCACTGATCGCGTCACCGCCACGCTCGGCGACCAACCGGACCAGCTGGCAGAACTGGACGGGCTGCAGCCCGGTGAACGGGAAAATCCACGCCGGACGGGCTGCGGTGATCACCTGCACCCAGGCGGCCTGACCGGCCGTCTTCAGCAGACAGTCACCGGGGTGAGAAGATCTTCCTTGGACGATCTTCGAGTGGTGCTGGAATCCTGCTCAGTTGAGCCATGACCAAGCGCAGGTGCTGTCTGGTGGTACCAACTGTGCCGTCGTGCAGCTTCCGGGTAGGGCATTCCCCGGCATCCACCTGCAGGGCGATACGTTCGCTGCCCTGCTGGTGCAGCTGGCGGACGCGGCGCGCCTACTGCGCCATGACCCCGGCGACAGCGTAGCTCTCGACGAGCTGGACGAGGCAGTCGGAGAGGCAGTGCGCTTTCTCGGCTTCTACGAAGCGACGCTCTCGGAGCGAGGGATCCAGCGGCCGTACTGATACGGCGGCCACCGGCGGCAGCTCACCTCGAAGACCACCGTCGGTCGGACCACCGCCCCAGCGACGGACATCTCACCATCGCCGAGATACGAGACGTCCCTTAGGGCAGCGGCCCACGATCAGCTTGGGAATCGCGTTGATCTACACGGGGCGTAGCGACATTCTGGGGGCATGCGGCGCGCGGCGTGTCTGCCTCGCTGATCGGGCGTCCCGCGCTGCCCATACTGACCGCTGCATCGGGCACGCTGCGGGCAGGGTCATCTGACGTCGAGGAGGGTCGTCATGGCGTTGGTCAAGAAGGGCTCTCGGCTCATAACGGTTGACGGGGTCACCTACAGGTGGCGAGTGCGCGGCAAACCAACCTATGTCCAAGGGCTGTGTGAGCGGCCGCTCGCTGTCGCTGTGGAACAGGTCGATTGCAAGGGCGGGGTGTTGCTGGCCAGCATGCCGCAGGACCATCCAAGTAACTGGATCGGCGGGTCGGCCGTGCCCGTTCTTCCGTCGGCGGTCGCTGCGATTGTCCGCAAGGCATTGACCGAGGGATGGCAAGCTACCCCGTCAGGCGCGGCCTTCCGCATGACTGCGCCCTTGGCTGATGACACGACGTCTCGGTGATCGGGCCACGTTTGCTGTGGAGATCGGCGAGGTCGAGCCGCACCAACTCCGCGTCGTCGACCTCTGGGTGGCCGGCAAGAGGCTGACCACCGAGGACAACTACGCCTTCCTCCCGTTTTTTATCCGCGTAATGCGGTCGAGCGCGGCGCAGGTGCGCCGACGCGACGTCAAGCCCTGTCCCTTCCCGGGCCGCACAGCGGAGGAGATCTTCTGGCTGCTCCGCGCAGATGAGACGGAGTTTCGGGAGCAGTTCTACGCTGACGCGTTCCACGCCACTCAGCTCACCACGGCCCGTCCCCATACAGCGTCGCGCACGCCTCAGCGACCTTGAGTGCGGCTTTGCTGATCTCCAAGTTCGCCTCCACCGCAGTCGACTGCTCCCCGTTCAGGTCCGCGGTCTCCCGAGCGTTCACCGCGTCCGGCAGGTCCCGGCCGTGCGCCGACATGATCCGGTCCGCCGACTTCAACGCGTGCTCGGCGGTCTTACGAGTGTCCGCGAGGTTCTCAAGGATCTTCAACATGTCCGTGGGCAGAGTGTGGCAGGCCAGGCGGTTCCAATCCTGGGCAGCGGCGCCGGGGCTGAACTGGCGCCGGCGGCGGTGTTGTTAGACCCGCTAGTGCCGCAGGCGGTCATGCCAGCGGCGACGGCCACAGCGAACGCCAGAGCGGCGTAGCGGGCAAAGCGGCGGTTGTGGTCGGTCACCAGTTCGCCTCCCAGCAGGAAGTGTGAAGTCGGGTGAAGCAGGTGCCATGTTGAACACGGTCGGGTGGACTCTTGCCAGGGTTGTCATCAACCGGACAGCCGCCCGGCGGGGTGCAGGACCACCCCAACCCGGGTGCTGCCGGAAGATCGTCCGATGCGCCTTCAACACGGAACCGTCGTCCTCGTCGCCGCACTCGCCCTCACCGCCGGCTGCGGCGCGACCACCCCCGACACCGCGAGCAACCCACCGCAAGCCATCCCAACCACACCTGCGGCCACCCCGGCGCCCGCCGCTGCGACACCGCTCACCGCCGAGCAGGTGCTGGCCAACCTGACCGCTGCGAAACTCGGCCTGACAAAGGGGGCTGTACAGGACGAGGACACCGACCCGAACGACCTCCTCGGGCGGCCCAACGGATATCTATCCCGGGCGTCCGCTGACCTGCCCGGTGGCGACCCAGAAGCCGAGAAGTTCGGCATCGACCGAGGACTCGTGGTCGAGGTGTTCGCGGCGGCAGCGGACGTGGATCGCAGGTCGGAGTACATCCAGACGGCATTGAAGTCCGCGCCCATCTTGGGAACCGAATACCACTACCGGGCAGACAATGGCCGAGTGTTGGTGCGGGTGTCCGGGAAGGTAAAGCCCACGGCGGCGAAGAAAATCGAGGCTGCGGTCTCCGCCATGTGAGCGAAGTTCGAAGGTGTGCGTCGTTACCAGGCGGCGTACCACATCATGTGCGGATGGTGGCCGACCGGCAACCGGAGCACCATGGCCGACGTCTTCGGGAAACCGAAGAGTTCCTGCACCGGCTCGACCGCAATGGCGAGCCCCCCGCCTACCTGTTCCAATGCCTGCGCTGCGGAACCCACCTCGCGTCCTGGGACATCGGTTGACCCCGCCCAACGCCGCGACGCCGACGCACTCACTTCGACACGAGCGGACGCCGTCCGACCGCCTCCGCGGCCAGCGTTGACCGCTTCGAGCATGCCGAAGAGGTCAGCTCAGGAGGTTGCCCGTGGGATCGGTGTCTCGAATGATGGAAACTGCGGCCGACTCCAGCAAGCTCACCCGCAACGCTCCACATCGGTCTGCAGCACATCTACAGACGTGACCTCAGGCGAACCGAGACGCCGGCTGGCGCCAGACATCCCGGAAGCAGCAGCCTGACCACTTCGACCCCTAACAGGACGCCGCACCGACTCTGACCTGCGGCAACGTGGAGCCGCAGGATGGGGTGGGTGCAGTTGAGCGCCGTTCGTTACCGTTGGACGCAGTTCAAGGCCGTTCAGGGCACCCCGCTGCTCCCAACCTGCTCCCCCAAACCGGGCTCGCATCGGGCCGCCGACCGCCGACCGCTCGTGGGCTGCCGGCCCGGTGCGGTTGGCACCAGCGCTGGCTCCCGCAGCCGTATCGGTCGAATGGGAAGCACGCCCGCGATCGCCGCTCCTAGTCAGCCGTGTGAGCGTGCGCCTGTAGGTGGAGGTACGAACAAGGACCCACCTAAGGCTGGGAGTGTGTCGATTTCCGTGTTTGGGCCTGTGGTGTGATCGATGCTGTTAGATGGTGATCCGGTCGCCGTAGGCGAGGATCAGGGCGTTGAGGGCCTTGGCCCAACCGTAGACCCGGCCGGTGATGCTCCCGCCGCCCCGGCGTTTCTGCTGGACGACGAGGTAGAGGACCTTCATCGCGGTCTGCTCGGTCGGGAAGTGCCCGCGCCGGCGGGCGGCCTGCCGGAACCGGGCGTTGAGGGACTCGATGATGTTGGTGGTGTAGAGGACCTTGCGGACTTCGTGGTCGTAGTCCAGGAAGGGGACGAACTGCGGCCACGACTGGCGCCAGAGTCGGATCACGGCGGGGTACTGGTCACCGAACTGCGTGGCGAACTCCTCGAAGCGGGCCTCGGCGGCGGCGACGGTGGGGGCGGTGTAGATCTCCCGCAACGCCGGGGTGATCTTCTGCCAGTCCTTGCGATTGGTGTAGCGCAGGCTGGCCCGGACCAGGTGCACGACGCACTGCTGGTGCACCGCCTGCGGCCAGACCTGCTCGATGGCGTCGGTCATGCCCTTGAGGCCGTCGGAGCAGACCATGAACACGTCCTCGACGCCGCGGTTGCGCAGTTCGGTGAGGTAGCCGGCCCACTGCTTGGCGCCCTCACCGCCGGTCCCGGCCCACATGCCCAGCACGTCACGTTCCCCGTCGAGGCTGATCCCGACCACGACGTAGACGGGCCGGTTCGCGACCTGCCCCTGGCGGATCTTCATGACGAGGGCGTCGATGAACACCACCGGATAGATCCTGTCCAGTGGCCGTTGCCGCCAAGCCTCCATCTCCTCCAGGACGCTGTCGGTGACCCGGCTGATCAACTCCCGGGACACGTCGGCGTCATACACATCCGCCAGGTGCGCGGAGATCTCCCCGGTGGTCAGCCCTTTGGCATACAGCGACAGGATCGCCTCGTTGAACCCGTCCAACCTGCGGGCATGCTTCGGGACGATCCGCGGGGCGAACGAGCCCGCCCGATCCCGTGGGACCTGGATCCGCACCGGCCCTACCTCGGTCTGCACCGTCTTCGCCCCGTGCCCGTTGCGGATGTTGGTCCGCCGGCCGGTCGCCTCGTCGACGCCGACCTCGTCGAGGTGGGCATCCAGTTCCGCGTCGAGCGCTGATTCAAGGACCGTGCGGGTGATCCCCGCGAGGAGGCCACCCGGCCCGACCAACGACACTCCGTCGGCCTTGGCCCGCTCGACCAGCTGCTGAGCGAACTCCACCTCCGCCGCCGTCGGTTCAGGAAGCTGAACAGCGTTCTTCTTGTCTGCCATGACGTGGTCCTTCCCGGACAGGATCAACGTCCTGTCCAACGGACCACACCCAGGTCAAACACGGAAATCTACGCAGTCCCGTTCGTCCGTGACATCGCTTGATCAGCGCTGAGGCATCCCGCCATGCGGTCTGTCGACGATGAGCAGCACGCCGGGAATCTGCATCGGCGTGAGTAGGCCGAAACCGGCCGGATTCGACTCAGGTCCGCCGATCAGCGACGAGACAACGCGGTCGGCCAAGCCCCACTCGGTTCGACCGACCGTGTTGCCGGCGGCTACACACCTTCCCCGATGCCCAGTTGCACCTGGATCTCCTGGGCGCGTTCCGCTGCCGCGCTGGCGCCGTAGTGCCGGGGCATGTCCTCGGAGGTCCAGCCCAACAACAGCATCAGGTCGCCGGTGTTCCCGCCAGCACGTTTCCACTCGTGGGCGAAGTTGTGCCGCCAGCGGTGGGCGTGCACATTCGCCACGCCCGCGGCGAGACCCAATCGCTTCAGGCGAATCTTGATGCCGTTGGCCGCCAACCTCCGTCCACCACGGTCGGCGAGCCACAGATCCGGCAGCTCCGAACCCTTGTGCTTGCCCCGCGCGCGTAGGTAGCGGCTGATGGCCCGGGCCGTCTTCGGCCCGAATCGCACCCGGCGGTCCTTGGCGCCCTTGCCGTGGTAGTGCACCGACTCCGTGTTCAGGTCCACATCGTCGAGCAGCAGGTTGCCGACCTCCGACAGCCGCGCTCCCGTGTTGTAGTACAGGCGAATGATCGCCTCGTCGCGCAGCTGCGGGAAGGTCTTGCCCTTGCAGGCGTCGAGGAGCTTCTTCGTGTCCTCGTTTGGATGATCGGGATCAGCTTCTGTGGCGTCTTGGGCTGCCGGACCCGATCCATTGGAGACCGGTCGATGTCCTCCTCAGCCAGCAACCACTTGAAGAACTGCTGCAGACCCTTGTGCTTGTTCAGCGCGGTCGACGGCGACCGGGTCTCGATCATCCATGCCTGAAACGCCTCCGCATGCCCCCGGGTCACCTCAGTCGGGTCCTTCGCAGCGTCGACGGCATCGGGGTCAGGCGAATGCTCGGCCAGGTAGCGGGCCAACTGTGCCGCGGCGAGGAGGTAGTTGTACCGCGTCGTCTCCGGATAGTTGCCCGCCCGCAGCGTCCGGTCCCAGTCGCGCAGGTACCCCGCCCAGGTCGAGGACAGGTCGGTCGTGAGCTTGGTGAGGTCCAGTAGAGCCATGTCGGTCACCCGTCGAGTCAAGGGGTCGATAAGCGGCGTGCTCGACCTCGACGAACCACCATGAACACAAAAAAGAGGTTTCCACAGGCTCTGACCTGTGGAAACCCTCTCGCTGTCGGGACGGCCGGATTCGAACCGACGACCCCTTGTTACCATCCGTGACCAAGTCGAGCTTGTCATTGATTGTCAACCAAGGGCGTTAGGCTGCACAGACACGATCAAGCAGTGGTCGCTTCTTGTCACTGGTTGTCAACGGCAGCCGGGGGTTTTCGGGGGGTAAACGGGGGGCAGGCCGAGAGGACAGCACGGGGTCCCACCGCGCCCGCTCCCCCACCATCGGGGACGTGCCGTCACCAGGAAACAGCGTGCGCCTGCTCGGCGCGACTCGCACCACGAGCAAGGGGTTCGTGTCGGTGGGGCGACACGAACCGGCGACACGAACCATTGCCCCACCGACGATGGCGCTCAGCGCAACTCTGAAGCTCGCGCAACTCTAGCTGCGGTGATTGCTCTCCGGATTCGCCGAAGGGGCCGTCTGTCAGCGTACGAATTCGTGTCCCCAGATAGATTCGATGAACGTGGCCAGGCTGTCCAGTGAGGCCAACGGGCTGGGTTGGGAGGCGAAACTGCCCCCGGGGCGCGGCGCCGCCGGCCGCGGTCAGAGCGGCGCTGGCAGGGGTGGGTGCAGCTTAGCGCGGTGCGACGCCGTTGGACGCAGTTCAAGGCCGTTCAGGACACCCCACTGCTCCCAACCTGCTTCCCCCGGGCTCGCCACGGGCCGCCGATCGTCGACCGGTCGTCAGGTGCGGGAGCCATTGCTGTAAATGGCCCCAGCGCTGGCTCCCGCAGCCGCATCGACAGCGGTTGGTCCAGGAGAAGGTGCACTCAACGGCCCTGTGGCGGTGCAGGACGATGAGGGTGGTCTGCCCGGCAGAGTTCGCGACGATCCATACGATCCACGCGAGGTGGGGCGCGCCCAGCCTCGACGAGCCGGCCAGTGTAGCCGCTGTCGATCCAAACGAGGCGGATGGTGCGAAGCAAGACCCACAGCCCGCTCTGCATCCCTGTCAGTCGGAGGTGTTGACGATGCGGCGTCGCCGGCGGATGGCTGCTTCGCCTCGGGTGAGACACCGCGAAGCATGCCGCCGAAGGGCCGCCCCTCGGATCATGGCCTCTGACGCGCTCGGGGTAGGTCCCATAGTCGCGGTCCAGGCGGCGGTGGGCGGTGAGCCGGGCCAGGCTCCGTTGCACGGCCCAGCGACGCGGATGTACGACGATGGATACTTCCCCGGTCTGCCCACGCACTGCGGAGAAGGCAGCATCGGCTCGATGCTGCCCCACTAGCATCGGGTCAGACGGGTAGCGCCGCACTCGATCCATGCCTGCCTACCGACCGAGTGCGTCCAGCGACCGGACCCACTGTGCGACACAGTCGACCGGCCCACATTCCCAAACGCGCGCTCTCAATACAGCGGTGCAGATGCGGCACCAGGCTCTTTGCTGACCTGATGCCGCATCTGCCTCGAATAGGTGGTGCGCATCCGACGCTAGTGTTGGATCATGCGCCGGTTTCAGCCAGCCCAGAAGACGGTACATTGGTTATGGCGGGCGGCTGCATCAAAGAAGGCTACCAAACGGTGATACCTTTCGCCCACGACCTGCGCAGCATCGTGCACTACCTCGTCAGGGATCGTGATGCGGCTCCCCTCCATCAAAGCGATCGATTTCAGGTAGTCGGGGGAGCTTGGGTCAAGGTCGACGTGTTGGCCATCCTCCGCCTCGAGCACGGCCCGCATATGCGGCACCAGGAGATCAAAAGACACTCGATTCAGGCACTCAGCCCCTTGCGCGACCTCGTCTACGTTTAAGTGCCGTGAGCGAATTTCGTCTCCCCATGCCCTGCGCTCGTCTGGAAAGAGCGATCCACCGGTGATGGGATTGATGGGAAAGTCCGCAGCATCCATGAGTGCGGCGAGCCTCCTCCAATCCCGATCCAGGTCCAGGCGGCGTACCGGATCGAAGTCCGCAAGCCGGTCGTATGCATCCGCGACTCTCAAACGACGAATCTCTTCCAACTCGCCTATGCTAAGCCGCGCAAGATCCCCTAGCACGCTCACCGCAACCCCCCAATCACTATCATGGCCGCAATCGGCTTTCGCTTGCCATTATTGCGTCGTACTTTCTCTCAACCATCCAGACCCGGAGGCATGGGGCAATATCCGGTGTATCCGAACTCACACAGATATTCATCCCCCTTCTCTGGATCACTGAAGGCTTCGCCCGCTTTATAAATATCGTAGAGTTCTCCTACCACGCCGAGAGCTCCCATTCCCCGGCCAGCCCCACCACGGCCTCCGCGAACTCGGGTGTCTCCGACCGGCCCTCGGGGCGCCAATGTATTCGTTCCCTCGTCGCTGATCGTCGGCGACGCCGCAGACGTGCGGCACCGCGTCGGCTGGCTCACGGAGATCGCCGGCACCGGTGAGCACGCCAGCCTCATCACCGAATGCCTCCGTCACCTCGACCCGTTCCGGCTCTCAACCCAACTCGAAGTGCTCGACTACCTGCTGCGCCACCCGGGGCCGGTGCGGTCATGACTCACCGTGTCACCACCGAACGAGCTCACCGCACCTCTACCCTGGAGAACCATGGACAGGATCGCCATCATCGGCTGCGGCGGCAGCGGCAAGTCCACCGTCGCGCGCCAGTTGGCCCGGATCCTCGACGTGCCGCTGACTCACCTCGACGCGACCTACTACGACGAGCACTGGAAGCCGCTACCGCAGGACGAGTTCGCCGCCCAGCAGGAGAAACTTGTCGCTGGCGAACGATGGATCATCGAAGGAAACTACGCCGGCACTCTGCCCATCCGGCTTGCCGCCGCCGACACCGTGATCTTTCTCGACCTGCCCGCCACGACCTGCCTGTGGGGCATTGCCCAACGCCGCTGGCGCTACCGCGGCGGACAACACCACCAAGACGGCGTCTACGACCGCATCACCTGGAACTTCGTCCGCTACATCCTCAGCTACCGGCGCACCATGCGCCCACGAGTCCAGCACCTGCTCCGCGAGCACGGACCACACATCCGCTTGATCACTCTCACCAGCCGCCGCCAAGCCGCCCGTCTGATCAACCGCGTCCGCGACGAGCATCAGCCCGTGACCTGACCGCAGCGGGACGGGAGGCGACAGATGTCGGCCAACCCGTTCCTTGACCCCGCCCTGGTCAAGGGCGACCTCTACCGGGGCGACGGCCGCTCGCCGACCGCACCCACGCGCTGCATCGCGGCAAGATCAGCGGAAGCGACGTCGCCGACGCGATCGCCAACCTGCTCGCCGCCCGGGTTCCACGCGGGGCGGCCGTGCTCGACATGGGTTGCGGGCGCGGCACCACAACCCTGCGCCTGGCCAACCGACTCCGGCCCCGCCGGCTCTTTGCCGTCGACGCCTCGGTCGCGCTTCTCCGCACTACCCGCGACCGCCTCGGCACCGCTGGCGAGTTGGGTTCAGTGGTATGCGCTGACTTCCATCACCTGCCACTGCCGGACAGCGTGGCCGACGCTGCGGTTGCCGCCTTCTGCCTCTATCACTCTCCAACGCCGGGTCTGGCCGTAGCGGAAATCGCCCGCTGTCTATGTCCTGGCGGCACAGCTGTCCTGGTCACCAAGTCGCTGGACAGCTACGGCGAACTCGACCATCTGGTCCACGCCGCCGGACTCGACCCACACGCCACCAGCCGACCGAGCCTCTACGAGAGCTTCCACAGCGGCAACCTGCACATCGTCGCCGCCACCAACCTGACCGTCATCGACGTCCATCACGAGGAACACGTCTTCCAGTTCTCGGACGCCACGCACCTCGCCCGCTACCTCATCACCACACCCAAATACCGGATTACCCTGACCGGCGGGATCCCTAATCTCGCCAAGGCCCTCCAGCAGCGCCTGTCCAAGCCGCCCTACACGACCCGATCTACCGTCAGCTATGCCGTAGCGGTGCGGCCGTGAGTGGCGTTCTCTTCGTCAAGCGTTACGACGACCCGGAACGCTGCGCCGCCGCTGCCGCTCACCATGCCTGGCTGGCCGGCTTGGGCTCCGGCGTACGTCTGCCCGCGCTTGTCGCGCGGGGTGTCCGGCATCTGATCTTCGAACGGTTGCCGGGGCACACACCCGGAATGGGCGATCTTCCGCGGGCCGCTGCAGCACTCGGCCGGCTCCACGCTGCCGCGCACCGGCATGAACTTCGGGCTGCCCGTCTCAATCAACCCCACATCACCCCGACCGGACTCGTAATCCCCGGCTTCACCAGCCCACGCCAGGAGGCGCTGCATCGCGCTGCTGCCGCGGCGGGCGTCCCCGGATCGAGCATCGGCGCGGTACTCGATCTGGCCGATCAGCCTGCAGCTTTTTACAAAGACCCGAACATCCGTAATTACCTCGCCAACGAGGAAGACGTCGCCGTCGTCGACTTCGACGACATGACGCTCGCTCCCTTCGGCTACGACCTGGCTGGCTTGCTCGTCACTGCCTCCATGACCCATGGCCGCCTCGACGAGCAAACCATCGCCCACTGCCTTCACGCCTACCGCGTCGTGATCGCGCCCCTGCTCTGCAGCTTGGCCGACCTGAAGCAGTACGCCGAACTGCACCACCTGCTGACACTGCGGTACCTCGGCCGCAACGGCTACCGGTACCCCTGGCCCACCGTCCGGCCCTGGCCCGACCCGTTCCCAGCCGAGCCGACCAGAAAAGGAGCCCTCGGATGGCCTCCACGACCGAATTGGTGATCGCCCGTCACGGCGAAGCCGCCTGCAACGTCGCCGGAATCGTCGGCGGCAAACAGGGCTGCACCGGCCTCACCGACCTCGGTTGGAACCAGGCGGGACAGCTCGCTGCCCGGCTAGCGGCCGAGCACGCCCACCGACCCTATGCCACCTTTTACGCCACACCCCGGCTTCGCGTGACTCAGACCGCCGAGATCATCACCAGAGCCCTGGGCTTGCCCGCCGCCATCGACCCAGATCTCCGCGGCCCTGACCACGGCGACGCCGACGGTCGAGCCTGGGCAGACGTGAAGACCTCCTTCCGAGGGCCGCCTCAGCACAGCCCCGACCATCAGTACGCTTCCGGCTCGGAGACATGGAACGAGTACCTCGACCGGGCCACTGCAGCGCTACAGAAGATCCTCACCCGCCACGACGGCGAACGAATTCTTCTCGCGGCCCATGGGGAAACCGTTGAAGCGGCGCACACGCTGCTCCTCGGCCTGCCACGGAACGCATGCCTGCGGCTCGGCTTCGTCAACGACCACGCCTCCCTCGCCCGGTGGCAGCGGCCAACTAACCGCTTCGGCCGCACCATCTGGCAGCTGGTCACCCACAACGACACCCGACACCTCCGACCCCGCCATGACTGACGGCAGCGTTCACCTCGCGCTCTGCCAGCGTCTCCTCGACACCGACGCCAAGCCCGTGAGCTGGCACCCCGGCCACGCCGGCACTCGCGCCCTACGCGCCTCGACGACCGCGCAAGGTGAGGTGATCGTCAAGATCCACCGCAGCCCGGAACTCCACGCCCAGGAAATCCATGCTTACAGCACCTGGGTACCCGGCCTCGGTAAACGAGCACCCCGGCTGCTCGCGATAGCCGACGACCCACCGGCCATCGTCATCACCGCGGTACCGGGCCTCCCACTCAGCCAGCGACAGCTCGACCCCAAGGCCGAGCAGGACGCATACCGGCAGGCAGGACAACTACTCAAGACACTGCACACCGCCGGACCGCCCCGCCTCGAACCAGACTGGACGGCCTGGCTCGCCGAACGCGCCGAGCACTGGATCCACCTAGCGGGCGAGCGGATCACTCCCAGTTGCCGCGCCGAAATGCGCGCCCACATGCGAGCGCTACGGGACCTCGCACCGCTATCGGCCGTGCCGTGTCACCTCGACTTCATGCCTCGCAACATGATCTACGGCGACGACGGGATTATCCGGCTGATCGACTTCGAGCACAGCCGCTACGACCTACCCGCCCGCGACCTCGTACGCCTAACCACACGCATCTGGCCGCAACGCCCCTGTCTCAGCAGGAGCTTCTTCCAGGACTACGGCCAGCTCGACAAAGCCAACCGCGAGGTCGTTGAACATTGCGCCCACCTTGATGCCCTGACGACGCTTTGCTCTGCCACCCCAGATGATGCCAAGCGTGCCAGCAAGATCCAATGAGCCTCAGTTCAGTAGCGGAAGCGATGGAGCCGCCCTGGCTCGACCGTGGAGAGGTTTCCCGCTGCGATGACCTGTTCCTCCTCGGCCACGACGACACGGGACACCCCCACGTGCACCGACAGACCCTCATCCTCGGGCTCGCGGGCGCAGTCCTGATCGACTGGTACCTGGCCGGGCGGGTGACCCTCTACCCGAACATCGATACCCACGCAGCCGACCACCAGCGAATACACCCGCACATCGACCGGCCAGTCGGAGACCTGATCGCCGACGCCACAGCCGCCACCATCCGCAACGCTCACCCGCTGCTGAGCATGTGGCTGCGGGCGTTTTCGCCGACGCGTACGACCGCACCCTCGCCGACCTGTTCGCTGGCGGGATCCTGCGCCAGTGCACCCGACGGCGCCTCGGCGGGCCTCATGCGCGCCGACACCTACCTGCCCTCCGACAGCAAATGGGCGGTCATCGCTCGCTCCCGCTTGCGCTACCTCGCCGCCGGTCACGAACAACCCAACGACCACAGCGCCGCCCTCGCCGGCCTCGTTACCGACCTCGGCCTCACCGACCACCTCTACCTCGACGACGAGACCCCAGCCATGACCAGCCGCCTGCGGGCCACCGCCGCGCAGCACTACCAACCGGTACGCGACATCACCGCCGCCGTCGACGCCGCCGTCGACGCCGCCGTCGGTGACCTCGCCACCGCCACCTAGCGCTAGCTCAATTCACCTCAACCCGGGAAAGCTCACCGTGAACAACCAATCACCCGTGCGACCTCCGACCGGCAAGCCCCGCCCGGTGGGCCGGGGAGCCATCGAGGTTATGGCCGCCGCCTGTGTGCTCGGTCTGCTCGCAGCCGCCACCGCTATCCCGACCTGGACGGGGACCGCCGGGCCAATGCAATCCCCACCCCCGCCACCAAGCACCGTCGCGTCCCGACCGACCGTGGCACCGTGTCCATCGCCCGCCGCCCTGACCGCGGCACAGCTCAAGACTCGTGCCCGACAAAAAATCGACCAGGCGCCGACGCGTCTGTCGGCGTCATCCCCGACGCGGCCGGGCTTCAGGACGATAGGGGCGGGGCCGTCCGGCTGTGATGCCATCCCGGGCCGGTTCGCCTACGTCCATCTACTCCAGTGGGCCACGGACACCACGACCGCAGGCAACAGCACAACCACGCGGATCGTGCTGTTCCAAGAGCAACGCTGGCGTGCCGACGACGCCTCCGGCCGCGTCATCCGCAGCCGCTACCCCGGCGGCAACCAGCCCACCGACGACAGCACCTACTACCCCGGCCAACTGGACGGACCCATCGGACCGATCGCCGCCGACCCGACGGCACTCACCGCACAGATCAACACCACGCAACCCCGATTCCTCAGACCCACCGCGATCCTCCGCGGCCTCGCCAGCCTGCTCGGCTGGCGCACCCCCAACCAACCAGCCCGCACCGCGATCCTCACCGTCCTACGCGACACCCCCGGAATCACCTACCACCCATCGGTGACCGACCGGGCAGGCCGAACCGGCATCGGCGTCAGCGCCACCGCCGACGACATCCGCTTCCTGCTGATCCTCAACCCCAGCACAGGCGAACTACTCGCCTACGAAAGAGCCGCACTCACACCGCCAGCCGACAGCGACCGAAACGGCGCCTTCGTCGACGACTACCACCTGTTCCTCGTCCACACCCACACCACGAGCAGCGACAACTCCTGACCCCGCCAACAACTTCAAGGAAATCCCGCCGTGGACGCTGTTCCGCGTATCCGCGCCGCCCACTGGGCGAACAAAGACCACGTCGCCGCACTCGTCGCCGACGCCGTCCATCCCAGCCCGCTCGCCACATGGCTCATCCCCGACCCAAGCCCACGGCGCCGGATCCTCACCGACGTCCTCGCCATCTGGATCGAACACGCCATGTTCTACGGCGACATCTACCTCACCGACGACGCCACCGCCGCCACCGTCGGCTTCCACCGATACCGGCCCATCTCCCCCCCGTATCGAACCAGCGACCTCTTCGGTGTGAACGAAGGGCTCTCGGAACAGCGCTGCGCCACCTCACCGACCGCCCGGGCAGCTGGAGCTCCTCGGCCGTCGCCATCACACCTACGCCGCCGAGGACGACGACGGCAATCGCATCGATCATCCCGTCTTGGTCGGTGAGCAGCAGATCCTCGAACAACTTGACCCATCGCCCGTCTGAGCTTCTTACCCACTGCGGCACGGCAACGGAGGCAGCAATCCGCCCGAGTTAACAAACGACCAGAGGCATTGACACCCTGACGAGCCGAAAATAGGTGAAACGCCACCCATAACAGCGATACGTGGAGCAGCGGCGAGCGTGCCGGTTGAGCCTTCGGCTCAACCGGCACTTTCCTTTCAATTTTCGGCAAGTTCCGCAGAACATCAGCAGTCCCAACCCATCCAGGTCGGCCACTGTGGTGGCTAACCGAACCGAGACCGAATGCACTCCGAGTCACCCATGCGCCGCCGGACTTCGAGTCGGCCGGCCCGCCGACGTGTGAACGAGCAGTCCCGCAAGCACGCCGATCGCCGGATCCTCCGACTCGGCAGCGCTGGCAGACATACCCCTTCGGCAGCACCGCTACCAGGGCGAACACCGGCACCGCACCCCTCACCGAAAGGCTCCAACGTGGAAACGCTTCAAAATCTCCGAATCTGCATCGATTTCGAACAGGGCAAGCAAATACACCCTGCAACCTGCTCAAGAATCAACGGGAGGCTTGACACCCTACGAACGGCACGGGTGGATAAGCCTCCACAGTCAGTAGATCCCTCGACCGTACATGGCAGCGACAGTGCCGTTGATTTCCGAATTCGGACAGGCTTGAATCCTGAAAGGACAGATCGGTGCCCGCCCCACCCCCAAACCGCGTTGTTAGATGGAACCGGTCGCCGGCAACTTGCCGGCCGCGCCACGCGACGCCGACTGCCCGGCTCCACCAACACGTTGGGCCGGCGATGAACGGCTCAGCCGCCCCGGAATGGCGGCCAGATCCCCTTCTGACCATCCACGACGTCGCCGCCTGGCTGGGCAAGCCCAAGAACACCCTCTACGCCTGGCACAGCCGAGGCAAGGGACCCCGCGCCATCCGCGTCGGCAACACCCTGCGCTACCGGCGCAGCGAAGTCGAACGCTGGCTCGACGAACACACCGACGCGGAGCGCTGACCCCATGGCCCGACCTGAACTACCCATCGGCACCTGGGGCAAGATCCGCATTCAAAAGCTGGAACCCAATCGGTTCCGCGCGCGAGCGCGGTTCCGCGACTACGACGGCAAGACCCGCGACATTGAGGCCACCGGTACCACCGGCCCGGCCGCCGAACGGGCGCCGAAGGTCAAGCTACGTGACCGAACCACCCCGAACGACGACGAGATCACCCGGGAGACTCGCGTCAGCACACTCGCCGACCTGTGGATCGAAGAGATCACCACCGAAGAGCGGATCGCACCACAAACCATCCAGCGATACGAGACCAGTACTCGCAACGCGATCCTGCCTGCCCTGGGCAATCTCCGGATCCGGGAAGCCAGCGTCGGGCGCCTGGATCGGTTCCTGCGCGACATCGCGAAGGACCGGCCCTCGGCAGCCAAAGGCGCGAAAGTCGTCCTGAGCCAGATGTTCGCTCTGGCCGTACGCCACGGCGCGATCCCCACCAACCCCGTCCGCGACACCAGCCGGCTCCGTAAACCCCGCCGCGCTGTCGTCGCCCTGACCGACGAGAATCTCCAGGCCGTCCGGATGGCGATCCGCGACTGGCAGCGACCGACCCCCGGAAAGCCTGGACCACGGCACAGCGGCGATCTGGCGGATATCGTCGACCTGATGCTCGCCACCGGCGCCCGCATCGGCGAGATCCTTGCCCTGCGATGGGAGGACCTCGACCTCGCCGCCGAACGCCCCACCCTGACGATCTGCGGCACGCTCGTCTTCGTCAAAGGCCAGGGCTTCTTCCGTCAACCCTGGACCAAGAGCGACGCCGGCTGGCGGATTGTCGTGCTGCCCCGGTTCGCCGTCGGCATGCTGCTGGCCCGTAAGCTCGTCGCCGCCGACAACCCCCACGAAGCGATCTTCGCCTCCCGACGCGGCACCTGGCTGTCGCCCAACAACGTCCGCCGTCAGTGGCGTGAGGCTCGCGCCGACACCGACCTCGCCTGGGTCACCCCGCACACCTTCCGCAAGACCGTGGCCACCCTCATCAAGGAAGAGACCGACACGAAGAGCGCCGCAGCGCAGCTTGGACACTCCAGCGAGGAGGTCACCGCCACCTACTACATCGCCAAGCCGGCCCAAGCCCCGGACGTCTCGGACATCCTTGAGCGACTCGGCACCGACCACGGGACGCGGCAAGATCCCCCAGCCGCCCTGCCCAACGATGCACAGGGATGACGAACCTCGTTGTCGACCCCGGTAAACGGGGGGTTTTCGGGGGACGGTTCAAAACCCCATAGACAAACTTAAAGCCCTGACCAGCGTTTCCGCTGGTCAGGGCTTTTTGTCTGTCGGGACGGCCGGATTCGAACCGACGACCCCTTGACCCCCAGTCAAGTGCGCTACCAAGCTGCGCCACGTCCCGCCCCCGCAAGGCTTCCCCTGCGACAGCCGGTACAGCTTAGCGCAGCACCTGCCGGTCCTCCGCACAGGCCCCACCCCGGTCGTGTGGGCCGCGAACCACCGCACACCGCCTAGAGCGTCCTAGGAGGGTGGGTAGAGAAATGCCGGATGATCTCGAGGGACCATCCGGCATTTCTGGGGTGTGCGGGGTCAGCCGTGCGCCTTGCCTCGGCCGCCGGGGCCGAGCTTCTTGCGCGGGCGTACGGAGATCTCGATGGGGCTGCCCTCGTACCCGAACTCCTCGCGGAGCTTGCGCTCGACGAAGCGCTGGTATCCGGCGTCCAGCGGGCCGGTGGTGAAGAGCACGAACCGCGGCGGCGCCACCCCGGCCTGGGTGGCGAACAGGATGCGTGGCGCGCGTCCGCCGCGCACCGGGTGCGGGGTGGCCTGCACCAGCGCGGTGAGCCACTGGTTGAGGTGCGCGGTCGGCACCCGGGTCTCCCAGCTGGCGAGGGCCTTGTTCAGGGCCGGGGCCAGCTTGTCCACCGCGCGGCCGGTCATCGCGGACAGGTTCAGCCGGATCGCCCAGGGGATGCGGCGCAGCTCCCGGTCGATCTCCTTGTCCAGGTAGTACCGGCGGTCGGCGTCGACCAGGTCCCACTTGTTGAACGCGATGACGAGCGCCCGGCCCGCCTCGGTCACCATCGTCAGGATCCGCTGGTCCTGCTCGCTGATCGGCTCGCTGGCGTCCAGCAGCACCACGGCGACCTCGGCGGCCTCGATGGCGCCGGCGGTACGCAGGCTGGCGTAGTACTCGGTGCCGCTGGCCTTGCCGACCCGCTTGCGCAGACCGGCCGTGTCGACCAGCTGCCAGGTCTGACCGCCGATGTCGACCAGGCTGTCCACCGGGTCCACTGTGGTGCCGGCGACCGAGTCGACGACCGCCCGCTCCTCGCCGGAGAACCTGTTGAGCAGGCTGGACTTGCCCACGTTCGGCCGGCCGACGAGCGCCACCCGGCGCGGCCCGCGCGGCCGGTTCTCCACGATCTCCGGGGCCTCCGGCAGCGCGGCGAGGATGGCGTCCAACAGGTCACCGGAGCCGCGTCCGTGCAGCGCGGACACCGGGAACGGCTCGCCGAGGCCGAGCGACCACAACGAGGTGGCCTCCATCTCGATGGCGGTGTTGTCGGCCTTGTTCGCCACCAGGATGACCGGCTTGGCGCTGCGCCGCAGCATCTTCACCGCGGCCTCGTCCACGTCCGTGGAGCCCACCATCGCGTCGACCACGAAGAGGACCACGTCGGCGGTGACCACCGCCGTCTCGGCCTGCGCCGCGATGGCCGCGGCCCGGTCCTTCGCGTCCGGTTCCCAACCGCCGGTGTCCACCACGGTGAACGACCGGCCGTTCCACTGCGCGTCGTACGGCACCCGGTCCCGGGTCACGCCGGGGACGTCCTCGACGACCGCCTGCCGACGGCCGATGATCCGGTTGACCAGAGTGGACTTACCCACGTTGGGACGACCCACCACGGCCACCACCGGCTGCGGGCCGGTCGGCTCCTCGACGGCGACGTCGGGTTCGCGCAGCTCCACCCATCCACCTGGATCGCTCATGCCACGCCCCGCTCGGTGAGCAGGTCACGCAGCCGGACGACGACCTCGTCGATGCCCAGCTCGGTCGTGTCCAGCACGACGGCGTCCGGCGCCTGGGCCAACGGGTTGACCTTGCGGGTCGAGTCGAGCCGGTCCCGGCGGGCCAGGTCGGCGGCGGTGGCCGCCACGTCGGCGGCATCCTCGGCGCTGCGCCGGGCGGCACGGGCCGCCTCGGAGGCGGTGAGGAAGACCTTCAGGTCGGCGTCCGGCGCCACGACCGAGCCGATGTCGCGACCCTCGACCACCATCCGGCCGGCGTTGACGATCATCTCGCGTTGGCGGGCGACCAGCAGCTCACGGACCGCCGGCACCGCAGCCACGGCGGAGACCGCCCCGGTGACCTCGGCACCGCGGATGTCCGCGTCCACGCCGACGCCGTCGACTGTCACGGCGTACCCCTGGGGGTCGGTGCCGATGCGCAGGTCGACCTCGCCGGCCACCTTCGCCACCGACGCGGCGTCGGTGAGGTCCACGCCGGAGCGCAGCACGGCCCACGTGATCGCCCGGTACATCGCACCGGTGTCCAGGTAGCGCGCGCCGATGCCGGCGGCGAGCCGCCGCGACACGGTGGACTTACCCGAACCGGACGGCCCGTCCACAGCGACCACACATCGCCCGGCCCGTACGTTTTCCTCCACCGTGTCCTCCTCAGCCCGTACCTCGCGGATCGCCCGGTGCTCTGGCGCCGCAAGCGGTTGTCAATCGTCATCAATCATGCCCGGGGTCCCTGGCGGACCCACGCGCGCCGCCGCCCGAGGCGACCCACGCCACCCCGGACCGCCGCGTTCGGCCGTCGCGAGCCTACCGGCAGCCGTACCCCGAACTCGGGGGTCAGTCACCCACCGCGTTGAACAGGGCGGCGACCTCGGCGTTGGTCAGCCGCCGGAGACGCCCGGTGCGCAGGTCGCCCAACCGGATCGGACCGATGGAGGTACGCACCAGACGGGTGACCGGGTGCCCGACCTCGTCCATCAACCGCCGGACGATGTGCTTGCGCCCTTCGTGCAGGCTCAGCTCCACCTGGGCGGATTTACCCAGGGTGCCAACCACCTTGAACGAATCGACCTTGACCGGTCCGTCCTCCAGCTCCACGCCCGCGAGGAGCCGCTTGCTGAGGTTGCGCGGGATCGGCCCGACCACCTCGGCGAGGTAGGTCTTGAGCACCTCGTACGACGGGTGCATGAGCTTGTGCGCGAGGTTGCCGTCGTTGGTGAGCAGCAGCAGGCCCTCGCTGTCCGCGTCGAGCCGCCCGACGTGGTAGACCCGCTGATCCAGCCGCCTGCCGATGAAGTCGGCCAGCTCGGTGCGTCCCTTCTCGTCCGCCATGGTGGTGACCACGCCACGCGGCTTGTTCATCGCCACGTAGACGAGACGGATGTCGACCTGGAGGCGCTCCCCGTCCACGTGGATCACCGCGGTGGCCGGGTCGACCTTGTCGCCGAGCTTCGCGACGCGCCCGTCCACGGTCACCCGACGCCGGAAGATCAGGTCCTCGCAGGCACGCCGGGAGCCCACGCCGGCGGCGGCGAGCACCTTCTGCAGGCGCTCCGCCCCCTCATAGACGGGGGCGTCGGACTTCGGGGAACGGTTATCGGGTCGCATCAGCAAGCTCTTCTACGTCGTCGGGCAGGAAGGGTGCGAGAGGTGGCAGTTCGTCGACGGTGTTCAGCCCGAGCTTCTCCAGGAACAGCGTGGTGGTCCGGTAGAGGAACGCCCCGCTGTCCGGTTCGGCGCCGCACTCCTCGACGAGGCCGCGGGTGAGCAGAGTACGGATCACGCCGTCGCAGTTGACACCCCGGATGGCCGAGATCCGCGACCGGGTCACCGGCTGCTTGTACGCGACCACGGCCAGAGTCTCCAACGCCGCCTGGGTCAGCCGCACGGACTGCCCGTCCAGGACGAACCGCTCGACGTACGTAGCGTATTCCGGCCGGGTGTACAACCGCCAACCGCCCGCCGCCCGCCGCAGCTCGAACCCGTGCCCGGCGGCCGTGTAACCGGCGGCGATCTCGTCGAGCATCGGCCCGATCCGCTCGGCCGGCTGCTCCAGCACCTGCGCCAGGACCAGCTCGCTGACGGGCTCGTCCACCACCAGCAGGATCGCCTCCAGCGCGCCGCGCAGCTCGGCGTCGGGCAGGTCGGGCGCGGGCTCCGGCGCGGCCGTCACCCGCCGCCGCCCCACAAACTCCCGGCGAGGTACGCCAGCAGCCCCCTCCCCCACCTGAGCCGCACCGGCCTCGGCCACCCCGACCGCCTCACGAGGCTCAGCGGACTCGGCCCCGGCGGACTCGGCGGACTCGGCGGACTCGGCGGACTCGGCGGACTCGGCGGAGATGGTGGACGATTCCGGCCCCAGGAAGGGCGGCATGCTTCCACGATCTTCTGCGGCTACCGGCGGAACGGTGTCGGCCGCAACGGCGGCCGGCGGGGAGTCGCGTTCGACGTCGGCCGCGGAGGGCTCGTCGGCCTCGGAAGGGTCAGCGGGCGCAGCGGTTGTGGGGGCTGCTCGGCGGGGGCGTTCCCACGGCGGGACCCAGGCGGCGGCCTGGTCGGCCAGGGAGTCCCGGCGTTCCTCGTCACTCATCCCGCTCACCCTCCGTCGTTCCCGTTCCGCCCGCTCCCACGGACTCCGAGCCGGCCTCCCCCGCCGGCTCCGGCGCAGCCACGAACACCGACGCAGCCTCCCCCGCCGGCTCCGGCGCAGCCACGAACGCCGGCGGAGCCTCCCCCGCCAACCCGGGCCCATCCTCACCCGCCGGCTCCGGCTCGGCGACGAGCGCCTTCCCGGGCCCGGGCTCGCCCGCCGGCTCCGGCGCTGGGGCCGGGTCGGGGTCGGCGGGGGTGCCGGCGTACTCGTCGACGTGCAGTTCGGTTTCGCCGTCGACCGGGCCGGTCCAGCGCACGGTCAGCTCCTCCAGGGCCTGCTCCTGCACGAAGGCCACCAGACCCTCCCGGTACAGCTCCAGCAGCGCCAGGAACCGCGCCACCACCTCCAGGGTGGCCTCGCAGTCCGCGCAGAGCAGCGAGAACGTCGCCGTGCCGGCCCGGCGCAGCCGGGAGGCGAGGATCGCCGCGTGTTCCCGGACGCTGACGCGGACCATGTGCACGTGGGCGATGGACACCTCCGGCACGGGCTTCGGGGTCATCGCCCGTACGGCCAGCTTCAGCAGTCGCTGCGGCCCGATGCCGAGCACCAGGTCGGGCAGCGCCTCGGCGTAGCGGGGCTCCAGGCTGACCGCGCGGGGATACCGCCGACCGCCGACCGCCTCCAACTCGGCGATGTGCGCCGCCGCCTCCTTGTACGCCTTGTACTGCAGGAGCCGGGCGAAGAGCAGGTCGCGCGCCTCCAGCAGGGCGAGGTCCGCCTCGTCCTCCACCTCGGCGGCGGGCAGCAGCCGGGCCGCCTTGAGGTCGAGCAGGGTCGCGGCGATGAGCAGGAACTCGCTGGCCTCGTCGAGGTCCCAGCTGTCGCCCATCGCGCGGATGTAGGCGATGAACTCGTCGGTGACCGTGTGCAGGGCCACCTCGGTGACGTCGAGCTTGTGCTTGCCGATCAGTTGCAGCAGCAGGTCGAACGGGCCGGTGAAGTTGGCCAGCCGCACCGTGAAGCCGGTGGCAGCCGTGTCGGCCACCGGGTCGGCGGGTGGCACACCGTCGACCACTGCCGCAGCAGCGGCTCCGGGCGGGTCGAGGGGTGGCGCGGTCACCGCACGACCGTAGTCCACGACACGGACACCTGGCGTTCCGGCTACCGCTCCGACTGGGCGGCGATCACCTCACGGGCCAACTGACGGTAGTTGCGCGCCCCGGAGGACGCCGGGTCCATCGTCGTGATCGGGGCACCGGCCACGGTGGACTCGGGGAACTTCACCGTCTTGGTGATGACCGTCTGGTAGACCTTGTCGCCGAACGCCTCGACCACCCGCTGGAGCACCTGACGGCAGTGGGTGGTGCGGCTGTCGTACATGGTGGCGAGGATGCCTTCGAGTTCCAGGTCGAAGTTGAGCCGCTCGCGCACCTTGTCGATGGTGTCCAGCAGCAGCGCGACACCGCGCAGGCTGAAGAACTCGCATTCGAGGGGGATGAGCACGCCGTGCGCGACGGTCAGCGCGTTGATCGCCAGCAGGCCGAGCGAGGGCTGGCAGTCGATCAGGATGTAGTCGTACTCCTTGCGCACCGAGCGCAGCACCCGGGCGAGGGCCATCTCCCGGGCGACCTCGTTGACGAGCTGGATCTCGGCGGCGGAGAGGTCGATGTTGGCCGGCAGCAGGTGCAGACCCGCGACGTCGGTCTTGATCAGGACGTCCTCGGCGGTCACGTCGTCCTGCATGAGCAGGTTGTAGACGGACAGGTCGAGGTTGTGCGGGTTGACCCCGAGGCCCACCGAGAGCGCGCCCTGCGGGTCGAAGTCGACAAGCAGCACCTTGCGGCCGTACTCAGCGAGGGCCGCGCCCAGGTTGATGGTGGTCGTGGTCTTGCCGACGCCACCCTTCTGGTTGGCCATCGCGATGATGCGCGCCGGGCCGTGCCGATCGGTGGGCATCGGCTCGGGGATCGGCTTGCGCATGGTGTAGGCCGCCGGATCCGCCGGACCCAGGTCCGCGCCGAGCGTGGCCTGCTGCTCGCGGAGCTCCGACGTCCAGGTCTCGGCACGGTCACCGTTGCCAGCCATGTCCTCGTTGCCCCCTCCCGACGACCCACCCGGCGTCGGAGCCGTCCGACGTCCTTCGCGGCGCCGCTGCGCACCCCGGTCGTGTCGCCCCAGGAGGTCCGCGCCGATGCCGACTGTACGCCACCGACCAGCAGGGCGTTCGGCACCGGCCCGGCGTGTCGAAGCCGACGACCGCCGGGGTTCAGCCGAGGGCGCGCGGGTGGGCCGTGGCGTACACCTCGCGCAGCCGCTCGACGGTGACGAGGGTGTAGACCTGGGTGGTGGTCACCGAGGCGTGGCCGAGCAACTCCTGGACCACCCGGACGTCGGCGCCGCCGTCGAGCAGGTGGGTGGCGTACGAGTGGCGCAGAGTGTGCGGGGAGACCGCGGCGGCGCCCTCGACCGGCAGGCCGGCCCGCCCGGCGGCGCGGCGCAGGATGGCCCAGGCGCCCTGGCGGGACAGCGCTCCGCCGCGCGCGTTCACGAAGACCGCGGGGGTTCCCTTGCCGTTGGCGGCCAGAGCGGGTCGGGCCCGGACCAGGTAGGCGCGTACCGCCTCGACCGCGTAGCCGCCGATCGGCACCAGCCGCACCCGGCCGCCCTTGCCACGCAGCAGCACGGTGCCCTCGTCGGTGTCGAGGTCGTCGATCGCGGCGCCGATCGCCTCGGAGATCCGCGCGCCGGTGCCGTACAGGAATTCCAGCAGCGCCCGGTCGCGCAGCGCGAGCGGCGCCTCCTCGCCGGTCGCGGTGATCGCGCCGGCGGTCTCCAGGAGCCGGACGACGTCGTCGACTCCCAGCGCGCGGGGCAGCCGGCGCGGCGGGGTGGGCGGGCGGACGTCGCGGCTGGGGTCGGCGCCGGCCAGTCCCTCGCGCAGCGCGAAGCGGTGCAGGCCGCGGACGGCGCTGGCGGCGCGGGCGGCGGACGACACGGCCAGGGGCGGATGGTCGTCGTCGCCGGCGCGCAGTCGGGCCAGGTGCGACTCGACGACGCCGGCGCCGACCGACGCGAGGTCGGCGACGCCGGCGTCGGCCAGGGTCGTGAGATAGCGGTCCAGATCCCGGCGGTACGACGCGAGGGTGTTCGCGGACAGGCCGCGCTCGACGGTGAGGTGGTCGAGGTAGCCGCGCACGGCACGGCGCAGGGCCGGCGCGGGCTCAGCGCCCACGCCGGCCTGCTGCGTGATCCCGCTCAGACCGCCACCGCTCTAGGCCAGGACGTCGGCCAGCGGGAGCACGGTCATGCCGTGCGCCTCGGCGACCGGGCCGTAGGTGACCTGGCCGTCGTGGGTGTTGAGGCCCAACGCGAGGGCCGGGTCGTTGCGCAGCGCCTCGCGCCAGCCGTTGTTGGCCAGTTCCAGGGCGTACGGCAGGGTGACGTTGGTCAGCGCGTAGGTGCTGGTGTTCGGCACCGCGCCGGGCATGTTCGCCACGCAGTAGAAGATCGACTCGTGCACCTTGTAGACCGGGTCGGCGTGCGTGGTGGGGCGCGAGTCCTCGAAGCAGCCACCCTGGTCGATGGCGATGTCGACGAGCACGCTGCCCGGCTTCATCCGGGAGACCAGCTCGTTGGAGATCAACGTCGGGGCCTTCGCGCCGGGCACCAGCACCGCGCCGATGACCAGGTCGGCGTCGAGCACGGCCCGCTCGATCTCGTACGCGTTCGAGGCGACGGTCTGCAGGTGCCCCCGGTAGATGGCGTCGGCCTGGCGGAGCCGGGCGACGTTCTTGTCCAGCAGCAGCACCTCGGACTGCAGGCCCAGGGCGATGGCGGCGGCGTTCATGCCGGAGACGCCGGCGCCGATGACGACGGTCTTCGCCGCGTACACGCCGGAGACGCCGCCGGGCAGCACGCCGCGCCCGCCGCCGGTGCGCATCATGTAGAACGCGCCCACCTGCGGGGCGAGCCGGCCGGCCACCTCGGACATCGGGGCGAGCAGCGGCAACGACCGGTCGGGCAGCTCGACGGTCTCGTAGGCGATGCCGGTGACCTTGCGGTCGATCAGCGCGTCCGTGCACTCCTTGGAGGCGGCCAGGTGCAGGTAGGTGAACAGCACCTGCCCCTCGCGCATCCGGTGGTACTCCTCGGCGATCGGCTCCTTGACCTTGAGCACCAGCTCGGCGGTGTCCCACACCTCGTCGGCGGTGGCCAGGATCGTGGCGCCCGCCGCGGCGAACTCCTCATCGGTGATGCTGGAGCCGACGCCGGCGCCGGACTCGACGAAGACCTGGTGGCCGCTGCGGGTGAACTCGTTGACGCCCGCCGGCGTGATCGCCACGCGGTACTCGTGGTTCTTGACCTCGCGTGGGATTCCGACCTTCACGATGCAGACACCTCTCTTCGGGGGCTGAGTTCCCCCCGACTGCTCGGTGCCGCGACGGCCCCGTTGCCGCCACGGTCCACCGGTCCCGCCGGCGGCAGTCTAGGCGTGCCCGACCCCGCTGGAAGCCAGCACAGTGGCATCCGGTGCCCGGGTGACCTGACGGAGTGTCAGGGCGCCGAACGGGCCGGCAGTGGGACGTCACCTCAGCCGTCAGGACAGTGTTCGCCCATTATCGTCCCATCTGACGTGTGGCGGTGCGGACAGCGGGCGAGTGGATCACTAGTGTGTCCGCCCATGACCACTCCTCCTTACCAGCCGGGGTACGCCCCGGGTTACTCCGACAAGAGCAAGGTCGTCGCGGGCATCCTCGGCATCCTGCTCGGCACCTTCGGGGCCGGTCGGTTCTACACCGGACACACCAAGATCGCCGTTCTCCAGCTCGTCGTGAGCCTGGTGACCTGCGGCGTCGGCGCGCTCTGGGGCGTCATCGACGGCATCCTGATCCTGGTCAACGGCGGCACGGACGCGCAGGGCCGCCCGCTGCGCGACTGACCCGCACGGCGACATACAAAGGGGCCCCGCCGTCGGCGGGGCCCCTTCGTGCGTACGCACCGATCGGGAAGGACCGGCGGCGGCGCTCAGCGCGGCAGCGGCGCCTGGTCGCGACGCAGCGCCGCGAAGCCGGTGTCCCGGGCGCGAGCCGCCGCGAGCAGCCCGGCCACCGCGGACGCGTTGGTGATCTCGCCGGCCAGGACCATGTCGACCGCCTCGTCCAGGGCCATCCGGACGATCTGCAGGTCGGCCTCCTCGTCGCGGCGCTCGTGACGCTCGGACGCCGGCACGTCGGCCAAGTCCCGGGCCAGGAACACCCGGACGATCTCGTTGGTGAACCCCGGCGAGCTGTGCAGGTCCACCAGCACGTCGACCCGCCCGGCGGTGAGATCGGCCTCCTCGGCCAGCTCCCGCAGCGCGGCGGCCGGCAGCTCCTCACCGGAGACGTCCATCAGCCCGGCCGGCAGCTCCCACAGGTGCCGGCCGACCGGATGCCGGTACTGCCGGATCAGCACCACCTGGCCGGCGTCGTCGAGGGCCACCACGGCCACCGCCCCGACGTGCCGGACGAGGTCGCGCAGCGCGGTCCCGCCGCCCGGCATGGTCACCTCCTCGGTGACCACGTCGAAGATCCGACCCCGGTAGCGCTCCTCGCGGGAGCGCACCTCGTAGCGGTGCTCAAGGTCGCTCACGAGGCCGACGCGGCCTTCGTCGCGGCGCCGTTGCGGGCGGCCTTGCGCGTCGACGGGGCCTCCGACGCCGCCTCCAGGTCGACAGGCAACTGGTCGGCCTGCGAGTACGTCACGGCGGCCTTGACGAACGACGCGAACAGCGGGTGCGGGCGGGTGGGACGGCTCTTCAGCTCCGGATGCGCCTGCGTGGCCACGAAGAACGGGTGCAGATCCCGGTCCAGCTCGACGAACTCGACCAGCCGGCCGTCCGGGGAGGTGCCGGAGATGTGCAGGCCCGCCTTGGTCAGCGCGTCCCGGTAGGCGTTGTTGACCTCGTAGCGGTGCCGGTGCCGCTCGCTGATGTCGGTGCTGCCGTACGCCTCGGCGACGATCGAGCCCTCGGTCAGCGTCGCCGGGTACGCCCCGAGCCGCATGGTGCCGCCCAGATCGCCCTTGCCGGCGACGATGTCCTCCTGGTCGGCCATCGTGGCGATGACCGGGTGCGCGGCCTGCTCGTCGAACTCCAGCGAGTTGGCGCCGTCCAGGCCGGCCAGGTGCCGGGCCACGTCGATCGTCATGCACTGCAGGCCGAGGCAGAGGCCAAGCAGGGGGATGCCGTTCTCCCGGGCGTACCGGGCCGTGCCGATCTTGCCCTCGATGCCACGGACGCCGAACCCGCCCGGGATGAGGATGCCGTCCACGCCGGCCAGGGCCGCCGCCGCGCCGGCCGGGGTGACGCACTCGTCGCTGGGCACCCAGCGCAGCTGCACCCGCGCCCGGTGACCGAAACCGGCCGCCCGGATCGCCTCGCTCACCGACAGGTACGCGTCCGGCAGGTCGACGTACTTGCCGACCACGGCGACGGTGACCGTGTGCCGGGGGCGGTGCACCCGCTCCAGCAGGTCGTCCCAGCTCGCCCAGTCCACGTCCCGGAACGACAGCCCGAGCCGGCGCACCACGTACGCGTCGAGCCCCTCGCGGTGCAGCACCTTCGGGATGTCGTAGATGCTCGGGGCGTCCGGCGCGGCGACCACCGCCTCGGCGTCGACGTCGCAGTACAGCGACAGCTTCTCCTTGAGCTTCACCGGGATCTCCCGGTCGCAGCGCAGCACGATGGCGTCCGGCTGGATACCGATGTTGCGCAGCTGCGCCACGGAGTGCTGGGTCGGCTTGGTCTTCAGCTCGCCCGACGGCGCCAGGTACGGCACCAGCGACACGTGCAGGTAGAAGCAGTTGTCGCGGCCCAGGTCGTGGCGGACCTGGCGGATCGCCTCCAGGAACGGCAGCGACTCGATGTCGCCGACGGTGCCGCCGACCTCGGTGATGACCACGTCGGGCAGGACGCCGTCGTCGTCCGGGTCGGCCATCGCCAGGATCCGCGACTTGATCTCGTTGGTGATGTGCGGGATGACCTGGACGGTGTCGCCCAGGTACTCCCCCCGGCGCTCCTTGGCGATCACGTCGGAGTAGATCTGGCCGGTGGTGACGTTCGCCTTGCCGGACAGGGCCCGGTCCAGGAAACGCTCGTAGTGCCCGACGTCGAGGTCGGTCTCGGCGCCGTCCTCGGTGACGAAGACCTCGCCGTGCTGGAACGGGTTCATCGTCCCGGGGTCGACGTTGAGGTAGGGGTCGAGCTTCTGCATCACCACACGCAGTCCGCGCGCGGTCAACAGGTTGCCGAGGCTGGAGGCGGTGAGGCCCTTACCCAGCGAGGAGGCGACGCCCCCGGTGACGAAAATGTGCCTGGTCGTCCGTGCTGATGGGGCCAAGGCCTGCTCCCGTGTCGTCTGTCGCGGTCATGCAGACCGCCGTGCTCGATCAGCAAAGTGATCACGCGATCCACGGGATTCCACGGTAACACCTCTACGGCGGGTACTCGCAGGCCGCACCCCGGGTGCGACAGGAGCGGGCCACTGGGACGACGCCCGACGGTCAGGAGGCGGCAACCTCGGTCGATGGCCGGGTGGCCGGCGCGGCCGGGGTGTCCGCCGGCATGTCCACCTGGGTATCCGCCGGTCGTCGCTGCGCCGGCGCGGAGGGTGTCCCGGTCGCCGCGTCCGCGGCCGGACGCTCCGGCGGCGACTTCGCGGGCTTGTCGACCACCTCGGGGCCCACCGGCGCGTCGACCGCCCCGGGGCCCACCGGCCCGTCCGGGCCCGCGGGCAGCACGACCGCTCGTGGGGGCGCGGCGGGCGGGCCGCCGATCGGCCGGGGATGACCCGCGCCCAGCGGTCCACCGCCACCGGTCGGACCGTCGCCCCCGCCGGCCGGCCCGTCGCCCCCGCCTGCGGGCCCGTCGCCACCGGAGCCCGAGTCGTCGTCGGCCCCGTTCTCCCGGGCACGGCCCGTGCCCGGGCGGGTCCGGTCGGCAGCATGTCCGAGGACCCGCAGCGACGCCAACGCCGCCATCGGCACCACCAGGGCCGCCGCCGCCCCCGCCACGTCCAGCGCCGCGCCGTCGAGTACGCCGCCCAGCACCGCCGCGACCGCCGTGCCGCCCAGCGCGGCGCGGATCGCCGGGTAGATGCCGAACAGCCGCATCAGCCCGCCCCACGGTTGCAGCAGGGCGAACCACACCAGCAGCCCACCGGCCAGCGCCAGCACGGTCAACGGGCTGTTCACCAGCGTCTCGAAGTTCGCCGTGCTGGACCGGTGCACGGTGAACCCGCCGGTGCCGTCCGCGACCGCGGACAGGAACCGGCCCAGACTCCCCCGCTCCGCCGCCGGGCGCCGCAGGTCCACCACGGCGAAGCCGATGCCGACCGCCAGGGCGGCCATGGTGGCCCACGCCAGTCGGGTGATGGTGAGCCAGCCGCCGGCGCTGATCGCCGCGGCCACACTCAGCCCGGCCGTCAGCGCGATGGCGCCGACCGGGTCGGCGCCCAGGTACGGGCTGCCGACCACCACCACGGCGAGACCGCCCACGGCGACCATCACCGCGGGCCGCCAGCGGCGGTGCACGCGCTGGGCGAACCACCCGCCGGTCACCAGCGCGCTGGCGAGGAACACGCCCAGCCCGACAGTGCTCAGCCCGGCGTACCGGCCACCCTGCAACGCCGAGTAGCCGACCACGCTGTTGAGCTGCAGGCTCGACCCGGTGAGCACGTCCAGCCCGACGACAAGTGTCGTGAGGCCGGCCACCGCGCCGAACGGGCCGAGCGTGTTCGCGTACCCGGGGGCGAACCGGACCGCCGCGGTGCCACCCGCGACCAGCAGCGCGGTGACCACGGCGAAGATCCATCCCGGGTGCTCGCCCCGCCACCAGGGGACGGCGTCGGCGAGCAGCGCGGCCGGAACGGTCAACGCCGCCGCCACCAGCAACAACTCCACCACCGCCACGACGCGGGCGGAGACCGGGGTCGGGCCGGCCGGACCGGCGTGCGGTCGGGCCCGGCGCAGCAACGGCAGCACCGCCAGCGCCAGCAGCACCTGAAGCCCGGCGAGCAGGGCGAAGAACCGGCCGGAGACGGCCCGCTGGGCGATCGCCTCCCGGTCGGCGTTCGCCGGCGCGTTGATCGCCTCGGTCAGGTCGGACGGTCGACCGCCGGTGCTGACCGCGGGCCGGCCGAGGAACAGCCGCTCCGGCATCGGCCGACCCAGCGCGGCAAGCGCCGTCGGCGCGAGGTCGACAAGTTGCAGGTAGCCGTCGCGGCCGGTGCTGGCCGAGGTGAGCCAACCCCGCTCCCAGCCCGGCCCGTCGGCGACCACCACGTGCAGCCGCGACGGCTGCTCGGTGTCGGAGATTCCGGCCACCAGCACCAGCGACCGGTCCGGCCGCGCGGCCAGGACCCGGGCCAGCTGGGCGTCGGCCGCCCGCGCCTGCTCGGCACGCGCCGCCGGGTCGGTCCCCTCGACCGTGCCGAGGTCGACGATGCTCAGCACGCACGAGCCGAGCAGCCGGCGCGGATCGGCCGGCAGGCCCGCGGCGTACCTGTCGACCCGGCCGAACGGGCGGGCGGCGGCCACTGCCGCGCCCGGACCCACGGCGACCGAGCAGCGCACCGACTCCGACAGCGACCCGGGCATGGTGCCCCAGGGCAGCCGCTGCTGGTTGTACTGGACCACGCTCTCCTGATCGGGCAGGTTCGCGCCGATCCCGTCCGGTTGCTCCACTGTCACGCCGGCGGGCGGGCAGCCGCCGTCGGGCCGGGTGCCGTTCCACGCGGCGAAGCTGCCCGCGCCGAGGGTCAGCCACCCGTCGACCGGGCAGGTGGGCCGGTGCGCGGACCGCACCGACAGGGAGCCGATCGAGCCGTCCCGGGCCATCCGCCACAGCGTCGGTGTGCTCTGCTGGTCGACGTCCTCCCAGCGCAGCCCGGCGATCCCGGCGAGCACCACGAAGTCGGCGGTGCGCTGCGGGGTGCCCTGCGGCGGCCGGGCGGCCAGCGCGGTCACGCCCAGCACCACCACGAGCACGGTCAGCAGGGCGGGAGCGAGTCGACGCACCATCACCGGTGTCCCGTCATCGGCGCGTCGGAGCCGGGGGCGGCCGGAGGAGTCCCACGGGCGGCCAGCTCGGCGTAGAGGGCCGCCAGCACGGCCACCGTGTCCGCCTCGGTGGGCCACGTCGCCGCCCGCTCGGCGCCGCGCCGACCCAGCTCGGCCCGGGCCTCCGGATCGTCCAACAGCGCGCGCACCGCCGCGTCGACCGCGTCCACGTCGCCTGCGGGGACCAGCTCGGCGGCGTCGCCGACCAGCTCCGGCAGGCCACCCACAGCGGTCGCCACCAGCGGCACACCGGCCCGCATCGCCTCCTGGGCGAACAACTGCCGGGCCTCCCAGTCGCTGGTGACCACCGCGAGATCGGCGCCGGCGAGCAGGTCGGCAACGTCGGTGCGGTGCCCCAGCAGGGTCACCGGGGCCCGGGCGGCGGAGGTCCGCGCGGCGAGCGGCAGGTACGCCGGGCCGCTCCCGGCGATCACGACGACCGGCGGCGGGGTACGCGTACGCCAGCGGGCGGCCGCGTCGATCAGCACGTCGTAGCGCTTCTGCGGGTGCAGCCGCCCCACCGAGACGAGCAACGGCTGCTCCGGCCGTACGCCGAACTCGGCGCGCACGGCGGCGCGGCGTCGACGGGGTGCGGGCAGCGTCGGGGCGGCGACCGGGGCGAGTCGGGCGTCGGCGGCGCCCAGCGCTGCGGCCCGCTCGACCAGGTCGGTGGAGGCGCCGAGAGCCACCCGGGCGCCCCGGGCGACCACCCGCTCGACGAACCGCGAGACCCCGCCGCGCAGGCCGCCCGCGAGGACCGCGTTGTGCCAGGTCACGACCAGCGGGGCGGACGGACGGGCCAGCACGGCCACGAGACCGGCGCGCAGGCCGTGCGCGTGCACCACGTCGACCCGGGCCGCGGCGAGCGCCCGCCGCAGGGCGAGCACCGCCCGCGCGTCGGCGGGGGTCGGGCTGGCCGGGATCTCCACCGGTTCGAAACGCGCGCCGACGCCGGTGAAGTCGAACTGCTCCTGCGTGGCCGCCGGCCCGCACACCAGCACCGTGGCCCCGGCGGCGACGAGCCCGCGCGCCACCGAGCGGACGTGCTGGCCGACCCCACCGGTGCTGGACGCCAGCAGCAGCGCCACGGAGCCCGACCAGCCGGCGGGCAGGCTGCTCCCGGTCATCGCGACCACCGTCGGTTCCCGTTGACAACGCTCACCGAACCGCCGTCTCCTTCCCGTCGCCCCGCTCCGGGGGGACCGCGCCCGGCGTCGACGTGCCGGCCCCGCCTCGCGGCCCTCGCCGGCCGAGGCGGCGGACCACCCCGGTCAGTAGCGGCCGCACGTCCCGCCGGTCGACGAACCAGACCACGACGAGGAACACGACACCGACCAGAACCCCGGACAGCATGCCCTGACCGAGTGCCGCGGCCGTCGTCGGGGTGCCGCCGTCCAGCCCGTCGAGCCAGCGGCTCACGCCCAGTCCGGCGAGCGCGGCGAGCAGCCCGGCGAGGCCACCGGCCGCCCCGGCGCGCGCCGCGCCGGCCAGCGCCGGCCGGCCGGCGCTGCGCAGCACCGCGCTGACGAGCAACACGCCGAGCACCACCATGCCCACCGAGTTGGCGGACGTCACGGCGAGCACCCGGTCGGTCAACGGCAGGATCGCGCCGAGCAGCAGCACGACGGGCGGCACCACCAGGAAGCCGACGGCGGTCGCGGCGGTCGCCGCCCGGGTCTCCCCGCGCGCGTAGAGCGCCCGGGTGAGGATCGCGAAGAGGCCGTAGCCGACCAGGCCCGGGGCGTAGCCGATGATCGCGGCGGCGGCGGTCGGCGCGGTGGACGCGGGGAAGAAGAAGTGCCCGACCGGCCCAGCGGTCCCGACCAGCGCGGCCGCGCCGAGGCAGCTGAACAGCAGCACCCCGCGTACGGCCGGGGCCAGGGTCGCCCGGTAACCGTCCTCGTTCCCGGCCGACCGCGCGGTCGCGAGCGTCGGATAGGCCGCGACGGCCAGCGGCACCGCGAGCACCGCCCACGGCAGCAGGTAGACGGTCTGCGCCAGGTTGTAGACGCCCGGATTGCTGCGCGCGCCCGCGGTGACCTGGTTCAGGCTGACGATCAGGGCGATCTGCTGCGTGGTGACGGTGACCGCGCCCGCCACCGCCAACCCGCCGACCCGGGCCCGCGCGTCGGCGGGGAACCCGAACCCGGGCCGCAACCCCAGGCGCAGCCGCCGCACCGGGATGAGCAGCGACAGCGACAGCGTCACCACGCCCAGTGTGGTGCCGGCGGAGAGCAGCAACTCGCCGCCGGAGCTCACCCCGGCGACCGTGGCGTACCGGCCCTGGGTGGCGGTGAACCCCAGGTAGACGACGATCACGGTGAGGCTGGACAGCAGCGGGGCGAGCACCGGCCAGGCGAAGCGCCGGTGCGCCTGGAGCACCCCGGTGAGCACGATGCCGACGCCGTACAGCGGCAACTGCGGCGCGAAGACCCGCAGCATCCGTACGCCGCTCTGCTGCTGGGCGTCGGTCAGATGCTGGCCCAGCGACTCGACCACCGGGCCGGCGAAGAGCACCACGACCAGCGCGAGCGGCACCAGCAGCGCCAGCGTCCAGGTCAGCAGCGCGCCGGTGGTCCGGGCGACAGTCGTACGGTCACCGGCCTCCACAGCCCCGGCCAGCAGCGGTACGACGAGGCTGGCCAGCGCGCCACCGGCCACGATCTCGAAGATGAAGTTCGGCACCGCGTTGGCCACCACGTAGGCGCCGCCCAGGTCGGTCGGGGCGAGGCTCCAGGTGAACACCGCGGTACGGCCGAAGCCGGCGAGCCGGCTGAGCACGGTGAGGACGGCGATGAGCGCGGCTGCCCCGGCCAGCCGGCCGGCGCCGGCGAGGGGTGCCGGTCTGGTCACGTCAGTCGGCGCGTCGGCCCAGTGCGTCGAGCTGCCGCAGGCCCGGGGTGCGCTGGATCACCGCCGTGAAGCTGACCTTCTCGCTGGCGGCGGTGAGCCCGGCGAGCACGGCCAGCAGACCGGCCCGGCCGAGCGGGCCGCTGCGGGCGGCGAGCGCGACGCCGAGCAGGGCGCCGAGCGCGTTCGCGCCGCTGTCGCCGAGCATGACGTCCTCGGACAGGTCGTCGGGGAGCAGGCCGGCGGCGGCGCCGGCCGCGCCGGCGGCGATCCCGCCGTGCGGGCCACCGGCCAGCGGCACGCCCAGCAGCAGGCCGGACTTGATGGCCCGGCCGGGCCGCAGGTCGAGCAGGTTGAGCAGGTTGGCGGTGCCGGCGATCACGCCGGCGCCGAGCACCACGTCGACCCCCCGGCCGACGGCGCCGTGCCGCTGCCGGCGCGGGTGCGCGGCGACCCGCGGGTCGGCGGCGAGCAGCGCGGCCGCGCCCAGCCCGGCGGCGCCCACCCCGGCGATCTTGACCAGCCCGGCGGTGACCCGGCCCTCGCGCAGCGCGGCGAGGTGCCCGGCGAAGCCCTTGGCCGCCTTCTGCTCAGGACGTGCGCCGACCACGTCGTCGTAGAGCCCGACACCGCCGGCGCCGAGACCGGCGACCAGGGCGGCGCCACCGGAGGCGGCGCTGGTGGCGCCGAAGACGCCCGCAGCTGTCGCACCGGCGGCGAGCGCCGGCCCGGCCGCCAGGGTCACCGTCCGGCCCCGGAAGTTGGTGCGTTGCAGCGCCGGCCCCACGGGGGCGGTCCGCACCTCGCGCAGGGCGTACCGGGCGGCGGCGGCACCGGCCCCGGCGATCAGCAGCCGGCCCAGCATCCTCACTCCGCCACCTCGCTCAGGCACGGGGTCGCCCGCTCAGGCGCGTCGGTTCCGGACACCGGGGTACGTCGTTCGCTCACTGGGGCAGTCTAGGCAGCAGGGACGCGGCGTTGTCGCCGACGCCGTACTGGCCGGCCTTCTTCTCGGTGAGCTGCTGCACCAGGGCGAGGCTGGTGACCAGCTGACCCTGCACGGTGTTGGCGTTGTCGACCGTGGAGATGGTCTGCGACAGCACCGGGTCACCGCGGACCACCGACACGACGTTGCCGCCGGCGGAGCCGTTGCCGCCCACCACGATCGCCCCGGTCCGGTCGAACTGCTCGGCGATCTTGACGACGGACTCGTCCCGCTTCTCGGAGTCCTTGTCGACGTACGGCTGCCCGCTGACCACGACGACGGCCTCGGCCGGTCCGGTGACCTTGTTGTTGTCGGTGGTCAGGTAACCGGCGTTGTTGTACGCGGCGAGCACGGCCCGCCGGTCGGCGTCGCTGACCGGCGCGGTGCCCTGCGCGCGGTCCAGCAGGACGCTGGCCAGCAGCGCGCTGGAGGTCTCCACGCCGTGCCCGTTGCCCGGCAGGCCGGTGGTCTGCGCGGTCGGCCGCGCGGCGGTGACGGCCAGCTCCAGCAGGTTGGAGTTGTTGTCCGGGTTGATGAACTTGTCCTGCAGGTCGACCCGACCGGTGATGGTGGCGCCGGCGAGCTGGAGCTTCTTGAGCACGCCCTCGGTGTGGTCGCGCCCGTTGGGGAGGCTGAGCACCACCACCCGGCGTCCGGTGAGGGTGCCCGGGAGGACGACCTGGGACACCTGCTCGGCGAACTCCTCCTCCAGACCGAGCTGCTTCTCCATGCTGTTGACCTGCTGGCGCAACTGCTGGTTGTCCTTGCGCAGTCCGGTGACCTGCTCCTTGAGCGAGTCGGCGACCGGGCCGTTGAGGGCGGCTGTGCCGACCACCAGACCGATCGCCAGAGCCAGGAACACCGCGGTGAGGGACACCACGTGGTAGCGGAAGTTGATCACGCTTGCAGCCTCTTGATCGGTCGGGAACTAGAAGAGCCGGTACAGCTGGAACACGAAATTGTCCCACCACTCGGCGACCACGCCCAGGTACGCCTTCCCGACGGTGGAGACGGCCACCGCGGAGGCCATCGCCGCGATCGCCGAGAGCACCAGCAGCAGCAGCGACGACCCGGAGATGCTCTGCCGGTAGAGCCGGCTCACCCCCTTGGCGTCGACCAGCTTGCCCCCGACCTTCAACCGGGTCAGGAACGTCGAGGCCATCCCGCCGCGCCCCTTGTCCAGGAACTCGACGAGCGTGGCGTGGGTGCCGACCGCGACGAGCAGCGACGCGCCCTTCTCGTCGGCCAGCAGCATCGCCAGGTCCTCGCTTGTCGCCGCGGCCGGGAAGGTGATGGCCGGGACGCCGAGGCCGTTGACCCGGGGCAGGCCGGGCGCCCGCCCGTCGGGGTAGGCGTGCACGATCACCTCGGCGCCGCAGCGCAGCACGTCGTCGGTGACCGAATCCATGTCACCGATGATCATGTCGGGGGTGTACCCGGCCTCGACCAGCGCGTCCGCGCCGCCGTCCACGCCGATCAGCACCGGCTTGAACTCCCGGATGTACGGGCGCAGCACGTCCAGGTCGGCCTTGTAGTCGTAGCCGCGCACCACGATCAGGCAGTGCCGACCCTGGATCTGGGTCTGGATGTCCGGAACGCCGACGCCGTCGAGCAGCAGGTCGCGTTCCTGGCGCAGGTAGTCCATCGTGTTGGCGGCGAACGCCTCCAACTGCACCGACAGCCCCTCCCGGGCGTCGGACATCGCCTTGGCGACCGACTCGGCGTCCTGCAGGGTGCCGTGCGCCACCGGCTCCTCGCCGGCGAAGACGGTGTTGCCCTCGATACGGACCTGGTCGCCCTCGCGGATCCGCTCGAAGACGCCCTCGCCGAGGTCGTCCAGGAGCGGGATGCCGGCGGCGATCAGCACCTCCGGCCCGAGGTTGGGATAGCGGCCGGAGACGGACGGCTTGGCGTTGAGCACCGCCGCGACACCGACAGCGACCAACGAGTCGGCCGCCACCCGGTCCAGGTCGACGTGGTCGATGACCGCGATGTCACCGGGGCGCAGCCGGCCGACCAGCCGTTTCGTCCGGCGATCAAGGCGCGCGGTGCCGAGGACTCTGCCCGGCTCCGCGTTTCGGTTCCGGCGCAACGTGGGTAGACGCATCGTGACCATCCTGGCATGTGAGGCAGGCTTTTCTGTCGCGACATGCCTGAGCAGGGCCGCCTACCCAGGGAAGCACACGTCGGCGCAAGCCGGTGTGCTTGCGCTCACAATACGCGGCGTCACAACCGCCTTTCCTTGGCGGCCACGGCCAGCAGCTCCTCGGCGTGGGCGATACCCAGATCCGAATCGGGCAAACCGGCGAGCATCCGGGCCAGCTCACGGGCGCGTTCGGTGTCCTCCACGACCCGCACCCCGCTGGTGGTCACCGCGCCACCGGTGTCCTTCGCCACCACCAGATGCCGATCGGCGAACGCGGCCACCTGCGGCAGGTGAGTGACGACCAACACCTGGTGGCTGCGGGCCAGCCGGGCCAGCCGGCGGCCGATCTCCACCGCGGCCTGGCCGCCGACGCCCGCGTCGACCTCGTCGAAGACCAGCGTGGGCGGACCGCCCGAGCCGGCGAAGACCACCTCGATGGCGAGCATCACCCGGGACAGCTCGCCGCCGGAGGCGCCGCGCTGCAACGGCAACGACGGCGCTCCCGGGTGGGCCAGCAACCGCAGCTCCACCTCGTCGCCGCCGTCCGCCGCGACACCCGCCTCGACGCCGTTGATCGTCAGCGTCGGCTCGGCCCGCCCGGCCGGCCGCGGCAGCACCACCACCTCGATCCGGGCGTGCGGCATGGCCAGCCCGGCCAGCTCGACGGTGACCTGGTCGGCGAAGCGGACCGCGGCCTCCTGCCGGGACACCGACACCCGGGAGGCCAGGTCGGCCACCTCGCCGGCCAGCCGCTGCCCCTCGGCGTCCAACTCCTCGAGCAGGTCGTCCGAGGTGTCCAGGTCGGACAGTCGGGTGCGGGCCCGGTCGGCCCAGGCGATGACGCCGTCGACGTCGTCGGCGTACTTGCGGGTCAACGCCCGCAGCGCGGCCCGCCGCTCGTAGACGTGCTGCAACCGGGCCGGGTCCGCGTCGAGCGTCGCCAGGTACGCCGACAGCTCTGCCGAGACGTCGGTGACCAGCGTGGCCGCCTCCTCCAGGCGGGCCGCCAGCTCGCCCAGCGCCGGGTCGGTGCCGGCCTGCGCCTCCAGGGTGCGCCGGGCCGTGCCGAGCAGCGCCGCCGCGTCCGGTGTCTCGTCGGCCGCCTCCGCGCCGCCCGCCACGCACTGCTGGGCCACCTGCGCGGCAGTCCGCAGGCCCTCGGCGTGCTCCAACCGCTGCGCCTCGGTCTTCAGCTCGTCGTCCTCGCCGGGCTGCGGGTCGACGCGGGTGATCTCGTCGAGGCCCAGCCGCAGCAGGTCCGCCTCCTGGTTGCGCTCGCGGGCGTTGCGCCGCCGGTCGGCCAGGTCGTCGACCACCCGCCGCCACCCGGTGTACGCCTCACGCAGCGCGTCGAGCAGCTTCTCGTGCGCCGGCCCGGCGAAGCGGTCCAGAGCGGCCCGCTGCTCGGCCGGGCGCAGCAGCCGCAACTGGTCGGACTGGCCGTGCACGGCAACCGCCTGCTCGCCGACCTCGCCCAGCATCGACACGGGCATGCTCCGGCCACCGAGGTGGGCCCGGGAGCGGCCCTCCACCGTCACCGTGCGGCTGAGCAGCAGCGAGCCGTCCTCGTCGGGCTCGCCACCGGCGTCGCTGATCCGGGCGTGCACCGCGTCGGCGACCCGGCCGGACAGGCGTAGCCGCCCCTCGACCACGGCCCGGCCCGGTTGGGCACGGACCCGCCCGGCGTCGGCCCGGCCGCCGAAGAGCAGGCCGAGGCCGGTCACCACCATCGTCTTGCCGGCACCGGTCTCGCCGGTGATGACGTTCATCCCGCCGGTCAACGGCAGCGTGGTGTCCTCGATGACGCCGAGTCCGGTGATGCGCAGCTCTTCCAGCACAGCACCCGACAGTAGACGCGAGGGCCGACAGTTGACCAGCCGACGGGCCCCACGACCGGGCACCGGCACGCCCCGCACCCCACCGACGTACAGTCTTGCCCCGTGTTGGACGTGATCGGCCTGACCCCCGCCGAGGAGGAGCTCTACCGCTGCCTGCTCCAGCTCACCACGGCCCGTGTCGACGAACTGGTCCGCCGGCTGCGACGCCCCCGGGCGCAGGTCGTCGAGCAGGTCGAGGCGCTGCGGGCCAAGGGGCTGGTGCAGCCCACCGACAACGACCCGGACGCCCCGCTGCGCCCGACCGCCCCGGACGTCGCCCTCGGCGCGACGCTGCTGCGCCGCCAGGAGGACCTGGAGGCGGCCCGGCGCCGGGTCACCCAACTGGCCGAGGAGTACCGCTCCGGGCTGCGCCGCCACCACGTGGACCACCTGGTCGAGGTGATCCGGGGCGGTCGGGTGCTGCGGGACCGGCTGCGCGACCTGCAGAACTCGGCCCGCAACGAGGTGCTCTGGTTCTGCCGGGCGAACCCCCTCGCCATGGCCGGCCCGGAGAACGTCGAGGAGTTCGACGCGCTGGCCCGTGGGGTGAGCTACCGGGCCATCTACGAACGGGACCTGCTGCTCGAACCGGGCGCACTGGCCGACCTGGCCAAGGGGGTGGCCGCGGGCGAGCAGGCCCGCGTGCTGGACCGGCTGCCCGTCCGACTGGCCATCGTGGACGCGCGTACCGCCATCTGTCCGCTGGTGCCCGACCGGGACGGCGGCGAGCCGAGTGCCGCGGTGATCGGCCGCAGCCAGCTGCTCGACGCGCTGCTGGCCCTCTTCGAGAGCCACTGGCGGGTGGCCACCCGACTGCGACTCGACGACCCGCTCGCCGCCACCGAGGGCCGGCGCGACGAGGCCGACGACCGTCCGGTCGACGGCTACCGGCCCGACGCCGACGAGGCCCGGCTGCTGTCGCTGTTCGTGGCCGGCGTACCGGACAAGTCCATCGCCTCCCAGCTCGGGGTGAGCCGCCGGACGGTGCAGCGCCGCCTCGCCGAGCTGATGGACGCCGCCGGCGTGGACACCCGACCCGGGTTGGCGTTCCAGGTCGCCCGGCGCGGCTGGCTCTGAACGCGGCAGGGCCCGCCGTCGGAAAGCGACGGCGGGCCCTGCCGGACACGCGCGGAGTCAGCGCAGGCCGTACGCCCGCAGCACCGTCTGGTCGACGGAGTTCCCGGCCCGGTCGGTGGCGTGCACCCGCAGCGACACGGTTCCGCGCCCGGCCGGCACGGTGGCGGTCCAGCGGGTACCCGACCCTCGCGTCGGCGCGGGCCGCCAGGTGACGCCCTCGTCGAAGGAGACCTGCACCGTCAGGCTGGTGCCGGTCGGCGCGGCGACTCCGGTCGGCTGGCGCAGGGTCAGCCCCAGCTGGTGCGGCCGGTTGGCGGGTACGGTGCTGAGCAGGTCGGCCGGCACCCAGTAGTCCACCTGCAGCAGCGACAGCGGCACGGCCGCGTCGCCCGCCGGGCGGGCCGAGGTGAACTGCCACGACGTGTCGGTGCGGGTGGCGTAGCGCCACTGGTCCGAGGCCCGCCGCGTCGTCACGTCGAGGCGGTAGCGGGCCGCCCCGGCGGTGGTCGGTACCGGCGTCCAACCGCCGGACAGGTCGGCGATCTGCCGACCGTCGCGGCTGAGGCGAGCCTGGACGGTGTCCGCCTCCTCACTGTTGCCGGCCACGCTGTAGTGCCCGTCGGCGTCGACGAACTCGGGCATCCGCACGTCCAGGCTGTCGCCCGCCCGGGTGGGCACCGGCGCTCCGCTGGCCGGCACGGCCGGACGGACCACCGGGGCGTGCCAGGTCTCGGTCACCCGGTCGTCGGCGGCGTACCGCCGGGGCTCCTGGGTCAGCCCACCGGTCACCTGCCCCCACTGCATGAACATCTCCTTGTGCAGCACCCGGTGCTGCCACCAGTTGTCCCCGGCGCTGACGAACTCCTGCCGGGTGGTCCCGTTGCGGACCAGGCGCTGGTCGTCGTTCCAGGAGTACTCCTGCCACGGACGCCAGCCGAACCGCTCCTCGGTGGCCCAGCCCGCGCCCGTGTCGCCGTAGCTGGCGGTCACCTCGGCGGTGTTCTTCGCGGTCACCGTGTGCACGATCCGCTCCGGCACCCGGCCCTTGGACACCTGCCACACGTCGTACAGGTACGGGCTGTCCACCCTCAGCGTCAGGTCCAGGGTCGCCCGGCCCTTGCGCGCCGCCGCGATCAGCCGCTGCCCGTCGTCGTACGCGACGACCATCGCCGGGATCGGCAGCCGCTCGCCTGCCGGCCGCCAGACCGTCCACGCGGTCCGGTCCTCGGGTCGGACGATCAGCACCACCGCGGCGCCGGCCGCCGCCGCGGCGGCCACCTGCTCATCCTCGTTACGGTCCGGGTCGGCGGCGAGCAGCGCCGCCGCGCCCCGCACCCGGGCTAGCTCGGCAGGGGTTCCGGTGCCGGCCCAGACCAGGGGCAGCTTCCGTCGACCGGTCGGCGCCGGCGACGTGCCCAGCAGGTTGATGTCCGACGGGCCGGACACCCCGCTGACCGTGGCGTCCACCATGGGCGCGACGAGCTGCCAGCGGGAGGCGAACTCGAACTCGCCCTGGCGTACCGGGCGGGTCGGCGTGACGTTGACCTGCTGGATCGTGCTGTACGCCATGACGCCGTGGTCGATCTGCCGGCCGTTGCCCAACACCCGGTGCACGTAGTAGCTGAGCGTGGCCCGCTGCTCGCTGGGCTTCGGCGTCTCGATCCGCACGGGCGTGCCCTTGCGGGCGTCGAGCACCACGGTCAGGTCCCGGTCGACGGTCAGCTCCGGCTCGACGGCCTCGGTCAGCTGCTCGTCGAGCGGGGCGCCGTGCTCGACCAGCGCGGTCAGCAGGTACGTGCCCTCCTCGACCTGCAGGGTGCCCTCGCCCGGCCACCAGCCCCAGAAGTCGGACTCGGTGTGCTCACCGAAGAGGGTCAACCCGGGCGAGAGGGTCAGCTGACCCTGCATGTCCAGCACCTTCACGGTGACGTGGTGAACCGGGCCGCTGACGGTGAGCCCGACAGGCGTGCGTACGGCGACACCGTCCGCGCCGGTAGCGACAAGCCAACCGCCGTGCGGGCCCCGGGCCAGCTTCGCCGGGTCGGCGCGCAGCGGCACGGTCACGCTGCCGCCCGCCGGCACCGTCACCTCGCCGGAGCCGACGGCGACCCCGTCGGTCTCGGCCGCACCGCTGTCCAGGTTGCGCAGGTCCAGGGCCAGCCGCAGGGTCTGCGCGGTAGTCGTCTCATTGGTGTACGTCACGGTCCGCTCGACCGCCGCAGCACCTGTGGAGATCCGGCCGAAGTCGGCGGTGGCCGAGGCGTACACCCGCTGCGTGAGCGCCCGCGCCACGTCGACCCGACCGCCGCCCTGCTCGAAGACGGTGAGCGCCGGGTTCGCCTTCGTGGTGCTGACAAGCGCGTCCTTGAGCTTGCCCGCGGACCAGTCCGGGTGGTCCTGCGCGAGGATCGCCGCCGCGCCCGCCACGTGCGGGGTGGCCATCGAGGTGCCGGACGCGGTCGTGTAGGCGTCGCCCACCGGCGTACCCATCGTGGTGCCGGCGGCCCGCGCGGCGACGATGCCGACGCCCGGCGCGGTGATCTCGGGCTTCAGGCCGTTGTCGCCCAGGCGCGGCCCGCGGCTGGAGAACTCGGCCAGGTTGTCGTCGCGGTCCACCGCGCCGACGGTGAGCGCCGCCGCTGCCGCGCCCGGCGTGCCGACGGTACGCGCCGCACCCGCGTTGCCGGCGGCGACCACGAAGAGCGCGCCGGTCTCGGCGGTCAGGTCGTTCACCGCCTGGCTCATCGGGTCGGTGCCGTCGGTCGGGTCGCCGCCGAGGCTCATGCTGACGACCTTCGCCCCGGAGTGGGCGGCCCACTCCATGCCGGCGATGATGGCCGAGTCGTAGCCCGAGCCGCCGTCGTCGAGCACCTTGCCGACCAGCAGTCGCGCGCCGGGCGCGACGCCCTTGCGCAGACCCGCCGACGCGTCGCCGCTGCCCGCGATGGTGGCCGCGACGTGCGTGCCGTGGCCGTGGCCGTCGCGGGCGCTGCCGCTGCCGGAGAAGTCCCGCGCCTCGGCGATCCGTCCGGCCAGGTCGGGGTGGGTGGCATCGACGCCGGTGTCGAGCACTGCCACCTTCACGCCGCTGCCGTCGCGCCCGGCCGCCCAGGCCGTCGGGGCGCCGATCTGCGGGACGCTGTGCTCCAGCGTCGGGTGCACCCGCCCGTCCAGCCAGACGTGCGCGACACCGCCGCCCAGTCGGGGCGCGTCGGCCGTGGTCCGGCTCGCCGGTGTCCCGGCGAGGGTGCTCCACAGGCCACCGAGGTCGGCCTTGCCGACCCGCAACGCGGCGCCGTTGATGCTCTCCAGGGGGCGGGCGTCGGTGACGCCGCCGAGCGGCCGGACCCGGCCGGCGGCCGGCTCCTGGTAGCGCACGATCAGCGGCAGCGCGCCCTGTGCGGCGTCGCCGTAGCCGTCGGCGGCCAACTCCTGCACGTCGAACAGGTTGGCGTCGAGGACGCCGCTGGAGACGTAGGGCAGGGCGTCGCTGGGCAGCACCCGCAGCCCGCCGTCGACCTCCAGCGTCTGGAAGATGACCCGCTCACGCCCGGGTCCCGGGCGTACGGTGGCGGCGACCCGGCCCGGCGCGGCCGGCGCCAGCTCGACCTGGTCGCCGGTGATGAGGGTGATGCGGACGGGCGCGGCGCCCGGGGCGGACGTGCCCAGGCTCGGGCCGGTGGGCCGGGCGGGCGGCTCGGCGGACGCCGGTGCGGCGAGGCCGACCACCAGTACGCCGACCGCGCCGGCGCTGAGCCAGCGGGGGGACCAGTGCATGCGATGTGCTCCTTAACTCCGGTGGGCCCGCCATCCGTAGATGAGGACCGATCGGAGTCTGCGACGCAGCACACAACCAGGTCACTAGCCTTGCGCCGCCGCAGCGGCGACATGTCGTCAGGTGGACACCCGCCGGACACCGACGGTGTGCGTCACCGTCACTTACCGGCGGCTGCCCCGCCAACCGTGCACGGGCAGACCGAACTTGGCGACCAGCCGGTCGGTGAACGGACGGGCGCGCAGCCGGACGATGCGTACCGGCAGGGCGCCGCGACGCACCGTCACCCGGGCGCCCGGCGGCAGGTCGTAGACCCGCCTGCCGTCGCAGGCGAGCACGGCGAGGGTGGTGAACGGGTCGACGGTGATGACGAACGTCGACGTGGGCGCGGTGACCAGGGGCCGGCTGAACAACGCGTGCGCGCTGATCGGCACCAGCAGCAGGGCCTCCACCTCCGGCCAGACCACCGGACCGCCGCCGGAGAACGCGTAGGCGGTGGAGCCGGTGGGGGTGGCGCAGACCACCCCGTCGCACCCGTAACGGGACAGCGGGCGGCCGTCCACGTCGACGAGGAGTTCGAGCATCTGCGCCCGCTCCCCCTTCTCGACGCTGATCTCGTTGAGCGCCCAGGACTCGATGGTCGGGCCACCGTCGAACTCGGCAGTGACGTCGAGCGTGAGCCGCTCGTGCACTGTGTAGTTGCGCTCGACGACGTCCCGGACCGCGGTGTCCAGATCGTTGATCTCCGCCTCGGCGAGGAAGCCCACCTTGCCGAGGTTGATGCCGAGCAGCGGCGCCTTCGCCGGGCGGGCCAGCTCGGCCGCGCGCAGGAAGGTGCCGTCCCCACCGAGCGCGAAGACGATCTCGGCGCCGTCGGCGGCCTCCGGGCCGGTGACCGGAACCGTCCCGGGCAGGTCGAGATCCTCGGCCTCCTCGGCGACCACCCGCACCTCGAAGCCCGCGGCGATGAGGTCGGCCGCGACCGACCTGGCGTGCTCGGTGCTGCGTCGACGGCCGGTGTGGGTCACCAGCAGCGCCGTGCGGCTCATCGGAGCGCCCGCCCGTCCGCCGTCGGACGGCACGCCGCCATCGCCGCACCGGCACGGCCGTCGGCCGTCGTGTGCCGCTCGCTGTACGCGTTCACCCTGCGACCTCCTCCGCCGCCACGCCCGGCACGTCGCCGGCCGTCGTCGGGCCGTTCGGCCCGGCCTCCACCACGGCCCGCACGCGCTGCGGGTCGGCCGGTGGTGCGCCCCGGCGCAACCATACGAAGAACTCGACGTTGCCGCTGGGACCGGGCAGCGGGCTGGCCGCCACGTCGGCCAGACCGAGGCCGAGCTGAGCCGCCGCGGCAGCCACGTCGAGCACCGCCTCGGCGCGCAGCGCCGGGTCGCGCACGACGCCGCCGGCGCCGACCCGCTCCTTGCCCACCTCGAACTGCGGCTTCACCATCAGCGCCAGGTCGCCGTCGTCGCGGGTGCAGCCGGCCAGGGCCGGCAGCACCAACCGCAACGAGATGAACGACAGGTCGGCGACCGTCAGATCGACCGGCCCGCCGATCGCGTCCGCGACGAGGGTACGGACGTTGGTGCGTTCCAGGACGCGGACGCGCTCGTTGGTGCGCAGCGACCAGGCGAGCTGCCCGTAGCCGACGTCAACGGCCACCACCTCGGCGGCGTCGGCGCGCAGCAGCACGTCGGTGAAGCCTCCGGTCGACGCGCCGGCGTCCAGGCAGCGCCGCCCGGCGACGCGCAGCCCTGCGCGGCCGAACGCGGCCAGCGCCCCGGCGAGTTTGTGCCCGCCCCGCGAAACGTACTCCTCGGTCGGGTCAGCGCCGGTGACCAGCAGCGGATCGGCGGGGTCGACCATCGCGGCGGCCTTGCGCGCGGGCACTCCGCGCAGCTGGACCCGGCCGGCCTCGACCAGCGCGGCGGCCTGCTCACGCGAGCGGGCCAGCCCGCGGCGGACGAGTTCGGCGTCCAGCCGGTTGCGACGTGCCATGGGGTGGTTCTCCGGTCTGTCGGGCTGGTCGCAGTGGTCAGGTCTGGTCGATGGTGGCGAGCGTTTCGCGCAGCGTCTCGTAGGCCGCCTCGTACTGCGCGATCTGGTCGGCCGGGGCGAGCGTCGCCGCGTTGTCCATGGCCCGCACTGCCGCGTCCACCGCCGGGTGGCGGGCCGTGTCGTCGCCGACGTCGAGGCCGTCGGACGGTGGGCCGGGGCGGGTGCCCACCGGCGGGCCGGGCCGGGCGGCGAACGACCCGGTCGGCGGCGGGCCGGGCCGGAAGCCTCCCGGCGGGCCGGGGCGGATGCCGGGCGGCGGGCCCGGACGCGCGGCGTCGCTCACGAGTCACCGTCCGGGCGGCGCTTACGGACGGCCTTCTTCGCCGGCATGACAGCAGGTGTCGGGGTGTCGTCCGGCACGACCGGCGTCGGGGTGTCGTCCCCGGTACGGCTGATCGTCGCGGGCGGCTTCTTCACGATCGCCTTCTTCGCGACAGCCTTCTTGGCCAGCGCCTTCTTCGCGACGGCCTTCTTGGCCACCGGCGCGGAGACGGGCGCTCCGGCGGGGCCGTCCGACGGCATCGGGCCGCTGTCGGGCTGCGCCGCGCCGCTCGGACCGGCCTGCGGGGCGGGCTCGGCCGCCGGCTGCGGGGCGGGACCGGGGGACGGCTGCGGGGCGGGCTGCGCCACGGACGACTCGGTGGCGCGCGCCTCGCGCAGCTGCCGTTCCAGGTCGCGTACGCGTCGGGTCAGCTCGGCCACCTCGTCGGCGGTGGCCAGACCGACCGCGCCGAGGGCCCGGTCGACCTCGAAGCGGACCAGCTTGGTCAGCGCCTCCCGGTTGGCGGCGCCGGTGGTGACCAGCTCCTCGCCGAGGGCCTGCAGCTGGGCGGCGGTCGCGCCGCCCGAGCCGACGAGGCGACGCACGGCGTCCTGGGCCTTCTTCCGGGGCGCCTCCGCCAGGCCCATGGCCAGTTCGAGGTATGCGCGCCACGCGTCCTGCATGCCTGAGTCCTTCCATGGGGCGGGGTCTGCAGGTGTCACGCTACCGGGCACCCCGGACTGTCTCGTGCGGTACGGTGCCGGGGACGGCGTGGCGATCGGCGAGGGGGAGATGTGGCCAGCGTGGACGAGTGCCGGCAGGCGTTGCAGGAGCTGGCCGCCCGGTTGGACCGCAACGCCGAGACGGTCCGCGAACGGATCGACCTGGAACGGACGTTGGCCTGCCGGATCACCGACCTGGACACGGCGTTCCACGGCAAGATCAGCGGTGGCCGGCTGGTCGAGCTGACCGACGGTGACGACCCGAAGGCCAAGATCGCCTTGAGCACGTCCAGCGACGATCTGCTCGCCCTGGTCCGCGGTGACCTGGACGTCACCAGGGCGGTCACGTCCCGCCGGGTGTCGATCAAGGCCAACCCGTTCGACCTGATGAAGCTGCGCAAGCTGCTCTGACGAGCGCGCTCGGCGGCCTCACCCGTCGGCGGACACCCCGAAGCTCTCCAGCGCAGCAGCCGCGTCCGGGCCCACCGGGCGGATCGCCGGCAGCTCCGAAGCCGACCACGCCGCCGCGCAGAGCGCGGCGAGGGCGTCCAGATCCCGGCCGGCGCCGGCCAGTTCCAGTCTCCCGTCGCGGTCCGTGACGGACCAACCGCCGGCGTCCGTCGAGCCGGGGACCTGCACGGCCGCCGCCGGCTCGAAGAGCCCCGCCAGGTCCCGCGCGACGTACGTGGGCCGCCGTCGTGGCTCGGCAGCGAGCAGCTCGGGTACGCCGCTGACGCCGGTGAGCACGAGCAGGCTGTCCAGTCCCGCGCGGCGGGCGCCCTCGATGTCGGTGTCCAACCGGTCCCCGACGACCAGGGCCCGGCCGCCGTCGCCGCGCCGGGCGGCGGTCTCGAACAGCGCCGACTCCGGCTTGCCGACCACCAGGTCCGGGTCCCGCTCCAACGCGGTGCGCAGCACCGCGACCAGCGATCCGTTGCCCGGCAGCGGGCCTCGGGCGCTGGGCAGCGTCCGGTCGGTGTTGGTGGCGACCCACATCGCCCCGGCCCGTACGGCAACCGACGCCTCGGCCAGCTCGGCCCAGCCGACCTGCGGACCGTAGCCCTGCACCACCGCCGCCGGCTTCTCGTCGGCACGGCTGACCGGGGTCAGCCCGACCGCGCGCAGCTCGGCGCGCAGCGCCTCCGCGCCGACCACCAGCACCGGCGCTCCGGCCGGCAGCCGCTCCCGCAGCAGCTCGGCCGAGGCGGCGGCGGAGGTGAGCACCTCCTCCGGCCGCGCCGGCACGCCCATCCCGGTCAGCAGATCGGCGACGTCGCTGGAACGACGTGAGGCGTTGTTGGTGGCGTACGCCACCGCCCGCCCCTCGGCGTGCAGCCGCGCCACCGCGTCGACCGCGCCGGGAATCGGCCGGTCGATCAGGTAGATCACCCCGTCCAGGTCGAAGACCACCAGGGTGTACCCGTCGATCAGCCGCTTCCCGGCGTCCGCGCTCACCGCTGCGTCGCCTCCGGCTCGTCACCCCGGGTGGGGGCGGTGCCGTCGCCGTCGACCGTGTCATCTGCACGGGCATCGCTGGCCGGCGTGGCCGAGTCAGTGGCGGTTGCCGAGGAGGTACCGCTCGCGTCCGGGTGGCGGTCCTCGTCCTCGCCGTCGACGTCCGCACGGTCGCCCGAGCGGCCGACGACGCCGTCCTCCTCGTCGTCGTCGAAGTCCTCGTCGTCCTCGTCGTCCTCGTCGTCGTCGTCGTCGTCGTCGTCGAAGTCTTCGTCTTCGTCGTCGAACTCGTCGTCGCCCTCGTCGAGGATGGCCCCGGCGTCGGTCTCGCGGTCGGACGTGTCGGAGTCGTCGGCGTCCCGGTCGCGGGCGTCGCCCGCGGTCAGGTCGGTATCCGGCTGGGCCGGCACCGAGCCGGGCGCACCCGGGCCCGAGGCGATCTCCTCGGCCTCGTCCTCGTCATCTCCCTCGATGACGACGCCGTCGAGTTCCAGCAACCGCTCCGCGGCGTCGGTCTCGCCCTCGGTGTCCACGTCGGCGGCGCGGGAGAACCACTCGCGGGCCTCCTCACGTCGGCCCACCGCGAGCAGCGCGTCGGCGTACGCGTACCGCAGTCGCGCCGTCCACGGCACCGTCGCCTCGCTGGTGAGGTCCGGCACCTGGAGCATCGCGACAGCGGCGTCCTTCTGGCCAAGGTCGCCCCGTGCCCCGGCCGCGACGATCAGCAGCTCGATCGCGACGGCCTGGTCCAGCTTCGCCTGGTCGGCGCCGCGGAACAGGTCGATGGCCCGCTCCGGCCGGCCCAGGGCGCGCTCGCAGTCGGCGAGCACGGCCAGGTGACTCTGCAGACCGGTCATCCGGTGGTACGTCCGCAGCTCGGCGATCGCCGTCTGCCACTCCCCCGCGTGGTACGCGGCCAGGCCGACCGCCTCACGGACGGCGGAGATACGCGACGCGAGCCGTCGGGCCGCCAGCGCGTGCGCCAACGCCTCGGCCGGGTCCTCGTCGATCAGCTGACCGGTGGCGACCAGGTGTCGGGCCACGGTCTCGGCGACCGGCTTGTTCAGCGAGAGCAGCTCGGCACGGACGTCCTTGTCGAGGTCGGTCGCGGCGATGTCGTCCGGCAGCACCGGAGCCAGCGTGCGCCCATTCTCGGACGACTCCGGTCCCGCGCCACGGTCGTCGCGCCGGAAGTCGCCCTCGCGACGCGGCCGCTCGTCGGCCCGGAACCCACCGTCACGGTCGCCACCGCGGAAGCCACCCTCACGGGACGCGCCGCCCTCACGACGGTCACCACCGCGGAAGCCGCCCTCACGACGGTCGCCTCCCTGGTAGCCGCCCTCACGACGGTCACCTCCCCGGAAGCCGCCCTCGCGCCCGCCGTCCCGGGGCGCACCCGGGCGGGAGCCACCACGGTCGCCGCCCCGGAAGCCCTCGCGATCGCCACCGCGGAAGCCACCCTCGCGGGGCGGGCCGGAACGGCCACGGTCGCCGCCACCCTGGTAGCCGCCCTCACGACGGTCGCCACCACGGAAACCTTCCTCACGCGGCGCACGGGAGCCGTCCCGCTCACCGCCCCGGAAGCCGCCTTCACGACGGTCGCCGCCACGGAAGCCACCCTCGCGGTCGCCGCCGCGGAAGCCACCGTCACGGTCGCCGCCGCGGAAGCCGCCCTCGCGCGGGGCGCCGGAGCGCGATCCATCGCGGTCGCCACCACGGAAGCCGCCCTCGCGCGGCGCACCAGTGCGGGCGCCACCCTGGTAGCCGCCTTCACGACGGTCACCGCCACGGAAGCCACCCTCGCGGTCACCGCCACGGAAGCCGCCACCCTCGCGACGGTCACCGCCACGGAAACCACCCTCGCGATCGCCGCTGCGGAAGCCACCCTCACGCGGGGCACCGGAACGCGATCCATCGCGGTCCCCACCACGGAAGCCACCCTCACGCGGCGCACCAGTGCGGGCGCCACCCTGGTAGCCGCCCTCACGACGATCGCCACCACGGAAACCACCCTCGCGGTCACCACCACGGAAGCCGCCCTCACGCGGGGCGCTGGAACGCGATCCATCGCGATCGCCACCACGGAAGCCGCCTTCACGACGGTCGCCACCACGGAAACCGCCCTCACGCGGGGCACCCGAACGCGACCCATCGCGGTCCCCGCCACGGAAACCACCCTCGCGACGGTCACCGCCACGGAAACCACCGTCACGGTCGCCACCGCGGAAGCCACCCTCACGCGGGGCGCTGGAACGCGATCCATCGCGATCGCCACCACGGAAGCCGCCTTCACGACGGTCACCGCCACGGAAACCACCCTCGCGGTCACCCCCGCGGAAACCACCCTCACGCGGCGGACCGGAACGGCCACGGTCACCGCCACCCTGGTAGCCGCCCTCACGACGGTCGCCACCACGGAAACCACCCTCGCGGTCACCGCCGCGGAAGCCACCCTCACGCGGGGCACCGGAACGCGATCCATCGCGGTCACCACCACGGAAACCGCCTTCACGACGGTCACCACCACGGAAACCACCCTCGCGGTCACCCCCGCGGAAACCACCCTCACGCGGCGGACCGGAACGGCCACGGTCACCGCCACCCTGGTAGCCGCCCTCT
>NZ_JBEZEA010000005.1:0-554 GCF_040648635.1 Micromonospora sp. NPDC049114 | reverse complement strand
CACGACGGTCACCGCCACGGAAACCACCGTCACGGTCGCCACCGCGGAAACCACCCTCACGCGGGGCACCGGAACGCGATCCATCGCGGTCACCACCGCGGAAACCACCCTCACGACGGTCACCACCGCGGAAGCCACCCTCGCGGTCGCCGCCACGGAAACCACCCTCACGCGGGGCACCCGAACGCGATCCATCGCGGTCGCCACCACGGGAACCGCCGTCACGACCGCCGGCATATCCGCCCCGGGCGCCGCCGGCGTTGTCCCGATCTCCCCGGTACGGGGGGCGGTCGTCGCGGCGCGCACCACGGTCGCGTCCAGCCGGGCCGTCGGTGCGGTCTTCGGAACGACGGGGACGATCTCCGCCCTGCGGTCCTGAACTCACAGGTACATCCTTCCTGATTGCGCCACCAATGGCGCTACGCAGTCGAGGGCCGACCCGGATGGGGCGGCCCTCGACTGGAAGATTGTCCGGCGGTGTCCTACTCTCCCACACCCTCACGAGTGCAGTACCATCGGCGCTGGAGGGCTTAGCTTCCGGGTTCGGAATGTAA